>JAHLWR010000001.1 GCA_019057815.1 Candidatus Heimdallarchaeota archaeon
AGCGAAACCTAAAACAACAGCAACTAAAGCGAAACCTAAAACAACAGCAACTAAAGCGAAACCTAAAACAACAGCAACTAAAACGAAATCTAAAACAAAGAAATAGTAATCAAGATATTTCTCAAGACTCTCAAATTTTAACAGAAAACCAAAATGATTTCTAAGTTTGTGTTGTTAAATACCAAGCAATATTTGATATTAATTATTTTTTCAAATAAGAAGGGAAAAAGTTTTTACAGATTTGTGAGAAAAGGAAGTTAATGATTACATTTCTATCAGGTGGCACAGGGACTCCTAAGTTGATTCAAGGGTTTAGAAGGATTATCAACGATAATCAAATTAATATAATTGCCAACTCAGCTGATGATATTTGGATAAATGGACTTTACGTATCACCTGATGTAGATACTAATTTGTATTTATTCAGTGGACTACTAGATGTTTCAAAATACTGGGGGATTAAAGGTGATACGTATATTACAAGTGATTTTCTTAACCAGATTGACAGTAAAAATTGGTTTAGTTTAGGCGACAAAGATCTTGCAATTCATCTCTATAGAACGCAGAAAATTAGAGAAGGGATGAAGCTTTCAGAAATCACAAGAGGTTTATGTGAAAAATTAGATATAGATGCAAATATTTTACCTTGTTCTGATAATCATATAGAAACACGAATTATCACCAAAGAGGGGAATGATATTCATTTTCAAGAGTTTTGGGTGAAGTTAAAGGGAAAAGTGAATATCGAAGATATATATATCAAGCAAATTGAAATTGCAGAAGTTCCTGATAATCTTTTGGAAAACCTTGAACAATCAGATTTAGTAATAATAGGCCCAAGTAACCCAATAACAAGTATTGGTCCTATCATAAAAATTAAAGAGATTAACAATTGGATGAAAAAGAACAGAGAAAAATGCATAGCTATTAGCCCTATTATAGGAAAAACAGCAATTAGTGGTCCTGCTACCCAATTAATGAAAGCTAAAGGTTACGAGGTTACAGCTCTTGGTGTTTCAGAAATTTACAAAGATTTAATTAGCACTTTCATCATTGATCGATCAGATTCTGCAGAGATTGAAAAAATAACACAAACTACGGGAATTGAAACTCTAGCTGAGAATATAGTTTTTAAATCTGAAGCTGACGCAACAGAACTAAGTAAAATCATCCTAAAACGTTAAAAGGAGAGAAGAGATGAATAAAAAATTCGAGGTTCTCCCACCCATTTGTCAAGCTGCAATGGCTGGTTTTTCAGACAGAGCATTTTGTCAACAAATGCTTGACTATGGAGTAGGGATGGTTACATTGGGTGGCTATTCATTAGATGAAACCTCCTTAACGGCAACCTACAATGTAGTTAAAAGGGGAAAAAAAGAGACGATAGTACCTCTAGAAAAAGAACAGTTCAATCAATGGTGCAAAAAAAATCTCATTTTAAATAAAAAGTCAGAAAAACAGTTGATAGCTGTAAATGGAAGAATAGCTAATACGAACAATCAAACAGCAAACATTTTGAATATTTTATCTAGACATGTTGACTGTTTTGAACTAAATGCGCATTGTAGACAACCAGAATTCCTAAGAATAAATAGTGGCTACAAGCTTTTACTAGATTTAGAAAAACTTGAGGAGATATTAGATTTTGTAAAGAATTTTTTCTCATCCAAACTCATTGGTATAAAAATAAGAGGATATACTGTAAAAAACATATCACAGTTGTTTTCAGTTTTGGAATCATTAGATATAACTTATATACATTTAGATGCAATGAGAAAAGGAATAGAACAAGCTAATCTTAAATTAGTCCAAAAAATATGTAAACACACTTCAATTCCAGTAATAGGAAACAATTCTATCAGGACAATTAATGATATTAATAATATGCTAAAATCAGGAGCTATTGCAGTATCACTAGCACGTCCTCTACTCTCTAAACCTTATATTATACAAGAATTAATCAACAGCTTTGAAGGGAAAGTGAATGACAGTAGCAATACTGATACCCTATAGAGGAACAAACAAAGGAAAAGGTAGGCTTCGTAAAGATATTGATGATTCTATTGTTGATAATATACTTTTTAAGATGACACAACATATAATTGAAGAATCTTCAAAGGTTGATTATCAAAATAATATTTACTTGTTAACAAGAAGCCAAAACACAGAATTCAAAGGATCTTATAACTCACTTATTGATGAAGGAGATGATTTAAACGACGCAGTGGGTCTAGCATCTAAAAAACTTGAGGAAGATATTGTTCTTGTGGTCATGGCCGACTTACCTTTGATTTCAAAAGATGAAATAGAAAAGACAATTTATTTACTTCAGGAAACAAATCAAGTTATTATAGCCCCCTCTCAGGATAATGGAACTAGTCTTTTAGGATTTGTAAAAGGAAGTTTAACAGAATTTGTTTTCGGTAAAAATTCATCCTATAGATTCCAAGAAATATTCGAAACAAATAAAATTCCATATTACAAATTTAATTACAAAAAATCATTTAAAGACATCGATACTTTTAAAGATTTAACGGAAATTGCACAAGACGATTTATGTCCTAAATGGCTAAAAGAAATCGTTATGGAGTATAGAAAAAATGAAAGAGAAAATTGAACGTATTCAAAACATGCTAAAAAAACACAATATTGATGCATGGGTAGTTTTTAGTCACCATTCTTATGATATTCACAGTAAATATCTATTACAGAAATGGGTCTCTAGTCCCGCTCTAGTAGTTATATCGCAAGATTCTTCCCGAGTAGTTATTTCAGCAATGGAAGCAATGATGATTAATCATCAAGCATATGAAGTTCATGCTTATAAAAAAGGTTCAGAAATGAAGGAAAATATTGGGAAAATCATGAAAAGTTTCCCAGATGGAGCTAAAATAGCTCTAAATTTTGTTGAAGCTGATGATGCTTTAGACATGATGAATAGAGATATAATAGCAAGTGGAACAAAAATAGCCTTAATGAAATTTAATGAAAAACTGCAATATGTTTCAGCTAAGAATCTTATTTTTGATATTCGAAGTGTAAAAACAAAGAAAGAAATTTCGAATCATAAAGAAGCAGCAAAGTTAGCTGAAGAATTAATGGAAACTGTTGTTGAATCTATGATAAAACCAGGGATGACAGAAAAAGAAATTGCAGCTTTAGTAGAATATGAATGTAATAAAAGAGGGGGAGTAGCTTTTGATGCAATAGTAGCTGCAGGATCTCATGCTGCTATTCCACACCACGAACCAGGAGAGAAGAAAATAAAGAACAACCAAGTTTTGTTAATTGATTACGGAGTCACCTACAAGTGGTCAAATAGTGATATTACACATACTTATTGGATAGGTTCAAATCCCCCTGAAGAAGTCCTAAATGCATATGAAGCTGTAGATCAAGCTAAAGAAGCAGCTTATAAACTGATAAAGGCTGGTGTCCTCTCTTCTGATGTTGAAGCAGCAGTTCGTGCTAAATTTGAAGAATTTGGATACGATCCTGAGAAATATTTTATCCATTCAACCGGGCATCCACTTGGCATTGAAACTCATGATATAGGGATTGGTATCCGTAGAGCTTATCCCGACTCACCTTCGAAACCTTTGCTTGAAAATTCAATTGTTACAGTTGAACCAGGTTTATATTTTGAAAACAAATTTGGTATAAGACTAGAAGATGATTGTGTAGTTACCAAGGAGGGTTCAATCAGATTATCAAATACACCTAAAAAAATGAAATGCTTAGATTTTAAATAGATCAAGTCATTTCTAAACTCTTTTACACTTTTATCAATCAAAATTAATTTTTATCAAAAATGTAATACTTCGGTGTAGTACGGATATTATGTCGTTTTTTACTAAGAAGTAAAAATGTTATATTAGGTGTTAGTTATGTCTTGGAAGCTGTGGCTTAAATCAAATAAAACAAAGAAAATTAATTTAGGTTTTTACGGCGAAGTGAATGCTGGGAAAACAACTCTTGCAAACAAGATAGGAATGGATTGGGCTAGTCAAGAAGTAGGAGAAGTTAGTGAAATCCCTCATGAAACTCGTGAAATTCAAAAGTTGGAAAAAGTAAAATTTGTTGCAGAGGGAACAAATTTAGATCTTACTCTTATAGATATGCCTGGTGTTGCAACGTCTGTTAATCCAAAAGATTTTATCAAATTCGGATTATCTCCTGCTGAGGCGCTTCAAAGAGCAAAAGAAGCTACAAGAGGGATTGTTGAAGCTATAAAATATTTGGAAAATGTTGATGTAGCTTTAGTTGTTGTTGACGCAACTAAACATCCTTTCGATCAGGTAAACTTCACTATTATTGGTAATCTTGAAGCTCAAAATAAACCATTCATAATTGTGCCAAACAAAGTCGACTTACCTGATTCTAACGCAGAATTAGTTAAAGATGCATTTAGTAATTATCATGTTGCTCCAATTAGTGCTTTACAGGGAGAAGGTATATACGATCTTTACAATATGATAGCTAGCTTGGCTAGGAAGGTGAGGTGATAATTATGTCTTTTAGCGTTGATTTTGTTCCATCTACAGAAACCCAAGATCTCTCATATCACGATAAGATAAATTATATACTTACCAGAGTGATACAACGAAGCATCGTTGTATTAGAAACAAGCCTAACACCAGAAGAGGAAATGGGCCTTATTGAAAAAACTATGAAACATATAAATTTCAAAGATTTCAACGGAATACGTTTGGTTTCGTTCGATAGCGGTGAAACACTTAGGAGAACTAAACTCTTTGGGCGATCTTCAAACACTAGAACTTTCACCATCGTAGCTCCAAATGACGCAGTATCCATACTTAAAGACGATAGAGGTATTCTATCTATAAAATTTAACAGGTAGAATCCTCTTCTTTCCTCTCTTTTCTCCCTTTTATAATATTTAAAACATCATTACAAGAGTTTTCTTCAGTTTCGTCAGTATTAACGACAGAAACATTTTCTTCTCCATAGGATTTCAACATTTCAGTTAAAATCACCTCCATAATTTCCGCTTCAACATTTTCTTCGATTTTAGAAGGTTTGTACTCACGTTCTTCTAATCTTATTCTTAGAGTCTTTATTGAGCATCGCAACACAATACAGTGATAAATATACTCTGAAGGTATAATCATAACATGACCATCAAGAATAATTGGAACAGGAGAACTGTTATTCTCAATAAGCTCAACCAGAACAGGAGTCAATAAATTATCATCTACCACGTAACACTCCATTTCATCATCATACAGAGTATAAAGGTGTTTTTCTTTAACTATTTTACCTACTTCATGAACTTCGTATCCATGAGTTGAAAGCATCTTTGAAATGGTTGTTTTTCCGGTTCCAGGAGTACCTGTTATTATTATAGCTTTATTCATTGTGGGGAGTTGAGGAAGAAGAATTTAAAACTTCTTAAATTTGAGAAAATCTTTACTTTAACATCTCATCAGAAAGTTTACTCTTTCCTTTAAGTGCTTTAATAATCCTCATTTTTTTTGCTTCTCCTGATCTAATCTTCCTGAAATTATCTCTTTGCCTACTTAGCATAATAAGAGCAATTCCAAACATTAGACATGCCACTGCTAGATTACACTTAGCCCAAGGCATCATCATACATGGGGGTAGAAATAGAACTATAACTCCCGTAAGAGCTGTTACTAAAACATATGTAATAGAAGAATAACCTACAATGGTGATGACAATTGGCCATAGAACGACCCAAAATAGAATTAATATTGGATTAGCAACAAGTAATGATCCAAGAACTACAGTTATTCCTCGTCCACCGTGAGATAGAAGATAAATTGGCCAATTATGACCAAAAGCTGCTCCCAATCCAGCTATTGTTAGAGCGAAACATGATGGAATCACATCAGTATATGGCCAAAATTGGATTGGATCTCCTTGTTCAAAGAAATATTTGAATATGAAATATGAAGAAGTTATTGCAGTTACTGACCTTGTTAAATCTAAAATTCCAGCTAAAATACCTAAATTTCTAGACTTTGTTGCTCTGTAAACATTCCTTCCACCTACATTACCAGAACCTATTTTTCGTAAATCTTCACCTGTTTTTAATTTGGTCACAATCCAACTAAAAGGTATTGAACCAATCAAATATGAACCGATAAATACTAGAATATAAGCCACAGCGAAATGCATAAACTATGTTCAAAACATCTTTAATATAAAATTTATGTGAGAGCAAAGTTAATCAAACTTTTATATTACAAAAAATTTCGTACTGCGATGACAGATAACATTTCTCCTCATATTTTTCGAGCTTATGATATAAGAGGGTTGTACAATAAAGATTTAACTCCTGAAATTATGTACCAAATAGGTCTAGCGGCAGGAACATATGTTACAAACGAATTAAAAGGAAAAAAAATAGTTGTAGGAAGCGATTTAAGACAAACTAGTATGCCTTTAGCTTATGCATTCATATCGGGGGCTACTACAGTAGGCGTTGATGTAACTTATGTTGGTACAACCGCTTTTGGTCAAACTCTGTTCAAAGGATGGAGATTAAAAAAGGATGCTATAGCATTCATTACTGGGAGCCATCTACCTCCAGAATGGAATGGAATTAAGTTCTATTTTTCTGACGGTGTTGGGTTTCCAGAAGAGGAATTAATGAAAATAAGAGATATTTGCTTAACAAAAGAATATTCAAAGGTAGAATGGGAAAAAATTGGAAAAATAGAGACCGCAGACGCAAAACAAGATTATTTAGAATTTTTCAAAAACAGAATGAATTTTGAGAAAGAGATAAAAGTAGCTTTAGACTGTGGAGGAGCGAGCACTACGCTTTCTGCCCCTCAGGTTTTTAGAGAAATTGGTTTAGAAGTAACACCAGTTTATTGTGAACCTGATCCAACATTTTCTGCGAGACCATCAGACCCCAAACCTAAAAATCTTACAAAACTAGTAGCAGAAGTCAAAATGAACAATTGTGATTTTGGTGTTGCTTTTGATGGAGATGGAGATCGAGCAGTAATAGTTGACGATAAAGGAAGAGTGCTATCAGCAGATCAAACAGGGATAATTATAGGTAAATATGGTCTAGAAGAGAAAAAAGGCACAATAATTGTTAATGTGGAGTGTTCAAAATCTGTAGGAGAGCAACTCGAACCACTTGGGTTCAAAATAAAACAAATCCCAGTAGGTCACACATTTTTAACTCTTGAAGCAAAGAATGAGAATTCTCCTTTAGGGATAGAATCTAGCGGACATCTGATTTTACCTGAATTTTTCCTATTTGATGACGCATTAGTTATACCTATGAAAATAGCGGAAATAATTGAAAAAACAAAGAAAAAATTAAGCGAACTTGTTCAAGAGATACCCGTATACCCCATTAAAAAAGAAGAAGTAGACTGTGACGATGAACTAAAATTCAAGGTTATTGATATCCTAAAAAGTGAGCTTCTGAAAGAATACACAAATGTTAATATTATGGATGGTATTAGAGTAGAACTTGATGAAGGTTGGGTATTAATCCGAGCTTCAAATACTTCCCCCTTAATCAGACTTACAGCAGAAGCGGATAATGACCAAATACTAAATGACATTGTAGACATGTTCAAAAACAAACTTGATAAAGTCATAAAGCAATTATAAAGAGATAATTAGTACAGGTTATTCAAATGCCTTCTCCCCTCTCTTCTTTCAATTGTAAGTACTCAAAAGAGTGTTCTGAGTGTTGTCTAGAAACAGAGATGGCCTTATCAGAAGAGGATTTAGAGAGAATACAAAATCTTGGGTATAAGAAAAACGATTTTACTAGAAACATTGATGGTTTTTTAATACTGAAAAACATCGACAAAAACTGTTATTTCTTGAAAGAGGGGAAATGTTCGATATACGAAAACAGACCGCAAGGATGTAGATTGTATCCTATAATTGTAGATTTTGAGAATAGTTCCATTGTTATAGACAAATCATGTCCTAACCATGAGCAGTTTGAAGTGAGTGAATATTCACATTTATTCTATGATTTAGTTAACTTTGTAGACTTGCTTCTAAGTGAGAAAGATGAGAGAGAAAAAAAAGAGAAAAAATAACGATGTTAGTCTTTTTCAAAAAGATTTTCGAATTCACTACTCCAAAAACATTAAAACTATAAAACAAGCAGTTATTAATTGTGCAGTGAACCCATCTACAGTAAGTATTAAACTAAACTTATAGAAAATATGTATTTAAAATGTTCTAAATGGAAGTACTAATAATGATAGGTTTAAGTTTGAAAAAATGGATATATCTTCTCTTTCAAAACAAGTTTAGAATTTATATTTTGTATATGCCTAAGGCCATAATAGTAACTGCATTAATATTACTTCTATCTCCTCTGGTTATTTATGAGAAACTTCGTTTTTCCAAGAAAATCAAAAATACAAAGATTACTAAATCACCTATCTTTATTATTGGCCATTGGAGAACAGGAACAACTTTCCTTCATAGTTTAATGACTCAAGATGATCGTTTAGACTACTTAACTTTAGCAGAAATAGCATTTCCAAATATCATTCTTGGAAGCAGTAAACTCATCCATTCGATTTTAAAGCCTTTTATACCAAAGAGAAGAAAAACAGATAATGTTCCAATGTCTACTAGAATGCCCCATGAGCACGAATATGGTCTTATGCATCTAACCTTACTTTCTCCTTATACTGGACCATTTTTTCCTAGAAATATTAATCACTATCTTAAGTATACTTCGTTTAAGGACGCTACAGAACAAGAAAGAGAAGAATGGAAAAACGCACTGGTTTACTTGCTGAGAAAGAAAACTTATCAGAATGGAGGAAAACAGCTAGTTTTAAAATCTCCTTTCGATACTGCACGAATTGAAATAATTTTGGAAACATTCCCAAACGCAAAGTTCATACATATTTATAGAAATCCTTATGAGGTTTTTTTCTCTACTCTTAGGATGCACAATACAAATAAGAAATTCTATTTGCTTCAAAAACCCAGATTTGATATTAAAGAGTTTATACTAAAATTTTTTCTTATGCTTTATGACAATTTCCTTAATGATCTGCATCTAATTCCCGAAGGAAACATAGTAGAAGTAAAATACGAAAATCTTGCAAAAGATCCAATCAAAGAACTTAGCAAGATTTACAACACGTTATCTCTTAACAATTTTCCATATCTAAACAATAAGATTCACTCTTATTTGGATTCTATTAGTAAACATAAAGTACACAAATATAATATTCCGTTAGCAGATAGAGAAATGATTTACCTATGCTGGCATGAAATGATTGATAGATGGAATTATGAGAAGATTCAGAAGGCTAAACAAGTACAAGCAACCCTTACAACAAAAACTGATTAGCTATAACAGCACAAAATTTACATTCTATAATGAGTTATTGCTTCTTAATGACCGAAAAACACTATTCAACTTTTGAAGAATATTTGAATAATATCGAATCTAACAGTCTACGGGATCTTATTTCAGAACTAGTTCAGTTGTCATTAGAAGTCAAAGGACAGATTCTTTCCTTTATGACAGGAGACAATGACTATTCTGGATCTATAAATGTTTCAGGTGATGAGCAACTAAGTCTTGACATTGCATCACACGAACTGTTTCTCCAGAAATTACCAAAAAACCTATACTATTTGCTATTAGGTGAGGAAACTACGCCAGAAAATATCACAGAAGGAACAGGTGAATACATAGTATTAGGAGATTTTATAGACGGCTCGTCTATAGTTAGAAGTCGAGGTCCAGGCGGAATCGTTAACATTATAGATAAAAATGGTACAATTCAAGCTGCTTTAACAACAAGTTATATAGTTTTCACCCGTTTTGATTTAGCAACAGAAGCAGGATATATACAATTCATCCATGATGGTACTAACTTCCGTGTTTTGAAAGATAATCTAAATATTAGTCCTTCTAAAAAACCTGTATATGGTTTTGGAGGTTCATATGATCAATATTCTAAACCCCAAAAACAATTCACTGATGGCGTTAGAAAAAAAGCTAAACTGCGTTATGGTGGATGTTTAGTACAAGATATGAATAACATCTTTGACAAAACAGGAGTTTTTGGATATTTCGCACCCAAACTAAGACTTGTCTATGAAATTTTACCTTATCTATACATTCTCTCTAAAATAGGCGGGAAAGGTTGTTACATTACAAAAGAAAACAAATCTGTAACTTTAGCTGAAGCTCCACTCTTAGATGTTGATAAATTAACAGATATGGAATATCTTCACCGCAAAGTAGGGTTTGTTGGAGGATCAAAAGATCTTGTGTACATATGGCTCGATATAACCAGTATTGAGAATTCTTATCTACCTCCTGAAGAACAAGAAGAAAATTAATTCCCTTAAGGGAATTTTTTAATAAGTTTTTTCAAGATTGTTCTGGGTTACGTATTTATAGCAAGCTGTTGCTGTATCTTTCATTTTAAGAGCATCAATAAATTTATTCATTTCTTCTTCTGCTTTTTTAATGATTGTATCTTTTGAATTCTCACTGATACCTTCTACTTCGTTGAAGAACGGCTTCCAAGCTAATTTCGAGTGTTTTTCAAACGTTTTGTGTTTATCAACATCAGACTCTCCAAAAGTTTCGAGTACCCAATAGCGCATTTTTTTGTAAAGAGCAGGTTCATACTCCTCTAACACGGAATAAACTAGTCGTTGCCAGTGTGTTCCAATATTTCCCTTTGCTACTATACCATGAGGAAATGTTGAAGCTATAACTTCAACAGGAGTACCAGTTATTCCATGTTGAGCTATTTTTGTTCCAATTCCATATTCTTTCAATGCTTCTACTATTTCTACAGTTCTTTGTACATTAATACCTAACTGTGGAATGACGTTTCCTTCAGTATCAATACTTACTCCATGTGTAGATCCATTTGCAATGGCAAGATAATCTAGGCTCACATTGTTCTCTGATAAAGTTTTGACATAGTGAAAAGCCTCTTCCACTGTTGTAAACTCTGTAATACCTATTTCACCTACTTCTCCTTCTAGACCATAAGGTCTGCTACCCATTTTTTCTTTAATAAAGTCGAATAAAATCAATCCTTTTTGGATTATAGAGTTTAATTGCCCTTGAACAGTTCTTTCATCACGATTAAACAAAAAAGAAGTATCTACAGCGTAACCAGTAAAATTAGCATCAATTCTAGCAGCAATTTCCTTTTTCACATTTTCAACTTCTTCATCAGTGCCTTTTTTTACAGTTAGATGATCAGCATGAAGAGCATATGCAAACCATTTCTCTTTTTCAGCAGCTGATTTAACTCTATCAGCAAACGTTTGAGGAGTATAGCCGGTATAACCTCCAGAAATTGACATTTCACTCAAAGCTAACTCCATAATCACAATTGCTCGAGAGTTTTTAGCTGCCCTGAGGATTCCACGAATTACTTCTTCTGTAGCTCGAGGGTTTAATGCAGCTATTATAGTTTTCATCTTACTTACACCCTTCGTTAAATAATTTAAAGGAAAAGGATTTCTTGTCTCTTCAAAATAACTTACAACCTCATTTTTACTCATTAACGATACACCTACTTAGAGAGATGAGAAATCAATTAAGAAGTTTTCTCAACCTCTATATGCACTGAGTATAATCTTTAGTCATCCCTGTTCATATTCAGAATCTGCAAAGTATTTTAGACATTTAACTGTTGATAGCAGAAGTCCCCTTACTTTAGGGAGGGGATGAATGCTAGATGGTTTACTTTAGTATAAACTCAGCTTTTTATACTGAAAAAAGAACTATGAGAATGGACTAATGCTAACATACAAAGTGCAACTGTACCCTAATAAACAGCAGCAAGCAAAACTTGTTGAACAGTTGGATATTTGTAGAAAACTCTATAATAAGCTACTAGAAGAGTGCAAGAAAGCGCGAGAGAAGGGAGAAAAACTCACACAAATCAAAACTCAATCTTTTATAGTTTGGCTAAAAAACAACTCTATGCCAGAATTGAAAGGAGTTTATTCTAAAGTTTTACAGATGGTCAATTACACTCTATGGGCAAATATCAAGAGTCTATCAAAGTTAAAAAAGAGTGGACGTAAAATAGGTCACTTGAGGTTCAAAGGAAAGGGATGGTACAAAACTATCAATTATAACCAGAGCGGGTTCAAGATAGATGAACACAAAAACAAGCTAATCTTCTCTAAAATAGGAACTATCAATTGTAGAGGACTAGATAATAGAGTAAGGAAAAACAAAATTAAAGGGATAATTCTCAAACGTTCTCAAACAGGTAGATGGTTCGCAACTATACAAATAGAAAATACCCCACTGGTTCTTCCTAAAACCAATAAAAGCGTAGGAATAGATGTTGGTGTTTCTTCGTTTATCGTCGATTCTGATGGGAGAAGCGTAGAGAACCCTAAGAATATAGACAAACAATTAAAGAAAATCAAAGTCAAACAACAGACTCTTGCTCGTAAAAAGAAGGGTTCAAAGAACTGGTTAAAAGCCAAGTTACAATTAGCTAAACTTTTGGCACAAGTTACTAACCAACGTAAAGATTTTTTGCATAAAGTCTCCAGATTTTATGTTAATATTTATGACTTTGTCTGTGTAGAAGACTTGAATATTATAGCACTATCACAGAAGGGTAATAAAAATAATAAGCGGTCACGCACTCTTCATCGTCACATTTTAGACGCTTCGTGGGGACAGTTCTTCAACTATTTATCTTATAAAGCTGTCAATGCTGATAAAAAAGTAGTTAAAGTTCATCCTAAAGGTACTACTCAAGAATGTTCTAGATGTGGAAGAATAGTTAAGAAAAACCTTTCAACCAGAATACACTTCTGTCCTTATTGTAACTTAGAGCTAGACCGTGATTATAACGCTTCAATCAACATTTTGAAGAGGGGTACGGGATGTTCCTCTATACTTGTGGAGAATAGACCTCTGGTCATTATCAGCGCTTCTGCTATTGTTAGTGGTCAAGTCTTTTCTATGAATCAAGCAACTCCTTCCTTAAGGTAGGAGTAGTTCATTAAGAGCGTATATCTTATCTAATTATAGGAAGATGGCTTAATATGTTTACTGATTTCAAGATTTCGTATAATACTCTCTTATCCAACTAACTATTCATCTGGTAGAAGATATTATGAATATAAGAAGAAAAGAGAAAAGGAGATTAGATTGAAAATATTGCTACAACTGGCTTATGGTCAGAAGAAATTGCTTCCGTTATTACTTCACAATCAATGCAGATAATGTTTTTATAGAATATGTAATCAATTCGAATAAACTCACCTGCATCCTCTGCGGTTACACCATCAAAACCAGTACCATTTACTCCTGAAGGATAGATGGACAACCAAGAATCATTAAACAATGTTCTAATAATAACATATTCTTCCAAATTTGGGATAGTATTGAAATCACCAATTAAAAGATCAGCGTCTGAAGCATGAGGGGAATTAATAATGGTGGTTGACTGATTAATTCTATTATCTAAACTATCTGCATTAGTTTGATCATAGCTTAAGTGGGCAACAATTACATTAATTTCTTTGTTACCTAAATCTATTGTTGCAGATAAATACACTTTGTTATCAGTTGAGGAAGGCAATGATATTACACTAGCTTCTGTAATTGGAAAACGAGACAGTAAAGCTAAACCATTATTTGTTTCAGATATTGAAGGAACCTGATAGAAATAATAATTAAGTTTCGTTGCTAAATATCTTACAATATCCGAATTTAAATTGGTAATTCTTCCAGTTTGTGTTTCTTGCAACCCTATAATATCGGCATTGATCTCTAATAAGACGCTATAGACTGTTTCGTAGTTAAATTCTCCTTCTTCATTGAATCCTTGAAAGATATTATAAGTACATACTTTTATTGTTGAAGGCGCTGTTTCTACAGATGTCAACTTTGGTTGATTAAGAGAAGTTGCGAAAATCATACCTATAAGTAGAAATCCAATGAATATAGTATTCAATTTAATATTACTCTTCAGTTTAATCACTTGACTCTTTTTCCAAATAAGTACTAATGATAATAAAGCAATTATTGCTGGTAAAGCAATAAAAAGGGGGTATGTATTCTTAAGCAAAGATCCTATAGCTTTAGGTACATAAGCAAAATTGAAAGCAAATGTTTGGAGAAGATACAAGAGTAAACCTATAAATGTTGATAAAGCAAATGCACCTATCCATTTCTTTCGGTTTCTTAGATATTTAAATGAATCAAGGGCAATAGAATCAAATAGTATTAACAATATAGGTAGAGAAATGAGACTAAGATAAAGGAAAACTCTGTGTTCTAGAAATACAAATAGTACTATTAAGGATAATCCAACAAAGCTTATAGCCATTGTATAGCCTTTATGTAGTTTACTGAAAATCTTTTCATGTAGCATCTTTCTTGTTAGAAATATTCCTGCTAATAATGCAAATTCTAACCAAGTAATAAGCCAGAATTCTGTACTACCTGTACTAAACGTGTCAATTTTCCATCTTTGTTGCAAATTTGGAAAAATAAGCAAAGTCGAGACTAACATGATGAGAGAGACGATTGTAATAGATAAGACAAATAATGGAAAGAATTTGACAGATGTATCTTTTTCGTTAACAATAATCTCATCTTTAATCTCATCTTTACTTTCTGCAAATTTGTCAGTTAAATTCATTGCAATAAATGCAATGGCTCCAACAACAACTAATACGATTGAACCGATTAGTGTCAAAGTAATATCAAAAGTATTACCTATCATACGAAGAACTAGATCTATCATCAAAGCTAGAATGAATGAACTACCAATGTTTTTGAAAACCATTTTTCTTTTGTTTTGAAATAATAAAGTTACCCATATTAAGAGAAAAGCTACACCTAGCGAAGAAATGATTAAGGTAATCATAGGTAGGATATCAAAGACTAAAACTAATCTACAAACTAATGCTAAAATTGGAGTGACAATAAAAGTATGTTTATCGAATTTCTTAGGAATTATGTACAGGATTAGCGGTGTTAAAAAGCATAAAGTAAAAATGAAGCTGACAAAATTCAATTTACCTACACCTAGATTAAGGTAGAAAACGTAAGAAAAGAAATAACGCAGAAACTGTAATAACAATAACCAACTGATTGCAAGACCGATTAATGTTGAAAACCTGAAATAACTATCTTTTTTTGTCACAAATAGTAAGTATACTAACGCTTTTATATAAAATTTATCATTTTCATTTCTTATTTTTAGTCTAATAATCAACTGTTTTTCATTTTCTCCTTTCCTTTTTATTGTAAGAGAAGAAGGAATATCTCCAATTTCTCATTCTAGTTTCTTAATTCCTATTCCCTTTATTGTTACTAAATCTTCTGGGGAAGATTGAGTTCTCTAGTATAAATAGTGATTTTTTTGTAGAAAGTTTGCAAAATTCATCAAGAAATTCAAATTCAGAGAGATAATTTTTATTGATAAGAAAAAAGTAGATTGAAGGTTGATTGGATAATAATTTTTGTGAATCCACATACTTTTTATTCATTGATGATTGTATTTTTTTTGAATATTTAGAAGGAATTAGAAATGAAATACAGAAAAGTTGGAAAATCAGGATTGAAAGTTAGTGAACTCTCTATTGGTTCATGGTTAACTTATGGAGGGTCGGTAGAGAATGAAACCGCAATAAAATGCTTAGAAACAGCTGTTGAAAACGGGATTAATTTTATAGATTCAGCCGAGATATATGTAAAAGGAGGTGCAGAAAAGGTAATTGCTGAATTCCTAGCCAATGAAACATTCGTCAGAAAAGATTTAGTTATTTCAAGTAAAGTTTTCTGGTCAATGAATAATGATGATATCAATAGATGGGGTTTAAGTCGAAAGAACATTACAAACGCAATAGAGGGCACTCTAGAACGACTCAATACGGATTATATTGACATTTATTTTATGCATCGCTATGATTATATGACACCTTTGAAGGAGACTATTGAGAAACTCGATGATCTTATTCGAGATGGTGATGTTCATTACTGGGGAACTAGTGTTTGGACAGCTGCTCAACTCGAACGTGTCAATGCTATAGCAAGAGATTTGCGAGCTCACAAACCTATCGTAGAACAACCTATGTACAACATGTTTTTTAGACACATTGAATTAGAAATCATGTCAGTAGCAAAAAAGCATGGCATGGGATTCACAGTATGGAGCCCATTAGCTCAAGGATTGTTGTCTGGCAAATATAATGATGGTCAAATTCCAGAAGGAAGTCGAGGAGAGAGTTCACAATCGATTCAGAAAAACCTAACAAAAGAAAAAATTGCTAAACTTCAGAAACTAGCTGAAATTGCATCATCACTCAGTATAAAAATGAGTCAACTAGCACTTGCGTGGATTCTAAGAAGAGACGAAATATCAACCGCTATCTTAGGTGCATCAAAACCCGAATATATTACTGAAAACATTAAAGCTTCAGATATAGTCCTATCAAAGGATATTCTTAAACAGATAGAAGAAATATTAGACAATAAACCAGAATGGCCACTAACATATGAACCAAACATATACCATAAAGAAAAGATGCGATAATCTTCAGTTTACTTACCTTTCGATAGCAGATTATAACAATTTTGACACACAAAAATATCTAAAAATAAAATAAAGAGATTGCTTTTTAAAAAAAAGCAAAAAAACTAGAATTTATCTGTGTCTTCTTTTGCCCACTCTTCTGGATCATAAGCAGGAGGCATACATCTCAAGGGTTTATCCTCATAATAACCTAGTTCATAACGTGCTTGGATAATTTTCTGAATTTCGTTACTTCCTTCATAAATGGTTGCTCCACGGACATTGCGGTAAATTCGAGCAACAGGATAATCATCACAGAAACCGTAAGCTCCGTGAATCTGAATAGCACGATCAGCGCACCGAACAGCAGCATTAGTTGCATACCATTTGGATAAAGCAGTTTCACGAGTGTTAATCTTACCTTGGTTTTTAACCCAACCACATTTCCAGACTAGGAGCTCTGATGCCTCTATATCAGCTACACTATTGGCAATCATCCCTTGAATGAACTGATGCTGTCCAATTTTCTTTCCAAAAGTTTCACGCTCATTTGCATATTTCACTGATGCCTCTAACGCTGCTTTAGCTCCTCCAACAGCACCAGCTCCTACTGTGTATCTTCCCCAATCTAATGCAGACATTGCAACTTTGAATCCTTCTTCAGGTAAACCAAGAAGATTTTCTTTAGGTACTGGAGTATTATCTAGATGAATCCAACCAGTTTCACCAGCTTTTACACCCATTTTATGATCTATATTGTCAGTGGTGATACCGCCAAAATCACGTTCAACAATAAATGCTCTCATTCCTTTATGGCGAACATTTTCTTCATAAGCGAATATTAAGAAGATATCAGAAGACACTGTATATGAAATCCACATCTTTTCACCATTTATAATCCATTCATCACCTTCTAATCGACATTTAGATATTAAGGCAGCTGGATCACTTCCTGCTGATGCCTCTGTTAAACCGTAAGTGCTCATTTTTTCCCCTGTAGCCAACATTGGAAGATATTTCTTCTTTTGCTCCATGTCACCCCATTGCCAGATTGTAGAGGTACATAAACCATTATGGACACTTAAAATAACTCTGAAAGATGTATCAACCCTTTCCAACTCTTCACATGCTATTGCTAGTGCAATGTAATCCAATCCTCCTCCACCGTATTTGACAGGGATGCTTAAACCCAATATTCCTTGTTCAGCCATTTTTTTGAGAATAGGTCTATGAAAAACGTGAGATTGGTCCCATTCTTTAACATAAGGAGCTATCTCAGTTTCTGCGAATTCTCTTACACTCTGTCTTACCATTTTGTGTGTTTCAGATAGTTCAAAGTGTGGTCCTATTTCACTTAACCCTTCATACATTATTTACATCACCAAAATTTCTAATCATAACTGATAAAGGGAGAGCGGTTTTTAAAAGTAGTGCAAACTCGCTTCAAAAATGAATTGTAGGAGTTTATTCTAGAAGAATCCTATAGATAAGTTGAGTATCTCTTTTCGATTTCATTTTTTTGGTAGTTTTATTCTAATTGTTCAATAATTAGCTAAAATACCTCTTCATGCTTTTTTAACAAGCTCAATAAAGAAGTCCTCTGATAAAATACTAGATTCTGAAGATACTAAACTCCATTTCCCAGATTTTATAATCTTTATTGCACCCACTTCAACTAATTCATTAATATGATGAGAGACTGTGGACTGTGAGAGACCTAGTATATGTTCAATCTCACAAGCACAACGAATCCCTTTCATAATTAACCATAAAATAAGAAGTCTATTCTTGTTACCAAGGGCTTTGAAAAGCTTCAAATAACTGTTTAGCTTGCTATCTTTTTTTTTCTTTTCTAGCATTCGTTCAAGTTTTTCTAATAGTAATAACCGTTCATCTACTTTGATATCTATAATATCTTGATCCCTCAGAATGGTTAATTTTTCTTTCAATGCTTCTATGGATTTAGATTGTGAAGTATTTGTCATTTCTCATTTTAACATGAATATCTTATGAAATAAAGGTTTTTCTTTTCACTCTAATCAAACAGCTAAAACAAAAAGTTTTTTATATCGAATATTTTCGATATGATATAAACAGAGGAATGATAATGGTTTCTGTATTCTGGGCAAAAGTATTAGAGATGCTTCTCGGAGGAGTCTATTCTCTTGCAGATTATTTGTCGTTACACGTTCTATTATGTTTGATACCGGCGTTCTTTATAGCAGGAGCTATGATAGTTTTCGTTCCTAAAGACACAATTGTAAAATATATGGGGAAGGATTCAAAAAGGATAATTTCGTATCCAGTCGCGGCCATTTCAGGTCTACTCTTAGCAGTCTGTTCATGTACAGTTTTACCGCTCTTTGCAGGAATTAAGAAAAAAGGAGCGGGTTTAGGACCCGCTATAACATTTCTATTTGCAGCTCCAGCAGTAAACATTTTAGCCTTAACATATACAGGAGCACTAATTGGAATGGATATAGCAATAGCTAGAGCTATTCTTGCGCTAGTTTTTGCTATTCTTATTGGTCTCATAATGGAGCTAATCTTTAAGGAGAGGAAGAAAGAAAAGGAAGGGGAGATAATAGAACCAACAGGAACAGAAAATCTTGAAGGCTCTGAAAGTACAGAAATAAGAGAAGATGAAAGTTCAAAATCATTAATAATGTTAAAAGTAGTTCTAGTGTCGTTCTTATTACTTATAGGTGTTCTTATTGCTTTCCTAAATAAAAGTAATCTAGAATCTATCAATGTGAGAAATCCACTAATTATTCAAACTATATTGTGGGTAACGGGAGTAATATTACTTGTGATGATTTTTTTTGTTCTCAAGAATTCTAAAATCAACCTATTCTTGGGTCTTCTTTATCTACTCTTTACAGGAACATCACAAATAAGTTATTTCTCGATAAGTAATTCTGAAACTGAACCAGAAATTATGCGTTCTTTTGAATATTTCAAATCTGAAGCATTCAGAGTTGATTTGGCTAACATGGTTATAAAGGCAGTTTTTTCTTTGATTATAGCAATAATTCTTGGAATCTATCTTTTTAAGAAATTTGAGAAAGAAGATAGAAAGAGTTGGATGCGTGAAACATGGATATTTGTAAAACAGATTTTACCTTTTCTTATAATAGGAGTGTTTTTAGCTGGATTTTTAGCTGTTTTAATCCCAAAGGAGTTTATTCAGAATCTTGTTGGAGAAAATACTGTCATAGCAAATTTAATTGGGGTTTCATTTGGAGTTGTAGCTTATTTTCCAACATTAATGGAAGTACCAATTGCTAAAATGTTTTTAGAATTGGGAATGTCAAGGGGAGTATTATTAGCTTATTTGCTTGCAGATCCTGAACTTTCTATACAAAGCATTCTGGTAACAAGGAAATTCATAGGAGATAAGAAAAATATAACATATGTTCTGCTTGTAATTATTTTTACAGTTATAGCAGGATTATTGTTCGGGTTATTTATATCAGGAGAATCAATCAAATTCATATAAAAAAGGTAGACAACATGAATACAGAGAAAAAAATAATTCAGATAATAGGCAAAGGATGCAAAAAATGCGTGAAATTGTATGAAAATGCAGTGGAAGCGGTTAGATCTCTTGGAAAAGATGAAGAATATGAAATAGTCAAATTTGAAGAAGTAGAAAAATTTGCAGACTTAGATGTTTTTATGACACCAGCTCTCAGAGTAAATGGAAAAGTAGTGAGTGAAGGAAGAGTGTTAGGAACCAATAAAATTCGAGAATACTTGTAATCTTTTCGTATTATATAAGAAAACTAGGTAAATGTTGACACTTTGCAAACTATTATATCTTTTAATAGTTAATTAATGGTACGGATTTATTGAGAACAGTCTACTCTAAACTCGATTCGCTTAGGAAATGGTGGGCAAATTTGGAAGGCGAGATAAAACAATATGCAACAGGCGCAATACTCCCTCTTGGAGATGGAGCAACAGGTAAAACAGTTTTAACTCGGCTATTGCTTAATCCATACATGGAGTCAATTGAACATGGTGACATCTTGTTCAATGCTAGTAAATCATATAATATAGAGATTGAGTTTAGTAGCGATGTAGTTAATGTGGACGGAGAAGAAATAACAACATCTCTACAATTTTATGTTTTTCCGGGTCAACGACAAAAAGCTTCAACTAACACAACATCGTTTGATGAAATTGTTGAGATTTTTGATTGTTTTCCTGCTATGGAAAAAATAAATGTGCTACTCTTTTTGCATGATGCATCTCGTTTTCACACGCTTACTTCACTTGAAATGTGGCTAAGATTTTCTATCGTGAAAGACTGGATTTGGGAGAATACATTAATCATATTAGTAACAAATAAAATAGATCTAATTCAGCCCAAAGAAGAGGATATTAAGAAAGTGTGTTCAAGCATGTATAAACTCATAAAAGAGCATGAGTTTCCAATTGAAGAAAATCAAGTCCGGGCAATCAACACTTCTTGTGTTTCTCTGGAAGGAGTAAAAGAATTGAGAGAGGAAATTATGAGTTGGGTTGCAAGAAAGGGTATGAAATTGAAGGGAATTCGCTAGCAGCTCTAGTTTTTCTTCTAAAAAGATAAGTTTATACTTTTCTGTCTATTTTTCTCAATTCACGCTGTTCTCAAGAGTTTTTCACATTTAACATATCTTATAATAAGGTATCTTCCAGTATAATACCGTTTCATTTGCATATAGTCTCACATGTTCAACAAGCGGGTTATAATAAGGTGGAAGATTCAATAAGGGTAGGGTTATTACAATATAATGCAAACGATTTTTAGTGATGGTTTAATTCATAATTTAATATGGAAGAATCTTTCGCAAAGCTATGTTTCTATTGTTCAGAATATGCTAAGATAACCTCAGATTATCCAATTAACTCTGCTGTTCATGATATTGAAGAGTTCACTCCTCGTTGCAGTTTACATTGGAGCTATAAATGCGAACATTGTGAAAAAGAAATACACTTCAATGGTATTTCTTGGTGTCATAGCTGCAAAGAATTTACTTGTTTAAATTGTGCTGATGAGATCATGATTCGAGAAAATTTTCTTATTTATGATTATTATTATTCAATCCCATGTAAGAGGTGTGGTAAAGAGAATTCTGCTTTAGATTACGCAGAATATGGAGGTACTCATCCTTATCAGATAGGTGACTTAGAACCAGTAGGAAATGTAGTAGTTTGGTTACCGATATACAAAGATGAAGCAGTGTCTTACACATTTCCTCATCCTGCATGGGGTTCAGAAAGGGTAGAAAATATGGGGATTAGATTCGAAATTACTAGACTTGATTCTCTAGATGAGGAAACACCTAAATCCGTTTGGGATGGAAATGCTCCCGAGTGGGCTGGAAAATGGCCAGAAGGAGGAGATTTTAGTCATAAGTATTTCATTATTCCTGAAGTTTTGCGTTTACTTGACGCAAAGAAGGGAGAAAAAATCCTTGACGTTGCTTGCGGAGAAGGAACCGTTACACGACATCTAGCTAAAAAAGGAGCTCAATTAACAGGTATAGATTTTTCAAATATGATAGATTACGGTATGGAGAGAGAGAATACAGAGAAATTAGGGATTAAATATGTCAAAGGTGATGCTCTTAAGTTAACAGAAGTTTTCGAGAAAGATTCCTTTGACAAAATAGTATGTAATATGGCTGTGATGGACATATCTAATCATAACAAGTTATTTCAACAAATCTCTTATCTTTTGAAAGAAGAGGGCAGTTTTATTTTTAGTTTAACACATCCATGTTTTGCTGTTCCAACATGTACATCTATTAGAGTGCCTAGTGATAGTCAAAGAAACGAGGATAGAATCCGTATAGTCAAAAATTACTTTGAGCGTAGACCAACGTTAGTTAAATGGCCACCACTCCCAAAAAATATGCTGTATTTTCCCAGAACAATTGGTGAGTACATTAATGGATTATCTAAAGTAGGGTTATATGCTGTTGAAGTGAGTGAACCTCAAGCTACTGAAGAGTTAGTGAGGAAATTCCCAAGAAATACATACAAAGATATGGATACGGTTTCATATTTTTTGATTATAAAAACAAGGAAAATATCACGAGAGTAGTTTTAGCTTTAATCCTACAGGGCAATGATCACTCCCATAGATATCTGATAAGATATATGCATCAGAGACTTGTTCTATTAAATCATCAGAAACAAAGAAATAATCAAGACGCCAGCCAACATTTCTCTCTCTTGCTCGTGTCCTCATTGACCACCAAGTATAGTTTTTCGGTTTTTTGTTGAAATATCTGAATGTATCCACATAACCATTGGAAAAGAATTTGTCCATCCAATCACGTTCTATAGGAAGAAAACCAGATATTTTTTCATTTGCTTTAGGATGTGCCAAATCGATTTCCTTATGTGCAGTATTAACATCTCCACAAACAATAATGGATTTACCCTTTTCCTTTAAGTTGTTAATATAATCCAAGAAATGATCATAGAAGGTCATTTTATATTTCAAACGTTCATTACTTGCTTTTCCATTTGGAAAATAGACATTAAATAAAACAAAATCTGGATATTCAGTTTCAACAATTCTTCCTTCAGAATCAAGTTTATTGTAATTCAAAGAAAAGTTAACTTTAGTTGGTTTCGATTTGGAATATGTTACAACTCCGCTATAACCTTTTTTTTCTGCAGAGTTCCAATAACTCTTATACCCTTGAGGGCTTATCAACTTTGGTTCAAGTTGTTCAGGATGAGCTTTTGTTTCTTGTAAACACAATATATCGGGTTTTGTTTTATGTAACCATTCTGTAAATTTCAACCCTTGATAGATTTCTTTTTTAGATACAGCACGGATACCATTAACATTCCACGATAAAAGTGTGATTTCACGCATAGTATTGAATAAGAAGACTATCTAAAAATACTTTGTTAATAAAAATTTAAAAAATACTTTCTATTTTCACTCTTTTGTATTTATTAGATTCGTTTTATCCTTCAATAATATCCTAGGTTTTAGAAATTAAGTGTTTTTTCTTTTTGAAAAAGGGATCATAATCGCCCCAAACTAAAATTAGAGATGACACGAAAATTATTGCGGCTCCAATTGGTCCTAACATTCTTAAAGACAAT
This sequence comes from Candidatus Heimdallarchaeota archaeon, assembly GCA_019057815.1. Lineage (GTDB taxonomy): Archaea > Asgardarchaeota > Heimdallarchaeia > Heimdallarchaeales > Heimdallarchaeaceae > 18H4-34. Next base: position 23,649 of record JAHLWR010000001.1, read on the forward strand.
GAATCGCTTAGTAAACCTGCAAAAAGGAACCCTAGGGCTTGAGCAATGTTTACAGGAATACTTTTGAACCCAGTATACAGTCCAGCTCTATTTTGACCGCTTTTCCTTTCATCATCATCTGCTAAATCTGCAATTATTGCATAAGGAAATAGCGTCCCTGCTGATAAACCAATTCCTAGACCCAAACCAAAAATATAGCCTTGAATTTCTGCAGGTATCCAAGGTATTTTACCTACTACTGTAGTAAGCAGAAGACACGGCATTAACCACAAAAAGGATATTAATAGCGTCCACTTTTTTCCAATCTTCTTAGCCAATTTAGACCAGAAGTAAAAACTAGCAACTAGACTAGCAAACATACAACCTCCAAAGATAGCGAATTGAGATGTTTTTTCGTATTCTAGAATTTTTTGAATAAAATCAAGAACTAAAGCAGCGATTAGAGTTACTCCAGAAGACAGAACAGAAAAACCTAGTACCCAATAAATGTAATTCTTATTTTTCAGCACAGTTTTAAATTCATCAACTATGTTCCGTTTTATATATTTCACCTTTCTTTCTTTAATAAAAAATAATGCTGGGAGGAAAAAGAAAACTTCCAGAATCGCAACAATCACAGCAAAGACCATTAATGCGATTCCAGCTGTTGTTGTAAGACCTCCCGTCTTTTCGAGATATCCTGCAATAATAAAACCGAATCCAGAACCAATAAGATTCGAAACCAACATTGCTGAATTCTGATAAACTGAAACAGTTACTCTTTCATCCTCTGTGGTTATTTCTGGCATCCATGAGTGGTAAGGCACATTTAGATAACCATAGAAGACATTGAATAAAGAATTCCAAACCAACAGCCATATAAAAACTCCCGAACTACTTCCTGAATCTATTTGAATAAAAAGGTGGGGGATAAAAATCATAACAAACGAAAAGGCAAGTAAAGGAGCTCCAGTCCAAATGAAGAATTTTCTTCTTCCAAAATTGGATTCTCTAGGTCGCATCTTATCAGAGATATATCCAAACATGAAGCCTGATAGCGCTATAGCAACTTTGCCTACAGCATTTCCATACCCATTGAGCTTTGGATCTAAATTAAAATGGTTACCATAGATCCAGAAAGTTGCGATTGTTACAATATTCAACATGAGGACAGGACCAAGCTTACAAGCGCCGTAGAATAGCTTCTGTTGTGGAGACAATAGTGGCATAAGATTCACAACCTCTAACTTATGAATGATATGTTTCAAGTTAATTGTTATATTTAAAATTATTCAATGAATTTAGGTGAAGTTATTTTAAGCTGCACACAATATCTTAGAGAAATCTGGTTTTTGAGAAGAAGATTGAAAAAAAAATAGTTGAAAGCTTTATGCTTTCAAATAAACTATTATGCGCCTCTTTTGAAAATCTTACCAAGTTTTATTTTCTTAGTTCCAAAGAGATATGCTAATGTACCAATAACCGCTATGCTAACAACAGGAATTATTACAGCTAAAGGTTGGAAAACTGAAGCGTTTTCATATTCAATAGTAAAGATATCTGATTCAGTGACTAAGTCTAAATCATCAGTAGCTACAATTTTGAATGTTAAAATCCCTTCTGCACCAGATACTTTTATATCATAATAGTACTGACCAGTTTCAGTGTCAAGAGTCATATTAACTATAGTCCATTCTGTGTCATTGTCTAGTTTATAGTATAGTTGCACAAGTGTTAATGAACCATCATCCGTTACAGTAGCATTTATTCTAATACTTCTTGCGTCCTCCATGGAATAGGGAGAGGAGTAAGGAGCATCTCCTAGTGTTATTACTGGACCTAGCCCGTTGTTAAAATCTATTAATACAGAACTTGTATTAGATGATAAACCTGATAAGTCAAATGCACGAACCATGTACTCTAAGGTTCCCGTAGCACTGTTGACTTGAACATAAGCTATATACATGTTCAGCTCTTGGTCAAACACCATAGGCATGAAACTCCAAGTGTCAGTTTCTGAGAATCTATAGTAAACATCAGCACCTGAAACTCCACCTTCATCAGTAATCTCTGCTGTAATGGGTATGTAATGGTCCCCATTTAGGTTATATGGAGTATCTAATGCTTCAAGATTTATTGTAGGAGCCAATCCATCAGAATAATAGAAATAATCTGATGTGTTCATTTCATTCCATAATAAATCAGTTAATGTAATATGGAACTGAACTGTTGTATCATTGTCTGAAGCAGGGATTGTAGCCATGAAACCATAACCTAAAGGTATTGTATAATGGGTTAAAGTTAATTCAACACCTGTTATAGATCCAGAGTACAATTCGGAATAATCTTGAATTTCCAACGTAAAGATAGCATCTGTGAAATCATCTTCATCTAAACCCAATGCTAATAAATCTACACTGAGGTTGAAAACACTAGTTTGAGGTTCTCTATCGAAGATTAAGAAACGCTCTCCATCTTCTGTTACAAGCCAAATACGTATGTCTGTTGGTTTTTCGTGTGTTATATCTACCGATAAAGTGGCAACTGACACACCTCCACCTCTAATCACTTCTAGGTTTAGGTATGATGTAAGATCATTTTGTATGAAGAATGGAAGCTCATCAATGCTGAATGTATCTTCATAATCAATAAGTTCTGGAGCTTCGTAATCGATAGGATTTGCAACAGCATTATCCCATATTAGTCCATCATCATAGCTGTACCAAACAACTGGTTGTTTGAGATCAGTATAATCTGAAGCATTAAAGAGCACAGTGACATCTGTAATGTTTGATATAATTGAAGGATAAATGAGAAGATTGTCAATAGTTGGTGCCATTCCATCTGCGTAGTAATAGTATTCTGTTGTATTGCCAGTGTTACCCAAATAATCAGTTGTTTCAAAGAAATAGGAAACTAAAGCTGTATCAACTGTTGCTGGGATTGTTGCATTAAATTCAATCGGAGAAACACTTATTTCGGTATCAGTTGTGTTCAACATTTCGATTTTCACAAAATCGCTTCCAGAGGGTATTGAATAGTATAGATTTACAGATTCAATTCCTAGAGGATCAGAGAATTCTGCAGTGACAAAAACATCTGAAGTAATTAATGCTACATCCGCATATTCAACTAGGTCAACTCCACCATCTATAGTTATGGTTGTAACTTGAGGATTCAGACTGTCAATTAGTATTGTCTCTATTCCGGAACTACCTTCTCGACCTTCTTGACTATCGACAATGTCAGAAGCATTAACAACTATGTATAAAACAGTTTCAATATTATCAAGATTACTTGTTGGTATTATTCCAGTGTAAAAAGCGGTGTCACCAAAATCTAACGCAAGATCCATCAATACAAAACTCCATTCAGTTGCCCCGTCAAGCATATAATAAGCTACTACACTACTGTCATCAATAGTGTCTATTCCATCAGAATCCGTTACAGAAACGTTAAGAATGTAATCCTGATCTCCTTTGATTGCAAAAGGTAAGTCATTAAGAGTTACTTCTGGTTCCGCGTCCATAAGGAAGGAATATGTATCAGTTATTGTTGATTGATTCAAATCATCGAAAGCTATCATATAATAGTTTACCCAGCAAGGAAGATTAGCCGCAGGAATAGTAGCTCCATAAACATTCTGAGAGATTAGGAGATGGTCAAATCTAGGAGCAGGCGGGGAAACAGATTCCCTATAGGAAATAGCATAAATTCTATATCCTGCAACAAGTTCATTGCTCAGATAGTTTGCAGGATAGGGATCTACTTCAGACACACTTCCAAATATGCCATCTAGATATCGGAGTTCCCATTCACCAGTCGTATAGTTTTTAGCTTCAATTTTTACATAAACGAGATCGCTAATCCCACCGGCTTCAATAGAACAATCTATATCATTCAACAATTCTCCTTCAGCTGCTTCGTAGACAAAGTCTCCAAATCGCCAGTCTGTTTTATCATCTGTTTCAACACCTGTATCTGTAATATATCCAGACCTTTGAAATTCCTCAGTATCTATGATTGAACTACTAGTTTCAAGCATAGAAATATTCTCGAAAACTCCAGGATTTAGAGTTTCATACTCCCAGTAAAGAGAAGCATTTTGTATCCCATCCTGGTCGCTAATAGCTGTTATAACTTCTGTATCATCAGTACTTTGAGGATATTCAGGAGAAAGGGAAGGTAATCCGATTAAAGGTCCTTCGCCATTACTCAGTAAAGTGTAGTCATAGAGTAAAGGATTAGAATTAGTCAATTGCCCGTTTACTTCTGCCATGATGTTAGTATTTGAAAGCATTAGAGACAGCAAAAAGACTGACAAGGATATAAGGGTATATTTTTTTAAACGATTATTTTTTTTAAACATTTATTTCACCCATTTTGAATTATAGTAATTCAATTGTTGAAGTATAATATTGAAATAATAAAAGAATAACTCTCCAAATTTCTAAAGTTCATGCATTAGAAAATTAAAGTGATAATATCAGTTATACTTTTAACTATACGGAGAGATAACTAAATAGTGAATTTAATGACTGAAGAAGACTTGCAAAAAGCTATAAAATTCCTTACTAGTGACACACCAGTCCTTCGCCAGTGGTCGCTCCAACAAATATCGAAACACAAAAATAAACATAGAGCTTTAAATGAAGTCATTAACACTCTCATAAATGATGAAGATAAGGATGTACGTAGCTTTTCTGCTGAGATTTTGGGTGATATTGGTGATGTAATAGCTACTACTTCACTAGTTAAGATGTTAGAAGATAAGAGTTGGGAAGTTAGAGAATCTATATTAATAGCTCTCAGTAAATTACAAGATTCCAAAATCATTACCTATCTTATTACAGCACTAAAGGATGAGCACACAAAAGTAAGATTTACAGCAGTTAAACAGTTATCAAAAATTAATAATCCAAAAATCATTTCTCCCCTTTTTGACCTCCTTCTTGATGAATCAGATTCTGTAAGAGAAGAAGCTAAAAAAACTCTGTTAGGTTTTAGTGAAACTATACCTGTCTCTTCAATTACACAATACATACGTCATAGTAGCAAAACTATCAGAGAATTTTCCATTGATTTCCTTTCTGGACACATAGATGGTGACATAATAGCTATTCTAAACGATTTCATGAATGATTATGTCTGGGAAATAAGACTTGCAGCTTTAAAGAAATTATCTAAAATAGCTATTGATTTTAAAGAAAAAGATTCAAGACTCATCGATATAGGACTTACTGCTTTATCAGATAAGTATTATAGTGTCAGATTTGAAGCGGTTAAGTTTCTAGAAATCCTTAAAGACTCAAAAGCAATTGAACCTTTAATAGAAATAGCAAGAAAGGATGAGGATCATAATGTACAGTTAAAAGCAACTGAAACGATAACTGCAATTATAAGAGCATTAAGATTAAACGAAATCTAATCAATTTGCTACAAAACCAATAAAAAAACAAGAAATTTCAGAGTTTACAAAAGAAAAAAGCATTAGAAATTCTAAGGGAAGAATATCGGGAAAAATGAGGGAAAATTCTTCAACTCTACCTTTTTATTCCAAAAGAAGATTTAATGTTTTAAGCGAATAGTTGTTCTATTAATCAAATACATGACAAAATCTTTTAATTCGTAGTTTATAATATGTATAATTAGTGAAAAAGTATGCTACTAGCTGAAGAAGTGGTTATACTAGCACTTGACGTCAATAAAGGGAAGATACCGTTTTCTAAAACTACATTAGTTGACTATGGTATCTCTGGAGCTATTTTAACAGAACTTGCTATAATGAATAGAATAGATATAGAAGCAGGAGTAGTCAAAATAGTTGATTCATCTCCTCTAAAAATACCCATTTTAGATAATATTTTGAAACTAATGAATGAAACTAAAACTGAAAAGTCACTCCAATACTGGCTGAAAAGTTTAATCAGAAGCAGTAAAAGCCTTGAAAAAGAGATTTTCAGAAATTTAGAAAAAAGTAATTTTTTGATAATAAAAAAGAAAAAATTTTTGGGAATATTTCCAATAATTCGGTATGAAATCACTAATATAGAGAAAAGAAACGAAATCCTAAGCACATTAAAAGAAATTGTTTTAGAAGGAAAGGAGACTGATGAATGTTCAACTTTTCTTTTAGGTGTAACACGTAATTGTGCACAAATAAAGGATTATTTCCCAGAGGATAGAAAGGATGACATTGTAAAAAGAATAGACGAATTAGCAAAGAATCAGATTGTGTGTAAAGCAATTCAAGAACTGATCAAAGCACAACAACAAGCTTTCATCCTCACAAATGTAACAATGCCATATTAGTTAGGTTTGAAATCAGGTAAATCAAATATTTTATTTTCAAAGGTAGATTTATTCATACAAAGGTTTGAATATTCTCTTAATAGAAGCTAAAAACTTAGAAAATAGACCTTGATCAGTGTTAACAGATGACAGGAGTGCCTGTTCCTCAGTTTTGTGTCTCAACTTGTGTTCACCAATACAATGTATATGTATAATCATCTTACACTTATCACATATAACCATATTAGCTCCACAAGTCTTTTTTGATTCTTCAATTGGCCTTCCACACTGACCGCATCTACCAAAGAAACTCATAACAATTTAGAATTTTAAACACTTATTAACGCTTTGCAGTTGTTTATAGTACTCTCCTCAATTAAAATTGCGCTATTATCAATCTCACTATTTACCAAAATAATGATTTAATTTAGATAAAACAGTTTTAGAAAAATAAAATATATTGTTTCTTTTATAAAATTGGCACATCAATTTCTCAAAACCATTATTGTCGGAAACTGGAGAATTTTTTAGTTTTAGACCCCAGTCCTATTTTCTATCTTTCACCTATTACATTTTTCTTGATATCCATATCTCCATTAATAATGATTTTTTGTCTCCGTATCCTCTAAGGAAAGAGAGAGAAAAGTGGGGAGTATATAGGAAAGAAAGTAACAGTAAGTGATGATTGTCTACTTCTTCTTCCTTTAAAGAAAGAAATATATGCTGTTAAAAACAATTTTTTATAGATTAAATTTAAGAGGTTTAATTTTGAACATTGACAGTAGAAGGCATAAAGTTGAGTATATGTGTAATAAATGCGGGAAATTAAGAGTTATGTTTGCTCTTTATGATTTGAAAACAGAAGATTTAGATTCAAAAGGTTATGTTGAAATCACAGACATTCATAACTGCGTCGGATCTAAACTCACGCCTATTACACTATATGTTGACGCTTCTTATTCTGTAAGATCTCAGTTTCCTATTGAAGTTGAAGAAACTAAAACAACTGAGCCTCTACTAGGATTAGACATCCCCTTACCAAAAAAAGTAAAGATAGGTAATCGAGAAATCGAGAAAATAAAAGGTTTTAGAGGAAAAAGTATCCGAAGTATTAAAATAAATGATAAACTTCGGCAAACCAACTTCTTTTTAGATGTATCTAACAAAGGATATGAACTATCTTCGACTTCTAAAATGAGTCTTATTACAGTATCAATGAGGATTAAAAAAAATATAGCAGAAAAAAACGCAAAGAAATGGCTTGAAATAATAGCTTCAACAATAGAAACGAGGATTATGTTAGATGAAACGATGCTATCTCACCTTCTTGTTTATTTAGAAGGTAAAATAAAGGAAAAACCAGAAGAAAATGAGAAAATCGAAGTTGAGTTGTTACTCTCAAATTCACATATAATTTCAAATGAAAGTTTACTGACAAATTTTAAAGAAAACAGGTCAAAAACATTTCCTGATTGGACAAAAGCAGAGTATTCTTATGCTACCAAAATAATTCAAAACTGTTGTACATCAAAACATAACACCCTTTGGGAAGTCTACGAAACGGTGAAAGATAAACAAACTTTCGCAGAATTCCTTAGCTTAGTTAGAGAATTAAGAAAACAAGAAGTTATTGAGGTTGAAAAAATGGAATTCTTCACGTTATCAGATCCTCAAACAAAATAGAAAAATTATCTTTTTTCTGTTCTTATTTGTTCTAGCGAAATAAATTAATAAATTATAGAAAATACTATTTCATGCCATGCTACACCAGATGAATCAGCATATTGGAAAAAAAGCGTAATATATTAAAAAAGATAGGGTATAGAGATAACAAGAATATCGCATTTTTTCGTTTAATAAAGCCCAAAGTAAGGGTCTCTTTTCCTTCAACGATATCTTATTAATATGGAAGCATGTAGTTTACATTTAGGTTCAAATTATGTCACCATCACAGGTTTCTTACCTTTTAATTCTGCCTTCTTCCTTTTTTCTCGCTTCAACCCCCTCACTCTTTATCTCTTTATTACATATCTCACTCTCTTCTCTCACTATTTCTTCTTCAGTTTTTTATTTTTAGATTGAATAATAACTGTTAAATAGAATTTTTCTTGATATTGAGTGATTCAGATGAATTCTGCTCAAGAAGAAATTCAAAAATATCTCTCTACATTCAATAGTTATAGACTTGAAGCAGAGGAAATAATGATTCAGATTAATAGAAGTAAAGTTATTAAAAGAAGAGCACCAAGTGTTGTTTCACATTTCTTTGATGTTTCTAAAAGCGCAGTAAAAGACACTATGGATTTATTTTCAACAAAAACTGAAGATCCTTTTAAAAATTGGATATCTTCTTTTAATAGAGAAATTAAGGATTTAGATGAGTTCCTTTCGCTGTGTGTGATTTTAGATCAAGATTATTCTATCTCTAGAAGGAAACCAAAAACTTACATTTCAAAAGTTCATTCTGTTGAAACTCCAGAATATAAGGTTAAACATGTTCTTGATGGATTAGGAAAACTCCAACTACTTGGAAACAATATTAAGCTTAAGGAAGAGATTTCTTCCCGAGAAATTAAAAAAGTAAAAGGAAAGAAAACAGAAAAAATAACTCCCGTTAAAGTAGCTAAACAATTGTGGGAAAAAGTCCTAGATAATGATATAGATTTTGCTCTTTCGATAGACGAATGTGAATACTTTGAGCGTAAGAGAGAAATGATTCAAACCAAAAAAACAGAAGAGCTCCTTGTCGCAATAACTAATACTTATGGAGGTATTGTAGTATATGGAATTACTGACGAAAAAGTTCCTTTGTTATTAGATAACAATCAAAGAGATGATATACAAAATCAGATAACTAATATTTGTAGAAATAATATTAGACCTCAAATAACTGCGGAATTCAAGTCTATAATCTTGCATAAAGACAAAGGTTACCTCTTTATATACGTTCCAAAAGATAAAGAAATTCTACACACAACAAATAATGATATTTATTTCAAAAGAGTTGGTAGTAATAATGTTCGTATGTCTCCTGATGAGGTAAGAGCTTTTTATGACAAGAAAAGTTTAAAGAACAACTGACAACATGGAATTTATTAAGTAAGATTTCTATTTAATATTGTCAAATGTACTCATCATCTAGTGATTTATTATATCAAGAAAAGAAAATTAAAGATATTTGGAGGGAGATTCAAAAAAACAATCTAGACTATGTATCTATGGTAGATGAATCTGAGGCTTTTGATAGAAAAAGACAGTTTCATCCCAGGAACAGTTGTTTTCACGATGAGATTAAAGTCTAGACTGACTGTAGTTAAACCTTCGATATTCAAATCTTCAAGTTCGAATGGAATTGTGTAGCTTTCTGCTCTTATTCCAGAACTTAAAAGGAAAAAACCTAAAGCTAATGCAACGAATAGAAAGCAAGCTCTTCTCTTATTGGATAATGTATTCTTTTTCATAAAATTATTCCCAAACACTTTGCATTCTTTTTTAGGTTTTATTTTTGAAGCCTAATAGTTTTGTTAATCTATTATATATTTCAAACTTTTCCTTAACTAGTTCTAAATATGCATTATTGTATTGTTAATTAACAAAGCAGTGGGCAAAGTTTATATATCTTTAATTTAATGTTTAAGAGAATAGTAGATACTATTCAGGATGATATTATGGTTCAAAAAAAGTTCAAACAGCTAAAATCAGTTGGATTGTTACTATTGATTGTTTTGAGTGCTTTTTCGATTATTTTCTTCATTAATCATGCTCAAGCAGCTAGCATACCAATGCACATTATTTGGAATAGAATCATTGTCACAGAATCTTATGATTCTGGTAGAGGAGAGTTTAGGATTCAAATTAAATATAATGATGGTCAAAACATGCGAGCACAAAAATCTTCCACACACAGATGTTATGCCGGAGACTACAATCCTCAAATAACTTTCACTTTAGATGAAGAAGTATTATTGGGTACATTAATCTATCTTAGATTGATCGAAGATGATGTCTTTCAGGACGATCAAATAATAAGACCGTATGACGAAAATTCTGGTAGTGGCATAAATAATGGCAACTGGTATTCCTATTTCTACGTAGGTACTACTTTTGAAGATTATATTTTTGAAATCTATAATTCCCGTGGAGATAGAATTTGGGTAAGATTTATAAACCTTGAAGCTTAATCAAACTAAAAATTTCAAGTTTTTTTATTTTTTTAATTTCTTTTAAAAAGAAAAAAAACTATTTAATCTATTGTATGAGAAAAGGATAAAAAAAGGTGTATAAATGAGTTTATTTCGATTGTTTTTTCTTTTGTATCGCAGATTTTTCAAACTCATATTACCATCAACAATCATAACTTTTATCATTCTTGTTTTAATGGGAAGCACAACAATAGCAATTACTATCACTTTTAATGCCAATTTTAGAGATGAATTAAATAATTTGTCTGTGAGTTTAAGTACCTCACTCCCTCAGAATAGCATGCCGGATATTTCATTAGAGGGGCTATTTGATATTTTATCCTCAATTTCAGCTAATGATGATTCTTTAGGATATGGATTTGTTATTAGTTTTCAATTCACGAGTCAGAATGAAACTATGAATATTCCATTCATTGGTTTAAGTGATGATTTGATCGAATTTCTTGGTTTTAATGACCAAGAAATTATTGGTTCTACAGGATTTACAAATAAGTCTGTAAACTTGTTTGAACCTTTTCCCACTGATTCAAAAAGCTATAATATAAATATTACCAAAATCGAAGATTTAAGTACTAACAATCTTTTTGAATATACTCAATTTATTATAGAAACCAATAATCTTCTTTCACTTAATTATACTACTAAAAGGTTCTCACATTTTCTTTTAGGCAATCTGACAGTAGTATCTGATTTAGTAAATCATTTTGATATTGATTCTCGTGAATTAGGTGCTTTTTTTCTAGAATTATTAGATAGTGGAGTATATTTAAACCGATTAAAAATTGATGAGATGGAAAATGAGATTTTTCGAAGAGAGAAAATTATTTTTCAAAGTTTAGTGGAAAAAGGATTCAACCCTGAGTTTATAATTTTCGATTCTCCTCTTAGAGTTGCTATAAACAACCTTGAAAGGAAAATGAATAAAGAGATAAGTTTAATCCAACTACTAAGCATTCCTAATCTTGTTATTGTTCTAATTCTTCTATTTACACTTGAAGTCGGAGCTTCAAAATTTATGAAAGCTGAAAGAAAAACACTTAAATCTAGGGGAATTTCTGATAAAAAAATTGTTTTTCTGTTCTTTGCCCATGAATTAATTTCAGATTTAATTGTTGTTTTTATTTCACAAGCTATTTTTTCATCCATTATATATTTACTAGGTTTACCAAAATCACTTATATTTTCATTATTTCAGACATATGTCCTTGTTTATTTTCTGCTAACATTATTCAAATTACTTAGTTTTGCTGATATTAGTAAAGAAGATTCAAGCAAAAAAACCAAGAAAAGAGGAAAAAAGCATTTAAGGGGAAGAAAAAAATTTTTTACAAGAAAATACTGGATCTCAGCTTCAATAATCTTCATATTTACAATAGAACTATTCATTATTTTTGAACCTCTATTCTGGTTTCCCATTATTAGGGGAGTCATTAAAATAATTATTGATATATTGGCAGTTGCTATAGTTTCATATCTCCTACTAACATCTATAATTTCAAATAGTGAATATGAGAAAAAAGAATTACTAAATCTTAAAAACTTACTCTTTCGTTTATATTCAAAAGGTTTAAAGAAAATTAGAATGCAATGTATTGTTACTCTCAGCCTATATACATTACTTTTTTATTTAGTAGTATTTCAAACAGCTAACCAAACTTTCAGTAATATATACAAGGATAAAGGTATGATTTGTGATTTTTATCTAGATAATAATGATCAAAGTGGGTTTAACTTTAATGAAGTAAAAAATTTAACAAAATTAATTCCTAAAATTAAGGAAATTTGCACACTACAAGGTGGTGCAGGATATGTATTAGGAGAAGAAGAAATTATTCCTACTCAGTTATGGGCAATAAATTCATCCTTCTACTCATCAAATGATCTAGGGTGGGAACATTTTATTGGATTTAAATCTAGCGGTTTAAGAAACACTAATTTAGAGGATCTTAGAAGTAAAAAAATTATTATTAATCAACGATTAGCAGAAAAATCTGGTTTAAGGGTTGGCGATGTTACTTCTCTTGATATAAATTTCCGTACCATATCCGAAGTTGAACTTTTACCACCTATTAGAAATTTAACTGTTTTTGGTATTGTAGACACTTTACCTCTTCTCAGAACATTCAGTTCTACAATTCACAATTATGTTTTTATTGATATTTCATTACTTCTTGAAATATACTCTGAGATAGGAGTTGATGCGAAAATATCATCATTTGGAGTAAATTTAGTATTAGATGAGAATAATTCTCAAACTGACAAAAAAGCAGAAATAGATAACGTTATAGAATCAATTCTTGGTGAACTAGAGCTGTTGAGAATAAATGTAGGTATTATAACATCTTTTTATGAACTTGCTGAAAATCAAGCAGGAACCTATTTTACTGTTTTTGATATAATTTTTGCAGTTATTTTTCTTCCTTTGACTACTGTTATTTTCAGTCGAGCAACAATTAAAACTCTTGCTCCGTCTTTAATCCAATTGGGAACTCGAGGATATCCAGATAGGAAATTAAGAAAGAGCTATATTACTAAAGTTTATAGTTCCCTAGTGTTTAGTTCACTGATGGGACTTGTTTTAGGGTTAATAATAGGGCTAATATATGTTCGATCTTTTTTTCCGAGTCTTTTATCAGCTAATAATATTCATTTTTATAGCCAAATATCGTTATTTCTGCTTACTATTTTTGTCGGAGGAATAGTATCTTTATTTACTATAATTCCATTTTCTGTGAAACAAATAAAAACTATTGTTAAAAACAAAGAAAGGAAGTTATTTAAGAATGAAACACATCATAGTTGAATCATTATATAAAATATATAGTGGCATTGTGGAAACTGTAGCTTTAGAAAATATTAATGAAAAGTTTGAAAAAGGAGAAGTAGTTGCTATTGCAGGCCCTAGTGGGAGTGGAAAGACAAGTTTACTCACTTGCCTTGGGGGTGTTTTACGACCTACTAGTGGTAAAATACTAGTTAATGGTGAGGATATTACTAAACTATCCGATGATGAATTAGTAACTTATAGACGCGATAAAGTTGGTTTAATCTATCAAGATTTTAATCTGATCAATCAATTTACTATATATGAAAATGTTGCTCTTCCTTTACTTATCGCAAACAAGAAATCAGCATTTATCAAAGAGCGAGTAGATTTATTACTGGAGAGTTTAGATATTACTCGATATAAGAAAACATATCCACCCTACCTTTCAGGAGGAGAACAACAACGTGTTGCTATTGCTGTAGCTTTAGCAAATGATCCTCAAATTATTCTCGCTGACGAACCTACTGGTAATTTGGATCTAGAATCTAGAGAAAGAATTCTTAATCTACTTATTAATAAAACTCGTGAACACCAAAAAACACTCATTATTGCAACACATGACCCATTTATTTTAAAAAAAGTCAATCGTATTGTGCAACTTGCTAAAGCTAATGGTGAGTAAATGGTAAAAATTGTTTTTCTTTTTTTCAAAAGAAACCCCAAATTATTTTTGAAAGTTGGTAGCTTATCTTTTTTTTTATTTTTACTCATAAGCTTTTATGCAGTTGGATATGCTAGTTTTGAAAAAATCTCCGTAAACACAAAAATTGGTGACATAGAGAATGATTTAGAAATTCAAGGTCAGATAACAGATAGCTATACTATAGACAACATCTCTTTGATATACTCTTACAATATCAAGTGGATTGATTCCCTGAAAGATTGGAAACAGTATGTTATTTCTGACGGACTAGTTCTTATTATCAAAACATCTTTTAATGAAGACTCATTTATAATTGGTTTAGATTTGTCTTCAAATAGTAAAAATACAAAAAGGAGGGATTTAACAAATGAAACTATTGAATTCTTTAATAATCAATTGGATATCTCTAACTTTACAAAACAAGATTCATTACCTTTTAATCTGGATATCTTAATAAACTACAATCAATTGAATAATTCACATTTTTCAGAGTTAAATATTGATTCCAATAATTGTAATATGGGTTATTTTGTAGATATAAGTACGAAATTAATTTCCTCTTTTAAAATGTATACAAAAATACTGAACAAAATAGAAAGTAATTTTATAGTTTTTGTTTCTCAAAATGACATTATTTCATTAAATAGATTAGAATCCTATAAGATTGAAATTGAGATAGATCTCTTTAAAGAGTCGTTTCAATCTCTAATACTGTTAATTACTTTTATCTCAATTTTAATATCAACATGGTTAATTGAGTTTTTTTCCAGCTTTTATTATTACCAAATTAAAGAAGCACTAGATAAATTTCAAAAAAGGGGATTGAATGACAAAAAGCAGAACAAAATAACAAAATTTCTTCCAATAGCTACTGATACAATTAGTTTTATCATATTAGAGATTTTATACTTGCTTATAAGTATTGTTTTTCATATTAATCTTATTTATGCCTACATATCAGTAGTAATGGGATATTTCTACTTGTTATATAAAAGAATTAAATTAAGTAATTTAAATGATGAAAATTCAATAAAAATGGGTATTGTTTCATTTGTGAAATATGTTATTATTCTGTTAATTTTCTCTATTATTCTTATTCTTACAAATAATACTCTTTATGCACTTATTCCTCCTTTGGTTTCTTCATTTTTCTCCACAGGATCGATTATTATTCAGTATTATGTAATAACGATTTTACTTTCTGAATTCTCTCTTAAACTTAAAAAAAAGGTCAATATCAATAAGTTAACAAATAATATGTTTAAACTAATTGAAAAATCTATAATTTCAGGAAAGCAAAATTTAAAATCATGGATTCATATAACAATTCTTGTTATATGGTCTATGTCTATCATTTTTACAAGTATTAACACCTTCACAGCTAATTATAACTTGAATCAAACGATTGAGTATCCAACAGACATAATTATAGAGGTCGAAGGTGTTTATCTTGCCAATATTTCAAAAATTGAGATACTACCAGAGGTTGAAAATATATTACCCATTTCACATAGCGTTGAACAATATTTTTTTAACTATGATTACTATTTAATGGATTTTTCAAAAGTAAAAATAATGTTTCCAGAATTCGTTAAGCTGTCAAAATTGAACGATATCC
Organism: Candidatus Heimdallarchaeota archaeon; assembly: GCA_019057815.1. GTDB lineage: Archaea > Asgardarchaeota > Heimdallarchaeia > Heimdallarchaeales > Heimdallarchaeaceae > 18H4-34. The sequence continues at coordinate 39,209 of JAHLWR010000001.1, forward strand.
AAGAAGAATACACTTATATCCACAAGACAATGGCTGAAGAATTAAATTTGAATAATAATGACCTCTTCCCAACAAAATTTGGTAAAAATCAAACAAATATTATAGTTAATCAGCCAATTTTTGTAACAAAATATTTTCCATTAATAAAAACAATAGAAGAAAGACCTTTTGTCGTATCAAATTATCGTGCAGAGTACGAGAATCTGACTATGATAACGAAAATTATGATAAATTTTAATAATTCTTTTGATGAAGAACAAAGCCTTGAAAAAATTAAAAATATTCTTAAAACAAATTTCCAAATACAAAAGAAAAATGTTTCTCTAGATTATAATGTACCACTAAATATATGTAAATATTTCTTCTTTGTAATCTCTTTATTTATCTGTTCTTTGAGTTTTATTCAACTCATCTCACAGCTATCACCTATTTTCAGAAAAATGAATTTACGAGGGTTAAAAAAGAGACATATTTACACTTTACTGCTCAGACAATTTAGCTCTTATATTATAACTGCCATTATTATTGGAGTAATTTCAGCTCTCTTCTTCATTTTTGTACAAATGCAAAAAACCATTTATCACATAACTCTGTTCACCCCGATAAAAATCTATTTTGATTTCTGCTTATTAATGTTAATTTTGGTACCATTATCATACTTTGTTATCCTATATATATTTAACATGTTAAGAAAGGATTAATATAAAACATTGCAAAGAGAGAGTTATTATTATTATTCAACTTTTCACATTTTATCTTTAGGGTGTATTATAGGCATAAAACGTTTACCTCCAATAACAGTGAATTTTATCACTACTTAATGAAAAGATAGAAAATATTCTCAAAAAATGGCTATTTTGCTAGTAAAACAGTGTTTGCTATTCGAGAAAAGACACAACTTGTTATGTTGTACTAACTAGTCTAGCATTAAAAGAAATTGTTTACATTTATTAGAGACTGAATACTTGTATATGTTGATTTCTCAACTTAATAATGGAAAAATGATGATTTTAATTTAATATTGACTTAATTCGATTTTTATAAGAAAGAAAACAAAGAAGGAATAGTTGCTATATAATCTATTTTTCGTCTTTTTTGAGAGAATAGTTTTATGAGTAGCAAAGGAACTACTACTATTAGTAGAGTAAATGTGAAATATAGATAAGTTTCATCAGTTCGGTATTCATTCTTTTTTCTCGCTTCAACCCCCTCTCTTTTCTCTCTTTTTCTTCTTCAGTTCATCTAGTGATTTATTAGATTTATTATATCAAGAGCTTTTTACAACTTTCTTGAATGCTAATACAGTTGAAATAACATTTATCAGTTTAAATATCCAAATCTTAATATCAAAATAATGGATATTGATAATTTCTCTGATTTTCAATTAGGAATAATACAAACAGAAACTGAAAAAGCTTATTTTGCTACTATTATTAGGCTAACAGAAGACCCCGTCTGGATTCCTAAGAGTGTTGTTGAACGTAAGACTATGAAACTCAAAAAGTGGTTTATCGATCAATTACAAAACGAACTTAAAACCAATAAACAAACAACTTTGGCTGATTATTTTTCTACAAAGTAATTTTGTAGGTTCATCCTCTAATCATCTGAAGATAAACTTGGTAAAAAGATGTGGTATTAACATATCGCATAATGCTATAAACTAGTATTTCTAATTATTATACGTGAGCAATTCAAGACTCAACTTTAAAAAGCCATGTGTTCAATGTAGAAATAAAACTATGACATTTTGTAAAACTTGCAGGAGATTCCTTTGTGGTAGATGTAAAACAAAGAAACCAATTAGATTTCCTTTAAGTAAAATTCATTTTCCTTCTGGTGTATGTAAAGATTGTAAAGAACTCCTATTAATAAAATACTCATTAAATTTAGGACTTGATTTTACTTCTTTTCTTTTAAAACTACCTGAAAAAGTAGAAGAGTGGAAAAAGAGGTACCTTTAGATCTCTCTTCTAACATGAAACACGTCTGTGAATACACTTTATTGTTGTTTATGCTAACCGTACGAGATCATTTTAATCTACGAAACAAACCAAAATAACAAAAAGAAGATATTTATTCTTCCGATTATTCGAACAAAATATCAAGAAGTGGTATAATGGATATTAAAAGAAAAATAAGCAATTTATCACGAGAAATTAGTGTGAAACTTTAAGAAATAGAAGATTTACTTGAAACAAGTTACTTAAGTAAATCTTTTATTGACATTCCTAGTGGTCCAATTTCTTACGCAGATACGCATCGTAAGAGATTTTCGTTTCTTAAATGTCCAAAATTAATAAGTAATGTCTCCTACCACCTTATGTTGAATGACCTTTTTAGTTGGATGTTGCACAAATTTAATTTGTATTCTGTAGTTGAAGAAATGTTAATCAAAATCTCAATTGCAAATTATGGTAATATAATTGCTGCTATTGTTACTCCCATTGCCAAACGCTTTATGAAACGCAAAAAACTTGGTTTTAATCAAGCTTGTAGTATTTTGGTTCAATCTAAGATTATTTCCTCCGATTTAAAAAAAGAACTGAGATGGGTATATGATATAAGATGTAAACAACATGTTGATACACTCAATCAATGGGAATATGAAGAATATAACTTAAGCCAATATAAGAAAACTGAAGATATTTGGTACAAACTTTTGAATCAAATAAAAACAGCTTCTAATAATGGACTTATCCCTGATTAAAATAAACTTTCGTTGATCTCTAATTATTTTCCGATATTATAAGTAAAGAAACATAAGCATATTTAATCCTGAAAAATATAGTTTGTGATTTTTCTTATGTTTTTCTGCGAACTATTTTTGTCGGAAACTGGAGAATTTTTGAGTTTTAGACCCCAGTTCTATTTTCTGTGATTCTTTAAATTATTTTTTTAACTCATCCCTTCCGTCAGTATTTTCCTTGGTGTTCTTGTCGTCATTATGAACATTTATAGTGAAAAGAAATTTTTCGTTTGAATAGGCTATATGATCTATTCTGATTCTTTCCTTGTTCTTGTTGAGAAAAAAGAGGAAAACTGATTTGTACTAATCCATCCTTTACTTCACCAATGTTTATAATTGATATCTACTAACTTATTATGTTAAATTATTAAAAGAAGGACTTCATATGGACATCAAGGAATTCCTCGATAGACATCTTGGTAAAGAAGAAGTAAAATATTTAGCAAGATGTCTAGGTTTGAAACTAACTGGTAACAAAACTGAATTACTAGACAGTATAGTTACATGTGAGTATTTTGATAGAGACGATATCCCCAAAATCTTTCACAGAGACTTCTTAGATATGTTATCGAGAAAATATTCTCAACCTGTATCAGGATTAAAAGATGTGGCATGGAAAAGAATAGTAACTAAATTAAAACTTGATGGAGGAACATCAGCTTTAGAAGAGAAAATAGCAGAAGAACCTTTTGTAAAAACACAAATCCTAGATGAACCTATAGCTAAAGACAAAACTCTCACTGTAGAGAATCTAATAGTTGAAGGTGGTTATGAGGAAGCATATAATCAGATTCTTAAATTAGAAAAAAAACCTCTTAAAATTGAAGACAAAATCAAGTGTCAAATACTCAAAAGCAATGTTTTAAACAAACTAGGAAAATATGAACAATCTTTAGATCTTTCCTTAAATGTTTATGAGCAGAGTAAAAAAATCAACGACTCAATATTAACAATGGATGCTGTTCTTAATATGTCCTATTCATTATGGAAAATAGGCAAATTTGATGATTCTTTAGCAATTATTGACAAACATGAAGATTTAGTGGAAAATCATAAACAGAAAGAACCTCATAAAGCTATAATTCAAAAAGCTACACTCTTAAGAATCAGAGGGGTTAACTTTCACGTTCTTGGAAAATTGAATAAAGCTTTTGAATTCTATCAACAGAGTCTTGAACTATGGGAAAAATCTGATAATAAACAAGAAATTAGTTCTACTCTCAATAATCTAGGCGTACTGTGTAGAGGTAAGGGAGAATTACATAAAGCATTAGAATACTACCAGAGAAGCCTTGCAATATATGAAGAACTTAATAATGAAGATGATATAGCTACTTCATTAAACAATATTGCTAATCTTTATCGGAATCAAGGTGATTTAGAAAGAGCCTTAGATTTTTATCGTAAAAGCCAAGCTACATGGGAAAAAATAGGTAATCAATCAAATATTGCATTATCTTTCTGTAACATAGGTGAGATATTTCTACAACAGGGGAATATAGACAATGCAATTGAATATCTCCAAAAAAGCCTTCGTCTCAGAGAGAAAGTAGGAAATAAACACGAATTAGTTTTAACTCGCTTTTATCTCATTTCTGCACTCTTAGATAATAGAAGAACTAAAGATGCACAGAAACATCTTATCCACATCAAGGAGATTGTAGAAGGTGAAACAGATCCCTTCTTAAGTCAGATAACACGAGTATCTGAAGCTATGATTCTAAAAACAAGTACTCGTATAAGAAATAAAGCTAAAGCTGAGGAAATTTTTCAAAAAATCATAGAAGAAGACATTGTTGATTATTCAATAACTATTGTAGCTCTTCTTAATTTTGCTGAATTGCTACTTGACGAGCTAAGAATTACTGGAGACACAGAAGTACTAGCGATGCTTAAATCAATTTCTCTTAATCTTCTGGATGTATCAAAAAGGCATAATTCATATCTATTATTAGCAAAAACATATTGTCTTCAATCTCATTTAGCTTTAATAGATTTAGATCTAAACAGAGCACGAAGTTTGCTTACACAAGCTCAATTTATTGCAGATGATAAAGGTATGTGGAGAATGGCAAGAAAGATTTCAAGTGAGCATGATGTTTTATTAAGCCAAACAGACAAATGGGAGGCGCTTGTAGAAAAAAATGCGCCAATGATTGAAAGGTTGGAACTTGCTCAATTGAGTAATATCATGCTAAGAATGATACAAGATGGGGAACTTACACCACCAAAATTGCTGAATGAAGAACCTGTTCTCTTACTAATATTAGCAGAAGGTGGCATGCCCTTATTTTTCAAGAACTACCATACAGAAGGACAACTTAATAGTTATCTTATAGGGGGCTTTTTATCAGCAATCAATGCATTTAGCAAAGAAACATTTTCTGTTGAAGGCTCAATTGAGAGAATAAAACACAATGAATTTACAATGCTCACAAAAAGCTTCGAACCATTTTTATTCTGTTATATCATGAAAGGACAAACTTATGCAGCCATGCAGAAATTAGAGGGGTTTGTGTATAGCATAACTTCCTCGGTTACAATAAGTAATGAACTACTTAAATCAGTAAAAACTTCTAAAACCCTCACTCTTGAGTCATCAAAAGCTATTGAGGATATAGCTGTAAACATATTTCCAAGCAAAAGGTGAAATATTTCTACATAAGGGGTTATTATACCAGTAATTGCAAATGGTTAGAAGTTAATTAACCATTCTCATTTTGAGAATCTTAAAACACTTTAAAATATCTGAATCAAATTCCAAGTTAGAATGAATAAAAAGAAGATTTTACAATTTTTAGAAATTGCATTTCTTATACTGACTATAATCGGCTCGCTAGTTTTCAGTTTCACTTCAATATCTATTGGAATTCGAAACACATCTCTGAATGTAAGAGAAGGAGATATTCTACGTTTGATAATCCACGCATATGAATTTGATTACACCAACACAGGAAATGTGTCACTCTATGATATAGTTGCAGGTATATTTTTGTATCCCTTTGAACTTGAATCTAAACAAGAAATTACTACTGAGGAAACTGAGAGCTCATCAGGAGAAAATGAAACAACGTATAACGATATAGATTATCCTATGCATAGTGATCGAGATATACCATTATTTGAAGGAAATCTTACTACAAATCTAGTAATAACATTTGAAGTAATTGAAAAAATAGATGAAGACCATGCCATTTTACAAATTAAGGAAACTGGAGAAAATTTCACTTTGTGGTTATCTGAAACTTATAGAGCTCACAATCCATTTGCTTCCCCAAAAATGTATATTGGACTTGTAATAAGAGAAAAAACTAATCTAACACAGAGTTATGTTCATTGGAATCCTATAAGCATTTTTTCCAGTAAAACTACAAGAGAAGCTCTCAATTGGATGAGTAGAGAATCAGAGAATATTGCAAATTTTGAAGTTCTTAAACTGTCAAAGAATCAATTTATGTCACCAACAGGAACAACTTCCGCGGGAGGTAATTATCAGTCTAATACTACCTGGACACTAGTTTCAAATAGTAACAGAATACAGTCCATTTCTAGTTATTCCCCTACTACTGTAGCTGATGATTTGGTTTGGAGTTTTAGTTATTCTATCGAATTAGAATGGGAATATCCAAAGGAGGGATCTACATGAAGCCAGAATACGTTTTTTATTCTTTATATTCATTGATTGCAATTGAAATGATCATTGGACTAATTCTGAGGAGGTACATCCTCCTTATTTCTTGTCTTATACTGTTATTCTTTGCGGTCTCGATGAGGATATTACGTTTGATAGAATTTAAGATGCCAAAAAAGAGAAGCATGCTAATTTTTCCCCATTTTTCCCATATTTCTGTTAGCTTTTTATAGGAAAATCTAATAGAAGTACTGTCTTAAGCCAATGGCTAGAGACAAAGTAGAGTCATCTACTTACACCCGGAGCTGGAGTGAGAGCCTAAGGTTCTCAATAACATAGTCTTCAGTAATGAGTCCCGGAGAGGAGATGAACCCTCTCACCTCCGCTAACACTGTGTGTTGGAGGTGTAATCCCAGAGCTTGAAGCTCCCCCTACGCTACTGCTTGATGCGATGCGACCTTAAACGTTCTTGGGTTGGGAAGAGTCCTCAAAATTATTCGTCACTACCCTTAAGTGGGAAAAGTGGGAAAAATAACTCATGAATTGGACAGATGTACGAACTCTTCTTTACGAAACCCTTGTTGAACAAAAGATTCTTATTAATGGAAAAAAAGCGATTAAAGGCGGAGCAGGAGGGAAAATCGTTGATTCCATCCAACATGTTGAGGATAATTATTTCAAGGAAAATAAGGCTTTTATTTCAGAATTAAGAGATATTGGAATTGATGGAATTTTATGCTTATTTTTCCTTATGCAACAAGAACCAGCTCTAACTGCTGTTAAAATCATCCATAAGATACTGCAAATTCCTGTAGCTTCAACTTATAGAATTATGCAAAAAAATTTGGATAAGGAACTAGTTACACTTCACTATTTAACGAACAAGCCAGGGAAAGCTTACTATCGTATAACCGATGAAGGAACTTCTCTAATAATCCAACTTTACGAGCTATTAGGAGGGAAAATAATCCTTCCCTTCTCTAACTCAAAAGCGCAACAAGGCGTAGATGCGACAATTTAATAATAAAATGTAAAAAGAAGTTCTTTCTTTTTCCATCATTTTTCTTTACTCTGATCTTAATGACGAGGAAGTGTCACTTTCTTTTTTTAATGATTTATTCATACAATAGCGCTTTTTCTGGACAATATTTCACACACTGTGGTTCGCCTTCACATAAATCACAAGTTATTGCAACATTGTTTACGGGGTGTATGTACATGACCCCAAAAGGACAAGCAAGCACACATTCTCTGCAACCTGTGCACTTTCCACTATCTATTTGAACAGCACCAGTTTTTTCAGATTTAGATATAGCTCCCTCTGGACATGATTCTACGCATTTATAACAAAATCTACATACATTAGGTACAGCTATACCTTCCTTTTCATTTTTCTTTACTCTAATACGGGAATGTGATGGAGCATAAAATCTTTCGTGAAAAAATGAACAACGCAATTCACATATTCTACAACCATTGCATTTTTCTTTTATTACAGATATACGTTTTATTTGAGTCATTTTTTCACCTTCAAATCAAATCAAAGCGTTCTGCCATTTCTAATAATCCTAATTCTTCCAATTTTTCTTTCAAAGGATAACCTGTCTCGGCATCCCATTTTCTTAATGCATAATATTCTGGAAGCATTTTATCCAATTCTACTTTTTGACCCTTTGCTGGTCCATCAGGAAGTGGTTCATCTGTAAAACGTTTGGGTAAATAGTCTTGTTTTTCTCCCATTCCTTCTCTTTGATTGAAAAGCCTCTCAAGATTATATATTCTTTCACCAATCTTAAGCACGTCATCTGCGTCTATTTTCATCCCAGTTGCATAAGAGATGAATTTGGCCATATCTTCTGGTTTAACTGCGTATGCAGAAAAACATGTGTATTTGCACATTTCTGCTGAATCTACTACAGCACCCAAATTTTCATGCCACACAACCATTCTTGCTTTACTTTCCCATGCATAAGGATCTACAGCTTTTTTGGAACCAAACCACTCTATACCCTTTTCTTCAGGATAACCTAGCAGCTCGAAATTTGGTAAAGCTGTAAGATGATCAGCTCCTCTGTTTGCTGTCGCCCATCCTAAGCCAAAAGCTTTGGCAATTCTTACATCATAAGCAGGAGGTTCCATACCTTTAACGTGTAAAGCGTATTCTTCCGAACCTTTGTTAATTTTTTCAGCTACACGTTTCGTTCCCTCCGCTAGTAAATCTCCTATTCCTTCTCTCTTTGCTATTTTTGTTATGAGTTTAATGACTGCTTCTTCATTACCCCAAACAAGTTCTAATCCATCTGTGTTTTCTTTTGTTAATACGCCTTTTTCATATGCTTCCATCGCAAAAGCGATTGTATCCCCTAATGATATAGTATCCATACCATATCTGTTGGCAAGTTCATTAGCATAAATTACTGCATCCAAATTACCTATTCCACATTTTGAACCTAAACAGATAATCGTTTCATATTCAGGGCTCCCACCTTTTGTTCCTTTGTATGGACCTTCTTTTACTTCAGAATATTTTCCACAATGAATTGGACAAGCAAAACAGCTTTCAGACTTGACTTTATATTTCTCATAAAAGGTTTCAGCTGAAAGACCTTCATACTTGTCAAAGGTACCGAATTGATTATTATTCGTAGCTAAACCTCCACCGATATAGGATAAATCTACTAAGAAAGAGGTTCCATATTCAGATAAACTTGGATAAGCAGGATCAGTGTAAATTTTTTCTAAAGTTTCTTCAATTAGTAAGTCAAACTTCGCTGGTTCAGCTACAGTTACAGCTCCGGTGCCTTTAACAGCTATAGATTTAAGATTCTTTGAACCCATGACAGCTCCTACTCCAGTCCTAGCCGCTGCTCGTGAAAGATTATTCAGAATAGCTGCGTATCGAACCAAGTTTTCCCCTGCTTGACCGATAGAGAGAATTTGAATATCATCTATATCGATTTCTTTTCTAAGCATTTCATCTGTTTCCCAAGTATCCTTCCCCCACAAATTAGTGGCTTCTCGAATTTCAACAATTTCACCTTCTATAAAAATATACACAGGTTTTTCTGCTTTTCCATGAACAAAAATCGCATCATAACCAGCATAGGCTAGCTCAGGAGCAAAATGTCCTCCAGCATTCGAATAACCAATACAACCGGTTAAAGGGGATTTGGTAGCAATGGTATACCTGTTAGAAGAGGGAGCTAGTGTTCCAGTAAGGGGACCAGTACTTATAACGAGAATATTATTTGGACTAAAAGGTTCTGTGCCTTTAGGTAAATTATCAAATAGATATTTAATCGCGATACCCCTCCCACCTAAGTAATTTTCAATAATAGAATGATCTATTGCTTTCTTCTGAATTTCTCCATTAGACAGGTTTACAATTAGAACTTGACCTCTATATCCTTTATATTTTGGAATGGTACCTTTCAATGTAAAATAAGTCACATCCTTGACTGATATAAATTTTGCTTAGCATCTATTTTATTTCTACATTATTAACTGTATTAGGTTTTATAATATGAAAAATGGTTACTTATGTTATTCCATACAAACGAATGACAACAATATTTTCAGCTAAGAACGATAAATCTGTTTTTTCAGGATCATCCTTTTTCTTATCCCAACCCATTAAAGCTTTTGCAGCCATAGGGTGTTTACTGACATACCAATGAAAGACACCTTTTCTCTCTTCTATGTCGATTATCTCAGGTTTAACATCATATTTCTTGAAATTAATACGGATTTTTACATCCTCCGGATTAGCTTTTAAGTTCATTAACCAATTCGCTTTATCCCCTCGACCAGCAAAAATGTGAATTATTCCATTTATTTTGTGATATTCAAGGGGACTTATTCTTATTTGACCTGTTTTTCTTCCTTTTGTGAACAATAACAAAAAGATAAAACCTGCACCTAGAAGAGGTAAAAAGCCAACTCTGTAGAATGGGACCGTAAAATATTTGTTTACACACTTCCATTTTTTCAGTGTTTTTTTCTGTTGTTCTTTGTCAGCTATTAAGAAATTATATTCAGCGGAACCTTTTCTTGGATAAAATGTTGTAGATTTACTAGTATCCTCGGAAGTCATTCAGATCAATAAGAAGCTGGGAGTTCATATATATTATTTTTATTCTAATAGTAATACTTTTTAAAATACTTTCAATTTAATATCACTATGTGTAGAATTAGTTGATGAAAAGAGGTTTTAACCCCTCAGCTTTTGCTCACATAGGCTTTAAAGGAGAGTAATAGAATGGGAAAAAACTTAGAAATAGAATCACAAAAAGCAACAAAACAAACTTCTAATAAATTAGATTATAAGAAAATTGAAATCATTATTTTGACACTTTGTTCAGCAACTTACTCATTCTTTTTTTTGATTACACTCTTTATAGGATTTGAAAATTATATTAATTTCTTTGAGGAACTATTTAAAGCACAAGCCATTTTAGTCATTATTATTCCTGCACTTTTCGCTCTCATTTATACTACACTTACCCTTTACCTTTCCTATAAAAAAGAGAACTCACAAAAAAGTTTCTCTGTCTTCAATATTGTTGGATTGATAAGCCTTGGTCTATGTTTCATAGTGAGTCCTTTTATTAATTATCCAGCTACATCAGGCTTCGCAACATTAATCTATGCTTCTGTTGCTTGTTTAATTTCTATAATTGTTGCTATAGTAGGTGTGTTTATTGTTAAAATAGTGGAAAAAAAATATAAAAAACATTAGCAATATCAAGCTATGGAAAACCTATGTTTCTAGAGAAAAAATTGCCGTTTGATGTTTATTTTTGCGCTTTAATGAAAAATCTGTGATCATAAAGGTCTAAATAACCTTGTTTTTCTATTATTTCATGAATATACCTTAATTGAGTCTTGTGTTTTTTGATAGAAAAACCGGGAACTTCCCATTTTATATTAATTAGGTGATAAACAACTGCACCAACATCAAATATGCGGGTTAATGGATAGTGTTCTTTATATTCCAAAACTATAAATCCTGCTTTTTCGAGTTCTTTAACAGCAGAAACTGCGTTCCATTCCACACATTCTGGTTTTTCATCACCAAGTATCAACTTCCGTAATAAATCATTATTTCTAGCACCTACTTGTTGAGTTATAAAATATCCACCTGATTCTAAGATTCTATAAACTTCTTTAGGTGAATATGATTCATGGCGATTGATAATCAGCTCAAACTCCTCATCCTTAAATGGTAAATCTTCATCTTTTTCACACTGAAACACTTTTACACCTAAAGGTTCCAATTTTTTTGTAGCTACAGGCAAGTTAGGTTCATATCCTTCGGTAGCACATGTATGTCTCGGTAAAGGAATTAATTCTGATAAATGCTCTCCTCCACCTGTTCCCATATCAAGGAGAGATTTTGCTTTTCTGATATAAAGTAATACTATACTTCTGTAGCTCCAAGTCAGGGGAGCTGTTACGTACCTTTCTTTATTATAAGGGAAATTCCAACCTATTATTGATCTTTTTTCTGCTTCAGACACGTAAAGATCAAATTTCTCGTCACTTGTTAATTCTTTCATCTATGCCACCATAACAAGTGGAAATGCAATTATTATCCTCTGACATTCCACTCATCAACAACTATATTAATGATTTCAAGAGATTGTCTTTAAAAATTAAGGTAATATTAGGTGTAAATATGAAAAAGCAGTTTGTTTTTGTTTTACCAATAATTATTTTTTTACTATCTTCAACCTTTAGTACAGTACATGTGTCTGCTGATGATGAATTAGGCATTTTCGCAGAAGAAATGACTAAAGACTCAATGTATTTATGGTATTTCACAGAATTAGAATTCTCAGGTCTCTGGGATGGCTATGGGATAATTCTCAATGAAAAAACAGTTAAAGAAGGAAACACTATAGGAGTAAAAGTACTTACAGGAGCTAATGAAACACAAGTTTATAGAGATAATAGTTCCAAAATCAGCTTTGAAACTGATGAACCTATTTTCGAATATTATTTCGAAGATGAACTCCTAACAGATAAGAGTCTTGACGACCTTTTGCATCTTTTTACTGTCAACGTTTCCAGTTTAATTCTCCCAATTATTGCACAAAATGGAACGTCACAAGAATCATGGTTCCAAGGACCTTATGACTTCTTTCATGAAAATTGGGAGATGGTTAATGAAACAGAACAAGATGACTATTATTATCTTCGATACGAAAATGATATGGATTTCATTTTAGAATCATCATTTTTCACTATAACTATGAATGAACATTTAGTTTACAAAACCTATGATAATGGGGTGGTAAACGCAACAGGTGATGAACTCATAGATCTTGAGTTAAAGTTTAACGTAACAAGTGGGCGTTTCCATAGTTTTCGTTTCACTTATGATGTTGAAGCAGAAGTAGAAGGAGACCAACAATCGGGTAGAGTTGTTATTGAAATTGGAGGAGAATATGAATCATCCTTCTTACCCTTTGAATGGGGCTATGGTATAATAGGTCTAGTAATTGCGGGTTTTGCTGTAATTGTGATAAGGAAAAGAAAAAGAAACAAGTAATTTACTTGGGTTTAGATATTGAACTAAACCATTTTATTCTACCTACTTGCTTATGGCATGAACTTTGTACATTTCTTTGTATATTTAATCCTTTAGAAGTACTTATTATATTGAATCCAAATTACAAAATCCATTTTTGTAAGTAGTGAAGTTTTTTAAATAATATACCATTATTATTTTAGTGAATAATCATGGAATTTTATGGAACCGCAGATTGGAAAACAGAAAAACATGTACCAGTTATTGAAGTACCGGAAACAATTGAAAAAGGAGCTTTAATTTCTGTTAAAGTATCAGTAGGAAAAGAAATAGCTCACCCAAACACTACAATACATCATATCCGATGGATAAAACTGCTGTTTTGGCCAGAAGAAGAGAAATATCCTTATGAAATTGGAAAAATAGAATTCAGTTCTCACGGAGAATCTATCAAAGGTGCTGATACAAGTACAGTATATACAGAACCTTTTGGTAAATTCCGTTTCAAAACAGAAAAATCTGGAAAACTAATAGCTACAAGCTCATGTAACATCCACGGATTATGGAAATCTGAAAAAGAAATTAAGGTTTGAAACCTTTAATCCTTCCTTTTTTTCTTTTAGTAAAAATAGAACGTTTTATTTATTCATGAACTACTCCTACCTAAAGGTAGGCGTTTCTTGATTCATTGAAAAGACTTGTCCACTGATGATTGCCGAAGCAGTAAGAGTGAACAGGGGTCTGTTCTCCACAAGTAAAGAGGTATGTCCCTTACGCCTCTTCAAAATGTTTATTGAAGCGTTATAGTCACGGTCTAGCTCTAAGCCACAATAAGGACAAGAGTGTGTCCTATCATTTAATGTCTTGGGGACTATCTCTCCACATCTGGAACATTCTTGAGTAGTGCCTCTAGGAGGAACTTTAACTAGTTCTTTATCAGCGTTTACAGCTTTATAAGCTAAATAGTTGAAGAATATTCCCCACGAAGCGTCGAGAATGTTACGATGGAGTGTGCGTGACCGCTTGTGTTTCTTATTTCCGTTCTGTGTGAGTCCTTTAATATTCAAGTTTTCCACACAGATAATATCATAATTATCTACATAAAAGTTTGAGACTTTATGTAAGAAGTCTTTACGCTGGTCAACAGCTTTAGTGTAGAGTTTAGCCAACTGATATTTGGCTTTTAACCAATTCTTTGAACCTTGCTTTTTACGACTAAGAGATTTGTGCTTATTTTTAAGTTTCTTTAATTGTCTTTCTATGTTTTTAGGATTCTCTATCTCTCGTCCATCCGAATCCACTGCGTAAGAATTTATCCCTACATCTATCCCTACGCTTTTAGAGGTTTTAGGAAGAGATATAGGAGCGTTCTCTACTTGTATATTAGCGAACCATCTACCTGTTTGAGAACGTTTGAGTATTATGCCCTTGACTTTGTTTGTACGTATACGATTGTTTAATCCTCTACAATTGATAGTACCTATCTTAGAAAAGGTTAGTTTATTTTTGTTTTCATCTATCTTGAATCCACTCTGGTTATAGTTGATAGTCTTGTACCATCCTTTTCCTTTGAAACGTAAGTGACCGATCTTATGTCCATTCTTCTTTAATTGTGCTAGACTTTTGATATTTGTCCATAGAGTGTAATTGACCATCTGTAAAACTTTAGAATATACCCCTTTCAATTCAGGCATAGAACTGTTTTTTAGCCCCACGATAAAAGATTGAGTTTTGATTTGTGTGAGTTTTTCTCCCTTCTCTCACGCTTTTTTGCGCTCTTCTAATAGCTTATTATAGAGTTTTCTGCAAATATCCAACTGTTCAATGAGTGTGGCTTGTTGCTGTTTATTAGGGTACAGTTGCACTTTGTAGGTTAACATCAGTTCATTTCCTTATTTCCTTAGTACTTTTTTCACTATAAAAAGACGAGTATATGCTAAAGTGATGTTTCTATCGCATTCATCCCCACCTAAAGTTAGGGGATTTCTGCTATGCTCAATATTTAAAAGTCTTCAGCAGTAGCAGATTCTTCTTTTTTCTTCACTACTTCAGCTGCATCTGCTTCTTTTTGTGCTTCCTGAACTTTTTGCTCTCTTTTGTTTAACTCTTGTTCTTTATCTGCAATTTTTACTTCAAGTTCGCGTATTTTAAGTTCTTTCTCAGCAATTGAAGCTTCTATTTTCTTAACAGCAACTTCTAGCTTAAAGGCTTTATCTGGTCGCCCTTTTTCTTTTTCTTCTGCAGCTTTCATTAGTTTTTCTTCAATTGACTTGTAATCCTTGAAACTCTTCTTATGTTGAGATGCGACTTTTTTCCTAAGATCTTGGATGTCTTTAAGAGTGTCATAAATATCCATTTCCAAATCATATTGCTCTTCACGCAATTCATAATACTTCTTTCCTTCTTCACTCATTTAGATCACAAATTCTAATGCATATTTGCTATATTAAATCTATTTGTTTGTAGATTATTTAGCTTTTCAGAATTCAGAAAAGGAAAGTATCACTTAATTCGATAAAAGGAGTAAACAATAGATGTATTTTGTCTCTTAATAGATATAAAATTATAGAACCTATAATTCCAGCTATTGATCCCCCCAAAATATCCAAGAAATAGTGAGCTTTTATAATTATCCGTCCATAACCTACTAGAATAGCCCAAATAAGGATTATCCAGCCTATCTTTGGGAAAAGAAGCATTATCATAGTAGCTGAACAAGCCATTCTACCCGCATGACCACTTGGAAAACTCCAAATATCTAGTTTACTCACATATTTACTCTGTACTTCTTTGGATGGTCTTTTCCTTCTAATGATTCGTTTAAGTATCTGAATGACCAAACCAACAACAGCTATAGCGGTTATTTGTAACAAATTTTCAAATCTAGGGAATATTATGTCAAAGATATAACATATTAAACTGAAAGCTAGCCAAGGTAAGAAATCTCCTGATTTTGCAAAAAAACCTGCAAATTTATGATTCATGAGGTCTGTATCAACAATACGCTGAGTAAGAGTCTGATCCCATGTTCCTAACTTGCTCAACGTTGACATTGTAAGTAGTAATAAGAATCAAACCCTAATGAATATAATGTTAGTTGAAATTTACTTAAAGAATAGAAAATTTAGAGAAAAAAGGATTTATGTTCTTTTCTTCACTTTTTCTAATAACAGAAAAGAAAAATTTAAGAAGTAAGGTAAACGAAAAAAGATTGTAGGAGCAATGAGGGAAACCTTGATGCACCAAAAAGTCGGGCCTTAGCTCAGCGGCAAGAGCGGGCGGCTGTAGAGTAAATCGCACTTGTGAATAGTGATCAAGGTGTCAGTCGCAAAAACCGTCAGGTCCCGCGTTCAAATCGCGGAGGCCCGACCAAATATTTCTAATTTTCTTTTTACTTCCTAAAAAACTATGAAGATAACATAATTCTAATTTTGGTAAATGTTACTATTTTAATAGATTATAATTAAATTAATAATTAGAATATAATTTCTGAGTGTAACATTTTGTTAAGAGGTAATAGGATACTGCTGAAGAATATTATCAAAACTATTTCAAAAGTAATCATTCACAATCTTATTGTCGCATTGTAATAAATCCAAAAAGCGCTAAATTCAAGAAAAAACACTCAAAACATCTAAGGAAGCCAAATCTCAAATTATATTTTTCTACCCACAGCTGTAAAAATAGGAATAAAAATCATCCTTGTGTTTTTCTTTATCATTTCCTTTTCCGTTCTTATAATTTCAGTAAATTCCTTTTCAGATATTTGTGAAGTTTCTAACACTCTCCGCCATTCTTCTTCTATATTTTCAGTTAAGTGTTTCTTACTCCAAGTCTGAGCCACTACAGATACTGAAGTTTCTAAGTTTGCTGACTGGAATAAATCCAACAATTGTCTACCCATAAACGGATTTGCACCTTGCTTTTTAAGACTCTCAACATGATACTTACCTAAGCTTAGTTCAGGATTTTCTATCCATCCGCCATAATCAGGTTCTGCTAAAGCGATAACATATCCTCCTTTTTTACAAACTCTTACCATTTCATGAAGAACATCACTGGGTTTTGGGAGCCATAAGAAGAAATAATGGGAGAACACTATATCATAAGAAGCAGGCTTAATTTTCATAGACTTCGCATTTTCTACTAAAAAATCTACATTTTCAACCATAATTTTGGCTTTTTCAATCATCAATGGATCAGAATCTATTGCAGTAATTTTTGCAGAACATTTTTTTCTAATTTCTTTGGTTACAACTCCAGTGCCACATCCTACTTCTAGTATTCTCTTTGCGTTTAGCAATCCTATCTGGCGATAGATGTTGTTTCTGAAACCTTTTGTCCATTGAGCTTGACGCTTGAACTGTCTATCAAAAACATCATATTCATTGTCTTTAAGATCTTTACTACTCATTTAGTTCACCCAAAAAGAGAGGATGGTGTTTTAGTTTCTATGAAAAGGCGTTTTTACATACGTTTCCAGGGGTTATATAATTGAGAGGACAACCTCCTCCACACAACTCTCGTTCAGGACATTCAGTACATTCTTGAGGAAGATACTTCATGTTACGAAGATGTTTTGCTAGCTTATGGTTCCAGATTTTCTTCCACCTCGTTGTTAGAATGTTACCTAGGGGTTCGAAGTAACTCTGACATGGGATAACCATTCCATCTGGTTCAATAGCCATTGCTATATGAGCAGCTGAACACTGTTTCATTCCCAAGTTCTTCTCTATTGGATTGAAATCACAATATCTTGTTGGAGAGTACCAGAGGAAACCCATTTTAAGCTCTTCAGCCTTGTTCATCACAAGATTTAGAGTATCATCCAGTTGTTCGATAGAGAGAGATAAAGCTGGATTTTTCCCACCACCAGATTTTATTATGGCGTTTGCAGCAAATTTTTCTATTCCAAGTGAAGCTAAAAAGGAAATTGTTTCTTCAACTCCTTCAATATTATGTGGTGTTAAAGTTGTATTTGTCATAATATAGACAGGTGTTGGTATAACATTCTTTATCCCTTCAACGGTTTCCTTCCAAGCTCCTTCTACTCCCGATAATTTATCATGGGTTTTTTCATCATAACTCTCTATTGTTACTTGAAAATGATCAATTCCTGCTGTTACTAGACTTTCAACTAGTTTTTTATCTTTCAGCTTTCTTCCATTAGTGATTATTCCAGTAACTATCCCTAAATCTTCAGCATGTTCTACTAGCTCTGTTAAATCATCTCGAAGTGTTGGTTCTCCTCCTGTAAAAGTCACATGAGGTATACCTATCTCCCATAATCTATCTAGAACTCTTTTCCACTCTTCTGTACTTAACTCTTTGATTTCTCTATTAGTTTCAACATAGCATTTTGTGCACTTGTTATTACATCTGTAAGTTAAAGCTAAATCTACTCGAAGTGGAGCTGAAAAAGGTGCTTCTTGTAAAGGTGAAATATCTTGCGAGAGATCTTGAACTGGGTCTATATCTGGTTCAGCCATTAACTCTTGTATTGATGTTCTTAGGTCATCCAAATCGTCAATAAGTTGCTGTTCTGTAACTTTGTATTTCTTCTTCAATTCTCTAATTATTTCATCGTCACCTTTTCCTTCTATTATTCTAGAGACGATTTCCGTTGCTGTCTTATTAAGATAGAAGATTCTTGTAGCATTAATTATAAGAATACCTTCACCTTTTTTCTCTTTTCTGAGATGCATTCTACCAAAAGTTTCTGTATCTCGAAAATGATAAATTTTTGTTGACTTCATTATCTTCCACCTCCGGCACACGCGCATGCACAAGCGCAAGCACAAGCACATCCTCCTCCACCGCCACCTGACCGTCCTCCAGATGTTCTTGTTGGCGCTGGCCTTGTTACTCTCTGAATTGATCGATGTAGTGACCTAGGTTTTCGAATTAATCCCGAACTAAAACTTGACACAGGGGCTATTGGTCTGATATTTCCATGGGGTTTAATTCTTCTAAATAACCTTGTGCTTGTTGGTATATAGCTAGTATTTCCTGAATAGTAGTAATAATTTACAATGTACCAGTTAGGATAGTAATAACTGCCATAATACCGATCGAAATTTTCTTCATAACCTTCGTCTACCATTACCCATAAGAACGCATCTTTCAGTTCTGGTTTAGACTTACTTAAATCTTGCCAAGATTTTTCTACAATATCTTCATAATAATTTTTTGTTCTTCTAAGCGAGAATCCTTTCATTTTTTTGGATACATTTTTAATATGTGCCAGCAATGCTGCTTCCAGTTCCTTTTGATGTACAGGTTCGGTTGCTATACTTCCTGACATTTCTCCTTTACTAATTTTCACCGTTTCTTTATTTCTTCGTTCAATCCCTTTGATTATTTGCGTTTGACTAATGGTCATTGTTTTTACTTTCTTGTTAACTTGTAACCTAAATGGAGATTTTTGTTTGATTGAAATATAACCCTTTTCCATCATTTCAAATAGAATAAGAGTTGCTACTTGAGCCAACGGTCTCTCCATTACAATAGCTGCTTCTGAAGGAGTAAGGTTTTCTCTTACTCCACCTCCAAGGGAGTTAATTGATGGAGGAAGATATTTTCTAGCTTTTCTTCTTTTATTCCATAAAGAGAAAATGACTATAAAAATTATTATTGCACCAAGTGCAATTACGTACCTTTTTTCATATAATGTTAGTTTCCAAAATACTGAATGTACTTTTACATATGTATCAGGAAAAGCTATTCCAACAAAATATCCTTCATCAGGATATCCATCTATCAGGCTAAACTCTATATATGACCCTAATGTAGTGAAATCATATACATTGAAATCACCAGAAGTTGTAAGTCTTTCTTCAACAACAGATAAGTCAATATATTCCCCAGGAAGAAAGATTCGTACAGTTCGATTTGTTGTTCCGCTCGTAAAAGAAGAGCTAAACCATGTTTGATCAAATAATAGAGATGCATATCCTTCATTCTCATCTGGAAAAATCATTGCAGGATTATGACAATATACTACTAAAACAGCTGTATGTTCAGGTAAAATAGCGTGCTCTTCTAGATATATTTCAGGACCGATTTCAATATATGTACTCTTTTGAATGTTAAATATTTCAATGCCATCTATCCATGCACGAACTGAATTTATCTTATAGTTATGATTGGGAATACCAATATCCACTATGTCGATTGGATCCGCTCCAACTAGATTCTTGAAGACAATTGTGTAGTAAATATCTATGGAACCATCTTTTAAAACAGTAATATTAGTAGTCATTGTAGGGACTTCAAAATTGTATGATTGAACAGTTGATTCATTGCTTTCAGGAATTGTAATTTCAGCAACAGCTGAACTACAAAGTAAAATTCCTATAACTAAAAGAACAAAACTTAGTGAAACTACTTTTGGAAACCTTATTTTAGACACCTTTCTTACATTTATCTTACTGCTTTTTAAATTTTCTAGCAACGTCCATCTTCTGTACTTCACTTGATTATCTATTATATCAATAGCGAAAACAAGATTTGTTCTAATGTTAGAGTACATATCATTAATAGAGTTTTACTCAAAAACCTAATCAAGAGATAAATACTAAATTTTTGTTTTAATTGTCCTTTCTCCTTTAATCATCTTACTTTTTCTTTTTTGCTTTGGTTTAGGTTTAGGTTTTATACCGAAAACTATCCGTTCTTTTGATTTATCTATTGTAATAGTTACTTTTAGACCGCTTTTTTTTGTTCTTTTATCCCATTTGTATTTCAGAAGGTCTAAATATTCATCCTCAGTCATTTTGTTGAAATCAGAAATCTGTTCTAACGCTTTTAAATCTTTAAACCTATCAAAAATGATTTCATATTCATTATCCTTTTTCATTATTACTCCCTTCCAACCAGTTACATTTGATCCTATTACTGCTATATATGCTGCTATTTTGAAGGAACCTTCTAGAAAACCAAATAACTGATCTACTTTCTCATTGAACTCATCAGAATCATCAAAAAACGCCTTAGCTTTCTGTTTTCCTTGTTCTTTCTTGATTTTAGTATAAATTTTATTAATTGTTTTTATCTTCTCATAATTTTGAAGATGTTCTTTCATGTTTATATCTAAACGAGGAATTTCAGTTCTTTTTCTTTGTGTTTCTTCATAAATTGGGATAGTCATTGTATTTATACTTTCAATAACAAGCCTTTGAGCTTCTCCTTTTGGTTGAACCAATGTCCATGTAATATCACTTGTTTCCGTTGGAGAAATACGCGTTGATGAATGCATGCGTATTTTTCCGTTTCGAAGTTTTTTAACAAATCTGGGATAAACTCTAAATCTAGTAGTGCTTTGTTTAAAATTAGAAATCAACATACTCAAGTATGCTAGAATAACGCCCATTATCCCCTCACCTCCAACTATTTCCTCTAGAGCCCAAGTTTTGTTATTATTAATTACTGATTCTAAATTAATTAGAAGATAATTAATCATTTCTTGTTCTTCTTCATTTACATTTACATATTGCATCCAACCACTACCTTTCGATACTACTTAACTATATTATGCTTAATTATTTTTGCTGATGTTGATTTTGAGAAAAAAATCAACCCATATATCGTATTTAATCAATAGAAAAGATGTTCTTTTTCCTTCTTCTCTTTTCTTATCCTTATTCTTCTTCGTCTCTTATTGTTCCCTTTATCCTCTTTTTTAGGTTTTCTAGGAGGAACGAATGTTAATTTCTTATTGAACTGATTTGATATCTCTTCCAGTTTGCTATAAATCAAAAACTTCATTTTAGTACTTCTTTCCATCTCGTAAATCATTGATAGTTTCCCTAGCGTTTCTTCATCAGCATAAAAAGGTAAAATACTCAAAGCCATTTGTCTTGTAAATAAAGCTGAATCATTGGTTAAAACTGAATACAGAAGTGAAATTATCTTATTCTTATCACACTTTTTTCGTTCATGCAAATGCTTTAAAGCTATAGAACGCAAAATGTCAATTTTATCTTTCTCTACAGCAAGCTCTAGAATTTCTTCAACTTTCGAAGAATCATATGTTGACATAGCTTCAATAATCGCTAATCTAACTGAATGTTCCTTTTCAAAAAGGTATAATTCAGCTAATTTGTCTGCAATCTCTTCGCCTTTATTTTTATTCAATGCAAGAATTGCTTGTATCCTGATTTTTTCATAAAGGTCATTTTTCGCTAAGTTTAGAAGAAAATTTTTAACTTCTTCTTTTTCAGAATAATTACCAAAATCTAGAATAATTGTTAGTTTTTCTCTATCAGTTGATTTCTTGAATTTCTCGAATTTAGTACCCAAATCACTATTCATTGTTAAAAAATCTTCTTCTTTGTTTTTAAATGATGTGAATTTGAATACTTCTAAAAGAAAATTCGGGGGTTTATATATCCAAAGTTGGATATAGAAATAATGTCGTTTTTTAGTTCTACTCGTACGGAAAACAGAGCTACAGATGGTTTTGCAGTCGTGTTTTTCAATGATATGGGATTTGAGCTTTTTGCTACAAACATAACAGATTCAAAATTAATTACAAATTTAATCCATTATCCTGCATTAATGGGAATGCTTCAAAATCAAAAACCAGAAGGGTTAGCAACGACAAAAATACAGAAAAATCTCTTTCTCTTTGCGTATGTGATTTTTACAAAAAATCTTGAAGCTAAGGATCCTAGATTGCATCAGAGTACAATGACAGTCATTAATTTCCTCGTAAGCCGTGAGAGTTACCAACATTTAATGGTACGTTTTGATGAATTTGAAGGTTTTTTAGAAAATTATTTTTATCCAATTGCTTTCATCGAGGATTTATATGCATTAGATTTCACAAAAATTATCCCACAGTTTTTAGATCAGCAAAACAAGAAACAAGAGCTTGTTCTTAAAAACGTTCATGAAAACGTTCATGAAAACGTTCATGAAAGTCGAGAATATTCTCTTGCTTTGGAATTTAAACGATGGTTAAAAAAAGTGAAATTCAACTCATGAGCAAATTATCCTAATGATTTCTTTCAAATCGTTTTATTCAATAATCTTTTAATGGTTGCTTAAGCTTGATACTTAGTGGTCGTCAATGCTAGAGATTCGATTTCATGGCAGAGGAGGTACGGGGACTGTATTAGCTTCAAGAGCTTATGCCAAGGCTGTTTTTTATGCAGGAAGACATGCTATAACCTTTCCATCATTTGGTCCAGAGAGAAGAGGAGCTCCTGTTCTTGCTTTCGCTAGAATTGACAACAAGAAAATTTACAAGAGAACACAGATTTACGAACCAGATGTTGTTGTATGTCTTGATGATGCAATTATGGAACTAATTGATATAGCTCAAGGATTAAAAATAGGAGGGAAGGGTGTGCTAAATTCTCCAAATAAACCAGAAGAAATTAAACTTTCCAAATCTATTGAGGTAGGTGTTGTTGACGCTACAAAAATAGCTAAAGAAGTTTTAGAAAGCACTATCACTAATAGTGCAACTCTAGGTGCATTAATAAGAACAATTGATAGTATATCCTTCAAACATTTAGAAAAAGGGATTTTATCTGTTTTTGGTGAAAGACTTGGGGAGAAACTTGCAAAGAAGAATGTCGAGGCTGCTAGAATAGCATTTGAGGAGACTATCTTTGGAACAACACTAAGTGGGAGAAATTATTCTCAGGAAAAACGTTGGTTACCAACAGTTGATGAACTACCGATTGGAACAATTTTATCTAAATCAGAAGTTAATTCAGGACAATTAATTGGTCCGGGATCTGCTATTACTCGCAAAACTGGGACATGGAATCACAAAAAAGCAAAAATCAATCAAGAAAAGTGTACTAAATGCTTAATATGTGTTTTTCATTGTCCTGAAGGAACTATTCACCGAGAAGGAGATATTATCAAAATAGATCATACCTATTGCAAAGCTTGTGGTATATGTGTTGAAGAATGTCCAGAAAATGCAATTTCTATGGTTGAAATAAAAGATTTCTCAGAGATTACATCTTAAGAAAAGAGCGATAGTTAGAATATTGAATAAATCATTTGTATTTATCTAAATCCTCAGCCTTATCATCTAAACGTTTTAAAGAGCTGTGAAGACTAAAGAAATCTTCTTCTTTATCACGATTTGAGGATTCCTCTCCATTATCTTCCTCGTATTCAAATGATTCATCATATTCATCAAATTCTTCTTCTCCTTCTGATATTATTTCCATTTCACCCTCTAAAAATGAAGAATCAAATTCAACGAGCTTATCAGAATGTAGGTTGTCTCCAACTATCTTTTCTAATTCTTTAAGTGCTAAAATTGAAGCATCTATATCAATGTCATAAGTATTGCAATAAGATAGAATAGCTAATACTGGTTGTTGAAATGCTGTACCTTCCGTTAGCAAGAAATTTAGAGGACCCTTGATGGTTTGTTGATCTTTGAATGTTCTTTGTGTTCCATACAATTCTGTGTACAGTGGAGTTGGAATTAGACTAGTCCATTCTTCATCTGTTGTTTTTCTAATATCTTCTCTTAAACCTCCGATGACAATATAGCGCTTAGCTTTCCAAGACAATATTTCTTCAGACAACCACTTCCAAAACGCGTCAGGAAGTGCATTATAACCTACAACAGGGACAGGTAAACGAGACGCAACAAGTACAATTTTATTTTTATTTTTTGTTGAGTTAACATCTAGTGTATATATTGTAATAGGGGTTTCTAAATTACCTTGATGATACCAACTTATTGAACCCCAAAATCCGATTGAAGTCACAGGTAAGGTTTCGATAAGATGGTTTAAAACTACATTACCTACAGAACCATAACCTGAGAATCCAAGAATTACAGTAGTTTCTTTATCAATATAATCTGTATTAATACTGAACTGATTAAGGAATTGAATTGTGCTTTTCATCTTCTGAAAGCCAAGAATATTACTTGGTTAAAAAATTGGTGATTAGAGCATTTTTTGTGTTATTGACTCTTTTTTAATCTTCTAACTTTGCTCTTTTTAATGAATTCTTCTTCAGGTGGCCACAAGAATGTTGATACAGTGGTTAGAAGGATTAGAGCTACTGTGGGAACCATAAGAGCTATTAACTGTGTTTCGATTTTCCATCCATCTATGAGAAAAGCTACTAGTAGTGCTATACCACCTAAAACAATTCCAACAATTTCACTTATTGCCGTAATAATTTGTTGAACACTCATAGTAGATCCGTGTCTTTCTTCCTTAAATCCTATTGAGCTACTATCACCTAATCTTCCACTTATTGATGGAGCATAAGCTGAAGACATTATAATTGAAGTAGCGAGAATTACAGCAATAAGTGGATTATCGAATATTTTCTCAGGTTGATTCATATCTAGGTATCCCAGGAAGTAAGCTATAACCATTGATACAGTCATCCCTATAATTCCAACGACACCTATAGTTAGTGTTTTTTTTCGTCCTATTTTATCAGCAACATATCCCCATAACGCCATTGGTAAACCCATAATTAAGGTGATTATAATAGTTAAATAGGCTGCAGTATCTGGTCCTGTATCAACAGCTAAGATAATAAAACCCCAATTGTTCAAAATACCGATAATAGAAGCAGTACCTAAAAGAGGTAAAATTATTCCACGCCTTTCCTTGCTAACCATTATTTTCCAAGAAGCTTTAAATTCTTCTTTAAATCTAAATCCCTCTTTTCTTTTCACAGCAGGTTTTGTTTTATCTACCAGTTTGTAGACAATAACAGCACTCATAACTAGACAAAAAGCAAATAGAAGGTAAACATAGATTAAATTATATTCCCTAGTAGGACTCCAATCACCAGAATCTACTGGAGGAGTTTTACCTACAATGACTGTATATAACACTCCAGCTAGAACTACACCTAAAGCCCTTCCTGCAAAGATAGCAGTGTTATAAAGACCCATTCTACGAGCTCTTGTTTCATAGACAGAATATCGGGAAATATATGCAAAAGATGAATTAATTTTACACGCTGCAACAACTCCATGAAGCAGATGGAACAAACTCATCCCAAAAAGGAGTAAACCACAAGCTAATGGAGCTAAACCTATGATACCCTCCCAATTGAGAGCACAGATTCCATAGCCTATCAATATCAATCCACCAGCTGAAGTTCCAAAAAGAATCCACTTTTTAGTATCATCCTCATCTGCTCTAAAACCGAAGTAACCCGATGCTAGAATAAGACCTATCGAATAGGTTATCTCAACAACAATTACAGCGATATAAAAGAGTGTTCCGCGTAATCCTAAGTGGTGATAAATGAAGATAGGCATAAGAACTGTTGTACTTCCAAATGCTATGCGTAGAAAGAAAGTAGAGATTATAATTCCATAGATAGATCGATTTGGGTGGGGAATGTTGAATTTATCTCCTTTCATGGTTGAAAGAGAAGGGGAGGATGGGCTATTAATTTGTTCAGTAGTGTCAGAGCTCATGGAGTTCAATCCTTAAAGTTTAAAAAGAATAGGAGACGAGAGTTATAAAAACTTGTGCCATGTTGTCTTCAGAGAAAAAATGCATAAGAGAAGGGAACACACTCAAAGGAAAAAGAAAAAAAGGAAAAGATAACAGCTTAAACACGAAGATTTCAACTATTATACAAAGAAGAAAAGATTCACATATTACACACACAAGCAAAAAGTATTTAAGAAAGGCACAAAGTATTTAATATTGTATATTCATAATAATTTAGCAATAGAATAAAAAAGTGATTTTATGAGCGAAAAAGGGTCAGTTACAATTGCACAAATGGTTAGATTAGAAGAGGAAAAGCCTATATCGTTACCAGAAGAGTTCTTATCAGCTCTTAAACCCGATGGGAAGACTTACGCAGTTTTGATCTTAGCACCTAATACTCGAATTATCAGGATTATTCCTACAAGTACAAATGAGGTTGCTAAAATCAATATAAATATTGGTAAACTCTCTCCAGACTTCTTGCGTAAAATGGGATCTATTTTCATCCGACTAGGAATTAAAACGCTCTATAGCACTGGGCTTTGTTTCACTCAAAGTGCCTGTGTCTACGAAGGATATATAGATTCTGAGGAACTTAACGAAGTCAGTATAGACGAAATTAGGGAAGAACTTGAACGTATAGAGGGTGTCTCATCGGTCGAAGTTGAGACCCTTACTGCCTAATAGGAGCGACCCTTCTGTGGTTCGTCAAAGGAAGAAAAAAGAGAAACGTCTGACTCTACTTCTTCATCCTTTACGACGAGAGATATACCGACTTGTCTGCGAGACTCCTGGACTTTATTTTTTTGAATTATCTAATATTTTGACAGCACCTCATGGTACTGTCAATTGGCATTTACGTAAATTAGAAGAAGCTAGTTTAATTAATACTATCAAGTTTGGTGGGAAAAGAGTTTACTATTCTAAAGCTCTACGTTCAGAGGAAGTAGAGAAAGCTTTCGTTGTTCTCAAGCATGCAACAGCAAGAAAGATTTTTGCTTATATATTGAATAACGATGGATGTCATCAAACACAGATTGCTCGAGCTTTGGGTGTCCATCACGATACAGTCAGGCATCATGTTGAACGCATGAAAACAGCTAATCTTGTGTCTATTTTTAAAGATGGACGTAAGACATGTTACTCTTTAGATGATGTGGGGTTGAAGCTCCAAGAAGAGAGTATTAATACAATCTCTAACAGCTATGTTGTAGCTTTGATGGACATCTTAGAAGATAATTGTCTTCACCCGGAGATAGAAGAAGTTACTAAAGAGAGTCTAACAATACGTATAGAATGTCCAGGTAAAGAGGACGCTACTTTCACCATTTCCTTATCACAATGGGAGTTCGATGAGGTATTGGATGAATCTTGGAACGGAGATATTGTTGATTCGAATAAAGTTGTACTAGAGGAAACATAATCTTACACTACTTCGATTTTTAGAATGGTGTTCTTAAGAGAAATCTACTAATGGTAAAAAAAAAGGTTTTTAAGAGCTTTTGTCCCCATCCTTAATAATGGTGTTTTATCTATGAGTTCAAAAGGGAGTACGTCCAAATCGAAAAAGCTTTCTACAGCAAAAAAAGTTAGTATCAAAACCATATCAAAACAACTTGTTGATATACAAAAACAGATTAGTCAAGTAATCGTAGGGCAAAAAGAGGTTATTGAAGCCATGATTACTGCGGTATTAGCAGATTCTCACGCTCTTTTAGAAGGTGTGCCAGGTGTTGCTAAAACGCTGATGGTGCGTTCATTAGCGAAATCTATTTCTTGTGATTTTAAAAGAATACAATTCACACCAGATCTGATGCCTTCTGATGTCACTGGAATCATGGCATATAGACCAGAAACAGGAGAATTTTACTTTAAACAGGGACCTGTTTTTACAAACATTCTGCTATCTGATGAGATTAACCGTGCACCTCCCAAAACACAGGCAGCAATGCTAGAAGCAATGCAAGAAAAACAGGTCACAATTGAAAAACGAACTGATAAGCTACCAGAACCCTTTCTAACTTTCGCAACACAGAACCCTATAGAACAAGAAGGAACTTATCCTTTACCTGAAGCTCAAATAGATCGTTTTGCTGTAAAGATTCTAGTTACATACCCTAATGAGAAGGATGAAGCTGAAATTGTAATGCGTTTCACTGGAGAACACGATTCATATGCAAAATTGGAGGAAATAAAACCAGTTCTCTCTGCTAAAGAAGTGATAGAAATTCAGAAATTTGTTCGTAAAGAAGTAACAATCTCTGATGAACTAGTTAAATATATTATTCGCATTGTCAGTTTGACACGAGAAAGTGAAGAAGTGGAGATAGGCGCAAGCCCTAGAGCAAGCCTTTGGTTAACAATAGAAGCTAAAGCTTCTGCTGTAATAAATGGTAGAAAATATGTTAATCCAATCGACATACAAAAAGTTGCTAAAAATGTTCTGCGTCATCGTATTATAATTAAACCTGAATACGAATTCGATGGAACAACTTCTGAGATTATAATTGATCGCATACTTAAACACACTCCAGTTCCAAATATTAAAGCATAAAGTGAAAAATATATGAAACTATCAAAAAAAACTGTGATTCTTACATTTTTTTGTATAGAATTAGCAAGTTTATTGGTAGTAAGTTGTTTTCTAGTTAACAACAATGATTTTTCTGACACTACAGAAGTTAATGCTCAAGAAGGCAATTTGACTGTTGAAGTGTCTCGCTATCAAAAATATTTCAAAAACGACACTTTCTTAACAAATGGTTATCTCTATTGGGCAGAACTTGCAGGTGGAGAACTTTCTCTTTATGGAAATACTTCAGATATGTTCTCGTACTCTTTCTGGGACGCTATTGGAAACTATTCTGAAGGTGAAAATTTCTACTTGGAGTCTGATAGGATTGTTGTCCATGTTAGAACTACAGAATTATATTATCAAATTCGTGGAAATTACTATCCAGACTATTTCCAAGACACAAACTTTGTAGTAATTTTTGACACATTCTGGGCTCAATTTAGCTATATAAGCCCTGAAGGTGAAAGTGTTTACGCTCCAATAACCTATTACAACAAACAAATACTTCCGGAAGGGGCAGGGATTGTAAGTTATGCTCCTACAGATGGAGCAACTATCATAAGAGAGGGAAATGCCTTTGGTGTAGTATGGAATTATGTAGAAAGGGCTATGGATCCTTTTCATAAACCACTAACATATGAAATCACCTACAATTTCGACCCAATTTACCTCCAATTTACAGAACAAATGTATCAAAATCAGCAGCAACAACAAGAAATAGAGCAGAATAATAGTTTATTGAATTTATTACAAACATATTTCAGAATAATTGCTTTCTTTGCAATAGCACTTAGCATTATAGCAGCACTTTTGGGTTATTTAAGGGCAAAAATGAAATTCAAGTCGCAATTAAATAAAGCTAAAAATATGCCTAAGCGAATGCTGAAGGATATAGAAGGAGAAACAGAACCAGGTAGAAGAATCTCATCATTATTTAATGTTTTCATTTTGATTCTAATAATTTCCACTGTAATTCCTCAGACTGATAACTCATCAGCTCCTAGTATTGATATAGCTTACAATGAACAATTAGTTGAGTTAATGGGTTGCTCACTAATAGAAGAAACCTCTAGAAACATAAATTATCAAACAATTATAGATTTAGGGAAAGATGGTATTGCATATGAAACGGTAATTATGTCTATGCCGTACTCTGTCACGAATTATAGTATATGGGTTGATACAACTAATGTTATATCATTCAAAGCGTATAATAGTTTAGGCACGCCTGTTTCCTTCCAAGAATTTTCTGACCGATATCTGATTAATAATGTTCAAGGCTATATAGAATACGAAATTATCAAACCTTATGTTTATTATAATAACAGCGATATTCTTGTCTATCTCGATTATTTCTGGCTATATTTTGTTGACCCTGATTTAGATCCAGAGCAAAGTAGTGATAATTATTCGAATGCTGACATTACTTTCACAGTAATCATACCAGAAGGAGCCATATTATACAGTGCCTCCCCTGAAAATTATTTGACCCTATCTGTTACTCCAGAAGGAAGAAAAAAAGTTACTTTTACTCACTATAATAGAGAAATAGATCCCTATCATGATCCCTTCTCAACCCAAGTTACGTTCTCATTTTTCAACGTTATAGAAGCAATTGAGAATCAATCAGCAAGATTTGAACATTGGAGAGTGGAGACAGACTTAACTCAACAACAAGTAACCTCATTAACGCGTAATTTATTTTTCATAAGCTTGTTGGGGATAATAGCTCCTATTCTAGCTTTTCTCCTAACTTATTTCATCATGCGAACTAGGATGCTCAAGAAAATCCAAGAGGAAGAGCAGAAGTATGAGTTATTAATTTCAGTCGAAGAAAGTCAATTGATTGCACTTATAAAAGCTCAAGAAATAGATCTTACTAAGGAACCATGGAAAGCGATGTTAGGAGGGTATTGGGAACTTTTATCGTATTTAAGCCGCTTTACACCGATTAACTTGATGGCTGCAAAAGAGGATTTACACGAAAAGACAATCAGAAAATACATTCCCTCATTCTTAATTAATGAAACTCTTGAACATCTCTCAGTTGGTCAAGGGATATCCAATAGTTGGTTAAAGGGAGAACAGTTGATATACAACCGACAGCAATCTCGTGATTACCTTGAAACAGTTAGTAAACTAACAGAAAAATTGGAAAAATGGAGGAAGGAAAAACCATGAAATTTTCAAAATTAATTATATCACTATTTGTATTAACCACTACTCTATCAACGTTATCAATACCTATAGGAGTCTTAGGGGAAGAAACGGGTTATACTTCTCCACTTAATTTCTTTCAAATAGGAGGAGACACAAATTTCACAGCTTATGTGGTAGCACCTCTTTCTTGGGAACTCAATAAACCAGTTAACCTAACACTCTACATTAACGTTACAGTTTTGCCAGAGGGTTCAAACATGACAATAGTTAGTTTATCTTATAGTTACAACTTACCTAACAGCCCCTATCCGATTTATCAAACACCCTCAACTCCAAATGAAATGATAACTGAAGCTAATCAACAAGTTGTTGATAGAAAAATTCTTCGTGCACCCTCTGATGTGGAAGAGTTCAATATAACAATAAAAATCATAGCTAATAGCTCTTCCTCCCCCGAAAATCAAGAATTTGAAATGGAATTTCCTGGTGATCTTCCATATATAGAAGTTGAAGATACGTCTGCAAATCCTATCATAAACCTACCAGGATTCCCTGAATCTAGAACATTTTGGAGATGGATTTTGATCTTTTTCGTAGCTATGATAATTATGACTTTACCGGCTTCATATGTTGCTTTCATGAAGATTCAGCAGAATTTGAAAAGTAGGAAGAAGAAAGGAGCGAAGAAAAAATGAGTGAGAAAGAAACAACTTCACCTTTAGAAAGAGGAACAAGAAAAATGGATGTTCTTATGCGTGCATTTGGTATGAGGACTAGAATCTTTAAGGGTTCATCTCGTTCTATTGTTAAAGGCACAAGGAAAATTTATCCCTATGAGCTAAATGCAACTGTTATTGAAACAGCAAGAGGTGTAGGTATTCGTATCCAACTAGAAAAACTATGGTACACCTTTCTCAAGTTCATACCATTCTTACTACTAATAATTATATCACTTTTATCTTATTTTGTTCCTAGTATAGGAGACAACATTGCTAGTGTAACAGGAGTAAATCCCTTCAAACTAGTTTTAGGTTCAGAACCGGGTTTTATTGGATTATGGATTATACTCCCTATATTAGGTCTGATTTTTATTGGAGTTGAAATATTAGAAAGAATTATTCGAGCTAGATATATTCAAGACAGAATGCCAAGATTCCTTAGTGGTGCAGAGTGGGAAATAGCAGAACCTCCAATAGTTTTAGACACAGTATCTACTTCAAGTAATTTATTGTGGTTCATGTATGTAGTAATGATTTTAATTTTCGCGCCTTTATCCTTTTCAGATTGGGTTTACACAAAATTCCTAGAAGTATACAAGGTTGAATCATCAGCTATTTTCAACACAACAACCTTGATTTCTATTCTAGATATAGCTATTCTATCAGGAATGATGTTCGCTATCCTTTACATGAATTATGAGAAATTTAGAGGAAGTTTAGACAGAAAACAGTTTAGATATGATGTAAGGGTGGAAAGCCAAGTAAGACAAATGATACAAATAGCTACTGGTACCACAATTCTGGCAACTTTTGAATTGGTTCTATTTTATTTCATGTTTTGGAATAATATTACTGTAATCCAAGTAATCATTTTTTACGTTCTAACAGTTGCTGCAAGTGTTTTAGGAACGTGGCTTTTCTGGCAAAAAGAAAATTACATCTTCATTGCACTATCTATTTGGTTCTTCTTGAGTGATGTAGTAATGATTTTCCTCAATGCTAATGACCCTTCATATTCATGGATGATAATTTGTCATCTATTTCTAATTCTATTCATAGTTGGGATATCATTAAACAGATATTTTGAAGGTTACCTCGCTAAAAAAGGAATGTATGAACCTAGCTGGATCTTCAACCCATTCCCATTTTTTGCCTTTGTTATACTCTTAAAGAAGAAGAAGGTAAGAATTACAAAAAGTGTTGATAAAGAACTTGAGGAGATTAGAGATGAGGAAATGGTAACACGAGTTCGAGAGAGAGAACCTTTAACCATAGATATAGATAAGATAAAGAAGAAGGGTAAGGGAGCTGATAAAATTATCCAATATTATCAAAAAATTCTTTCACGAATAGTTACTGGGGAGTTTAGTATTTTATCTATTACCACATTAAATTCTCAAATCTTGGAGTTTTTACGAGAAAAGAAAGAGTTAGTACCTCAAACTAAGGAGCTATTCATTGTAATAGACAAATTATTGTGGGAAGACAATTACAAATTACAAAATGGAAGTAAGTATGTAAAAATCGCGGAACAAATGTATGAAATCGTCATTAAGATGAGGTGAATAGTATGTCACTCTCCCGAGAAGAAAGGACAATTAAAGCGCAAGATGATAAGCCCAGAATTCCATTAAGGAAATTGAAGAGACTTGAGATTCTTGCGAAACAAAGAACGACTAGTTTCCTACAAGGTCATAGAAGATCAGTATTCCGCGGTCCTGGTACTGAATACTCAGATTTACGAGAATATATAGCGGGAGACGATTTACGTTATGTTGATTGGAATGCCTCTTCTCGCGTTCCTTTAAAGCTAATTGTAAGAAATTACGAGCAGGAGAGAAATACTAACGTTGTTTTGATGATGGATACAAGCCATTCAATGTTACTCGGAGATCCCATCCCAAGAATAAAACTTTCCGTAGAAGCCACTGCTACATTAGCTTACACCATTCTGGATAATAGAGACAATTTCGGTTGGGTGTCATTCTCAAACAAGATTCACAAATTTATACATCCTAAAAGCGGTAAAAAACATCTTTACCATGTTTTTAATGAAATGTTTAAAATAGCACCATTCGGTCGAACAATAATTGGAGAAACCATCCGTGAAGTTTCTTTAGCACTTAAAAGAAGATCAATTATAGTAGTTTTAACAGATTTGCATGGTGATCTTTCAGGAGCTATTGATGGTTTTAGGGTTGCAAAGGTAAAAAAACACGAAGTTAAGATTATTCATGTTCATGATCCTGAAGAGTTTCTCTTCCCAAAACAACCTCGACAAGTTAAGTTTCAAGATCCTGAAACAGGAGAAATGCATGCTATCAATCTTAGTAATCTTCTAGAACGTGGAAAATACATGTTTGAAGTTGGAAAACAGATTCGGGAAATCAATGACTTTAAACGAAAAATTAGGGGATTAAATATTGATGTTATTGATGCACCTACAACTGTTCTTTCTGAAAAACTTCTCCTGGCATATTTTGGATCAAAAAGAAGGGGGTTGAGAACATGAAAAAAACGCATTTTCACTTAATTATAGTATTAATTTTAATTATATTTAGTACTGAAGGTTTAGCCTTCATAGAAAATGAAACAATTGTTATAGCAGGAAGTAGTAGTTCAGGAGATCTCCCTCCTCCAGATGGGGGATCAGGGGGAGATACCAGTGGTGGAGGTGCGGCAGGAGGATTATATATGAATTACAGAATTCCACTTGTTTTTAAAACTGGATCTTATGCCCCTACTTTCATATCAATTACATCGTTTCAAGATGGGCTCCCAATCATATTTGGGTATGAATCTGCATTATTTCCGGAGAATTCAGTTGTTTTAAATGTAACAGAACCTCTTATTATTAACGCGACAGCAGAACCAGAACTAACAAATGGATCTCTAATACAATCTTATGGACCACTTCAAATAACGGTTTACCATGTTGCGGAATCAGACGAGAAAGATGATAGCTTCTCATATTCTCCTTTAGTAATGTCGATGTGGGGAAGAAGATATCAATCACCATTTGACAATGCAAAAGTAATGTTAGTTGCAGGTTTTAATAATACAAATATTGAGATTAGATATTCTAATGGAACTATATCGTATGAAACAATCCCTTTTGTTGGGGAAGTAATCGAACTAGATGTAACAAATGGGACAATTATTGAAGCTAATGGACCAGTAGGAGCAACATTTTATTTTCTCACTCAAGATAGGGGTTCATACGCTTTTACCTCTATTCCTCAATTTCTGTGGGGAAAAGAGTATATGCTTTCACCTCAACCATTTATAGGTAATCTTTCTTTAGATGATAATTCAACTGAAATAGTATTTACAACCATGGGAGAGGGGAACCTCTCCACGTTAACCATATCAAATCTTGGTAGTTTTGATCGCCTTGATGTACCATATAATAGCACAGCTAGCTTAAAAACTAACATTTTAAGAGAAAATGAGCACTATTATGATATTCTAGGTTTTTCTCTTGAAACAGGTTTAGAAGCCAACTTTTCAATCACCATATTGTATAATTATACAGTTAACAGCGTGATTCATGTATCGGCAATGCAATATGTTGCATTAGAAAAAATGAAATGGGCAGAAATTTTCTATGCTACACAGAATTTCCAAAATGATTATTTAAGCTCAGTAGCCTTAGAAGACAGCGATCCGGTAATAGCATTCTGGGTAAACACAACACATATTGGAATAAGTAATCAATTTTCTGTTAATAAGGGGGACTACTTCAACTTAACATACTTTGGATTATATGGTTTCGCAGGAAATGGAACATTTTTTGCTTCACAGACAACTCCACCTCCTGAAACTAATTATTGGAATAGTTCAGCAAATATACTCTATCCAATGAATCTAATGTCTTTGAAAAACACTTCAACATTTTTTCCTTCTTGGTATAGATTCCCTAATGTAAATATAAAAGAAGTCCTTATCTTTCCTGAGGAACCTACAGAACTTAGAAAACTAAAGCTAGATATTGTAGTTCAAAATAACGGATCTATTCCTTGTGCACCGTTTCATGTAACAGTATTTGTAAATGAATCATTGAAAATTCACACTCTGTTGGAAGGTTTGGATATTAACCAATCGGTGTCAGTCGACTATGAGGAATTTCAATGGTTTGGGAGAAAAGTGCTAAATGTGTCAATTTATGTCGATTCTTTGAGCCAAATTTTTGAATTAGAAGAATTCGATAACGGTTTTGAGTTAATGATTGAAATAACGCGTAATTGGAATATAATTTATATCGGTGTTACTATAGGTGTAATAGTATTTAGCTACTTAGTCTATAGGATAGTAAGAGCACTTTTGAAGAGGAGTAAGAAGCGAAAAAGAAGATTTGATATTATTGTCAGCGATGTAGAAATTTAAAATGTGAGGGGTAGTGAATGAAAGACGCTATCGATACTAGTAGAAAAGGTAAAAAACAGAATAAAAAACAGAAGGAAGAAGAGACCTTCGCACCTTTAAGTGTTATCCTAGCTAGAGACCTAATCTTCATGGATTGGACAATCAATTTTGGTTCACAGATATTAGGTATCATTGTTGGAGCTCTAATAGGATTTATGTTTGGTACTAATTTATTCGACTTATTCTCACAAACTAAAGAAGTTCCTGCTTCAGCTTATCTTGTATATTACTTTGGAATTGCCTTAAGTGTTGTAGGTCTCACTCTTTATTATATTCAAAAGATGGGAGTAAGATTGAATTCTCCAAAAAAGATTTCATCAAATTGGTTGAATATAATAAAAATCTCGTTTTTTGGGTTAGCTTTTGTTTTTGGTGTATCATATTTGTACAAAGATTACATTGTCCCTGCTGCATACAAAATTTCAGGAATAGACATACCTATAAATGGAGATTCTGGTGACAATGGAAGTACAGGAATTGACATTCAAACTACTAACCAGTACATACTTCTACTCTTCGCTGTTATATTAACAACTGCGGTGACAGCACTCCTCTATGCAGGATTAATGTATTCTATGAATCGTAAAATTGATACATTAATTGGTATTGCAATCATAGCTCCAGCAATTTTGTTAACATTCACCATGCTGAATAATTCGATACGAGAAAATCTTCTAGAAGGGAGATTTCTAATATTTTTGACGGATTTTGCATATTTTCTTGTTATTTCTATTGTTACGATCCT
This sequence comes from Candidatus Heimdallarchaeota archaeon, assembly GCA_019057815.1. GTDB lineage: Archaea > Asgardarchaeota > Heimdallarchaeia > Heimdallarchaeales > Heimdallarchaeaceae > 18H4-34. Next base: position 76,202 of record JAHLWR010000001.1, read on the forward strand.
AGTCTATCATATGAGTAGACGCATAGAGCTCACTCTTATCGTATTGTTCTTAGGGTACACTTTTGGTTATGGAGGATCTACTAATATAGTAGATCAGATCATTGCTCTTAAATGGGGATTTCCTAACTTCTCTGACAACGTTACCACAACTGCTGATACTCTCACTCGTTCATTGCAAATTTTACAATATACAGGTCTATTTGGAATGGTGGCTTTTCCTGTCATATTCTATAAGGACACAATACGATTCGGAAAAAATGTTTGGAAAACTATAAAGATACAAGGTTTACACATTCTAGCTTTTTTAGTAGTTGTTTTGACCATTGACGTATTGATGACTTGGTTAATGACAAGTATAGGCAATATTTTTATTACTCTAATAATTTTCATAGGGCTCATTTGGATAGTTAATTCTATAATATCTAAAAGATATGGTAAGAAAAGCTATACTGGTATGCTTGCTACAATGACCAAAGCAACAATTCAGATGAGTGGGGCAATGATTCCACCACTTGAAGCACAGTTTAAACTTCTAGAAGGAAAAGCTAGAAGAAGAACCATTACACTTCTGATCACTGGAACTGTCATTCCTGTTACAATATATTTTGTAGTTATGTATATTACTACAGCAATTACTTCGCTTACACCTGTAAGTACAGCAATTTTCATGTACACAGTTGTTCCACTTTCGATAGCTGCTATTGCTTTTGCCATAACGTTCTTCTTTGTTAAAGATCCTCTTATTAAGGGAAAATTTTCCTATCCTATTAAAGCGGTATCAGTTATTGGAGGGATAGTTTATTTTATATTTGCATGCGACCAATTGATTTTCAACAACGTTGGATATTATCCCCTCTTTGTTCTATTTTACCCACTATTAGTTTATATCCCAATAAGATCCAAGAAAAAAGTGGGAAGTTTACTTCTATCCATACCGGGAGAAAACAGAAAAAAAGCACTTCGAGAATTGCTAATAAGAAAAGATATGGAGATTATAAAACTGGAAGATCATTTTTACAGCGCCCCTCCAATTATTAAAGTTTGGCTAGCCCTCATTCTGTCAAAACGGGGAGATAGAGAAAAAACAATTGAAAACCTATCTGTAATGCTTAAAAGTGGTTTTCCACTAGAGAGAGCTACTTCAGCATTATGTTTACTTTATCTCAAACATCAACAAAGTGAAGAAAAATTAGTTAAATTACTGGAAAATGACGTGGATCCAAGTGTAAGAAAAGCAATTGCATATGGTCTTAGATATCCAGATAATTTATCAGAAGAAATGTTTAAACGAATAATCGATTCACAACATTATGAGGATGATGCAAGAGTGCAAGAAGTCCTAAAAAAAACCATTGTTTTATTGGATGAACATTTTGATAAGGCAGAAGAAGAAATATATCTGGAAGAGATATAGTTAAAGGCTTTATCATAGGGCAAAAAGATCTTAGTTAAAAGTAAATAGATAATAGGAGTTATTTAAGGATGATTCTAGCATCTACAGGGAAGATACCTTGTTCATTGGCTATAATCGGGTTTATGTCCATTTCCGCAATGTAATCTCTATATTCCCATGCCAGTTTAGAAAGTATCACCATTTGTTCTGCTAATTTTTCTCTGTCAACTTTTACCATACCTCTAAAACCATTTAATAAATTCTGTGTTTTTATTTCTTCTATTGCACTAAGTGCTTGTTCTTTTGTACATGGACACATTCGAAAAACCACATCACGCAAAACCTCTACAAAAACTCCACCTGGTCCTATCAAAATCACAGGTCCAAATGTTTCATCTATCTGGCTTCCTATTATCAGTTCTATCCCCTTTTTGACCATCTTTTCAACTAGTATTCCTTCAATTTCTTTATTAGCAAATCGTTGCATATAATCTCTATACACACCTCTTACCTTTTCTTCTGTATCAAGTCCAATTACAACTGCACCTTCCTCTGTTTTATGTAAAATATGAGGACTCATAAGTTTCATTGCCACGTTTCCTTCGAAATCATGAAAGGCTTTAACAGCTTCTTCCTCACTTTTTACTAAACACGAGGGAGGTAAAACTAAACCTAATATCTTCAGAATATCCTTTGCTTCATGCTCTAATAATGCGTTTCTACCAGATTTTTTGACGTTCTCAAATATGTTTATCACTTCACTCATAATCTTCACCTATTGTTTTTTCAAGGGGGATTCATTTACATTGTAGCGTTTTAAGAATTTTGCATATTGTGTCAACAATCCCACAGCACGAACAGCTCTACCTGGGCTATCAAAACAGGGAACATCTTCCTGAAGTAATTTCTCTGTTCCCCAAATTGCTTCGTTGCCCCCTACAAGAGCTGTTAGAAAGGGTTTATCTTTTCTTTTTGAAAGCTCTTTAGTGATTTGTATATATTCCTCTATATTCAGATTTGGTATGCAAGGAAGGCAAAGATTAACAACACTATCGACGTTAGGATCGCTATATACTGCTTCTAGAGCTATACGATAGTCTTCAGCTGTTGCACTCCCGGTAATATCAATTGGGTTTTCTGTAGCATAAAAAACTGGGAAGGATTCATCTAGCTTCTTTTGTGTTTCTTCAGAGAACTTTGCTAGTTTTAAATTACAGTCAGAAACCATATCTGAAGCCATAACTCCAGCACCACCCCCATCTGTAACGATAGCTACTCTATCACCAGCTGGTAAAGGTTGTGTTCCAAAAGCCAATACGCAATCTTCAAGTTCACCCCATGTAGTAACTCTAATAAATCCTGCTTCAGTGAGAAGATCATCCACTACAGCATCATTTGAGGAAAGAGCTGCAGTATGAGATGCTCCAGCTTTAGCCCCTGTTTCCGTTCTATTGGCTTTAATTCCCATGATTGGTTTCTTTAACGAAATTTCTCTGACTTTTTCAATGAATTTTCTACCATTCTTGAAATCTTCAAGATAAACTAATATCACTTTTGTTTCTTCATCACTACCCAAATAATCAATGCAATCTGCTTCATTAATATCTGATGCATTACCATAACTTATGAACTTCGATACCCAATTTCCACTACCAAGACGATATAACTGATCAATAAAAGCTGCACCAAAAGCTCCACTCTGGGTAAAGATCGATACTTTCCCAGATTTTGGTCTTTTAAGTTTTGATTCAGGTAGGAACATTGTATCATAACCAAGTTTAGGAGCATATAATCCTAAACAATTGGGACCAATAACGTTAATTCTATATTCATTCATTATTTCAAGCATTTTTTCTTGAATCTTTTGCCCCTCAACTCCTATCTCAGAAAAGCCACCAGTTGTGATAATTACTTCTCTTATTGCTTTCTTACCACATTCTTCAAGAGCTTTGGGAGCATATTTTGCAGGAACAATAATAATGGCAACATCTACAGTACCTTCAATATCTAAGATTGATTTGTACAAAGGATACTTCTTGCCAGCAAGCTCATGTTCCCCTCCTTTAGGGTTCACAAGATAGAGCTTTCCTGGAAACTTTTTCGCAAAATTCTCTGCAACAACGCCTCCTGGTTTAAGAGGATTAGTAGAAGCGCCAATAACACAGAAACTTGTTGCATCAAAAAAATTCTTGAGTTTATTAGACATGTTTCTCATTCTGTTCTTTAAATATCTGATTAAAAATATTGTTTTTAGCACATAAATATCATTAAATGTCACGAAAAACGTATTTAAGCACTTATTTAAAGCTTTAAGCTTTTTTGAGAATTTGAAAAGAGATATAAAGGTGTTATAACCGTAAATAAATATGGGTCGTAATAGATTTCTATCTAATTTGGTCGCGTTGATTGTAAGTTTAGCAATCACCTATCCAATTGTGCATTTTATCGACAATGTTACACGTGGAGGGACTATAAGTGTAAATGCGGGTGCGTTTCTATTCGGTGGTTTTATACTGGGATTAATTGCCTATAAAAACGATGGAATAAAGATAGCTGCAATTATTTCAATAACGATTTTCATATTAGCTACTATTGTTGGTGTAATGATGATAGTAGCTGGAGGAGGAACTATAGGAGATTTCTCACAAGACGTTGTCGAACAAATATTTGGACCAATTTTGGGTTTGACGTTTATCATAATTGGAATAATACTCATCGTAGGTTTTGCTATTGCAGCAGGATTGTTCATAGTAGCTTCAGCAATAGGATCAGCTATTGGTAATAGTATTTGGAGAGACAAAGAAAAGGAACTTGAAGCTAGAGGAGCATATAGTCCAGATGCTTATCAGCCAGCTCAGCAACCTTATCAACAACCCTACCAACAACCACAACAAGCAAGAGTCAAACTATGTCAATATTGCGGAACTGAAGTTCCTAGTTCGGATAGTTTCTGTATAAATTGTGGAGCAAAGATTTAATTCTTTCTCTTTTTCATTATTATTTATGTTTTTTGAGCCAAAATCACATCTAGATACTATAACATGAAAGACAACTTTTTGTATTTCATTAACATCTACACTCTTAATGACAGATGATACTCCAGTTTTTTGGTCAGCTCCTTATCAAAAAGAGATATGTGCTAAAATCGTAGAAGTTAATGAAACTGAACTGAGATTCGATCGAGCATTATTTTATCCCGGTGGTGGAGGTCAACCACACGATTTAGGAACCATGAGCTATCAAGAGTATACACTACCTATCATTGAGGTTTATACAATAGAAGGAGAAATTTGGCATAAAATTGATAAGAAAGAGACAATAGATTTTCAAGTCGATGAAGATGTTAAACTAGAACTAAATTGGAATCGTCGATACAATCTGATGAGAAGCCACACAGCTCAGCATTTATTGTCCTATTACATCAGAGAAATGCATGAATGTGAAACAATCAAAGCTAATTTTGATGAAGGGAAAATAGAAATCGAAACATCAAAAAAACTAAATCTTAATGATGTGATTAGAGTTCTCGAAGAATCCAATCATCGATTAGAAGAAAATGCTGATGTAATATCGATTATTGTTAATCAGGAAGCTTTCCAGGAAGAGTATAAGAGGAAAATTAGGGGAAAAACATCTGACGAAAAAAAAGTTAGAATGATACAATTAGGTGATTTTGACCTAGTGTGCTGTGGAGGAACACATGTTAATAAAATGGCTGAAGTGAGAGGAATTTTTCTCGAAACAGTGAAAAACAGGGTCATAAAACTCTACACTGGTGGGAAAGGGATTAATTACACTAATAGACAAAGAGCAAATCTTCATGCGCTTGAAGAAATAACAGAGAAAAAAGATTCAAAACTAATTGAGCTTGTTAATAATAAATTGAAAGAAAATAAAAACCTAGAGGAAGGAAATATACTCCTTTTGAAATTACTTTTTCAAAAAATTCACACTTGGTCAGAAAAAATACAGAATTATTCTGTGATACTTTTGGATATCCCCACTCTTGACAGAATAACAGTTCAAGCAGCATTAAAGGAAGTGAGGGAAAAGATATTTGTTGCGATAATAGGCAAAAATGCTATTCTTTACCTTATTTCTACTAACGAACGCATAAAAGCAAATGAGGTAATTGATAAAATAAAAGAGAAAACACGAGCTAAAGGCGGAGGTAATGAGGGGTTTGCACAGATGTCAGTCAAGGATATAGAAGAACCTTTACAACTAGTTAGGGAAGTAATATCTTCCCTGTGAAGAATTTTTAATACCAATCTTTTTTTGATTCTATATATGTATAAGTTAAAGGATCATGTTTATCGTTTCTTTTAACCTTCTTCTCGTCAACTAATTTATTAAGATGAGCAGTCATATTAGCTCTGGGAGCTAGAACATTGTAGGGGTGATACCACTTAATTCCTTGTGCACTATGTACTCTTTCTATCAAGTCATCGACTGTTAGAAATTTTCGTTCCATCATAGCCATCACTAATTGACTTTCAAATTCTTTGAATGCTCTAACTACATCTTCGATGTAGGGTTTAACATGACGTCCTTCTTGTACCAGGTCATGAGCAGGACACAAAACGGAAATTTTTGCTTTTAATAAAAATTCAATGTTCGAGAACCATTGTTTATAAGAAGCTGAATGATCTATCAAGTAACTATGAGGAAGGGAGGGATAAATACTAAGAGCATCTCCAACAAACATTGTTCTCTCTGTAGTGTAGAAGAACATACTATGACCTAGACAATGACTGTCATAGTTTATGATCATTAATTTTCCATCTCCTAAGTCAAATTTGTCTCCATCTTTGAAAAGGATATCAGGCTTAAAACGCTCTAATTCATCAAAAGGATCTTTTCTTATAGCAAAATATAATCGTTCTTTCTTTGTATATTTAAAGTATTTAACTTTTAATACATTCTTAGGATTTTTTGCTACTTCTTCACATTTTTGATTTATTGCTACTTGGGCTTTTGTAAAGATTTTCTTTAAGCGATAGACTCCAGCCATGGTATCAGGGTGAGGGTGAGTAAGGAAGATATATTTCACATCTTTAGGATTTTTGTTCCTGTTAACCACAGCTTCTTGAAATAAGGTGTCTAGTGACCCTTTTGTTCCTGTATCAATTATAGCAAGATTGTCTTTACCTACAAGATAGCCTCTTGTCAGTTCTCCACCATCACCTAGTGGTCCATCAACAACAGAAATTGTTTCTTTTAAACTTTTAATTGGATCTCCTATCACTTTTATCACTTCTTGACTATTTAGCTTCAGATAATATTACCTTTACTACTTGACTAACTTTTTTCATTCTATCGATTTCTTTAGACTTCTCAACTTTAGATTTTTGATAGGCTTTTTCACCTAGTTCTCCAGTTTGTGATTGAACATATAAAATTTCTAAGTTTCTCTGAAGTTGTTTCATTTTTCTTTCTAAAGCATCAAAAGTCTTTTTCATCTTAGTAAGTTCTATATTCAACTTCATATTAAAGCTTTCAAGATTTTTCTTGTACTTAACCTCCATCTCATCGTAAGTCCCTCGGCTTATAGCTTTATCACCTTTTAAAGCTTGAAGACGTTTATACTTTTGACGCTCATTATTTCGATCTTCAATGATTTGTTCGATGGGTAATATAGCACTGAAATCTTCAAATTCAGCTTCAGTTTTTGTTATTTCACCTATTTCAGATGATAACGTTTTTACTTTCGGTTTAGCTTCGCTAGCAGGGATGAGCTTATTTTTCACCCTATCTAGGAGTTTTGAGACTTCATCTTCAAGTTCTCGCTTTCTTTTTAGAAGAGAATTGTATTGTTCTCGTTTAACAACAGTTTCTGCGATTCTCTCAACTAGTTCATCATCACTTAGCTCTTTCTTCTCTACCTCTTCTTCTATCTCAATAGGTTCTTCAACTTCGTAAATTACACCGGTAGGAGATGTCTCGTCTTTCTTAACGCTCTCAACAACTTCACTAATCTCAACTTGTTTAGATTCTACTGGTCGGATTATTTTAGCGCCACATTTACGACAAAAATTCCAATGGTCTTCGGTGGGGTTACGGCAGAATGGACATTCACTCATATTTATCACCTAACTATCATATAACATTGAGATATATTTAGAGTTATCCTTAAAAAAGATAACCAAAACAAGCAATGTGATATTGATGAAAATTGTTTGTTGCTCCAAAAACCCTGTAAAGATTCAGGCCGTTAAAGAAGCGTTTTCTTCTTATTTTGAGACTTTTCAGCTTGAATCTTTGGACATGAAACCTTATTCTTCTGTCTTGTTACAGCCACTTACTCCTGAGAAGACTCTTGAATCAGCTGTTAACAGAATAATTACGGCACGTAAGTTGGAAAAAGCTGATTTTTTTGTTAGTCTCGAGGGAGGTATGGGGAAGGATCAATATGGAGCTTTTCTTACAGCTTATGTTTGTGTTTCTAATGAAGCTAATGCAAGAAAAATATCCGTTTCTGGTGGGTTTCGAATGCCACTTCCGGTAAAAATCTACCAGAAATTAGAAAATGATAGAAGTCTAGAGCTTGGAGACATAATAGACATAATTACTGGAGAGAGCAATGTAAAGCAACAAGGGGGATCAGCAGCTGTTTTTACTGATAATCGGATTCACAGAAAAGATGTTTTCAAACAAGCTGTTATTTTTGCTTTAATCCCATTTACAAGTGATAAATACAAAAGTCTTGAGATTTCTAATAACAATGACTGATTCCTCAAATTATCTAATGAAAGAGTTTTTTAGAAATACTCTTTCGTATTTAATACATAATAAGCACCAAAGAGAAATGCAACAATAGCTATCATTATTACGAGAAATGCTTGCCAGATATCCATAAAAGAACTAGCAATTCTTAAAGGGAACGTTTCTACTGCTACTATTGTTTTAGTAAGATAACTATGAATGTAATAACTCCCAAAAATATACCTAATATTGTCGAATAGCGAAACAAAAAGTCTGTAACCTGATAGTTCATAACCTAGTACATAGATTACTGAGAATATAATCGAACGTTTAGATAAAGTTCCAAAAAAGAGAACAACAGCAATGATCAAAAGAACATACAACATCACAGCTACGCAAAGATGGCACAAATCAATAAGACCTGTTTTGAAATCAAATTGAGGATCTGCTGCCCCATATAATAGAAAATTAATAATTACAGGAGGTAAAGATAGCAAAAATCCAATTGGAACTAATGACATGTATTTTTGCAGGATTATCCATAATCTTGAAACAGGCCTCGTTAACAGATAAACAATTGTATGATTTTTTTGTTCTTCTCCTAAGGAGATAGAAGTGAATATTGCTACCAGTATGGGAATAAGAACATAAAGATAAATAATATAGATATTATTTATGAAAAAAACAACAGCATCTTCACTTGACAATGCCCAGTTATTGTGATTTCCAGAAATCCGTTGAAAAACATAAAATAAAGGTATAATGATAGGCACTAATAAAATAACTTCAATAACTATTATACGTTTTATTTTTAAATAACTAAAGAAAGAGTTTTTGAATATCTCTAAATTGAAAGCAAGTTTTCCTGAATTAGTACTTTTCCCTTGTCCCATTTAATCACCTTATAAGATACCTAAACACTGAATCAAGATTATCATCAGTTGATGATATATGAAAAACATTTAATTTGTTAGATTCAATTATTTTGGGGAGTTGCCCATAGAATTTTGAGGGGTTACTCGTTTTTACATACAAGACTTCCTCTCCATTCTCATCTTTTATGAAACTTATATTTTGAATGTGAGATAGTGATAGCATATGTTCAGCAAGCTTTCTTACTTTAACCCCTTTAATTTTTACTTCGTGTGGATATTGATAAATAAGTTCTCTTATTTCATGTATTTTCCCCGAAGCAAGTACTTTCCCTTGGTAAACTAGCAATATTTTAGGAGATATTTTTTCTATTTCATGTAATACATGAGAGGAAACAATTACTGATTTTCCAGCCTTACTCATATCTTTTATTAAAAACATAAGCTTAATTCTTGTTACTGGGTCAGCTCCCGCTAAAGGTTCATCCATTATCAATAGTTCAGGATCATGTGCAATTGCTTGAGCGAATTTCATTCTTTGCTTCATCCCTTTTGAATAACCTCCAATTGCTCTATCTGCGGCTCCTTCCATTTCAACAATCTTAATAGCTTCGTTCGCTAATTTCACTGATTCTGAGCTTGAAAAACCATATAGTCTGACTAAGGAGGTTACAAAATGCCTACCTGTTTGTCCATAGTAGAAAGCATCATATTCCGGACAATATCCTATTCTCTTGTAGAGAAGCAAGTTCTTCCACGGATTTTGTCCAAGAGTAGAAATTTGACCTTTTGAAGGTTTAATTTGACCAATCATAAGTTTCTGAAAAGTAGTTTTACCTGCTCCATTTGGTCCCAATAATCCAGTAATTCCACTCTGAATGGTTGTATTAACTTGATTAAGACCTACAACTTTTCCATAGAAACGGGATAAATCGACAGCCTCTATTATATTTGCACACATATCATTTTCACCTATTCAGTTAATTCTAGTTTTCTTATTTGTCTAATTAGGATGTAGAGGAAAATCACTATCAGAATGACAATAAACAGAAAACATATACCTACACTTATGGGGGAAAGGGTAGCTGCAATTTCTTGGGTACTAGCGAAATAATCGGAGGGAGAAACCCCAATTAACCACAGTTGAATGACTTTTAGACAAATTGGTAAACTAAATAAATACCAGAAATCTATACCCAAAACATTCCTCATGATTTGAGAAAATAGAGTCGATAAAGGATTAATTGCTGCTGTTAACATCCCAACATACAATCCACGTTTTGTAATACTTGAGAGAGATAAAACCAATGTCATTATTAAAAAACCATTAATAAGGCCAGATAATAAAGCTGGGAAGTAAACTGAAACAATATCTAATGCAACTTGACTGAACGATCTTTCCATTAAGATTTCCAGTGTAAAGAAGTACAATGTTGTTGGAACCCAAGTAAAAGAAAGAACATAAATGAAAACTGCACCATATTTTCCAATAACATATTCTGCTTTTCTAATAGGCCTAGAAAGATACAATGTTATAGAATTGTATTCCCTATCATTAGATATAAGGTTGGATCCTACCCAACCAATTAGAAGAACATCAAAAAAACTAAATTGGGAACCTAACATTGCTGCAAAGACTCGCAGGAAAGCTGTTTTGCCTGCAAAAATAGGAAGGAAGGTTGGTGACATCATTAACCCAAAAAGAGCATCAAAGGAAAGCATAAATGTTATACCAGAAATCCCGAAGGATATTAATTTAAAAATTCCAATAACTAAAATAGCAATTCGCGCAAAAATTAATAATTTTACAACTCTTGAACCAAGTGCTGTTTTTGCTTCAACTATTGCAATTGTAAGGACCCTATAAATAGTGCCTTTGAATTTCTTTTCCCATTTTCTATACCCTAAAGAGTAAATCTGAGAAGTGCTTTCACTTTCCATTGTTTTCCCTCTTATATATCCTGTGATTTCATTAATTCCACAAAGAATTCTTCGAGTGTATAACGTTCTCTTTCTAGAAGCATAAGCTGAAAATTATTTGCTGCTGCAAGTTTTATTACTTTGGATGGAACATCTGCTTCTCCTTGAATTATCAGTATTTCATCCTTAATTGACACATCCATCATACCATTATTAACTAATATTTCATAGAAGGTTTCTGGGTTATTCACCTTAATTTTGTAGAATTCTCTATCTTTGGTTAGGAGATCATTCAAATTGCCATATTTAACAAGATGACCTTCTGATAATATTAAAGTGGTTTCACATGTTTCCTCAACATCAGGTAGAATATGAGAGGATAGTAAGATATGTTTACCATTTCGGTTTAGATCACGTATTAGTTCAAGCATTTCTTCTCTTCCTACTGGATCTAAACCATTAGTAGGCTCGTCTATTAGTAATAAATCGGGATCATGAACAAGAGCTTGCGCCATCTTTAAACGCTGTATCATACCCGCAGAATATGTTCCAGTCTTTCTGTATCTTTGTTCCTTCAGACCTACATAATCTAAACACTCATGAGCTCGTTGCATTGCATCTGCTTTTGGCATGCCTACTAAACGACCAAAATATGTACAAACTGATACACCATCCATATCTAGTGGTATGCATTTTGCTTCAGGCATATAACCAATTAACTGTCGAATTCTACGCGCATCTTTAGAACTGTTATAGCCCAACACATAGGATTCTCCCTCTGTAATATTCAATAACCCGATTAAACATTTAATCATAGTGGACTTTCCACTACCATTTGGTCCTAGAATCCCTAAAGTTCCACCATGAAATTCAAAATTTACGGATTCTATACCTTTTATAGGGCCATAGAATTTTGTTAAATTCTTCGCCTCAATAATAACATCGGGCATAAGACTTACTCTCTTGAGTTTGTACTCCGACTATTATAAAGCTAATTGTTTTTTATCTCAAAAATGTATGACTCTAGGAAAATTTGTTTTATCGACACATTTTATAAAGCTTGGAACAGAGTTGGTATTAGAAAATTAGAAAAGGGATTATCATGAAAGATAAGATCCAAGAAGTATTAAACGAGATTAGAGTTGCTCTTCAACAAGATGGTGGAGATATAGAGTTAGTGGGTGTTGACGAAAATACAGGTGTTGTTAGAGTAGAGTTACAAGGCAGATGTAGAGGGTGCCCCTATAGTCAGATGACACTCACAGGCTATGTGGAGAAGGTTCTGAAAGAACGAGTCCCAGAAGTTACTGAAGTTTTAAATGTAAACTTAGAATCCATGAAAACTTCCTAGATTTCTATGCAAAACGTTTTTATTTCGTTTTTTCTAATAGTAAAAAGGATTAATCATGGTTTCTACAATTCCTCCGGAGATAGCGGTCCACCAAAACCGAATCAGCCCTGAGCTCAGAGATTTTATTGCTCAAACTTTAGGGATGAAAATAACACCTAAACCCGTTACACAATTGATTAAAACTCTTTGGAATATCATTGATGACCCAGTTTATGAAACGGATGAGGAACTCAAGTATTTAGCAAGTAAACTTGGCGTTATTACGGGAAATTATGATTTATCGATCAAATGTATCTCTGATTCAAATGTTGGCACCAAAGTTTGGGGAAGTGTTGGTCTTTTTGAGATAGGACAAGTCGACCAAGCATTCAGAGGTTTATTTGAGGTCTTAGAAGATGAAAATACAGATGTTGTTCCCCTCATTGAAGCTTTATTTTGGATAATTTATCTTAAAACATTGATTGGTGATACAGAAGAACTAGAGAACTTTAAGGAATTATTACAATTACTTTTTGAAGAGAAAAAAACGATGTTAATTCCTGTTCAGTTACGTGAACTCAAGAATTTCGCAGATGGACTAGTCGATCTCTATTCTTCGAATAGCGTCTCTGGTATCAAGAAAATAGAAGAATTTTATCAAAATCGAAAAGAAGCAAAGGATCAATATTGGCTACTACTTTCTCTTCTAGTAATGGGAGAACAAAAACTTGATACATCTGATTTTAAAGTTGCAGAAGAGATTTATAAAGAATCTTCGATTCTAGCTTCTAATCTTGCAAACATTACTTTGACAGAGGCAGCTCAGATAGGTACTGCTAATGTTTTTTATCTAAAAGGGTTATTAAAACATGGGAATGTTATAACTGCAAAAATAATAGACAAACTTCAAGGGCAATCTCACTATTATTCAGGAAAAGCTCACTTCATACGGGGTAAATTACTAGCAAAACTAGGACAGCACTCATCTGCAAGGAATCACTTTTTTGAATCAAATCGTTTAGCTGAGAGATATGGTGACCATAATAAGGAATTTTTATCACTACTAGCCATAGCAGACAACTACTCCAATTTGGATGAAATGGATAAAGCAGAGGAGTTATATGAGAAAGCTTACACGCAAGTAGTCAATATTTCAAACAAAAAGCAATTTACTAAAGCTTTGACCCAACTAGTTATTGGTGATTACAAACAAGAAAAATACGAAAGAGCGTTTAGAAGAATAGATCAAATTGAAACGCTTTCCGAAGAAATATTATACCAAAAGGGGAAAACAGATGCTTTGAGATTACGTGCTCAAATAGCTATATTAAGGAATCAAGATCTAGACAAACAAATAAACGTTTTAAAAGCGTGTCAAGTCCTTTATACAGAAATTAGAGACGAAGAAAATGATGCAGGTTGTTCTATACTGATTGCAGATGCATATAGAAAATCTGGTCGAAATGAAGAAGCTGCAAAGCATCTAGAGGAAGCTAAAAATTTCTATCTAACAGTACATGATAACATGAAAATCGCACAAATTAAAGAACTTCAATCTACATTCGATGTCAAAGAGGGAAGATACGATGAAGCTTTAGTTAAATTAAGAGCAGCATACAGCCACTATTCTGACATCTTTGATCGCACTATGAGAGCTAGATGTTTACGAAGAATTGCAGATATATTAGTACTAAAAGCTAGTTTTGTAGACGGTATAGACCGCTATGAAAAAGTAAGGAACAGTTTAATAGACTTCAAGAAAGGCACCGAATCAGCGATTATTAATTTAAATGAAGCAAGAGTCATTCACATTACTGAAAAAAGCAATAAGAGTCTCAAATATTTTGAAGATGCGGAAAAATACGCGAAGGATAATAAGTTAACACAAATGGTGTTTAAAATTTATACTGAAAAAGCATATTCTTTAGCGTTACGCGGAAATAAAAATAAATTAAAAGAAATAAAGGAAGAAATTGACCAACTAGAAGGAATAGAAGATAAAACTAAAAAAACTTGGAATAATTTCCTAACATCTACAAACCTAATTCAAGAAGAAGAATATCAAGAAGCATATGAATTATTACTTCAGATCCTACATGATTCTTTAGAAAAAGACAGTTTAATGCCTTTGGGAATTCTTTTTAGTATTCTAAGAATACTTATGACAATTAATAGATTAGATATTGATGATTTCACTGTTGAAGAAGTCAACAATTATTTAGGATTAACGAAAAGTTTGGTTGCGGAAACAAACTTCTTCTATCTCCAAGGCTTAGTGAGCTTAATTGAAATAGTTTTGCAATATATAACATCTAAAAACCAAAATATTGCTGAAACAATTGTTCAAGCTTCAACATTTTTTGCAAGTACTGGTATGGAAAAATTCAGCACAAAATTACTGATTTTGCAATATAACATCAGTGTTTGGGAAGACAACGTCGATAAAAGAATCAAGCAAATACTTGGGTCACCAAAACCGTATGATTCTCCATTTGAAGCTTTATATGAGTTAGTTGACCAAGCGAGATTCTCTTTGTTTATTGAAAGAATAAGAACAACTGAAAATGATTTTGTACAAGAACTGAGCTTTGTGAGTAAAAAACAGAAAACTAATCTCTCCTAAACTTTTTCAAAATAGACCAATATCTTTTCTATGAAACAGTTTTCCTTTGATTTTTGGAATATCTGCCATGACACTCTCACGTGCATCTTGTAATGTCGTTCCTGTTCCAACCACTGCGATAGCTCTACTCTTTGTGGTTAATATTTGATTATCACGTCTGTATACTGATGCATAATATAAATCATAATTTTGTGAATCTTTAACTTCAATAAATTGATTTTCCAATGGTTTAGTGGGATATCCTTCAGGAACCAAGTACACACATGAAGTAGCTAAAGGAGAGAATGCTACATTTTTCAAGTTTTGATCAATCATACTCAAACATACACTGTTAAAACCTGTTTCTTGAATTTTTAAAACATTTAATGCCTCAGGATCACCAAATCTAGCATTAAACTCTACTAAGAAAATCCCATTGTCTGTCTTCATAAATTGTCCATACAAGACTCCTATATATGAAAAACCAGTCTTTTTATGAATTATTTCAACAACTTTCTTCATAATTTTGAGTGCTGAAACTGTATCCGCACTGGACAAATATGACAAAGAATGTGATGGTAAGGAATATGAACCCATACTTCCAGTATTTGCTCCTTTATCACCATCAAATGCTCTTTTATAATCTTTAACAAGTGGCATTGGAATCAAAGTTTTTCCATCAGTATAGGTTTGAAGAGAAAATTCTTTTCCCATCAGTTTTTCTTCAATTATAAACTGTGATTGTTGCTTTTGAAGGATTTCAACGTAATCTTTAGCTTGATCATAATTTGAAAAATGATCACCATATACTCTCACTCCTTTCCCACCTGTCAGACCATCAGGTTTAATCGCTATCTCTATTCCAAACTCTTTTATCGCATTTTTAAAATCATCTAGTGAGCTACAAATCCTGTATTTTGGATTACCTGGAAGGTTATTTTCGTCTAGTAACTTTCTCGCATAAATTTTACTTGATTCGATTTGAGATACGACCTTTCTAGGACTACAGGTTGGTATATCTAGTTTCTCCTCAAGATAATCTGCTATACCCTCTGCTAAAGGTTGTTCAGGTCCAACTATAGCATAGTCTACTGATTTAAAATTGTCCAACTTTTTGAAATCGTTCAAATTACCTATCAAGAACTTTTGCGATAAATCAGCAATTCCTGGATTTTCTTTTGACATATAAGAGAATAAGATACCATTATCTTCTACAATTTTTTTGGCTATTGCATGTTCCCTTGCCCCATTTCCAACAAGTAATACTTTGTAAGACATTTCTTATCCCTCTTCATAATGGCTTCTATTTATTATTTCACCATTCAAATACTTGATCCGAAGCTCCGCAGCGAATTGTGTAGGATAACTTCCAGATAAACATGCTGTGCATAAATCATTAATCCCAATTGATTTTTTTAGCGATTCTATTTTTTGATAATATAAATTATCGACATCTAATATTTCCTTGATTTGCTTCAAAGTATTTCCAGAAGCTATTACTTCTTCATCAGATGGGAAATCAATTCCATAGTAACATGCAAAACGTATAGCTGGACATGTAATAGCGAAGTGAATTTGATCTACACCTAAAGAGCGTAAATCGCGTATTATTTTCTGACTAGTTAGTCCCCTTACTATTGAATCATCAACAAGTAGAATCTTCTTTCCTTTAATGTATGAAGGTATATAGAGGTACTTTCTTTTTGCGGCGTTTGTTCTCTCTTTTTCGCTCTTCATGATAAAAGTTCTTTGTAAATATCGGTTTTTTATAATTGCTTCCCTAACAGGTATGTTCAACTCCTCAGAAAGACCTTGAGTAGCTGGTCTAGATGTGTCAGGGACTGGGATAATATAATCTATCTCAATATCATCTTGTTGGATTCTATGGGAGAGTTCCCTACCAAGTGATAACCTGATATCATATACCAATTGTTTCTCAATAACTGAACATGGGTTTGCAAAGTAAACATATTCAAACATGCAGTGAGCGTGATCAGCATTGCAAAGTTGAGCTCGTTCAAGTGAATTTTCTGAAAAAATAATTAGCTCTCCTGGTTTAACATCATCAAATTCCGTTATACCCATATTCTGGAGAACCACACTCTCTGAAGCAATTACAGTTAGAGAACCATTTTTCCCTATCACAAGAGGACGAATCCCTTTAGGATCTCTGAAAGTGAACAAGGTTTTTCCAAGTAATCCAATAATTGAATAGCTCCCATCAATGCTATCTATAAAATCTTTAACGGATAATTTGATATCTCCTTTGTTTCTATCAAGTAGATCCCCTAGAAAATCTGCAATAAAATTGGCATCACTTTCATACTTCCTTGAGGTTAGTTGAGAGAGATTGGTTGTATTGCCATTATGAACAATAACTAAAGTGCCATATTTACTTTTCACGGAAAAAGGTTGAGCGAAATTATCAACATTCGTGAAATTAGTTCTAGTCCCAAAAGTAGGGTACCTGGTAGAACCTAAGAGAAAAATAGCTTTTTCATCTTCACTAACTTTCAATAAATCAGGATAAGCATCAATCTTACTAATAGATAATTTGTTGTCATTTTCTGAAATCCAAGCTAAGCCACTTGCATCTTGTCCTCTATGAGTTAACATTTGGAGTAGAATTTTACCTTGCTCAAGCGTTGTTTCACCTTTAACTCCTAGAACACCACACATTATTATTCCTCAACAATTATTTTTCGTTCTTTTATGCTTATTTTACCTTCAGAAATCAGTTTTAATGCAAGGGGTAATATCTCATGTTCGTGTTTTAGAATTTTCTGAGATAAAGATTCCTCTGTATCGTCGTTACTAATTTCTACCGCTCTCTGTAGTATTATAGGACCATAATCCACTTCCTCACTTGCAAAATGGACAGTACATCCAGAGATTTTGGATCCATGATTGAGAGCTTGTTTTTGTGCTTTTAAACCTGGAAAAGCGGGAAGGAGAGAAGGATGAATGTTTACAATTCTATTAATGAATGTATTTACAAAGAAAGGAGTAAGGATTCTCATAAATCCAGCTAATACTATGAGATCGATATCATGTTTGTGCAATACTTTTACCAATTGATTATCATATTCTTCTCTGGAATTATAGGAATTTGATTCAAGAATGATAGCTTTTTTATTATATTCCTTAGAATATTTCAAACCTTCAGCATCTCGTTTATCTGAAATAATAAGACTAACTATTGCTTTACCAAGAGAACCTTTTCGTTCAGATTCCAGTATAGATTTAAGGTTTGAGCCTCTTCCTGATATTAATACTGCTAGTCTCATTAAATCACCGAGTTAGTTGTACATCATAATCAGGAATTTTCACTATTGGTTCTTCAATTATTTGTCCTAAAATGTGAGAATCAAAATACTTGTTTAAATGATAAAGAACTTTCTCTCTTTCTTCTTCAGGAACAACAACTACAAAACCTATTCCCATATTAAATGTAGAAAACATCTCATCGTAGGAAATTTTTCCCAATTTTTGAATCTCTTCGAAAATTTTTGAAGGCCTTGGAAAATGTTTCAAAAGAAACCCGTTCTCTGTCAATCTGAATAATTTGGAGAAACCTCCTCCAGTAATATGAGCTAAGCCACGTACATCGTAATTATCAATAAGAGATTCTATGACTTCAGAATAGATTCGCGTTGGTGTTAGTAATTCATCACTTAGTTTTTTTTGTCCATCAAATACATCATCTAACTGATAATTACTTAGTAGAACTTTACGGGCTAATGTATAGCCGTTTGAATGTATCCCACTACTTGATATCCCAAGTACAACATCTCCCACTTTTATATTCGAACCATCAATAAGTTTGTTTAAATGAACCATACCTAGAGCTGTCCCTACTAGGTCGAAAGGTTTCCCTGAACCCTTAAGCATTTCAGGAACAGTAGCTAATTCACCACCTATTAAAGGAGTAGAAGCGATTTCACATCCTTTATACAAACCTTTCATAATTTCTTCAATCATATCAGCATTTAACTCTGCAACTGCCAAATAGTCCACAAAAGCCTTAGGAACTATTCCCATCGCTAGTAAATCATTTACATTCATAGCGACGCAATCAATTCCAATAGTGTCAAACTTGTTGACTTTCTGTGCAACAAGTAATTTTGTTCCTACACCATCTGTTACAAGAGCTAAACCTTGATCACCATACTTTATCAAGTTGGCATAATGACCTTCTCTTCCAACAACATCTCCAAACTCAAAAGTGTTCTTAACATGTTCATTTATTATTTTCAACACTTTGGATTCTAATTTTAAATCAACACCAGCTTCAGAATAGGAAGAAGGGATTTTTTCTTCATCTTTTTTTTCATCTTTTTCATCTTTTTCATCTTTTAGAGAATTAACAAATTCCTCTACAATTTTTGAAGCTATACCAACATAGTTCATTGGTTCAAGGATAGAATCAATTTCATCTTCTGAAAAGAATTCCCTGACAGTTTCATTATCTTTTGTTGCTTGCATAAAATTATCCTGATTAGACAATTGTTTCAAAAGATCATGTGCTTTTTGTCTTCCCATCTTATCACTTAATCTAATCATCAAATGTTCAGAGCATTGAGCTCCATTCCTTAAATAGAGGTTTTTCTTAATTTTTTCTTCATTAAACTGAAGAGAACTGAGAACTTGATTCATCTGTAATAGAATATAATGAGTTAAAATGGAAGTTTCAGCTAAAATCAACCTTTCAGAGCTTGAATTCGTGAGATCTCTTTCATGTTCTAAACACACATTATCAAATGAAACTTGAACAGCAGAACGAATGTTTCGAGCTAAGCCAGATATTCTCTCACTTTTTTCAGGATTACGTTTTTGTGGCATTGTTGAAGAACCAACTTGAGCCTTGTCGAAAGATTCTCTGATTTCATCAATCTCCGTTCTCTGTAGATTTCTTATTTCTCTAGCAAAATGATCTAATACTGTGGCAATTAAACCTAAAGCGTAAACATACTTCGAATATATAACACGAGATACTACTTGTGTTGTTAGGGGTTGTTTTTTCAATTCTAACTTTTCTAGAACGATTTTCTCAATTTCATCGGTTCCGTATGAAGCATAAGTTCCTACAGCTCCAGAGATTTTCCCATAAGCGACATTTGTATTTATTAATAATTCTTTAACTAAAATTAACTCATTCAAGAAATTACCTATCTTCATTCCATATGTTGTAGGGATAGCATGTTGTCCATGAGTTCGTCCAATACATACAAGATCTTTGTATTTTAAAGCTAAATCTGAAGCAATTTTGATTGTTTCATTCAGAGTTTCTAAAATGATGTTTCTTGCATCCTTTAGCTGTAAACCTCTAACTGTATCTTGAATATCATAAGAAGTGGCTCCCAAATGAATATAACCTCCATATTCTCCACATTGCTCAGCTATAGCTTTAACAACACTCATTAAATCGTGATGAATTTCTTTTTCAATTTCCTGCGCTCTTTCCAACATTACATCGGTTGTATTGCATTTTGAATTAATAATTTCAAAGGCTTCCTTTGGTATTTTACCAACTGAATAATTTGCTTCTGCAAGTACTTTTTCAACTAATAATTGGAGTTCAAACTTTCTTTTTGTAGAAAAAACCTCGTTTAACGAGGTTTTATATCTTTCACTTTCTAGCATTTTTCACACCTAAGATTCGAAGAGCTAAATAAGCCGCATTTTGCCCATTATCTATTCCGACAGTTGCCACAGGGACGCCTTTAGGCATTTGAACTATTGATAACAAAGCATCTAAACCATTAAGGGCAACAGAGACAGGGACCCCAATGACAGGACGTTCAGTTATTGCAGCAACAACACCCGGAAGAGCAGCAGCTAGTCCAGCTATACATATAAAAATATCCGCTTTTGAGTTCTTTACTTTATCCACAAGTTTTTCATGTTCTCTATGAGCTGATATATAATTAATTTCAAAAAAAACATTATTTTCCTCTAGAACCTTTGCAACTTTATCAACTATATGAGAGTCACTCTTACTTCCTGCTATTATATCAATCATATTTATTCCTCCATAAATTTAGGGATAGCATTTCTCCAATTATCATACAATTCTTGGATACAGAGAGAAATACTATCGTTAATTTCTATTCGAGTTTTTTCTGTAACAATACCCACAATTCCATAATCTGTTTTAAGTTCTTGAAGAACTTTTTCTGTTTCACACAAATTTTCAGAAGACACTTCAATCAAGTATCTGGCTGGCGATTCAGTGAAAAGATATTCTTCCATAGATAATTTGGTTTTTGAGGGAATTGAAGAAGTAGTTAACTTTACACCTAATTTGTTTTGAAAGGTCATTTCGATTGATGACACCACTAACCCACCATTTGATATATCGTGACAGCTTTCTATTAAATTAATCTTATTCAAATTAATAATTGCTTCAATCGAGTTATTTTCTTTCTTAAAATCATATTTGGGTATTGGTCCCGTTACTATTCCATGATTATATCGAAGATATTCAGAACCACCCAATAAGCCTTCAGTGCTACCTATTACTATTATATGGTTTCCGGTTTTTTGAAAGCTATTTTGTAATAATAAACTCTCGTTCTCAATAATTCCTAACATACCTATCGTAGGAGTAGGATTAATTCTTTCTCTTTTCTCATTGTGAACACTTTCGTTGTAAAATGAGACATTTCCACCAATAATAGGGATTTGAAAATCATGAGAAAATTGACCTAAACCTTTTACAGATTCGACAAATTGCCAATAAGAATCAGGCTGCTCAGGGTTACCATAATTAAGACAATCTACTAATGCATAGGGAGTTGCACCCATAGTTATAAGATTCCTCATTACCTCTGCAGCGGAGTTGGCAGTGCCGTTGAATGGATCTATATAAACCATGAAAGAATTACAATCTAATGAAAGAGCAATGTGTTTTCCATTGTCTAGTCTAATGACAGCAGCATCAGATCCAGCACCTTTTACAGTTTGTGTCTGAACATGTTGATCATATTGTTGGTACACCCAGGATTTGTCACCGATATTTGGGGAGGTTAGTAGTTTAGATATTTCGGAACTTATATTCTCCGAAAGAGGTAAATTGATTTTGGAGTTTTTACCTATATAATCTGGTTTTACTGATTTCCTTTCTGGTTCAGGACATCCATTTACAACTAAATCAACAGGAAGGTCACTAACTTTGTTTCCATTATAATATGTAATAAAATGACTATTATCTGTCACTTCACCTATAATAGCGTGAAGAAGATCAAATCTATCTAAAATATATTGCACCCTATCAACATTGTTTGGAGAAACAACTGCTAACATTCGCTCTTGAGATTCAGAAACTAGTATCTCCCATGATTCCATCTCTTTTTCTCTAAGAGGTACATCTTCAACTCTTATTATTGCGCCTGTGTTACCCTTTTCAGTCATTTCTGAAACTGCACAACTTAATCCTCCCCCACCTAAATCTTGAAGTCCATCTAGTAGACCTTCTTCTACTAATTCAAGAGTTGCATCTATAACCACCTTTTCCATCAAAGGGTCTCCAATTTGTACAGCAGGTCGATCTTTATCACTTTTATCTGATAAATCCTTTGAAGCAAAGGAAACGCCATGGATTCCATCTTTCCCTGTTCTTGCACCATATAAAATTAGGAAACTTCCTGGTTTTGAAGCAATGCTTCTAACAACTTTTTCTTTTTCAATCAGACCTACACACATTACATTAACTAAACAATTACTCTCATAAGCTGTACTGAATTCAACTTCTCCACCTACTGTAGGAATCCCGCAACAATTCCCATAGAAAGAAATTCCTCTAACCACATTTTCGAATAGATTTCTTGAGTGATGAGAATCTAAATCTCCAAATCTGATAGAATCTAGTAGAGCTATTGGTTTACAACCTTGAGATAGAATATCTCTTATAATTCCCCCAACACCTGTTGCAGCTCCATCAAATGGACTTATAGCTGATGGATGGTTATGACTCTCGAGTCCCAAACCAATTAGTAAACCGTCACCGATATCGACAAGTCCAGCTCCTTCACCTATTCCTAAAAAGAGATATGGTGCTTTGATATTAAATAGATGAAACCAGCGTTTAGAGGATTTGTATGAGCAATGTTCACTCCACATTGCTTCCAGAATCGCTAATTCAGCTTTATTAGGTTCTCTGCCAATTGTCATCAATACTTTTCCATACTCTTCTGGTGTTAGCATTTTAATTCCTCGATTAAATTTTCGAAAATTGAACGTCCATCAATTGAACCTAAATAGTGGAAACTCGATCTTTCAGGATGAGGCATCATTCCTAGAACATTTCCCTTATCATTCACAATTCCTGCAATATTTGCAATAGAACCGTTTGGGTTACTCATAGACTCAACTACTTTTTTTTCATTACAGTACTGGAAAGCAATTTGAGAATTATCTTTTAATTGTTTGATTGATGCTTCAGTATTGTAATAATTACCCTCATAATGAGCAATAGGAATTCGCAGAACCTTTGATTCTAACCCTTTGAGGAGAGGAGAATTAGTTTTATTTACTTTAATATTAACCCATTTTGAGATAAATCTTGTTGAAGTGTTTGTAGTAAGAACACCTGGTAGATAATTAGCTTCACATAACATCTGAAAGCCATTACAAATACCAAGAACGAACTTTTCAGAAATTATAAAATCGTGAAGTTCATCAATTAGACTTGTTCTTGCAGCTACTACTCCGGCACGTAAATAATCACCATAAGAGAATCCACCAGCAAGAATCAAAGCATCAAAATCTTTCAGCTTCCTATAATCTCTTGGATA
Organism: Candidatus Heimdallarchaeota archaeon; assembly: GCA_019057815.1. GTDB lineage: Archaea > Asgardarchaeota > Heimdallarchaeia > Heimdallarchaeales > Heimdallarchaeaceae > 18H4-34. The sequence goes on from JAHLWR010000001.1 coordinate 99,819, forward strand.
TAATAACTCATTTTCGACATTAAGACAATTTAAAACACGTGTAACATCTTGTTCATTATTTGTTCCTGGAAACTTAGTAATGCCTATTTTCATTTTATTATCTCTCCTCTTCAAACCACAAATCTATGGAATAATCTTCAATTAACGGATTCGAGAAGAGTTTTTCGCTCATATCATTTAAATTCTTTAATAATTCGGAAGAAGGAGCAGTTAGGCAGTTAACAAAAACATGTTTTCCCAATCTTACATTATCTATTTCTTGATAATTCATCCTATTTAATGACCTTAGAGTTACTTCACCTGCAGGATCTAATACAGTTTTTTTCAGCTTGACAATAACCTGAGCCTTTGTTGATAAAGATAATTCAGGTAACTTTGACAATTTGGATAATTTGTCGTAGACATCATTATAATGTTGAATAACATCACCCATGTCTTTTCGATAACGATCTTTATCTTTTACTTCACCAGTTTCTTTATCCCACAACCGCATGGAATCCCCAGAAATTTCATCGGCAACAATAATCCTCCCATCATGAGTTCTCCCAAATTCTAGTTTAAAATCAACAAGTTGGAGTGAAATCATATCAAAGAGTTCAACCAATATAGTGTTTACGGCCCTTGTTACTGCTTTCATAAGCATCACCTCTTTTTTGGTCATCCATTCAAGTTGTATAGCAACTTCTTGAGTAACTAGAGGATCATATAACTCATCATCTTTGTAGAAGAACTCAATGACTGGTGGTAAAAGCTCCAGTCCTTGTGTTACTCCATATCTTCTACAAAAACTACCAGCAGTAACATTTCTACAAACGACTTCAACTGGAATTATCTCAACTTTATCGCATATTAGCGTGTTATTATCTAGCATGGAATGATAATGAGTACGAATGCCATATTCGTTAAGAATCTCAAAAAGCTTTGCTGACATTCTACAATTAGCTTCTCCTTTTCCTTGTATAATATCTTTTTTTTCTCCATCAAAAGCAGAAATAGAATCGCGAAAAATTAGCTTGACTTTGTTATTTTCATAAATCTTAACATCTTTTGCTTTTCCAGAATACATTATAGCGCATAACCTCTTTGCAGTATATTGTAAATTCGTGTTAAGTTTACTCTGACCAATTGAAATAAGTTTAATTAATAAAGTTTGCGAAAACAAACATAAGAAAAGGTGTGTTCAACTCAAGAAGATTTAAAAACAATTGCTCTTTATTCCGCTTAGCGAAATAGTTTGCAGTGTAATGCAAATGGTTTCGTTTTATTTTTGATTCATTAGCGAAAAATAGTGATAGAAAAAGCATCAAGAAAGCATTATCATAGTTACTTAACTTTTCATTGAAAGAATGATGTTGTGACATACCAAAATTTTTTACTTAAGCTTCATAATGAATATATGATGACTGTAGACAGCTATGTTGATTCCCAAGAAAAGTTAATGACAATTAATCTTTTACAAATAGCATTCAAACGCTTTGAAACTTTAGAGAATTTAAAAAATTACCTTTTGAAAAAAGGTGTTGAGGTTTCGATAGCGAACTTATCTCGGTATATAAATGGTAAAGCCTTACCAAAATCGAAGTTAAAAGAAAAACTTCTAAATGTGCTAATTCAAAATAAAGACTTAGGCTTAACAATTCAAACATTAATTAACAAACGCATTACAATTATATCAAATAACTCTGAAAATATTTCTGTTAATAATAGCCATTTGTTAAATGATTCAAAGATTCTTACTACAATATTGTTTATAGCATTACGCAAAGGAATCATAAGCAGAGATGTTGATAAAGTTATCACGGCTGAAGTAGATGGAATTCCCATTGGTATGATTTTAGGGCAACTCTTGAATGTTGATTGCGTTTATGCAAGGAAGAAAAAACTTGTAGGAACAACAAAAGTTCATTATGAAGATGTACAATCACATGGTTCAGGGAGGATGGATACGCTATACTTACCGGATAAATTCATCAGAAATGGTGAAAAAGTGATAATAGTCGATGATGTTATACGCTCAGGATCAACACAAAGAGCGTTAATAAGCTTGGTAAGAAGATCAGGAGGAAACCCAAGCCAGATAATAACATTGATAGGAATTGGTGACCATTGGAAAGAGATTACAACACTTGATTCGATACCATTTAAATCATTAATAATTCTTTGAAATCAATTCCGAGAAATTATCCAAACCTTTTTTAAAAATCGCAAACATTACTTAATTATGCCATATGATAGGATGACAAATAACTTGCACCAGAGTGTTTTTGCGTTAATTATTGGGGCAGGATTTAGTTCACTGTTAATCGCATTTTTTGGAGTAGAATCGCTGATTTTTGCAATTCTTGAAGTTCCTTTAGCATTCTTAATAGCTTTAATAACTATAACAGAGTGTATCTATTCGTACAATGAAGAGGTCTCAATGCAAACAACGTTCAATATGGTTGGACCTTTATTAAAGTCGATTTTAATCTCAATTCCTGTCGTTCTGATGTACTCTGCTATTATCTTAATATTAGATAAAACCGTCACCAAATTTCATGATGCAATACAACCTCTTTTTGATCAGACAATTCAAAGTTTAGGTCCAATAGCAGCTATCCCTATCATATGCTTTTTACCCGTTCTACTGATGAATTTCGCTATGCCTTTGTTTCTATATTTCTATGGAAGCGTCCACGTCTTATTCTGGGGAAGAAAAGCAAGATCTGATAAAAAAAGAGCGAAAGATGAACTAGCAGGCGATGTAAAGGAAAAAGAGTATCAAGATAAAGTAGATGAAGTCATCGCTAAATTTGAAGATGATGCAACAAAATTGCACCAATACCTTCTAGAATTACAAGCTTTTGATTCACTAATCGAACAAATAGAAGATCATGTATCATACAAAGGGATGGCAAGTAGACTAGTAATGATGAAAGATTATGTCATTTCTCTAGCAGAAGTCCCTGAAGAAAAAATATACAAAACAATTATAAAAGAAGATGAAGTTAAAGAGAAAGCTGAAGCGGTAGAGATGCAAAGCAAGACAGTTATAGACATCGTTGAGAAAAATATGAAGAAATTAATAGATGAAAAGGGACAATTTGAGAAAGAACCAGAAGAAGAAAGCGAAGAATATTAGATAAGAAAATAAAAAGAAAGGATAGAAAAAGGAAGTCTAATTTTTATTAAAAGCTTCCATTACTTTTGAAATGAACATGTCTTCAGGGACGCCACCTTCAAAGGTAACTTTGCCATCATCGATGACAGTTTTGGGGACACCCATCACATTGAATTTTTGAGATAAAGCTGAAAATTCGGTAGCTTCAACCATCTCCCCAACAACATTAGGATTAGCCATAGCAATTTTATGGGCAACACGAACAGCTACAGGACAATATGGACATGTGGGTGTAACGAATACTTTGATATTCATTGGTCGATCGATTTTCGCAATTTTCTCTAGGTTCTCTTTCTTCAGGGATACTTTCCCATTTGATATATCTAGTATACCTTCCACTATTGTGCCGAATTCATAACCTGAAGGTATTCCTGTAAACAGTACTTTTCCTTTAGCTTCTCCTTCAATAAAAGTAGAAGGGTAGTATTTTACGCTGTATTCCTCAATCTCTGGAGGATTATCTTCCTTTAAGAATTCAATAATTTCTATTTTATCTTTGGGAGCTAATTCTTTTAACATTTCAAGAATAGCTTTTGTTTCATGACAAGTCAAACACTTTTCTTTATCAATAAACAGTTTAATGGTTACTGTCTTTTCCATGTGTTGGAAAATTTCTCGCACTTGTCTCTGAACATTCTCGTCTACATTAACACTCATTATATTTCATCTATGTGCGGTTACTATACACACTTGGATTTTCTTTAATTTAAACATTGTGCACTAGCAAAAAAGAGAAAAAGAAGAGGTTAACCTGTTCGTTTTATAATATGATAGCCAAATTCTGTTTTAACTGCTCCCGACACTTCCCCTTTAGCCAAGGAAAAAGCTGCTTTCTCGAACTCTTTTACCATTTTTCCTCTTGTAAAGAAGCCTAAACTTCCACCTTTTTTACTTGAAGGACACAAAGAATATTTCTTTGCTAATTCTGCAAAGTCTGCTCCTTTTTCCATTTCTTTCAGAATATTATCTGCTTCTGATCTTTTTTTCACCAGTATGTGACTTGCCTTAACTTTCGACATTTTTTTTTCACTTCCATTTCCTTTATTCTAGGATTATTCTAGCATCTATTGTTATAAGTCCTTTTTCTGTTGCAACAACAGGATTAAGATCCATTTCTTTTATTATTGGATTTTCTTCTATTAGTTTTGAGATTTTTAGCATTAGGTTAGTCAATTCTTCCTTTTTTACTTGAGGAAGACCTCTAAAACCTTCAAAGATTTTTTTCCCTTTAATTTCATTCATCATTTCTTTTACATCCTCTTTTGTTATAGGTATCAATCTAAATGTTACATCTTTGTAAATCTCAGTAAATATTCCCCCGATTCCTAGAGCTATCATTTTTCCAAATTGACTGTCAGTCGTACTTCCTATAAGTACTTCTGTCCCTTTGACCATTTCTTCAATGCTGACACCGTCAATTTTTGCAGTTGGATAATGTTTTTTGATACTAATCATCATATCTTCATAAGATTTCTTGAGCTCTTCATCGGATTTTATTCCTACCTTTACCCCACCAGCATCAGATTTGTGAATTACATCTTCGGAGACAATTTTCAATGCGATAGGATACCCCACTTCTCTCGCTTTTTCTATACTTTCTTCAGCATTTGTTGCTAGAGCCATTTTATTCAATGGTAAACCAGCTAAATCGATTATTTTGCGAGATTCTTCGTAGGTTAGAACTTCCCTTCCTTGGTCTTTTATTTTTTCCAGCATTTTTTTTATTTCTATGTTCATTTCTCTCATTCTCATCATATTTTTTAGTTATACCTGCAACATTTTCCTTTCCAAGAAATTAACCTTGATCTACTAGAGCTTTTATCGCAATATTTACCTACTCAGGAGCACTAAAAGTTGGTAGACCAAATCTTCTAACCACCTAAAACACTTTAGGTCTTCCAGACCAACAAATGCTATGGTTATGGTTTCTCTAGCGCTTATATCAGTTTCTAGAAAAACTTCTACCACATTCAGTTAAAAAATCTACTATTCGGAATGAAACTTAATTCAAAAAAGAAAGAAAATTATGAAAAAAGAATGGGAGGAATTCTAATTTCGTATTTTCTAGATATATCACTAGTTGCAAGTCGAAGGATAAGCAGTGTTGTTATAGAAATATTAACAACAAGATCTGGTGATGCAGTAAAGACATCACTCCAGTGTTGATCACTGTGATCAGCGCGGAATTTGTAATCACCGGCGCCAACACCAGTAAATAATGCGTAACCAGAAATATTAGTGTATACATTCTTTCCAGTATATCTGTTTGTAGAAGTAAAAAGATAGACTCTAATATTGATTCCGTGATTACCATCAACTTCAACATAGCATAGTATTGTACCTCCACCTAAATCATAATCAAGGATTGTACCATTGATAGCTTCAAACTCTGGTGACCAGAATTGTTTGGAGAGATAATCCACACGCCATTTGAAAGTACCGTTACCAATAGCATCAAATTCAATATAACCTGAAGCGTTCAAGTCACGATATATTCCTGTGTAGCTATTTGTAGATGTGAAGAGATAGCATCGAGCTCCTGTGATAGGTGTATCACTTGCATCATGAGCATACATCCAAACAATACCACCACCGATGTTGAACTCAAAAAGCAAATCTGGTGTAGCTGCAAAAACATTGGACCAGTATTGTTTTGCCAAATAGTCTGCTCGAAACTTGTAATTAGCTTCACCAATACCGGTAAAAACAGCGATACCAGACGAGTCCGTATTAGCATATTTTCCAGTGTAACTGTTGCTTTCTGTAAAAAGATAAATTCTGACACCGGAAATATCAATTCCATAGTTATTGGTAAGATGGGCATAGATATCCCCTCCACCAAGATCAATGTCAACAATTAATTCATCAGAAGCTGTAAAGATATCCGACCAGAACTGACGGCTTAAGTAATCGACTCTTAGTTTATAATCACCGCCACTAAGAGCGAATTCGGCTATTCCATATTCATTTGTGTTAGCATAAGTACCAGTATAGCTACCACTGGAGGTGAAAACATATACTCTTGTGTTAGTTATAGGAGTTCCACCAGCTGTTATATTGGCATAAACTGTGCCACCACCTACATCATGATGAACTATAGCTGTTTCATTGAAGAAAAAGATATCAGACCAATGTTGACTAGCTTGATAATCAACTCTCATCTTATAGCTACCTTCACCTACACCTTGAATCTCAACAATACCGCTTAAATCCGTATTGCCATAACGCCCTGTATAACTGTTAGTATCTGTAAATAGATACACTCTCACATTGACTAACGCATTTCCTCCAGCAGTAATGTTGCCAAACAGAGTACCTCCACCAATTGAAGCTTGAACAACATAACCATGAGTTGCGTTGAATATTGGAGACCAGAATTGTTTGGCCATGTAATCAATTCGTATCTTAAACCATCCACCTGCTATCCGCTCATATGTTGCGATACCGTCGTTATTGGTGTTTGCGTAACGTCCAGAATAACTTCCGGATTGTGTAAATAGATATGTTCTAGTGTTTATTATGGGATTTCCAGAACCATCTGTAACATTAACATAAATTGTACCTCCCCCTACATTAATAGGGATAACACTATTATGTGCTGCTCCAAATGTCTGACTCCAAAGTTGTAATGCTAGGTAGTCTACTCTAAACTTGTATAGTTGTCCACCTGCTATTCCCAGAAACTCAGCATAACCTGTATCATTTGTTCTATCACTTTTTCCAGTATAGGAGCCACTTTCTCTGAATAAGTATACCCTTACATTTGTTATTGGATTGTCTGCGCCATCTATAACTTTACAGTATATATCTCCTCCTCCTACATCAATTATAACAGATGTTTGATTTGGGTATGTAATTAACGCGCTGTAGTATTGCCCTCCCAAGTAGTCAGCTCTGAAAATATATCTTCCACCTTCTAGTGAATAAGTTGCTATACCATCTAATCCTGTGGTTGTAGAATCACCTAAATAATGACCGTTATCATCAAACAAATAGGTTATTACAGAACTTAGAGGAGTTGCTCCAGATTGTACTTTCAATGAGAATGTTCCACCCGTTACTGCTAAGTGGATTAAACCCTCTCCTGGATGGAGAAATGGTTCTGAATAGTAAAGCGATACTCCACTAATTGCCCTAGCATAGTAACGTCCAGGGAACAGATAAGTTTCAGACATCCCTTGATCATTTGTTAGGTCACCATTATATGCATATTCACCTGTTTCATAATAAAAATCGACGTTTGCCCCCTCAATAGGTATTGATGAAGCATCCACAAATTCTACTTGTACAGGATTGCCAGTGATTACTGAAATCACTCCGATTTCAAAAACATCGACAGCTGCTTCGTTACTAACAATAGTCACTGCCACATCGGATCCTTGTGGTATTTCATCAGTATCATCTTGTTCTGCGATTAACTTAATTGTCCTAGTACTCCCTTCCAGAATTGTTCTAGATTCATTAGTAAAGGGAATCCAAGAAGTTTCTTTTGATTCAGTCCCTATAGCTCCAAGAATAATAACTTGCGTAATTGTAGCATCTGCACCTCCAGGAAGATTATTTATTTGTAACACCATATAGTCGCAAGAGCCATCATTATCATAATCTCTGAAACTGACTGGATCTAATATAAGATTGGGTGACATACTTGAATCTAACATAGGAATTACTACCAGAAAAACGATTGCAGCAGCAGCCAGAGTCAACCCTATGATAAGCACGGTTGCAACAACTGGAGAAACTGCTTTTTTATTTTTCAAAATTTTAAGAACACTCAACTTAACAACCTCTTAAAATAACAATGTGAATATTGTTTTTTATCTTTTTAGTTAGTTTTTTGTGATTGGTTTTAGTTAGATGAATAAAATTTGTATCGAATAGAAAAAACCACTAAACCTAATATTATCGAAATATGGTGATAAGGAATTGAATATATTAAAACAACTACAAATTCTATATATTAAAAAAAAGAGAAAAAAGGAGAGAATTATCACGTTGAATACTTTCTCTTCAGGAAATAATATCCTACAGCACCTAGAATGAGTATTCCACCAGCTGTACCGAGTATTATTCCTAGTGCATTTGAATCAGGCTCATCTCCATTTGTTGATGTTGTTTCTGTTGTTTCTACTTCAACGGGATTAACTAAAACCTCTAGTATTTCAATCTCTGAAATATCATACCCAGGAAAATTCGCTTGTATGTTGAAGGAATACTGTTTTACTTGAGTAACTGTCATATCTGCTGTAATCCATATAAATTTTACATAACCAGTAGAATTAGTGTTAATAGTAGCAATTACTGAAATAGAGCTTTCAAAAACACCATCTTGGGCGGTAATCTGTACAGAAACACCTTCAATAGCTTGTTCATTTGCTGATACAAATACAATTATTGTAACATTGTCTCCCTGAGTTATTGAACTAGGATTCGCGTTGCTATCAGTACTAAGCTTGAGTATTATGGGATTAACATGAATACTAATTGATGAAGAATTGCTATTATAAGATTCTTTTATTAAAGACACTTCAATTTGGTAATCTAGCCCACCTATAGTAGGCTCCAAATCTGATGTGTCCCAGACTACAACAACTATTCCTAACGCAGAAGAGGTAAGTTCAATTGTATCTGTTCCAGATCCAACAAATGTACCATCTGGTGCAACAAATGTGGCATTAGCTCCTTCAGTCGGATTACTGAGTTCATTAAGTATAGTTAGAGTTATTTCTACTAATTCCCCAACTGTTACAGTTGTTATATTAGCCTCCAGTTCAATACTAGCAAACTCATGTACAAGTGGGCTAACAACAATATCATCTTCTATTATTTTGACCACAACTACATCAGGATAATTTATCGTTGCAATTATTGTGATATTTATTATTTCAGTAACTTCTGGTGCTGTCCATGTTTCTACATATAATCCACTAATATCTGAATATCCGATTATAGTTGTTTCATCATTTACAAAAACTCCACCAAGAGCGTCCAATTCAATTAATGCTCCAGAAACTGGACCGATAGTTCCAGAGGTGGTAACAGTTACAGCTACAGCTGATCCTCCACTTACTTCACTCTCTGAAAATTCTAGAGTCGAAGTGTCAAAATCAATTGGGTGTACTGTTATATTTTGGGAAAGGAATGATGATACAATTTTTCCAAGAAATGTAATAGTTGCTGTAATGTTTACATCAAAAGCAGGTTCTTCACTAATAATAGCTGGTGCTTGCCATACGACTACTGCTTTTCCCTCATCAGCTGTGTTCACAGAAATAGTAGGGTCACCATTAACTGATGGGAATCCACCTCTTTCCAAACTCTCAATAGTAACATTCGCTCCATTGATTGTACCATATACGCCCTTAGCTTCTACAACAATAGAAGAGTTGTGAAATTCATAGACTTCATCAAACGTTGCCATAACGGTGCTTAAACTAAAATCGATTGGATGAATAGTAATACCATGATTTATGATCAGTTGATCTGATCCCGAAGTGATATTAGCGCTAATTGTGACAACTATTGATGATGTTTCGTTATCTGTATCAGGAGCTCTCCAAGCTACTGATACCTCACCTGAAACGTCAGTTATCAGCTCAATCCACTGGCCCCCATTATCTACAAAACTTCCAAAAGGAGCAGAGATGTTAACTGTTGCACCTTGAACTAATCCCTCTGTTCCATTCACAGTAACATTGATCAATGTTGTTTGTAAAACATGCATATCAGTAACAGCTGAAATTTGACAGTCATCAAGATTTAATGCTTGGATGTTTATAGTGTTAAAATAGAGCATTGATGTACTTAAAAGGATTAGGAGAAATAGTTGATTCTTCAAACTTAATTTGCTTATCATCAAATAAACCTCTTAATGGATACTAATCTATAATATAGGTATTGTATCTTTTAATCTTTTTTAATAGGTAATTTGAAAAAAACGAAAATCCTTGTTCAAGTTTTTTGAATTAGTGATAACTTAATCAATGAATAAGAAAAAAGGGGATGAATTTTCTTCCTTCATATTAAAACCATTTCATATTTTTCCATTGGGGGAAAGAGCTCAACACCAGTTCGTTCTTTAACTAAATCAATGATATGTTGGTAAAGTTTCCTATAATCAAATTCCTTTGTGCTGTTTTTTCCAGGAATCACAAGATTATGTTTCTCACCAACCTCTATTGCTTTTTCGTAACCAGCTGCAGAAAGGCGTAAAATTGCACTTAAGGGATCCCAAGTGAGAACGCGGAAGAGTTTCTCCTGGGAAATATGTGTCCCATCAGCAAGTATAACTTGTCCAGCATGAAGACTATAACCTACACCTACTCCACCACCGCCATGATAACTTACCCATGTTGCACCAGAAAGAGCATTCCCTAGAAGGTTAATCACCGGATAGTCACCTATTGCATCACTCCCATCTTTCATTCCTTCTGTTTCCCTATTAGGAGAAGCAACAGATCCACCATCTAGATGATCTCTTCCGATTACAACTGGAGCTTTAAGTATCCCATCTGTCACTAGTTTATTCATTAGCATGCCGAAAGCTGCACGTCCAATGAACCCTGCCCAGAAAACTCTAGCAGGAAGACCTTTCTCAAATGGTATAAATTTATCAGCTAACTCTAACCAATTAACAAGTTGTTCATCATCATAGAATAATTTCTTCGCATATTGGTCTGTAGTCCTTATATCAGAGGGGTCATTACTTAATGCCATCCACCGGAACGGTCCCTTTCCTTCACAGAATAAGGGTCTAACATATTCCAAAACAAATCCTGAATAGTTGAAAGCATCTTTTACTCCAAGTTCATATGCTTGTTGTCTAATATTATTACCATAATCAAATGTCTCTGCACCTTTTTTATGAAGTTCTGTCATAAGGCTAACATGTTTGACTACTGTTTTTCTAGATTTTTCTAGATACTGTTCAGGGCTTTCAGTTCTTAGGATATCAGCTTCATCATAAGTCAAACCTGTAGGATAATAACCATTGAGAAGATCATGTGCGGATGTTTGGTCTGTAAGAACATGAGGTGTGATATTATTTTCAATAAGATAGCTTAGAAGCTCTACAGCATTACAAAGTACTCCAATAGAAATGTTTTCATCTTTTTCAGCAGCTTCTTTTGCAATTTTTACGGCTTCTTCTATTGAATCTGTTTTATAATCCAAGTATGGTACTCCTTGATCTCTACCTGTATTGTACATACGATCAATAAGAATGGGATTAACTTCTGCTATTAAACCAATTTTTCCACACATTTTAATTGATAAAGGTTGAGCACCGCTCATTAATCCCAACCCAGCACTAACAATTAGTTTCTTTTCAAAATTCGAAAGCTTCTGATAAGCAGGTTTTCCTTCTGCTGTTTTAATTGCTGCAGCGATCGTTTCATAAGTTCCTTGAATAATCCCTTGCAAGCCTATAAAAATGAAAGAACCAGCAGTCATTTGTCCATACACAGACAAACCAGCAGCAACAAATTCCTCAAAATTTGGAGACCAATGTGGTACAATAACACTATTAGTTATCACACATCGTGGAGCCCATCTAGTTGTCTGCATTTTGCCATAAGGAACACCAGATTGCAAGAAAAGGGTTTCATTTGGTTCAAGAGTTTTTAGAAGATCTATTGTTTCAAAAAAGGATTTCCAATCTCTTGCTACTTTTCCAGAACCACCATAAATGTATAGGGTTTTCCAATCTCTACCATTATGAAGATTTGAAATCATTGCCCTGATAATAGCTTCAGTCTCCCAACCTGCTTTTGTTGAAGGTTTTAAAGCTTCATCACCTTTCGGAAGAGCTGGAATAGCTTCTGGTATATTATCCATTCTTAATCTTTCTTCCTCTATTAAACGACATTTGCCATCCATAATCTCTTCCATTTTGTTTCGGTATTCCATAATATCGCCTTTATCTATTATTAAAAAGAATAGGAAATAAGTTATCAAAAAGTTTACTCTTGGGAGAAAAACTGAAAATGATATCAATTATGCACAAATTATTTATTCTGTTACGCGAAATATTATTTAATGAAAAAAGTAGTATTTGTTTCTGCTTTTTCACATCTTGGCCCAGAAATTTTAGAAATATATCCAAGATTAGTTATATCAATAGAACAAGAAAAAGCAATAGCATTAAAATGCATTCCCATGGGAGGGAAAGAGGGGGATTTCATAACAGTACATGAGGGAGACTTCCAAATCGCTAGTCTTCTAACAGTTATTCCAAGTTATATGGAAACAGAGGACAAAAGAAATACTTACGCTTCAGTTGGGTTTTTACTAGATAGTGATATAAATCCAGTTCCTTATAAGAAACTGCTAGAACAAATAATTGATGCATGTAAAGAACATAATCTGCTCAATGCAAATACTCTCAAAAAGATTCCTCACCAATTGTATAAGATTCTCGAACAAACTGAAGTTTCTCTTGATCTAAAAGAAGGAATAACAGTTGAACTATCTTTGGAAGCAAAGAAAAAAGACAAAAATGGTTTAGATTTACTTAATGATGCACTTTGGCGAGTATAATGATCGAAAATGTCCCACTAATCATTAATATATGTGTTCTAACAACGATTTGCCTAATATATCTCGTAATATTAATATCAAGATTTGTTAAAAAGCACTTTTCACTAACTTTGATAGGTATTTCTTGGGTATTGTCATATATAGGATTATTAGTATCACAGCTATTTGAAGAAACAATTTTCCTAGTTCTGACTCTTTGGTGCATTTATCAGTTTTTTTGGTTTCTTCTAGTGAGTAAAGTCTTTTACAACCAAAAATCTCTAGTGTTCAGATCAAGTCAAATTTTTCTTTTTTCAAGCGCTTTAGGTTTGATAATATCTTTAATTATAGATGATTTGGATAATTTGGACATAATTTCTTTGATAGTCTTAGTTGCATTTCTTACTCTACCATCACTAGTTGGATATGTATTCTTAATATCTAAAATGCTAAAATCGAAAAATTATATTCACAAAGTTTTATCATTTAGTGGATTTAATCTTTTTTCAAATATTACCATTTTCTTTTATTTTACCACTATTATTTACAATATTCCAGTATTAACCATAATTTTTACAATCTCTTATGTCGCTACAGGATGTGCTTTAGTCTATTATTTGTTTAGTATTTTCATTATAGGGAGGTAAAAAATGTCATCAATTCCCATTGGACCGGTAATTATAGAAGGAATAACTTCGTTTATTTTATTAATCCTAACAATTCAAATATTAAGACGTTATTATTCTAAGAAGTCCAAAATCACCCTATTACTGTATCTATATTTTTTGTTTCTTTTTTTAGCAGCCTTAACAAGTTTTATGGGAAGATTAATAGTATATACTAGAACTCTAGAAGCTTATAATACACGCCCTTTTGCTATTGGAGCTGGTCTTTTTTCTATTATTGGAATCTTCATCATTGTTGCTTTTGCTCAAAGACTATTCTTCAGTAAAAACAGATTTATTTTACATTGCGTAAGTATATTCCAAGGTTTAAGTTTAGGTTATGGGTCATATATCTTGATTAATTATTCAGCTTACGAACAAGTTGAATATGAAAAAATATTGTTTATCATAGCATCTGGAATTCATGCATTCTTCGGTATTATTTGCTATGGTTTAGTTTTTTATTTTGCTTTTAAGGCATCTAGACGTGAGAAGGATGTTCTTAGAAAAAGATGTGCAGAAGCAATCAGCATTTATGGTATAGTCCATATATCCGCAATGTGTTTCTTAATCTTTGATCCATTATTAGCAAAAGATTTCAGCGATTACACCATTTTTTATTTCATCGGTTGGACGATGTTGATCATAGCTTGCATTATTGCTTATATTGGATATATTCAACCATGGTGGTTTAAGAAAATAGTCCTAAGGAAAATAAGTACTGATAAACAAGTAAAAGTGCTAGAATAAGAAAAATAAAAGAAAGTTTAAGAAAAATGTTTCCTAAACTCTATATTCCTGTTTTCCTTTAGATTTTACTTGAAATATCTCTTAGTGTAGCTAGTATTTGTTTTAACAGTTCTTCTTCTTCAAGCGCGGGTGCTGTTTCCATAATTTTTTAGAAACAATTTTTTTCGCTGAAACATACGCGTATAACAAAGAACCAAACATAGAGGAAAAAAACAATTTGGTCTAAGAAATACTAAAAAAAGCACTAAATCCGCAATAAAGAATTAATGCGAGTTTTACGCAGTTCTAAACTATTTTCAATGGAAACTCTAGAACACATAGGTTTGTCACAAGATATATAAAGATTAGAAAAAAATACAAGTTCATGAAAGTAGTTATTATAGGACATGGTTCTTCTGGATGGACTACAGCAGCAACTCTTCGAGCATGGGACAGAAAATGTGAGATCACTGTTATTGATGCTAAACACTATGATGCTTATCATCCTTGTGCTATGCCTTATGCTATTGGTGGTTTGCTGGAGGATGAAACTCCACTCAAAGAATCTATGAATTATGAAAGGATGAATATTAACTTTTTACGTCGCCATAAAGCAATGAAAATCGATTGTGAAAACAAGAAGGTTTCAGTTAAAAATCTTGAGAATGAAGAATTATTTGAAGTTGAATATGATAAACTAGTTATCTGTACTGGTTCAATAGCCAAATATCCACCTATACCTGGAGCTGATGGTAAGAACATCTATGCTCTCAAATGGATAGAGGATTCAGAAACAATACGTAAAGCTGCTGCTACGGCCTCCAAAGTTGTCGTATTAGGCGCTTCAGCTATTGGGCTTGAAGTTGCTACTGAACTTGCTCATAGAGGTATTGAAACGGTTGTATTAGCTCGTTCTCGAATTATGCGTCTTCTAATTGATCCTGATTATGCTGCTGAAACTGTTAAACTTCTTGAAGAAAAACTACCAAAACTCAAAATTATCTCTAGTATTGGTATACAAGAAGTAGTTCTTGATGAAAATGGTATGGCAAAAAAAATTACTACCGATCAAGGAGATTTTGAATGTGACTTCGTTGTTGCTGCTACAGGAATCAGAGCAGAAGTTACTTTAGCTCAAGAAGCAGGCATAAAAATTGGTGAAACAGGAGCTATTGCAACTGATGAAGAGCTTTACACTTCTGATCCGGACATTCTAGCAGTAGGTGATTGTGCAGAGACAACACATCTTGTTTCCAATCAGAAGGTACACTCTGCTTTGGCAACTTGTTGTGTTAGAATGGCAAGAGTAGCAGCTATGACACTAGGTAAACCTGGAAAAGCGAAGTTCCCTGGGACATTGAACAACTTTATCGTTCCTTATATTGACCTTCGTGTTGGTTCTGTAGGACTTATAAAAAAAGCAGCAGAAGATGCAGGATTTGATGTGTTAAGTGTGAAAATAAAAACACACGGTAAACCTACATACATGCCGGGTGCTAAAGAACTCTACTTCAAGATTCTTGTAGAAAAAGAAACAGGAATGATACTTGGTGCTCAAGCTATTGGACCTGATTCAATTTCTGATAATTTGAATATTGTTGCTATGGCTCTACAGAAAAAGATGACCTTCCAAGAATTGCTAGAGGCTGATTTATGTTATGCTCCAGCGATTAATGAAACAATCTATCCAGTAACACAAGCTTTAGAGATGGTTTCTAGAAGATTATTAAGGAAATGATTCACCAATCAGTAATTTAGAAATTGTTCATTATACTTTTTTTCTTCTTCTTTGGTTTTCTTAGTGTTTTATATCTAAAATTAAACTTCTGAATGCATCATATTTTTCAAAACTGTTTCTAGTTGTGATAGTTCAAGTCTTTCTCGTAAGGAAGCTTTTTCCTCAAATAACCTAACCCAATCATCCATTTATTTTAAAAATGACTCTTTTTCTTTGTAAATTCTTTTAACTAACGATTTTAGCCCTTTCTCACTAGCAATAGCATATGCCTTATCTAATAACGCCTGTGCTTTTTCAATATCAAATTCTAGCAAGGCTATTTTTGATTGAAGTAAATATGTCTCTGAAAATAACCAATATGAGTGCTGACTCTTCGCGACTTCCCACAATTTGTCAACTAATTTCTTGACTTCTTCTAAAACAACCTCTTTACCTGTTTTTTCTAACTCATAAATAAGATATCCACACATGTTTAACAAAGCATCTACTGTAAAATCGTAATAAACCATTTTACCTTCAATTACTTGTTCGAAGATTTGTTGAGCCATTCCTTTCTTGGCTAATCGATCACTTCTATTATAGATTAGAGCCTTAGCCAAACTATATGCTTGGTTAATTATCTTATTCTCTTGCCTATCGTTGATTTCTTTTAAATCAGCTAAATGATTTGAAAGAACGGGAAGAGGCAAATATGCTATAAGAAAGCGGATAAAATAATATAGAGTTAAGGATGTATAAATGTCATTACCTACCTTTCTGATTAATTTATAAGCATTATCGAAATATTCTCTAGCAACTTCTAGTTCCCCTTTATAACTATAGACTATTGCGATATTGTTTAGAGAAGTCCCAACAAAAAGCTTATTACCTGACTTTTTCTTAATCTGAAGACTTTTTTGATGATATTCCAGAGAGAGATCTAATTCTCCTCTATCTGAATAAATAATTCCGAGATGACTGAGAACAATAGATATACCTCTCTGATTGTCAAGCTCTTCAAATATCTTCAAGCATTTCTGGAAGGTTTGAAATGAATCTTCAATCTCACCTGAACTACGATATACATCACCAATACCATAAAGTGCAGAACCTATCAGATACTTATTGTCAAGCTTTTGACTCAATGATAAACTTCTTTTGTAAACTTTTAGTGCTTGATTCAATTCACTCTTGTGTTTGTAAATAGCACCTTGATTCTGTAAAGATAATGCAAGAACGGGCAAATAATTAGCAGATTCACTTATCCTTATACTTTCCAAACAATAATCCATCGCTTTGTTCATTTTTCCTTGGCTTAGAAATCCTTCACTAACATTCAAAAGCGTTATAGCGGTGAAATAGTCATTACCAACGTTTAGACACAAATTAAGACTTTTTTTATGTAAGTCTAAAGATTGAACAAAATTACCTGATTTATATTCTATGACACCTTTTGATGTCAACAATCTCGCTTTTCTCGCAATAATAAGTGAGGGATCTTTTTTTGCTACTTTTTTGATATTCTTTTCCACGATTTTTATAAGACTGGACACTTCACTTTTTTTTTCTAACTTTATTAGGTTCAATATCTTATATAATAGTCCATCAATTTCTCTCATTTTGTTTTCGTATTGTATTGCCTTATCCACAAGTTGATTTGCTGTTCTGAGCCCATCTTCATAGCAATTTATAGAAATATAATAGGTACATTTTAAATCTAAATATGTTAATAATTTATCATCAATTAAAATTCTTGATTTTTCGATTCCCTCAATTTTCTTTTTTGCTTTAGAATTTTTTCCTTCATAAATTAATTTATAGATATTTCCGAAATTGAAGGAATCTTTCATTAAAAATTACCCACAATACACGTCACAATATGTCTTATTAAAAGTTACGTTTAAGTTTTATGGAACTACGTAATAAAGGAGTTAAATAACTCAACTTATAACATCTCAAAACATACAGTCTTTTTCTTAAAGTAATATTATTATACATACTTTTAGACGAATAAATTATGAATGATATTAAAAAGCCACCAATTGCAAAAAAAGAAATGAAGATTACAGAAATTCATGGAATTGAACTTAAGGACGATTATTTTTGGTTACGTGATAAAGAAAATCAAGAAGTAATAGATTACCTAAATGCAGAAAATGATTATACTAAAGAAAAAACTAAACATTTGGACGATTTTACGGATAAATTATTCAATGAAATGAAAAATCGTATCAAAGAAGACGATGAAACAGTTCCTTATAAATTCAAGGATTATTTTTACTATTCAAGAACTGAAAAGGACAAAGAATATAGTATATATTGTCGAAAATACAAAAACTTAGATAATAAAGAAGAAATTCTACTTGATTTAAATGAAATGGCTAAAGGACATGAATATTATAAATTGTATACCTCTAAAATAAGTCCTAATCAGAATATACTGGCTTACTCAATTGATGATACAGGTTATGAGAAATTAGTTATCTATTTTAAGGATTTGACAACAGGAGAAATCTTTGCTGAAAAACTTGAAAATGTTGGTTGGAATTTTGAATGGACAGATGATAAAACGCTCTATTATACAATTAGAGATAAAGCGCAACGACCATATGCATTAAAACGACACGTGTTGGGTGCTAATCCTTCGGAAGATGCCCTAATTTTTGATGAGAAGGATGTTAAGCGGAATGTTTCTATAAGTAAAACTAAAAATCAGAAATTCTTACTATTGAGTTCCAATTCAAAATTAAGTAATGAATATCATTTTCTTGACCTCAAAGACCATCTTGGGAAATTTGTAGTTTTTCTACCAAGGGAAGAAAAACACGAATATATTATAAATCATAAAGATGGTTATTTCTATATTATCACAAACAAGGATGAGTCACCAAATTTCAAACTCATGCGTACTTCTATTAATAAACTTAGTATGGAAAATTGGGAAGAAATAATTGCTCACAATAAGGATGTCAAAATCGATTGGATTGAGACTTTTAAAGACTTTTCTGTAATTTCAAAAAGAGAAGAAGGATTGGATAAATTCGAGATTTTCTACGATAAAAATGATGAAAGAAATCACAACATAGAAATGCCCGAAACAGTTTATGGTGCGTGGTTTGGAGATAACCTTGAGTATTCATCTAATATTTTCAGATTTGTCTATACATCTTTAATTACTCCTAAATCAATCTATGACTATTCTTTAAAAGAAAGAAAATTGGAATTGAAGAAGCAAGATGAAATTAAAAATTATAATAAAGAAGACTATGTCACAGAAAGAAAATATGCTATTGCCCGAGATGGTACCAAAGTTCCTATTTCTATTGTTCATAAAAAAAACATAGTTACACCTGCTCCAACATTGTTGTATGGATATGGATCTTATGGATATCCTATGGATACTTACTTCAGTCCTTCTCGAGTCAGTTTGATAGAACGAGGGATAGTATACGTAATAGCACATGTGAGGGGTGGAGGTGAGCTTGGGAGAAAATGGTATGACGACGGTAAATTTTTGAAAAAGAAAAACACATTTTTCGATTTCATTGATTGTGCAGAATACCTGTTAAATAAAGGAATAACAACTAAAGACAAATTTATAATACAAGGAGCAAGTGCAGGTGGCTTATTAGTAGGTGCAGTGATGACAATGAGACCTGATCTCTGTCATCTAGTTGTAGCGGAAGTACCTTTTGTAGATGTTGTTAATAGTATGTTGGATGCAAGTATACCACTTACAGCAGGGGAATGGGAAGAATGGGGTGACCCAAGTGAAAAAGACTTTTTTGATTATATGTTATCTTATTCTCCTTATGATAATATAAAAGCTATAAATTATCCACACACTTTAGTCACCACAGGACTTAATGATCCAAGAGTAGCTTTCTGGGAACCTGCAAAATTTACAGCAAAACTTAGAGCTTTAAAAACAGACAATAATGAATTAGTACTTAAGACTAATATGGGAGCTGGGCATGGTGGCGCTTCTGGTCGATACGAATCCATGAAAGAAATAGCTTTTATCTACTCTTATGTGTTAGATAAAATGGGATTAGTCGACAACTAGGTTCTTTTTTTCTTCCTCAAAATTAGGTTTTTCTTTTTTTTGTACAAACCTTTAATTAGATTATTACGCCAAATCACAAGATACACAGATTTTAGTGATAATATTGAATAAATACAAACCAGTTGATCCCTTGAAATCCCCGAGATTCTTAGGGATTAAGACATTCATGCGTTTACCTCACGTAAGAACATTAGAAGGGATAGATTTTGCAATTATAGGTGTTCCAGCTGATCAGGGAGCATCGTTTCGAACAGGACAAAGAGATGGACCTGCTGCTATAAGAAGAGTATCATCTTTACTGCGAGGGCATAATCCTATTTTGAACATTAGTCCATTTGAGTATGTTTCTGGAATAGATTATGGAGATTTACCTGTTGTACCAGGATATATTGAAGATAGTTATACAAAAATAGAAGAAGGTCTTTTTCCAGTAATTGAAGCAGGCATCATTCCTATACTTCTAGGAGGTGACCATGCAATAACCTTACCAGAACTCAGAGCAATTGCAAAAAAACATGGTCCAGTTGCTTTGGTGCATTTTGATGCACACAGTGATACATCAGATGAATATTTTGGGCGTCCATATAATCATGGAACACCTTTTTCAAGAGCAGTTGATGAAAATCTTCTCCTTGTTAACCATTCAATTCAAGTTGGTTTGCGAGGTTCTACATTTTCCGAAAATCATTTGGAAATACCAAAATCTATGGGGTTTGAAGTTATAACAATGGAAGAAATACGTAAAATAGATATTGATGACTTGATTCAAAAAATAATCGATAGAGTAGGAAATGCAAAGGTTTTCCTTACTTTTGATATAGATTTTGTTGACCCTGCTTATGCTCCAGGAACGGGTACGCCTGAGGTTGGAGGAGCTACGAGTGGAGAGGCAATGAGATTGGTGAGAGGACTAAAAGATTTGAATTTTGTAGGATTTGATATTGTTGAAGTTCTACCAGCATTTGACTTATCGGAAATAACTGCTCTCCTAGCAGCAAATATTGTATATGAATTCATCTCAATAATTGCCTACAATAAAAGAAGAACATCTTAAAGAGTCTTAAGTATAAACCTGCATTGAAAGATAATTAAAAATTATTGTCAAGGGTATCTCATAGCATTGTGCATCAAGGTTTGAAGTTTCATAAAAGACTATTTCTCTATCAATGACAGAAGAAAAAACGATTCTTTCCGCTACATCTTGTCCTAGATATATCCCTTTTTCCTTCAAATCTGATTTATTGATAAACACGATTACAGGAATTTTTCTATTTTTCCTCTGTTCTTCCATACTTACCAAACTAAGGTAATGAGTAATTTTCTCTATGGAGGAAATATTTGTTCCATCAGCCATGATGATTACTAAATTTGCACCTTTAATTGCAATATCTTGCATGAAATCAAAGCGCTCTTGACCTGCAGGATCATTAAATACTACATTGAATGCTTCATCAATTGATTCAAAATCTATTGTTTCAAACTCTTTGTATTTCTTCACTATTACTTTATTAAAACGCGTTAAAACAATAACCGAATTAACAACATTTAGAGAGATAGTTGTTGTACTGTTTGTAAAATCATTATACTTCAATGGAGTAAAATCAAGATTACTACTAACTTCCTTGAATATTTGTCTAGCAACATCATTCTTTTCGATATCTCCAAAAAGAGTCTCTAGTAAAGTTGTTTTGCCACTACCTGTTGTACCTAAGATGGTTATTTTTTTCATGGTTAATGATTTAGCTAACATCATCTTTGGTACCTCAATATTATATAACCAAAGAATCTCTTCATAAGTTTTTACTTATTCCTAGTTTATGCAAAATATGAATGGATGTACTTTTAGAGAGATAATTTCTCGAATCTTGCTTGGAAAAATCTCAAATACTCTGGTTCATAAATCATTTTTAATCCTGCAATTGTATCTCTTTTTTCATATAGATTTATTACTGAATTTGCAACATACTCCATGTGAGTATTTGTATAAACCCTTCTAGGAATCGTTAACCTAACCAATTCTAATGCAGGGAAGATATTCTCACCAGTTTTTGAATCTCTACCTATTGAAACAGCACCTCTTTCCATAGTCCTAACTGCAGAATCTTCATATATCGCTGCTGATAATGTTTGCCCGGGCCATTGTTCTCTTTGTAGATGAGGTAGGAATTCTAATGCATTAATAAAAATTGCATGACCACCAATAGGTTTCACAATTGGGACATTAGCCTGTATAAGCAATTCTCCTAAGTAGCGAACTTGATTTATTCTATACTTTAGATATTCATATTGTGTTCCTTCCCTTAGTCCTCTTGCAAGAGCCTCCATATCTCGCCCTGCCATACCACCATAAGTATGAAGACCTTCATAGATAACTACTGAACTTCGTGTTGCTTCAAATATCTCCTTATCATTCGTTGCGATGAAACCGCCTATATTTACTAGACAATCTTTCTTCGAACTATGAATACATCCATCAGAATAACTCATCATTTCATTTAAGATGTCAATTATTGGTGTATCTTCATAACCTTTTTCCCTTTCTCTTATAAAATAAGCATTTTCACAAGAACGTGTGATATCATATATTACCTTGATTTTATAGTCATTACAAAATTCCCTTAACTTTCGAAGATTTTCCATAGAGATAGGTTGACCACCAGCCATGTTGACATTCATTTCCACATTAACAAAAGCTATCTTATCGAGTCCATATTCATCTATGTAACCTTGCAACTTCTCAAAATCTATATTGCCTTTGAAAGGGTGTAAATTTTCAGGATCATGGGCTTCATCTATTACTGTATCAATCATCTTTCCACCAGCTATCTCCACATGTAGTTTTGAAGTTGTAAAATACATATTTCTAGGAACAATTTGCCCTGGTTTTATAAGATATCTTGACATTAGATGTTCAGCAGCTCTTCCTTGATGAGTTGGAACAACGTATTTATATCCGAGTATATCTTGTACTGCTTTTTCTAGATTATAGAAATTCTTACTGCCTGCATATGCTTCATCTCCAAGCATCATACCAGCCCATTGATTATCAGACATAGCAGATGTACCAGAATCTGTTAAAATATCAATATAAACGTCTTCAGATAACAGCAAAAATGTATTAAATCCTGCTTCTCTTATTGCTTCTTTTCTTCTTTTTTCAGAAGGAAGATTGACAGGTTCAACAACTTTAATTTTAAATGGTTCAACTGGAGGTTGCATATTCTCAATCATGCACACCTAAATTAAAAAGATTTTGTGGTCAAATTACCACCTGTTTCTAAAAGCTAAAACACAATTGAGTGGTACATGCGTTATGAGAGTTAAATCTTCTTGAAAAAAGTTCAAATTTTTTACTCATTTTATTAAGATAGAAAAAAAAGAATATTTCATCCAATAAGCAGATTAGATAATCTTTATATCTGGTAAGAAAAAAAATCATGTGGTTATTAAAATGACAGAGTTAACAAAGACTCCGATGTGGAAAGTACATGAGGAAGCAGGAGCCCGTATGACTGATTTTGCAGGTTACTACTTACCCGTTTCTTACACAGGTATTGATGAAGAGATTATGGCTACAAGAGAGAATGTATCCATAGTTGAAGTAACAGACATGGGTCGTTATTCCTTGAAAGGCAAATATGCATCCAAACTTATGGAACTTCTTACTCCTCGAGATATTGCTGCCATGTCTGACATGAAATGTGGTTACACTTATTATCTTAATGAAAACGGTGGTTATCGTGATGACACAATTATTGGTAAAAAGAACGCAGAAGACTTTTTCAATGTCTGTAATGCAGGCTCTCAAACTACAAAAGTTTTAGCTTGGATAGGTCAGTTTGTTGAAATCTTTAAAGAGATGACAGGTGAACCTCTTGAATTCAAAGATTGGACACTAGAAACCACTATGTTCGCTGTTCAAGGACCCAATTATAAAATCATTCTAGATAATTTGGGTGTTCCTGATACTGGTAGATGGAAGATGGTTGAAGCTGAAGTAGCTGGTTGCAAATGTTTATTCACAGGAACAGGCTACACAGGTGAGAGTGGTTTTGAAGTAGTAATCTTTGATTCTGATCTTGCAAATCCTGAAAAAGGTATTAAAGTTTGGAACGCCATTCTTGAAGCAGGCAAGGAAGTTGGTATTGCTCTTTGTGGTCTTGGTGCTCGAGATATCCTACGTTTAGAAGCTGGTTTACCTTTATATGGTGAGGACATTCATGAGGATGTTAATCCCTATGAAGCTGCCTTTGGATTTCCAGCATTCTGTAAAACTGATAAGGAACCATTTTTCTTTGGTAAAGCCGCTGTAACAAAGGCTAAACAAGAAGGCGTCAAAATTATGCATGTATGTATTAAACTCAAAGAAAAGGGTATCCCACGTGCAGGATACGACATACTGAATAAAAATGGTGAAAAAATTGGACATATGGTTAATGGTGGACGTTCCCCCACAATAGGAAATATTGGTATCGGTATGGGGTTTGTAGATATTGAATACTCCAAACCAAATACAGAGGTTCTAATCCAAATACGTAAGAAACAAATTCTAGCTGAAGTTGTACAAATGCCCTTTTATGACATGAAAAAATGGGGATGGAAGAGAGAAGCCTAAGTTCTCCTCAATTTCTTTTTTATTTTTTACTTTTATTATCAATACTCATTGTTCACTATTCAAATTCGAACTCAGCTATTTCTCCGCCTACTATATGATAATGCATGTCGATACGCTCAGCTTTAGGGATTTTTTCACTGTTCATTTCCTTTTCAATTTTCTCTTTCAACTTATTAAATTCAACTTGAAAACTTGTCAATAATTTTAAGATTTCAAAAGTATGTCTAGGTTTAGATATCTTCATAACAAGAGGGAAGTTGGCTAAACTTCCTAGTGGATAATTTGGATTCTTGGGTTTAGCCCCGCGCATAAATGCCTTTTCAGCATTATCTAAATTATTAAGCATAATATTTTCAAGAATACGATTATAAGCAAAACTTCTTTTCTCTTTCTTACATTGCTGTCCTAAGTCAGGATGATTTGCAAGCAGTTCCATATAAATTTTTGAGATCTCCTTATCAGACTGTTCTAATAGTTTATCAAAAACAGCCATCATCTTATCTTCTACATCTTCCTTAGAGGGTTCTCCGAAATGCCGACTTGCTAACGAGGAAAGACAATAGTAGATACCTTTGTGTGAATCTGTCATTTCGACATCGATTTCTAGTAAGGATGGAGGTTTTTTCATTTCCTTTATATGATGGTAGATAGTAGCATCGTTCTTACCCAAAAGTTTTGCCAATTTCTTTATATTTGCTGAACCAAAATTGGTAATTGCCATTATTATGGCGTATCTTGTCTCAATACTGTATGTTTCATCTATCTTTTTTTGAATAACTGGGTCTTTCAATGCTTCCTTCAATTTCTTGTAATCTATTTTTATTTTATCTTGTTTATTCATCCCACTATCTCCAGTTTTAGGTTCTAACTATAGAAAATAAAGCTTTCAGATATATAAATTTAACCATCAAAACAATTTGATTATCAAAATGTTTATAAACAAGTCGAAGTAAATAAGATTTGATGATTAAATTATTATCATAGCCAAATCAGTATTAGTGAAATATCAAAAGTGAAACATATGAATACACTGACAAGTACGAAAATAATTGTAGAAAATGAAGAATTAGAATTCAGAGAATGGAATTTTGAGAAGGATCATGAAAATGTATCAGCCCTACTTGAAATAGTTTTTGAGAAAGAATTGGAATCAAAAGGTCTTAGTATTAAAAATATCTTCAATGAATATAAATCAATGCTCCCTTTTCTCAAATTCTTGAGTATATTCAACAAAAATTTCAAGCACATTTTGGATGGCTATGTTATTGAAAACGAGGAAGGTAACATTGTTTCTTCTGTTAATGTTGGTTATGCTATGGGAGATAAATATGAAGTGGCGATGGTTGCTACTCATCCAGACTATAGAAGAAGAGGTTTAGCTAGGAAATTGGTTACAAAGGCAGTTAATCATGCTAAAAATCTTGGTGCTAAGATGTGCGTTCTTGAAGTTTTGGATATAAATGAACCAGCTTATAAATTGTATCGAAGTTTAGGTTTTGTTCACTATGATAGTATCACTAGACAAAAATTAGATCACGAGAAGTTAGCAACAATTAATTCAATTGAAATTCCTGACAGATATCACTTAAAAGAGATGAAGCGTAATAAAAAAACCAATCAAGCTAGGTTTGATTTAGATAAAAGAGTTACACCTAAAGAAGTGCAAAGGTTTAGACCTATTGAGAGGAGTAAATATCATAAGTCACTCATAATAAAAATAATTCGACCTTTTGCTAAATTAGTTCTTAGAATCAAACTCAGTAGCTGGACTATTCACCATGACAACAAACTGGTGGGAACAATTTACGTTAATGTTAGTCGTAAAGAAGGAACTCCGCATAGAGTAGATTTGATGATCGACCCTGAACATACTGAAAGATTAGCTGAACCTATGTTAACTTATGCTTTGGAGTTCACTGAAAAGAATTTGACAACTGAACAAAAGATTATAGTTGAGTTTCGAATTTCTGAAGAAAATCAGATAGCAGCTTGCAAAAAACATGGCTTTGTTGAAGTCGAAGCAATGCATCTACTAGGTTTAAAATTCGAATAGATACAGTTTAAAATGATAAATTATCTTCTTTTTCTCTTTCTTCTCTTTCTTCTCTTTCTCTTTCTTCTTTCTTTTGCAGATATTCGTTTGGATTTTCCCAGACAGGTATTTTTCCTTTATTTATATGCTCGTTTAAGAATATAGTAGCTGCAGTATCTAGGTCTAATTCTCCGCCTTTCTTTCTTTTATTCCTTTTTTCAGCAAATTTTTCTATAAACTCTACAGGTGTTTCATAATTAATACCATAGATTTCTTTTATAACATTAGGTTTAATCGTATCTATCCGATTAACTAATGCCCATGAAGCTCTTAAAGTATCTGGGAGTTGTTCAGGTCTAATAGTTCCTAGTAGTAGTTTATCTGTAAGTGAAAGATTTGAAGGGAGGACTCCAGGGGTATCGAATATACGTAGACGAGTTGTAATTCTCAGTACTTGTATTGCTTTTGTGAACCCTGGTATTGGGGCCACAGGTGCACTAGAACGTCCTTTTAATATATTTATCAATGAACTCTTTCCAGTGTTAGGTAATCCAATAAAACATGATGTAATAAAGAAAATCTCCCCTTTAACTGATCGGATTATCGCTTTTTTTAGTACATTAGTACTAAGTCTTTCTCTTGCAGAAGTTGCAATAACGGATATTCCTTCGTCCATAAAGATTTTTTTCCACTGGTTTACCACCTGTCTTGGCACTAAATCTACTTTATTCATTGCAATGAGTAAAGTTTTACCTCTTACTCTTTTCACCATGTTTTCATATTTCTTTGCACGAGAAAGGCTAGGAAAACGACCGTCGATTACTTCGACTACTACATCACTTCCCCTAATCATCTTTCGTACCATTGCTGGATAGTCTCTCTTTTTACCCATTAGTTTCACTGTCTTTTTGAACCTAAATTTCTCGTGGAGGACCAACATCTGGGTGACCGGGTCTAAAAGGGTCCTTAGGAGGTATGTCGGGTTTAAAAGGTGGAAAACCATGATCTCTGACGTGGGTTTCAATCAATCTACGTAATCTTTCCACCTCACGCTCAAGTTTTTCTACTCTCTCTTCAAGAATTATAGATTTTCGTTCCATGATTTCTCTGATACAAACAAAAAATATAAACGATGTGTTTCTTGTTAAAATATGAAATTTCATGATGCCCATTGTCATATTCCTGTTAACTACTTTTACAATAGAATTGACCAACACATGAAAATGTGGCTTGAAATGGGATTAGAATATGTTATTGGAGTATCAACAAAATACAATGAATCATTGAAAATTTTAGAAGTTAGTAAGAAATATGAACAAATTATACCCGGTATTGGCATTCACCCTTGGAAAGCAAAATCACCATTGAAAGAAGAGACAAAAAAATCTTTTTCCGACATTCTAGAAAACAATTCCCTGATTGTCATAGGAGAAATTGGTTTAGATCATCATTTCATCAAGAAAACAGAATTATATCCATTCCAAGAAGATTACTTGAAGTTTTTTTTGAGCTTAGCCGAAAAACATTCAGTTCCAGTTAATATTCACACTAAGGGTGCAGAAAAGGAGTGTTCAGATATCTTATCATCTTACAAGATTCATAGTAGTAAGATCCTTATTCATTGGTATAGTGGTCCAAAAACCGTTTTGAGAATATTTCGGGATAGAGGATATTATTTCAGTGTTAATCCTTCAATACTTGGCGGAAGTACCCACATTAAAGTAGTTGAAGAGAATGACATATCGCAACTTTTGACAGAGAGTGATGGCAATGTTAAGTACAATATAAATAATGAACGTGTTGTAGGATCACCAAAACTTGTTCCACAAATAATAGAAAAAATAGCATCTCTAAAATCGGAAACTATAGATACTTTAAGTACTGTTATACATGCAAACCTTCTTAGATATCTGAATCTTCCGTAAAATAATAAAAAGATATCAAACGAAAATAAGAAAAAGACCTACTAAGATACATAGTTCATGCCTTCTATGAGTCTCAGTAGTGTTCTTAATCAGAAAAAACATTACAAAGATACTATTAAATCTCTACTTTCTGATTCTAGACCTAAAGTTGCTTTCCACTTTAATTGTTGTGATGGCATGGTTTCTGCAGCTATTGTTTACAAGCTTTTCGAAAAAACGGATTTGCTTTTTTTACCTATAGACTATCCTATTATTAGAGACAAAGATATAGCACTAGATTTATCTCAATCAAACTGGCATACAATTGTAGATCTTGAACCTTTTAATACTGAAGAATTAGAACTTTTTGCAGATCACCACATTTCTAATCAAAATAAGGAAATAAAAGCAAAAACCAGTTATTTCACTGCTGGTGCCCCTAGTACAGCTTTTCTTCTTTCCCAAGCCTTCCACTCTCAACTTCCTGAACACTTACTTGAACTTGCTAAGATGACAGAAATCACTGATACAGCTAGTTACAAAATTCCACCCCCTACAGTTTTTTCAGAAAATCAAGAAAAATACACATGGGATGAAAGGATTTGGCTACTTGAAGATGCTTGCAAAACTACTTTCACAGTTAAAAATCATCAAAAACTTGTAAAAATCCTAGCTGATGAGGGTTGGGAAGGATTATGGAAGAAGGACATTTTAAAACGTATTAAGAATCTCCGTTATGGAAAATCCCAAGCAATGGACATTGCTAACCAAATCGAAATAACCAATTTTCCAATCATTATTGATAAACCCGTTCACCATAATTTGACATTTATTGCTTATGAAATAATGCGTCAAGGTTCAATCGGTACAGCTTACTTGACTGTTTATCCCTCTGTAACTCGAATCAGTTTAAGATTAAGTAAATCTCTTTCAGATGAAGAAATTGAAAAATACAGAGTGGACCTCTTGGCTAAAAAAATGTCTGGTGGAGGACACAAACCTGCTTCAGGAGCCCAGACTGAGAACCTTGAGATAGCTCTTGAGACTATTCAAAAATGGGTAAAAAAAGTGGGATTGAGTTTCTCTATTGCCGATTTAAGAGATTTTTAAGGAAAAGAAAAAGAAGTTTTGAACCCTTATCCTTTAACATTTCCTATAGGTCTTAATCTAGCAACAGGGTGACTAATTGAGGATTTCTTCAGTGCATCTACTACAGAATCTATGTTTTTGTAAGCAAAACCTGCCTCTTCAGCTAGTCCAGGCATAGAAGCACCTTTAACATAAATCCCTTTTTCTCTCATTTTACGTTGAAGAAAATCACCTCTAATTTGTCTTCTTGCTCTACTTCTGCTCATTGTTCTCCCAGCACCATGAGCTGTTGAACCGAAAGAAACTTCCATTGCTTTCTTAGTTCCTGTTAACAAATATGATTCTGTTTCCATTGACCCACCAATTATTACTGGTTGCCCAATTATTTGATATTCTGAGGGTATTTCGGGATGTCCTGGACCAAATCCTCTTGTCGCTCCTTTCCTATGCACAAGTAATTTCCGTTTTTCTCCATCTACTATATGGTCCTCAATTTTCGCTATATTATGTGCCACATCATAAATCAAATCTAATCCTAATTCGTCTTGATCCATATTGAAAACTTCTTCAAACACTTTTCTTACATGATGAGTTATCACTTGTCTATTTGCGAATGCCATATTTGAAGCCGCGCTCATTGCTGCAAAATAATCTTGTCCTTCCTTTGAATCTATTGGCACACTAGCTAACTCTTGATCTAATATAGGTAGGTTATACTTTTTCATTGCTATTAAACAGGTTCTCAAATAATCAGTAGCCACTTGATGTCCTAATCCTCGTGATCCACAGTGAATCATCAATGTCACTTGGTTAGGTTTGTTTAATCCAAGAGTCTCTCCTATCTCTTTGTCAAGCAAGTCTCCGGGTTTCATCACTTGTACTTCACAATAATGGTTACCAGAACCTAAAGTGCCAAGTTGATTAATACCTCTATTCTTGGCTTTATCACTGACTTTAGAAGAATCAGCATAAGGCATATTACCTTGACTCTCAATATGACGAACATCGTCTTCACGAGCATAACCATTCTCTAAACACCATTGGGCACCGGTGTCAAGAACAGAATTAAAAGAAGAGCGAGATAGAGAAGCCATCTTGGGATCATGTTTGAGCTTGACACCAACACCAGCAGGAACACGACGGAAAAGAAGATCAATAAGTTCGCGAATACGAGGACGAACATCCTTCTCCTCGAGAGTAGTAGTAAGCATACGGACACCACAATTGGAAACAACCATTGAATTTGCTATAAAGTTGTGAGAATCGTGTTCTACGGTGAAATCATAAACATTTCCTTCAAAGTTTTCTACTTTTTCGATTTTCTTTATTTCATCCCAAACCATACCACTATTCTTAGTAGTTAATAACTGTGATGCGATATAAGAATCAAAATGAGGAAATTGCTGTGAGGGGCGTGGGTTAGTTGTTAAGCCTTCATAAAGCACTCTTTCTACAAATCTTCTATTAACACCATGGCTTCTTGAGATTTCTTCAGCAATTTGTACAATTCCCATTCCCTCTTCAGAAAATGCCTGAATTTTCTCTTTTGCTTCTGATCTCTTCTTTATCTCATTTTCTTTATGTTTAAGGTACACAATGGCACCATTAGCTAACCACCTTTTTTTTCTATTATACTCGAAATTTATCTTTGAGTAGAAAGTAATTAAGTTCTCAGAGTTAGATTTTATATGAATTCGGATTCTAAAACTCTCATCCCCTTGATTGTCTGTATAATTGTGCTTTTCTTCTGATATACTGTATTTGACACCAAACTCTTCTAGTATTTTTCCATATTGTTTTAGAAAGTCTAATCCTGATGCAATATAATTTGATCTTTTATTCATACCAACCGTTGGCATATAGAAGGTATAACCGAGATCAGTAGCAGTGGATGGAGTTGACATCTCAGCACCTTGAAAAGCCGCTATAAACAATCTTTTCATCCAGAGAGGAAGATCAAAGATCCAAGAAGGTAATTCCCAATCCTGTTTTGATTTGTTGCCAATGGGAATACCTAAAGCATGCAACAAAGTAAGGAAAGATCTAGCTGATACTTTTGCACTATGCTCAGTTGAATGAATAATCTTATCTCCATATTTAGAACTAAAATTTATATCCCTATGACGAGTATATGTTCTAGAACAAGTCCATCCTAACCCTATGACATCCGCTCTTATATCTTCAAGATCCTCAGGTTGCCCATAAAACCAAACATAACCTTTCAATGTATTCTTTCCCTTCTCAGGAGATACAATTAATGAGCCATCGCCTAGAACAAAACCAAGTATTTTAAGCAGAAGTGGTAGTTTTGGTGAATCCATTTTTAAAGGAAGTAAATTTCTTTTTTTAAGTTCTTGAATTACTGTTGGGGTGTCAAAATCGAGTTCAAGTTTTTCAATATCCCTTTCTTCCAAGATTACACAGTCTGAAGGTTTCTCATAGGGAATTCCCTCAAAAGGATAAATGGCTATTTCATCATTGATGATAAGATCCTTAAGTAGAATCATCCCTTCTTTAGTCCAAAAAGGATGATCTTCAGTTGCTTTTATTTCATAACCTGCTTTTGTTTGAATTTTATAAACTGAACTAGGTTTTACTTCTATGAATCGACTTATTAGAGAGCTTTCATATATTGAAGAATCAAAATCAATAACAACTAGATTTTCGTTTTTCCATTTATCCTTGAAATCCTTTATAGCTAATGAATAACCAAGACTTGACAGAATTTTTGTATCTCCAGTAAGACAATTTATATCAAAACCCACGCCTCCAGGGCTTATTACTCCTTCTTCCATATCCATCGCAGCTATAGCACCAATTGGAAAACCATATCCAGCATGTGTATCTGGCAGTGCCAATGCATGTTTCACCACTCCTGGTAGTGTTGCTACATTTGTTATCTGATCTACCACCCTCATTTCCAACCCTTTTTTCAGTTCTGGTGTTAATATGAATCTAGCTGGTACTTTCATTCCTTTTTTGTATGAAGTTGGTATTTCCCACGTTACATCATCAATTTTTTTCATTGGTACATTATCAATTGACATAATTCTCAATAGGTGGTTAACAATTATAATAATAAACGTCTTGATTAGTCAGAAAAAAACATCTCACCTAATATTAGGAATGAATCAAATGATAGCCGAGAAAATCAATAAACGAATTAACAGAGACTTGATATAAGCTTTACTCATGAAAAACCCGTTCTACAAGTCAATAAAAGGTTTTTCTTTCTAAGGGCTCCATTTAGTTCTGTAGCTTAGCTACAAATAATGAAAATTCTAACATGTAGTCTTCTTAATGTAAAAAGAAGTTCCTTTTTCAAATTACTCACATATGATATGTAAAACCAGATGCTGACGTAATTTCGTCCAAAAACAATCTTTAAAAAGCTATCATTAGATAGTTTGTAATAGTATAGTAGTATATCAATTAAAAGTAGTATTCTATTTTTAGAGGATTGAACCTGTATTTCAAAAAGTATGGTGATAATATATGGGATATAATGATAGACCCCCTAGAGAAATGCATAAAGTAACTTGTGCAGAATGTGGAATGGAAACAGAAGTACCTTTCAAACCTGACGGTGAACGTCCAGTTTATTGCAGAGATTGCTATAGAAAGAGAAGACCTCCAAGAAGATATTAAACAAAAAAGTAAGTAAATAATAAAGAATTTTTTATCCTTACTTTTATTTTTTATTTCAAAAAAGATTTTTATATTTTTTTAGCAATGTTCAAAAGACCTATAGGTTTTTCATTATGGGGTACGAAGAAACAAATCCAGTTGATATAAAAATATCCAAAGTACAAAAACTAATTCAAGGGTTTTTCCCGAATATTAGAAATGAAGAAATCATTTTCTTTTATCATGGTACATATAACACATTTATAGTTAAGGACACTTTTATTTTCCGTTTCCCAGATAAGAGCTTGTATAATGACAAGGGATACAGGTTAATACTTAGAGAAGTAAAAGTTCTAGATACGATCAGGAACCTCCTTTCTTTCCAAATCCCTAAACCTCTTTACGTTTCTTCTGACCCGAATAATCCTTTTGTAGGCTACAAGAAAATCCCAGGAGTTTCGCTTTCAAGATGCCTAAACAACGCATCATACACTAAAAAGAAGAACGTTGCTAATGAAATAGGTAAATTTCTTTCAGAATATCATTCAAGAGCCGTTTATGAAGTTTTTAAACAGAGTTTTTATCCCGAGCAAGAACTTTCGTCTGGACACCATAAGAAAAAATGGTTGGATTACAGAGAAAAGATGGAACGAATTGTCTTCCCTCTCGTAGGAAAAAAAAATATATTATGGTTATCCAATCTTTTTGATAATGTTTTGGAAAATAAAGAGAATTTCACTTATTCGTTAACAGCTACTCATGGTGATTTTGATACATCTAACATTCTAGTAAATCCTGAAAGCTTTCAAGTAATAGGTATAATCGATTTTGAGGATGCAAGCATTGCTGATCCAGCTTATGATTTGTGTTTTATTAAGGAAGGAAAAGTTTTTTCTGACGCTATTTTTGAAAGCTATACGGGTATTATTGATTCAACAATGAAAGACAGAATAAAGTTCTATTATTGTCGGGCTGGAACCATATATATAATCACAGGTGTTGAATGGAACAATCCACGAATGGTTGAGTATGGAAAAAAACTTCAAGAGAAAAGAATGAAAGAGTTTCCAGCCTGATATCGATTTAGTATTATTTTATCTGAATATGTTTTTATACCAAATCTACATGAGATATTTCAAAAAACTTTGAATTAGACCTTAAGAGGTAATTTCAATGACAACAACACAAGAAAAAACAAAATTTGATTTTCCAAAAATGGTTGTAGTATTCACAACCTTTGTTGGAGCAGGAATAGGGGCTATTGCTATTTGGTTATTAACAACTGTTTTCATTGGTGGGGAGTTTCCCTTTGTTTCAAACGATTATTCTGCTTTCATTGCACTCACTATTATCGGATTTACTATGTGTTCCATAACATTCCCAATTCGCGCAACTATGCAAAATGGTTTCAAATGGTTAAGTTTTTTCACTATTAGTTCTATTGTACTTGGGGTTTCAATTTCAGTTTTTGCCGGACTTATAATCGCTAAAATTCAGATTCCCTTAATTACAGAGCGTATAGCTATAATCATCTTATCAGTGCTTGTTTTAGTGAAATTTATTATCTCTACAACACATTTATTCATCAAAATTTAGCATCATAAAAATAATACAAGTAGTTTTCAGAGAATTAGAATCACCAAAAGTATCTATCTTTGATAGAGAAAATCCTACTTAAAAGAACGTAGAATTATTTTTTAAGCACTAGTTGCGTTATGTGGAAAAATAACTTGTACAAGAAGACTATTTTTATATATAGCTATAGGGGAAGATGGATATAGAAATTAAGAGTCTATTTCAAAATTAGACAATTAAAATCTATATTATCAAAAATATGGTGAATAGTAAATGGGATATAATGATAGACCCCCTAGAGAAATGCATAAAGTAACATGCGCAGAATGTGGAATAGAAACAGAAGTACCTTTCAAACCTGACGGTGAACGTCCAGTTTATTGCAGAGATTGTTATCAAAAGAGAAGACCTCCAAGAAGATATTAAACAAAAAAGTAAGTAAATAATAAAGAGTTTTTTATTCTTACTTTTATTTTTTATTTTTACTTTTATTTTTTATTTATTTAACCACAACAGATTAATTTTTATTTGTTTCACTCAATCTTCAAGTGTTTAGAATGTTCAAGTATAAACATCTTGAGGAAGAATCTAAAGGTGATTTTGCTTTCGAGGTTTATGCCGACACTCTTGAAGAGCTCTTTAAAGGCGCTGGTTTTGCTTGTATGAGTGCTATGGTTAAAATAGATGCTCTAACAACGAATATAAAATTTGATTTTTCTTCTAAAGCTCCTGAACTTCCGTTGTTGCTTTACGATTTTCTTTCAGAACTTGTTTATTTGAAAGATGTTGAATCTGTCTTGTTCAAAGATTTTGAAATTAAAATATCTAAAAATATTGATTTCAATCTTCAATGTGTTGCAAAAGGTCGACTAATTAATTGGGACACTGATGAGTTGTATACCGATGTAAAAGCAGTAACGATGCATACAATGGTAGTTGAACAACGGGAAAACCAGTGGTATTGTCACGTTTTATTAGATTTGTAAGATTGTTGTAATCACTTTGTTAACTTTGAACATTGCTGTTGATAGAGATACTTGAAAGTTTCTGAACAAAAACTTTTAAACACCACATAAATAGATACAATCGCAATATAATAGGTTAAAATAAATGAGGTTTATACAATGTCTGATGATATAAATATTGTAGATAAATATATTATAAAAACGGATAGGCTTTATACAACAACCCACGAGTGGGTTAAGAAAGAAGGCGATGTTTGGCTTTACGGCATTACAGGATACGCTAGTGTCGAAATGGGAGAACTTGCATTTGTAGAGTTTCCAGAAGTTGGAGACAAGTTCCCTAAAGGGGAACCAACCCTTACTATCGAAGCCTTAAAAACAGTAGAAGACTCATATGCTCCATTTGACTGTGAAGTTGTCGAAGTAAATGAGCCATTAGAAGATGATGCTAATATTATACATGAAGACCCCTATGAAGAGGGATGGCTTCTAAAATTAGTACCCACAGGATCTGAAGAAGGCTTAATTTCTCCGGAAGAATATGCAGATATAGTCAAAAAAGAGATAGAAGTTCAATAAAAGGGTGATTTTCATTGAGTGATTATTCTCACCCCTATCTCGCAAATTGTGCTACTGATATTGAAGAAATGTTAAAAGAACTCGGTATTAGTAGCATAGACGAACTCTTTTCGGATATTCCTGAAGAAATACGTTTTAAAGGAGAATTGAAAATCCCACATTATCCAAGCGAAATGGAAGTTAAAGAACACGTAGAGGATTTGCTAAGCAAGAATAAAACAACAAGAGAAATTAGATCATTCTTAGGTGGAGGAGTTTTAGACATTTACATACCAGCAGCGCAAGATGAACTACTGAGAAGAACAGAGTTTTACAGCGCGTACACCCCTTACCAACCAGAAACATCTCAAGGTACGCTTCATACTCTTTTTGAATTTCAAAGTATGTTATGCGAATTATTGTCTATGGATACTACCAACTGTTCTATGTATGATTGGGCTACTGCTCTTGGTGAAGCTGCTAATATGACTGTTCGTTTGGCAAAGAAGAAGTTCACTTTCCTTTATACTGGCGCTATTGCACCTAATCGACTTGAAGTTCTAAAAACCTATGTTATTGGTTCTAATGTAACCTTGGTTGAAGTTCCTTATGATACAACAACCGGAAAAATGGACGTTACTAAAGCTATTGAACTTATGACAGAAGATGTCGCAGGAATCTACTTTGAAAATCCAAACTACTTTGGTGTTATTGAAGATAATATCAAACCAATAATAGAAGCAGCAAAAGAAAGAAACGTTATGGTTGTTGCAGGCGTAGATCTTAGTTCTCTTGGTCTTATAGAAGGACCTGGTGATTATGATGTCGATATAGCAATTGGTGATGCACAATGTGTTGGCGGCGGACCAATGAATTTTGGTGGGCCAATGACTGGTGTCTTTTCTATGAAATTCGACAGAAAATGGACCAGACAAATGCCTGGAAGATTAGTAGGTATAACTTTAACTCCTGAAGAAGGAAAATGGGCTTTTACTAACACTTTGCAAACAAGAGAACAACACATTAAGAGACACAGAGCAACCAGTAACATCTGCACTAATGAAGCTTTAACTGCTATGAGTGTTGCGTTTCATCTTGCCCTTCTAGGTCCTCAAGGAATCACAGAAACAGGAGAGTCAATGTACTATAATGCTCACTATCTTAAGGCAGAACTCGAAAAAATTGGTGTAAAACCCGTTTTCAATGGTGAGTTCTTTAACGCATTTACGGTTGATTTAAAGATTCCAAAAGACAAGAAGAAAGAGTTTACTACTTTCATGCTTGGAAGAAAAATCTTTGCTGGTATTCCTTATTCATTTGATGGAGAAAACTACGACTATTTAGTAACTACCTCTTACTTGCTGAGGAAGAAAGATCTTGATGATTTTGTCAAGGCAATTGAAGAATGGAGGAAATGAAAATGTACAGACAAGCAATCTATGATGAACCACTGATTTATGATTTGGG
The DNA here is from genome assembly GCA_019057815.1 of Candidatus Heimdallarchaeota archaeon. Lineage (GTDB taxonomy): Archaea > Asgardarchaeota > Heimdallarchaeia > Heimdallarchaeales > Heimdallarchaeaceae > 18H4-34. The sequence goes on from JAHLWR010000001.1 coordinate 137,504, forward strand.
CAAAAAAGGAAGAAGAGCCCATTTACCTCTAAAAACAGATGTTTCACCCATAGATATTAACATTCCAGAGAGCATGAAAAGAAAAGAAGCACCAGAACTCCCCGAACTACACGAAGGAGAAGTTATGAGACATTACCTTCATCTCGCTCAAATGAATTACTGTGTTGACTCGGGTATCTACCCTCTTGGTTCTTGCACAATGAAATATAATCCAAAAATCAACGAAGCACTAGCTAGAGCGGAAGGGTTAGCTTATACTCATCCATATCAACCTGTAGAGACAATTCAAGGGACACTAGAAATGATGTATGAGTTACAAAAGGCTCTCACTGAATTAGCAGGATTACCATATTGTTCACTTCAACCTCCGGCTGGAGCAGCTGGTGAATATACTGGATTGGGCTTGATTAGAGCTTATCATCAAGACAAAGGAGATTTTGACAGAGATGAAATTGTAACTCCAGATTCAAGTCACGGAACGAATCCAGCAAGTACTGTGATGAACGGCTACAAGATTATAGAAATCAAATCAAATGAAAATGGTCAAGTTGATCTTGATGCTCTTCGTGCAGCAGTTTCGGAAAAGACAGCTGGATTTATGATTACAAATCCAAACACACTTGGGATTTTTGAATCTGATATTTGTGAAATTGCTGAAATAGTTCACGAATCTGGTGGTTTACTCTATTATGACGGTGCTAACTTCAACGCAATTATTGGAATAATCAGACCAGGTGAAATGGGATTTGATGTTTTGCATTATAACTTACACAAAACATTCTCAACTCCACATGGTGGTGGTGGTCCCGGAGCAGGTCCAGTTTGTTGTTCCGAGAGGTTAAAAGAGTTCTTACCTGTACCAACAGTCGAGTATGAAGAAGAAAAAGACTTCTATTATTTAAACTACGATTTACCAAAAACTATTGGTAAAGTTCATGGTTACTATGGCAATACTGGTATCGCACTTCGAGGTTATGCATATATTTGTGCTCTTGGTGCTAAAGGGTTAATCCATACTTCTGAACAAGCAGTATTAGTTGCTAATTATGTCATGAGAAAAGTCGAAGCTATCGATGGTTTAAGACTTAGATTCAACAGAAATCTTCCAAGAAAACACGAGTGTGTTATTGACGCATCACCACTAAAACACCAAATTGGTGTTGGGGCTATGGACATAGCTAAAATGTTGATCAGCAGAGGAAAACATGCTCCAACCGTGCTATTTCCACTTATTGTACATGAGGCTTTAATGATTGAACCGACAGAAAATGAAAATAAAGAAAGTATAGATCAGTTTGTTCAAGTCCTTAAAGAAGAAATCGATAAAGCACGAGACAACCCCGATTATGCACATGATGCGCCTTACTGGACATCTGTTGGTAGAGTAGATGATTCTTGGGCTGTTAAGAATTTAATCCTAAGCTATAAGATGATCAAAAATCTTAAAACTAAAGGAGAATGGCCACCAAAATGGCCAGAAGACCATCACTAAACTCTTTTTTCTTTTCTTTTATTTTTTATTAACTTGTTTGATAAAAAGAGGGGATATTGTACATGCCACGGTTCTATTAATTACTTCTTCTTGCCTTTTTGAAAATCAACGGGTGGATTAATGAAGAATGCAGCTAATAAAATGAGTGACATCCCGATTATTTCTTTTAATGTAATATCATCGACAACTAGATTAGGCATAGCTTCGCGTATCGGTTCTATAACTTGAAAGAGAAAGAACACAACAAAGAATTGAAGCACATAATAGAGGGCAATACTAATTAAAGATCCTCTTAATATGTAACGAAAGACTTTTCTATCTTTTTCACTACGAACTTTACCCAGAAGATATTCTGAAATAAGCAAAGCTACTGCACTAAGAACTATAGCCGCAAATATCGGAAAAGCGATTAATAGAGGTAGAAAACCTTCTTTATTTAATTCTACAACCTCACTTAAGAAGTATATATGTGGTATTTGAGCGAAAACTGAAATCGAAAAAAGCGCAATAACGCTAGGTACTGCTGCTTCTTTACTCCATATTCTTATTTTTGTACTCATACTTATCGGCCTTTGGTGTTAACTCGCTTCTTGGAACATACAAAAACGTTTTTTTATAACTTTTTTGATGATGTGTTTTTCTTTTAACATAAGCTGTTACAATTTTTGCATAAGAATGAATAAAATAAGAATGAATAAAAAATCATTTAAAGTAACTAAATTACTCCAATTATTTCTTAGTCATCATTTTCATCCATAGAATAGCCTTTTTCAATTCTAAATTCGCAGAAATTGTGCCCAGTCCCATGACATTTTGTTTCTGTTACAATTGGAGGGTCTTTTAATATTAATGCCAATCGTCCTGCAATGTAACCAGCTTGGAAATCACATAGTGTTTCATTTAGATTTGTTTCTGTGAGATTTGCACCAGAAGCATAAGCGCATTCATGAATTCTTATAAACATCTCGTCCTCATCTTCACCATCTACTATTTCCACAAATGAGTACCCTCTTGTCAAATAATTAGTAGGATGAGTAAGATATTTGTAAAGAATTTCAGTAGCTTTTTTCAAAGAACCAACAGGCAAATTTTCATTTACAACCAAATCATAGACAATATTCTTGGCTGGACCAATGACACCAAGTTCTCTACCAGCAGAATACAATAAAGCACCGCAGAATTTATCTCTAAATTTCAGACTCATTATTTGCTGTTGAAGTAAACTAATATGCACGAATTCTTTCCCACCAGGTCGCAAAACATTTTTCATTAGTAGAGAATTGTAACCATGTTGAGTAGTTTCATGTATAAACTCATAGAATAATTGCCTTCGAGCTTCTTCTTTTGTAAGATCTCCTAGAAATATTATCTTCTTCTCATCTTCTTTCAACTCATGTATTTTATATGGTGCCTTACCAGGCTCTTTTCCTGGAAACACTTCAATATCAAATTCACAGTATGTATCACCTAATCCTTTACATTTTGTTTCAACAACAGTAGTTGCTGAACCTATCATTGCTTCGATAGTTCCAGCAATTTCACCGGCTGTAAAATGACATAAAGTTTCTCCAATATCAATAGCACCTGCACTATTAACTAGATCTATGATACGTAGAGTGGCATTATATCCATCAATGTTTGCAATATCACAATGAGTTGCTTGGTAAAGAGGAACAATATCGTTATCAGTATACAGTTTAGCTAAAGCAATTAGTGCTTCTTGAAAGCGTTCCTCAGGAGTAACAGCACCAACTTTGGGATTTAAAACTGTGAGATAATAGGGTGAAGCTCCATAAATTCCTAACTCTCGACCGCTCTGATAAAGAAGTTGGGGTATCAGTGGGTCTAGAGCCAATAAGGACATCATCACTTGCTGATAAACACTAATATGAGTATAATCCCCAATGTTTTTACGAACTAATTCCTGAGAAATTATACTACTAATTGTATTTGTAGTAAGGATTACCATGCTTTCTTTACGTAATGTATCACGCTCTCGATTAATAATATTGGGCAATATTTGCGACCAAAGTTTTTCACGAATTACATCTTCAGTTATCATACCTTGGGCAATTATTTCCTCATTCATCATTACAACTGGAACAGACAAAATATTGTACTTATTGGCTATTTCAAGATCTTCGTCAACGTAAATTTTACTTACATGAATCATATCTTGCATGGATGTTCCTGCAACTTGTTCGATAACACGCTCGACCTCTGGACACCAAGTACAAGAATGAGAAGTGAAGAATAACAAACGTATTTTCTCGGTTAGGTCTTGTGTTGGTTCATCAAATGAATCCATTTCTATCCCTACAATGATTTAACGATTCATATTCTTCCTAAAAACCTTTTCATAACTTGATTTGAAATGTATTTTCTTAATTGAAATTAAGTTAAGTAAATAGTTATTAAACGGAGAAATACTCCATTTTCTCTTATTCTACTTTTTCACCACATTTACGGCAAAATTCATCTTGTTTTTCAACTTTCTTCCCGCATTTTGGACAGTGATGAATAATCTTATCTTGTTTTTTACGTCTTCGTTCTATCACTATTTGTGCTATTGCGAATAGAGTAAGCACACAACCTACTGAAGCTAGAATAATGTACAACACTTGTGGATCTCGAACATCAATAATTCCGTAAAGACCATAGACTAATGCAGCTAAACCAAGTACTAGTTCTGTTATTATCCAAGTAATTTTATCAAATTTTGATCTTTTCTTAGTCATGCTCGAATGATAAATAAGATTGAGGAATAAAAACTTTTCTTGATGCTTGAAGCTATTTTACCGGTTCAAAATAGCTTTATGAAGAACTTAGAAGCAATTCAGTCGAAAATAAGAAAAATCGTAAGTTTTATATATCGAGCTTTGGCAGAATGAACTATAAATCAATTATTTAAGGGATTAAAAATGATAGGTCAAGGGCAAATACCAGTTCTGATTTTAAAAGAAGGTACACAACGTAGTAAAGGAAAAGATGCGCAAAAGAACAATATTATGGCAGCAAGTATTGTAGCGGAAACAATAAAATCAACTCTAGGACCGAAAGGAATGGATAAGATGTTGGTAGATGGTTTGGGAGATATATTGATAAGCAATGACGGTGCTACAATTCTCGATGAGATTGATGTTCAACATCCAGCCGCCAAAATGATTGTTCAAGTAGCTAAAGCTCAAGATCAAGAAACGGGCGATGGTACCACTTCCAGCGTTATTATTGCTGGTGAACTTCTCAAACTTGGTGGTGATCTTATTGATAAGAAGATTCATCCTTCTCTAATTGTTGAAGGTTACAAAGCTGCAGCTAAAAAAGCTCAAGAAATTATTGTTGAATTATCTCAAAAGCTTGAACCATTTAGCGAAGAAAACAATCTTTTATTTAAAATCGCTGTTACCGCACTCCATAGTAAAGCAGTTCATTCAGCTAAGGAACATATAGCATCTATCGCAGTTAAGTCTGTAGAGAATGTTTCAGACATTGAAGATGGAAACTATACAGTCGATCTTGATAACATTAAAATCCTTCAAAAACAAGGTAAAAGTCTTGCTGATTCTGAGCTTATTGAAGGAGTTATTGTTGATAAGGAAGTTGCTCATTCAGGAATGCCAAAGAGAGTTAAAGATGCTAAAATTTTGCTTCTAAACCAAAATATTGAGGTTAGCAAAGGTGAATTTGATAAAGAAATTCGTATTTCTGACCCACTCGCAATGCAATCATTCCTTGATAATGAAGAAAATATGCTAAGAGAAATGGTTGAAAAAGTCGTAGCATTGGGAGCAAACGTAGTTGTCTGCCAGAAAGGTATTGATGATATGGCACAATATTTCATGTCTAAAGAAAAAATACTCGCTGTTCGTCGAGTTAAGAAATCAGATATGGAAAAGATCGCCAGAGCTACAGGTGGTAAAATCATTACAAGTTTAAATGATGCAACAAAAGAAGAATTAGGATATGCTGGGATTGTTGAGGAGAAAAAGATTGGTGATGACGAACATGTCTTCATTAAAGAATGTAAGAATCCTAAAGCAGTCTCCATCATTCTATATGGTGCTAGCAAATATGTAACTGATGAAGCTGAAAGAGCACTACATGATGCGTTATGCGTTGTTAGAAATGTTGTTGAGGATAAGACCTATTTACCTGGTGGTGGAGCAATTTTTACAGAACTTGCTTTGAGAATAGGTGACTATTCAGAGACATTCAAAGACAAAAAACAATTAGCAGTCAAAGCATTTGCTGATGCATTAGAAATCATTCCTTCTACCATAGCTGAAAATGGAGGTATTGATCCACTTGATATTATTAACAAACTTAAAGCAGCTCACGCTGAAGGTAAAATCTCAGCTGCACTCAACATTTTCAAACAGGATGTAATCGTTGATGCTTTTGAAGATGGAATTCTTGAACCTGCAAGAGTTCTTACTCAAGCTATTAAATCTGCTTCTGAGTCAGCAGTACTAATTCTTCGTATTGATGATGTCATAGTTTCAAAATCTGAAAAACCAGCCATGCCCCCAGGTGGAATGCCAGGTGGAATGGGCGGTATGCCAGGTGGAATGGGCGGTATGCCCGGAATGATGTAATTTTTTCTTTTTTCCCTTTTCTTTTCTTATTTTTACAACTTAATCTAAATCACTAGCTGGAGAAAGGTCATAAGTGTCTAAGCTGTATTATGTTATATGACTACTATTGATTCACTGAAATCACAATATTCATCAAAAAGAAAAAAGCTTTTCTTTACATTCATACTAATTGTTATATCAATCGTTATTCTATTAATCCTTAAAGAAACCAGTATTGTTGAGTGGTGGCAAATAGGAATCATAATAATGTCTCTTATACTTATTTTTGGTAGTCAAGCAACAAATTATATTTCAACTGAACAAAACTATAGAAATGCCCTTTATACTTCCAACAAAATGCTGAAAAAAGATTCCGCTTTAGATTATACCGTTTCGTCTTATTTGATGTCAAAACAAGAAAATGAAGCTCAAACCAAGAATAAAACCGAAAAAAACGAAATAAAATCCGTTTCATTCTGCATTAGTTGTGGTAGAAAGTTCGCAAAGAAATATACATTTTGCCCCTCATGTGGTAGTTGCAAAATTACATCTTACTAAAATGCAAGAATTATCAAACGAATGGTTTTAAAGAGATTTTTTTAAATATTATTTAATGCATGGTTTAATAAAAAAAATTGTTTTTGATAACAATAAATTAAGAATTATTTCTTGTTGTCATAATAATCAAAATCTTCAAACGTGTGATTATGTATCTGATGGGATTAAATTATATGTAGCTGAAAATGAAAAATCTAGACTTGTTCAACAAATTCTTTTCAATCCAAAAACGCTTGTCTCTATAGGAGCTAATGATGATATTATTAACATTAGAGCGTATGCTAGTATAGTTAAAAAAGATAAAATCAAAAGTGTAATTATAGAAGATTTATCAAAAAAAGAGGATATTTCGCTTAAAGCCAGCTCTAGTATTAAAATTTTAGAAATATTACCTACAGAGATATCTTATCCCAAAAATAATTGCTCACAAGTTTTTCCAGAGAATCAACCTTCTTTCTTAAAAGAACTATCAAGTACTTTCAAATCTAGCATCAAACTATGGTTAAAAGCCACAGCAGCACAATTTCTTGTTGCCTCTACATTACCAGTTATTTTTGGTTCTATATTTGCATTATATTTCTCAGGAAGCTTTAACTGGTTATTTTTTATCCTAACATTAGTAGGAATCACGTGTATCCATGCAGGTACTAATTTAATTAATGACGCCTTTGATGTAGAAACTGATTCCATTAATCGATATGTTACACCATTCTCAGGAGGAAGAGGGACAATTCAAGGTGGTCTTTTTTCTAGATCTAAGGTTTTCATTAGTGGAATAGTTTTCTTAATAATTGGTAGTGTAATTGGATTATACTTAAATTCCAGATTAGATAACAATATAATTTTGTATATTGGAATAGCTGGTGTAATCGTCGCTTTCTTTTATGTTATTGGACCAATAAAATTTGCTTATCGAGGAGTAGGAGAAATATTCTTGTTTATTGGCTTTGGACCATTGCTAGTTATAGGGTCATTTTATGTTCAAACCTCAGATTTTTCATGGATATCATTTTATGTTTCTATTCCTGTTGGATTACTTGTGGTTTCTATTTTACATATCAATCAATTTCCAGATTATGAAGCAGATAAAGAAGTTGGCAAAAATAATTGGGTAGTTTTAATGGGTAGAAGTGTTTCTAGATACGTCTATTTACTAATTATATTGGGGGTTTACATCTCACTTGTCGTTTTGATTGTTAAAAGTGTTTTACCGCTATTGAGTCTTTTGACACTAATTGTGACACCATTAATAATTAAAGCAGTTATTATTCTATTTAAATATTACAACAAACCATTCAGATTGATACCAGCATTAGCTCTTACAATTTTCCACATGATTTCCTTTATAATACTGCTCACAATCTCAGTTATTTTAGCATTTTATATCTGAAAAAACGTATATTGGAAAAATTCCTTTAGTTTAGGTGGTATTTTTCACAATTTCTTTGTTTTTAACGACTAAGTTACCATTTTTAATAACATCACTTACGTGGTTTCGATCAAATTGGTAAACGAGAGAATCAATAGAAGGGACATCAAGAACGGTAATATCAGCATTCATCCCAAGATCTAGTGAACCAACTTCTTTTTCGATTTTCAGAGATTTAGCACCACCATAAGTAGCAGCTTTTAATGCTTCTTTTGGCAACATTTTCATCATAAAGCTACCTAGAGCTATTACTGTTTGCATATTTAGAACATAACAATTAGGATTGAAGTCAGTTGATAAAGCAACTGTAACTCCAGCATCTCTGAACATAGGGAAGTTTGCATAATTATTAGACATTAATACAAAAGGAGTACCTGGCAATAAATTGGCAACAACATTTGCATCTGCCATTGCATTTGCTGAGATAGCTTCAGCTTTTAACAAGTGATCAGCTGAAACAGCTCCCATACTTGCTGCCATTATTGCAGCTCCAACATTTTCCATTTCATCAGCGTGAATACGTAAATCAAAACCATTTTCTTTAGCAGCTGTAAGAAAAGCTGTCGATTCCTCAATACTGAAAGCTCCATAATCTACCCATATGTCAACAAAATTAGCCATATCCAATCTTTTAATCTCTGGTAGGAGTTGTATCATAAGTTCTACATAATCCCAGTTATTTCCGGTGAAATCTTCCGGTTTTATATGACATCCCAAAAATGTGGGAATAATATCTATGGGATGTTTATTGTTTAATTCATTAGTTACTTTTAGTAATCTCATTTCTGATTCAGGAGTCAAACCATATCCAGTTTTAGCTTCGATTGTTGTTGTGCCATGCAACAACATTTGATTTAACCTTTGTATTGCAAGTCTTGAAAGTTCTTCTTCTGAAGCATTACGTGTTTCTTTAACTGTATAGTTTATACCACCACCAGCTTTAGCTATTTCTAAATATGATTCGCCTTGAATTTTCATAGATAATTCATGTGATCGATTTCCTGCAAAAACAAGATGAGTATGAGAATCAACAAAACCAGAACATACTATTTTTCTATCATTGCAATTAATTATATCATAATCACTCCTAGAATAGTCAGCAAAAATTCTTGTAGTTTCACCAATAGCTTCAATCTTTCCATCTTTTATTACAAGAGCGTCTGGCTTTTCATTAGCATAAACAGGTTCATATTTGTGAATTGGTCCTAGGAATAATTCTGCAATATCACAAATAATTATACCTTCTTTTTTGACATTCAGCATAAATCTCAACATTTAGGCTAAAACATTGTTTTTAAAGTTTACTTCAATCATTGAAAATAAAAACTAGTTCCATTTTTCATTAATCGACATAATAGCTGGTACTAATATCGTTTGAATGATTAAAGTTAGTTATAGTTTATATTCTTGTCTAAAAAGAGGTAGAAGAAATGAGTAAATTCAACACATTCCTATTCGATTTTATTACCTATACCAAATTTAGCCTAAGCTTCCAATTTCTTTTTCAACTTCTTCAAGGATTTCACAAGATTTGACTAAAGCTTTCATATTTGTATGATCATCATATAATGGTCTGTCTATATCTAAGAATTCAACGTGTCTTCGAATAACTTCTTTAGCTTTAGTGACACCTTTACCAAATTGGAACTCTCTAAAGTCTAATGCCTGAGCTGCTGCCATTAGTTCAATGCCCAATACTCCATATGCATTATCCATTATTTGGAAGTTCTTAATAGCAGTATTCATCCCCATGGATACAAAATCTTCTTGATCTGCTGCTGCTGCAATAGATTGAATACTCGCTGGCATTGATAAAATTCTCATCTCTACTATTTGCATATCTGCAGTATATTGGCTTAACATTAAACCTGACATTAAACCGGCTCCTTTTGATAAGAATGGAGGTAATCCTACACTTAAAGCTGGGTGGTTTAATCTATTCATTCTACGTTCGGACATTACACAAACCATTGTAATAGCTGTACCAGCCATATCCATTGGCAAGCAAACAGGTGATCCTTGGAAATTAGCTCCTGTTAAAGTAATTTTTTCATCCGGAAAGAAGACTGGATTATCCCCTACTCCATTTAATTCAATTTCAACTTGAGTTTGACACCATTCTAAGGCGTCATGTGCAGCTCCTAGTACTTGAGGTGCAGAACGCATAGAATAAGCATCTTGAACTTTAACCTTTAGTCTTGCTTCGAATAAATCTCCACCTTTGAAAAGTTTGGATAACGATTTTGCGCATCGTACTGCTCCTGGGAAACCACGAATTTCATGTAACATTGGAGTGTAAGGTTTCATATTTCCCATTAATGCTTCTATCGACATGGCACATGCGATTTCAGCTTGTTTCATGAATCGCATAGCATCATACAAAAAGATAGCACTCATAGCAGTAAGAAGGTTAGAACCATTAATCGCGGCTAATCCATCTCTTGCCTTTAGACCAGGGACTTTGATGCCTGCTTTATCCATAGCTTCTTTACCATCAAGCAATTCCCCTTTATAATAGGCTTTTCCTTCACCCATTAATAATAAAGCAATTTGTGACATTGGGGCTAAATCACCAGATGCGCCAACAGATCCTTTCTGGCAGACGAAAGGAGTTAAGTCTTTATTTAACATTTCAACAAGTGTATCAGCAATAATAGGTCTGTTTCCAGAATTACCATGAGCTAAAACATTAATTCGTCCCAACATTGCACCACGTACATATTCTAAAGGTGCGGGGTCTCCTATACCAGCAGCATGGTTATAGATCAAATACTTTTGAAATAAACCAACTTCTTCATCAGAGAGAACAACTTCAGAGAATTCACCAATACCTGTATTGACACCGTACATGATCTCCTTTGCTTCAATCTTTTCTTCTAGCATTGCTCGACATTTTTTCATTCGCTCAATTGCATCTGGATGCAATTCTACTTTTTCGTTATAACGTGCAACTTTGACAATATCTTCAATTGTTAGTCCTGAACCAGTAATTACATAGGTCATATTCTAATTCCTCAATTTGGTTTTGAGAAATCTTTAAGCACTCTGTTTAAAAATTTTTGTCCAAGTATCTGAATAAATCAAAGAAAATAGTTTTGCTATCATCAGAGTTTTCTTAATGGTAGGTAGCATAATGAATAAATATTACAACCTCAAGAAATATTAGATAGCCATGCACCAGGAAGTTACAGTTTTAGATGGAGATTCCTTAACTATTAATGATTTACTTGAAATTACACGTTTTGGAAAAAAAGTCAAAATCAGTGAGGAAGGCATAATAAAAATTGAAAAAGCAAGAAGAATTATTGAAGAGAAACTTGAGGAGAATGAAATCATTTATGGTGTTTCGACAGGTTTTGGAAAACTTACTAATACTATCATATCTCCATCTGAAAGAGAGACACTTCAAAAGAATCTTATTAAATCTCATAGTATTGGTTTTGGTCCTTATCTCCCTGATGAAATTGTCTTAGGTGCTATGGTTATAGAGCTTAATTCCTTTTGTACAGGAGGAAGTGGCATTCGAATTGAAACAGCTGAAATGCTTAAGAAGTTAGTCAATAAGAAAGTCATACCACTGGTACCTAGTATAGGCTCTTTAGGAGCTAGCGGAGATCTTATACCTCTTGCATATATAGCAAGAATTCTCATAGGCGAAGGAGAAGCAAAATTAGAAAATGAGATACTCAAAGGTTCTGAAATTCTTTCAAAGCTTAATTTGTCTCCCATTGAATTACACGCTAAGGAAGGAATATCTCTAATTAACGGAACTCATGTACTTACTTCTTTCGCCGCACACACTGTTTTTGATTCTTTAAATATTTTGAGAAATTCAGTTATCTCAATTGGTTTAACTTTAGAAGCATTTGAAGGTAACATCAATGCCTTCTCAGCATTTATTATGAATCTACGCCCTCATAAAGGACAAATAAGATTTGCTCAAGCAATTCTTGATGTTCTTGAAGGAAGCGATTTACTCATTAAACAACCAAAAAGAATTCAAGATCCTTACTCAATAAGATGTTCTCCACAAGTTCATGGAGCTATTTTAGATGCAGTTGAGCATTGTAAGAATCTAGTTGAAATTGAAATAAATTCAACAACTGATAATCCTCTGATTGACATAGAAACTTCAACAGTAGCTTCTGGGGGTAATTTTCATGGAGAGCCTATAGGGCTTGCTATGGATTATTTGTGCATAGCCATGACTGAGTTAGGGAACATCTCTGAAAGAAGAGTAAGTATTCTATTAGATTCATCAATATCTGGACTTCCCTCCTTCTTGATAAAAAAACCTGGTCTAAACTCTGGATTAATGATGATACAATATGCTGATGCAGCTATTTCTGCTGAAAACAAAGTTCTTGCATCTCCAGCTTCAATTGATAATGCTTCTGTATCAGCTAATCAAGAAGATCATGTTTCGATGGGTCTCACAGCAAGTAAAAAAGCTTACCAGATAGCCAAGAATGTTGTTCAAATGACAGCAATTGAAATTTATACAGCATACCAAGCTTTAGAGTATAGAGGAGATAGAGTTATTTCTAAATCATTAGAAAAAATATACTCACATATTAAGAACACCATTCCTCACCTTGAAGAAGATAGATACTATGATAAAGAAGTTGAATGGATCTCTGAGAACATAGAGAGTACAAAATTTATTCAATTAGCAGAAGAAGAGTCAGAAAAACTTCTCGGTGATTAATAATGAGATTCGCCATAATAGGGGACTTACACGGATGTGTGAGCGACTTAAAAAGAATAAAGAGAAAAATTATGAAGTGCCAAGCTCTTTTTATCACAGGAGACATTGCGGGGACAATATCCTATTCTTTGATTCTCAAGTCCATTATTAAGAGTGGAAGAATCTCAAGGGAAAAATATATTGAATTGGTTTATGGACAATATCTTCATCAATTTACAGAATTTCAAATAAAAACTGCTGAAAAAATATTTGAGATCTTATTAGAAGTGAACATTCCAGTTTTCCTTACTCATGGAAATAGCGATACTAAAGGAGTTAGAGAACATCTAAAACTATTAGCGAATGAAAAGTCAAATTCCATTTTCTATATTGGTAATTCAGTTGTTGAATATGATAATTGGGTTATAGTAGGTTATGGTTTCTGTTCTCCTGCAAATTACAGAATGCCATTTCAAACACCAGGAGAAAAGGAGAAGGATGATATCAGAGAAGATCTTTCCAAATTGGAAATAAAAATTAAAGATCTTGAAACGAAGGATAATCACATCCTATTAGGTTTGTTCCATGAACCTCCAAAAGATTCCAATTTAGATTACATCCCAAAACAATCCGCACATTGTGGGAGTGAGCTTATTAGAGAGCATATTTCAAAAATGCATTATAATTATGTTTTTGCTGGACATGTTCATGAATCACAGAATTATGAGTACAAAAACAATCAGCTTTTGTTGAATCCAGGAGCACTAGTTGAAGGTAAATGGGCTATTATCAATATTAAAACTAGAGAAGTCGAGCTTCATAAATCACTTAGACGCCTTTCTTTTGGCAATTTAATTTATAAAATTCGTCATATTTTCAAATAAACACACTGTTTAAACAAAAATTTTAAAAGGACTTAATTTAACTCAAATATAGTTAATATGATTCCTGTTGTAGATGTTAATATTAGAGAAAAAGAAGTTGAAGCAGTTATTGAAGTTGTAAAAAGCCGTTACTTAGCTGAAGGGAAATTTGCTCGAGCTTTTGAGGAGAAATTTTCAGAATTTACTGGGGCAAAACATGTTGTAACAGCTGTAAACGGAACATGTTCATTACATATGGCTATTACAGCTTTAGATATAGGTCCCAAGGATGAGGTAATAACAACCCCTTTTACATTTATTGCGTCCTCAAATGTTATTTTCTTTAATGGTGCAATACCAATTTTTGCAGACATTAATCCTGAAACGTACAATATTGATCCTGAAAAACTTGAAGAAAAAATTACTAACAAAACAAAAGCTATAATGCCTGTACACATTTTTGGTAACCCTTGTGATATGAAAGCTATAAAAGATATAGCAGAAGATTATGACCTTAAAATTATAGAAGATTGTGCTCAAGCTCATGACGCTAAAATTGATGGAAAACATATGGGGAATTTTGGAGATTTGGGATGTTTTTCGTTTTATGGTACAAAAAATTTAGTATCTGGTGAAGGTGGAGCAGTTATCTGTAATGATGAAACCATTTATGAAAAATTGAAAAGTATTAAAAATCATGGTCGAAACCCAGTGGGAGGGTATTCGCATTACCGTATTGGCTACAATTATCGTATAACAGATATGGCTGCTGCTATTCTTTGTGTTCAAATAGATAGAGCTAATGAGATATTGTCTAGAAGACATAGGAACGGTAAGATCTACAGGAATCTTCTCGGTGAAATTGAGAATTTACGTATACAAAAAATCTTACCAGGACATCAACACTCCGATTACATAATGGCGCCAGTACTCCTTAATGAAAAAAGGAAACCAAAAGAAGTCATTGAATATCTTAAATCAAAGGGTGTCAGTTCAAGAACTATATATGAAACCTTATCCTACGAACAAGACTGCTACAAGGATTTGTCTACTTGGCATATGTCACGAGTTATCAATTATCCTGATTATAGTAAGGTTTCTTGTCCCAATTCTGAATACACTGCCCGTAACCATTTTGAAATTCCTATGGTTTCTACTTTAACCGATGAAAAAATTCAATACATATCTCAAACACTTAGAGAATTTTTGAAATAACCTAAAATTATTTCAAATGGGCAACTATTGGTCATGTTGGTCAGAGAGAGGTTCTTATGCTATTGATGGTTCAGCTGGTGCTGTTGACATATACCCACTTGATGAATATTTTAAACATTCTACAGATGAAACTCAAATATTTTTCACATCTACTCTACTAATGGTAGTAGTTTCTTTGCTACTCACAAGGATTATCTCAAAAAAAGCAAAGAAAAAATAGAACAGTTGTTAGAACCAATAGCAGTTAAAAGAATAAGTGCAGTTTCTGAAACCATTTTTATCAATAAAATACTAGGAGAAACAAGAATATGAACTTTGTTATTTTTTTACATCACATTAAACACTACTAGCCAGTTTTAAGATTCAAATGATTTCGTACTGTCATCATAAACAATAAGATGGAATATTCACAAACTTTCTTCATATTATCCTTTGGGAGAAATTTTAAACCTGTAAATATATTAAATAAGATCTAATAATATGAGAATAGTCTGTATAGGGAAGAAAATCAATAATGGAGTTAGTCTTGTCATGAATTGGTGATTCAGACAGTGAAGAAACTAACTCCAAGAGAGAAGTAGACTAGAGGGTTAATAAGAATTAGCTAAAAAGAAAAAAGGGTTAATATAAAGAATTTATTACTTTCAATGGTCTATGGACGGTTTTGACACTAAAAGTTTAAGTGTACATAAGTATATGTTAACATGGTGATTCAAAGTGACAGTAGAGGAGTATCAAGAAGAAAGAAACAAGAAAGAAAGTAAGAAACTAAAAGGAAAACCCTCATTTGCTATTTTATGGGTAAGTTACATACACAAGAGAGTAGAAGAAGAAATAGATTATATGATGAACCCATATGGAAGAACAGAAGTAAGAACACAAACTTATGAGCGCAAAAGAGAGAGTATAAGAGGGATAAAGGAACTAGCAGAGAAATATATAGAATATATGCAAGAGGTAGAAAGAAACCCAGAAAGATATTCGAGCATATTTGACGAGTGGGAGAGTTTCAGAGTAAGGATAGTAGACCAAGAGGAAGAAGAGATAGAGATAAATCAGGAGATAATAGCAGAGAAAGCTGTAGAACATATAGAGATACAAGAGATAATAGAATTAGAAGAGGAGGGAGAAAGATGAGTTACGAAGAAATAGAAGAGATATGTGATGAGCTAAAAGTAGATTCAATACCATTTTACAATGCGATAGAAATCAAAGGAAAAACAGTGATACTAGACAGAGAAAGACTAGAAGAAGAAATAGAAGCAAAAAAAGGAATGACATATGAAGAATTCAGAGAGTCAGAACATACAATAATGAACAATTCAGAAGAAGAGATAGAAAAGACAATAGACAAGTTAAGAAGCTATTACAAGGAAAATCTTATCATTTTCATCAAGAAGAACACCAGAAGGGGGGAGTGAAGTGATAAGAGAGAAAGAAGAATACAAAAAGATACCAATAAGATTGAAGGGGACGAACAAGACAACAAAAGCAAATCACAAGGGGAAGGAATGGGGAAGGAAACAGATACAAAAAGGAGGGAATTGTATGGATACAGTAAGAGGGTGTCCAGCGTATGAAGACCAAGAATATCCAAGATGTAGGTGGGATTGCTACTCGGAGGAAGCAGTGAGAAGATACAAGAAGATATTCGGAAAACCAGTAAAAATGATATTGAAAGAAGAGCTATTGAGAAAGGATCTGAAAAAGTGTAAAGAGAGATGGATAAGGATAGGAGTAGACGGAGCACCAAGCTGGGATTGGGAACTAACAACAAGATGTGCGGAAATAGTAGCAGAGAAGGGAAAGACACCGGTAATAATAACAAGGATGTGGAAAAGACCAACAGAAAGACAAATAGAGAGAATGATAAGAAAAGAGACGATAATAAACATAACAGTGTCAGCAGTAGATGAAAAAGAGGAATTAATAGAAAGGATAAAGCTAGCAGAAGAATATCAAGAGAAAGGGGGGAAAGTAGCTTTAAGAGTAGTGACATTTGCGTTCAAAGAAAAAGATGAAAGATGGGAGAAACAAGGAGAATTGATGAGAGGGAAAATACCAACATTGGAACAACCAGCAAGAATATTGAGAAAGACAGAGAAAACAAGAAGAAAAAATTCAATGTGGGAAGAAGTAGAAAGGGAAAGGTATAAACCATACCAAAGTTATATGACGGGAAAAAAGAATGCGAGATGGAGAACAGCAGGGAAATTATACGAAGGAAAAGCATGCATATCAGCATGTCCAGAATGTGAAGTAAAATGTATGGTGGGAATATTCCAACAAGAGAAAAAACAAACCTTAGACTTCTTTTTGACGGAGCTAATCAGTGAATCACCAGAAGGAGAGATTTTGGGGAGTGTCAGTAGTTGACACTTCTCCTTCTCCTCAAATGTGAAAGTATCCCTCTTTATATACTACATATAAGATTTATAAGTGAGAAAGAAAGTTCATTAAATCTTAGAGAGAAAGAATAAGAAGGAGAAAAAGTCTTAAACAGGAAAATTAACCATATTTATGGAACAATGGCTAATCAATTTACTTTCAAATTTAACTGTTGTAACATTAAGTGGTTTATTTGCTTTATATGTTATTCATCGTTATCAGAGAAATAAAGAACGGAGGGAATTAAAAACTGTTTTTTTAACAGAGATTTCTGAAATTTTTACACTTCTTAGGAATTTTAAATTGAATTTTTCAAATTGGGGAAAGTTGGTTTTTGTAGCTAATAAAGCATATTTTGGATTGCAACATGTGAAGAACGAAGACCAAAGACAAATAATTAAAGAAATGTGGGCTACGAGTAATCAACATGCTAATGATGCTCATACTAATTTCTCAAAATATCAACTTCAGAATGATTTATTATTAAAAAAAATCGAACTAAATAGGAAAAAAAGACACATAATTTTGAGAAGAAAAAAACGAAAAGAAGAGTATGATTTTATGAAGGAATTAATTACTCTTTTAATGAATTTGGGAAAAAAGAATTCTTCAATTGTTGAAGGAATAAGTAAAATGACAAAAGATGTGAGTGGTTTTACCGAAGAAAACATAAAGAAGGTAGAAAAAATTGCGGATGAGCTTATTAAAATATATCCAAAACTTAATTCATTTATTTTTAAGATGAAAATGAAGTAATTCTTCATTACTCTTTTTTGGTTCTTCAAAATCTTTGCATCCCAATATTCTTGATTGGAT
The DNA here is from genome assembly GCA_019057815.1 of Candidatus Heimdallarchaeota archaeon. GTDB lineage: Archaea > Asgardarchaeota > Heimdallarchaeia > Heimdallarchaeales > Heimdallarchaeaceae > 18H4-34. The sequence continues at coordinate 155,526 of JAHLWR010000001.1, forward strand.
TGTGGTCTTTTGTAACATTTTGGGCACCCATGCCAGAAACAACCATCACAAAATATTATAACTCGTTCTTTAGGAAAGACAATGTCAGGTTTACCTATGATTGGATAGTGAATCCTATACCTATACCCAAGATTCCATAAACTTGATCGTAGTTTAATCTCTATTTTTGTATCTTTTTCTCTCGATTCTTAAGAGATTTCAAGTTTTAGGCTTTGAAAAGCGCTTTTTTTATTATACAGAAACGTAGTACTATTGAATCAACATGAAAAACAATGAAAAAAAATATTATGAAAAAGTATGGAATGAGATAGAGAAAGAGTTAGATAGACAACACAATAGTCTGTGGAAAGAACATCAAGAACATATAGGAGATGAAAAAATGAAGAAATATGAAAAACAATGGAAAGAAATAGATGAAGAGTTAGCTAGACAACACGATATTCTATGGAAAGAACATCAAGAATATATAGAACTATATAAATGGAAAATATACCGAATCCTTCTAGAATTTTTAACAGGTGATGAATAAAATAACACATTTTTCTTTTTTTTCTTGTTATTACCCTGTCTTTTTATAATTTTCTTGTGGTAAGATTTTCAATCTGTTTCTGACCTAGGTTCTAATTCCGTAGAGGGATTTTTCAAATTATTATGCAAACTGAAAATGTATTACGCTGACCTTTTATTGATTTTTTTCTATTGATATATTATCAACTAGTGACATAAGAAAATCTATTAATCTGCTAGTATATAGTTTACTTATGGTAGATTGGGAAGTTGCATTAGCTTTAGGAGCAAGTGGATTAACTTTTGTTTTATGGGTAATAACGACTTATTTATCATTTTTCAAGACTCGACCAAAACTAGTTGTTAAAGCTCCACGATATGTTGAGAAGAATAATGAATGGGCTATATATGTATACAATGAAGGTAATAGATCAACAAGAATGCTTGAACAAGAAACATATTTAATTGCTAAAGAAGGAAGGACTAAGACAATAATATATGGTAAATTTAGACCTGCAGATAGAGTAGATTATTTTGTTGCTGGTCCAGGAGCTTATCATAATTTCTATACAATATATGAAAGAACCATATTGGATGATCTATTTGAAGGAATGAAAGCAAGAATCTACTTAGAAATGAAATATGATAATGGAAGAAAAACAAAAAGATATAAGAAAAAAATCAAACTAGATCAAGAAGATTTTGAGAAATATAGAGAGAAATCAGAACAAGAGGATATTAATTGTAATGATTAAATAACGGTGATAAAGAGATGCAATTCCCTCGAATCCTTGAAAAATGGAATTATGACATAATTAAGGAATTAGTTGATAAAAATTACTTCGAAACAGAATTCTTTGATTTTAAAGCTAATCTGCAAGCACCACTAAAGCAAGAGAAGATAGTTTGTGCTTTTGCTAATACAAATGGTGGATTTTTGATTTTTGGAGTAGGAGATATTAAAACAACTGATAGAATTATTGGAATTGATAGAAAACGAGACCTGAGTAAAGAATTTTATGACAAAATTAGAATGATAAATCCTAGCATTAATTTTGAATTCAAACAACCACCAATTCAAATACCTCATTCTGATAAAATAGTACCTGTGTGTTATATCCCCAGAAGTAATGAAAGACCACATATAACTAGAGAGAACCACTTTTACATTAGAACAAGTGGAGGTTGTAATGAGAAGATGAATTATAATGCAATACGAGAATCCTTCTATGGATTTGAACAACGAAAAATAAAAATCGAAATGCTTAGTTTAGAACTAGCTTATTTAGATATTATATTAAAAAAAATGATTGTACCTGAAAGTGAAATGGAAGATAAATACTTTTTATATGAAGCAGAGTCATCACTACTAGTTGATTTAATGGGGCAGACTTATTCTGTTATTAAAGATGATTGGAGATTGATTTCCCTGCTTCTTGGAATAAGAGGTGATTTAGGATCATTAAATCAAACCAGAAGATCTTTCTTTTTTGAACCATCAGTTCCAGTGATGGGTCGAACAGCGCTATACAGACAATATAATCAGAAAATAAAGGAGTTTGTTGATATTTTGACTAAAAACATAAATGAAGCTTTAGCCATTCTTAAGGAAAAATATGGGATTGAAATACCAACTGAAAAAACATTCGTATTCAATAAGTCTGAATAATGTTTTCTTTGTTTAAGAACTGTATAAAATCATGAAATTCTTGATTTTCTGAGGATACTAATTCTTCTACCAAATCAAGACAATCCCTAAATGACAAATTCTCCCACTTATCCTTGATAAAATCTGGTCTAGTTCTTTTGATCATAAATTCTAAATCTTTTTCCCATGAAAATATTTTTTGAGTTCTGACAAATTTCCTAATTTCACTGTTAAGTTCATTGAGTTTACTTTTGTCATTATCTAATGTAGAACCCTTTAAATCAACATCGAGGATATGTGTCAATATTTTCCCAATCCTACTTTCTGTTATATTTTCTTTATTTGGTTTAAATGCATCAAAATCACACAATAACATGAAAGGTATTTCAAAGAATTTGACTATATTTAGAGCTTTTGAACTATTGTCTTTTCCTGAGATTCTGATAATATCCCATTTGATTAGTGTATTATCTTCAAGAAAATTGAGACTATCTTGAATCATTCTTCTCTCTAATGATGATTTGAGAGCAATTAATAATCTTTCATCATGTAAACCTTCTACAAAAATAACACCTGTAGAGAAAAACAGGTCAGCTAAATCTGGATCTAACAGGAAGTTTCTATATTTTTGCTTATTTTGTTTTATCTCTTTTTTTTCAAAAAAATCTTTCATATATTTGACATTGCTTCCTTTATCACCTTTAGAGCATCTAAGTATAGAATCAAGGAGTTCATCAGATATTAAATCTGAAGTATGAGTTACTAACAGATAAGTACGTTCTTTATCTAGTTTAATATAATCTCTAAGTTTTTTTCGCAAGGAAGGATGGAGAGTTTTACCAGGTTCATCTAATATAACTGTATCAGCTTCAAATCCATGTATTGCACTTAAAACCATTATTACTTCATATGCTCCTCCAGGAGAAGTCTTTAAACTAAAAGAAATTTTACTTGTTGTATCTTGAAATTGAATTTCTGGTCTCTTTGCTGTAATCTTAACATTAGGTTTTGATTTGATGAAATATTTTGTAACTTGATTAGATGATGATTCTGTTTCTGGTTCAATAAAGAGAGTTTGAGTTTTTTCTAAATTCACATCTTCTGATTGTAAAACTACATTTATCTCATAGTTTCCATTAAATAATTCTTTAAATAATTTTTTAATCTTTTTAAATGTTTTTTGTTCTTTAGGATCAGGACTTGTAGCTTTTTTGAAAAGCTCATTCTCAACTTTTTTCAGAGTTAATACATTAGCAGGTGTATGCCAACTTTTAGAAACAAATTTTTCTTTTATCAATCCTCTATCTTCACGTAAAATTACTACTTTCTTCTTGATTAAATCTGAAAGAAATTCCCCTAGATATTTTGGATATTCCTTGCTTTCTAACTCATATCCCCAATCTCTTAGTAAAAGCTTAAAATCTACTGAAATATCATGTAAACTTGAAATAGCATCAATATTGTTAAAGTCCAGTTCTTTGAGATTTAATGTTAACTCTTTTCGTAAGATCTTTTCAAAAAAATCTTCGTAGAATAATTTTTCAATATCGTGCTCTTCCAATTCTTCATCTTTTTGTTTTTCCTTTGAATTAAATACATTGATTGAATCGACACATCTCCCGATTTCATCGAAATAGATCATTGATGTATTTTTAATATCATCAAAATTCACATCATGAGACTTTTTATTGTTAATCAAAGTGATTATGTTAGAAAAAGGATTCTTAATAAAAATTCTACATTTTTCATTAAGAGAAAGAATCATAAAGTAACGCAATTGCTCTGTATTTCTGTTGTCCGTTTTAAAACCAATCCGCAATTTTAAAAAGGAATTCTCAAAAAGATTTTGATATTTTTTATAAAAGGAATGGATTGCAATTTCACCCAGCTCTTTTTTAGAACTAATATGCATTGAACCCATAGATAAAACTAAGAATTTTTTTATAAACTCTTTTTCATATTCTTGGAGTTCAAAATCCAAATAAATTAGTGTTTTTTCTCTTGAATTCCAATAAGGATGTTGATACCAATCTATCCTATCTGAGGAAGAGTTAGAAATAATAAAATCTATTATTCTAATAATATTTGATTTACCCGAACCATTTTCTCCAACTATAATGGACTTATCGTCTAGTATAATATCTTGTTCTTGATAATAAGAAAGAAAATTCTTGATAAAAATTCTCTTTAGTTTCATACTAAATGATTAACAAAGATAACATAATAACAATTTCTATTGATTATCTAAATTATTCTGTAGGAGGAGGATTAATAAGATAAGAATCTATATTATTAGTAAAAAAGGATTTAAAAGCCACCTAGATAAATAATATAATTAAGACTTTATGATATATTGGCGAGCTTAGTTTAAATAATCTATTTAACTATGTTTCTCAAAATTCATGGACTTTTATACTTTCTTTCTTCTCTCTCAGTTGAAAGTGTTTTGAGAGCTTCTAACAATTGGCAAATTTCTTTATACAGAAATAGAGAGTTCAGAGAAGAAAATAAGAGGAGAAAAAGTCTGTAGAAACTGTTGAACTGTTTTAAGAGAGAAAATGATAGAGGAAGAGATTCAAGGAATAAATCAGTAAGTAATCTATCTATCATCTTAAGACAGAAAAGCATTTAGTTTATTATCCTTGAATTAATTAAGAATTTGAATCTAAATCTTCTGTATCCAATTTCCTTAAATATATTATTAATATCACTAACATTATTAACACTAAACCAGGACCTCCAACAAAAGCCCATATATGTTTAATATTCAAACCAAACGTGTTTATCATAACATCTCCGAGAATAAAACATAGGCAGATCATGCTCTGAATTATATTTACATTAGCAACAAGTTCTGAATAAGATGATTCTCCATGTGCGCTGAGAAAAAGTATAGGTAGTAATATTATATTTACAAAGAATAAAATTATGATTGAACCAAAATAAAGGTAAAGAGCTGATGGATTCATTGTTATTTCCATGGAACTGGTTAAAATAAATGCTACAATTGCAAAATGGAATCCAGATATTGTGACTGTTTTTAATATAATTGAGTATATCATCTTTGAACTTTCTTCTTTTCTTTTATCAGATAGTTTTTTTATCAGAACCTTGTAAAGTTTCTTTTCTTTTAAACTCTCAATTCTTTCTTCCTTATCTTTATCATCAAAAATCCCTTCTTGAATAAGTTGTGAATATCTTTGATATACCATTTCTTGCTCCAGTTCTTGCTCTAATTCAGACAACAACGAATCTTTTTCCTTTTTTCTTTCAGGTTTATTTGTTTGCATTTAACTCTACTCCACTCATTGGATATTTGTGTATTCTAAGTATATAAAACTAGTTTTTTAGTGTACTTCTTTTTATAGTTAAGAAATGATCTTTGAAGTGATAGGTGAGAAAAAAATTCTCTTCGACCTTCTCACTACAAATTTGAAGAGAAAAAGACTGATATAGAACTCACTTATCCATTCAAATTTACATCACTTCAAGGTTTCTTCTTATCTCTATTCTTGATTCCATTTTTCTTATCTTAGGTAAAATATCATAAAGTCTTATCTGTTTCTTTATTCTTAGAAATCAAATCATATAATGATATTGGTTATTCGTAGTAATGGTAATGCTGTAGAAACATCGTCTTTTATATCAAGTTGTCCTGGATATACAGATTCATTTCCTATTACCCTCAAGGTGTCCAGTGCCTTTTGTATTTGAAAATCTAGATTTTTAGCTACCAAATTTTTAATATCAGTATTTATATTATCACCTTTCTCACCAAAACAAGGCATAAGTTTCTGGAGAGCAAGTCGAAGGAGATCGGCTGAACCTATTGGTGAAAGATTTATGAACAACCCACCAAAAAATATATTGCCCAAAAGTGTAACCAATCTTAGTTGAGTTAACAATACTACATTTGAACCTCGTATATTTAAAAGCATGTCCCAAAACTATTCTGAGTATTGTCAAGATGCTTTTCAACGTAGGTAGACCTTTCTCTAAATCATCAAGGTTCTTGTTTTTAGTTTCATCTAAATCTTTGATACCACCATGGAGCTTGAGAGCACGAGCGGTGACGACGATAACAACAGCATTGATGAAAGTGTTGTACTGCCTAGCGACAATATCAACAAACTTATCGAAACCGAGGTCAGTAGCAAAACCACACTCAGTGAGAACCTAATCAGCAAGCTTCAAAGCAAGTTTAGTTCAAATAATACTGCTGTTCCCGTGCGCTATGTTAGCGAAGGGTCTAATTGGTAATAATAAATAATGAATAGCAATAGTTATAATAAGCTGTAAATTTGCAGTAACAAGGAAATGAAAAGGAGAGAGTATTATTGGAACTAATTAGGTCTCTTAGGAAATTAACTAATAACATATTTGAAATGAGAAGAGGAATTGAAAAGAAAGATAGAAGAGTTGCGTTATTTATTCCTTTGGTAATGTCTTTTGATTTATTGACTCTTTTCATAATCTCTTTATTTTATAATGGAGAATTAATAGGTTTCAACATAATTCTTATCATAGCATTTGTAATACCTTTAATATTATCAACCTTTTTATTAATATATTTCCTTCATCTTATGGCATATAAAAGTTCAAACAAAAGTGAAATACAAACATCAGCTTTTCACCCAGACGAGCTTTTCAAGTGGAAATAGAGAGATAAAAACATAGAATAATAGTTGAAACAATCGACAAGAGAGTATAAGCAAAAATTCAAACATATGGATTATATTAGAAAGATAAAGATCATATTGCTTTTTTATTCATCTTTTTTCCTTCTTTATCTTCAGAGGATTGGAGGATGAACTTGCAAAACTACTTTGTATGAAAGTAATCAGCTAAAGTTGTTTGTTTATTGGTTTTAAGTTCGTTTTTCAATTGATCGATAAACCACTTTTTGAGTTTCATAGTCTTAGGTTCAATAACACTCTTAGGAATCCAGACGGGGTCGTCTGTTAATTTAATAATGGTAGCAAAATAAGCTTTCTCAGTTTCTGTATGTATCATTCCTAATTGAAAATCAGAGAACAGGTTAGAATCCATAATTTTGAAATTAAGATTTCGATATTTAAACAATAAAATACCTTTTCTCTGTTTTATCTTTAATTTATAGTTTAGAAACACACATCAGTAATCTTTCAATAAAAGAATCAACAAAGACAGGATTATATTAGAACTTATTCTTCAAAAAGGAAAAGCTATTTCTTCTCCTCGTAATAGTATGGTTTTGTTAAACAAAATGGCTAAGAAAAGAGATAATTAAACTTAAAAAGACACAATTTATCTTGTTGTGATGTTTGATATTCCTCTTATTAAACAAAAAGGAAATTTTATGTGTATTCCTGCTTGTGTCGAAATGGCTCTTCGATTTTTAGATAAATCTATTGAAATCAACCAAAATGATATAATGAAACAACAATGGATGAATAAAGAAGGTTATGTCCCTAAAGAATATCAAAACAGAAGAGATAGTGGAATATCCTTTGGCAACATAAAAAGAAATCTAGATGAGTTGAAGATAAAGAGAAATGTTATTTTCATAAAAGGAAAAGAAGAAGGAAAGAGTCCTGCGATTATATTGGAATCAGTTAAAGAAATATTAGAATTAAAACATGTTCCTGTTTTGATTTCATTGAAAAAAACATATAATAAATGTCATATTGTTCTAATCACAGGAATAGATGGTGAGAATTTTTATTATAATGATCCAGCAAAAACTGTCAAAGAACAAAAAAATATTTTTTATTTTACTGATAATTTAGCTGATGATATGCATTATATGTATATTACATAGCATTAATTCTTCTAGAAAAGCACTCATACAATAAATAGCGTTTCATTATTCCAAATATTTCTATGTTCTAATGTACATTTTAAAAACAGTTCCCTTCCATTTATCAGTTACATTCATGTAAATATTTCAGTAAGTATTTAGTAAATTAAGATGGAACTGAAGCCCATTCTTCACCAAATAACTGTGCTTGTTCCATTATTAGCTTAACAGCTTGAGATGTCTGATCAGGGGGATATTTATATTTTCTCAAAAGTCTGCGTATAGAGATACGCATTCGAGCTTGAACGCTTTTCTTGACAGTAAAATCGATAGTAGCAGATTTTCGTACTTCAGCAACAAGCTCCTTAGCAATTTGTTTGAGAGTTTCATCTTTCATAAGTTCGACAGCACTCTGATTAGTAGTAATGGCGTCATAAAAAGCTACTTCATCATCATTAAGTCCAAGGTCTTCGCCTCGTTTGAAAGATTGTTGCATATCTCTTGCTAAAGAAAGTAGTTCCTCTAAAATAGCAGCGGAAGCTATAGTACGATTGATATATTTGTTGATAGCCTTCTTGAGCAGTTCCTCAAAAGAACGAGATTGAACCAAGTTTTTCTTAGCTCTAGATTTGATCTGGTCCTGTAGTAATTTATTTAACAATTCAACAGCTAAATTCTTCTGTTTAAGATCTTTAACTTCTTCAAGAAAATCTTCAGATAAAATAGAGATTTCAGGTTTTTTGAGACCAGCAGCGGAGAAAATATCTATAACATCTTCAGAGAGAACTGCACGGGAAATCAGTTGTTTGATAGCAAAATCAATTTTATCTTTTCGTTTTTTAGAAGGCATGGTAGTTTTAACAAAACCAACTCTAATGGCTTGAAAGAAAGCTAAATCATTACGAATTGCTAAAGCTTCATTATGAGGGATAGCTAAAGCAAAAGCTTTGTTTAAAGCAGCTAAGTTGTCTAGAAATCTCTTCTTAGCAACCTTTGGATCTTCATTAGGAGTTTTCAATATATGTTCCATAGCTAAAGGGAGTAAATTTAACCTCTGTAAAGGGCTACCATCTTCAAAAACAGAATAATCAAAATTGTAAAACATATCAGAGACAATCTCATAATAGGTTAGCATTAACTCAACAGCTTTTTCTTGAGGAATGCCAGTCTGATCACGAGATTCCTGATTAGAGTATTTGGATAAAGCTTGTTTGAGATAATAACCAATGCCAATATAATCGACAATAAGACCACCAGGTTTCTCTTTGTAAACACGATTGACTCTAGCGATGGCCTGCATGAGATTGTGACCATGCATAGGTTTGTCAATATACATAGTATGCATAGGAGGGACATCAAAACCAGTTAACCACATATCACGGACAATGACAATTTCTAATTCATCTTCAGGATCTTTCAACCTTGTTTCGATAATGTCTCTCTTACGTTTTGATCGAATATGCGGTTGAAGAAAAGCATCATCACCAGCAGAACCACTGATAACAACTTTAATGAAACCTTTAGTAACATCATCAGAATGCCAAGAAGGACGAAGTTTAATGAGTTCGTTATAAAGAGAAACACATATTCTACGAGACATGCAGACAATCATACCTTTACCTTCAATAACATCTAGACGTTGCTCAAAATGGTCAACAATATCCTCAGCAACCTCTTTCAAACGGTCAGGGTCGGAAACTAGTTGAACGACTCTAGACCATTTAGATTTGAGTTTTTCTTTAGCATAATCTTCTTCAGTTTCAGTAATTTCATCAAATTCCTCGTCGATATGCCCTTCTAAATCCTCATTGAGTTTGATTTTGGCTAATCGCGATTCATAGTAAATAGGAACAGTAGTTTTATCCTTGATAGCTTGAGAAATGTCGTAAATGCTGATATAATTACCAAAAACATTAATGGTATTTTTATCAACTAAATCAACAGGAGTGGCAGTAAAACCAATAAATGAAGCGTTAGGAAGAGCTTTACGAATATGGGCAGCAAAACCTTCTTTTAATTTACCTTCTTCAGAGAGTTTCTTCTCAAACGAGTATTGGCTTCTATGAGCTTCATCAGCAATAACAACAATATTCCTACGTTCTGATAAAAGAGGATACTCCTCTTCTATCTTTTCAGGAAGGAATTTTTGAATAGTAGTAAAAATTACTCCACCACCAGAAGTTTTGAGCAAATCTTCAATATTATTTCTAGTAGATTCTTTCATTTTTTCATTAAATCTTCTTGCAGTAGCCTGTATAGGTGTTTGACGGAGTAAATCGCTAGAAACAGAAAAAGTAGTAAAGAGTTGTCTATCTAAATCGTTACGATCAGTAATAACTACAACAGTAGGATTGTTAAGTAATTGAATAATTTTAGCTGTATAGAAAAGCATAGTTAAGCTTTTACCAGAACCTTGAGTATGCCAAACAACACCTATCTTCTGATCTCCTAGCTCTTCAGAAGCACGTAAAGTTTCGGAAATAGCACGGTTAACAGCATGGAATTGGTGGTAAGCAGCAGATTTTTTGACTATTTGCTTACCATCATCTTCAAAAGTAATAAAGAAGCGGATATAATCCAGTAATCTGTGTGGATCTAAAATTCCTCTAATCAAAACCTCATAAGACATTTTAGAAGAATCAGCTAAGGTTACACCTTCGATAGTACGCCAAGGAGTGAAACGTTCCCAATCAGCAGAAAGACTACCAACTTTGGATTCATGACCATCACTGATAACAATTAATTCGTTGGTTCGGAATAAAGAAGGAATCTCATGTTTATAGGTTTGGATTTGATTGAAAGCCTCTCTTACAGTCGTTTCCTCTTTAGAAGGATTCTTGAGTTCGATAACTACAAGAGGAATACCGTTGATAAATAAAACAATGTCAGGGCGACGATTATGTTGGTTAGCACCAATGCCTTCGATAACAGTAAATTGGTTGACAGCTAAGAAATCGTTATTATCAGGATTAGTAAAATCGATAATTTTGATAAAATCACTCTTGACTCGACCATCTTGATAATAATCAACTTCTACACCCTCAACAAGTAATTTATGAAAAGATAGGTTATTGTGCAACAATTCAGGGGAATCTATGCGATTGAGTTTCTTAAGAGCATCTTCAAGAGCACTTTTGGGTTTAGTAGGATTGAGTCTGAATAAAGCTGTTCTTAAACGTTCTTGGAGAATAGTTTCAGAATAAGATGAACGTTCTGGATAATCTCCCGTAGGAGCAATATCAGGACCAAAGATAATTTTGTAATCTAAATCTTTGAGAATTTCTAAAGATGCTTCTTCTAATTGTTCTTCAGTGATTTTCAGTTTCATCAACCTCATTATACTCATATAAATATTGAATTTCATTATCAAAGGTGTCAAAAAAAATGATCAATCGTAATAAACCAGTCTTTATTTTCGCTAATAAAGAAATCTTTCTAAAGGTTTCAAAATCTTCTTTCTCTAATACAAACTCTAAATCATTGAAATCTGATGATTCAATCTTCTCAATTGATTCTATCTCTCTTATAGATTTTAAAGTGTTGATAGATCCTATTTCATCCATGACAAATTCATTCAATTTTTCAAGAAAATATTCTGAATTTAGGAAATTTATTAGTTTATAAGATTTTATCATATCTTGATAAATTCCCTCTAGTTCAGCAAGAAGAAACTCTGTACTACTTCTTATTTTTAAATCTTTATTAAAACTACTTTCAAAATCTTCTGATAGATGGTCAAAATCTACTGTATTTTCTGTTAACAAGAAATAATTAGAATAATCATTTATCTTTCCATAATTTAATATGGTTTCCCATATTATAGCATCTTTGAAACCCTTTCCTTTTCTATGAAAAGGGGGATACTTCTTTATTGCCTTATCCATTAATTTTTCAAATACATTATGATATTTCTCTTTCTCGAGATTTAATTTAACAATAAAGTTATTCTTTTCAATATAATCATCAATTAGTTTTTGCATATATCTTTGATATTGGAATTCTTTATTTGGGTAGATAATATTTTCAAAATCGGTTTCTGGAATCTTTTCTAATTTCTTCGTATTCTGTTTGATAGATACTATTGCTTTGTTGAAATTATCTGTTCTAGCATTAATTATCTCATCTATTACGATTTGTGGGATTCCAACATAGATAATTTCAGAAAAATTGCCAGATTGAATAAACTCAATTATTTTCAGAAAATCTCCTTTTGGTTCAAAATCAGTAAAATCTTTTTCCCATTCTAAGTTTCTGCGAATTTTATTTGTATCTAAAATTACTAAGGTTTTTTCTTTTTCTATCAAATCTTTCCCTCTTGTAACATTTCCTTTAAATAATATCTCTAATATATTGTTTGATTAAGTAAACGTGTTTTAATTGAGTTAATTTAATTCCTCCAAGAATTTTTCAGGATTATTTACCCTTAGTTTAGCTGAAAGAAGCTGGGGAAGAAGAAGATCGCGATGAGAAGAAAGAAGAAGATTCTCCTGAATATTATTTTTTATTTTATTAAATAATGGAAAACTGAAATCGGAAAATTCTTCAACCACATGTTGAGGTGGTTTTACTAATTTTAAGTTTGAAAATGTAGTTTTATTTACATTAATCATTGTTGAACCTCCACTCCCAGCCGCTCTGAGAGTTTTCCTTTGATTTCTCATGGAAAAATAGACAAATTCTCTATATATTATGTTATTTAATATTATAGCATTAATTTGCTGATTAGTTTGGCATGCTTCTGTTGTTATACTCACAAAACCTGTCCTTGCTCCGATGCAATTGACAATTATACTGTCTTTAGGTAATGTACATTTTTTTTGGCTTTCTGCACCTAAAACCGATAATGAATCACCTGTTTGAGTAACAAAGATATTACCTACCATATCTGGGGTTTTTATAAAGGGAATATCTTTACCATAGAAACTTTTATTTTCTTTACTAGGCGTTTTTCCAGTTATAATAGAACCAAAATCTTTTACAGAAGCTACTTTCCATCCCTTTGGTATCTTCCCTAATTCACTTTCCTCAAACTCCCCATCCTTGAAAGGATCAAAAGAAACAAACCAACTGTGGAAAAGAGACGTAGCGAGAGACTCTAAAGAGGTGTTCATTTGATAGTTAAGTTCAATTTTAGAATCTAAAGAAAACAAAATATTAGCTACTAGATGTTGTTTTTTTATTGGAGGTAATAAAATATCAAGTTCCTTAAAAATTGATTTAGATATTTCTCTAAAAGTCGTTCCGCTTGCGTTTTGATTTATAAATCCTTTATTATTCTTCAACCAATAGAAGAGAAATTTATTGAAGACTAGTGGAGAACACTCTATACCTATAAAACCTTGATTTGTAGCCATTGGAACAGAGTTAATTACAACTTCTCCAACCGGAGCTCTACTTGTTAATAATACACTTCCTGGTGGATTCAATTTTTTCTTAGATCCTAAACCTTTTTCAGTAATATATCTAGATGTTTCCGAAACATAAATAGTAGAACCAGATGTTACATCCTTTGGAGTTATCCAAGCTATTTGTCCATCCCAATTGTCTGGATCTTTAGTACTAGGAGTTTGTCCCCCTTTAACACTGACTATCTCTTTGAACTTATACAATTTCCAATCTGAAGAAGCATTTTCTGAAATATCTTCTTTTGAAGGGATATATTTGTCAAGATTTTTCATGTTCCAACAACTCAAGTATTTTTTCTATTTTTAAGTCTAATTTCCTCCCTTCTCCCATTTGTTCCCTCAGTTGTTTAGCTAATCTACTGAATTTCTCTTTAAATTCCTCTTCATCCATCGTTATGTCTTTGAATCCTACATACCTTCCTGGTGTTAAAACATAGCTATGTTCCTTTATCTCTTCTAATGTAACAGATTTACACAATCCTTTCTCGTCTTCATACTTTCCTTCTTTAGCTTTCCATTCATGGTAAATTGACGAAATTTCCTTTATATCGTCCTCTGTTAATTTTCTTGTTTTCCTATCTATCATCTGTCCATATTCTCTTACATCTATGAACAATGTCTCTCCTCTTCTATCTCTAGTTTTCCCATCATTCTTATTCCTTGTCAAGAACCATAAACACGCTGGTATCTGTGTTGTTAAGAACAACTGTGAAGGTAGACTTATTATACAGTCCACTAGATCTTCTTCAATTATCGCTTTTCTGATATCTCCTTCTCCTGAAGTTTGAGAACTTAGACTCCCATTGGACAATACAAAACCAGCGATCCCATTTGGTGCGAGATGGTGAATAAAATGTAGTATCCATGCATAGTTCGAATTATTGTTTGGTGGAACAATATCATATTTCTTCCACCTGATATCATCAGTTAATTTTTTTGCGCCCCAATCGCTATCATTGAATGGAGGGTTAGCTAGAATAAAATTCGCTTTTAACGATTTATGTAAATCTCTATGAAATGAATCAGCGTTAGTTTCACCAAGATTAGCTTCTAATCCTCTTATTGCGAGGTTCATCCTTGCTAATTTCCAAGTAGTAGGATTAGATTCTTGACCATAAATGGATATATCACCCTCTTTACCCCCATGAGATTCAACAAAATTTTCACTTTGAACAAACATCCCACCAGATCCACAGCAAGGGTCAAAAACTCTCCCTTTGAAAGGTTGAATCATTGCAACAAGTAGTTTAACAATACTTTTAGGTGTAAAGTACTCTCCTCCTCCTTTGCCTTCTTGTTGAGCAAATTTACCTAAGAAATATTCATACACCCCTCCAAGAACATCTTTAGCTTTATTTTCCTTATCACCTAAACCAATATCACCAATAAGATCGAAAACTTCACCTAGAACTCTTTTATCTAACTCTCTACGAGCATAAATCTTGGGTAAAACGCCTTTTAGAACAAGATTATAATTTTCAATGAGAACCATAGCTTCATCAACAAGCTTACCGATATCAGAGGATTTAGATTTGTTTTGAAGTTTCAACCAGCGAGCTTCTTTAGGAACCCAAAAGATATTCTCAGCAATATAATAATCCCTATTCTCTATTTCTACCTCTATTTCGTTGTCAGAATATCCTTCTCCATCTAGTTCATTCCATAGTTCCTGATACTTCTCTTCAAAAGAGTCTGAGATGTATTTAAGAAAGATCAATCCTAAAACAACGTGCTTATATTCAGCAGAATCCATGTTTCCACGTAGTTTGTCAGCTGCTTGCCAGAGTTTTTTCTCGAAACCTAGAACACCTTTATTGTTAGAGTTACTTTGTTTTTTATGTACCATAAATTCACCCTTTAAAGGAAAATATCGAGATAAATTATTCTAAAGATTTATTAATATAAGTGTTAAGGCTAAAAAATATTCAGGAATGGTTTAGTTTCTTAATCATTAGCATATTCAAAGAAACGGTTCAATATATGTGACAAAGAGTGAATATTCAATACAGTAACCACGATTTAGAAAATAAAGTATTGGTTTCATCATCCAACATAGAAACAACAGACACTCTAACTTACATTTAAATAAAAACATCAGAAGAAGAGCTGTGAAAATACAATTCTGTGAAGAATCAGAGAAAAAGAAAAATATCTTAAGCTTTTCTTCTCCTCTTTTTGAATAAGATAGGAACTAATAATAAACAAAGGATTATTAGTAGCGCTATTATTGGTCTGGGGGTAAATTCTGGAACAAGCGGAGGGTTAACTTCTTCATCTAAAGGGAAAGGATCTACAGAACCTGTAATACCATCAATCGTATAATTTCCTGTTCCTGACCAATCTGACCAGTAATTCCCTTCATTAGTGTTTACATCACACCAGATATTATTATTACTGTCATCATACGCTTGTGAAGTTCCTCCTAGATTATTGTCTACAAAGTTATTATGGTGAATGATATTATTATCAGAACTGTGACCTATGTATAACCCGTATTCTCCATTTTCTTGAAAATTATTATTAATTATAAGACAAAAATCAGAAGCAAAATATACTTTGATACCATTATTGCTATTGTTATTACAAGAGTTATTGGTTAGGGTTGAAACATAAGAAGCATGCATAAGGATACCATTGTCGTTGTTGTTAGTACAGGTGTTATCTGTAAGAGTAGAGGAATAAGACAAAAACAGGCCAATACCATTACCGTTATTGTTAGTACAGGTGTTATCTGTAAGAGTAGAACCTGAAGAATGATCCAGATGAATACCAACTCTGTTGTTGTTACACATGTTGTTTATAAGCGTAGAATGGGAAGAATATATCAGTTCGATACCAACCCCGTTGTTGTTTTCACATGTGTTATTGATAATGGAGGTTTTCTCACAGAAAAGAACGTTCAAACCTGTGGAGGTATTAAACAATTTTTGGTTGCTTACTATCATTTCTGTACAGTCAATTAAGAACAGTTGACCATAGAGAGAATCTGAAAAAGTAGTTTTATCGAGGTTAGTATAAAAACCTAAGAATTTACCATTTACCCAATTGTTCTCAACAGTGTAAGTGAGGTAAGCATCAACGCTTGATTCAGAGATAGATAACCCATCATTATAGAAAGTGTTATTTGCAACCGTTGAACTCCCAGAAAAACCGAGATAGATACCATTATCGTTGTTGTTAGCACAAGTGTTGTTTGTGAGAGTAGAACTACCAGAATCGTGAAGATAGATGCCATTATTGTTGTTAGTACTGGTGTTATTTGTGAGAGTAGAACTAGAAGACTCATACAGCCAGATACCATCACCGTTGTTGTTAGTACAGGTGTTATTAGTAAGAGTCGAACTATAAGAATAATACAGCCAGATACCATAATCCTTGTTGTTAGTACAGGTGTTATTAGTAAGAGTAGTGTCAGAAGAATACCTCAGATGGATGCCATTCTCGCTGTTGTTAAAGGTGTTTCTAGTTAGAGTCGAATTAGAAGAGTGCGACAGATAGATACCATCGTTGTTGTTAGTACAGGTGTTATTTGTAAGAGTAGAACTCTCAGAATAATACAAGTGGATACCATCACCGTTGTTGTTAGCGCAGGTGTTATTAGTTAGAGTAGAGTTAGAAGAATCAGACAGATAGATACCAACCCCGTTGTTGTTTTCACAGGTGTTATTGATAATGGAGGTTTTCTCACAGAAAAGAACGTTCAAACCTGTGGAGGTATTAGACAATTTTTGGTTACTTACTATCATTTCTGTACAGTTAATTAAGAACAGTTGACCATAGAGAGAATCTGAAAAAGTAGTTTTTTCGAGGTTAGTGTAAAAGCCTAATTTTTTCTCATTTACCCAATTGTTCTCAACAGTGTAAGTGAGATAATGTTCAATACTTGATTCAGAGATAGATAACCCATCATTATAGAAATTATTATTAGTAAGAGTCGAACTATAAGAATAATACAGACTGATACCATAATCCTTGTTGTTAGTACAGGTGTTATTAGTAAGAGTAGAACCACCAGACCAAGATAAGTGGATACCATCACCATTGTTGTTAGTACAGGTGTTATTTGTTAGGGTAGAACCAGAAGAGTTAAGCCTGATACCATAATTTTCATTATTGTTACATGTGTTATTTGTGAGAGTAGCGCCAGAAGAATAATACAGACTGATACCATAATTTTCATTATTGTTACATGTGTTATTTGTGAGAGTAGAACCACCAGACCAAGACAAGTGGATACCATCACCATTATTGTTTTCACATTTACTATTAATAATCCTTGTTGTTCCGTCTGCAACATTTTCAATTTGAATACCACAGTCAACTGCATCCACATAACAGTTGCTAACAATGAAATATTTAGTTGTGTCAGTGATATAAATGCCAAAATCTTCTGTTGTTGTAATATTGTATCCTTCAATAATATAGGGATCTTCAGCTGTTCCTGTTCCTAGAAAAGCGCTAAATCCACTATCATCCGTGATGCTTATTGCACTGTGTGGTGTAAGAGCTGAAACGAATAGTGGAGTATTCTTAGAGTTTTTTTGATCATAATTAGTTAAAAGAAAAGAAATTAAGAGTATAATTATCAATACTAGTGTTCTTGATAATCTAATTTCATTGTTTTTTATTGTTTTCATAATTCACCATCAAACCAGAATCAAAGTAATTTAACTTGAAACAATTTATAACATTTATGCCTATTTTTGTTCTTGTGTATTCTTTATTTTCAGATATCGCAATACTGTTAAATTTAAACGCTAGTTGGTATAGTTTCTGATCTGAAGTACTTTTCTTTGTTAATAATTATTTCATTAAGATCGGATAAAATAACTTTTTTTCCATTTTCATCTAAAAGCACAGCTCTATATTTCCATAGTTTACCAGGAATATCAGATTCATTTACACAATGAGCTAAAAAGTATTCCAAATCGTCTCTGGTAGAGATTTTATAATTGGCTAAACCGACAATTTTATTCTTAATTTTATGTTCAATCTCGAAAATTAATTCCCATGACATAGTTAGTTAATACCCCCTAAAATTGTTAATCCATCCTTATCCTTATTCTCTTCAAATCTAATGTCCTCACGTAGTTCTATCTCTTGGAAATTCCTGTAGTGGAAAGATTCCAATCTTTCAGTGGAAAAAACCCTATAAGAATTAATATTGCAGTAAAGCAAATCAACTATTTTTGGAAGAATGTTCTTGGTAATTACAGGAATAAGGATAGTGATAATGAAAGAGTAGAGAAAGATTAAGAGAGTTAAGAAAACGATGAAGATTCTAAAAACAAGGGTATAAGAAGAATCAGTAAAGGAAAGAACGGAAGCAATAATAGAAAGAATAGTGAAAAAGGTAAAAAGAACCTTTTCTAGAAAACTAAAAGTTCTTGAAGATTGACGTTCTAAGAGTTCTTCCATCATAAGAGATTCTAACCCTTGAGTAATTTTTTTTAGATTTTTTGAAGATAGGAAGATATCAGAACGGAAGGGTTTAACCTATTATTCTCAAATTGGTTTATAAACGCGAAAAAGATTCTAGTTAGGATTATTATCAGAAGAATCCGTTGCACAAGATATATATTCGATAAAGAGTTTAATTAATTGTGTTTTAATGAAAAAGAAAACAACATTATTGTTATTTCTACTAATATTGTCAATCTACGCATCGAACATCAATGTACAAATAACTGCTGAAGAGAATAATTTTAGACCTACTTCGTTAGAGTTGACACCTCATGATCCTATTTCTATTACTTCTAACAGTGGTTTCGAAGTGTTTCCTGGATCTGGAACGGAAGAAGATCCTTATCTTATTGAAGGTTACAACATTACAACAACAAATTATCGTAGTATTCATATTATTGATACAACGAAATATTTTACTATTCGTAACTGCTATGTTGACGCAACATGGTATGGAATTAATATCTATAATGTAGCTGAAGGAACATGCTCAATTATAAATAATACTTGTATTAATAATTGCGAGAATGGTTTCTTAATACATTATTCTCCTGGTTCTACTCTTATTAATAACACCTGCAATAACCATAGTGAGAATGGTATTTATCTGTATTCTTCTGATGGTTCTACTCTAATCAATAACATTTTCAAAAACAATAACTGGGATGCTATCGCGCTTTCCTCTTCTGATTTTTGTGTCGTTACTTACAATCTTCTACAATCAAATGAAGAACATGGAGTATACTTAAGATTAGGTTCTGATAATAATCTTATTCACCATAATACCTTTGTAGACAATAACCTAGGGGGAACTTCTCAAGCATGTGATGATTGTACTAACAACCTTTGGTATGACTCTGCAACACTTGAAGGTAACTATTGGTCAGATTGGTCAGGGATAGGTTCTTATTCTATTGATGGTGAAGCTGATTCTTTTGATCTTTATCCTCTCGATGAACCTACTGTATATCTTAGCCCTCCTGTTATTACTAATGTTATTCATTATCCCTCTACTCCTACAGAACTAGATACTATTAGTATTAATGCTACAGTCACTGATGATTCAGGTATTTATAGTGTTACACTCCATTACAGGATTAATGATGGATTATGGCAGACAATCAGCATGACACTTGTGAGTGGTGATCTTTATTTTGTAACTATCGGTTTTTTTGCAGTTGGTGACACCATCGAATATTACTTTAGTGCTATAGATAATTCTGTTAACCACAATTTAGCCTTCAATGACAACTCTGGTTTCTATTACTCATTTACTATTTCTGAGGTTGTACCAGAATTTCAAACGCTCTCTCCTCTTCTCCCCACGTTAACTTTTCTATTCTTGGTCTTTGGTTTAGTGGTGCTACAACGAAGAAAGAAATAGCTTTTTTTCCTTCCCTTTGTTCTTTCTTTCTTTTTTTTCAATAATATTCCCCATTCTACACCATTTCTTTAAGCAGAAGAGTTTCTATCTTTGTTATTTATCTATAGTTGGATTAATTATCTATTTCCTCTGGAAGACATTCATTATCCTGAAGATACTCAAAAACTAACCTATCGATTAAAGCTAAATATGTATAACTTTCGCTCCCAACTGCACGAACAATCATCATAATCGTCATGATCTCTGATATCTTTTGCATAAATTCTTTGGCAAATGAAAGAAAAATATGTGGTGTATTTAGTATTTTTTCAAATTCCTCTTTTCCTTTACTGATTTCTTTGTCGATTTCAGGAAAATCTGGGAATTTTTGTTTAAAGTCTTCTATAGATAGTAATGGTTCTCTATGAGCAACTCTATTTCGAACAATTTTAAAAGTTTCAAAAGCTTCTTTTCTCTTTTTCCAGTGTGGAATAGAATTGATTCTTTGATTAACAATGTTGAGTAGTGTTTTTTCCTTTTTGTTATTTGAAAGACTAAGAATGACTAAAATTGATTCTACAGATTTTATTGGATTTCTCGCTTCTCTTAACTGATCATAGATATCAAAAAGATCCTCTGGGTTACTACAGCATATTAGAGTTTGAAATAGAGACATACAATAAACATCCATATATGTATATAAAGAAAGAACAAAACAGGCTATGAGACGAGATAAAACATTTAATTTTAACTTATCAGTATTTTCATTATTGGTTTCCTTTTTTGTACTGCTATTATCGTCAATTTTAGGTTTTGTTATATTATTGTTATCTTTTATATTAACTGATGATAGTTCTTGATATAAATCAACTACTTCTTTGCTGTTTGAATTTATTGTTTTAATTCTATTTTTTATATCAGTAAAAATCTTCTTAGCCTTATCTGTTTGTTCAGGGGTAAGTGTTTCCAATGTTAATATCTTTTTCTCTTCAGATTCCAAATACTCGATAGAAACAATTTTTTCCTGCATAGCTTGAACATCTTCCATCAAAGCAGACATTGAAGCTTGAAAAAGTTCAACAAATAATATATTAGAATTTTCCTCAAAAACAATTCCATCTTCTGTACAAAAAATATAATTATCTCCCCCGCTCTCTTTCAATACAACATCAATATCATCCATAATAATTTTACATCGTTTTTTCCACAATTCTGCGAATGAAGTCACAAATATACAAGGATAATGATTATCAAAAAGGTTGTGTTCAATAAATCATCTAAGAATATTCTTTCCATCTTTAAATATGAGACAATAGATATATAAATTGATAAAAATACTACACTTGCCTATCTTCTTATCAAACCCATCCGTCAAAGTGTAAGAATAACAAGGTGAAAAAATGAAGAAAATTTCAAACTATTCAATAAGAACAACAATAGGATTAATAGTAACAGCAGTGTTGATACTGAATCTTGGTCAAGGAATAACTAAAGGAATACAAACAATAGAAAAAAGTGAAAAGGATCTGTTACTGTCCTCATTAATCCCACATGACTTTATAACTATTATTTCTGATAGTGGTTTTTTGGCTTATCTCGGTTCAGGAACTGTTGAGGACCCTTATGTTATTGAAGGATTTAATATTACAACAACTTATGACACTGGTATTTATATTAGTGATACAACGAAATATTTCATTATTCGTAACTGTTATGTTGACGCAGAAGGTTATGGCATTTATATCAGTAGTGTAGCAGATGGAACAGCAACTATTGCTAACAACACTTGCAACAATAACCTCTATATAGGCATCACGCTTGGAGGTTCTGGTAGTTCTACAGTTATCAATAACACTTGCAGAAATAACAACTATGGCATCTATCTTTCGAATTCTGATAGTTCTACAGTTATCAATAACACTTGTAGCAACAATAATGAATATGGCATCTATCTTGACTATTCTGGTTCTTCTACGGTTGTAAACAACACTTGCAACAATATCGACTTTAGTATCTATCTTAGGTATTCTAGTAGTTCTACTGTAGCTAACAACACTTGTAGCAACAATAACGTCTATGGCATCTTTCTTAGGTATTCTGATGATTCTACTGTTGCTAACAACATGTGCAACAACAACAACTACATAGGTATCTTTCTTGAGGATTCTGGTTCTTCTACTGTTGTTAACAACACTTGTAGCAATAACAACTATGGCATCTTTCTTAGTGGTTCTGATAGTTTGACTGTTGTAGACAACACTTTTACTAACTGTGGTTTATATACAATCGGAGGATCCATTGATACTTACCTATCACATACTGTCGAGAACAATTGGGTGAACGGAAAAAAATTAGGTTACTACACTAATCTTGAATCTACGATAATTGGTGAACCAGTTTATGGGCAATTAATATTAGTCAATTGTACTAATGTTACAGTACGTGACCAAATATTGAATAAGGCTTCAGTTGGTCTATCTCTCCACTACTGCACATATTCAATTATCAATAATAACACTTGCAGCAATAACTACTACAGAGGTATCTATCTTGGCACTTCTACTTTTTTTGTCGTTACTTATAATCTTCTACAAGAAAATGGAGGTTATGGAATATATTTAGTCTTTTCTGATAATAATCTTATTCATCATAATAACTTTGTAGACAATAATCTAGGAGAAACTTCACAAGCGTATGATAGTGAACCAACTAATACTTGGTATGATACTGAAACACTTGAAGGTAACTATTGGTCAGACTGGTCAGGAACAGGTAATTATACAATTGATGGCTCTGCAGATTCAATCGATTTATACCCATTCGATGAACCTGTTGGATCTACTACAACTGAACACACTTCAGTTGAATCTACTACAGATGAAAATCCATTAAGTTTTACATTTACTCTCCTAATGGTAGTAGTTACCTTAATGCTTACAAGAATAATCTCAAAAAAAGCAAAGAAATAATATAACAGTTGCCAGAAACAGCATGGAAACGAAGTAATAACAGGAACAAAACCTTCAACACTTCCTTTTTTTGATTTTTTAAAGATAGAGAGATATTGGTCGTGTTAGGATACCCTATAATCTTTTGGGGACAAAATTGTTGTAGCATTGTTTTAACACTAATCTATTTGGAATGGAAAAGAGGGGGAAAAAGAAGAAAAAAAACTTTCATTTATAATTATAGTTTTGTTGTTTTCTTCCTCATTCTAACGCTACTCCTTAATGAAACTATACAAGCGAGGATAATAACACTCACGATAAATACTGAGGATAAAGGAGTTGAAGCAGTAGGGATGTCAGTTAGAGGATGACGATCGGTAGAGTTAGCTATTCCATCAATCAGGTAATCTCCTTTTTCATAGTCTGACCAGTAGTTGCCTTTGCGTTTAAGATACCAGCTATTGTCCACTCCGGCATCATAAGCTTGACTAGTACCTTCAGGGTTGTTGTTGATGAAAGCATTGTGGTGAATAAGATTATTAGAGGATGCAGCGTAGAGGTAGACTCCATATTGCTCATTTTCTTCAAAGAGATTATAAGTGAGAATATTAGAGTCAGAATCCCTCAGAAGAATTCCGTAGTTGTTATTTTTGTAAGAGTTGTTAGTAAGTGTGGTAGAAAGAGTATGGTCTAGATAAGTCCCCCAGACATTTTCAGCAAAGAGAGAGTTTTCGACTCTGCAAGATTCACTATAAGCTAAGAATATCCCAGTAGTAACATCAGTGAAGTTTTGATTACTCACAGTTATATTCTTACACTTAATAAAAAAGAGCTGACCATAGACTGAGGCGTTAAACGAACGATCATTAAGTTCAGTAAAGTAACCTACAAGGCGATCATTGACCCAGTTACTGTCTTTAGTAAATCTTTGAGAAAGATAACCTTGCCATGAATTATCCCAGACAGCTATCCCTCCTTTGATCAAGGTATTATTGGTAAGGGTTGTAGACCCACTGTTATAAATAACAATACTTCGATTGTTATTATAAAAACTATTATTAACAACGGGGATAACACCCGAATTATCCAAAACAAGTCCTTGGTCATTATCGTTACATGTGTTGTTAGTTACAGTTGAATAACTTGATTGTAGTAGATAGATTCCCTTATTGTTTTTATAACAGCGATTGTTGGATAAAATTGAATGATCAGCGTCTTCTAACCATATTCCTAAGTTATTATTAGCACAATAGTTATTTCTGAGTATAACATTCCCCGGTTGAGTAAGAGCGGGATTCTGTGAATCATATACAATGAGAATGGCACGTTCGTTAAAATTGCAAGTGTTATCAGTTAAAAGAACTGAACGTGAATATATCACCTTAATACCGTCTTTATTGTTTGTACATGTGTTATTATTTATTGTTGAAAAGGGAGAATAACGCAATAGTACACTATAAGTGTTCTTATAGCAAGTATTGTTAGTTATTGTCAAAAAGGGAGATTCACTGGTGTATATCCCATACTCACTTTTAGTTATCTCATTATCTGAAATAACTGAAGAATCAGAATAAGTCAATTTAATACCTTCAGATTTATTATCAATACACTTATTATTAGAGATTAATGTAAAGGGGGATCTGTCTACCAATATACCCATTTCATTGTTCAAACAAGTATTATTGGAAATTATAGAAAAACTTGTACGCGATAGCACGATTCCCATTGGGGTGTTGATACAAGTGTTATTGACAATACTAGCAGTTCCATCAGCAACACTACTAATAGTTATCCCGTTATTTCCAGCCTCAACGTGACAATTACGGATGATGAAAAATTTAGTTGTAAAGGAAATACCTATTCCTAGATTCTGGACAGTTGTAATATTTAATCCTTCAATAATATAGGGGTTATCAGCTGTTCCATTTCCCTGGAAACCATAAGTTACAAAATCTTCATCAGAATTAATAGAGATAGGAGAGTGTGGAATTAAAGAATACCTCCCAACCGATGTTTCACTCTGTTCTATATCTGAACTTACAAAGAAGACTATATTTGTAACTATAAGCATTGATAAAATGACTAATGTTCCTATTTTCTTGACTATTTTCTCCTTTTTTCTGTTCATTTGAATTCCTCACAGTTTTCGATTAAACTTTGATGCAAAAATTCTATTCTTGCGACCCAACTTCTATCTATTTGATAATTGCATGGACATTTTTTAGTTTTATTGTGTGAAACAGATTTTATTTCATCTGAACCCAAAGTCATTTTTTCACCCATTAATAAAGTAATTTTGATTGTCACCATCGTATTCACAAGGCATAAGGTGTTCCCACCCATGAATGTTAATATAAGTAATACTTATACCCGGGCTTTTTACAATAAGATACCCATATACTTCTGCTAGCTCCTCAAAGCGTGTAATATTTTCAAAGAACCAGATATATTTGCTCTGATTAACATCAAGAAGACGGTAATAATATATTCCGCTAGTATTATTTAGAGCGGAAGTTGAGCCATTATATCTGTAACCATTTTCCAATGAATATTCTTCTGGCCTATTTAGATAAAAATCACTTTGCTTCCATCCATAGTATGATGTCCCATTAATTGTATAAGTATAAATTCTCTCGTAAGGAGGATTGGTATTATAAAAATAAGAATAGTCTATAAGGAAACTATCTTGATTATTATACATATACTGTATTGCTTCCTTGAAGAGCGTTTCCATAGCAATAGTTGGACTTGCATGGGTGGTGTGAGTAAGGAATAACTTATCTTTCCATATCTCTGTTACAAGGGTTTTTTGGAAAGGGTAAATAACTACTCCTTCAGCTCCACACCCCGTAGCAACGTAAATAGAACTTTTTCTTGGATTATCCATTAGTATTTCTCCTAGTTTTCCTCCATGGCAAGCATGTGTATAAACGAAAATTTTATTGCACTGACTATTTTCTATAATATATGATATCTCTGTACCATTTATTATGTCTGGTTCTGAAGGGTGGTAAGAGTTTAAGAGTGAGAGCTCAAAGTTATTACTTTTATTACTTCCATGTGATATAAGACATATAAAAACCTCGTCATTTGCATCTGCTTTGTTCCAGAGTACATCTTCAAGTGTATTAACTGTATTAACATAAGTTGCAGCACTACAAGATAAATTGTTAATATATGTAGTGCTTTCATCTGTTTCTGAAAAATAAGGTAAATACTCAATTTTATTAGTATCGTTAAAAATGGAATCATCAGGACTTTCATCTGTTAGAATCTTAAAATTCTCATCAGGTATTCCAAAAGCTTCACGGAAACAGCCATACCATTCAAGAATACGTAAATGTTTATCACTGAAATCAATACCTTCATCTTTTTCACCATCTGAATCAAAATCATTTATCCCTAAAAGAATCACATACCTATCCATTGTATCTTGCATAGTGAAATTCATGCATAAGATCCCTCCTGTTTCAACTTCTACAGGCTGCACTTCGATTGTGAAATTCGGATGAAATGCTCTCAACTCATAATTATGGATTGGGTAGTAGTGGAAATTCCATCCCAGATAGTACCCATCTTCATTTGTTCTTCTACTATCTTTTAATTTGTCAGTATTTTCCCAACACTCTACAGTTGCGTTTCCTAGAGCATTAGAATTATATTTCACAAAACCCTCTATTCTAAGGAGAAAATATTCATACTCCAAGTCAAAATCACAATTGAAATAACCTGGAGATGTAGGACCATCAGCAGTTTTTGTTTGGTAATCTTGTTTTGATACGCTTAAATTATAAGTATGTGGACCAGCATCATCACCATAGTTAAAAGCGTATTGTCCTGTAACATTGGTGTTGCGATAAGTTACCATATTACCATCTCTTAAAAACTCAACTCTGGCATTCAGTAAGTGATTAGAATTCTCATCCGTTACAGTTCCATAGATGTAATACTGGTTTTCTCCTGGAGAGCTTAAAGTGAAATTATAGAACTCAGCTACACGTCTAGGCACTGGACCTACTCCACCTGTTGGTTCAAACCCATATTTAGAGACTTGAAAGGTATAAATATAAAAACGCTCAATATTATAGGTAAAATTATATTGCCCTTCTTCATCTGTATATCTTACCTTTACCACATTACCATCCCTTAGGAATTCAACTCTAGCTCCTTCTGATGGATTATTTGGCTCCTCAAAGACATATCCTTTAATAAGATGTGTATCAGCTCTCACTTCTACACATTGATTCATGAAAACGCTTTCGATAATTATTGACATTATAAACATACACAATATCATAGATTTTATTGTTCTTACTTTTCCCATTAAGATTAGCTCCTTTTTTGCTTTCAACCCTTTGGGTATTGTTCTTTAGGTTAACTCAAATGTTTAAGAAAACATATATCTATTTAAGTAATTCTGTCTAGATTTTCATATCTTCCCAAGAGTTATTAATCATTGATTATTTCATTAAATACTATATAAACCAAAAGAAAAAAAGATGAAACTATAATCAATTTTCAATAAATAAATAGTTAAAAAAGTTAAAGTACTAAAGCATTTGGAAGATAAGAACTATGATAAAAGTGGGTTGATCAACAGAATCAAACAGAAAATCCATTTTATTGGCGGAGTTATGGAATATAATTCGAAAGGGATCGAAGAGCTAAATGTTATCAATCAGGTAATAGAACAAGGAAAAGTTAAAAAACAATGGTTAAAAATCGAAAAACTGATGAATGACACAAATATGAAACTGAAAAAAATATGATAATTTGAAAGAAAAAAAAACAAAAACTGCAATTTAACTGTAATCTAAGAACAACGGTTTATAAATGATTAATTAATATGCTTCACGTTGACATTTTAGACAATGTCAAAAAGATGTGATAGAGTCATAAAGTAAGAAATGACTCTATTACATTACCCAAATTTCGGACGTTTGAGTGAATGATAATTGATAGTCTTTACTTTTAATCTTTTCCTTCTTTCAACACTTTTTTACCACTCATAACTGTAAATTTTAGTTTTTTTTTCTCTTTTTTGAAATTTCTGAGATTCTAATATTGTCGTTATTTCGATTATTTTGTATGCTATTTGTTCACCAATTGAAGTTAAATATATATACCTGCTTCCGCGTATTATCTTCTGCTCGCTTTTAATCAGTTCTAAATCCTCTAAAACGTTAATAGCTGAATAGACTGATTTCTGACCACCAATAACGGAATTAATTAATGTTGAGATATTCGCCTTTCCTCCCAATTCTAGCAATGTTTCTAATACTTGCAAAGCTGATTTTTGCTCCAAACCCATTAAATACCTTGACATAATTAATTTTTTAAGGAGATATAGTATATATTTTTTTCGACAGTTAGAGTGTTGAAGCTATTAACAACAGATGCTATTTAATATAATGAAGAATAAGTTTAAACAGCTAATTAATACTTAAAGCAGTACGGTTGCGGGTAATGTTTTTATATTCGTTCAAATAAAGTAATATGGGTACATGAAAAAAGATCTGAAGAAAATAAATCAGTGATTTTTTCATGCTTTTTGACATGAAGTTTAGTGTCTAGGAGTCATAACTAGTTGATTCTGCAAAAGTTGTCATGTAGACAAAGAATAGATGTGATTATGCTTCACAGTCAGAAAGGAGGACCTGGTAAGACCACTCTATCGTGTAATATAGCGCACGAGTTAGCTAAGAGAGGGAAGAAAACTGTTATTATCGATCTTGATGTAGCTCAACCTACTTTACAACATATTTTCAATATTCCTAAAAAGGACATTAAAATCACTATTAATGACATTCTCTTAGGTAATGGTATCCTCTCTGAAAACAATATCTCTTCTACTTCCGTCCCTAACCTTTCCATTATCACTGCAAGCGAAAAAATAGTATATGGCGAAGGATTACTTTCTTTGTTGAAAAGTATCCATGAACATTCATATTTCATACTGCATGAAATGATGAGAATATTACAGAGAATGAGTTATCAATATGTAGTTCTAGATTGTGCGCCAGGATACCGAATAGAATCTGTCCACGCTGCAACTATAGCTGACGCTAGAATATTTGTCATTCGTCCTTCCACATTCAGTTTTGAAGGAGCTAAAGAAATGCTTCAAGACATCTACAAGAAACTCTCTTATCAATCACTGAATTTCTTCGTTTTCAACCAGATACCACCAGAACTTAAAGTTAAGAGTCTCAAAATCTTGCACAAATGGAAAGAAGAACTGGAGAGAGAAACTGGAATAGATCCCATTTTTCTCGGTTTCTTCAACCTTTCTTATGATATTATAGAGAACTGCATCCATGGAGAGTATTTCTTCCCCCGAAAGCATTCTTTGTATAATCAACTTTCTTGTATGGTCGACAATGTTACACAAAATATTGATCTATTGAAAACACAAGATGAGATAGGAGCAGGTTCTAAAAAACGTATAGCTCTTGAAACTGCTACTAATGGAGAGTGAGAAAATGGTTTTGGAGCTTTTTTACACGAATACTGAGGATTTTTTGGAAGAAAATAATTTTACCACCTTTATATACGAAATGTTTTATTCTACTAGTAATTATCACGAAGGTTCCGTCATACTAACTTACTACAAACGAAGAAGTATGACAACAATGAAAACTCAAAACAAAATTGTTTCAAAACAGTTTGATGGCTATTTTTACAATTATTTAAGAACACATTTTCACCTTTATTTTTTTGGTAATTTTACGCTTACACAGTTCTCATTAACTGTGTATTTTTGGGGAGAGCAAGAAAATTGTAGTGACGGAACCATTGTTTTTTACAATTTCTTCTCTTCCCACTATTCCCCCAATGGTTACATGCAACTTGAAAAGGGAAAAGAGTGCAAGGAGACGCATAGGTTTGGGAAAAAAGATAGGTTATTAGAAAATAAAAACCTTCCTTCATTCTCCCTAAATCTTCTGTTATGTGAAACAGAAGAAAAGAAGGTTAATGCTTTCTTTTCTCTTAATGTATGTCATGAAGGGAGTATATTTCTCGATCGATTATTGATTCAAGGAGTGAAGAGGGGATTAGTGAGTAAGGAAAGACTGGTTTGGAAAGAAGATGGTCAAATAATAGAATTCCTCTTTCCCTACTCCTCCCTAAATCTTTATTCTAGCCTTTTTTTGAACTATAATACAGCATTAAATGGAGTAAAAATTAAACTATGGAAGTGAAATAATGAAAGACAAAAGGAAATTATCAATATTATTTGTTGTTTTATTTGTTAGTCAGATTGCCATTAGTGCAAGTGTAAGTGCTGAAATACTTTATCCTGTTATTTCTAACATACATCATACACCAATTAATCCTTCTCCTGAGGACACAGTTACAGTTCTTGCTGATGTATCGCATGGAATGGGATTAAGTGAAGTCAAACTTAATTATCTCTCTGAAAGTGAAAATGAGTGGAATTATATCAATATGGTATCTGATGTCGAATGCGTTTTTTATGGCCATATAACTCCCTATCCCGTTGATTCCTTCATCACTTATCAGATTGTTTCAACATCTATTAATGGTTTCACACGAATGTCTTCGAATTACACTTACACTGTTTATGAGTACAATGTTCCAACCATTACAAATGTAAAAAGAGATCCATCTCAACCAATGTATGATGAACTTGTCAATATAACTGCTAAGGTTTATGATACACTATCTATAAGCTCAGTCTTTTTGAAGTATACACTTGATCAAGGAAGTACAACTACTGTTCCGATGTCCTTTAATTCGAATGATAGTTTATATTTTGCTCAAATACCTAACACAAATATCAATACTTCTGTCAATTATTGGATTGAGGCAACAAATGATGAGACACATACAAGTTCTTCCAAGGTTTTTCATTATATTTCATTAGGTTATGTTCCATTTCTTTATGAGATTTGGACTGATCCTTTTAATGCTACTGAAGGATATCCTTTAACGTTTTTTGTTAGTTTGTTTAGTCGTTGTGTTATTGTTGAGGGGTACATTTACTATAAAATCAATCAAGGAGGAACAGAATCACTTAATCTTACTCAAACGGATGAAATAATGTGGAGTTCTGAAAGTATCCTTGGAGATAATCTTGTGGGAGGGTATATACTTGAGTATTGGTGTCAGTTTAACTACTCACATGATGGAAGTTATCATCTTTATCCTTCTAACCCAACTCATAATTTCAAAACGATAGTAGAAAATAACAATCCAACTATTGATTCTGTAAATATTTATCCTATATCTATAAATAAAGGCGACGACGTGACTATCAATGTTACAATAACTGACCAAAGTATAATAGATGTTGAATGCATTTATTTGATTCCAGGGAAAACAGATGAGACACATCTAGTTATGAATGAAATAACGGGAACAAACATTTGGACAACCACAATACTTACAACAGATCTTCTTGAGAACGCAAGTGTTGTCCTAACTATAACGGTAAAAGATACGAATGGTATGGAAACTATAGTCTATTCAGGATTTTTCATCAATGATGGCAGTCCACCCATTTTATATGGTGTTGAAGATTTGCGAGAACACCAAATCTGTCATACATATGAACATACTTTCTATGTTTATGTAAACGACACAAGTGAAATTGACTATGTGAAACTCAAACTTTGGACAGAAAATGGTTCACTGTTTTATGGGGAGTATTACATGGTTAAAGGAGGAACACACATTTATTATTATACTCTAGATAACGCTCCGTTTGAAACTAGTTTATTCACTTGGATGACTTACAATTTTATTGCTTGTGACATATTTGGTTATACTGTAGAATCAGAAGAGTTTACTTACTATGTTTATGATTATTCAGGACCCATATTCAGTTTTAATGCAGTAGAAGAGTATGATTACCATGAAACACCTGAACTTCATGTAATAATTAATGATAGAGGAGGAACAGGAGTTCAGTCCTCTTCTATCGTTTATAGTGATGACGATTGGAGTACTAGTTACTATTTATCTTTAAGCTATATCGATGATAATGAGTATAAAGTAATATTGCCTGAACTACTATATGAGTCATCAAGAGAATATTATTTCACTGCTATAGATTTTGCTAATAATCCCTCACAATCAGTAATTTTTGAATATACTTCAGTTGATGCTTCTCCACCTACTATAATTGATTTTAAAATAAATAATAATCAACCTGTTACAAATCTTGATCAAGAATTAACAGTAGAAATATGGTTAGAAGATGTTAATTTTATAACTTGGGTTGATATTGAACTACTATCTGAGTACAATCACGCGGGTACTTGGTGGCAAAAAGAGCTTTATGATAGTGGAGATAATGTTTACTTTACTAGAACGTTTGATTACAATTTGGTAGGGTGTGACATCATTGAATATTACTTCTCTGTTCAAGATTCTTTAAACCAGTATGATTTTTCCGTTCATTATCAAATTACCGTTATTGACGCAATTTTGCCTACTCTCAGTACGACAGTTGTTACTCAAGGAACAGCAAATGTCTTGACCAGAAATATAGTTTATTGGCAAGAAGAAGTAGAACCAGATGTTTATGTTGCCCGTAATGCTTATTGGTTCAATGAATCAGCAGAAGATCTCTATTTTGAAGTTGTTGCTGATGACGAGACAGAATTAGATGAAGTCTATTTTGAATACAGTTATGGAACTTATGGTAGTTGGGGAGAACATTACACTTTCACTCAAGTCGGTACATCAACTACTTATGATGTTACAATTGATATGACTATTTTTTCCGCAGAAAAAACTAATGATGGTTATAGTATTATAGATGTTGAAAATGGGAGATTCTTCTTCCGAATTATAGCAAAAGATACAAGTGGTAACATTCGATATTGGAACCCTACTGAACCCTTTGAATTATGGGATGGAGAAGCTCCAACTATAATTAATATGCAACAATCCCACACATCTCTAAAAGGAGGGCAGAATATAGACTTTTCAATCACTTTAAATGATAATTTTAAAGGAATCATTGATAACTTTTTCCCTTCAGGTTTTGCATTTATTCGCTTTAAACACGGAGCTTCAGACACTGGTTGGATTGTTATGCAACTTAGTGAATCCTCATCATTCGATTACACGTGGACTACTCCAAATGTAGATAGTACTCAAACTTGTTATGTGTGGTTTAAAGTTGGGGATTTAAATGCTTTAAAAACAGGTTGGGAACTCAGTGAACAAAAAGATTCTTGGAATAACAATCAAACTTATGTCGATTATTGTTCATTCACTATTATAGATAGTACAGGACCAGATATTAGTAACTGGTCTTATGGTGGTCCTGCGTGGACGAGTACTAACCCTTTTGTAGATTACAGTCAAACGCTTTATGTTGATGTGCAATTAACTGATGTTTCAGGAGTTAATTCTGCTAAATTATATTTCAGTGATACATGGACTTGGGTAAATTTTGATAATATGGTCCTAATCTCTGGTGATCAATTTTCAGGTATTTGGAGAGGAGAAATTAGTTCATCTTATCTGTTCTCTGTTTATGATTTTAATGATATTTCTGATATCCATTTCAAAGTTGTTGCAATAGATAGTGAAAGCAATACATATGAAGAACTTTCACCGGGATGGCTGGATATTAGAGATTTTGTTTCCCCAGTAATAACTTCAGGTCCCACTTGCTCTCACTCACAGATTTACCAAGGACAAACTATTAGATTTGATATTAGTGCCCACGATTACGGAAAAGGGATGTCTACTTTCTTATTATACGCTGTGAGAATAAGAATAGATGGAGGAGCTTCTGTTGCTATGGTATTGGATAATGGAGATGAATGGTATTATCAATATACTGTTTTTAGATCTATTGGTGTGCACAATGTTCAATTTTACCTTTATGATGAGGATTTATCAATGGCCCTTGATACTCCTTCAAACATCTATGTGACAGCATACAATATTTTAACCTATGAAGTCTTAGATGGTATCGGACCAACAATAGAGGACGCTAACGATTGGACATATGAAGGTTCAGCATGGAAAAACAGTAAAAATCTCGAGGCACATGTACCAACTACAAGTATAGATGAAACATGGTTATTAGATTTAAGTTATAGTTTAACAATTACAGCTGAAATTACTGATGTATCAGGAATACAGTACGCACGGCTATACTATAGCAGCTCCCGTTCCACTTTTTCCAACTATGTTCCGATGTCTCATACAACTGGAAATAATTACCAAGCAACTATCTCTGCAAACATTTTACAATCAATATATTCTGATACTGCACCAGAATCTGTGAATGATATTATATATTTCAAAATTTATGCTGTTGATAGTTCATCATCACAAAATTATAATAACAGAGAGACCTATGATGATGATATCTTCTTCGAGATATGGGATTATGGAGGACCAACATATTCAAATTATGTTACTCCTAGCTCGGCTTCTATAGGTTCACAAATAACTATTAGAGTAGATGTGATAGACCATATAGGCGTTTATAACAATTATTACAATGTTAAATTTGTTTGTGACGGCACTACTTACGGTTGGTACAGTATGAGTCGTATTTCAGGAGATAAGTTTGATGGAACATATCAATATATATGGGCAGTTCAAAATCATCATAGTAAAACTTGTATTATAACTTTTCAATTTAAAGATATTATGGGAGAAAGAGTAGAATGGGATCCTTTTTTGAACCTTTGGGCTACATATGATTATAGGGTAAATGTTTTAACAACTGACAGTTCTCAGTCTTTCCAAATTTACGATAACACAGATCCTGTTATTAGTAACCATTACGTATCTCCTTCAGATCCTGAATATAACGAACAATTCAGATTTTATGCGTGTGCAACAGATTCATATACTAGCATAAGCAGTGTCTGGGCTGAATGGTGGGTAGAAGGCGTAAAACAAACAGATATTTCAATGTCTTTTGACTCTGGTACCACTTATAAATCCGCACTTGTTGGAACATATTCCTATAACACTCAAATTAAATATATTATTCACGCTAAAGACATTAATAACAATGAAGAAACAACTTCACTAATAACTTTCTACATAGAAGACACTGTTTTGCCTACTGTTTCTAATACATACCATACACCCAATCCTATAATCTCTGGTACAAATACACTATATGTTTATACAACCTTTAGTGATAGCGGTTCTGGTATAAACACTCCACAAATATGTTATTGGATAGATGGCACACTTTATGGTTATTATACTATGACACATGATACTGGAGGTACATATTATTATGCCATAGATATTAGTGGTGTCGGCTTTTCAGAAGGAATAGAGTATAGAACCAGTTGTACAGATGTTGCTGGAAACACTAAATACAGTAGTATATATGGGCCATATTTCTTCCAAGATACAACAAACCCATCAATTAGTGCAATTACACGAACACCAACAACGGTATATTCACTCGATGATGTAGTAGTAAGAGCTTCTGTAACCGACACGGGATCCGGTGTTGATTGTGTCCGTTTATACTTCAAACGTTTATCTACTTGGCAGTATGTCCCTATGTCCATAGTAAGTGGAAAATATCAAGGAACTTATTTTTGTGGTGGTACAGGCCACACCGACCAATATTATGTTAGAACCTGGGATAATGCAGGAAATTACGCCCAATCATCTACTTACTCTTACGTCGTCCAAAGTGGAGGAGGATGGCCACCTTGGCAACCATCCGTTGAAGGATTAACTCATTCTGTAGATCTTTCTAATCAGTACGATGAAGGAGTTCTGTACTTGGATAAACAACAACATATTTTCAGTCATCCTGAACTTATTAAACACGTTATTGTTGAATATAAAAGTATAGGTGAACCTTCATGGCATAAGGTTGTGCCTTTAGAAAACGAAGAGTTTTACTCTGCTTATATCGCCTCTGCTACTTCACTCGTTTTAGATTACAGAGTAATTATTCACATGATAACAAATCAAATAATTACTTCAGAAATACAATCTTTAGAACTTATCGATTTAACACCCCCTAACATTATCGTTGACTATTCTCCTCTAAACCCCGAATACGATGAGATTGTTCAGTTTAATATACAAGTAAGGGATTCAAGTGGAATCAATGAAACATTTTGCCATTACTCTTTTGGTGATGAATGGAATACTATTACTTTTAATTCACAGATACTTAATGAAAAAGAAGGAGTAGTATACAATTATTCTCATCAATTAAATCAAACTGTACGTTTCATTTTTGAAACAAGAGATAATAACGGAAATGTAAATCAAACTCATTTCTATGAGTTTATAGTTTTTTCACCAATTGAAGATAATCCTTTGGATAGTAATTCACAATGGATCTATGGCCTATACAGCATAGGAGGATTATTTGGAGTTGGTGGAGTTGCAACTCTTCTAACTATATTTATTAAAAGAATCTGGAGGAAAAGAAAATGAAGAAAAATCAAATAATTAATTTAATTACCAAAAAGAAAAGACCTATTATTCAGATTATAACGACTCTATTCATTATATCTTCTTTACTGATAATGGATATTTCACCTTATCTTATTTCTGCAGAGAATAATGACAACTACACGTTTTTTTACGATGATTTCATGTTTACGACTGTAAATTCTACAGCTATTTGGGGAGGAACACGTGATATAGAAAATGGAAAACTAGTTGTCCAAGAAGGGAGAAAAGCATATGCAATTTGTAGTTTAGACCTATGGAACGGGTATACC
The DNA here is from genome assembly GCA_019057815.1 of Candidatus Heimdallarchaeota archaeon. Classification (GTDB taxonomy): domain Archaea; phylum Asgardarchaeota; class Heimdallarchaeia; order Heimdallarchaeales; family Heimdallarchaeaceae; genus 18H4-34. Next base: position 192,351 of record JAHLWR010000001.1, read on the forward strand.
GATTTAATACTAAAAGTAGCAATTTCACTTGGACAAACATCTCCTTCTGCAAGGATTGTTGTTCGTGATGCTAATACTTCTGAGATTCTTTTCAGTGATCATCCTTCAAATATTCATTCAGTAGAAATCAATCTTCTTCCTTTTGTTGACCTTACTTCTACTCATCTCAAATTAGAAATACATGGATATGTAAAATTTGATATTATTAAGATTTATACTCCTAATCTTTTCTTATATAATCTACTTTTGGATGATAATGTAGAAGATGTTCTGGTGAATGAAGTAAGTGAATCTTCTTATCTTGAAGATGGTCAACAAGCACTTTTCAGACCTTATAGCCGATATGTTTCTTTCAATCCTGAAGCAGGGAGAGGAAGCTATCTAATGGAAACTGAAGATTATTTCATTCCTTATTTTAATGATATTTGTTTAGTTGGACAAATAGCTAGGATGAGTTTTGAAATAGAAGATGAATCAGCATTTGATTCAACGGTTAGGTTTGTTATAGAAGCTAAGTTTTACCATGGAAGAGCAGTAGAATACAAGATACTTGCAGACATTACTGAAAGATTAGATGGTTATTCAACGCCTATTTATATCCCTCTAGATTCTCTAAAAGGGCAAGATGTTTCATTCCTCATTCATATCTTTCCACAACTCTCACTTGATTCTCCTCTTCCTTACATGGCTATTTCTTACTTGGGGATAACAGCTCAGGCTTCTCCCAAGATAAATGGAAGGGAATTTGACGCCATAGATTATTCTACAAAAGACGTTTATACACAAATCACTCCTGCAACGGTGAATGGGGAGGAAAATCTTGTTTTAGCTAGAGATAGAGAAGGTACTATTGCCACTTATCGGACTTTCATAGGAACAAACTATTCTCACTTAAGCTGTGATGGTTTTGTCTTATCAGAGTATTTAGATGAATCAGTTAGTGGAGCTTGGTCCCCCGATGAATCTGGAGAATCTTTAACTTTTGATTTATTTGAAGCGAAAAAAGGAGTGATAACTGTACAATCTGACAAGTTCGTGTTTACTACAGGTACTTTGGAAGCTTATTTCTCTGTTTTTGAATATGGTGTAGCAACTGGTTTTATTTACAAATATGAAGGTAGTAACGAGTTTTGGACTATTGCTGTTCAAAAGATAGAAGAATCAAGAGATTTGGCTTTGCTTATTCATAATCATGCAATAGTAGACACTATCCCTCTCATTGAAGATATTTCTAGTGATGTTTCAGTAAAGATTATCAAGAACTTATTCCTCGATTCTTATCATATTTATGTTAATGATCAATTAACTTTTGTTCGTTCTCATGGTACTGCTTCAGCAAAAGTTGGATTTTATTATCGGGTTATTGATAATACAGATTTCGGACAATACTATCCAGCTCAATTTCATAGTATTGATCTCTTCTCTGTTGGGAAATATGATATAACACGCATGTATTTAACTGTCCAAAATCCCATGAAACAAGAAACAAGGATTAAAGTCAAGGAAAGTTATTCAGATGAATCTTTATACATAAGAGAAAGAGAAATTGCTGAATTCTTAATACCTCATACTGACGGTTTCGAAACTTTTGTTGTTCATTGTATAGTTCCTAGTATACATAATAGAATCACGTTAGAACTTGATACAGATGTTTTAGTCTATGTATATCAACTAGGTTTCCTTAGTTATAGCTCCTTTGGAGAAACAAGAGATGCGTGTAAATATTACAAGATAGCACCTTCAATAATTGAAAATGATGAAGGAAGAAGAGTTTTTACAGAAAAAATAGTCATTAAAGACGAATTAGAGTGGGTTACCTACGATATGGAATTACAAGAAGGGTTCTTTTACATCTATGCAGATACCACACCAGACGACAATCTAGAATTTGAGATTAGTATCCGTCCTATTAATGCAAGTGAGTATGACCTTTTTACTTCTATAGGTACAGTCTATTTCCTTGAAAAGGATAGCAAAACTTACGGTCATCATCTTTTCATTAATTCTTCAACACTGGAAAATGTTCCTGCAGAATTAGATATTTATGAAGTAAAAATCAACGTTACTTCTTCTGATTATCCTATTAGTGTCCAAAGTTTAGCTACACGTAGTGTTTCTGATAAGATGGCTGGAGATGATTATTCCAACCTATTGAGTGATGTTGAAGGATGGAGAGAAGAATGGGATATAGATTCTTCATCGTATACCTACTTAGACCAAACTGAATGGTATACTGATGTAGCTTTTTCTGCTTTAAACGGAGGACCAGCTGAAAACTGGTTCAGCCCAACAATTGCTGATTATGCTACTAATACCTTCAATGATATTTTTGATTTTGAAGAAGAAGACACAGAAAAATTCAATGGATTTTATCTTTCTGAAGGTTATACAGTTAATAATGGTCTTCTCGACGTACAATTAACAGATTGTACAGGCACTAGTTGTGTAATGAGTATAGGTGCAAATAGTGATATATCGCTTAATACTACAAAATACTACCATTTTGAAATAACTGTAAGAACAAACTCAGATCAAAATATGCGTTTTTATGGTATAAGAGCCAATACAGACACTGGAAAAACATATGGTGAAAGCAGTTATATTCTTCTTCATTCCGAGCTTTCGACACAAAGATGGTTCAATCAAAGTTGGGTAACAATTAAAGGAGATATTCCTGTAGAAGACAGAAATATTTACCAGTCTATTTGGCTTGTATTCACACCTGATGATTACGGATCAGAATCTTCAATAAATACCACCGAACACATATATGTTGAGGAAGTACATTTTTACAGTGATGATAGTTTAGTTTCTGAAGAAAATGCTTTTTATACAACTCTTACATCCTCTGAAAATTATATAATTGAACGCTTTTTAGGTAATACGATAGATGTTTCAGTATATCCTTTCTTAGAAATGAAAATACGCAGTAATAATATTGAAACTACCACAGATGTTACTATAGGAGTACATACAACCTCTGCAGGCAATGGTTATGCTAGTTTTGATCTCACAGAGAATTGGTTTTATTATCGTATCAATCTTTACCAACTCTTTATTCAGACATATACGACAAGATATCCTGATAATGACCCCTCACTGATCACTTGTTTTGATATTGACAAATTATTATTGTCATTTGAAGGGGAAATAGATCTTTCTTCTATTAAGATTTATTCAATAGCCGGTTGGGAATATGTTCCTGATGTAACAGATTCAATATATTCAACAGCTCATCTTGAATTAGAACAAGAGACCGTTTTCAAGTTAGGAACTGATTCTAAGTTAGTTTATGCTGTTGAGGTTGATGAATGGAGTTATTATGACGGTAATTATAGTTACTATCTAGAATTTATGATTACGGAAAATCAAGGGAAAACAGTTCTTCTTTCATTGAAAGATGATAACGATAACCAGTTCATAGATACAATCTTCGTCCAAGATGGTAACCTTTACTATGAAGATTGGTTTGAAGATATTTACTCTTTGAATATAACTGTTAATACCTATAGATGGTATTCTTTCACTCTCTATTCGACAGAAATAAGTGACCCATCTCAACATAGTTACTATATATCGTTGGATAATAATCAAACTGCTGAAATTAATTATGTCGATCCATCAATGAATGGTAACCGTATTGAGTTAAATCTTACTACAACTGATTCTGATTTGTATCTCAGAAGATTAACTGTCTCTCCATTTAATATATCCCAAACTTTTAGTGATGGTTTTGAATATAAAGCACAAGAAACAATACTGAACATACAATGGGTATTGAATAACACTGTTACATCTTCAAATAGCTATTTGACAAAAATTAATCTAGCAGATGGAGGAACTATCGCTTCTTCTTCTAGTTATTTAGTGATTGATGAAAACATCCTACTAAAATATGACTTACCTGATTTAGAATTTTTATCGCCTGAAGATTTCTATTTCTGGGTAACAGCCAATGTTTATGCAGATAATCTTCAAATTCATATCAACGACGATTTTATTCTTTCTAAAAATGAAAATATAGGGATAGAATATTTCAAAGATTATAGAATTACAACTGAAGATATTGGAGAATATCTTTCTTCAATTTCAATTGTTCCTTTAAATGATTACGCATACATTCAATTCCTTACTCTCTGGGGTAACTGTACTCTCTTTGATTATTATACTGATTTCTCTGATGGTAATTGTACCTTAGACGATTGGATTGGTTCAAGTTTACCATTTATTACTAATACTGGTGATTTAAGTGCTCAACGATCTCTTGGTTCATCAATTGATACCTTTATTCATCATTATAATATGCCTTTTACTGATTATGTTCTCACAGCCACAGTTAATAGTTCTAGTGGTATATGGAGTGGTGACTATTGTACTGTTACTACAGGGTTAGTTTTTCATTCCCAAAACAAAAACATTGAGAGATTAAACTATTTTACTGGTTATTACCTAAAATACATCTGGATATATGAGCACCCAGGAATATATGAATCCAAACAACTTCAACTCTGGAATTACGCTACTTCCATGGATGACATCTTAATTGAATCTTGGTCCATACCCTATAATGATATTAATTATAAAAAAGCTGAAAGTAGTTTTGGTATCTCAGTAACTTATGTTAATGAGAGCTTCTTCATCATTGAACCATTTGTTGACGAAATTGTTGTTGGAAGAGAAATTATCGAGGATTCTTCACGCATTTATAGCTCTGGTTATACAGGTATTTGTTATGATATGCTTACAAGTGATACTCATCTTCCTAAAGGTGTAATTAACAGTTTTAGCGTCTTTCACAAATATTATTATCCTACTTCTGAACGTTTGATTTTAGGAGTAAATGATAAGGATAACGCTTTTATTGTTGGAAAATTATATATCGATGAAGGAATATTTCAAACCGAGACATTAGATCTTTCTCACCAACAAACTCTTACTCTTACTTTTAAAGCTAAACAATGGAATACTAGGATGTTTATTGGATTATACCAAGATTCTCAACAATATGGCTTCAAGTTCTACAATGGAGATGTTTACAAAATAACAAATGGTGGAAGTACTTTACTTGTTAATGATTGGTTCAAGAATAATACTTTCCGAACAATATATGTTACACTCGTCTTTGGTTTAGATAATGATTTTAATATTTTCAATATGCAATTATTTACTGACAAAAGTTTCCGACCAGATATAGGTGATCCACTTTACATTTCTTTCAATAATACACTTTCCGATTCAGTTTTTAGAATCTCTACTTTAGAATCTTTAGAATTTTCATACGCAGATATAATTGTTGATTCTATTGAATGTGGTGGGATTTATCCTGTCGATATTGAATTTGATGACGGTTCAACCACACATACTATTCGGGGTTCAGGAGAGATAGCAGAATATTATCTTCAAGCATCAGCTCAAGGAAGTTTAAAGATTGATTCTACTGCTGAAGAGGCTATAATGTTTAGAGATTTTTATGTAGTCGAGGAATACAATACAACACTCGCATTTAGATATCTTTCTCCCGGTCATCATGATGAGTTATATCAAATTATAATTTATGATCAAGGAGAGGCATATTTACAAGTCGGTATTGTTTCTACAGTGGATAATAAAGAAGAAATAATGATATCTGTTAATAATGGACAATCTATGCATATTTTGCTTTTATTCGAAGTACCTTATTATCAATGGATTGATGTTTCTATTACCATTTCTCCATTACTAACAGTAACAGCTGATATCTCATACCAAGGAGTTAGAGAGAGTGATTCTGCTGATATTACTTACTATCTAGAAGAAAATTGTTATCATAATGTTAAAATTATTAAACCTTCAAACATTACTGATTTACCTCTTTATCTCAAAAACCTTAGAATATATTCTGGTGCAGGATTCTCTAGTGACTTTGGAAATGGGGAAATAACTGGGTGGACATTAAATACTAACAGTTTGTTTGTTCATTCAACTGATGTTGAAGATAGACCAACAGAATTGTATGTTTTTGCTGAACCTCTTGGGGGATGGGTAGACCTTACAGTCTCTGTTGACGATGGACAATATTCACTAACAACAAGATTACAAGTAGAAGATTTTGAGACTTTAAGACCCTATGTTGTTCCTTTACCTTGGGGTTTTGATACTACTACAGTTCACAAATATACTATCATCGCTAACGGAATTTTAACGCTCTATAGCCTATCTTTCTTACAAACGCTTTTAATAAATGATTGGTTAGTAGTTCAACCCTTCGACAATGTTACTAATGAAATTCAGGATGAATTTACTCAAATAGGCTATTTAATCGAAGATTTTGAAAGCGATACATTTGATTATATGGAAGTAGTTTCCGATCCTGAAGGTTTTGGAAATGTTGGAAAAGTTATAGGAAATGAACCATTCGTTCTCACAGCATATGACACAGAACGTATTTCTGATCTTTCCTTTTATTACAAATGGGATTGGGACGGTGTAGGAGAACCAAAACCTGGTAATATAATGCTTGAATTTGAGGTAAAAAACAGAGACGGTGATACGAGAGAGGTTACACTAATAATCACCCCTGTCATTTCTTCCCATCCTAGCGGAATTATATTTGATTATAATGTTGTAACACTTCATAGTGATTATGACAATATGCATGCATTCTTCAACTACGTGCCAAACTCGTGGCAACATGTCTTCATCACTCCTAATGACTTTGTTCTCTATGCAGGAATAGATACAGCAAGTTCTCAAATAAAAACCAATAAATGGCAAACTTATAGTGTCGATTGTCTCACTATGAAAAAAACAATTCTTGAGGAAGAATATTATATTGACGATATTTCTATCTATTATGAAGATGAAAACATCCTTGCTCCTTTTGCTAAATCTTATATAAGAACCCAACGCTTAAATCAAGGTAACGAGGGGGTTTGGGTACCAAACCAAGTTAATAGTCTGGGTTTCCTTGACTTTTCAAGGATATCTTCTGACACTTCAATGGCTGCTACTGAAGATGCGTCTTTTGTCCTTGAATGTGATAAAGCTGCTGGTGCTATTATTCAAATAACTACAACTAATCCATTCTTACTTTTCCAAGGAGGAGAAAAAATAGGTCAAGGAGTGCTCACTTCACCTTCTGAACCTATGAACTATTATATTGATGTTTATTTATACGAAGGCATTAACAGATTTGTCATTAGATCTTTTCATAAAGGTTCTGGAACATTTCCTTGGCAAATTAGGACTAAGATAGCAACAACCACAAATGTGAGAATAGTAACCAGTACGTATCAAGCTCAAGATAAAGATATGTTATCGACAGATGGAAATTACCCAATTAGTGATTGGCTTGTCTCTGACCGCCCTGTAAACTTTGGTGGTCTTGATTATGTTGGCGTGGGGGATGATCCTTATGATAGATTGGAAAAAGACACTGGTCATTACTTCTCTACACGTGCTTTTCCCTATCCTGGAGAACAGATGAATTACACTACTATAGCTAATGGTAATGAAGTTACAGAATGGGTAGGTCTTAACGATTTTTACAATGAAACAGGTGTAATGAACTATGTCGAGAGTATGATGAATAAAACTTCAATTGAAACCAGCGATAAAATTATTTACTACACAAACTTGCATTTTCTACAAGACATAGATGACAATATCTTGAAAATAAAAGTATACTATGACCCTACATCTCTTATTGAGGCTATATATTACGATGGTCAATATGTTTATGGTAGTTTAGGAGAGATAGGATATACAGAAGTAATAGAAGGTATAGAAAAATTCTATAGCGATATCACAATTACTGCTTTAGATGATGGTTCATGGATTCTCAATATTCCCTTATCACCTAATTGGAATAAGTTTTGTTATGATTTAGAAGAAGCTGCCCCCGTTCGTCATGGTTATGCATTAGAGATTGGAGAAATGAGTACTTGTGATATACCTGTAACAACAAATCCCATAGCTAGGGGTATTCATCGTTTAGCTATAGTTTTACGTGCTCCAGGTGTTTTGGGAAGTATCCCTTCAAATATCTTTGATATTCAAGCAAATCTAACTAATTTTGATGATACAATGAATGCTTTTACTGGTATCACCGAGTATATCTCCACTAAACAAGCTCTTCCCGAAAATGGCCTTATGATGCAACTTGATGGCAAATACCGAACTATTCCTAGCCAAGGATTAATGAATGGTAAGAAACCTTATACAGGAAAGAAAGTTCTTGAGAGCCAATCCTTCTGGGATGGCATTAAATATCATTCTTTACGTATAGTTCTTATTGGTGTAGACCAATATGGCGTTTATGAGGATCTAAATGAGGATGGAGTGGTTAATGCTACTGATGCTGTCGGTTTAGCTTCTTATATGGTTATTTTGGATGCTGGAACCAAACATGAAGAAACTTCTCTTGTTCAACACATGATTGGTCCGGAAGGAACTGGAGGAACTTCTTCTCAACCTACTAAATTATGTCCTAGGTTCTCAATTATTAGCTCATCTTTAGGTACTAATATCTTCGAGAGTTCTAATATACGCTTATCTCATAACAGTCAAACTACTGATCAAGAGCCGTTTGCAATTACTTTACAATTTTCTAAAGATCAATTCAACAGTTTAGAAATTTCCTCTAATCGTCTTAACACCGCTGTTCCTTCTGAACAAGAACTATTAGATTTTATTTCCAATACTACAGACATTATTAAAGTCCAATTTAGCCTTTCTACTCCCATTATCTTAAGCTCTGATGATTCGGTTCTTACTTTAGATTCGGATGAAATTGTTTTCAATATTGGAGAACATACATTCTCTTATGACAGACAGTTACAAAAACTACGTTTGTATTATACCGATAAAAGAGATGAAGAAGAGATTTCTATTCAACTCGCCACTCAAGTTATAAGTCATAGAGATGCATATTCAATACATAAAAGCTATCATAAAATTGGTCAAGTAGGTGGTTTTGCCATCTATGACATAAACAAAATCCAACAAATATCTGAAGGAACGATAGTAGCTCCCAGTCATGTCTCTCTTGGACTTTTTGACTATATCAGCAATATATTAAAACCAGTTTTAGGAACTAAATTAACTACCGTTGAAGGAATAGAATCTTCAATTAAAGCTTGGAAGAACGGTCGTACACCACCAAAATATATTGTTGTCCCTGGACCAGATAGGGATATTGAATTACCTGAACCTGTTGATGGGAATGATCCTAATCATGAGAATCCTGAAGAGGACCTACCTCCTGGTACTACAGAAGAATCCTTTGAAGGAAATACAAATGGTGTTGCCGCTGATGTTGAGATTGACCCTGAACAAGTATTAATCGATACTATAGTTACTAGTCTTAATGGTATAGCTTCTGAATTGCAAAAAGACCCTCTAGATATCTCTGCGGGAGTGATTAGTTGGGCTTTGGACCTCATGGATGCTGACCCTGATGAGATTCTTGATAAATTAAATGACGCACAATTCAACTATCTCGCCAATGCTTGTGTGTGGTTTTCTAATCTCTGGAACACTATTATGAACTTCTTTGAAAATCTTGGTAAAGAAATCTGGGAATTTATGAAAATGTTAGCTCAGATATATATCAAGATTATTAGTATTCAAGCAGGCATTATAATGGATCTTTTCAGAGTTTTCCTTTTATTTATCTTTTCAATTATTTTTGGAACAAATGTGGGATTACATGATACTTCTGAATTGAGATATGTTTCTGGTGGAGATTATATTTTCGATGAGGTAACAGCTCAAAACTTCCCCCATGTCTACAAACTTGACCACGTTATAGATGTTGCAACTGGTAAAACAGACCTTGAAGGAGAATTAACAGACGAAGAAATAGAAGAACGAGCTAAGATTGATGTCCAACAAGGACAAGGAAACGATGCTAATCCAAATTCTGTTAAAAATGTCTTTTTGGAAATAGGTATTGAGAACAGCGATGAGGTAACAGATTTATTTTTTGGCAAATCAAAATGGGTTCATTCTGTTGAAGATGGAGATGAATGGGATCATTATTTTGGTCTGCGTAAACATCTTAGTCTCTTTGGATTAGACCTTTTCAGTGAAAACACGTTTATATTAATTTGTGAGATAGTTATTGGTATACTACCTATTACCGCAATAATCCAAGACACTAAAGATTCTATCCTTGAGCCTATGAAATTCTTCCGAATATTCGCAAGAATTATGATACCTTTAGATATTACAGAACTATTTGGTAACGTTCTTGCACAAGTTTTTGGAGGAATGAAGGATTGGTGTGCTGGAACAGGATTAGGTAAAGCTCTCGGAGGAATAAGAGATTTTATTAAGAATATTTTCAACAGAATTGGTAAGTTTCTTAAAGAAACACTTGGTCCAATTCTAAAGAAATTTGCTAAATATGGAATGATCCTATTCATAGCTTTACTCTGCTTAGTTACGGTAGTCTTGATACCCATGAGTGGGATAGTGTTACTAGGTTTAGGTACAGCTCTTCTTTTAGTCCTAGGTTTCGTGACTTTCTTAGTAGCAGCGTTTAAATTCTTGAAGACTAGAATTATGAAACCTATTTTCGATCTAGCTATGGGGGCACTTAAACCTGTAATGGACGCTATTGGAAACCTTATTAAGAAACTCTTCAAAAGTGCGAAAAATGCTGCAGATATAGTTGGAGTCACGGCTGTTGCAAAAAAAACAAAAGTTGGATTCAAGGCACTTCTTACAAAAACTAAGGACCTAATTCTTGATATATTTGGATATATATGGCAGAAAATCACCAGACTCTGGGAAATTGGCACTTGGAAACCTTGGAAAAATAAGCGTATGCCTTGGTGTATAGCTTGTTACTCTAATGCTGCTAAAAAAGTATTGAACACCCAGTTTGATGTTTTAAGAAAAGCTGATGTTAAATCTAGATATATGCAAATACTTTGGGAAAGGATAGGTGACTTAAACTGGGCTAAATTTAATGATATGACTCCTGATGAAAAATATTTGGTTCAGGAATTTGCTAGAATTATTGAACCCGACATAATTTTGGATAATATAGATCATATAGATGGAGCTTTCAAGAAGGGAGGATTATTCTTTGATGATAATGGTGATGTAATAAGCAATCTAGACAATAATAGATGGACTAAATCTGTTGATGCATTCGCATCGACTTGGTTTGACAGTACAGGTAATAGTATGTCTAAAGGTATTATTTTTGACTATCTTAAAAAATTACAAAAACAAATCGGAGAAAATCCTGATAAAACCGATTTTATCGACGACTTTATTAAAAAAACTGACGATGTTGATAGTCTTAAAGCTTTATGTATGAAACCTAATCTTATAGATGATTTGCTAATGACTGGTAATGAGGTTAATGATGACTTCGTATCTATTATCAAAAAACATGCTGATGATCGTTTAGATGCACTTATAGATACAAATGGGAATTTCGCAAAAACAATTGGAGAAGAAATAACGACTAAAGAAGCTGAATCTTATGCAAGAGTTTTACTTTTCACAGCAGGTATAGATGAAGCTAGATCCATGGATAAAAGCGATTTTGAAAGATTTCAAAAAGTTTGGATTGTATTACATGGAGAAACAGATGAATTCCGAAATCCAGTGAAATTAATAGACCCTGATAATGACTATGGTATAGGAGAGGTAGCAGAGGATATTATTATCGGTAGAAGATTAGCTACAGATGGATTATACAGAACTCATGGATTCGATAATTTTCAACTAGGAAAAAAGAACGGTAAATATGTATTAGTTATTATGGAAAACAAATGTAATACTATGGGATTAGAATATTTACCTCGAAGATCTACAGAGTTGAAAAAAGAAATATATGACCAATTAATGAAACTAAACGTTAAAGAGGAGTTTGCAAAGGATATAGCAGATCAACTGGTATCAGCAATTGATACAACGGCAAGTGGAATAGGAAATAACTTCTTAACAAAGCTAAAAAATGGGGATTTATTAGATGCATTAGTTAGGAGCGGGGAAATTGATGCATTCGAAATTAATAAAATTATTGAAGCATCTATTAAACAAAACCAACTTATAGGTCTTATCGAGAACGGTCGAGCTCTACAAGTGCTAAAGATAGATGATGTTTGGACTGTCCAGAAGGAATTTATCGATGAGATAGAATTCAAATTTGCCAAGACTAGTATGGATTCGTGTTCTATTACTATTCCGGGCGATATGTTCACTCCTACCCTTAGAAACGAGGGGGGCAAGATATTGTTCAATATTCCACAGATTCCTGTCCCTAGTACAGCTGGTGCTGAAAAAGAAGCTGTTATTTATCTTAACGGGTTAATAAATGAAGCTATGATTGGATTTACTAAAACAAGTGAAGATTTAAGTTCTAAAACTACAACAGAAATATGCTCTATTTTTACTGAGATGAAAAATAGGATTTACAAAGAATTTACTAATTCTGAAGCTTTTAATGACTTTGATAGTGTTTTTGAGGGTGGAACAATGAGGTTTCACCTTGAAACGTTAGGTATAGTAGGAGATGAAAGCGTCCAAGAACAATTTAAAAGTCTTTTTGATAACCGTATGTCAATAGGTTATGATAGTAATCAACATCATACAGTACCTTATGGTATAAGATTTAAACAATACTATTACCCAAATCTGCTCACAGACGAAGAAGTTAGTTTTATAAGACGATGGTTTAATAATAATTTAAAGAAAGTAGACCTTTCCATTGCAGGTAACGAACTTGAAGTAAAACGCATCATTGAACAAGCTCTTATAGACGGTGATTGTAGCTTAACCAATACTCTTGTTGATTCGATTCTAAAAAGCTCAGATCCGTTGTTCAGTGTCCCAACCGGGAGTTTTTTCAGAGATGATAACACTGTAAAAGCCATCACGTTTTTTGATAAAAGTGATTGGAATTTAATAAAGACAGAAGCAGGTTTTACTCCAAACATTAATTTTGATTTAGTTAATTTGCTGGGCACAACGAGTTTAGAAGGACTCCAAAAACCAATAATATTTTCGGTTCAGAATAATGTAATTAATGGAAAATTTATAAAAAGTCCAGCATCTAGAAAATACTGGATAAACAGACTACTGGACTATGGTTTTGCTCAAAATAAAATTGATGCATTATTGAATTGGTTAGAAGGCGGTGGTAGAGGATATGGTCCTAACTTGTTAACAGCTAATTTTGATAGTGATGCTTGGAAAATGGTTTTATTATTATTGTTAGACCATAAAAATAATTGGGACGATGCAACAAGAACTATTATGCACGCATTACAAGAAGGTGCTACGAACATTGATAAGTGGCCAGGTATCCCCTCTTGGATGAGAAATTGGTTAAAAACAAATAACTTTAGATTTGAAAAAGGTGCTTTTTGGATTACTGATGTAAACGGATTAAATATAGAGCTTCGTTTAGGAATAGCCCCTTTTGCGGATCATTTAGGCACCTCAATAGCTCTTCCTGGTAATAACCACTGGTTTAACGGTCTAATTGATAAAATTATGGAAGATGCTTACAAGCTTTTTCTATCTTTTCCTGGAGATAGTGCTAATAGTAATTGGTGGAAGTGGTTCACGCAAAACTGGCGAGGGCTGTAGGCTTTTCTATCTTCACCCTTTTATCTTTTTTTCTTTTTTTCTAAAAAATGTTCCACTTCTAGTAGAGCATGTTTGTATGGTTTTAGTAACAAGTGTTTATTTTCATCACTAATTTTAGAGATTCTGATAATTTCATCTAAAATTTTTTCTGATGACCAACCGCAAAGTTTGAAATAATAGATTATTACAACAAAAGGTGTTTGAAATTTTTCATGTTTAATGAACAAGTCTAAGTCAATAGAAAATAACGATTCACAAACACTGACGATTGAACCAAGTATATGTTTATCTTCTGGTAAAACGACACCTAATAACTTGTTGATACTGTTACATAAGGCCAAAATAGTATTAACCATTGTATAGTACAATCTACTTCCATACGTTCTCAATAATTCTTGGTTGCTTTTGCGATCTCTATGAAAGATAAGAGTTCTGTTGATGTCGTCAAATAAATCGTTTAATATCTCAAAAACGCGTGAATCTAAATATTGTCTCTTATTATTTAGTGTACGAATAATTATAATTAAAGGTTTAGATGCTTCTACAAAAGCCTCCCTAAGAAAAAGGGAACTGAAAAAACTGACTAAATCATTTATAATATACAAAGACAACTCTTTTCTGTCAAAGTCGAGAGTTTTCTGAGAGAAAAGTTTTTCAAGATATTCTTGCCTATGGGCAAACCGTTGAAATTTCGGTTTTTCCTCACCACCAAGATCATCGACATGGCAACACATGGTAAATATCGATATTAGTTGTTTATAGATTGTAGTTTTTGAGTCTTCGTCGACCATGGACATTAAAGTTTGCTCAAAAAAAGATATTGTTAGATTGAACATTTTTTTAAATTCATCATACAAAGATTGGGTAATAAGTGGTGTATAGTTAGTGAGTAATTTATTGTTTACTATCCAATGGTGTTCTATAATTGCAATGGTTAAATAAGCATAAGAGTAACACATGATGAAAGACTTACTCATACAATTCTCAAATTTATTATTGAACATTCCGACTTTTTCAGTAAAATCCTCAGTACCTGGTATTATTCCAAACCATTCAAGTAACAAAGGTGGGCTTTCTTGCGAAAATAATAGTTCTACAGTAGGGTATGCATAAAGTTGTGTTTTTAAAATTTCTTCTATCAAAGGAAAAAAACTCGATTTTTCAGGTATTTCACAGTATTGAGACATATATTGGATAAACTTTTCTGTTTTTTTGTTCCAAAACTTGCCTAAATCATGATCTGTTCCTTTTTGCTTATCTAACTCTGTTCCGCAGACATAACATTTATCGTCCTCTTCTTTAACCTCATTTTTACACTTTTCACAGTATAGTTCTCTGTTAGGTAAAGGTAATATTATTACTCCACAATGGATGCAAAATGTTTCTACTACCCTTGTTGATTTGTTACAATTCACACATCTTGTCATTATATAATTGTGTTTTTTATCCTCTTGTACCATCTTTAAGTCCCCATACAATCAATTGATATCTCAATATTTAAAACACTTGTATTTTTACTCATTTTTCTCTCCTTCTTCCTTTCATAGATTTTTATCTTATTTCCTTTTTTAATCACCAATTAAACTATATTATTAGTAAACTTAAGCTTTCTGTAGCAAAATAGTCTTGGTTTAGTGAAAGTAATGATTGGATAAACTAAGCTGCTTTTTTTTAATGAAGCTTTTATTACTCCTTTCTTTTTCTCTATTTTGGATTTAGTAGTATTGATTTCCAGACAATAGATTTATAAACAACGAATTACTTTTTTATTTGACCATCTTCTTTTCAAACCACTAATAACTATGGAAAGTGGTAAAATTGAGACAATCTCCTATAATTTTTAATAAAAAAATTATTGCTTTTATCATTTTATCCATAGTTTTAATTGGTGCACTTGTCTCTGTTATTATTTTCAGTCAGCGACCTTGTCTTAACTGTTCATCCAATAGTGATAATAACACTACAGTTACTACTTCTCCCTCTTCCAAATGGGATAATATCTCTTTCACTCTTATTAATGAGAGTGTTAGAAATATTGAAGATTTTGCTGATAAAATCCTTCTTTTAGAATTTTCTTCTTCTCAATGTATTGATTGTCTTGATCAGTTACCTATTTTGCATAGTTTCTGGGACATTGTCTCTGAGCAAAATGACAGCATTATTCTTCTTACTCTTTTTATTGACCTTTCTACTCAGGGTGACCTTGTCGATTTCTACATAGAACATAATGTTACTTGGTTAATTGGTAGAATTGATCAAGATACCTATTCTTCTTTGGGTTATTCTTTTATACCTAATTTCCATTTGTTTAATATTAATAGTGAGGAAATTAGCACAGCTCAACACACCTTAACAATTGAAGAATTGTGGGATTTTATAGACTCCCCTCTTCCCTCTTTCTATTATTCAAGTGATTATATTTATTATACTCGTAAAGAGGAACTTTCAGAACGTTCTTCTTCTATTGTACCAAACCTTTCATCCTTCTCTTCTTCTTACTCTGTTGAATCGTATGAGATAGGTGACTCTCGTCCTTTCTATTGTCTTGATACTACTACTTCTTACAGATCCTTAACTGCTCAAGTTGTTAATGTTTCATCTCATGCTTATTTCTTCGTTGAAACTGCTCTTATAGATATATTTGGACTTGAGTTATTCCAAAAGGATATTTCGGAAGATTTAGATATTTTTGAACAAAGTATCTATCCTGTTGAAAATAGTGTTTTTGGCAATATTGAGGGAAATTTAGGTAATATTGGAGACGGAAAAACTATTATTCTTTACTCTAATATCCCTAATGGTTGGGCTGGTTATTTTGATCCATCTAATGAGTTTAGTCAAACTTATCTTGACAGTATTGGTTTAAGTGAGCGTAAATCTAATGAGTGGGAGATGATTTACCTTGACTACCTTGAACATTTTGAAACCACCCTTGCACACGAGTTCCAACACCTTATACATTTTAATCATGATTCTAACGAAGACAGATGGTTTGATGAAGGATGCGCAGAACTAGCTGGATATCTTACCCAAACTATGACTGCAGAACAAAGTAATATCTCATATTTTGCTGATATACACTTCAGAAATGATTATGATGATTCTCTTGTTTTTTGGAATTTTTATTCTTCCGGAGGTAAAGACACTCGAATTGATTATGGAGGAGCATATCTTTTCCTTTTCTATTTATACGAACAATTTGGTCCTTCTTTCATTCAAGAAATGGTCAACTCTACTGCTTCGTCTGTTACTTCCATAAACTCTTATCTTTCTTCGTTAAATATGACTTTTAACGACCTTTTCTTTAACTGGCAGTTAGCTTTATTCTTAGATAATCCTGCAATAGGAGAAGGAAAATATTATTTCAGAAATATGGATTATACTCTTTCTCCTTTAGATTATGTTAGCGAAGAAACTATTCATTACCTTTCTGTCCCTTATTATGGTTTTTATAGTTCCTTGGTCGATTTTACAGAAAAAGAATTAGATATAACTATCGATAATGCTAACCATAAAAAATTAGGTGTTGTTACTCTTCACTATAACGAAGATACTCTTATTGACATTCGAACAACGTTAACAACTAATACAACTATCAATGTTTTTTGTCCTGCGACAACTACATCAGTTTTAATTAGTATAGCATTGATTGATGAAGTTTATCCAACCAAAACAGGCGATGAAGGATTAGGAGAAAAAGTTTCTGTATCTCTACGAACTATTGATCCTTACAAACTTCTTCTTCTTAACCCAAATATAGATCTTAATGACACCCATCTAATTGTTGAAGGTTTGAATATTCTGTTCATAAACGAGACTGATATCTATTATTCTAATGGAGAAGATTTCGTTTCAATTAAATTGAGAGGAACAGGAACAACTGTAGAATGGTTATTGTTCTTTGATGAAAATAAAGGTTTCTGGAGGGGAATATGGTCTCTTTCTTCTCTTCTTCCAGGGGTGTATGAATTGATTCTCCATGCACAAACAGGTGACTATGAAATAGAAAGGGTTTTAGAATCGCTTACTGTTCCCTTAAAGATTAATTTTTCACTCCCTTATATCTCTTATAATAACGTAACAAATGTTCTTACAGTTAAAGTTAATATTACTATCTTCCCGGTAGCTTTTATTGATCAAATAATAGAAAGAGCTGAAGTCAAAGCCTATCTTTATGACGATAATAAAGAATATGTACTTACTATTATCCTTGCCACCGTTGATTATTTCCAGTGGTTTGCTGAACATTATTGTACAAAAAACACTTTATTACAAGGGAGATATTATACTCAGATTTATTTTATCTATGAAGGTTTAGAAGATAGTCCTCACTCTTTTCCTTCAAACAGAATATATCTTTCGTATCATACTGAAGAGAGTTCATGGAGTTACTTATTTATTGATAAAATAGCAGTAACATTCTTTATTCATAATTTAGTTGTGAGGATGAAAAGAAGAAAGATGAAAAAGGTAATTGGTGAAAAAAATGGTAGTTATGGAGGAAAAGAACAGTATTAGAGATGCAGAGAGTTTCTTTGGAAAACATATCTGGATGACTATAATTTTGTTAATCATATTATATGATGCAATAGCACATCTAGTATATTATGGGTTGAGAAATGTAGAATATTTGGATGATAATTATTATATAATATTCTTAATAAAATTCGCTCTTTTCGCATTACTGTTAATGATAATTGTACCTTATGTAATGAAAATACAAGGAAAAAACAGGGGATATAAGGAATTTCTGAAAGACATAAGGATAACAAAGATAAAACCTCTAATAAGAATAATAGGGTTAGGGATACTAACAGCTGGAGTGGTACTAGCGTGTGTACTTGTAACGTTACTGATATCAGATCAGTTATACACTGTATCATTTGAATTAGATATAAAAGCTATACTTGGTTCAACATCAGCAATCTATACATCGTTGATACCTGGAATATGGGAAGAAGTGTTGTTTAGAGGAATAATAATAACATTATTACTAAAAAAATACTCGGAAAAAGAGTCAATATTACTAAGCGCGTTATTGTTTGGTTTTTCCCATAACTCTAATCTTATGAATTCTATCTATTATAGTGATTCAACTCTATTCTACCACGTGATAGGAGTGCAGTTTCAAGTAATATTCACTTTTTTCTGGGGAATAATGTTTGGTTATCTATTTATAAAAACTAAAAGTTTAGTACCAGGAATGATATTGCATTACCTTTTCAATACCTTTAATGGAGTGTTTATTTTGCGTATAGAGGACCCTATATCATGGATATGGGTTGTTGGGGTTATATATGTCTATTTAGCGAAAGGGGTGGCAATGTTCTTTAATATAGGGATAATAAAAGTGATCTATACTAAATTCCCTGAGAAAACAACTATTTCAACAGACGCGATGGGAGTAGAATACTGTCCAAATTGTGGAGAACAATCACAGAGAGAAGACAAGTTCTGTAAGAAGTGCGGAGTAATAATAAAAAATAATACTGGGGTCGAAAATTAACAATTTGCATGTTTTCGACAAAATAATTCTTAAAACTCATTTTGTCTCTATTTAGTAATCATAAACTGTCAATGATTCTATTGGAAAAAATATATTACCTAAATCTCCAAAATTCCCCATATGTTTTCCATCAATCCTTGCATCGTGAGCTTGAGCACAATCTTCTATAATTTTAAGGTTATAATCTTCAGCTATATCTTGTATTGCTTTCATATCACAAGGGTTACCAAAAATATGTACTGGCATTATAGCTTTTGTTTTGTTAGTAATTTTCTCTTCAAGTTTTTCAGGATCAATATTGTACGTTTCTGGATTAATGTCTGCAAAAATTGGTATTGCACCATTGAAGAAAATAACATTTGAGGACGCAATAAACGTAAAAGGAGTTGTTATTACCTCATCCTTAGGACCTATATCTAAAGCTGTAATAGCCATATGTAATGAACATGTTCCGTTTACAGCTGTTACAAGGATTTATCTAATTGGCATATGTCACGAGTTATCAATTATCCTGATTATAGTAAGGTTTCTTGTCCCAATTCTGAATACACTGCCCGTAACCATTTTGAAATTCCAATGGTTTCTACTTTAACCGATGAAAAAATTCAATACATTGTTCAAACGCTTAAAGGATTTTTTAAAAATGCCTAGAATAATTTCAAATATTTTTCTTTTTATTTTCTATCGCTTCTTTTCCGAAAACCTTTTTTGGTTATAGTTTAAGGAATGTATAATGAATAGTTCAGACTCTGAGGAATTTACTTTGTATTTATCTTTGTTTGAAGTGAATGAAGCTGACCATGTTGAGTTTTCAGTTTCTTATGCAGGAGAAAGTAACGAAACTGATAGATTGCTTCTCATAGGAACTAATAATAATCTAAAATCAGACATATCCCAAGCTAAGCTTTTTGAGGTTAAAGAGCAATCTGGCCAGTATTTGTACACTATAACATTTCCAATATGGGAAGAAGGTACTTTCCAAGCAGTTATCCAAAGAGAGGGAAAATACATTTATGAACCCGGTGAAGCTCATACTCTATCTTTTAGAGCAAAATCAATCTTTCTAGATTTAAGAAAAATCTACCACCTCTCTAAAAAACCAGTTCGAGCAATAATTGAAGAAATTGAACCTGAAATCGTAGAGGAATTACTTGAAGCTCAAGCTGAGAGTGTTGAAGAAATAAAAGAAGAGATTGTTGAAGAAGAAAAGTTGCCTGTTGCATATGATGAAAAAAACATGTTAAGTCTTAAACCAAAAGAATTTCATGACTTTACTCCCGAATTGAAGACAAGGATTCTGCAACTTCTAGACTACCTTACAAACCAGAAAAGTAAACAATTGATTCTGGATCCAGTAATACTTCCAGATATTGCGAGATCATTAAAACAGTGCATCGCTGAAGAATTACGATTTTCTATATATGAAGCTTGTTTCCCTCTGGTTATACTTATTGAGAAAGCACTAATGTTATTCGTGTTAATTCAAAAAGAAACACCTAGTGAAGAGAATATTAAGAAATACAAAACCGAAGTAGCAGAAAAAGCTGAAGAATTCAAAGATAAGATAAAAAATATGGAATTCAAAAAGTCAATTGAATTAATTAAGAGAGAATACGATGATGATGTTCATACTCTTAAAATGCTGCTCATAAAAGAGTTCTAGAAAAGTTGACCAATAATTGTAATTTAAACAGTTGTCAAGACTATTTTCTTTAGCTTATATTGATGAAATCCTACTATCACCTTTACAAAACCATTTTTGATGTCAGATATAGTCACTTGTTCATTTAAATCCAATTGCAAAGCATCAATGGTTTCTAGTTTTGTTTCTGTAGAAATAATGATGATTTGCAAGGACTTGATGTTTTTTAGAATGTGCGCACTTATTTGTTGATTACCTCTACCAAAAATAAAACCTGTTCCCCCTATTGGAGTCAATACGATTTTAACATCTTGTCCTTCTATAATCTCAAAAAGTAGGTTCTCATCTACATCTTTGTGAGTCAACTTACCATCAGTTAATACATCGACTCCCAGTAGAGTTTTTTCTATTTCCAACTCTTTCATTACATGGAAAATAGTACTTCCAGTGCCTAAAAGAACTATTCCTTCATTAATTTTATGCACTTCTTCTAGTTCTAAACTTATTGAAAAGAAGCTATCCATTGAATCACTCGATGAAGAAACTTTTCCTCCTTGTAT
This sequence comes from Candidatus Heimdallarchaeota archaeon, assembly GCA_019057815.1. GTDB lineage: Archaea > Asgardarchaeota > Heimdallarchaeia > Heimdallarchaeales > Heimdallarchaeaceae > 18H4-34. The sequence continues at coordinate 213,652 of JAHLWR010000001.1, forward strand.
TAAGCCAGGTTTCTGAGGAACTATGGATTGACCAAAAAGGGTTGCATGAACTTTGTTTTCTCTAAACAGTTTCTCATCAACGTCCATTATATCTTCTGGAGCAAAGTCTACATCTTCTTTAACCATTGCTTCAATTATATCACCAAAGTCGGAGGGGCGATACAAGAAGCAACCACTGAACATTTTAACTCCTGAAGGGATTCCAAGGATGGGTATTTTGTCGCTAATAATTGATGCAACGTCTCTTGCGGTACCATCACCACCTACAAAAACGATTAAGTCGACTTTTTCTTGAATGAAAGCAGTACAAGCGTTTTTAGTATCTTGAGCGGTAGTAATAGACTTTGATGGAGTATATTCAAGATGTTTTTCAAAAGGTAGAGAGGATAAAAGTTCTTCTCCCATTGGATCAGCACAGATGTAAAAAGCGAGAGGAAGAGAGGAAGATAAAGAAGATAAAGCTGTTTTCACTCTTTCAAAAGCATGGCTTTCACCTTTCTCAAAAAAATCCCATGCAGAATCAAAAGAATCTGTACCTTTCCATGCTCTTTTTCCACCTAATCCAGCAATTGGGTTCACAATAAAACCAATTTTAAGTGACACGTTTAATAGACAAAAATTTGTGTTAAATTAAACTTTGGTTTAGACCACGAAAAGATTAATTTTTTTTGGAAAGAGGAAAATATAAATCTAATATTCTAGAAAAAGAAAGTTTTTTCCCTGCACGTTTTTCTACTACCTTTTTGTGGAGTAAATATGTTACAATGAACATTACAACGATTATCACATATCCTAATAGGCTTAGATACGGAGACAAAGCTAATTTTTCTGCTTGAGCATCAATGAAGAAAACAGGATAAGCGAACATGCTAATGAGCCATATTAAACCCCAGATGCTAAAATTTATCATTATATTTCTAAAACTCCAGTCTCCATGAATAGTTGTAAACAATAGAGTTTCTAAAAGAGCTGTTATCATATAGGCTGTTCCATAAAAGAGAAGAATCTCTCGTTTTCTGAAGTTGGTCACAAACTAGGGAAAGCTATAAGTGTTTTAAGTTTAACGTATAAGCAGAATTTTCTAATTTGGAGATTATTTTTTCATTCAAGAAACTAAACAAGAATAAAGGAAAAGGTATAAATATCTAAATAACCATATATTAAGTACAAAACAAAAGTAGTTAGGCTTAAAAATAGTAGGAAAGGGGTTTTCTACTGTTTCTATGTTTAAAATACTGTGAAATAGCGTAAGCGAGTGCTATTGAATAAAGCAAAAATTTATAAAGACACAAGTAACGAACAGAACCGCAACCAGGAATCATCAGTAGATAACGCTTACAAAGAATAATCTATTAACCTGAATGACAAAGGTGAACAATATGAAAAGAAGAAAATTGCCAAGAGGCGGAGAAGATATAATCAAGGTCTTAGATAAGATAGGTGCTATGACGCAAAAAGATATCCTGACCTCCGTCAAACAACCAGAAAGAACAATAAGATACGGAATAAGAAGGCTACTAGAGAAAGGTATCCTCAAAAAAATGTCTAATCTTAGTGATATGCGTAGCGTTTATTATTATCTTGCTCCTGAATTACGAAATACTTTCGAATTCCTCAACAATAAAGAAAAAGCAACACAATCTGCATAATTAAGTTTTAATTAGAGTTTTTTATTGGGACGGAGAAGGAAGTTTTTTTCCCCTTATTTTTCTTTTCTTTTTCTTTTTCTTTTTTTAGATTATCATTGTGAGGAAGAGGAATAATAAGTGCTAAGAGAATAAATGTAAATAGTTTACTATGAAGAATGTTAACCAAAATAAAGTCAAAATTGCACATTCTTACCTGAACAAAATGCAAAGATATATTAAGTTTTAAAATATTATTAAATTCATAATGACACACATAAAACCCATGTCAAACATATTAAATTTACACAATGTTATCACCTGGATGAAAACAATATTCTTAGCTTTTGAATCAGGAAAAATTGATAAAAAAAGCGTTGCAAGTAAAACTAAAATAACTTTAGCTCTACTTCACAAATTTATTCCTGAAAAAAATGAGAGAGAGAATTATGACCTAATCCTTGATTTGTGTGTCTCACTTTCAACAATAAATCGATCTCAAGGGAATTTCGAGAAATTCTATTTACAAAGTCTGAAAGTAAATTTAGAGGAAATAGAAAAATCTTTGCTAGTTGAGAAAAATGAGTAGAATCCAACCTGATTATAATTTCAAAATTTTGCTATTGGGTGATGCTGCAGTAGGTAAGACATCTTTAGTTCAAAAGTTTGTCCATGATAAATTCGCTGAGTCTTATTTGATGACCATTGGTATGGAGCCTAGTGAGCGATTCGTCACCTTAAAGAATGGGACAATAGTTGCTCTCTCAATTTGGGATCTTGCGGGTCAAGAGCGCTTTAGATTTATTAGACACACGTTTTATCGAGGGGCAAAAGCAGCTCTATTAGTATTCGATTTAACACGTGATTCTACTCTAAAAAATGCTAAAAAATGGTATCAAGAATTTATTGATAATTGTGGAAAAGAAACACATACTCTTTTGATTGGTAATAAAAACGATTTACAAAATAAGATTGCTGTTTCAGATGATGAATGTCAAAAAATGAATAGTTATATTAAAAGTTATGATTTTATAAGAACTAGCGCTTTAACAGGGGAACATGTAGAAGATGCTTTTACGAAACTAGCAGGATTACTTGTTAAGTAAAAATAAAAAGCTTTATTTGTCTTTATTTGTCTTTTTTATTTTTCTCTTCCTCACCTAAATCACTGTCATCAAAAAGTAGCACACTATCTAATACATCATCTAGTGCTGGTCGCTCTGGAGGTGCTAAGAGTTCTTTGTCAACTGTTTCATTTATTGCTAAATCTAAGGAAGCGAGATTAGCTCTTTTATCAGAATATTTTCCTCTAGTTCTTACGCCTGTTGTTTCTAATCTACCTACTATAGATTTTAGTGAGGTTATTTCATTTTTCAAGTCATTAATCGATACTAATCCATCTAATTTTTCTAGAACTTGGTCGAATTTGGCATCTCTTACTCCCTCTTCTTCTGATAAAGATTCTTTTTTCTCTTTATCTTCTTCTACAACTGGAATAATTTTTGCTACTGTACTTTTCTCTTTTGTTTCTTCAATAAAACTCTTCAATTTATCTAATAACGCATCAAATTTAGCTAAATCCTTTTGTGTTCTTTGTTCAAACTTTTTACCATTTTCAGTAATTTTGGAAATCTTACCACTAGTTATCGGTGTACTAATTTGATGAGTTTTTCTCCTAAAAATCGGGGTACTGAAAGAAGGTTTAACGCTTATTTCCTCTAACGTGCCCCACTGTTCTCTGTGATGTGATTTTATAGCCTCCAAAATAGCTTCTTCAGGGTTACCATATTCAACAATGAGATCCTCTAGCATGTCCCAATATTCAAGCGGAATCGGCACTTCAATAATTCGAGCGAATTTTTGCTTTCTGGGTTCTTCATACATAAGTCATTCCTCACATTTGGCTATTTTTAACTATGATAATCTTTTTGTACAAAACGTTATTAGGTTTTTGTTCTAGATAAAGAAAGAGGAATGAAGAGTCCTCAACAGCTTCATGAATAATCTATTCAACTAATTCAACCAGTTTTTCCTATTAAAACCTAATAAGAACAGACACATTAAAGTTTTACTAAGTTGTTGAAAGAAGCATAAAATTAAAAACTACTTGAAATACACAGAATTGATATAAAAATGACTGATACTGAAAAAACTATTTTTGCGTGCTTTGCACATCCAGATGACGAACTTGGATGTATTGGAACATTAACAAAACATGCAGAAAAAGGTGATAGAGTCGTTCTTGGTTTTACAACTTCTGGTGAGATGGCTTCATTTTTTGAAACTATGAGCTTTTCTGAAATTAAAAAAACTAGAGAGGAACAAGGGAAAGTAGTAGGAGAAATAGTAGATTGTGAAATCAAATATCTAGGTTATGGTGATACTTCAGTTATTCCATCCCGAGAAAATGCTCTTAAAATGGCTAAAGTTATTGCGGATATAAAACCAGATGCTATCATTGCATGGGGACAAAACAATAGACATCCTGATCATCGTGGAACAACTCAACTTCTCTATGATGGGATGACATTCGCACGAATTCCTCGTTTAACATCTCCTGTTTTACCCCACCGACCAACTTTCCATTTACCTATGTTCATGTATTACGAACCTAATTCTCCATTAAGAACTTGTTACATCAATGTATCAAATCAATATGAAAAAATAGAAAAAGCATTCAATCTCTATTCTGATTTTTATGGTTGGACAACATCTGATTGGCTTTATGTAAGAAGAAGAAATGATGGGATGTCTTGTGGAGTCAAATATGCTGAGAAATTCAATGTTCTAAGCCGTTTTTTCCCAGTTGATCAGTATTTACCTTTAAACAACAAATAGCTGTTCTTTCTCATTATTAGTCTTTCATTCATCTCTAATTATTTTGATTTTTACATGTAATTGAAAAATATCCTTAAAAAGTGTAGAAAAAGAGAATGGATGTAGGAAGTAACACAATGACAATGGATGATGAATTAAAAAGAATCAAAGAAAGAAAGGCAGAAGAGCTTAAGAGATTATCTCAGCTAAGACAAGAAAGAATGGAAAATCTGAAAAAAGCTGAAGAAGCTCCAAAAAGCGTAACAGAAGAGGATAAAATGAATGTTATGAACTACTTCCTAACCGCCGAAGCTTATGAATACTGGAAGGTTTTATACGATACTCAAAATAAAAAAGAAACAGCAGAAACAATTTTTATCAATGTTCTTTATCTTGTAAAGATTGGTTATATGGAAGGAAGGCAAATATCAAGGTTAGGTATCAAAAAATTGGAAAGAAAAATAGATAATATTCCTTCTACTTTAACAATCAAAAGAAAAGGAGAAAAAAAAAGAATTCAAAAGGAACTCTAATTTCAACACTTTTGCATAATGAATGCTAGTTTATTTACCAACATTTAAATGCGATGATTGATATATTCAAGATGAACTAGAAGGTGAAGTTAGAATGAAAATATCCGTAGTTACAGCCATTGGTGGAGGATCAATTGAAGTTGATATGGACTCACATGCTACTGTTGCTCAATTAAAACGCGAAGTAGCTCGAACGAAAAAAATTCCTGCTAATACAGTTCTTTTAGTGTTTCATGGGAAACAACTTGATGATGCAGAAACTCTCAAAGCTTGTGGTCTCATGGATGGAGACAAATGTTATATGATTGCTCGAACAAAAGGAGGATATTGAGTAGGGTTTAACTATTTTTGTTTTATATAGTTGTAGTCATATTTCCAATTATCTAAATTATTAATTTTCCAGAATAATAGTATTCTTTCAGGCTGTGCAAAAATCCTTCAATAACTGTCTTGATAACAGAAACTATTTTAACTTTCTTTCGTGTCTTTAAATCGATGGAAGAGGACAGCCGCTACTCACGACAATCTTTGATACCTGGATGGGATCAATCAAAATTAGATAGTTGTTCTGTTGTTTTAGTTGGTATAGGTGCAATTGGTTCCTATGTAGGTACAATTTTAGCTTCTTCAGGTGTAAAAAATATCACAATTATAGATTTTGATTCAATAGAACTTTCAAACCTTAACCGTCAACTGCTCTTTCGGGATGAAGATATCGGAAAATCTAAATCGGAGGTTGCAGCTGAAAGACTGAAGGAATTGAATCCTGAAATAACCATTAAACATTTTAACAAAAAAATGGAGAAAGTTCCCAGTTCAATTTATGAGAAAGCTAATGTGATAATTGCTTGTCTAGACACATTTCTAGGACGCCGCTGGATTAATTCTATGGCACTAAGAGTCAAAAAACCTCTAGTATTAGGAGGAATGTTTGCTTTCTTGGGAGATGCTCAGGTTATTTTTCCTTTCAAAACAGCTTGTTTTGAGTGTCAACCACTAGTATCCCAAGAGGAACTAGCTCAAGCTTGTACTCCCTTTGGTGAAGAAAGGAAAGCAGAGAGAGAAGAGGAAGAAGAAGCTATACTTCCTGCTGTTGCAACATTATCATCTATAATTGGCGGGTTTATGTCTCAAGAAGCTATGAAAATAATTCTTGGGATTGGTCAACCTTTACAAAATTATGTATTTTATGATGGGCTTAGTAATGTGTTTACCCAACTAGAACTAGCACAAAATCCAGAATGTCCAGCTTGTGGGGAACTTTATCGACTTGAACAAGTAAAATTTATTGCAACACATGGAGAGAAAATAAGAGATCTTATTGTTCGATTAGCAATGACTTATGGGTTAGCTAAACCAGATCTATTATTTAAAGGGAAAATACTTGAATATGAAAAAACTATTGAAGAGACAGAACTGGAAAACAACGCTCGTGTCTTTATCATAGACAAAAGTCTAGCTAAACCAATTAAAATATTACTTAAGCTTAAAGAGTAAGTGTCTTCTCTTTCTGAATGCAATGTTTTTTAAACTTTGATTGCAAAGGATACATAGAGATACAAAGAAAAGTGGTAAAAATTACAGAAGACTACCTCCTTGCAACTGAGATGCAATTAATTTATGATAATGAAAGTGGATTTGAGCCGGTTAATGGCAATTTAAGACATTGGAAGGGTGAAGTAGGTACTGTTATAGGTACTTCAATTCCAATTTTTGCAGAAATCAAAATTCCCTCAGATTTCCCTCATCAACAACCTCTTGTCTTAATCACACCTAGAGTTAATCATCCTAATATGGAAGATGATGACTCTTTAAGTTTGCGCGTTTTAGCTCAATGGAATCAGAGTATTCATATTTATCAAGTAATAAGAGATATTAAACAGTTATTTATTCGCGTTCCTGCAAGACCATACAAAACTAAAAAAAGAAAACAAAGAACAGAGGGACGAAAAACGAGTTTACCGATTGCTAGAATACCCACAGCTCGAATAAAACAAGTTTCTTTGTCTCCTCAAATCGATACAAAAAAGCAGCATGATGTTGAGAAAACAGCTATAGAAGAAGATATCCTAGAATATCAAAAACAAATTGAGAATGTTTCGAAAGAAATTGAAAAAGAAAGAACAAGATTACTTGAAAAGCAGGGTATAGCTATTCAAAGAGGTAAATTTGAGGTTGAAATATCACAAAAAGATGTTTTGAAATCAGAAGTGTATGCGGTTCAAGAAATTTTGGAAAACTTGGAAGAAAAATTTGAGGACGGAGATTTACCAGCTATCGACTTTCTTAAATTATCTAAGAAATATTCTAGAGAAAGTTATAAAGCTGAAAAGAAACTTAGTTTCATACAGACAAGCTCAAGTAGCAGGATGGATGAAAAGATGAGTAATAAACTTGATTTAGAAGCAGAATTATATGCTTCGATTATCACACTTGATAATTTAGCTCTAAATTACGAAAATAACGAAATAGAATCAATACCCTACAAGAAACAACTACGTTCCTTAATTAGAAATATTTTCAAAGCTCGAATTAAACTAGAAAAAATAGGATTCAAACTTGAACATTTTATTAAACAAGAAAAGTTAGATGAAAGATGTCCAAAAGGGATAGGTCATTTGAGGATGGCAGAAGGTTTAGAAACAAAAGAAGCTATTACTATTCCATTTGATTCTTTGAAAAAACTACCTTCAAAGACAGCAGATTTCGTTTCATCAGCAATAGAGCTTATAGATCTGACTAGATTAAAATCAATAGCAAGAGCAGAACTTCTTTTAGCTGATATCGAAGAAATGATACACATCCTTAATAATTTTCCATCTACACCTAAGGATTACTGGGCTCTTGAAGATATGAAAAACTGGAAAGATGTTATTTCAAAGTACAAACCTAGTGAAGTAATTAGTGAAAAAGATTGTGAACAACTAGAATTTCAAACATCTAGATGGCTAAATGATTTTCGAAGATTATTAAAGGAATTGTAAGAAAAATGAGAAAGTTTCTCTTCTCATCACACCTCACATTACAGGTTAAATCGACAATATACAGGTGAATTCTGTGGCTCGACAGAAATCATTAGATACGTTATTTGTGAATATTAGAAAAACGCTATTCGAACTAATAAACATGATTGAGATCAAAATAGATGTAGGATACATTTTAGAGGAAATTGAGGAAGTTAAGCATCAAATAGTAAAACTTGGTGGGGGGAGAAACGAGCTAATAAACGACATCGAAAAGACAAACATAGCATTATATAGGAAATATGAAAGCAAACTAGCTTCATTTATTCCAAAAAAGGAAGCATATAATTTAATCAACAAAATTGAAAATTGGCTAAAAGAATTACTGCAACTAGTGTGATATGTTGATTTTCTAGAGTGAAATAGTTATTAGAAGATACTTCTTTTGTTTCAAATTAGCTAACTATAAATAACTATACTATATATACACTATTTGGAGATTGAAGTGGGTCTACGCGATATTGAGAAAAAAATCAAAATCAAATCTGCTTTTCAAGTGAAAGAAGCCGAACTAGTAATAAAAGAATTAGCGCAGATGATTGAAAATGTTAAAGATGTAAAGAAACAACTGAAAAAGTTTGAGAAAAGATATGGTAATGAAATTCAAAAAGATAAGGAGTATTATGAGAAACTATCAGGTTTAAGAAATGAGTTAGGATTGCCTACAGAAATAGGGAGATTTGAATGGAAAGAAGCCCCAACTTTCAAAGATCGTTTAACAGGAGGAGGATTTTATGATGTTCTGGCAAACGAGGTTCTTAATATGGGTCAAAAGTTGACTCAAGAAAATGGAGGAATTATGGCAATTAGCGAATTGTTTACAAAACTCAATAAATCTAGACCAGGAAAGTTAGTTTCGATTGATGATTTATTAAGGGCTCTTGACAAATTAATTAACACTAAGCTAATTTCACCATACAAAGTTTTAGAATCAGGAGTAAAAATAGTAGAATTCACACCAGTTGAATTTAGTCCTGATCATGATTTAATCTTAAATTATGCTTCAAGAAATGGTTATGTAACAAAAGAAGAATTATTAATGAAAACAGGATGGACAGAACAACGTATCACTCGTTGTTTGGAATTCTTTGATGAACGTAACATATCTCGTGTCGATGCAGATTATGCAGAAGGAACAAAGTATTGGTTCCCAGGATTAGGAAGTTGAATCAACCCCCCGTTTTCCCCTTATATCTCTTAAAAAACTTTTTCTGCCTCAAATTGTACAATAGTTCTCTCCTTATTCAACCATTTTGCAGCTCCTCTTTCCACTAGTTGATTGCAAATATCTCGCAATTCATCTGCGGGAAGAGAGGACCAAGCTTGATTATAAGTTGTTAAATCATATAAAGAATGAATTTCAATAACACGACCCGTTTCAATCATGAAATTAAGAAGATCATCTGAAAATTCTTCATTTGTTCTCCAAATTATTTTTGCACGTAATTTTTTTGTTAAAGGTTTACCTAGAAAAAGAGCAAAAAGTTGAGCAAAGAATCCTTCTTTATCTTGAATCCAATAAGAAAAATCAGATTTTTCTAAAAAGTCAATAATGTCTCGAACTTGAACTATAGAGAGAGTTTTGTTAATTTTTTGATTCTTGAAGGGATAGAAATTGCATAAATCATTAACGTTCACTATATGGATAACTAGAATCCTTGAATAATCAAGAATCACGGCAGACCAACTATTAAGCCACGATTCTAATTGAGGAGTGCTTTTTTTTGGAGTTACATACATCCAAGGTTTGTTAACCCACTCAGGAAGATTGTCTTCAAATTCCATTATTAGAACAGCACGTTGATCTTTAGATATTTCAAGCATAGCAACTTCTTTTTCTTTTGGAAGAGTAGCTTGTAATTCATTTTTAGATACTTTCAACCCTTTAATGCTTGCTTCTATTAGTTTTAGTTTCTCTTCAGAAATAGTTTTTTCTTGTTTTAATTTGTCCAAATCTATACTTGAGAAATCATCTTCTTTAGGTTTTTTTTCCAGAGTAGACATTATCTTTCACCTGAATTTAAGCACTACCAAATTCTTCAAACCAGTCATCATATTGTTTAATTTCATCATCACTCACTGATGGATTAATAGTCTCAAGTGATGAAAGAAAATCTTGCTGTGTTACAGCTCTAGCTTTAATTTCTGGGTCAGTAATTGCTCCAGAGAGATCTAACTCTCTAATAGGGGTCATGATAGCATCTCTACAAATCATAGCTATATCAGCTCCAGAGTATCCATCGGTTATTTCAGCTAAAATAGAAAAATTGACGTCATCTTCAATATCTACACCTTTAGAGTTCAAATTAAAGATTGCATTTCTAGCAATTTCATCTGGAAGTGGAATATAGATCCTTCTTTCAAATCTTCTTCTAAATGCAGCATCAATGGATTCAGGGATATTTGTGGCACCAACAGTAACAATTCTATCAGTTTCAGCGCTTGACAAACCGTCCATTGATGTTAAGAGTTCAGTTTTTACTCTTCTCATCGCGTCATGTTCTCCTCCACGAGCTCCTGCTAAAGCATCTACTTCATCAATGAATATAATACTGGGTTGCCTTTCTCTTGCTAATTTAAATAATGTTTGTACTAGCTTTTCTGATTCACCTAACCATTTTGAAATTATAGAAGCTGCACTAACATTGAAAAAAGTTGCTTCTACTTCAGCTGCTGTAGCTTTTGCTAAAAGAGTCTTACCACACCCAGGAGGACCAAAAAGTAAAATTCCTTTCCAAGGACGGCGTGCCCCTGAAAAGAGATCAGGTCTCATTAAAGGTAACACTATAGCTTCCCGTAGAGTTTGTTTAGCAGTTTCCAATCCTGCTATGTCATTCAAAGTCACAGAAGGCTTTTCAACTACAATAATATCCTGTAAAGCTCCTTCTATTTTATCAGTTTCATCGTCTGAAACTTTAGTTTTTCTTTCCTTTCGTTTCTTGATAAGTTCTTGCAGTTCCTGAGCACGGGCTATATACATCTCAGCTTTTTTCCTTAAAGTGCGAGCTACCTGGGGATTACGCTCGAATCTTATAGCTTTCATCAATGCTTCAGCTGCATCTAGATAGTGTGGAATTGCTTCACTATAATTCTTCTCTTTATCAAAATTATATGCCTTTACAGCAAATTCTCTCGCATGATCAATTAAGCCTTGAGCTGACAATTGAAGTTACAACCACCGATTAGTAAGTTTCTATACTATTATTTCATTCATGGATTATAAATATAATACTTCTGTTGCTCTCATTTAACAAAGTAAAAAGAAAAAGAGAGGGGAAAAGCTATTTTTTGTCAGAATTAGACACTTTTTTACGCAAACCCTCAAGTTCTGCTTCTAGCTCAGAAGTATCATCTTCCTCCTTAGCAGCTCCTGAAGGAGTTGCAGGAAGACCAGAAAGATCAGGAAGGGATGTTGTAGTGCCTAGTTCCATTTCTGCTTCAAGTTGTGCTAATTGATCATCAATTGCATTATCATCTTCAATGCCTAAAATTCCATCGGAAAGGGCAGAATCGGTCAACGTTTCAGTCATCATTTCAAGCTTATCGCGCTGAGTGATAACTTTGTCCATTACTTGCTCAGCCTTCTCTGGTGATATTTGTGTAAATTGTTGGTCAACAATTTTAGTACCTATATCCATAGCTTTAACAGTATCAACAGTAGATTTGGCAGTTTGAATACTATCCATCTGAGCTTGAAGATTCATAAGCATATTATGAACGGTGTTTAAACGCTTGGTATAAACGGTCCTACGTTTAAGAGCCTGTCTAGCACCGGACTTATTACCTGCTTGGAGCATTTTAGAAGCAAGAACTTTCTGTTCATCAGCTTGTCTTTCAAGATTGCGACCTTCATGTTCATATTTATTTATTTGAGCTTTTAGAGTTGCAAGAGCTCCAGAATCTTCTTTTCTACTATCCCCAAATAACCAATTTTTCAGTCCCACGACATTTCACCTTTTATTCTTCTTTCTTTCTTAATTTTTGGATTTCAGCTTCTAAATCATCAGTCTCTACAACACCAACAGTTGGTAATCCTGCTTGAGTTGATACACCCAGTTCTACAGCAGTTTGTTCTATTAATCTATCGACTTCTACAGGATCTGTGTCAGAAACCAATAAATCGTCTATTCCGTCTTCTAATGTTCCAGTACTCTCTTCAATTCCATCAATTGACGCTTCCATATCTTGTATGACTCTGTCTAAATCGGGAATTTGTAATTGAGCATTTGCTGAACGCAAAGCATCTGCGACACCATGCATTTCTTCAGCCATACTAGCAGCTGAATCCGCGCGCTCTAATTTAAAAATCAAACCATTTATTCTTGAAACTAATTTTTGATATCCTAACTCCCATTTCCTACTACGAACGATGTCTGTTGCAAATAAACGTGCTCCTTCTATGTCTCCCCTCTGAATAGATTGTTTCATTTTTAGTTGCATTTTGGATTCATCACGCTCAAGTTTTCTTTGCGCTCTTTCTAACCTTCTAACAGTTAAACGAAGGTTAACAATGTTGTCTCTACTTGATTTTGATGTACCTAGAAGCCAGCCCATAAAATTTCGGAACAATTTCGATTCACCGTGAATATTTGTTGATTTATTCTATTTAAGCTTTGGTGCTTAATATAATTATCTTTTCTTGATGTATCCAATTTTTTAGTATGTTATCCCTTTCCTTTTATTGTTAATTTAATAATACTACTATTCCAAAATTAATTCAAACAAAAAATATCCAAAACGTATAAACGGAAAAACTATTATAATCTTGATTTTAAAATCATGTAAAACTAGGTGAAAAACGTATGTTGTTGAATAAGAGAATGGTATTCAAAACTCTTTTAATTCTTGGTATTATGGGTATTATAACCTTAACTGCTACTACTGTATTCGCACAAGAGGATAATGATACTGTTACAGTTACAGAAGATACTTCTGGACTAAAATATATAGGAGCTGCTATTGCAGTATCTTTTGCCGGTATTGGAGCTTCAATAGGAATGGCAATGGCAGGTAGTGCAGCTATAGGGGCCATCGTCGAGAAACCAGAGCTCTTTGGAAAAGTTTTCTTGTTTGTAGTGCTTATTGAAGCTGTAGCCATCTACGGTCTATTAGCAGCTATTCTTATGGTTCTCTAAATAAGTACCTTAAAATCTCTTTCCTTTTGTTTAAGTGATTAAAATGAATAAAGAAGAGCGTCCAATGCAATCCCCCGCTTCAATGAAACTGAGATCCTTGATAGATTTGGTTAAATTACTTATTTCTACTGCCCGACCCGGAGAAAGATCAGGTGGTTACCTGGGGTACTATGGTGATAGTGATAGATCAATTTACTTTCTAATAAATACAACTTTAGGTTATTACGAACTTAATGCTCTACCTTTTGTTGTCTGGGTAGAAGAATCTGAAAAACCTACTAATGCGTTTCTTAGGTATCAAACTTCGCCATCCGAAAAACTAGAGTTTTCTGATGATGCAACAGACCCTAAATGGTTTACACTTCCTATCATCAAATTTGAAGAAATGCCAAAGTACTTAAGAGTCTGGGAACAATAAGAAACATAACTAGATCATTTTATATTTTTATTCATTCAATTTACTTAATACCAATCATCTTCATAACGAGTATCGTATTTATCAGCTTTTGCTCTAACTTCTTCAATGTTGGTCTTAATCTTACTATACTCTCGTTTTAATTTGTTCATCAACCCATCGTAACCTTTAGTACTTGGATACCCAGATTTTATTGAATCACGAAATGTTTGCATTTTCCTTTCGACTGCGAAGAGCTTATCTAAAAGCTTATCCAGGGTGAAATCTAACCCTTCTCGCCAGTAGTATTCCCTTTTAATTTCACGTTTGTTCAAAACTTTTTTCTTGAGAATTATTATATGTTTTTGTATATTGTTTTTCAATTCATTGATAGTTAAAGATCTCTGTTGTATGTCTTCAATTATAGAAGTTTTCTTAATAGCATACTCAATATATTCATCTATTATTTTGAAATAGAATTGAAATTGATATAAGCTTTCATTGCTACCAAATAGAAGATAAGAATCGTTGCTTGTTTTTATCCTTAAAGTCTTCCCAATCAATAGTTTATAGGAATATTTCTTGCTAACCAAGTATAAAAGACTTATAGTTTCTCTTAATTTCAATCTGACATCTATTAATCCTTTTTCTCTAATAAGATATATACTCTTACTTGTTAGAACCACTAAGTACTTTTTAGGAAGATTTCCATTTTTCCTTATCCACAATCTAGGAATAATAGAGATCATCTGTTCTCCTTCAACTTCAGGTAAATAAGGTTGTATTTTCTCTAGTAAATTAAATTGATATTTAACATAAGCAATTTTTTGATTCAAAGAACAGAAATCGTCCTCCATCTCATTTGAGTTAGTTTCAAGAATCTTTTCCAGTAAAAGGTATCTTCCTTCAAGCAATGATAGAATTTCTTCTGCTCTTTCCAAGTTGTCTAAATCTGAGTGCCTTAAGAAACCAATTGTATGAAGTCTTTCATCAAGCATTGAAAAAGTATTATTTTCAAATTTTATAATATTATCAATGAATATTGATATTTTACCATCTAAGAGAACTAAATTATTTTCTATGTGAGGAAACAGCATTATCTTTGATTGTCTCACTGTAAAAGTGGTTTCTACTAAATCATGATAACGCTGAGTTAACCCCCAAACATGAGCCATTTTTTTATTAAGTTTATCAATAGCTGTGAATATTAAATGTGGCATTTCTTGGTGATATAGTAAGCCATCTACAACATCTGGAGATTTACACCAGTCACATCTATACACAGTTTCATTTTTTGAATAAGTAGTTTCACTTTTACAAGTTGGACAGGTAGATTCGAAAACATCCTCATCACATTCGTCACAATGATAAACTGTATTAGTGATAACTACGTGTTTAAGACACAACTTACGTTTACACGATTTACAGTAATAATGAGCTGGACTTACACAAGAACTACAACTAGTCACTACCGGCAGAGTGCTCACCTTTATTGTATCTGAAAAGCTAAGCTAATTTATGTATTAATGTAATATCTACAGAATAATGATGATTTTATCGCAGAATCTGGAGAACTCAAATAATGTCATACCATTAGTTTTATTTTAGTGTGCTTTATGTTAATATAAAAATCAAAGAGATTATTACTATGAAAATTTCAAATCGTACAGCAAATTTCCAATATGCAATCAGAGATGTTCTTACAGTTGCAGCAGAAGTTGAAGCGCAAGGTCACAAGTTAATCAAGTTAAATATAGGTGATCCGATAAAATACCATTTTAAGACCCCAAAATTACTTACAGAACCGCTTAAATATGCTGAAGATGAAAATTATAATTTTTATGCTGATTCTCAAGGTATACTAGAATTTCGAGAAGCAATAGCATCTTATGAAAATCGCAAGCACAAAGTCGGAGTTACTGCCGATAAAGTAGTAGTGACAGCTGGAGTTTCTGAAGGAATACAAATGACCTTCATGTCTTTCACCAATCCCGGAGATCAAGTATTAATCCCAGGAATTCATTACCCAAGCTATTCAGGAAACGCAACAATCTTTGACGTGGATCCTCAATATTACAAAACTGTTGTAAGTGACTGTTTCTATCCTGATTCCGACCATATAAGATCGTTAATGAATGAGAAAACAAAAATGGTCATTTTAAATACTCCAAACAACCCCACAGGTTCTGTTTATCCAGAAAAAGTAATCAAAGAGATAGTTGATATTGTTGGTGAATATGATGCTTGTATAATATCTGATGAAACTTATGATGAATTGTTGTTAGATGAAGGACTGAAACACACTGCAACTGCCACTATTGCAAAAGATGTCCCTGTAATAACCTACAATGGTTTCAGTAAAGTTTTCTTGGCTCCAGGTTGGCGCCTTGGATATGCTTATCTTCAAGATCCCGACAACAAAATCTCAGATCCATGGGATGGTTTGAACAAATTAACTCGATTGCGTTTGTGTGCTTCAACACCTTTACAAAAAGCTGGGACAGAGGCACTTAAAGCAGATCAAAGTACATATTTGCCGGAAACAATAAAAACTCTCAAAGAACGCAGAGATTTAATGTACAATCGACTGGAAAATATGGAAGGAATCTCCGTCTACAAACCAGAAGCTGCTTTCTACATATTCCCAGTTCTAGATTTAGAGCAATTTACATGGAAAAGTGATAAAGAATTTGTTTTCGATTTCTTAAGGAAAAAACATGTATTAACTGTTTTTGGATCAGGATTTGGGCCTTTTGGAGAAAATGGATTTAGAATGGTGTACTTACCAACACTAGAAAAGATAGAAGAAGCTATGAACAAACTTGAAGATTTATTGAATGAAAATAGAATGAAATAGAAATACTAACAATACCAGCTTCTATTTACTTTTTATTGATAGTTACTTTCTTGTCTTCCAGTTTTATTTTTTTAAAGAACAAAGTTGTTTGGGAAATAGACGTAATCGCAATTCCTAGTAAGATGACAAACATATAAAGAACAGTAATGGGTCGAGGAATCTCGCTTAAAATTACTATTCCTAAAATCGTTGCTCCTACAGGTTCCGCTACTATTACTGTACCAACAAAATAAGCTGGTAATCGTCTAAGAGAATAATTATAAGTTGCATGTCCGATTAAAGAAGGACCAATAGCCATTAACAGAATGAAAACAAAAGCAATAGCTGTATATTCGAATAAATCATAACCTCTTATTATATTGTAAAAAAGTAAACTTATCCCAGAAATTAAATTAACCAAACCAAAATATGGCCATAGAGGAGAATCTTGAAGGATTTTCTTACCGATTAGAAAATAGAAGGTTACAGTTAACGCTCCAATAAGAGCAAAAAATATTCCCAATACCGGATTAACTTGTGATGTATCATCTGTTGTAGCAAAAGCCAATAATACACCTCCAACAAATGCGAAGATAATCCCTATAATACCAAAACAATTAATTTTTTCTTTGAAGATAACAAAACCAAAGATTGCCATAAAAATAGGAACTGTATCTACTAGAGTTGTTGAAATGGCAACAGAAACATATTCTAATGATAAAAACCATGTCGCGAAATGTATTGCTAATAATATTCCTGAAATTATTATCCAATGTAATCTTTTAACTGTGGTAGGTTTAACAATCCAATTTATTTCTCCCCTAGATAGTGCAAATATCAAGGCTATAACCCCAGCAAACAATGTTCTATACATTGCTATTACTTCAGAGGGCACATTATACCCAAATTCTGATGACTGAAGTACTGAAACAATAGGTGCAGCGAAAGAAACAGATATTATAGCTATGAATAACAAAAGATAAGGAAATAATCCTTTTTTATTTTCATTGATGCTTTTGTTTTCATTTTGCATAAATCGCACCTATTTTGTTGAACACTATATCTAAGCACCAAATTTTTCAACTAAGTGAAGTTCATTAAGTAGGATACCCATTAGGTTTTTTCCTAAAATTCTTCCCAATCCGCCTTTATAACAAGCTCTTTCACCAAAGCTTTGCACCTCATCTTTAAGACAATCAGGGGAAGTAATCATAACAGGCACGGGATCAGCAGAATGATCTTTAAAACTACAAGGAGTACTATGGTCACCACAAACTGCTATAACTAGTTTATCTTTATAATTTTCAGGTAGGAAACGGTATAACTCTTTGTCTACCTTTTCAATAAATTCAGCTTTTCCTTTTGCATCTCCATCATGACCTAAATTATCTGTACCCTTTACATGTGTAAAAACAAAACTATAGTTTTTTAGCATCTCATAAGCGGTTTCAAACTTTATTTGAAGGTTAGTATCAACACCACCTGTTAGTTCAGGTTTTTCAATAATATCCATTCCTAACATTCGCGCAATGCCTTTGTATAATCCACCACCCGCAACACAAGCTGTCTTTAATCCATATTCTTTTTCAAAATTCGGCAACTTAGGAACCTTTCCTGCACCTCTAATTAATAAATAATTAGCAGGTAACAACCCTTTTTCTTCTCGCTCTTTGTTAATTTCAGATTGTTGCAAAATATCGTGTGCTTTATTTGAAAAAGCGTTTAAGACTCTAACTGTTTTTTGAGCTTCTGAGCTATTATCCAATGCCTTAAACTCATAAGGTTCCTTTCCTTCTATCTTAGGATCGTTCCCTTTAACTTTGTCTGATAATCCATCGCCTCTTAAAACCATTGCAGCCCTATGTTCAGTACCATCAGCTACGACAACTTTGATGCCCTCAAACTCCATACCTTTTAGTGATTCAATAAGGTCATATGTACGTTCCTTTATCCTTCCAGCTCGTCGATCAATAATAATACCATTTTCTAGAGTAGCAAAATTAACTCTGAAAGCTACATCGCCTTCTTTAATTTGTAAACCAACACCTGCGGCTTCAAAAGGTCCTCTACCTGTATAGTATTTGAAAGGGTCCACACCAAAGAGAGCTAAATGAGCTGTATCACTCCCTGGTGTAACTCCAGGCGATATAACATCCATAATACCAGTTAGACCTTGTTTTGCTAGAACGTCCAAATTAGGGGTATTAGCATATTCTAAGGGTGTTTTCCCATCAAGTTCTAACGAAGGGCGGTCACCTACACCATCTAGTATGATAAATAATAGTTTCATACTTTGTTCTAACTAGATGAACAAATAAGTGTTATTCTCTAAATTACATTTTTTTGAACTGTTCAAAACTAGATTAGAAAACGCCTAGATAAACGCTTAAAATTTCAAAATCAAGAGTAACAAAGAATTTTTATATGCTTTCTAGGATGAAGATTTGAGGACAATGAAAGGTGACTATGTTCCGACAAATACTTGTAAGTAACTGTTCTTCACGTGAGAGAAGGAATATCTGCACCAGAAACTCAACACTTTTGATTAATATAATACAAAGAAAGGTGAAATTAGATGTCAGTATTTTCTAAAAACAAAGAAGAGAATTTTATGGCTTGGTATCTAGATATTGTTCGTCGCGCACAAATCGTTGACACAAGAACAGAAGTTAAAGGTGCGAATGTTCTTATGGCGAATGGTTATGAGATATGGGATAGGATGAAAAACATCCTTGATGGGAAATTCCGCAAAACAGGACACAAAAACATGTACTTTCCTCTATTAATTCCTGAAAAATTCTTAACACTTGAAAGTACGCACTTTGAGGGATTTGTTCCCGAAGTTGGTTGGGTAACAAAAGTTGGCGAAAGAGATTTAGAGGAAATCTATGCTTTACGACCAACATCAGAAACAATCATGTATCATATGTACGCCCAATGGATTAGGGCATATACTGATATGCCTCTGAAAGTAAACCAATGGTGTAATATCATACGCATAGATACAAAAGATACTAAACCTTTACTCCGAGATAGAGAATTTCAATGGACAGAGGCGCATACATGTCATTCATCTGCAGAAGAAGCAGAAGAGCAAGTTAAGCAATCAATGTGGATATATGGTTCATTCTTCGATGAGTGTTGCTTGCCTTATATAATTGTCAAACGTCCTAAACATGACACTTTTCCTGGTGCTCTATATAGTGTTGCATATGATTGTCCTCTCCCAGATGGCAAAAGTTTGCAAATTGGTACTACTCACAATCTTGATCAAGGATTTAGTAAAATCTTTGAAATTCGTTTCCAAAAAGCTGATGGTAGTCATGATTACGCATATCAAACCTGTTATGGTTTATCTACTAGAGTTATTGCAGCTGTAATAGGTGTACATGGTGATAGTAGAGGATTGATTATCCCTCCTTTTCTCGCACCAATACAAGTTGTAATTGTTCCTATTTTGTTCAAAGGAAAGGAAGAAAAAGTTGTAAACGAATGTAAAGAAGTTTTAGGAACTGTAGAAAAAGCAGGATATAGAGTTCTATACGATGATAAAGATAAAACCAGCGGTTGGAAATTCAACGAATATGAGCTACTGGGTGTTCCCCTTCGCATTGAAATAGGTCCTAAAGATGTAGAAAAAGAATCAGTGGTCGTCGTTCGCAGAGATACAAAAGAGAAAATATCCGTAAAAAAAGACAACATAGTAAGAACAATTAATGAATTACTAGAAAAAATAACTGATGAACTAAAGACTAGAGCTAAGAAATTTTTGGAAAGTTCGATTACAGATGTA
This sequence comes from Candidatus Heimdallarchaeota archaeon, assembly GCA_019057815.1. Classification (GTDB taxonomy): domain Archaea; phylum Asgardarchaeota; class Heimdallarchaeia; order Heimdallarchaeales; family Heimdallarchaeaceae; genus 18H4-34. The sequence goes on from JAHLWR010000001.1 coordinate 233,808, forward strand.
TTAACATATGAAGAACTTGAAGCGCAATTAACTCTAGATAAAGCAGGTTATATTCGAACTAACTGGTGTACAGATGTTTCTTGTTCTGACCATATAAAGGAAAAATTCAAGGCAAATATTCTAGGAACAAAATATGGTGAAGAGGAAAAGAGCTTTGGTAATTGTGCTATATGTGGAAATGAAGCTAAAGAAGTTGTATATATTTCTAAAACCTATTAACTTCTTTTTTCAAAAACCTAAAAAAACAAAAACGCCCTTCTTTCTTTTTTAAAAAATCCATTAGTCAAGTTTATGCACAAACAAAGGATTTTAATAGAAAAACAATGGATATTATGAAGAAGGAAAAATGTCGATTGATTTAAAACCAGAACAGAAACATCAACTAGTTCGAATACTCAAACAAATTTCTCTTGGTTGCGATTTAGAAGCTTTAGCTGTTGTTAATACGGAAGGATTAAAAATAGCATTTTTTTCCGAAAAAGGTAAGGTTGACCCAGATTTAATGTCAGCATTAGCTTCAGCTATGAATAGCACAGGAAAGATGGTAGCTGAACAACTAAAACACGGAGGAATTGAACTAGTGCTAGTTAGAGGAGAAAAAGGTTTTACCATCCTATCAAATGCAGATAAATATATTCTTATTGGAGCCTCCGTTGATTTAACAAATACTGGTCTAGCATTACAAGTTATGAGGCGGTATGTACCAGAGGTTATAGAGATTCTTTCAGAATAACTCTATATTCCCTATTATTTTTGTTTTGACCTTAAATGAACAAAGAAAGTTTATTTTTTACATTTGTAAACTATAAAAGAGTAAGCTTTCGCGAATTTCTTTTTCTGAAAATCCAGCGTTAATTCCAACAATAATACGTATTACATCCATCGTTTCAGCAAGTTTCAACTCAAAAAAAGCTATAACCACATCAATTTTTAATGTTATTCCATAACGGAATATCTTTTTCCATTTTTTAAGCTGATATCTTTCAACTGTAAATTCTAAGTCGTGTAAAGGAACATTATCCCTACCTATATAAGGTGAAAAAATAGTTTTGTATATACCATAATTGTATTTTTCTAAAACTTCTGAAATAGTATTACAACTAAGAGCCTTAGCAATGAATTTGTTTGGTAAGATATACCTGTATGCTGGAATACCCAAAGCAATGCAACGACTAAGAGCGAGTATGTTCTTCAGATTTACATAAGTAGAGTAAGATTTAGAGAGATTTGTTAGAGTATCATAAATATACTGATCAATAGCTGATTCGATCGGAGTAAATCGTCCTGTTGACTCATATTCCTTGTATCCATCTTTAAGAAGATTTTTAAGATTTGTCTCATTTTGTTCATCTATAATTTCACCGATGGTGAGAGGAAGTAGTTTTTCGTAGTAATCTAAGGAATATTCAGCAACTGGAATAATCCTAGAGATTATTTCTTTATAAGACATTCCCATAAACTTTCCGTGTAAAATATAACGAAGGTTCTCAGCATTATATCTTTCAAAGAATATACCTATTTTTTTCTTTGCAGATAACGAAGTTTGTCTGTAAAATAACATTATAAGATCTGAAAAAGTTTTCTTAAAGCGACGATCTACTTCGGGCATTTGCGTTTCTAAGTTTAAATCTTTAATAACTTCATCATACATTGTTTGTGTGAAAGCTGCTCGAAGTTCTTTTAGGTTAGAAGACGCTAATAGCAAACTCAATTGAGATTTTGTTAACACATTACCTATAATTCCGTGAGCCCTGCCTATTAAATAACTGATATCGCCTAAAGAAAACATTTCTACAACCCTTTAGATGAAACGAAGTGAATAAAGTTCGTTTTTTCAGTGATAGGTTTATATTTTAAACCATCTCCAACGTAGAATTTGCTGAAGAATTCAACCCATGTAAGTCTCAGAGCATTTAAGAAACTTAAGAGACCTTCAAGTGGTACAATAATCATCGACATCAATAAAACTGTTACCCACCATAAAACACTTAGTGGCTCTAATCCATCTATTAATCGTAAGGGTAGACCACTTAGAATTGCATGAACGAGTAATAAAGCCATTAATCGACTGAATGAAAGCGTGTTTGAAATTAATGCGATTATGTGGTCTATACCATCGAGAATTCCATCTGTTTTTGCATGAAAATATTCAGATATGAACATAACAGGTAGCATGACAGCCATTATTATAATAATAATGGTCATTACATTTGGGGGAATTTTGTGAACCCAAATACCTAGAGAATGAACTTCTAAACCTTCACCTACCATCATATTGTATAGTACACTGAATATACCAACATAGACTAAGGATAGGGAAGCGGGAGCAATTTTAGACGCGATACCATGACCAAATTTCATATTTTGAACAAATTTTAACAAAATTCCCAACTGAATTATTACAAAACCGACAACAATTGCGAATGTCAATAATAATTGAGTTTCGTGCATAGGGCTGATGAGAGGTATCCAATCCATCCCAATACCGTGGAAGAATTTTGGTATCAGCTCTTCATCACCAAAAAACGAACCAAAAAGCACACCCATGAAAGCTGAAGTTAAACCACAAATAATGAGCAATTCTGCTCCAGAATAGAGATAGCCTAACATGGATTCATCAGGTTCGATTTTGTTTTTCTTTTTCTTATATAAGAGGAAACCACCGATTAAAGCTAGCATTAAACCATGACCCAAATCTGCGAACATCAATCCAAAGAGCAATGGAAAAGTATACTTGACTATTGAATAAGGGTCAACCTCGTTCAGATTTGGTTCTCCTATTCCTCCAACTAAATCACGAATAACTCCCATAAACTTTCCTTGTTTTGTTATGGAAGGACTTATAAGAGGAACTTTTTCAGTGAAGGTAATCTTCATTTCAAATTTTGCCTCTTCATTAGCTTTTAAAATCTGGTCAATTTTATCTGCTGGAATCCATCCCCAGAGCGTAATTTCATCTTCCATAGTTTGGCAAGTTTCTTCTGTTCGGATTCTCTCAAGTTCTACCTCTATAATTTCGTTTACTGTAGCTAGTCTCTCGGATATAGAAGAGCATATTTCTTCAAGAGATTCATTAAGTTTTTCTTTTTCTGTGTTCAATTTTGCGATAGTTTCCTCAAGAGATTCATCAAGTTTCATTATTTCTGTATCAAATTCAATTTCCTGGAAAGAATACTCGCCCAACACCCTCAAAACTGCAGGTTCATATTCCTTTAAAGATAAAACAAGAAGACGTTTCTCATTTCCTTTGGAATACTTTTGTTCTGAGAACCGAAACAAAATATTTCCATCAGTTACTTCCTTCAGGAAAAATTTTACTGCTTTGAACTGGCTTTTTGGTACTGTTCCTATTTTTGTTATTGTTTGAAAACCTTCTTCAAAAAGATCAATTTCTAAATCTTCTTTGTGAAATTGCGTTTCAAAAGTAAGAGAAAGATTCATTTGGTCTATTTTTTTCTGAATTTGGTTTCGTTCACTTGTAATAGATAAAATCTTTTCCTCGTTTTCCTGAAGGAAATTTTCAATGAAAGCTTTTGAGTGAATATATTGATCTACTAGTTTATATTTATTGGAAATTAGTGCTTCAGGAGTCTCAAATTGAGTTACATCTATAATTTTCTTTATCCTTGCTAGATATTGAGTAAGTTCCATCCTTTTCGAGTTGAGTTTTTCAATTCTCTCTTGATTTTGAGAACCTATTTTAATTGGATGAACAGTATTTAATGATAAAAGAAGAGAAATGAACTGTCTTGAATATTCCTCAGAAGCTTCAAATTTCACAAATGAAGATTTTTTGGGGAACAATAATCCACCTTTTGCATGTAATCCTCTGTGAGATAAGGGAGTAATGCGTTTCACTCCAAGCTCAAGTTTTTTAGGAGTAATAATAGTTAATTCGTCTCTTTCTTCACTTTTACTTTTTTTGTAATCAAAAGGAACCTCTGAGAGTTCATTCACATTAACTTCAAATGATAATAGTTTTAACTCCTCAATAAAATCATTAAGCTGTTTCTTTCTTATCCATCCCCAGAGTGTAAGAGTTTTTTCGGAAGTTCTACCTTTTTCCTCCATTATTAAAAGATCATGAGCTACATAAATAAGAGAAATTTTGTATAAGATTTTATCTTTTGATTTAGAGGTAATATTATCTAGTTCATTTTTTGCTTGCTCAAGATCTGTACCAACCCTACTATAGAGCTTGTTGATACTCGCTGTTTTTGTAATTTTATCAATAGAATCAAAATCAGATAGATCTAATTTGGTAGTATCAAAATGATTCTCTTGAAGAACATCTTCTATCTGAGATTTGTAATCATTAAGAGAGACGCAAATAATAGCACGTCTTTCTGGATTATTTGTAGTTGTGCTCCAGAAAAAGAAATTATCTGCAGATATTTCTTTTATGTAGAAACGGATTAACTCTTCGTAAGAAGTGGGTATTTCACCAAGAAGTGTAAAAGTTCTAGAACCCGAAGATAACATATCAAGAGATAACTCATTTTCTTCAACTTCTCCTTTAAATTTTGCTAATGCAGAAAGAATTCGTTCGTCCTTTAATAATTCTTGATATTTATCATATAATGAATTTATTTGACTCTCCTTATTTTCTACAAGCGCTTTAATCTCAGAATCTAATTTGTTCAGATTGAAAAGAGTACTGTAATCTTCCTTTTCTAAAGTTGGAAGAGATGAAAAATCAAACCCCATTTTAAAACTCATTAGTCCTAATCGGTTATAACTCTCTTCGAGAGAGTCTTTTAATTGTTGTATCCTAGCCTGTTGTTTGGGAGATTGGGGGTCAACAATTTGTTGATTGAAAGATTCATTTCCATGAAGTTCTATTAATAGAGGAAGCGTATCATCTACTTTAGTCTGTACTTTAACAAGTATTTGAGGAGATGTAATAAGATTTTTAATCTTGTTCAAGCCTAGAACCATATATGTTTCACCAGAGTGAAAATTATGTTAGATTACGAGAATTTAAGATTATTTTAAAGTCTTCCTCTCCGACAGAGATTAGGGTATAAAGTATCATAATAATGTTATTTCTCCAAGCATTTTTTCTTATTTTCTCAGGCATTTTTCCAATTGCATTAACGTAAAGAAACTCTAGACATACTAGATTTATTTTTCAAAACATACTGATAGTGTCCTCTTTATACAAAATGCTAGTTTTCTTTAACAATAGGAAAAGATTCGACTAAATTGTTGAATCGTTTTAGAAGAGCAAAAAGAGTCGATGCCTTTTAATAGAATCTTGAAGGAATGAATAACATAATAACGATACCTAAAACTAGGTCTAGAAATAACACAAAGTATAAAAACATCGAAGAGAGAGTGAATAAGCGCTCAAGTGAGCATAAGACTATAGGGAGATAGTAACAAAGACTATCAAAAACATTAAATACTAAATTAATAGTAACTGATTCATATAATCCTTATAGCTAAAGTTAAGCTCAAAATATAGCATAAAAGGTGAAATATATTGGAAGAAGTAATAAGTAACAAACCACTCGTAATCGACAATGGTACTGGTTTCACTAAAAACGGTTTTGCTGGTGAAGACCAACCAAGAAGCGTTTTTCCAACTATTATTGGTTATCCTAAATATCAGATAATCATGACAGATGTTGAACACTATGTCCGAGAGTACTACATTGGCGAAGAAGCTATCAATCTGCGTGGTGTGCTCAAACTTGTTTATCCTGTTGAGCATGGTCAAGTTCAAGATTGGGATGCTATGGAAAGAATTTGGCACTACACGTTTTATAATGATTTGCGTGTTAATCCTAATGAACATCCTATTCTATTAACTGAACCTCCGCTGAACAAGAATCAGAACAAGGAGAAAATGGCTGAACTGATGTTTGATACATTTAATGTTCCTGCTATGTACATCTCCATGCAAGCTATTCTATCTCTCTATGCTTCTGGCCGTACAACTGGTATTGTCGTCGACTCTGGTGATGGTGTTACACACATCGTGCCAGTCTATGAAGGTTTTGCTATCCATCACGCTATCCACAGATCAGATATCGGTGGTCGTGATGTTACTGACTACCTACGCAGACTCCTCAGACAACGAGGTTATTCACTTTCCAGCAGTGCTGAACGTGAAATTGTCCGTGATATCAAAGAACGTCTTTGCTATGTTGCTCTTGACCCTGAAAAAGAATTAAGATTAGCTGAAAAAGTTTCAGGAATGGAGAAGACATACACTCTCCCTGATGGTGAGACACTTACCATTGGTGCAGAGAGATTCATGGCCCCTGAATTGTTCTACAACCCTGGCGCTATTGGATCAGAAGAAAATCCTCTAGACGATTTGATTTACCGATCAATTCAAAGCTGTGATATCGATCTCCGAAGAGATTTATATGCAAATATAGTTCTATCTGGTGGTTCAACAATGTTCCCAGGTCTTAAAGAACGTCTACATAAAGAAATAACTGAACTCGTTCCTGAGACTATAGAAATAAAGATCATTGCCCCACCCGAGAGAAGATATTCAGTCTGGATAGGTGGAAGTATTCTTAGCAGCCTTAAGACATTCACAAAGTTGTGGGTAACCAAGAAAGAGTACCAAGAAAGTGGACCAACTGCAGTTTATCGTTGCATTTAAGGTGCATAATTTCTTTCTTTTTTCTTTTATTTTTTATTAATCTAAATGTTAAATTGTTTTTTTGTACATTGTTTTTCGAAAAACAGAATATACAAAGCCTTATGGGAGAATTTTTGCCTTTAAAGGTGTTTTCACTACTTTCTTTGTAATTATTAAAAAGGTTTTACGCATTCTTCCATCCTGATTTGGTTTTATTAGAAATTACAAGTAATTAGTAAAGTGTAAAACACCAAAAGACTTATTTTATTTCTCCATTTGCATGTTTTAATAATAAAAATGAGGTTTTCTAATGTCCACACCACAACAACTTACTCCTGAACAGCAACAAGATGTTCAACGTTTTAATCAGTTAGTTCAACAACTAGAGATTCTAAAGATGCAGATTCAGCAACTAGAAGTTGAAAAACGCGACGTTGATATTGCTCTAAAAGAAACTGAAACTATGGCTTCCGATGCTGTTATTTATCGTTCAGTTGGCAGGCTTTTATTCAAAGACAGCCTAGAAAATGTAAAGAAAAACTTGGTTTCTCAACAGGAAAAGGGAGAAGTAAGGATTTCATCATTACGCAATCGTGAACAAAAAATCACAAAATCTGTAAATGAACTCAAAGAGAAACTTATGACGAAGAGCTAGTTTTAAGAAGAAATTATATCTTTTTTTCTCATAGCTTTAGAGTTGATGTTTAATGACGTCTGATATAATAGATATTGGGATAGGTCAATTAGATGATGAACGGTTAGAAGAACTTGCTATCAAAATAGAGACACAACTCCATAAATATCTTAGAAAGCATCCTCAATGGGATCTATTATCAGATTTCTCAATTCTTATTAAACTCTCACAAGACGAAGATAATGTTCTCACACTTGATTTGGAGTATAACACGACAGGAGCACTTACATCCTCTCAACATGAACAAATACATGAAAATCTTGCAATTCAAGCTGAAGAAATTTTGAAAGAGGCGCTTATTTGTCTGAAGAATTCCAAAAAATCATAAATTATGTACAAGAACATAAGTGTCAACACATAGGTATTTTTGCTCACCAAAATGCCGACCCCGATGCAATAGCTAGCGCCATCGGGTTAAAATATTTGATTCTATCTTACTTTCCCTTGATTCATGTAACTCTTTATGCTTCTTCCCTTAGTTTGCTCTCCCAGAAAATCCTATCAAATTATGATGAGAAATTTGAAGATAATATTGTACAGAATAATCTAGATGCTATTTTTCTGTGTGATACAAATAATTTGATCCAATTGGGTGATATATCAATAGACGAATATATTTCCAACAATGTTCCTGTTTTTATTATTGATCATCATTCTTATCATGAATTCACAAAACAAGCTATTGTATCAATTGTCAAACCTATTACTTCAACAGCTGAAATTATTGCACAAATATATAAGGAAACAGCAATTCAATTACCTGAAAACGTTGGAACAATTTTACTTTCAGGAGTGCTTTTTGATACTAGGAGATTTATCCATACCTCACCTGCAACGTTTGAATTAACACAGTTTTTGATAGCGAATGGAGGAAACTATGACACAGCACTCTCTATCTTACAAAAACCATTTACAAAGTCTGAACGTATAGCTCATCTTAAAGGAGCAAAGCGAATGATTATTCATTATGAGGATAGGGGAATTGTTGTTGTTTCACATGTTGGCTCTTACGAATCCTCTGTTGCTAGATCCCTTGTAAATTTAGGTTCAGATTTTGCTGTAGTTTTTGCTTTAACCTCCTCGGACGAATTGCGAATTAGTTTTCGTTGCTCTAATAATTATGCTTCTAAAACCGCTATAAATCTTGGAGAACTTGCTAATAAGATTGCCACAAAATTTGGTGGCACGGGAGGAGGACACAAAACTGCAGCAGGAGCGAATATTAAAGATATTAAAGAATTTCCCAAGAATAAAGATAAAATCGCTAAATTCTTGCTAAACATATTACTTGAAGAATTAGAGTTGCTGAAAGAAACTTAGAGGTTTTTAAGTGATGAATGAGTTCATTTCTTTTCGAAATTTTAGTTTTCGTTATTACTTGAGGAAGGAATGGTCTTTAAAATCAGTGGACCTTAATATAAAAAAAGGGGAACTTATTATTCTTACAGGACCTAGTGGTTCTGGAAAAACCTCAGTATGCTATTCAATAAATGGTCTCATTCCTCATTTTTATGCTGGGGAAGTTAAAGGAAATGTATTTGTAGCGGAAAAAAAGGTAAGTAAAAGACCAGTCTCAGAATTAAGTAAAAAAATTGGTTATATTCCCCAAAGAGCTGAAAATTCTTTCGTCACGCCATATGTTTTCAGTGAATTAGCTTTTCCTCTTGAATATCGAAGTTTCTCTAAAGAGAGTATAAAAAACAAAATTCTTGAACTTGCAAATTATTTGGATCTTACAAAACTCTTGAAGAGAAACCCAAATGAATTATCTGAAGGTGAAAAACAGAAATTGGCAATTGGGTGCGCTTTAGTTACAGAACCCGAAATTATTGTAGCTGACGAGCCTTTAGCAAATCTGGATTATTCTAACCAACAAAAGATTATTACAATTTTCAAATCACTTCAACAGAAAGGAAAAACGATTATCATAGCGACACACGAGTATTTCAAATATAGAGAGCTCAACCCAAGATTCATACAGATTGAAAAAGGACAAATAACGGGGAATCTTATAGAAAATGGGGAAGGAAGTAAAAAGGAATTCGAAATCATCAAAAAGAAATTATGTCTCAACGATATCAAAAGTGAAAAAGAAAGCGAAGTTTCAAAAAGTGAGGTAGAAGTGAAAAATCTTAGCTTTAAATTTTCGAATGGTTTTTCTATTTCAGATATTAATTTCACAACAAATCGTGGCAAAGTAATAGGGTTGATTGGTGACAATGGTTCTGGAAAAACCACTCTTTTTAGACTACTTTGTGGATTTTTAAAACCTGATTCTGGTTCAATAAAACTGTCTGGAAAAGACCTGAAAGATTGGAATTGGTCGGAATTAGCAGCGTATTTAGGGGTTATTTTTCAGGATCCAGATAAACAGTTTTTTGAAGAAGAAATTGGGAAAGAGGCAGTTTTTATTTCAAAAAACTTAGACTTGAATCTTATAGACACTAATAAAATTGAGAACGAATTATCCAGTTGTCATTTAGAGAATTATGTGTTATATAATCCCCATTCTTTATCACATGGGGAGAAGAGACGATTAGCATTTGTTTCCTCAACGTTTCACAAACCAGAACTTATCTTAATTGATGAAGTAACTAATGGACTCGATAGAGAAAATAAAGAATGGGTATCTAATCAAATATTAAAACTTAAACAAGAAAATAAAATGTTAATTATTGTATCTCATGATTGGCATTGGTTATCAAAATTTGTAGATGAGATTATTTACCTTAAGAACGGAAGAATTGAACAAGTATTAAATAAAGACCAATTTTACAGCATTCTTCAGAAAGCTACAAAGGGTGAAACTATTCTTTTGGAGAGATGAATATTGAGTATAGAAAACTATTCCGACGATAAAACCTTCTTTCATTTGTCTAAGAAATACTCAATTGATTCCCGTACAAAACTAGTAATCTTATCCTTAATGCTTTTTTCCATTTTCTTTTTCAGAGATTGGATAGTCCTATTGTCTTTAACTGCTACTTCTGTGCTATTTGTAATTCTAGTGAAACCTAAAATTGTTTTCTTGATTAGATTTATAGTATTCTTACTTGTTTTTTCATGTTTAGCAACCTTTTTTGCGTATCGTTCTAATTCAACTATTGATCCGTTTGAAATTTTTGCTATTATCAGTAGTAGATTTTTGACCACGTTTTTTATCATTACATGGTTCTTTAGCTCAGTACAACCTTATGAACTCGCGGTTGTTCTTGAAAAGATGTATGTACCCACCAGAATCACTTGGTTTCTTACAACTATTTATCAATTTATTCCAATTCTTACAAAAGAAGCTCAAACCATAAACGAGATTAGAAAATTAAAAGGTTTAACAGCAAAAATGTGGCAATTCAAGAAACAAGTTATTATAATAAAAAGTACGTTGAAGCCGTTAATAAGCGGAACAATGAATAAAGCAATAGATTTAGCAGAAGCAATGACAATAAAGGGATTTCAACCAAATATTAGAAGAGAGCACATAGTTAACATGAATTTAAGAATATACGATTTAATTCTAATATTGGTTATGGGAACCTCTCTAATATGTCTAATTATATTTGTAAGATAACTATCAACACAACTATTTTTTAATCCTTTCTAGAATAATTTTGAGAATGTCTCTATGTACATCTTCTTTTTCTCGTGAAACATTTATGAGAAAGAATAAGTCGGGAAATTCATTAACAAGTTCTAAGTAGATATTTCTCACTCGTTGAAGACTTTCATGCTTTTCAAAAGTATTGGTTCCATGTGTTCTTTCTTTAGATATCCTTTCTACTGCCTCATCGACACTTAAATCTAGTAAAATAACGATTTTTGGTTCAATTGCAATTTTCATATTTTCGTTGAGAATATATTTCCAATTTAACCCTCTAGAACCTTGGTAAGCTACAGATGAGAAATAATAACGATCTGTAACAATTATCTTACCTTGATGAAGTAATGGAATAACTTCCTCTTTTAAATGGAGTTTTCTATCCTCTAGAAACAGTTTAAATTCCTCTTCAACCGATAAACGTGTCGGAGCAAAAAAGCTTTCACGTAGTTTTTTTCCTTGTTCTGACCACTTTGTAGGTTCAGTTGTATATTCTGCATCATAACTCAACGAACAGAGACGTTCAACAAGTAACTTTGAATGAGTAGTTTTTCCAGAACCATCAATTCCTTCCAAACAGATAAGAAAACCAGCAGAGGTTGAATCAGACATGGTGTCAAATGTATGCTCAATAAATAAAATACTTGTGGTCAACAACTTCTCAAAAACAATAAAATATAAAATCATCCCTTTTTAGGAAAGCTTTAAATTCCTACTTTTCCCGTTTGATTTAACCTAGAGGCCATATCTCTGGTTGATGTGAGTGGTACTATGTTTTCACAAAACTTTGCAGAATTAATAGATTATGCAATTAAAAAGTTTGAAATTAACTTTTTTGATTCTTTTGAAATTAGCTGTGTTGACAGATTGCACGCATTAACACGGTTTACAAAATCAACTATACACCAAAATGTTTCAAATCATACAAACCACTTTTTATTTAGAGTTTCAAAGGGTAAACGAATATGTTCAACATCTCTTACTTCTCTAACTCCCAAATCCATAGATGATACGATTTCAGAACTAAAAAACATGGTTTCACATTTGCCTGAAATACCTTTCTTTGAAGGTTTCATAGAACATCCAACAGCTACTGTTCCTTCTGTTCAGGTAACAGATTCATTGTTAGATGAATACCAGCGAGCTGATATAGTAGAAGAAGCAGTAAATGCTGCAGAAGAAGTAGATCCCAATGTAAGACTTGCTGGTTCAGTATTTATTACGGATTTGCGTTTTTGTATAATTAATTCAAATGATATTGATTTTTCCCATCATTTGACTTATAATGGTTTAATAGTCAACGCACTCACTGAACGTGAAAATAAGGGTTATGCTAAAGAAGAACAATACGTTAGAGATCCATTAGAACTCAATCCATCTGATATTGCAAGAAAAGCAACAGAATTATCAGTTAATACTTGTTTTGCTAGAAGTTATGATCAAGGCGAGTATGAAGTAATTCTCTCTCCTTCTGCAGCAGGAACATTGTTACGATTTCTTTCATTTGGTTTCAATGGTACGAGTTATCATGAATCGCAGAGTTTCATTTCTGATGAAATTGGAAGCCAATTATTTGATACTAAATTGACGTTGGTTGATGACCCTCTTAATGAAGAAACAATGCTATCCTCACCTATTGATGGTGAAGGAGCCCTAAAAAAGCAACTTTGCTTAATAGAAAATGGAATACCTAAAACAATCCTCTACGACAGTTTTTTAGCATCAAAATATCTTGGAGATAAATCTAAAACTACAGCCCATAAAGTAGTTCCCTATTCAGACTATATTTTTGGAGGAGCTTTACCACTTAATCTTGTTCTTCAACCAGGCAACTCAAATCTAGAAGAAATGTTTGAAGAAACTAAAAAAGGATTTTTCATAAATCGGTTACATTATACAAATTTTGTTAACAGGCGCTTAGGAGCTATTACTGGTCTCACAAGGGATGGTTTGCAATATATTGAAAATGGAGAAATAGTTTCCGCAGCCAAGAATTTCAGATTCACAGATAGTCTTACAAGGATTCTAAAAAACGTTTCACTAATAGGAAAGAAACTTCATACAAGTGCGACAATAAAATGCCCTGCAATTAAACTCCCATCATTCAAATTCACTGGAAAAAGTAAGCATTAGCCAAATAAGTTGTTACTAACGTAGAATACTAACCTGGTTGTCAAGATGTTTAAAGAAGTAGAATTAACTTATCAAAGAATACAAAAAATTGCTAATCACACGCCTGTAATGACTTCAACTACATTAAATAAGAAAGTAAACGCAGAATGTTATATTAAATGCGAAAATTTTCAAAAAACAGGATCATTCAAATTTAGGGGAGCGTTAAATAGCTTATCACTTTTGTCTCCCGAAAACAAAAAAAGGGGTGTTATCACTCATTCTTCGGGAAATCATGCTCAAGCTCTAGCATTAGCTGCAAAACTAATTGGAGTGAAAGCTGTTATTGTTATGCCAAAAAATGCTCCAAAAGTGAAAGTTAAAGCAACAAAAGGGTATGGAGCAGAAATTATTTTTTGTGGAAATAAACCTGGAGATAGAGAAAAAGCTGTTGACCTATTAATAGAACAATATAGTTACAAATTAATTCATCCTTCAAACGATTTAGAAATTATTTATGGGCAAGGTACTGCAGCTTATGAACTCATAAGAGAAGTAGGAGATCAGGATTTTGTTTTCGCTCCTTGTGGTGGTGGTGGTCTTTTATCAGGAACATCAATTGCATCAAAAGGATTGTGTCCCAATGTAAAAGTAATAGGTGTAGAACCAAAGAACGCTGATGATGCCTATCGATCTTTTAGAGATGGAAAAATATATCCTTCGCTTAACCCTAATACAATAGCTGATGGTTTAAGAACATCCCTCGGTACAAATACTTTCAAAATAATCAGAAAACAAGTTGATAAAATCATCACAGTAACAGAACAAGAAATAGTTAACGCAATGAAGTTTTACTGGACAAGAATGAAACTAATTGTAGAGCCTTCAGGTGCAGTTTCACTAGCTGGCGTATTGTCAAATAAAATTAATCTAACTTCTAAAAAAGTGGGCATAATCATTTCTGGTGGAAATGTTGATTTAACAGATTTTTTCAATAAAATTATAGAAGAACTAAATCACGAATAGAAGAAAATAAGTGGTGATTACCAGTCCGTATTTTAATCTATGTAACCTTTGAAATTCTAGCAGGTTTTGATGAAGTATTTCTACAAAACGTGATATTAGGATGTAAGTGTTAAGGTTGTAGTTGGTTTAGAAGCAAAGCGATAGCACTTAGTAAGAATAGCAATAAGGATTGTTGTTACCAATAAAAATACTCCTGAGCCCACCATTGTAGCAATTATTCCGACATTGTCTGCTGTAAACCCTGATAATGAAAGACAAATTACACTTAGTATCTGAATATACGAGTTGACAGCTCCATAAGCTCGCCCTCTAACTTCATTAGGAATAGATTCAGCAAAAATTGCGTTAATAGATAAACTAAACATCCCATTAACTATTCCAAATATTGAATTGAAAACTACAAGTAGAACAAATGATGGTCCAAAAATAAAAATTATATAAAAAGCTGCCATTGCAAAGGAGCCCATAAAAATTGCTCTTCCTCTACCTATTTTTTTTTCATATTTTCCAAAGGCTAAATTTCCCATTATTGCGCCTGCAGCTCCAAAAGCTCCAAGTATTCCATATTCTGTTTGAGCAGCTTTTTCAATCAAATTTAGATTGATGAGTGAATCATATCTATTGATTGTTTTTAGTAAAGTTATCATTTTCGCAGATAAGGCTTGATAAGCTGGGGTTTGGCCATGTACAATCTCAAAAAGATATGGGAAGAGCAAGGGACCTGCAAAGGCTGTACCTAGAATTAAGAAACTAAATAAGATAATAAGAATTCGAACTGTCTTGTGCTTAAACAGGTATTTGTACCCCTCTTTCATATCGCTAAATACTGTTTTTACTGTAATCTTACCTGTTTTATCTCTTGAGGCAGAAGGAATTTTTGTAAAAGAAAGAATTACTGCGGAAATAAAGTAACAACTTGCAATTATCCAAAAAGTATTGGATCCTAATAAGGGATAGATTGGCGCAGCAATAAGGGGACCAAGAACTGCTAAAGTTTGAAAGACTAGCTGACTTAAACTAATCGCTTTCACATATAAACGTAATCCTGTGATTTCAGGAATTGCAGCAGAACGTGGAGCAACAAACGAAGCTGATGCTAACCCTATAAAAAAGGAAATGATGACGATGCCAGATATGCTGGTCATAAAAGGCAGCAATATAATAGAGACTCCACGAAGAATATCTGAGCTTATCATCATTGTCTTACGATTAACACGATCTGCAAAAACTCCCGCAATTGGAGCTATTATGACCCACGGAATTGTTTGCGCTGCTAAAACTAGAGTCATCTGTGTTTTTGATCCAGTTATAGAGTAAACATACATTATTATTGCAATTCGAAAAATAGCATCCCCAAAATTACTGAAGAATTGACCTGAAAGGAGTCTCATAAAATCTTTGTTTTTGAATACATCCCTGTAGCTTGGTTCACTTCCCTCAACAGATGCAGAATCAGATTGGTGCTCTTCATGACCATTTGATTCTAACTCGTTATTAGGATGATTCTCAGAATTTGTGGGGTCATTCATAAAATCTACTTTCACAATTTCTTTTTAACGAAGAAGATTTTCGTGTAATAATAACTTTTTCTTTCCTATATTTCGTTATTAACTGCTTGTTATCATTTCAAGAGTCCTGTTTTCTCATTGAATTCAACGATTAACTCATCTATATCTTTACTCAACAGTGGAATAGTTCTCCAGTAATCATCGTCATACCATTGATTGTTAAGCTCTTCCAGTTCTCGATTTTGTTGCTCAATCCAAGTAAAATACTTCAGATTATGAATTCTTTTTTTCTCCATGTAATCTAATTCTAGCATATTATCAATTTTTTGTCCTTGTAAATGAGCATAAAAGTCACGTATAGAGTCTTCTCGAGTATATGGACCAATTTTTTGATTCAATTCTTGTAACCGTGATTGATACAATTCCATTGAATCTGTAAAAACAGTAACTATCACATCATTTTTTGTTAATTCAAAGTATTTTGCGAATTTAATAGACATAAGCATATTTGCAATGCTAGAGATGCCTAGGAGTGGAAGTTTCTCTATTACTTCCTCAGTTATTCCCATTTCTTTAAGATATTTTTGACCTTCTTTTTCATTAAATAAACGCATTATTCTCACTGTATCAACATCATCAATTGCAATTACCATATCTGTATTTTTGATGTTGTGAATCCAGGGTATATGCTTGTCTCCTATTCCTTCAATTTTATGTGCGCCATATCCAGTTAATAACATGGTAGGACATTGTAAGGCTTCTCCTGCAACAATTTTCATACTAGGGTATATTTGTTTAAGATAATCACCACACCCAAGTGTTCCAGCTGATCCTGAGGTTAATGTTAGACCTCTAAACTTGTTGTTACCTAACTCTTTATCTAGAACTTCTTCGATGGCAGGCCCAGAAACTTGATGATGCCACAAATAGTTACCAAATTCTTCGAATTGATTAAAAATGAAGAGATTTTCACGAGTTCTTTTTAATTCCCAAACTTTGTCAAAAATCTCTTTCACATTGCTTTCGCTTCCAGGTGTTTTTATAATCTCTCCTGCAACTGATTGCAACCACTTAAACCGCTCTGAAGACATTTCTTCAGGTAAGATAGCTATTGATTCACAAGCAAGTAAAGTTGAATCGTAAGCACCCCCTCGACAATAGTTTCCGGTACTAGGCCAGACAGCTTTGTGAATAACAGGATTAAATTGTCCAGTAACTAAACGAGGAATAAGACAGCCAAAAGTGGCGCCGACCTTATGAGAACCAGTAGGAAAATATTTGCCAACCAAACCAATAATACGTGCTTCCACTCCCGTTATCTCAGGAGGTAATTCAAGATAGTTAACATTATTGAAACCACCGCCGTCAGGAACAGGATCATTCTTCCAGTTAATCCTAAAGAGATTTCGAGAGTGAATATCCCAAAGACCAATAGATTGTAATTCTTCTGTAATGGAAGGAGGAATTAATGTTGGATCTCTTTGCTGTGCAAAAGTGGGTATGATAATATTTCTCTCACGAGCGCGTTGGATAGCACTTTCCAATCCCTTATCATTTATTGTTAAATCAATCATTAGTAAACCTTCAATTACCAAGTTTCTTTAATTTTGTGTATTAATAGAGAATAAGCTTTGTGGATTTTATTTAAAAATAAACCAAGAATGCTAAAAATCAGATTTATAGAAGACGGGGAAAATTAATTCAATATCCCAACACGAACATTCTCAAATCTAGTGGGAGCAATTCCATGACCTACATAAGCTGCTTGTCCTGGTTCTCCCTTTCCACAATTGGGTGTACCAAATACTCTCCACTCTTTTTCTTTGCATATCCCACTCACACTTCCCCAAAATTCAGGTGTTATTCCCGTGTAAGTTGCATTTTTTACCATTTCTGTCATTTCACCATTTTTTATTCTGTAGCAAATCTCACTACCAAATTGGAAATTCATTCTTATATCATCTATACTCCAGCTTCTATTTGTGTCAAGGAAGTAGCCTTCCTTTGTATCAGCTATTAATTCATCAAAATCCCAATCCCCTGGTTTTAAATTCACATTAGTCATTCTAATGATGGGTATTTTATCATATCCCATTGATCTTGCTGCGCCTGAACTTCTTTCTAGACCCGCTGTTTTAGCTGTTTCGCGTGATGATAAATATCCCACAAATATTCCTTTATCTACCAATAAGTTGCTTTGAGCTTTTACTCCTTCATGATCATAAAAGAATGTCCCCAAACCTCCAGGCACAGTTGCATCAGCAACCATTGTTACTAATTCATTTCCATACTTGAAATTCTTATTTAAGAGATCAGGAGTTAGAAAACTTGTTCCTGCATATGCTGCCTCGTAACCTAAAGCCCTGTCAAGTTCTGTAGGGTGACCACAACTCTCATGAACTTGTAAAGCCAGTTGAGAATGTCCCAAGATAATAGTTGATTTTTCTTGAACCATCTTTTTAGCTGTTAGTAGTTCTATCGCTTCTTTTGCAGTCTTTTCAGCTGCTTCAAGTAGATTCAATTCTTCAAAGTGCTCATATCCTCTAGTCTGAAAATCACCTCTGAAGCTAGCAGGTAAACTTCGTGTTTGTACTTCTCCACTTTCTATTGCAGTTGAAGCTACCCCCCCTCCACACCAAGTCGTTAGTTGATCTATTCTTGTTCCTTCTGTTGTATGAAGAACTAGATGATCTTTTCTCGCTATAAAATTACTCGTTGCCACCTTTATTGTTTCAGAATGTGATTTTGCCCGTTTCGTGCATTCTTGTAAAACACCTATTTTTTCATCGATTCCAACCTCGAAAGGATCCTTTTTGACCGGTGTTTTTACAGTATCTTCATAAATTGGTTCATCAGCTAATTCAATTTCAAACTTCCTTACTAGTGATGAAGCTTTCGCTATTTTTACAGCGCTTTCAGCAAGTTCTGTTATTTTATCTCTTGTTAATTCATTTGTTGATGCAAAACCCCATGAGCCATTTTTCAGAACTCTTATCCCCAATCCTCTCTTTTCTGTCCTATTCATAGACTCTAAAGATTCATTCTTGAAAGAGATTGATTCTATATGGGTGTCCATAAATCTCGCATCAGCGTAATCTGCTCTCCTTAATTCACAACATTTTAATGCATAGGTTACTAAATCAGCTAGATTTCCGGACATATTTCTCAGAGGAATCTAATCATTCTACTTTAAAACATTTTTCGAACTAATTAAATTCTACAAAAAGAACATTCATGTAATCATAATTCCAGATATAATGTTTTAAATAATTGACTCTTTTAATATATTTCTAGATATTATTGGTGATGTGAGAAATAATGAGAACGAAAACTGAGATTTTTGTGTTTTGGTGTATTATTGGGTTATTAATAACATCCCTGAACGTATCTTCAATGCAAGAAATTCCTGAAATTGATTCTATCACTTTTCATGAATCCGTGGTGAAAGAAGCTGTCTTTGATTGGAAAGTAGAGAAACATAGATTTGAAGGAGGAGATATTATCGATACAATGTCTTACCACACTCTTCATTATCAAGAAGGTGACACTTTATCCATCAAAATAGTAAAAGACCCATCTGAATCTTCTCCTGAAGAAGTAGGTTTTGGAATTTTTGAATATCAACTGAACGGAACACCGTTTTCATTTGAAGATTCACTATTTATGATGAGCGATACTCTTCGAACATTTTATTATATATTACTGTATCCAATTCAATACAGTAATAACACTGGTACACATGACTTTTTCGAATTATACTATGAGTATTTATTATTGCGGAAAGAGTCGAAAGAATCAATGAGCGAAGATATAACAATAACTGTTGAATTTGGTAATAAATATCTGTCTTATGAACAAGATATTTTAACAGAAATAGAAGGTATGTCACTAGAAAGCCATGATAAAGCAATTTGGAACATAGAAACCGGATTTCTGGAAAAATCTGAAACTTATACTGAGGTTAATAATGATGGAAACATATCATCTTATGAGTCATTAATAGAGCTTCAAAATGGCAGTATCAGTATACCATTCAACTGGATTTATAGCTTGTATGGGCTAATTTTCATTAGTATATCTGTGTTAGTATTCAGAAAAAGAAAGAAAATTCTTGATAAATAGTTCAAACTTTTTTTTTCTTTTTTCAGTTTAACATAGAATAACAGAGAGTTCTTGTCCTTTATGTGGTGGTAGTTCCTCAATCTGTTTCCCGAAATTCTTGAAGATAACAGTCAATTAACGCTTCAAGTAGGATATTTGAATAAGATATAACTACCTTCTTCTCTATAAACTCATCTGTAACATGTAATTTATCCATTCTTCCAGGACCAAAAATCACGAAGGGTGTGTTTTTAGGAGGGATTAAAATCCCTGCGTCAGTTCCGTAAGCTAACCGATTTTTTCCCCCCCACCCATCTTATGTGCTTTTTCTTTCAAGGATGTAATGAAATCTGATTGTTCATTATACTCAATTGCAGGGATGGTGAAAATATATTCTAGTTCAGCTTTTGCTTTATTTTCGCGATTAAACTGTGAAATAGTTTCTTCAAACTTAGATCTAATCTGATTATCATCAATACTAGATGGTAATCTATAAATGCTGCAACAGCACCTTTCATATCAGTTGAGCCTCGACCATAGATATTATCATCATATTCCTCTCCGCTAAGAGGAGGATAAGTCCATCGCTTTTTATCCCCTGAAATAACAGTATCAATATGGCCAGTTAGAATAATAGATTTTTCACCCTCACCATATTCAGCTATTAGATTAGCATGGTCTTCTTTATATTCTTGGATTTCACATTTGATACCTCCTGATTTGAGAATGTTTGCAATAAATTTTACAGCCTCAATAGTTCTACCAGGAGGGTTTTCAGTGTTGAACTGTATTAATTTTCTAAGTAAAGGAATAACATCATTTTCAGTAATTGTTCCTTCGTACATCATTTCTCAAATTAATTTAAAAAAAAGAGAATTAAAGGTGTTTCGGGAAGAAATCTTTCTTCTAATATCCTCTTTTAATGCTTTCATTTGTAGTGTTTTAGAATTGTATCGAGTATGATATTTGAATATAATACCACTTCTTCTTTCAAAGTATATTCATCAGTAACGTGCAACTTGTCTAACCTTCCAGGTCCAAATATTGCAAAAGCTGTGTTATTCTCAGGAACGAGGATAGCTCCATCAGTCCCAAAAGTTACTCCAAAGATTGAACCGTAGTTATCTTTTTCAGCTCTTCTTTTGAGAAGGTCTAAGAATCTTGACTCTTGGGTCATATCAATTGAAGGTGTATCCTGCATAATTTCCATTTCTGTTTGAGATTTATTGTTTTTATTGAAATCACTTATAATGGTTTGAATTGATTCTTTAATGGTTTCACGGTCTATATTGGGTATAATGCGATAATCCAATGTGAATTCACAATACTCTGGTACAACATTTGGGGCCGTTCCCCCCTTTATTTGACCAATGTTCAATGTGGATTTACCAAGAAGATGATGATTGAGATTAGGAACTATTTCTTTCATTTTAGGTATAAGTTCAGTAGCAGCTTCAATTGAATTAACTCCTAAATGAGGTGTAGAACCATGAGCTGATTCTCCTGTAATTTTTATTTTAATCCATAGTACTCCTTTTTGAGCTTTGGCAATTTTTAACTCAGTTGGTTCGCCAATAAGAATGAAATGGCAGTTTTCCATCACACCCGCTTTCTGTGATACTTTAGCCCCTTCCATCCCTATTTCTTCATCAGAAGTAATCAAGAGTTTTATTTTACCATTCAATTTTACATTCTGTTGCTTGAGATATTTGATTACAGCCATGAAAGAGGCAACAGCACCTTTCATATCAGTAGAACCACGTCCATAGATTTTTCCGTCATGTTCTTCGCCACTAAATGGAGGGTATGACCATTTAGATTCATCTCCAGCTGGAACTACATCAATATGTCCACATAATATAACGCTCTCTTCTCCTTCTCCATATTCAGCTATTAAATTTGCATGGCCTTCTTTATATTCTTGGATTTTACATTTTATACCTAAGTTTTCAAACATTTCTGCCAAATATTTTATAGCTTCAATTGTTTTGCCTGGAGGGTTAACTGTTCTAAATTTAATTAATTCTTTTAATATAGGAATTACATCATTTTCTAGAATCATTTTATCACCAAAACTCTTTGATTGTAAGAAATTCTTTTATTGACATTAAATCACTTCTTCTGAAATATGTTTTCTTAATTTAAATTGCTTATAATTACTTGGTCGAAGGAAGAGATACGCAATAATACCTATAACAGCTATTAATGCAGCTATATAAAAAGTGATAATATATGCATATGCATCTAAACCAAAATCAGTTACTGAAGCCATAACACTATTCGCATATGAAGATAGAGAAGAAAGATAGAGATTAGGATCAGATATTCTAGAAACAATTATAGCATTTGTAATTGGTTTTGTGAGAAAAGCTATTCCAGTACTCAATAGAATAATATATCCTATCAACCATGAGAGATTTAGATACTTCTTTTTTTTCACTGGAAGTACTTTTTTTGAAAGTAAATATATCAACAACCCAACAATTACAAGAACCATAATTGTGTAAATCATAATTATTACAGAATTAGAGGCAACAATGGCATCAGCTACTGGTCCTGTTAGAATTGTTCCACCCAATCCCCATGCTAAAAAGAAAGCAGCGTTATAATATCCCATCATTCTCCCCCTTCTTTCTAGAGGAACGACTCTTGTTACCATGGCATAAGAAGTTGTTTGTATCCAAACTCGCGATGTACCTTTAAGAGCCATATAAATGAAATAAATAACTATACTAGAAGCGAAAGGAAGGGAAATAGTAGCTATAAATACTAACGAAAAACCAATAAGTAACATACGGTCATCACCGAAACGAGTAGTGAAAAATCCAATAGCTAAACCTGCTATAATCATTGCAATGCTACTTGTGTTTCTTAATTGCGCTATCACAATATCAGAAGCTGCAAATGTGTCTGGTAAGCGAGTATAAATTTGAATCATTTGACCTATGCTGTTTCCACCGATGTTTACAATAGCTACAATAATGATTAACCAAACAAACAGTTTCCAGTTCCAGATAGATGAAGGCTTCTTACGATTTTTCAATGCTAAATCTGAATTAATTTCTTGTTTTACATTATTTTCTTCTATCTGTTCTTCTAAATCAGCATATGATTCAGGAATTAAAAACAAGGCAACTATGCTAAAAACCATAATCCCAGATGAGATATAGAAGAGAGAACCATCCCAAAACCCTAATCCGCTATTGTAGAGAAATCCACTAGCAGTAACGCCCAAAACATTTCCTATCCCACCAACAAATTGTAACCTACCCATGACTTTGCTTCTTTCTGTATCTTTAGTTAAATCAGCAATTAGAGTTGACCAACCTAAATTGCTACTACTCCATCCTGCTTCAATGACGGTAAAACCTATAATTATTACAAAAGCTGCAGCTCTTAAACTGTTATTCGCTCCAACACGTTTATGTATCCAGAACACCACAAGATACCCAATTGCTGCGTATGTTTCACCAAAGATAATTAGTAGCCTTCTTTTCTTGAATCGATCAGAAATTCTACCCCACAATGTTGATTGAGCAACAATATTTACGACCATTGGCAATGTTGCAAAAAGAGTCATCTCGGTGTTTGATACTCCAAGAAATTCTTTCAAGTAGATACTAAGAAAAAAATAGAAAATACCACGTCTAAACATTGTCATGACTTGAAATATTGATAAGCTCACAAAGTGTTTAGTCTTCAATTGGTAAAGCACCTTTCTTTAGTTTTTTAAATCAATAGACTCTTTTTTGCTTCTGTTTCAAAAAAAATACAAACGGGTTATTAAGATTATGTTTTGGATTATTTTGCGTTTTTCACTTATGAAAAAACCATTAATAGGATAGTGTATACATAACTTAAGTATCATTAATAAGTGTCCAAATTACAAAAAGTAATAATTCTCATCAAAAGATAGGATAGGATTTATGTGTCTGTTTCTACAAAAACATCTTTTACCTACAGAAGTATACTTTCTATTGGATTAGTGATACTTGGGTTATCCTTAATAATAGTTAGAATTTGGATTGATAGCTCTTTATGGAAAATAGTACTTATTGCTGTTGGAGCATCTATTGCATTATTTGGATATTTATCAACAAGAACCATTTCTCAATTAAATGACCATAAGTGTCCTATTTGCAAAGGTACAGGAAGCACTTGTTCAAGAGCTTGTATTAGTTGTTCAATTAAATCTTCTAAATGTACATATTGTAATGGTACTGGTAGAATAGTAAAAGAAAGCAAAGAAAGGACGAATCTTTAGGCTGTTCTTTTGCAGGTTTCTTCTCTTTTATTTGAAAAATCTTTTATATGCTTTGATTCTTCCTTTATTTGAGGACAATGAATAAAGGTGAATGCGAAACAAACAGATAAAGATTTTATTGTGCCTTTATTTAGTAATTATGTACTCTTTGATCCTAATAGTAAAGTTTTGAGGTGTTTACATGTCAATGGTAGAAGTTACTTTGCCTGATGGTAGTAAAATAGAGATAAAAAAAGGTAAAACGGTCTTAGATGTAGCTGAAAACATAGGACCAGGTTTAGCAAAAGCTGCTATTGCTGGTAGGTTGAATGATGACTTTGTAGATTTAACTTGTAAAATCGTAGATAATTGTAATCTTGAGATTATTACACTAAAATCTGATGATGCTTTTCATATCCTCAATCATAGCGCAGCTCATATCATGGCAAGTGCGGTTGTAAAAATATTCCCAAATGCCCGTCCAACCATCGGACCTGCAGTTGATGAGGGATTTTACTATGATTTTGCAATTGACGAACCCTTTTCTCAGGAGGATTTAGAGAATATCGAATCTCAGATGAAGGAATTCATAGAAGCTGATACACCCTTTGTAAGGGAGGATATCTCCATTAAAGAAGCGATAGAATACTATAAATTAACTGAAGATAACAAATTCAAGGTAGAAATACTTGAAGAAATTGATGATAGTAACTCAATATCATTTTATAGTCATAATAATGGGGATTTCAAAGATTTATGCCGAGGACCGCACGTTCCCTCCACAAAGAGAGTGACAACTGTTAAACTACTTAGTGTTTCCTCAGCTTTCTGGAGAGGTGATGCTAAACGTGAGTCACTTCAACGAATTTATGGGATAGCTTTTCCAACAGAAAAGGATCTTAAGAAGCATCTTAGGATGCTTGAAGAAGCTAAAAAACGCGACCATAGAATTCTTGGCCCACAACTTGATCTTTTCGACACTGCAGACGAATGGGGGCCTGGAATGCCTTTAATCTTTCCCAAAGGTCGAGTTATTCTAGAAACTATGAGAAACTTTTGGGAAAAAGAACACAAGAAAGCTGGATATGAGATAGTACAAACACCTCACATATTCAAAGAAATAGTATGGCAAACAAGCGGTCATACTGAATATTTCATCGAAAATATGTTTCCTGTAGATTTACGAGGAGAACTTTGGTATGTAAAACCAATGAACTGTCCAGGACACATGATGATCTACAACAGACGTGCTTATTCATACAAAGAATTACCTGTACGTATTGGAGAAATGGGAACTGTTTATCGATATGAATTATCTGGAGTTTTGCATGGTCTATTTAGAATACGTAGTTTTACTCAAGATGATGCACATATATTCATGCTACCTTCCCAACTAGAAGATGAAATTGTCAATGTAATAAACATGGTTAATCATTTCTACAAGACTTTTGGGTTTAAGGAATGGGAATATTTCATAAGTACTAAACCTGCAAAAGCTATTGGAACAGAAGAAGGTTGGGAACATGCAACTAATGCACTGATAAATGCCATGAAACGTGTTGATATACCTTTTAAAATTAAGAAGGGTGATGGAGCTTTTTATGGTCCTAAAATTGATGTTGATGTCAAAGATGCAATAGGGCGAAAATGGCAACTATCAACCATTCAAGTTGATTTCAACTTACCTGAAAGATTTGACATTAATTATTTAGGAGAAGACAGTCAAAAGCATAGACCGTATGTTATTCATAGAGTAATATATGGTGCAACGGAGAGGTTCTTAGCAATACTAGTCGAACACTATGAAGGTAAAATGCCTGTTTGGTTGAGTCCTATACAAGTTGTAGTTATTCCAATTACTGACAATCATGTAAATTATGCTAAAAAAGTAGTTGAAGAATTCAGTAAAGCAGAAATTCGCGCAGAAGCAGATACGAGCGGTGAAAGAATGGAATATAAAATCCGTCAAGCTACTTTAAACAAAATCCCATATATACTAAATGTTGGTGATAAAGAACTTGAATCTAAGACAATAGCAGTGAGATCCAGGGGAAATAAAGTAGAATTTGGGGTAAACATTCCAGACTTTATCAATAAAATACTAAAGGAAATTGAAAATTATCAATAACCTTTCTCCATTTTTCTTTTAACTGATTTTAAAAATTATTAGAAAACAGGATATTATAAATAAAAGAAAAAGAGAGAGATTACTTTTGCATTTTAGCAAACTCTTCTTCAATATGAGCAATTTTTATACCTAAACTGTCCATAAGCTGGAAACACCAACCTAACCAGACATTAACAAAACCTTTAGCTCCTGCATCAACTACTCCAGCTTCTTTTAAAACAGGCAATAGATTAGGAGTATTTTCTAACGAAGAAACAGCCTCTTTATATGATTCTATTATCATTTCTGACCAACCTCCGTCCCCATCAACGATTTCTCGAGCCTTATTAGCGGTATCCTTCATAACTGTTAAAATCGTACCTTCCGCAGGATTTAAAACAGCTTCATAAGCCCATTCAGAGCCAGTTTGAAGAGCTTTAGCAAATTCTTTAACTGTAACTTCATCATATTCTTCGATTTCAGCGCTAAAACCTTGGAAGAATTGGGAGATAATAACTCCAGAATTTCCTTTAGCTCCCATAAAACTCCCTTTTGTTAATAATTCTGCAGCTTCACGAACTGAACTGGGTTCAACATCATTAAATTGTTCCACAACAGTACGCATGGTCAAAAACATATTAACGCCTGTGTCACCGTCTGGTATAGGGAAGACATTTATAGCGTTTATTTCTTCTTTTGTTTGTTCTAGATTATTTGCAGCAGATATGACCATTTTTTTCAGTGTTATTCCGTCTAACTTTGAACTGTTTAACATCATAATTTTCACCCATCTTGTGGGTTAGATACCTTCGCTTTTAACATATTTGATGCCTTATTTAATATTTACGTGCTTTTCCCGTCATATAATATGGCTTCATATGCTCTTCATGAGAGTGCGTCTATCAAAGATGGTTACAAAGTCTTTATAAAATTATTCATATTTCAATATTATACGCGTGGAGAATAGTGTTTTCGTAATTAATGAAAAAAGAAAGATAAATTATGCTTTAAATTATTTAGTCCTTAATTGCACTATTCTAGAAGTAATGCAGGTTTCATTGGTCTGGCTTTTTGGGCTTTCTTTTGTGGATCATAAATCTCTTTTTCGTCAGCCATATGAATTAGGATTTTAGCTTTGTTGTATTTATCACTTATGAATTCTGTATATCCTTCTATTGCATTTTTTTGGTTTTTGGTAGATAGTATTTTGATCCGAAAAATTGTTGGATCTTTCAGCATTAATTTTGCTTCATTTGCAATTTCCTTCATGTATTTACTTAGTTCATTATTATCTTTAGATGCTGACATTACTTTTCCTATTTGTACTGCTTCTTCCTCAAATATTTTTTTTGCTAATTCATATAATACATTCTTCCATTCTGCGTTGATGTAAATATGAATCTTCTTTGGCTTAGTTTTAACCAATTTAACTATCTGTTCAATATCTTCCATTAAATCAGTCATATATTTAGATTGCAGAGCATATAGTAAATCTTCATTAGTAATAACAATATCTGGAATTAGTTTCAACGAAACATAGTCTGTATACCCCATTCTCTCATTCAACTCTTCACAGATATGAGGAATTGCTGGTGCCATAATAATGACTATCTTCTCAATAATGTCTCTTAAAACAGCTTTTTTCTCGGTTTTTGGTAGATGTTCCGCTATTTTATAATATTCATCAATCGCTCTTATATTTGCATAGAATCCATCTAAAATATAGTCTCTTGCATTGAACTTCTCAATTGCTTCTAGTGCACTTTTTAGGTTGGTTTTTACAGAAGAATGCAATATTTTTGATGGGAATGAGTAGGCAATGTTTTTCTTTCCAGTGGTATCTGTTACACTTAAAGCATATTCCCAGAATTTCCTCAACCTTTGTTTAGCATAATTCACTTCTGTATCTTTCCATTCTAACACAGTCTCTGGTGTTGCAACAGATGCTAGATGTAATCTTGTTAGGTCAACACTGTATTTCTCCGGAACAAGGGCTATTGGAATAACATTTCCTTTACTCTTACTCATCGCTTCTCCGAAACGACTTACCATATCGTTTAATGAGAAAGCAGGTAACCAGTATTTTTCAGGGAATATCGCTACATGGTGAAAGATTGCGAATGATAAATGATTAGAGATATGATGAATAGCTGTATGTCTAAGATCATTAGGATACCAATACTCAAATTCTTCTTTCATTTGTTTTATAATATGTTCTGATAATTCTGTTTTCTTACTTACTTCCTTAATGTCACCTTCATCTAGAAGGATATAATCAAACAGCATAGGTTTCAGTTGATTAGCTTTTATATTGTTCTTTTTTATGTGTTTAACAATTGTGTAATATGCCATATAAATCACTGAATCACTCAGTGACTCAATTATCCATCCTTCTCCTTTTGTTAATGGAAATTCTGTTCCTAGTCCTCTTCTTCTCACACAAGGTCTTTTATCTAACCAATTGAAAGTATTTTCAAAACTTTGTCTATATTTTTCTGGAATGATTGTCATTTTATTTAATGCTTCGAATGCTTTTTTATTCCATTCAGCATCTCCATAATTTAGGAAATATTGGTTCTGAATAATTGCTACAATAATTTGACCACCACATCTACAAGAAGCTTTAGCAGATGTCTCATAAATAGGTGCTGCTAAATTAATATCAAATAGAACATCTGCGATTCTATCTTTTGCCTCTTCAATTTTTAATCCTTCGAAGTCTCCTGTATTATCCTTCATAATCCCAGAGTAATATTCATCCTTGTAAATCGTTTGAGTAGCCTTTTCTAATTTTCCAGTATCTTCTTGCGATTTAACACCCAATTTCTGACATAACTCTACTGCTGGAAAATCACCATAGTCTTTTACTTTAATCATGGATATAGGATTTATTTGTTTCAGCTTTTCAGAATTTAAAGCATATTTTTCAATTGTTTTTTCATCTTTCTGCAAATCAACTAAAGCAGTATAATCATAAGGAGCATGCCCAGGAACACTATAAACGATACCAGTAGCATGATCAGTATCAATAAAATTAGCTGGG
This sequence comes from Candidatus Heimdallarchaeota archaeon, assembly GCA_019057815.1. Taxonomy (GTDB): domain Archaea; phylum Asgardarchaeota; class Heimdallarchaeia; order Heimdallarchaeales; family Heimdallarchaeaceae; genus 18H4-34. Next base: position 262,838 of record JAHLWR010000001.1, read on the forward strand.
TAAACAGGAATTTTACTTTTTGTTATTGGAACTTCAACAATCTTGTCTAAGATTTCTTCACCCTTCAGCTCTCTAATTATGGTGATTTTATGATCTTGTTCCATTAGCTTCATAGTTGCTTCTTTAGAAATTATCCATGTTTCATCATCGATGGAGATTTCATTATAGAAACCATCAGGATGTATCCAAACATTGGTTGCTCCGAATATTGTTTCGGGTCGAAGTGTAGCTGCAACTAAAAAGGAGTTATTTTCAAGAATGAATTTAATACCAACAAACTCAGTAACTTCTACTTTAATCTCATCTCCTGCTTGAATGTCATCTTCACCAACAGCGTTTTTATCGTTTATGCACCATAAAATAGGGTGATTTCCTTTAGTAATAAGGTTTTTATTGTTTAGCTTGATGTATTGCCATTCAATGAATTTGTTGTATTCTGAATCTCCTGTAGTGAATTGTCTAGTAGTATCAAGTGAATATCCCATTTTTAGAAAATCTTGAATTATTTTCTTTGCAAAATAACTAGCAACATTTTCTGGTTTTGTAAAAGAAGAGATTACTTCCTCAATTCTTTTTGTATCCTTTTCATATATTGAAATGTATTCACGATATTTTTTCCATTCATCTTCATCGTTATTCCGAATTTTCCAGGATACAGCGAGAACTGGAGTACCAGTTATATGAAAACCCATTGGCCACAAAACATTGTATCCTTGTTGTCTTTTGTATCTGGCAAATATATCACCTAAACCATAAGTTCTACTATGACCTATGTGAAGAGGAGCAGTAGCATAAGGATAAGACACTGTTAGAAACCATTTTGGTTTGCTCTTATCAATAACACCTACGAAAACATTATCTTCTTGCCATTTCTTTTGCCATTTCTTTTCGATCTCACGTATTACTTCGAGAAAATTCGTCATAATAATCACTTTGTTTCTCCTTTTGTCTATAGTTCACTGATGATTCCATACAACGCTTTGAATTGTAGAGCCAAAACGCTAAATTAAAAGCTTTACTTCCAATCATTAGAATAGATTTTCCTAAGAATAAAATCTGGAAACCACTAAATTTCAAAGGTAGAGCTTCAAATGGGAAGAACACATTCACCAGTCATTATATTATTCTCCGTGTAGTTTCCTAAAGAATCAAGAATTCTTTACATTTTTAAATTTTATGAAGAAGAAGAAGAAGTTGGCGTAATTGGGCTGTTTGGTGCTCACACACTAGTAAACAAGCGTATTAGAAATTGTTTTATCATCGTTCACACCTTTTGAAACATAACTTGCATTCTTGAAGAATGAAATAACAAGAATTTGTTATTTATTTTTATGTTCATTTATTCAGTTTAATGAACTGTCGTTATATCATTGACTTTTTAAGTTGCTAAAAAACGACCACATAGGAATATCGAGGTTATATAATGCAAGCTAATATCCAAACAGAAGAGGACAAAATAATTGAGGGAATACTAAGCAAGTTTAAGCATAAATTTGCTGTTTTAAGTGGAAAAGGTGGTACAGGAAAAACTACCATAACAGTAAACATTGCACAAACATTAGCCAATCTAGGTTATAAAGTAGGAGTTTTAGATTCAGATATAACAGGACCTAATATCCCATTAATGTTTGGGGTTGAGCACGCAACTTTACAATCAAAAGACAATAAAATCCTTCCAATAGAAGTCGGCAATATAAAAATCGTTTCAATCGAATTCTTACTTGAGGATAAAAGCAAAGCTATAATTTGGCGAGGTCCTATGAAAATTAAGGCTTTAAAACAGCTTATAAAAGATGTTGAATGGGGAGAGTTAGACTTTTTCATAGTAGATTTACCTCCTGGAAGCAGTGACGAACCATTAAGCATAGTACAAACAATAAAAGATCTGGATGGAATGGTTATAGTTACCACACCACAAGAAGTATCGCTACTAGATGTTAAGAAATCAATCAACTTTGCTGAAGTTACCAATGTTCCAATTATAGGTATCATAGAAAACATGAGTGGTTTTAAGTGTCAACACTGTAATGAAATAACATACATCTTCAAAAAAGACGGTGGAAAAAATATTGCTAAAGATCTTTCTCTCGATTTTCTAGGAGTCATTCCTATAATACCTGAAATCTGTGAGGCTGGCGATATAGGTGAACCCGCTGTAAATACTAATGATGCGACGAAAAATGTATTCCTTGAAATAGTTAATAAAATAATTAACAAGACTTCAAATAAGGCTTAATCCTTATTTTTCTCATTTTTCTAGAAATCATTCTTTGAACATAGCATTTTCTTGTCTAAGCATTCGTTTTTTCATCGGGTGGTTACTTTTTCCTGCAAATTTACCTATTTTACCACTAGAAAGAATTACTCTATGACAAGGAACTATTGGCCCAAATCTGTTTTTCATCATAACATTGCCAACAAAACGAGCGCCATACGGAACGCCAACTCTTTTGGCTAGTTCTCCATAGGAAACAACTTCTCCTGCAGGTACTTTTAGAAGTTCATTTAAAACATCAATTTCTTTTTCCGTAAATCCACTAAAATCAAAATTAATTTTTGGTAAATCAAAAGATGTGCCATTCACAATATCATTGATAGCATCTAAAATTGGATGATCTCTTTCTTCAATTTCCACTTCTTCTTTTGCTATTTTTGATAAATATGCAACAGCTTCTTTTTTGTTTTTGAAAGAATAAGAAGTATAATATAATTTTTCTTCATTAAGAAGTATACCTGTCCATGAATCCTTATTTTTTGATACAATAATCTTCATCTTATACACAACATTTTTCTATTATTTCACTATATAAAACTTACATCAGAAAAAGGGTAATAGTGAAACAGCTGAAAGAGAAGATGCTCAAATACCTTAAAAAGGCGTGTCCAAACAAAAAAGATTTACAAATCAACGAATTTTGCAATATTACTACTGGATGGGAGACAGAGATATTTTCGTTTACACTAGTATTTCAGGAAAATGGAAACGAAAAGCAAGAAGAGTTAATCTTAAGGATGTATTTAGGTAATTTAGCAGAAAATAAAGCTGTGAAAGAATACAAATCTATGAAAAAACTTTTTGAAGCAAAATATCCAGTTCCTGAACCCTTGTTGGTTGAAAAAGATTCATCTATTCTAGGAAAACCTTTCATGATGATGGAGAAAATTGATGGAGAAAACATGGGAAAAAGGTTTCTTATAGCACTTGAAACTAGCGATCAAGAAATAATTGACAACATGATAATACCCAAGTTTTGTGAACTTTTTATTAATCTTCATGATTTGGATTGGGTGTCTATTTCTGATGAAAGAATCAAGCATGTATACTCAAATCCATACAGTTTCATAGTAAACCATCTATCCAATTTTGAAAAGAAACTTGATTATTTCAATAAGGGGGAGCTAAGACCGATTACCAAATGGTTAGCAGATAGAATAATAAATGTTCCTTGTTATAAAATGTCAGTTATACACCAAGATTTTCACCCTCATAACATACTAATAACTAAAAACGAAAGATATTATGTTATAGATTGGTCAAGTTGTAGTATTGGAGATTTTAGATTAGATTTGGGGTGGACATTACTACTAACATATGCTTTCACATCAAAAGAAATTCGAGATAAAATCTTATCGACATATGAAAATCTATCTGGGTGGAAAGTAGAAGAGATTGAATTCTTTGAAGTTTTAGCTATTTGTAGAAGATTATTTGACATATCTATCTCATTTAATCAGGGAGCTGAAGAGCTAGGAATGCGTAAACAAGCAGTAGAAAAAATGAAAGAGAGTGGTTTTCATATAAAGAGGGTTTATTCTTTATTGCAAGAAAAAACTGGTATCTCAATAAAAGAGATAGAAAACCTAATTAGAGAAATATCAGAATAGAAAAACGTTCTATCTTGATATTTGGCAATTTTTAGTTGCCAAATGAGCATTTTCCATTTTCTGTAAAATCTATTAATCATTATGTAACCTCAAAAAAATCTCGAAAAAAGACAATAAAATATAAATAAAAAGTCTACAAAGATAAATGGGATAAAAATGTCAGATAATAGTAAAACTGGTAACTGGACAAAAATCATTAAAGCAGTCAGAACACCTATTGCTTATTTCACTCTTTTGGCACTTATTATTGAATCAACCCTTATTGCTTTAGGAAAAGACCATATTGAAGTTGTAATTGGTGGATTGGCGCTAATAGGTTTACTCATAGTTGTTGTTGGACTTATTTTATGGAAGAAACCTGAAGTCTTCAATCCTAAAACACCGTTTATCATTGGTTTTGATTTTCCTAATATTGTAGATCTCAATGTTGATCAATGTACAATGCTAGTTCGTGACAACGTGCAAGAAAATAAATATAAGGGAAGGGCTAATATTACAGACGACTTTGGAAACTGGGTTCTTTCGTTGAATCATCCAAATTCCCCTTTGACTGTTGATTATTCAGACTCAATTGATATTACACTTGTTGAAATGCCGGATGATAATGGTAATATAAAAAAGTGGACAACACGTCCATTTAAAGTCAATAAAATTCTAAAAAAGGTGAAAAAGCTATGAATAAACAAATAGAATTCAAATTTAACAATGATGCAAAATCCTTGCCTAACATCTCTAGAGGAAACTACACATGGTATGAATGGACAATTTATATGGACGAAGACGATTCTAAACTGGATTCAGTTGATAAAGTCGAGTACCACTTACATCCAAGTTTTCCTGATCCGATTCAAGTTGTAACAAACCGTGACACAAAGTTTGCTTTTAGTGCAAGAGGATGGGGAACATTTCGAATTGATATCGTAATCTACCTCAAAGATGGTACAGAAGCACATGCTCATCACAATCTTAAGTTCTAGATAGCTTAAGAAAACAAATACTATTTCACCGCTAATAGAATCGGAAAATTGGCAGAAAAATCACTAAAGAATATATTACTAGGAAATTACAGACATTAATAGCAAGGAAAGCACTACTTCTCACATAAGGATATAGATAAACTATGGATTCGGAAAAAAAAGTTAGTTTTCCTTATAGAGGAGAGCACATTGAAGGGATAATCAAACGATTGAATCGGAAAACAGTAACAGTCATTGTCAATGATCAGATTCTATTTAGAGTACCTTACCAATTATTAACTCCAATAATTAAACCTCCTCTGAAAAAAAACATGAAAAAGAATGCTTATACAAATAAAAAATGGACAAAAGAGCAGAACAGAGATTATAAAAAGTCCAATAATGCGGAAATTTATTTACCATCTAAGAACACGTTAATATCATTAAAAACAAATGTAAAAATGCTTGCAAAGACGTTAAAAAATGAAGACAATATCATGATAAAACAATACTCAAATAGTATTATAGAGGAACTAAATACTGAATATAAACTTCCCTCATTGCCAGTATTTACTGGTGGAAAACGAAGATTAACAAGAAGTGGGAACCAATATTATGGTGTTCATAGAACAAGAGGAGGAGAAAATAAACATTCATCAATTTCGGTATATAGTAGAACAGCTAAAACGCAAAAATATGTAGCTCCTAAGACCTTTTTGAGAACGCTAATTCATGAGTGGTCTCATTCTTTCGATAGGTATAAGTTGAAATTATCAAGCACTTATCATACAAAAGGATTTTACGAACGAGTTAACTTAATTTACAACGAGCTAAAAAAGCCTTTAGAAAAAAATTGACACAGTAACCTTTTCTTTAAGTTTCTAAGACACGTTGAAATAGTGTTTTGGATAGCAGGTTTTTAAGGTGAAATAAGGTTTTTGCGGGTTTTAAATAGTTTGGAATTAAATAATTTATGAAATGAGTATAGAGCTTCGCAATGTTTCCAAGTCATTCAATAAACGGGGGAGAAAAATACATGCTTTAGATGATATATCTCTCAAAATTAAGCAAGGCGAATTTCTTGGACTGCTTGGACCAAATGGAGCTGGAAAAACGACACTTACTAAAATCCTCTCAACATTACTTTTACCAACCTCTGGAGAAGCTTACATCAACGATATTCCGATAACAGAGGATAAAAAAATAAGAAAAATAATCAGTACAGCTTTTGGTGAAAGTGGCGGAAGGAGTCTTTACTACAGATTATCTATTGAGGATAATCTAAGATTTTATGCTACTCTAGCTGGTGTTCAAAAAAAAGAAGCTCAAAATAGAATTGCTGCTTTGTTAAAGTATTTTGATTTAGAAGAAAAAAGAAAAACGCTTGTAATGAAACTTAGTACGGGAATGAAGGCAAAAGTGGTACTCATTAGATCGCTAATTCCTTTACCTCAAGTTCTTTTATTGGATGAACCCACACTAGGGTTTGATGCTATTTCTTCTGAAAAAGCTAAAAATTTACTTGCAGATTTTAATAAAGAGTTTGGGACTACAATTCTATTAACTAGTCATAATTTTTCAGAAATTGATGCGCTAACAAGAAGAATCATATTAATCGATCAAGGGAAAATGGTTGAAGATTGTGCCCCCTTTGCATTTAAGAAAGTAGCATCTCAAGAACTTGTAGATGTTATTTTTTCCGTACCTAATTTTCAAAAAGAAATATTTAGTGAAATAATTCGTCAAGTAGCCCATGCCAAAATTATCCGTCTAGTTGAGAGCACAAATTACGTAAATTCATATGAAGCTCAAATACAAGCCGAACGTTATCCTTTGAATGAAACCATTTCCTTAATTACAGTTTTAATTTTAGAACGTGGAGGGAAAGTTTTCAAGATAGCTCCCTTCATACCAAGCTTGAAGGAGTCTTTTCTTGCTTTTCTTAAAATCAAAGAGGAACAAGAGAAAGAGACTATTCTTTCGATCCCTATTGAAATGGTGGAGTAATAATGGCAACTATTAATCAGGTTTTGAACTCTTTCAGTCATCCTACAGCTTATAGCTCCTTTTTCACACGAATTAAAGCAATTTTTATCACCAGAGTTAAAATGGCTTTAAATTACAAAAGCAGCTACTTAATGGTAGTTCTTCTTAACCTGGTTACTATTTTTATTTACTTTTTTTATGGTAAACTAAATCCAAATCTAAGTGTTTTTGGTATTAATGCAGCTTATTTTGAATTTGTGTTTATTGGTCTCTCGTTACAAATGCTGATAGGAACTACACTATCAACTGTAAACGGAGGTATCCACCAAGAAATACTTACAGGAACGTGGTCACATACTTTATTGCACTTCAATTTTATTGAATATGCGATTGGTACAGCTCTGGCAGGTGCTTTTCTTTCCTCCTTTTCTATTTTAGCAGCACTTATTGTATCACAAATTTTTCTTGGATTGCAAATAGTTTTTTCTTTGTTTCAAATAATTATGATTTTCCTTCTTCTAATCTTATTAATAATCTCCCACATAACAATTTCGATGCTTTTTAGTGCTTTCATAATTTGGTACAAAAAAGATAATGGTCTTGTTTCGTTGATCTATCAATTGACAAAAACTTTTTCTGGAGTTGTTTTCCCGATAGCACTTCTAAGTGGGTTCCCATTATTTATTTCGAAAATCCTTCCCTTGACTTATGGGCTTCAATCTATGCAAATGGTGATTTTCAATCCGGGAGAAGACTTTACGATAGTTCTTCTAAATGCCTTATTCTTGTTAGGTTTTACTATAATAGTTGGATATATATCTTGGATTCTGACTAAAATTAGTATAAGAAATTCAAAAATCAAAGGAACAGTGGATGATTATTAGTGAGCACTAAAATCATACAACAAGTTAGAAAAACGTTTGATTCTACGATTCCCAACTCTTCAAACTCATTTTTTTGTGGATTCCTTCAGACATTAAAACGAAATATTAAAATCATCTGGCAGTATAGATTCCTGCTGATTAAAGGATTTCTTAGCACATTAACAGTTGTGTCTCTATACTACTTTATTTCTTTACTTATAGAAAGTGGAATAATAGAAAATGATGGATATAGAATCTCCAGTGTGTCTTTTATTTTTGTTGGTATAATTATTGTTGAAATAACCGCTAAAACAATCACAAGTACTCTAGGTTCCTTTCAAAACGAAATGAGACAAGGTACCTTTGAAGCTTTAATCACAACACAGTTTGGTTTGAAGAAGTATATATATGCGGAAACCTTTGCAGAGGTAGTCTACACTCTTGTTTTAAACATTATTTATTATATACCAGTTTTTTTCATTTTTCCACTTTTAAGAGACGTTTCAGTAACATTATCTTCATCATTAACAATTTTATTATTACTGTTTTTCACATTTGTTTTTTTTACTTCTTTAGCACTTGTAGGAGCAAATTTTACTGTTTTAATTAAAAAAGGAAGGGAGATCTCCATGGTTATTGTTGGTTTTTTATTGTTATTAAGTGGAAGTTTGTTTCCTTTGAGCGTTTTTCCAAATTGGTTGAGAATGATAGCACAAATTTCTCCTCTTACACAAGTAGTCAAGGCTATCCGTTTCTGTTTATTTGGGCAAGGAATAATAACTGATTCCATAGTATGGATTGCTCTATTGGTTCTTGTAGCAGGTTCATTAATTCTCTTTGTAGTTTTCCAAATATTATTCAAATCAATCTACAAGAGGATACAACATAAAGGAACATTTCATGAATACTGAAGAAAAAATGGTATCTTCTACTCCCCACAAATTCTATAAGTTAATAATTAATTGAATTAATAATCAAATGATAATTGCGTGCCGACATGGCATGGTTTAACAATATTTTCTCCAAAGCGCGCTTTCAACTGTTCAATAATGTGGTTTCCTGTACAGTGATTTAGGTAGAGTTGGGGAGTCCCATAACGCGATTCAAGAATGTCACCAACATGAGTTACTTCATCTCCAGTAAAAGCTACCATATGTGTTCCACCTAAAATGGAATGGATTTTTTCGTCTTTATGGTTTTCAGCGACTTGTTTGAGAACATTCAACAAACCTGCATGACAACAACCACAGATAAGAACTAAACCTTTTTTTGTTTTCAACACCAAAGAAAGATCATCTAACATTGGATCACGAACCCATTTTCTTCCCTCTTTGTGGATTAAACGTTCACTAGTTCCATCTCTTTCCTCTCTATTAAGAACAACTCCTGAAGTGTATAACCAAGGTGTTATTTGATAAGGTGTCTCAACAAATTTGAATTTAAGTTTTTTAAGTGGTTTTTTTTCAATTTTCGGCATCCCTATATCGTATTTATAAGAAAACCAGAACTTTTTTCCTCTTGCTTTTTTACTTTCCAAGATGGAGGGATGAGCAATGGTTAGCAGGGGATTCTGAGATTTCCTTAATCTTAATAATTCTTCTAAACCACCAGTGTGGTCATAATGTCCATGACTAAAGACTAAGTAATCGATTGTACTGGAACTAATGTTCATCAAAGCAAAATTATGAAATAAGTCTTTACCATTCAATCCTGTATCATAAAGGATTTTTGTGCTTTCAGTTTCAATAAAAAATGACTGACCATGACCTTTTTTCAAGTTTGAACCTTGCATAGCAGTGTTGTTGTAAACGTTAGTAACAGTAATTTTCATTGTTAAAACATTTTTTACTCATAATATTTAATTATATGCTACTATTTAGAATTTCAGAATGAGAAAGAACTGGAAAACTTTTGTCTGTTAATTAGGATTGATTATCATTTTTTCGTGGACTCTATCAACATTGCTACCATTAGGATAAAGGAAACTTCCTTCTTATTCTTCTAGAATAAACATTTATTTTTAGCAAATAACTAAAAAGAGCTTGCAACTGCTATGTATATTGCTGTATAATGCAGTGAACCACCAAGTAAAACAAATAAATGCCATATATCGTGGAATTCAAAAATGCCAGGTAAAGGCTTATTCTTGTTAAAGCTATGAATAATTGCACCTATTGTAAAAGAAAGACCACCTGCCAATACTAGCATAAGAGAAGAAATGGGTATATTAGCTATTAGCTGTTTGAAGGGTAAAACCGCCATCCATCCCATTGAAATATACATCCCCACTTCTACCCATCTAGGGAAATCTAAAACAAAAGGAGTCAGAATCAAACCCAAACCTACAATAGACCACTGTGCTATGATAATTCCCCATTTCCAAGCGCCATCTAAATAGATGTAAGCGATAGGAGTGTATGTTCCAGCAATCATAAAAAAAATAGCAATATGGTCAAATATCCGCCATAAATTGTATTCATCTTCCTTTTTCTTCAAAGAATGATAAAAAAAACTTGCAGCAAACAGTAAACAAATGGAGAAACCATAGACATATGTGACAATCATATTTGGAGTATTTCTTGCTAACCAAACTAACACAACAGAACCTACTATAGAAGCAATCAAACCAACTAGGTGAGAGTATGCAGAGAATCTTTCCTTTTTTAGCAATGTTGTGTCAACTCTTTCTTTTCTAATATCAATGAGAGTGAAACCCTTATTCTTAAAGATTTCAATGAAACCCATAAAAAAAGGTTTACAGTTTTTAAGCGCGCATTTTTCTAGAAATATTGCGATGCGATAGGTTTATATATCAGATTAAAGAATATACTATTGAACAAAAAGTTCAATACTCATAGTTCAATACGAAACACTTCGGATAATTTGCTATAAACTTTTGGAAAAAAGGGGTTTATAGCAGAAAATTGAGATTGGTGATAATATATGAAAAAGAAGAAAAATATTGATAGTAATGGTTCCCCTGAAGGTTTTTATGAAGAAAGCAGGAGTGTAAGATTTTACTCCAATTTGAATGGGGGAGAAAATGAATATGGTTATGATTACAAACGTTCAGCTGATGGTAAGGAAGAATTTACAGAAATAGGTGACATACCAGCTGATTTCGGTATTGATTTTAATGAAAGAGTTAACAATCTTGATAGACAGTTTAGTGAATTTGGAAATATTTTAGCTAAATCTATTAACTCCGTGACAGGTCTTTTTCCAAGTTTTGCTGAATTCATGGGTAATATGGATTTACCTCGTCTTTTAATCGGTAAAGAACCTATTTTGAAACCTAGAAGTGAAGAACCATCTGTTTCTGATATCCCTTATGATATTCAACTAGATGATAATAAAAACGAATTATATGTTCTTGTGGAATTACCTGGTTTCTCAAAAGAAGACGTTAAGATCAAATTAACAAAGAAAGGATTGTACCTTACTGGTGCTAATAGTAGTAAGCAAATTGAAACTACAATTCCCTTAGATAATGGGATAGACCCAACTAGAAAGATTTCTGCTAGTCTAAGAAATGGGATTCTTGAAGTCAAAATGAAACTTCTCAATTCACAACACAAGGAAGGATTTGATATTTCTATTAACTAGGTTTTCTAAAGTAAAGGTGAGTAATTATGTCAACAGAAGAAGAAACTGGAAAACAACTCAGAGTAAAAGAATCACTACAAAGAGATGTAGGACGAGGCATTGTGCGCATTTCCCAAGATGTTGCTGATGATTTACGCATTGGTAGTGGAGATATTATATGCATAAAAGGTTCTAAGAAAACATTCGCTCGTGCATGGAGAGGTATTCCTGAGGATTTTGGTAAAAACACTGTGCGTCTTGATCGTGTGATTAGAATGAATGCTGGCGTGGGGTTAGATGATAGAGTTACTGTCTTTAAAACAGAAGCAAAAAAAGCCAAACGCTTAGTCTTTGCATTTACAGAAAGAGTTCAAGTTGCAGGAATTGAAAGTTGGTTAAAACAGAATCTTGAAGATCGTGTTTTATCGATTGGAGATGTTATACCAATCAGTCTAGGGATGGGACGGAGATTATATATTGGCGTAGCAAATATTGCTCCTGCTGTTGAAGTTGTGATTATGACTTCTGAAACAGTCGTACAAATTAGCGATAAACCTCTAGAAGATGCCCAAGCAGTAGGTATTGAAAAGATTAGTTATGAAGATATTGGAGGTTTATCCGAAGAAATTAGTCGTGTTCGCGAAATGATTGAATTGCCTTTGCGCCATCCTGAACTCTTCAAACGTCTGGGTATAGAGCCACCAAAAGGAGTTCTTTTACATGGTCCTCCGGGAACAGGAAAAACGCTACTTGCTCGTGCTGTAGCTAATGAAACAGAAACTAGTTTCTATAACATTTCAGGTCCAGAAATTATGTCCAAATTTTACGGAGAATCAGAGCAAAAATTGAGAGATCTTTTCAAAGAGGCTCAACAGAATGCTCCAAGCATCATTTTCATTGATGAAATCGATTCAATAGCTCCAAAACGAGAAGAAGTTACAGGAGAAGTTGAACGAAGAGTAGTTGCACAACTTTTATCCTTGATGGATGGTTTGGAATCTCGTGGAGAAGTTATTGTTATAGGTGCCACTAATAGACAAAATGCACTAGATCCAGCCCTTCGTCGACCTGGAAGATTCGATAGAGAAATTGAAATTGGAATCCCAGATCGTGACGGTAGATATGAGGTTCTACTTATTCATACTCGTGGTATGCCATTGGCGGAAGATGTTGATTTAGGTATATTTGCTGATAAAACTCATGGTTTTGTTGGAGCCGACCTTTCAGCCTTAGTAAAAGAAGCTGCTATGCAATCTCTTCGACGTGTTTTGCCAGAAATTAATCTAGAGGATGATGAGGTACCCTTAGAGATACTTCAAAAAATTGATGTTCAAAAACAGGATTTTCTAACTGCTTTAAGAACTATTGAACCATCTGCATTAAGGGAGGTTTTTGTTGAGATTCCAGATGTCGAATGGGGAGATATTGGAGGTTTGGATGAAGTCAAGGCTGAATTGAGACGAGCAGTTGAATGGCCTTTAAAATATAAGGATTTATACTCTACTATGAAAGCTGAATCACCTAAAGGAATCCTTCTATACGGTGCTCCAGGAACTGGAAAAACTCTGCTTGCAAAAGCTGTTGCTAACGAATCAGAGGCTAATTTCATAAGTGTTAAGGGACCGGAGATTTTATCGAAGTGGGTTGGAGAGAGTGAAAAAGCTATAAGAGAAATTTTCCGTAAAGCACGACAAGCAGCCCCATGTATAATATTCTTAGATGAAATTGATTCTATAACTCCAGTGAGAGGTAGAAGTACAGATTCAGGAGTTACAGAGAGAGTAATAAGTCAACTCTTAACTGAGTTGGATGGATTAGAAGAATTAAGAGGAGTTATAGTTATAGGTGCAACTAATAGGCCAGATATGGTCGATACCGCACTTTTGCGACCTGGAAGATTTGATAGACTTGTTCTCGTTCCTAATCCAAACTTCAAGGCTAGAAAGCAGATTTTCGAAATACATTTACAAGATGTACCAAGAGCTGATGACGTTAATATTGAAGAGTTAGCTAAGGAAACAGAAGGGTTTAATGGTGCGGATATAGCGGCTATAAGCAGTGAAGCTAAATTAAGTGCAATAAAGAAATATGTTGAAAAACATTCTACAGAGCTTGAAAAAGGAGGTACTATAGATCCTGAAGAATGTGACTGCAAGATTAATCAACAAATTCTTCTAGAATCATTAGAACAAGTTAAACCCGCAGACAAAAGAGCTAAGGCTATTAAAAAGGATATTCATAAAAAATCAGAGGATGAAGATTTGGGATTCGTATAAAATCCCAACTAGGTGATACTAATGTCAAGAGCGAGTGGTGATAACAATCTTGATTTCGACGCAATTTTGGATATTTTATCCAGTACAACTAGAAGAAAAATACTTCAATTGTTAACGACTGAAGACTTATATCCATTTCAAATTTCAAGGATTCTCGATATTTCACCTCGGATAATTGGAAAATATATTGATGAGCTTGTAGAACTTGGTATAGTTGAGACTTATGAAAGTGAAAGAATAAAAGGTCCTTCTCGCAGATATGCAAAACTCAACAAATCTTTTTCCTTTATTATTGATATCAGTCCTAGCAATTTTTCATGGAAGATTGTTCCAATTGATAATATTGTAGTAGAAACAATTGAGGAAGAGAAAGAAATAATTGTTAGTAAAGAAACCAGTAACGAAATACTGGAAATAAGAGATTGCATTAGAACAAAAATAGAAGACATAGAATTAATAAATGAAAAGCGTAAAAAGCTAGTTCGCGAAGTTAATGAGGCTTATAGTCGTTTTAATAAGATACTTGACTCTATTGTTAGTGATTATTATGATAGAGAGATTATGAGAGCTCTCTTTAAAGTCATTGTAAATAAATCTAGTAATGAAATTTCACTAGTTGAACTTGCAAATGAAACACGAATGTGGCAAGGAACACTAGTAGAAAGAATTACTATCCTTGCTAGAGAAACAAAACTTGTTAAAATTGTTCAAGACAAAAAAGGTGTGATTTGGTTTTCAATCTAATATCTTAAATTCTCTTTCGGAATTTTTTATTTGGCTATCAACTTGAAAACGCATCATATTAAGATACTACATATTGGGTTTGATGACACTGACTCTCTTAAAGGGAGCTGTACAACTCATTTAGCTGTGCTTATTATTGAAAAAATTTCAAGAAATGTTACATTCAAAGATTATCCAAGATTAATCCGTAATAATCCCAATATTCCTTGGAAAACCAGAGGAAATGCGGGAATATGTTTATCATTAGAAGTAGAAGAAGAGCTAATAGATTCAATCATTGAAACGGCAATTGAAACTTTGGAAAAGTACTACCAAAAAGATCCAAAAACTAATCCAGGTTTTGTAGTCATTACTGGTCAAATTCCAGAAATACTCAAAGAATTCTCAATTAGAGCTTTAACAGATGTTATTTCCATTTCTGAAGCTAAAAAAATAGCGAAACAATATTGTTATGCTTCATATTTTATTGGTAATGGTCGAGGGTTGATTGGAGCTCTTGCAGTAGTAGGAAACCAACTTAAGCCCTTTGAAGAAGACTACACTTACGAATTGCTTACTTATAGAAAATTAGAATTCATTGGTACTAAAAGGCAAATAGATGAAGAATCAGTTAAGATGATGGATGCAAAGTTAGCTCCTTTCGTTTTTAATAATATCGATGAAGAAAAAGGCAAGGTTCTTATTTCTCCAACAGGATTAGATCCTGTTTTTTATGGGGTTAGAGGTGAAGATCCTTCTATTTTGTTAGAAGCAAAAAATTTAATCAAATCTAAAGAAATAATTGAAAAATATTGCATTTTTCGTACCAATCAAGGAACAGATCAACATTTCAAATATGCAGATCATTCAATCAGGAATTTCAATGTCTTCAGTGGAGAAATCGAAGTAATAGATTATCCCAAAACAGAAGTAGGAGGGCATGTTTTTTTCAAGGCAAAAGTACTTCTCAGCAGCAAAACGGTAAATGTAACAGCCTTTGAACCGACTAAAAGCTTTCGAAGAGTTATTCGTCAATTAATCCCTGGAGACAGGTTAAAAGCTTATGGTGGGTTAAGATATTTTAGCAAGAAGGGTGAAAAATTCAATTTACAACTAGAAAAATGCGAAGTTACTTTTCTTGCAGAACATTTTCATGAGGAAAGTCCACTTTGTCAACAATGTGGTAAAAGAATGACTAGTAATGGACTAAATAAGGGGTACAAATGTCGGAATTGTGGATTAAAAAACCGTACCATTAAAAAAAGTTTAGTGCCAATTGAAAGGAAAATCTCAGAAGGCATGTATATTCCTCCAGCACAAGCTCAGAGACACTTAGTCAAACCTTTAAGGAGATATGAAATCCAAGAGAAAGAAGGTTTTGAGATTATTCAAAATTTTTGGGGAAAAAGGAGATCTCAATGAGTTGAAAGATTCTCTCCCCCCAGGAGCGTGTTTGAACTAGCTGAGCTTGGTTGTAAGAAATAGTACTCAGCCAAGACAATAAGGGAGAGGAGATATATAAATGTAACGTGGTAACTTACCATCCCCAGTACTTACTTGTAGTTTCACGTTTTATTTTTGCCAATTCTTCTAGAACTAGTATGTCATCAGATGATATCATATCCTTATACCTTACCATGAGTAAAACAGCATGCTTTTCAGGCACATCGATGTATAAAGTGTCCCCTTCTCTTATTTGTCTTCCTACAGTTGGTCCTCTTAGTGAAATCGCTACTTGCTTTCCTTTAGTTGCTTCTTGTGTCGATTCCCTATTGTCTTGTATTTGTTGAATTCTTCCAACTCTTCTATTATCTTCTCTAATAAGCATTAATTTAGTTTTAATTCTTCCACCCAGAACTTCAACTCCAACTATAGCCGGTTTATTCGCCCTAAAAGTGTGATTTGGTAAAAGGATTATTTTTCCGGGCAGGATGAGATCTTTCAACGATTCAGCTTTGATTGCTTCTTTTTGATCTATCATCCATCTCTCATAATCATCGATTAAATTGTAAATCACATCGTCTTTGAAGACTTTTAAATCGTTCACTTCTATCTCTTCGCTAGCATCTGGGAGAATGTCAACATTGAAGCAGAGTAAAGCTCCGTGTTCGGGTGTTTTATCTGCTACTATTGCTGCATCTATTGCATCTTTCTTTGTTACATCTCCAACATCAGCTTTTTGAATAGGAATATTTCTTTCTTTTAACATATCGACAATTGCTTCTAGACTGCCAAGAGTGTCAACTTTTACTATAATACCACTATCTTTTGTCTCGATTCTAAAGCTTTCAAGTTCCTCAGCAACTTCATTTAAAATGGTTTGCTCTTCTCCAGGAGGGGCAACACGTACAGGTGCTCCTGATAACGAATCCTCCAACCCAGGAGCACTGATTTTCAAACCAGCAGAAGCAAAAACATAATCAACTGGCTTAAATTTATCTCGAGGATCTCTCATTTCATCCAACTCTTTTGGCTGAAGAAGAGCTCTAATATTCAGAAGTTTAGGTTCTTGCCTTCCCCCAACTACTATTTTATCTTTTTTTCGAATAACACCGTCATAAAGAATGACATCAATTGTTGTACCTAATCCCTCTACTTCTTTAACTTCTAAAACAGTGCCTTTTCCAGGTCCTTCGCTATACTCAAGTCGTTGCATCATAAATTGTTGAGTGATTCCTGCAAGAACTAAAAATAAATCAGGAATCCCTTCTCCTGTTTTGGCACTGGTTGGAATAATTGCTACTTTTTTTCTAAAATCTTCGATTTTATCATATCTGTCAGATTCATAACCAAGCTCAGCTAGTTCACCCATTATCTCATATATTCGATTATCCAAATCTTCAGCAGCTTTAGGAATCTGTTTTCTGTAGGTTTCGCTAAAAGAAGCCCCATTAACACTCTTCCAAGCAGATATACGATCAATTTTATTAGCTGCTATAATAAAAGGAACTTTACGCACTTTTAATATATCCATACTCTCATAAGTTTGAGCTTGAAAACCACGAGTTAGGTCAACAACAAGAATAGCAATATCAGCTACTGATGCTCCCCGTTTGCGTAAATTAGTAAATACTTGATGACCAGGAGTATCAACAATCAATATACCAGGAAGACCAAGTTCAATATTTGCCTTTTGAAGCAGGTTTCCACAGGCTTCCAAAACAGTCTCTGCAGGAAAGTAAGATGCTCCAACATGTTGAGTGATTCCAGCAGCTTCACGTGCTTGAACAGCAGTACCACGAACCTTGTCTAGCAAACTTGTTTTGCCAGAATCAACATGCCCAAGAATAACTGAAATCGGGCTTCTTAGTCTTTTACCTGTTTTTTCATCTATTACCTTTGACATAATTATCCCTTTGATCTTCTCAGTTTGTTATTATTGAGTTCCAGTCATATTTACAACATTCTCACACTCTTTCGAGAGGATTGAAATAAAAAGAAATTGGTTCAATAGAGAAAAACTTCAACAAAAAACTAAGGGTTTCAGTATTTTTTTCCCAGAAAAGTGAATTAAATATAATTTTTTTCAAGACCCAAAAGACTTTTTTAAATTCCAGAATTATCTATAGGAGAATCAGTTTTGTTATTGGAGAATTAATAGCTACAATCATTCTACTGAAAAAGTGTAAAATATTTGCAAAGAAGAAGTAAGTAAAATAGTGAAATAAAAAAGGGTTTATTCGTAAAGCCATTCTTCATCTATTTTATTATACTCTACAAATTCCTTTTCACTAAAATAGATTTTATATTCATAAATAGCATTTTCTGGGGAATCACCAGCATGAATAATATTTCTACCAATTTCTAATGCAAGGTCTCCTCGAATAGAGCCGGGGACTGCATCAGTAGGATTAGTAGCTCCAACAATTTTTCTTGTAACCCTAACCGCATCCTTACCCTCAACAACAATTGCAACAACAGGACCACACGTTATGTGTTCTAATAAACCATCATAGAATGGTTTCCCTTTATGAATCGCATAATGTTGTTTAGCTTGCGCTAAAGATACTTTAAGCAGTTTCAGTCCAATTATTTTAAAACCCACATTTTCGATTCTTTTCACAACTTCTCCAATTAATCCTCTTTGGACACCATCAGGTTTTATCATTATAAATTCTCTTTCCATTTATATCACCATAAAAATAAAATATTGAAAAAAGGGAGTGTTTACAAAATTTTTCTCTCGTATTTAGCACTCCACTTCAACTTCTTTGGATCGCGTTTTAATTTTAATTGAGATTTTTTGCATTTATTTGAACAGAAGTTCAATACTGAGCCTGATCTTTGAACATAAATCATACCGTAACCTTGGTTGTATTCTTTTCCACAAAATGAGCATTTTCGTACAATAACCATTTTTTCATCACCTTAACGTTTTCTAATTTTCTTAGCTTCCCGCTCTGTTTCTCTTAGCATTATGATATCCCCTTTTCGCACGGGACCTTTCAAGTTTCTCGTTAAGATACGATTTTTATCTCTACCTTCGAGAACCTTAACTCTTGCTTGAATAACTTCTCCAACGCTACCTGTACGGTTGAGTACTTGAATTACTTCAGCGGGAGTAGCTTCATCACCATAAGACGCTTTGCTCATTATTCTTCACCAGTTATTTCTTTAGTTCTTCTATTTTTTTTGTTAAGTTTGTGAGAGATATTTTCGCTTCTCCTGCGTCTACAATTGCTATTGATGCAGAACCTATCTTTAATCCAGCAGCATCTCCAAGTCCATCTTTTGATGGGACAAAAGTATAGGAGATTTTTTTCTCTTCACATAAAAGTGGTAAATGCATAACGATTTCAGGAGGGGAAACATCTTCAGCAATATAAACTAAAAGGGCTGTTTGCCGTTCTATTGCTTTAGTAACTTCATTTGTTCCTTTCCTAATTTTACCTGTTCTAATAGAAGATTCTAAAACATTTAGTGACTCCTTAACGAGCTCTTCGGGTAAATCGATTTTTTTGTACATGTTTTTTTCACCTCAGGAATTCGAAAAGAATTCCATCATAAGGTCATTATTAAGAGACGAGAATTTGTTGAATTTAAAAGAATTACCTTTAACGAGTTCTTCATTGGTTTTTTTTACTCTTTTGTCAATGTTGTACACTTTGTTTCTTCGTTATTTAATAACCTCAATAGTCGATTCTTAACCAATCCATTGACAATCTGAACCCTTTCCACATTATTTAGTATATGAAAGATAGAAGAGATTTTTCCTATCATATTTCCTGTTACATCTATGGTTTGATTGTTTATAATCTCGACAAATTTTAAGTCTTGAAGCTCGGATATTGTTGCTTTTTCAATTAAAAATGTTTCATTTGATTCAGGTTTTTCTCCCCACAAACCATCTACATCAGTCACAAAGATTACTCGATTTATAGACAATCTTTGAGATAAAAAATCTATCAATGTATCACCACTAAGAATTGTGAAAGAATTGTTTTTCTCAAAGCAAATATCACCGTATAATACAGGGGTTAAACCAAGAGAAAAAGCCTTTTCGATGGGCTGTAAGAAAAATTCTTGGTGTTTTTTTTCTGAATCCAAATAAGCTAAAGCACTAGTTTGAAAACTTAATGCTTGTACGCCCTGATCACGTAAATTTTCTACTACACTTCGATTAAGCTTTAGCATATCTTCCCGAATCTGGAGCAAACCTTTAAGCTGGGATTCATTTCTATATCCTGAAATTATATCATGTTTCTCTGCAATTATATGACCAAAAGAACCAGCACCATGAACTATAATACATTTTTTCCCCCATCTTCCAATTTCAGTACAAATTTGTTTCAAAGCTTCGTCTTTGAGAGTTGCATATTCAGATTTATTTGTAATTACAGACCCACCTATCTTTATTACGTCAATCTTTTTAGTCATCTATTGTCACACCAATTTTTGTATAATTTGCAGTAAAAGCTTGATATCCTTTTTTCTTAATATTTTTTATAGCTGAATGAGCATCTTTAATGTTGTCAAATAACCCAACAACACATCCACCAACACCAGCACCTGTGAGTTTTTCGCCCACAGAACCATTTTTCTTAAGTATTAACAATAAGTCTGTCACTTTGGAATGACCCACACCTAATTGTTCTAAGAGGGTCTGATTTTCTTTCATTAGTTCACCGATTTCATCAAGCTTATTATTTTTGATACATTCCTTTCCCCTAATAACAATGCTATGAATTAAGTGGAAAATTTCTTCGGTTTTTTCTTGTTTTCTTTTGTAGTTTTTTTGAACATTTGCAACTATATCTTTGGTATTTCTTTCTATCATACTATTTGCAATAACCCAGAATCCAGAAAAATCATCAATGGTTATTTGTTCCATTAATCCATTTTGATAAAGAATAGATCCACCATAAGTTGAGATGTTATTGTCAATACCACTTGGTTGCCCATGTTGGATTTTTTCAGCTTCAAAAGCTATTTTGTTTACATCTTCTAAAGAGTAGTTTCCTCCCAAGAAAGTTGAAAGAGAATTAGTTAAAGCCACAGAAACAGCTGCACTTGAACCTAAACCTGATGAAGAAGGTATTGAAGAGCTTATATCAATTTGTAGTGGGAGATTAGATTGGAAGTTGTCAATTAGTTTTTTTATTAAAAAAAGAATAGCTTGTAAAGAAGAGGGAAAAGATTCTTTACATGAGACTAAAAACGTCTTACCTGGATAAAGATTTGTTGATAACACAACATCTTCATCTGATGAGTAGCTCGAAACAGTGCATTTCGCTCTTCTATCAATTGCTATAGCTAATGCAGGATAACCATAAACAACTGCATGCTCCCCAAATAAGATTATCTTACCTGGAGCAGTATAAGTTATTCTGCTACTATTCATATGAAAACAAAAACATTAACCATTATAAAAAAATTGGTTTGAATTAAATAAAATAAGAAGCAAAAAGGATAAAATATCAGCTTTTCAACAATTTGAAAGAGAAATCTTCAACAGTTTCTTTCAGATCCTCTGTTTCACCTAATTCTCCACGTTCTCTTAATATTTGTCTAGTTAGAAGGTAATACACTTGAGCTAAAGATTTTCGTCCTTTGTTATTAACTGGGACAACAAAATCAACATAGGTTGTGATATTATCTGTATCACATAAAGCAACTGTAGGAATACCTCTAGAAGCAGCCTCGGTTAAAGCTTGTTTGTCTGCTCTTGGATCTGTGAGAATTACAGCATCAGGTTCGATATATTTCTCATAAGAAGGATTAGTGAGAGTCCCTGGTATGAAACGCCCGGGAACAACAGTAAAACCGCAAAGACGAGCCATTTTAGTGCTTGGAACAGAAGCATATTGTCTAGTTGCAAAAACTGCAACCTTAGAAGACTCGAAACGAGCTAAAAATTTTGCTGCTATTCTGACTCTATCATCTGTTGCATTTACATCTAAAACATAAATTCCATCAGATCTAATTCTGTATTGAAAAGGTAACATAAAGCTTGTGCACACGCTTGTACCAATGTGGATACCACTTACTAAATATTCATCTCTGGGTATCAGCAGTTGTTTTTCTTCTTCTTGAGTTACTTCAGTTTCATCAGACATTTTTAATCCTCATATACTTAGATGGATATTATTTACCTCATTATGGGCAGTAAGAGCTCAAACAATTTCAATAAAAACCTTCTGTTCTTTCAGTTCGTTGAAGAAAATCCTCATTATGTAAAGGGGAGGAATTCGTCAATTAGGTCAATATGAGAGATTATCATTCGGCGACAGCACCATCTTTTAACATGTAAATCATCCAACACTTTGTTGGGTTTTTCTCCTTCTTCTACACGTTTACTAAAAACTTCAAACTTATCTCCAATCAATGCACCACAAGAGAAACAGCGAACGGGTATTAGTATCTTGAGCACCTCACTCTCAAAATCCTTCTTGAGCATTTAACATTTGTGTTTATGTATCTAAAATCCCCAATCACGAGCGATTTTGAATCCCCTATACATATAAAATAAGCCAACAGGATGAAACAATAAGGAAGGTTTCATGGAAATTTTTGCTAGAGTTTTCAGAATTCTTATACCTTCAATGCGGTTGATATACTGTCTATTAAAAACTTGACCTATCTTTGCTAAAACAGCATTCGAACAGCTATAAAAGAACTCATGACATTTCAAATTTAGTGTGCTCATAAATTTATATTTCTGAAGATTTTTTTGATAATCTCCAGAATCAGGAATTGGCTCTTTTTCGCCACGTAAAAGTACAGCAGATAAGAATTCCCCTGCAACTCTACCACTGGTCATTCCTAAACGAATACCGCCATAAAAAAGAGGGTTAACCATCCCTGCTGTATCACCTACTAATAATATTCTGTCACCTTGTAATTTGCTAACAGGTCCCTTCATTGGAATAGTACCACCAACTTTTTTAAGAATATCTCCTGCTATATTACATTCTTTGAGAAAATTGTCCAATCGCTCCTTCCTGTTTTGAGCGGTTGTTACAATTCCAACGTTAGTTTCATTATCTCGAGGAAAAATCCAACAGTACCCATAAGGGCTTCTTTTTGCATCAAAATAGAACTTCACATCTTCTCCCCATTCACCCTTAATTTTGTACTCAAACGCTCTAATTGAGATAGGTGTGTCAAAGCCCATACTTCTAGCTAAGTTAGCTCTTGATCCTTCCGCTAATATGACATGCTCACATTCATAATGCTCCTTACTATTTCCTGAAACGATCAATTCAATGTGTTCTTTTTTTCTTCTAAGCTCAGTAATTTTGCTTGATAGTCGAATTTCACCCCCATTTTCAATGGCTTTCTCTGCTAAATAATTATCAAACTCATCTCTCTTAATCATAAACGAATGAATATCTCCAAAAATTTGGGTGTTAGAGGGAAAGTGTATTTTGGTGTCTTTGAAATCTCTAATCACAAAATCGCATTTCTCAGGAGAAAGTGACAAATCTTCAAAAACACCAATACTGACTCCTTCACCACATTGAATTGGTCGCCCTATAGAAGAATGTTCTTCAAAAACGACAGGAGAAATTCCACTCTTTGAAAGAGTTAAAGCTGCTGTCAAACCTGCTGGTCCTCCCCCTACGATTGCAACTTCTATTCTTTTCATAAGTGCTTGTTATTCTGAAAATACAAAAATATATCGGATTCCTATATCGGTTGCGAAAGTTTTTTAGATAAACTTTCTTTCTCTAGCACAATTGAAGCAGAAATAAAAAATTAGGAGAGTTTATTAAATGGACCCAATAAGAACGATGTTAGCTGAATGGACAAGTGAAGTACCAGAAAGTGAAATTAGAAAACTCTTGAAGCAAAAAACAAAATATTACCTCGCAGGAGGACTTCCAGGAAACTTACCCACTAAAATTTTCCCGGAGATATTAAGGGAACTAGCAGAATATTATGATTCAGATGAGCAAAATGTAATCAATGAGTTTCAATATGGCCCTACCGCTGGTCACCCTGGTCTTCAAAAAGTTTTAGCAGAAAGACTAGCAAAAAGAGATAAAATCCCAGGTATAAGTGGCGAACAAGACTATGAAAAAGTGTTTATCTCAACAGGATCTCAACAAGGTACATATCTTGTCCTTGACATTCTTATTAACAAAGGAGATATAATCATAACACCTAGCCCAGCATATTTAGGGTTTGTAACAGCTTGTGTAAAAGTAGGAGGACATGTTGTGACCGCACCTACTGATGAATATGGTTTAATCCCAGAATATGTTGAAAATACCATAGTTAAAGCTGAAGAAGGGTTTGGAAAGAAGGTTAAACTCCTTTATGTTGTAAGCGATAGCGATAATCCAAAAGGAACAACCCTACCTGTTAAGAGGAGAGAAGCCTTGTTTAATATTGCAGAACAGTATAACGTGATGATTTTAGAAGATCAAGCCTATAAAGAAATACAATTCGAAGAAAAAAGACCGCCAATCAAATCATTTGATAAAGATAACACTCGCGTAATTTATGCTTCGACAACATCTAAAGAAGCAGCACCAATAAGAATTGGATATAATATTTTACCGGATGAATTATTTAAAGAGGCAGAAAAAGCGAAAGGGTATATAGATCTATGCACACCAACGTTAACGCAAAGACTGGTGGAAATATATTACAGAAAATACATTGATGAAGAGCTACCAAAAATAGTCCAAAAATATAAAGAACAAAAAGGAATAGCATATAAGGCACTAGTAGAAACATTTCCGGAAGGGGAATATACAAACCCAACAGGAGGGTTTTTCATCTGGTTCCAAGCAAAAGGAGAAAAAGCATACACATTCGATGTAGACAAGTTTAACCAAGAAGTGTTATACCCAAATGAGGTACTAATAGTACCAGGAGGAGCATTCTATCCACCAAAAGGGTCATCATATGATGAGGAAGCAAGAGAAATAAAACCTCTAAAAGTAATAAAAGGAGGGATGAGGATAGGATATTCATTCCTAAAAAAAGAGCTAATAGATGAAGGAGTAAGAAGACTAGGAAAACTACTCTCAGAGCAGCTATAACTTGAGTTTCTACAAATTTGCAATTATAGACAATTATGGAAGAGAAGAAGTATCAAAAATACAAAAATAAGATAATTACCAGAATAAACAAGAAACAAAAAAGCTCAATAATCAAATTAAGAACTATATATACTTCTGGGCAAGAGGAGGAATATGGACAGAATAACAAGAAAAAACAAAGGATTAAGAATGAAAATATAAAAACAATTTATCCTATATAAAAAGATATTATTTGTAGAGAAAACATTAATGTCCAACCGTTAAACAAAGGAATTGAACGAGAGGACGAAAAAGAGGAGAATACAAGGGTTTGGAGGGGGGTAGAATAGCAAAAGGTATGCAGAAGGGTTGTAATAAGGAAAAAAAAGAGCACAACCGAAAAGGTTTTTAATAGACTAAGAGGTATTGTTGATAGACTTGTCAAGAAAACAAGTTAAATAAAGGTGTAAAACACATGATGATAGTACAGTCCAAGGTTAGGGAATATATCAAAGAGCTCGGCGACTATAAAGTTGGCGGAGACTTACTTAAAGCTCTTGATGAGAAACTCGCTATAATCGTTAAGGCTGCAGCTGGTCGTGCTAAAGCTAATGGTCGTAAGACTGTTTCCGCACGTGACCTCTAAGGTCTTATCCTAAGCTGTTAAACCTCTAAGAACATAAGCAAAAGTTCAATCTTTCTTTCTTTTTTTCTTTTCTTTTGACTTTCTTCATACCGACCTAGAAGCTAAATTCATCTTCATCTCTTTCTTTTTGGTATATTGTTAGTGGTAGTTCAGCCATTTTTGACACTGTCATATATGTCCATTTTCCTACAATTTCTACTATTACATACACATCTGGATTCTCCATTTTCACTTTTCCTTCTTTTATTTCACTTGCTACCGCGCTGATTATATCATCTCTTTTAAGCTGTGTATGTCTTCTTCTTAGATTTATTTTCCAAGTATCTTCACTTTTTATTCTAGGTGCTAGACTTATTGCTGCTACTCTTATTTCTTCTATGCTGGTTTCAATTCTGTACTCTATAGGTACGAGTTTTAATGTCACTTGTAACACTGCGTTATCTTCCTCAACTACTTCTTCTATTTTCTTTAGTGTTATAATTGGGTTTTCTTCGAACTTTGCTATTGATAATCCTGATATCTCTTTTATTGGATACACCTCTACATTGGTACATTCCAGTATTTCTGTCAGTAAAAAGAAAACCTCGCTTGAAGCATTTCGTTCAAGTGTTCTTGAACTTGATATCATTAAACCGTGGAATATTTGCATCACAATAGCTTTAATTTAATATAAAAAGAATTTTTCCCTTTTGTACATTACAACGCTTCAAGTTTTTTTTATTCACTAGATGATTGGTGTACTACCATTCTTGTTATTCTCTTTACTAATATCACTACAATTGATATTCCAAATAACAGATATAGTCCTCCATCAAATAGTAAAAACGCTGTAGCACCGTAAATAAAACTCACAATTCCCTTAGTTGTTGTTAAACCATCTAGCAGATATGGAATTCTTATAATTAACGTAGCACCAATTATGTATAATAGAGGAGCCATTGTAAGGGATATCCATTTTGTTCTAATTGTTATCCCTCTATCCCAGTTTGGAATCTCAGGATTGAACGCGCTAGGTTTCTTATCATATTTCGACAGCAAGATGGGGAATGGATGTGAGAGACGTTTCATCTTATTTGATCTAACTGTTTCAAACATTATTCCCGCTTTCTCAAATTTGTTCATAATTTCATATGCTTGTTCAAAACCCAATTTTATGTCTATAGTAAGGAGTCTTTTTGGTCTTATTCTCAGAATATATCGATCTTCTTGTGCAAGTAAATAAACACCTAACAATTTTGAAAATAGCCATTCTCTGGTCCTTTTAAATTCAATAAAGACTATTTTTTGGCCCTCAAAATTTATGATTACATCTCCTTTGACAAAAAGATAGACTAAGAGAATTAAGATGCCATTAAGGGCACCAAAGTAGAACCATAAGGAAATACCAAACAAATTCCCAATAAGGACATGATTCCGATAAGGAACAAAATAAATAAGAGCGTTCAGAGAGAGCAACAGGAATATCGTTCCTATTTTTCTATGAACCTTGTGCTCATATTGGGAATCCTTATCTCCACTAGACATGTTAAACTAGAATCAGCTGAAAAACATATGAAGTTTTCGTTAAAACAGTTGAAAATGTTTGAGATTAGAAGCACAATCACTCATTTCTCTTTTTTCAAAATGGTAAACCAGTCAGGAAAGTCAGGGGCTTTTTTTTCTTCAAAATTATACTCCCACAAAACAGAATCTCCTTTTGTTTCTACCTTATCAAAATTTGATTCTGTAAATAACCTCTCAATGGCTTCATTACGCTCTGTTTTCCGGTATTTACCTACTAATACCTTCGCTTTATCCTTTTTTGCTTCCGTCATTAAATAAGAAAGAAAAGTTTGTTCAACCGTTTTACCCATTGCTCGGCACGAAAAAGTCAAAATATCCATTATCCACTTTTCATCAGCTTTTCGTATAACTGTAACACCTATTAATCCATACTCTCCATATCTATCATATAGGTTTACAACATAGATTTTTTCATTATCTGATTGATGAAATTGAAGAATCTGTTCTTTGGAATACCTAACTGCTGTGGCGTTTAATTGGTTTGTTCTCTGGATTAGCTCAGTCACACGTCCTAAATTCACATCTTTTGCTTCTCGCATCCAGAGTTCCAAATTACATGAACGTAAAAAACCCTCTTTATCTAATGCAAGCTTCTTTTCATCACCTTCGCGCTTTCTTTGATGCACATACATCTGTGTTCTCTTTGCGCTTTCATCTGTTAGTTTACCTATGGGTTCAAATTCTATTCTGTTAAGAGAATGAAGTATTCCTGTTTCAGGCAAAACCAATACATCAGGCAAGAATATTTTAATCTGATCTCTTTCGTATGGATTATCATCAAAAAAGGCAAGGGAGTCAATACCTATATTGAGTTCTTGAGCTATTTCTACTATACTTTGAGCTTTATCATTCCAATTAATTTTCTTAACCGAAAATAATTCAGATATTGTTCCTAGTACTTTGTCTACGAGTGGCTCAATATTACTATCATTTTTACTTGCAATAGCTAGTAAGATACCACGTTTTGTTAATAGTTTAAGTATCGTTAATCGATTGTAATAGACATTAATACCTTCGACACCATCATCTCGTAGAATTCCGTCCCATAGAGTATTATCTAAATCAACTACCACACATTTGATTCTCTTACCAAAACCTCTAATTGTTTTTATGTGATTAAGTAACTCATTTCCTATGGTGACTGCTCCTTCTCTGCTGATGTGCTCATATATACCATCAGCATCATTTTCTCGAAGCTGATAACCAACACCTGCTTTGATGAATGACTCATTAACCGATAAAATATAAACATCGTCTTCTTTTTTAGCTAAATCATAAAATGCTAGTTCTAAAAGACCCAAAAATTCTCTTAAACTAAACGAATTTGGAAGATTCTTGTAATCAAAACGCCCCAATGATGGTCGGATAACTAAAGGATAGGTCATAACAAAAAATGTTCCCTCAATTTTTGTTCTTGCTTGTTCAATACCATTTAGAATTCTTTGTCTTATGAAGTTAACTTGGTCATTTTGAGATTCTATGTTGGCTTTATTGTGTTGTATATTACTAATCTCATTACGTACGAATTGCGCATCACTTATTACAACTATATTAGGTTTGAACTTAAATACTCCACCGTCAAAGTCGCTGAGTGCTAAATTTGGGTCTGATGCTTCATTATGATCAAAAGTGTGGTAACATGCTGCACCATTAGCTTCTAAATATTCCTTTAAGAATGATATTTCACACCCTCCAACAAAAGCAATTCTCAAAGTTTTAAGTAATTCTTTCTCAGGTGTAGCGAGTTGGGTTGCTATATTTACAGGTTTTGCTACTTGTCTGACTTCTTGAGTTAATCTATTGATAACCATATTTCTAAATTTTTTATCAACAAGCATTCGTTTCAAGATTTTGAGGATACGCTTTAGACTCATCGTTTACCACTTAACCTCTATTAATACCACCAATCAGCATGAATTAGAATTTGAACAATATCTCCAGGTTTAACCTGATCAAGTTTTGCGAAGATATGGTGTCTATGTTGTCTAACCATATCGTTGCCACCAGTATCAGTAAGGTACTTATCCCATTTCATGTCATAAGCAGACCAAATTTTGAGTGATTTTTTATCAACTATTGGCCAAAGAGTATGGTTATCATACTTATCACCATGATGAGCTACGACAGATACAGGGGCGATTTTGCGAAGTTGGTTTAGTTCCTCTGTAAACAAAACTACAGCTTCATCTTTATTACCTTTCGTTTGACTCAGTGATTCATAATGAAATCCAATTTCAAAGCCATCTGCAGTTAACTGTTTGATTAATGGTACTGCTTGTTCGAATGAGTATTTCTCTGAATGAAGGCGGAAAAAAGAAGTAGAAAATAAGCCTTTGAACTTCTCTAACTCTACCATTTTGCTCAACCTTTTTAGTGATAAATCTACATCATGACGAATAAAAACATGAACTTTATCAGAGGAAAAATTATTAGTATTTTGATAATCATTAAAAGTATGAACAAGATATTGGGGGTTTTTGAGCTCATCTAGAAAAGAAGCATATAGAGATAATGTGTAACATTTCCTCCATCTACGAATCAAGTAAGCATAGAGTATAAGAACAAATATGCCTATAGAAAGGATAAGGAACCATAAAGGAAGGGATATCCAAACAAGTATCCCTGCAACGTATGAAATGAATCCCAAGATAGAGAGAGGGAAATAAAAAGGTAAAAAGTCAAAAATTAGAGTTGCATAACGGTACTGCTTGTAAATGGAAAAACCAACAAATAACCAGATTAGGAAGGAGGTAACTAGCAGCGTTACAGTAATTGGACACATATCAGATGAGAGACCATGTAATGAGGTTAAAAAAATATTGCGATAGAAACTTAAAAACGCAAAAAAGATCAAAAAGGACTAGAAGAAAAAAGTTGGTAGCGAAGGGTAGATTTGAACTACCGACCTCCGGGTATCTCAACCTAGAAGTAGTTTAAACTGCGTCTAGAATGGTTTATGAGCCCAGCGGGATTTCCAAGCTTCCCCACTTCGCTATGTTACTCTGTTCTATATGAACCTTTTTTAAAAAGATTCATGTTGTTGTTCATTCTTAACTAGCAGTTTTTAAGTCTTTTTAAGTAATGAATCCCATACCAATTGTATTTGTTTCTGTGCTTGCTCTTTCTAATTTGCTCAAGAAAATTATTTGTTTATAATATGTCAAATCTGGAAAATGGGTAATTTATGTAAAAAATGAAGGGAAAAACCGTCATGCTTTGATTGCAGTCATTCTTAGTTTCAAATGTGCCTATCCGGAATATTCTTAAATTCGAAAAGAGAAATTTAAGTCGTATTGGAAATTTTTCACAGTATTATAGAGATAAAGGTATTCTCTGAATGTATGAAAGATATTAAATCAATTATCTAATTAAGGAGGAGTCTAAGAAATTGCATATTACAGTTAATGGAAGAAAAATATATTATGAAATTGAAGGAAATGGTGTACCTTGTATAATTTTGAACGGGTTAAATCCTTTTAATAAACTTACCTTCTCAACTAACATTAGAAGCTACTTGCAGCTAATTTTCGTTGATCTAGGATTCTGTGGTTACTCTGAATTTGGAGAAGTGGAGGATATGACTATTGATTCAATGATCAATGATCTTGATTCATTCGTTCAGAGATTAAATCTTAAAACCTTTGCATTGTTTGGGGGTTCTGCAATGGTACTTCTTGGACTTGAATACGTCAGAAGATTTCCAGATAAAGTTTCTCATCTCATTCTAATTGGGCTTGGACCAAAGTGGTGGTTATTAGAAGATTACACCAAGAAACAGCAATATTATTGGGACGAAAATGCGTCTGTCGAGAGAAAAGCGATTTATGACTCCAACTTCGAAACTCTTTCGAATATTAAACTTAATACCGGTGAAGATTTTGTGAAATGGTATGTTGCTATTGGATCAAAGTTTTGGTATGATCCACAATTTGATTCATCACCTCTTTGGGAAGATCATAGGATCAACATGGAATATATCAATTATTTTTTCAATGAAGTACTGAAGAACTATGATGCCACACCTTTCCTGTCCGAGATTTCCTGTCCTGTTTTTATAGCGATGGGGAAGTATGATTTTCTTAATCCACCTACTCTTTGGGATGGGGAGAAAGAAAAGTTTGCAAATTATAATTACCATTTATTTGAGAAAAGTGGTCATACTCCCCAATATGAGGAACAGGTTTTATTCGACAGGATGTTAATTGACTGGATTATAGGGCAATAACTTGCCCATACGAACAGGGGGGATAATAGAAGTTCACTTTTTAATCTTTTTTTAAATTCTGAAATATTAATTAAAAATTGATTTCTTTTTACTCGTTATGTTATCAAAACCTTATATGATAACAATCTAACAGGACCTTGAATGTTATCTGTTCCTTTTAGTCTATAACTTTTTGAACATTCCAAATTATGAACCACGAATCAAGAAATTTTTTTGTTTACAATATGTCAAATCTGGAAAGGGGTAATTTACGTTAAAATGAACCTTTCTTTAACCATTAAAGATTAAGAAAAATATCTTGACTAGCAAGTGAATGAGATTCCTTGATAAAATAACATATTTCCATTGCTGTGTGTAATAAAAAATACCTAATAGCTTGCTCTTCGCTTCACTCTCTTAGGCACTTTAAATTCCAAATCCATTTCATGTTTTAACTCATTTAGTTTTAAAGCAATATAATCGATATTCTCTCTATTCAAACCTGGTTTTCGTATAATACCATCCTTCATGTTTAGTTTCTCGTTGTTGGAGTATTTATCCATAAAATCACTCTATCAGTAGTGGTCTCAATTCATGTGTGTACTATCTTTCACTACAGATACCAATTTATTAATGTTATGTATTCCTAGAAAGATATGTTTAACATTTTTTACAAAAAATAGTTGTGTGAAGAACTTATTCATTATGTGATGATCTTGTGTCTCAGAGCTTTACATCATTTTTTCGCTAAAAATTGTTCCATCTGCTTTCTAACTAATTTTTTTACAAAAGATTGAAATTCTTTTGCTGTTCCAAATTGAGCTAGTTTTGCTTCCGGTGAAAAAAGTGTTGTATTAGATACTAATGTTGTTCCATGCACCAGTGACCAAAAGTAAAGAGCTAATTTCTGAACATCCAAAGGAATTAATTCCCCAGTTTCAACTGCTTTTTGAACAATTTTCATTAAAATGATTATAGATCCTGGTTCATAGACTATCGCATCTGATTCCTCCTTTTCTGCTAGAGGAGGAGGAAATACAAACATCATCTGATAACGACGGAAGTTTGATTTAGCAAAAGTGAAGTAATAGTCTGCTAGTTTATCTGTTAGATTGATAAATAGTCCGTTATGCTCTTGAACTATAGCTTCCATACCTTCCTCAAAATCTTTGAAATCAGCCTTTATAATTGCATACCATAGTTCTCTTTTACTAGACCAATAATTGTAAAGATTCCCTTGAGACATTCCCAACTTGCGAGCTACAGT
The DNA here is from genome assembly GCA_019057815.1 of Candidatus Heimdallarchaeota archaeon. Lineage (GTDB taxonomy): Archaea > Asgardarchaeota > Heimdallarchaeia > Heimdallarchaeales > Heimdallarchaeaceae > 18H4-34. The sequence continues at coordinate 295,264 of JAHLWR010000001.1, forward strand.
TCGCATCGTGAAATGCTTTCTATCGCTAAGATACAAATCTCTTGCAGTATCTATTATTTTCTTAATTTGAACAGCCTTATCTTCTTCTGATCTAGCTCTTTTTTGTTTCACGAGCTACAATTTGACGCAACTATATTAATATTATTAATGAACGATGTTCATTTAGGAATATTTATATACACAATGGGTTCGATAAATAAACGTTGTTCATTTAGGAAGGAGAACGATATGAAAGCAATACACCTAGAGCAAATGCACGCAAAATTGAGATTGAAGGAAGAAGGAACATTGGAAGTATCATGGGCAGAAAAAAAACTAAAGCAAGCGAATGAGATCTACATTGAATTACTGAAACTCAAAAAAGGGCGTTCAAAATATCAATGTCAGGTAAGGAATTTACTGCATATTTTCGGAGGAGATATGGAAATTAACTATATGGAAGTTAAAGAAGAAACTAAAACAATTGCGAGCATTTTAGATGAGGGAATATCATCTTTGAATTGGTATAAAATCGATGATGTAATGACAAGTATTTATGGAAAAATCTTGAAATATTGTGGCAAAGAGGAACTATCAGAATAGAAATAAAGAATTTAGGTAGAAGGTATTATTTGAAGTATTATGTTTCTTTTCTATTAATACAAAAACTAGTGATTTCTTGTGAGGTATTGTCATTTTCCCACAATTTCATTGAATTCTGGAACAACTTATAATTAGGTGCCTTATTAGATACATCTCCTTTTTAGAAGGGTAGTATATGTATCATCAAGCAAAGATTTATCAGATTCTTTGAAAGGTTTAAAAAATTGCACCAACTCCTCGACAATGGCAAGTCTCTGATTTAATAAGGAAAAAACAAGTGTAACCTCAGTTATTAATCCCCATTCTTTATCGTTTTTGACATATCTTTTCTTATTAAGAAACGCACATATTTTCCCCAATTCTTTGGACGAATAATTAGAGAAGGGACACTTTTTTGGTATTTTTTAAACTCTTCTCCAAATCTTTCTGCTAGTTCCTTATCTTCAATACAGCGGATGTGATATTGAAAACCTAATACTAAAATCAAATAAATACCAATAGAATAAATCGAAAAATTGCTAACCAATGCGCTAATACCTAACAGGTTTACACTCACATAAAGTGGATGACGAACAATCGAATATATTTCATTTTTAACTATTTTTGATTCTTCAGGATAGTATACATAAAGCATAGAAGCAGTATCTATTCCAAAAACCATTATTGTTCGACGCATATTTACTATTGCAATTATCAATATTAGAACACTAAATATTATTCTGGCTATCATATCGTTATAATTAGGATTACCAACAGCATTCATTATTAGCTTTCCAACAGATGTTTCTAGAAAACTGGTTACTGGATTTTGAGAAGAAGAAAGCGAAAAAATCTTATCAGCTAACCAACTAAAAGGTAAAAAACCATGAATTGCACCTGCCATAGCAATAGGAATACCCGTAAAGGTATATTTTACCGATTTCTCGAATGCTAATTTCCTGTCTTCAGCGATTAACTTATCTCTTTTTCTCCATGTTAAATGAACAATGGTTAGTCCTCCAAAAACAGCAAAAATAGATCCAAGAAAGGGTATATATGGTTCGACAGATATGAGCCAATTAATAGAAAAAAAACGTGGTAGTAAATCGAATATGAATAGAATTGATACTGTACACAATGTGATAAGAATTACTTGAAATAAATATATCTTAAGTATGTATTTAGGACGATTCGGTAAATGTTTCAATATTTCTTCTTTACCTGTTAGTTTCATCACAATCACTTACTCTATTCAATATACAATAAACGGGCTAACGTTTAGCGTTTGGATAAAAAGTTTTGTTTAAGTCCAAAACAATATAAAACTATAATTGAACCAAGTTTTGGTTTTAATGGAACAAAATAACACTCTAATTAATAGGCTTCCTTCTGATTTGAAAAAAATTTTAGGAGATTTCAAGTGGGATATTATAACTATTGGTTGCTCAAAGACTGAGGTATATAAATTAGTAAAAGACAACGAAACACTATACCTTAAGATAAACAGACCACTTTCCGAATTTACTCTTGAAAAAGAAAAAAAGATACTTGAGTGGCTTAATGATAGTTTACCAGTTCCAAACATGTTCTACTTCCGTTATTTTAAACGCGAGGAATTTTTACTCCTCTCTGAAATTAAAGGCAAAGTTTCCTATGAAACTACTTCTGAGGACGCAAAGCGCACCCACATCTCTATTTTAGCTGAAGGATTGAAAACAATTCATTCTATAGATTTTTCCAATTGTCCTGTTGATAACACACCAGATAATCTTATCAATATTGCTAAATCGAGAATGGATAGAGGACTAATCGACAGTAAAAATTTTGATGAAAGATGGACAGTTAATACTCCTGAAGAGCTGTTTGACAAAATTCTTGAAAACAAACCAAAGAGATATGACATAGTTTTTTGTCATGGAGATTACTGTTTACCAAATATACTAATTAAAGACAGAAAATTATGTGGTTTTGTTGATTGGAGTTATGGTGGATTGAATGACAGATATTTCGACTTAGTAGCTGTAGCTTGGAGTATTGGGTATAATTTTGGTCAACAATGGGTTAAGTATTTTTTTGAAGATTATGGTTTAAAGGACATAGATTGTGAGAAGTTCAAGTTTTTTCAGATGTTAAATGCATTCTTTCCACTATCATACCTGGATTAGACCATTAGGTTTATTTTATCAAGATTTTATTTATTTCTATGTATTTTAATTCACGTCGATCTCCAGTTTATGCAACAAGAGGTATGGTTACCTCTAGTCAACCTCTAGCTTCAGAAGCAGGAATGAGAATTTTACAGAGGGGAGGTAATGCTGCTGATGCAGCTGTGGCTGTGGCTGCAGCGCTTAATGTAACAGAACCATGTTCTACAGGTATTGGAGGAGATTGTTTTTGCTTATTTTTTAATAATTCGACAAAAAAAGTACATGGAGTCAATGCTAGTGGCAGAGCTCCAGCAGAACTGTCTCTTGAGAAACTTTCCGAATTAGGTTTTCAAAATGAGCTTCCACGCTATAATGTAAACACAGTTACTGTTCCTGGAGCTGCTGCAGGGTGGTTAGACACACTTGAGAAATTTGGTACAATGACCACAAAAGAAGTTTTAACGCCAGCTATCGAACTAGCAGAAAATGGTTTTCCTGTAGCACCTCTTACATCTATAGCTTGGGCTAGAGGAACAAGACAATTACGAATGGGGCCTTATGCTGATGAAATGTTATTGAATGGAGAAGCTCCCAAAGAGGGAGAAATAATGAGGAATATTACTCTAGCCCAAACTTTTAGAGAATTAGCAGAACATGGAAAAAGTGGTTTTTATGAAGGTAGAATAGCAACATCTATCATAGACCTAGTGCAAGCATTAGGGGGAGTTATGACAACAGATGATTTAAAAAACCATTGCAACACTTTTGATGATCCAATATCCGTTAATTATCATGGTGTTGATGTTTTTGAGATACCTCCAAATGGTCAAGGAATAACAGCTTTGATAGCGTTAAATATTTTAGAAGAGTTTAATATCAGTGAAATTGAACATTTATCTGTTCAATATTTACATACTCTAATAGAGGCAATGAGAATAGCATTTGCGGATACGAGGTGGTATGTTGCAGATCCTAGTGTGGTACATGTTCCAATCAATGAGTTGTTGTCTAAAGAATATGCTTCTGAACGGCGTAAACTAATTGATCCAACAAGAGCTTCTGTCAACGTGATAAAAGGTTCACCCTTTGCTTCATCGGATACGGTTTATTTTACAGTAGCAGATAAAGAAGGAAATGCATGTAGTTTCATCAATTCAAATTATAATGGATTTGGAACAGGATTAATCCCAAAAGGATGTGGTTTTACTCTACAAAATCGTGGCAGTGGTTTTTCTCTTGAACCTGGACACCCAAATGTCTTGGCACCAAATAAACGCCCCTATCATACTATTATTCCAGGAATGGCCACAAAAGATAATGAACTCTATGCAAGTTTTGGTGTAATGGCCGGATTTAATCAACCACAAGCTCATGTCCAAGTTCTAGTTAATATGATAGATCATGGAATGAATCCTCAACAAGCACTTAATAGACCAAGATTTTGTATTATGGATGGAACAAGTGGTGGAAAGGTTGCTATTGAAGAGGGTATTTCCGTTCCAATTATGAGTACTTTGAGCAGAATGGGTCATACAGTTGTACCAACATCAGGAACAGCTAGAGCTGTTTTTGGTAAAGGACAAATAATAAAACGAAACCCAAAAAATGGCGTGTTATGTGGAGGAACCAGCCCTCGTGCCGATGGAATTGCTATAGGATGGTAAAGAATCGTTTAATCTAAATTTGAGACAATCAATTAGAAAAAACCAAATTTTTTACTACAACAGGAACTACTAAACCTCCTGCTTTTGGTTTATCTATATCTATGAAATCGCCTTCATTTACATTTATTTCGTCAACAGAAATTATATTCTTTTCAGCTTCAGTTTCTCTTCGCATAACATTACCAACAGAATTACCTATGTCTCTATCAAACACCAAGATAATTGGGAGTTCTCTCTCAATTGTTTTGGGAATAGCATTTACTACACCTTTTACAAATCTTGTTAAACTAGCATAAGAACCACCAATCGCTCCTTTAAATAGCAGAGCTATTGGTTCATCTCCTTCATTAATATCAAAAACGTTGAAACTTTTCTTAATTGCTCTAGAAATATTTTCTTCAGTTAATTCTTTTTCTTTAATTTTTGGCTCAATTACTAGTATGTTATGTATAGGAAGTAAATCAATATCAGAAATATGAGTTGTTACACCAGATACTTGTAAAGTGTATTGTCCTGCCCCTATCACAGTTGCACGAATTAATTCATTTGGTTTGTAAAGGGATATTTTTCTTTTTGTAACAATTCTCCTTATTTCGTCCCCGAGATATTTCCCCAAATCGTTGAAATATTTATCGGTTTTCTGGTAAATATATTCCGCAATACCTCCAGAAAATGAGAATTCATCTATTTCTTCTGAAAATTCTATTGGTGGTGTCATTAATAATACATTTGCTAATTTAGATTCGATTGATTTTTCAAGAACTTCAAATAAGCTTTCAGCCAGAAGTTTCGCAATTTTACGCTTCTGATCATCTGATATTTTCATGCCAAAATCAAATTTGACACCAATAAGTTGCTCTAAATTTCTTATAGGAGGTTCTATGCGTACAATTCTATCATCATCATCAAAAGCAAGTAATCTTCCACCAACATTAACACATCCACTGTCTACTATTTCTCCATCCTTAATTATTGCAATGTTTGAAGTTCCCCCTCCAACATCTATATTCATTATAACTTTGTTATTCTTTTTAGAGTATTGAACAGCCCCAGAACCCATAGCAGATATGACTGACTCAAAATTGGGACCTGCTGTTGCACAAACAAAATTGCCTGCTTTGTGAGCTAGAGCAATAACAAGCTCTTCAGCATTTTGCTTTTTAGCGCTTTCTCCAGTAATAATTACAGCTCCTGTATCGATGTCATCAATAGACATATTTGCTTTCTTATATTCTTCCTTCAGATACTCAACTAATTTTATATAATCAATCTGTTGCCCATCTATAAGGGGTGTAAAAATTATATCGCCCTTGTAAAGAATTTCACGCTCTGTAACTTCAAATTTCAAACTGCGGTTAGTATAAACTTTTTCTAGTTTAAGTCTCGAAAAAATTATATGACTAGTTGTTGTACCAACATCTATTCCTGCACTAATCAGAGACAATGAATGTTCTTCGCTCATAACACTACCTTATTTCTCAAATCTAAAATGCAAGAAAACATCTAATCCTTAAAGATTTATGGTTGAAGCTTTTTTTAAATATGTTTTAATCAGAATAAAAGTAGAAGAATAAATCAGCATTCTTCTCTTTTGAAATATTCCATTATTTTCAAACCTTGCGAATTCTAAGTCACATTCCACCTCAATATATACACATGCAAAGGTAAAACCATTGTGGTTGCAGTAAACATCGAGTAAACATCAAGTAATCATCAAGTGATGGAAAAGATTTAAAATGTTTGAGTAAAACACAAACGTGGCTAGTCAAATGTCAGCAGAAAAAACAGAAGAGACAGAAATAAGTAATGTTTCAACCGAGATGAGACCGCGTAGCTTTGTTGAGGTATGGAGTGATTGGGTTATAGCATTTTTAAAATATGTTTGGAAAAAAATCCATTCGCCCTTAGGAGTGTGGATGATAGTGATTTGGGTTTCAAGCATTCTGATTATGGGGTTCACAGCAATGTCAACAGCGGAGGAAATCACATTTACAGATGGTCCAAGTTATTGGTTAAACGTTTTCCTTACTTTTGGACTAAATGGAGGTCAAGATGTTACTTTGCGTTTAGTGGCTAAACCGTTCTTAAAGTGGATCTTTGCACCTATGGTATCTATAGTTTTAGGGATAATACTTTTCATTCTGCCTGAAAGTGGATTTTTCAGAAATGGTCTTTTCCCAACAGAGGAGTTGGATTTCGAACTTACACACAAATTTTTTAGTATCACTGACATTTGGGGATCGGATTTAAATGCTGCATATCCAAAATGGACAAATATGTATTTATGGATAGTTTTTATGCCTATAATAATTGGAACAGTTGTTGCTGGCTTCTATAATTTTATAATGTTTAAACTAGTTCTCAAAAGGAAGCATTTACCTAAAGCTAAAAATATGTTGATATGGAATCTTATTGCAACACTAATTGCAGGTGTTCAAATGGCGTTGATGACAGGAGATATAGTCTTACGCTTCACTGGAATACTCCGGTCGTTATTTGTCGAACGCAAGACCAATAATTTCATAGAATATGGTTTAGTATATGGTGGAGAAGGGCAATATCATCCGATTGGACTTGCGTTTACGATGTGGCTAGTTAATATGATACCATTTCTGTTAGTATACTTTGTACTAATGTTTATTGGCAACTTAGATGTATATTGGCAAAGAAGAGATTACTTCTATCGCAAAGCTAAGCAATTCATCAATGAAAGGAAAACCATCAAATTCGATACTTCTGAACAATTGTAGAAAGCTTTATTTCATTTCTTTTATCTATTTTTTTACATGTATCTAGTTTTGCAAAGGGAAGTCTTTGATGAGGAACTTTTATTAGTTTCTATATAAGAATACAAAACAGTTAAACATGAACAATTTTAGCTCTGATGAAATATATCAGTCAGAAAAAAGTAGTAGTTTACCTATTTTAGTAGCTGAGGATATAATAAAAATTTATAGAACAGGAAAAATTGAAACTCAAGCTCTTAGAGGAGTTTCTTTCACTATCTATGAAAGAGAAAAACTGTTTTTGATAGGTCCAAGTGGTTCAGGTAAAACAACACTCGTAAACATAGTTGCAGGAAATGTAAAACCAACATCTGGAAAGGTTTTTTGGAAAGATTTGTTAAAAGATATTACACGTTCTTCATTTGAAGAAATTATAAAAGCACGACGTTCTTTTGCAGGATTGATATCGCAAGATACAAGACTTATCTCCCATCTAACAGTAAAAGAGAATGTCGAACTTGTGGGATATTATGCAAATCTTCCATCTAGCGTGATAAAACAACGTTCAGAGTTTTTACTGAAATTTCTAGGTATTTGGGAGAAAAGAAACAAAAAGGGGGATACTTTATCAGGAGGAGAGAAGAAAAGAGCAGATATTGCAGCAACTCTTGTGACGAATCCAAAAGTAATTATTGCAGACGAGCCAACAGGAGACTTAGATGTAATAACAGCAAACAATATACTAGACCTATTCGATAAAATAAACATGGAATTACATGTTGCAATTCTTTTATGTACTCACTCACAGCATGTAACAACAAGAGCAAATAGAGTTTTGGAGATACAAGATGGAATAATTATAGGGCAACATGAAAGCAATTTACATCTAAGAAAACTTGAACAAAGTCGACTACTTGAAGTTGATCGCCAAGAGAGGATAAAAATACCAACATCAATACTAGATAAATTAGATAACCCAAAACATTTTGAGATTCAGTTAATGGATGGAAAAATTGTACTTAGCCCCATCTACAAATCTAAACACTTTGAAAATAAGGTTAAAAAAGTAATTACATGTACAATTTGTGGGAAATTAGCAAAGGATAATTTAAGCTTCTGCAAATACTGTGGCGCAACTATCAGTTAACTTAGGTGAAATATTAATAAAAAAGGGTAAAAAAGAGATGAAAGAAAAAGATTTAGGAGATAGTTCAGAGAAAAATGTGGTGAAAATCAAGGTTAACTGGGTTAGAGTGTTAACTTTGGGATTCTTGACATCACTAGCGTTTCTCCTTATAAATATTACAGTGGTACTAATAGGAGTGCTAGGATTTGATTACGATTTAAATCTATTTCTGAATCTCATCATGCAATGGGTGTTCTTTGGAGAGGTAGGGTTAATAGTCTTTTGGGGAGGGTGCCTAGGAAACATTGGTCAATCAGCGTTTATAGGTAATATTCAAGAAAGATTTTTTGGTTCAAAACCTTTTAATGCGTATTCATTTAAACATGCAACATTTAACTCTTTTAGCTATTATTTCGCAGGTGGATTTCTATTGTTGTATCTTATGATAATGGTTCAGATTTTAAAAATAATACGAATTTATAGCTGAAATAAGGGGGGGAGAGTGATTACATAGTATGAAATATAAAAGAACAAAATTATTTTTTGGAACTTTTCAGTTATTAGAAACTTTATAATGTTAAATAACGATTCTACTTACATATATAGGGATAAAAGTCTCAATTAGATTCTCTGTTACTAGCTAACTAAAAAATTAAAAATAATATGTATTTTTACAGCGAATCCTTAACCTGTTAACTCAACAGACATGGGTTACACTTGAGGGTAAATGGAGAGTCAAGGGGAC
>JAHLWR010000013.1 GCA_019057815.1 Candidatus Heimdallarchaeota archaeon
AGACAGTAAAAAGGAAGATTCTGTTTCCTCCAAAGACAGTAAAAAGGAAGATTCTGTTTCCTCCAAAGACAGTAAAAAGGAAGATTCTACTTTATCAAAAGAGTAGAGTATTTTCTTTATTTTTCTTTTTCAATTGTCATTTTGACAATAAAAAGTTCCTTTTTCTTTTATATGTCCCTGTTCAAATTTCGTGTCTAAGTATTTTTGATTATATTTGTTTGCTTCAATGATAACAGGAATTCTTTCCCTCACATCTACTCCACTATTACAGAGTTCTGATACTTTGTCTGGGTTATTAGTTAGTAGTTTAATTGATTTTAGTTTTAGAGCTTTTATTATATCAATCGCAATTAGATAAGATCTTTCATCATCTTGAAAACCTAATAACTTATTAGCTTCATACGTATCATAACCTAATTCTTGCAGAGTATAAGCTTTAAGCTTGTTAAATAAGCCAATACCTCTACCTTCTTGTCTTAAATAAACTAAAACACCCAAATTGTTGTTTTGAATGTATTTCAATGCATATTCTAGTTGTTGTCTACAATCACAACGCAAGGAAGTAAATGCATCCCCTGTTAGACACTCAGAATGTATTCTTAATGGAATATTATCTTGATTGATGGGATTTCCTTTTATTATGACAGTATGCTCTTTCATATCTCTGTAACTATAGATACCGATAATTTGAAACTCTCCAAAGCTTGTAGGTAAAGCCGCTATTGATCCAAAGTGAACTAACTCTGTGTTTTCTATTCCAAGTTCGTTAATTTTTTTTCTTATCATTTTATGTAATTTGTCAACCATTTTTTTCAACCTGAAAAGGACTTCAATATAAGAGAAGAAAACTAATTTTTGTTAATAAACAATTCTAAATTGCGAAAAATCCTTTTTTGGCTTTTCCCACTTAACATTTAAATTGTATACTCGCGCTGATGAGGGACCTTTTCTAGCATATTTTATTAGTTTCTCCAGATTTTCCTTGTTTCCCTCTGCAATAATCTCAACTGCCCCATTAGGTAGATTTCGGACAGTTCCTCCCACTCCAATCATATATGCAAAATCACGAGTTTCAGCTCTAAAACAAACTCCTTGCACAATACCTGTAACAACAATTTCTACTCTCTGGATTTTATCATTTTCTGACATGATACTCACTATATTCCCATTTCTTCAAATAACTTTCCAATGAACTCTGGTAATGTTTTCTCACAAGGTCCGATAATTGAATAGTCACTAATCGAGGATATAGGTGTTTCCTCTATATTAAACTCAACAACTTTTGCTCCTATTTGTTTCGCAAGATGTGGTAATGATGCAACAGGATAAACGATTCCTGAAGTACCAATCACTAATAACAAATCAGCTTTTTCTACATAATTCTGAGCTTTGTTCCATTGATCGGGGTTTAAGGTTTCATGGAACCACACAACATCTGGTCTTAATGGGTTGATCTTACATTCAGAACAATAAGGTAGTTCTCCAACATTTTCTGCAAATTCACTATTGTCCCATCTTTCATAGTGATTACATGAGATGCATCTTGCATAGCGTATTCTTCCATGAACTTCTACAATATTTTGTGTACCAGCAATCTCATGTAGCCCATCAACGTTCTGTGTAACTACTCCGATTCCTATCCCCTTCACTTCTAATTCAGTAAGTGCTTGATGAGCAGGATTGGGTTTTGCTTTCAGCAAAATTCTCATTCTAGCCCTATACCAATCCCATACAAGTATTGGATCTTTCTGAAATGCAAAAGGGGTTGCTAAATCTTGAGCTTTATAATTGTTCCACATACCATCTTCACCTCTAAACGTAGGCATTCCAGAAGCTTTTGAAATTCCAGACCCAACAAGTGAGGTTATTTTGAGATTTGATTTAACTACCTTCTGAACAATAGAATCGATATTCATTATTATCTACTTACAATCTCAGAATATTACTATTATGGTTCCACTTCTCTTTTTTAAGAAAATAAAGATTTAGCTGGTTGTGCTCCAGTTAATCTATATCCTATTTAGTGATAAAAAACAGGAAAAAGCAAATAAAAACCACTTATACTTCGAATTTCCTTTTTTTACCCGTTACTTCAAGATATAACTTATCGATGCTATTTCTGTATTCAGGGTACCTTAGCAACGCAATTTGAAAAGATATGTCTTTTTCAGAATCAGTTAATTTGGCAAATTGTTGTTTAGGATTTGTAGTGAGAGCATAATATTGAGATATCATACTTGTACCTGAATAACGGATTATTTTTACGACTTCTTCTTCTATTTTTCTTAAAGAATCATCGATATATTTTTTGTAATTAAGTCCTCCACTTTCAGCATCTACTTGCAATTTTTCTAGCATTTCTTTACTAAAATCACTTTCCTGACCATTTTTAGCTGATCCTGTGGTTAGATCTACAATAACATTATCGGGATAGTTTGAAAGTAAATCTGGTGTTGCAAACAAAACATCAAACTGATTGGGGGGAACATAATTTGTTGGATACAGAGAAACTAGCAACTCCCTTCTTGGTTGAAATGATTGCATCGATGAAAGGAATGGTTTAACCATCTCTTTTGAACATACAACAATTATGGGTTTTCCTACAAGTAAAGCATAAACTACTCTCTCCTCCCCTTTATTAACTAATCGCATGAAGAAATATGGTGCAGCTACCGAACGATCAATATCAATTGCCTGAGCTCCTGTAACCCCTTCTTGTGAGGTTTCAAGTACGGAAGCTAAATTTTTAGCCCAATTGAAAATTCTTCCTTTCATATTTTCATCTAGTTCATAACCAGGTTCATACAAAATTAAACCTGAAATTTGCTTTGCTGTATTTGAACTGTGATAATTGAATACTGGGACCTTGGCATATAGTTGTGATTGCATCTGTTCGGGAAGAATGAAAGTTAAACAAGCCATTGTTATAGGTGATCTTTTGCTTTTAGATGGAACACCAAAAAAGAATGAATATGCAACTCCACCCAGATCATGTAAGGGCATTACTGCACTGTCTTCTCGAAGAATATCCGTTGCTGCCGCACCACTCAACATTCGAATCGAAACTTTCTGAGATTCTTCTTCTGTTAAATCTTGATAATAAAGAGCCCTAGTCCCTACAGTGTCATCAAAAATACTAAAGCATACCTTATGTGACATTGTTTTACCAGTTTTTTTATTTCTCTTAAACTTATCTGTATAGGGAACCTCATATGTGAGTTAGAAGAGCTAAACACATCGAATTTTCTATTTTCTAATTTTTTAAAAAGAGAAATTTTTCAAATATTAACAAGCACTCGAAATGTTTTTTAAAGCATTTTCTGATATTAATACATTAGGTCTATGCAATTAGGTGGTTGTAGTGAGTAGAAAAGATGATATCCCTAGAAGTATACTAGAACGATTGGGAAAGAGCAAACGCCTGATTCTTATCGAGATATCCAAGGGTGAGCTAGGATATAAGAGACTATCAAGAAAACTTGGTCTTGGATTAGATACTATTCGATCACATATTAGAACAGGTAAGCATTCTACTTCATTATTCCAATTAGATTTAATTTTACATGATCAAGAGAGATGGATTATTTCTGAATTAGGAAAGAAAGTTCTAGAATTACTAAAACAAGAACCTGAGTATTCAGCCCATTTCTATGATAAATAACTAGCTATCAATCTTGATAGTTAAACATTTCAATGCTTTTTTCATGAACACTATTACCTCGTTCTTACCTATGGCATCAACAAGTGTTCCTGCTCTTGGACCAGATTTTCTTCCAATAAATATTAGATAGATTAGTTGGAAGAACTCTTTAGGTTTGATTTGCTGCTTTTTAGAATATTCATACAAGAATTGAGTGATTTCGTCTCCTTTGAGTGTATCTGGTAGTTTTTGTAAAGCTTCAAGTAGATGATTGAATATTGTTTGGTCTATACTTTTCACAATTTCACAGTCTGGATTTTCGAAAATCTTAAATTTTATCTTATCATTGGCATAATTTTCTATCCAATATTTTACTCTTTGAAAACGTTTTGATAAGAATAAATTAGTTAAATCATCTGGTTCTTGTGGAATGATTCCTGTAGATTTTAATCTATCTATTATTTTTTCTTCATCAAATAAACACACTTGCATAACTGTAGCTAAGTGACCGTAGTCCACTCTTATTGCTTTATTTGAAGAGGGATCTCCAATTAATGCCAATTCATAAGCTTTGATCGTTTTCTCTCTAGATTTTTTATGTTCTAGACTTAATTTTTGATAGAATAATTCTTCTGCTTGGTCAAACTCTGATGCGATGTTTGGAATATCTAAATCGACTCTGAAATCGAAATCTGTTCTAAGATTGGTTCTATAGATTTTGTACAGGAATATAGCTGGTTCTAGAATTTTTGGAAATTCAGTTACTGGCATCCCGCTTCCTGAACTTCCGCTAAGTTTTCTTCCTCCAAAAGTGAGAAAACCATGCTGAATTAGCAAAGGAAGTTTTGCTTTGTTGAATATTTTTTTATGAATAGCTAAAGATGTATCAATTGATCCACCTGCTACACCATGGTCTTTTCCTGAAGATTCTACTGTTACACCAAAGAAATCTTGTCTAGCTGCCCAATCCAATCTCCATTTTAGTTTCCATAATGTTTCTCCCATCTTTATTGTCGATTTCTCTCCACATCCTTTTTTCTCTCTTTTGCAGTGAATGTTAATAATAATCTCGTTACTCTCAATTCTATAATCCGTAATAAATGGCGCTGCAAAAATCTTGCATTTTGGGCACTGTACGAGAAAAAATTCTTCCATTCTAGAACCAGTTATTTCTTCAGTGAGTTGAGATGTTTCCTCTCTCTTTTCAATAAAGAGTTTTGCATATTTATCATACTTTCCTTGAGCATACATTTCTGAGGTTTTTATTGGTTCAGGGTGAACATCAAACTCGTCCATAATTTCAATAGCATTAGAAATAAAATGATCTGCATAAGAAGAATGACAACCAAGTGGGTCTGGTACATCACAAATAGCATGACCTAGATATTTATGTAATAACTTTCCATAATCCTTCTTAAAGAAGGCTGGGATTTTGTCAAATGGGTCAATATTATCAATATTAAGTATATAACTAGATTCAGCTTCTAAATTCAAAAGCTCTCTATGAATGGCTCGACATGTTACTGCTTCTTTAAAATTCCCAATATGATAATAACCACTAGGAGCCCATCCAGTCGCAACAACCTGCTTTTTATCAAATCTTTTAATAGCTTCCTCACTGACAACTGTTGCCCAATGTTTGTATTCTCGATCTTCTCTCTCATCTATGTGAGTCATGCTAACAGAAGATTTTTACTTGTAACTTAAGAGTTGTTGTCATTAACATTTGTAGAGTAAGTAGTTGGTTTAAGTAAATAGATTATAGATATTTTCAATCGCGTTCTCCCACTTTCTAAAATTTTCTGGCGAACTAGGATATTCTACAAATAAGTCCGCTAGTTTCTTATTTGCATCCATGGCTTTCTTCATTAGTAGCAACAAACCTATTTTAGGGAAAGACCTAACCACTCGCATAAGCATTGAAAATAGGTTTTCTTTTTTTAAGACGCCAGCAGAACTTAAATCAGACTTTTTAATCACTTTCCGCTTTAAGAGAAACTCAAGATTTTTTGCTCCTAACTTTTCTAGAACTAAAGTGAGTATTTTATATCTCGCATTTTCTTCACCAAATTTTTTCATTACTTTAATATTATATTCCCATAAATCTTTAGTAGAATAATTCTGCTCTTTAGCAGCTTTTATTGCGACTTCTGCCGCAAAACATCCTGCAAATAAAGCTGGTCCATGCCCTTCAGCTGTTAGAGGATCAGCGTGGAAAGCTGCATCCCCTGCTACTATCAACCCAGGAGCAACCGCATTCCAAAGCGGTGGCTTTACTGTTACAACATCACCTCTACTATCAAGAATCTCATAAGAATCAGGAGAATAGTACTTTTTCATTGCTTCGTTATATATTTTTTTTACACTCTTTTTCTCATTTTTACCTTCTTTAACGAATCCGGTACCACAATTTAATTTCTTTTTACCAATAGCAAAAAACCAAATATAACCTGGTTCAGGAACATCCTTAACATATTGAAGAACAATTTTACCATCTAATTTGTGAGGTTTCTTCAATTTGATTATTTCTCTGAAACATGAGGCATAATCGCTTTTTGATAAATTCTTATTTAATAATGGTTCAAAATTTTCAGGTAAATTCGTTCGTACCACAGCCATTGTACCACTGCAATCAATTACAATTTTGCTTCTAAACTCGAAAATGCTTCCATCTTTTTTCTTTACTTTTACACCGCTCACTTTATTGTCCTTAATAATAGGATTTAGAACTTTAGTTTCGCTTTCTAAAAGTACACCTCTCTTTAAGGCTTCTTTTAACAATCTTTGTCCGTATATGTGTCTGTTTACCATATAACCTATAGACGGTAGACTAAGGTTGATTTCAGGATTTGCGGTCTGGATAACAAGGGTGGAGATATTAGTATTAATTTCGTCTCCCTTGGGTGGTTCAACATTCAATTTTTTAGAAACATTGATAACAGTTTTTTTAGATATAGCGTCACCACACACTTTGTTACCAATTTCTTCCTCTGTTTTTTTGTCTATTAGAAGAGTTTTCATTTTATTGTTTACACACAATATTGCAGCCGAAATTCCCGCAGGCCCTCCCCCTACTATAACTACATCATATGTTTCAGACATTCAAACAAAAATGCAATAGCTCTATAATAAGACTTTGCAATACATCCCAAATTATGGGATTATTATTTAGGTGCTTATTAGAAAACATTTAGCTAACTTGGATGATAAAGTAAGAAAGGGAGTTAAATCTACTCACCAAGAAAGATTTGTCATCTCTCTAGCAATAGAACTTTCTTTCTTTATTATCTCAGTTTCTTTCTTATCTCCAATATAAATTTTGAATGTTTCAAAAAGTGGCGGAGTATCACCTGATATTTTAATAATTAACAGTTTTTCTTGCTCTTTTGCAGGTGGGTTGGCTATCCAAGTAATAATTCTCTTTCCTTTATCGTTTGTTTGTTCCATTACTTGATCATCTGGAGGGTCTTTTGTAGTAATAACATGAGATATTGGTATTGCATCTTCAATAGAAATAATATCCTCAACATCTCTCACGCATTTTAGTACATATACAAGTCTATAACCTATCTCATTATCAATAGATTGGATGAATTTTGCTGCTTTTAATATGATGTTTCCTTCAGCATCTTTCACTATTTTCTTTCCTCTAAAAAGATAGGGGAAATAATCTAAGGAGTATGTTTTTTCCAAAATCTGTCCTTGATTGATGTTTTTTTGTTGCCATCGAATAATAACTCCTTTTAATCTGGCTTTCTCAATGATTCCACGGGGTGGCATTGCTTCTGGATTTGATTTTAAAACATCAAATTCTGGTGGTAACTCATCCATAATGTGCAATTCTTCTACTCTCTTTTTATGCACATTAATATATTTTATATCTGCAACAAATTCCAGACCAGAAGGAACTATTTCTTCGAATGTATTAAGCACAGTAATTTTATTTTCAATTATTTCAAGAATTGTACGATTGATTTTCTGTTTCATCTTATATTTGATTTCTGCTTCATTTCCAGGTGCAATTTCAGGTATTTTCCATTCAATTTCGAGTATTTTCTCTTTTTTCTTCGTGACTGGTTTAATATCTCTGCCTTCTATTGTCATATCATCTATGCTAAAACAATAAGGTATTTCATCTACAATTTTAATATCTGTAATTGCTTCATTGTATTCATTCTTTAGTCTTGAAGAAACTGTAATATCACCTATTGAATCACCAATATCAATGCTGTTGTTAGTATCGATATTCTTTGTTTCACCATTCGCTAATTTGAATTGTTTTCTGCTTTTTACTTCATTTGGGACTTGATATTTATTGTCCTCCATTAGTTTTTGAACTAACTCACTCTGAATATATATATCATCAGGGATATGAGTAGTTGAAACCTCAACTCCTATGATTTTACTTTTTTCCTCTGTTTCAAAGACTTCTTCAAAATGAGCAGTATTTATAATTGTAGTTTCTAAGATCAAATCTTCAATTCTTTGCTCTAGAAGTTCTTCTGACTTGATTAATCTTAAAATAATATTATAATCACTTTGTATTCCTAATTCTGTGAAATACTCTTCGACCCATCTAGCAACACGTGTCTCATGCGGAGGTAAGATAGTAGACCAAAACTCTTGTACTGTTCTAACAATTTCATGAAGATTATTGCACTCCCTATGACTAATCAAACCACCTGTATCATAAAAGGATACTAAACCATCCATAGAAGTGCTAAATAAATTTGTGTTTGGTTCAATTCGTATGAAATATCGAGTAGATCCCCAAATTGTTTTTCTTTCTACCATTTTACTCAATCCTCACTTCCTCAGTTATAGATATAACTTCATATTCATCTAATTTTTCTGTTGATATTTCAGAATCTTCGCTTGTGTTAGTCTTTAGGTTAAACATTTCAACCTGAAAAGTTCCCTCTGGTAGTTGATTTTCAATATATTTTCTAATTTCTGAAACTGTGTTAAATTGGAGATTAGGACTAGCTAAAATTGTAACAAAATCACCAAAAATGTCTCTTTTTCTAATTTGTATGATTTCTCTTTTTGTTGATCCTTTTGATCTTCTCTCGAAAATTGTTTTTGCAGTATTCAAATGGAAGCTATCTAACTTTTGCTTTAATGCCTTGTCATAGAATTCTTTTGCTTTTTCAATGTTTTCTATATACAGATATCTTGTAATTACTTTACTGAATGCATAAGATTGAAAATCCTCTTCTTCCAACTTTTCCATAGTTTCAGCAAAAAATTGCCATACTATTATAGATTCTAGGTATTTCTCTTTTTTTTCAAGATCTAGAGTTTTACTTTCAATATATTTTAAGCCTTCATCTACGGATTGGTTAACAATTATATTTTTAGCTTCTTTTATTATGTCTTGAACAATTGCACCACTACTCAATAGTACACACCAATAGCAAATACTGTTACAATTATAATTTCGAGCTCTTTAAAATTATTGGTCAAGTGTAAGCAACAAAAACTAAAAAAGTTATGTTGATTCCTCTTCTAGTCAATTAAGACTTGAGCCGATAGAGTTAAAAAACCTCTTTTTTTCTGTTCTTATGGTTGAAATAGAGAGAGATGAATATTGTGCATTCCATTTTACAAATAGATCAGATGGAACTTGTGCCAGTTGTGGACTTCCAATTTGCGCTTTAGATCAAAGCATAAGTCTTACTGGAGAAAAAATTTGTCAACTCTGCCAGAACATTACAAAAACTAAAAAAATCTCACGTTATTTTCAAATAGGTATGCTTGTGGTCGTTGTAGGTTTAGTTTTTCTAGTTTGGCAATTAACGAAGGGGTTAGAAAATGGTGGGTATTATATTTTCATTCCTCTTGTGTTAATGTTTATTTTTCCCTATTTCATTAGACCTTATCTTATGAGACTTTATTTCAGAGGTATAGAACCTAAAGAATCTGTTTTACCAATATTGCGTTACTTTGAAGCATCAGGTAGTCAAAATCATTTTAAGCTATTTAACAAATTTTTGAAGCAACTTACAGAAAGAGAGATAGATGAAATGAGAAAATCCCTCTTCTCATATCTCATTCCAGCTATAGCCTTTAATTTTTCCAAACTACCTGTAGATTGGGAAGTAGGATTATTAGAAAACTTAAAGATTTCATTTGAAGATTTCGCAAGGGAAATCGCAGAAAATTATCGAACTATTATAATACAGAGCGCAGTTCACAGTTCCCACACAAATATTTCCGAATTTATTTTCTATATAAGCGAAGTTGCAGAAAGTAAAGATTTTCTTAAAGATTATATTATTGCAATTACATCGTCTGAGATTATTTCGTTAGGAGATGAAGAGTTGCAGACAATTTACGGAAAGCTACTTGAAGATTTATATCTATATGAAGAGAAATTTACCGAAATATGTGATGAACTAGGATTAAAAGAAGAAAAAGCAAAAATACAGTCTTTACTAGCAAGATATGTACCTCCTCCTGTCCCTAAAACTAGAATGGAATCAGTAATGAAACCAGAACAATTGCGTGAAAAACGAAGAAAAGAACAACAACAAAATGTGGAGTTAACATATACTGAACCTAGAGATGGGGACAGAAGTTAAGTTTAAAGAAGAGTAGTGCTTTATTTAATTTTCTAACAGAATCGAAACGAAAACTTGTTTTTTTCTCTATTTATGTTTAAAAAGGGAAAGGATTTATTTCAGTGCATTAATGTTCACAAGAATAACGGACATGATGAAGAATTACAACCGCTGATTTTATGATGAGCCTAGCTCACACTGATTCCGTTATTCACTAACTTTTACAGAAATCCTTAATAGAAATATTAATACTCATTTGTTATAGCCCGAATGGTTAGAACTTATGCAATTGAAATCAGAAGAGAAAAACTTCAACCATTATATGTGGAAAACTTTTGGTGTTAGTTTACATATATTTTCAGTTGCTGTTTTTCTTGTTGGAATCGTATACCTATTATGGTCTACAGTTATAATCATTAAGTCTACTAATGCCACAACTGTTGTACAAACCATCCTTAATTTCTTGGCTTTGTTTGTTGAAGTACTAGGAATTCTATATACAGTTATGCTCTTCAAACAAATGGGAACAACATGTAAATATCCACCTTCACAATCTAGATTATCTATCCCTAATTTGGAAGATCATCCTCTTGTAAGTATTATAATACCTATTCATGAACCAATTCCCGTGATTCTAACAGAGACTCTGGAATCTATTATAAAAAGCAATTACCCGAGAGAAAAAATGCAAATAATGCTAGCTGATGACACTATTTCATCATATCACTCTTTTAAAGAAATAAAAAATTTAGTAGAAAAATATGAAATTGAACATATTTATGACTCTTCTAATATACTTTTTAAAGCAGGAATGCTAAACATCGCTTTAAAACACGTTAAATCTGATTTTGTTGTGTTTTTGGATTATGATCATATAGTAACACCTAATTTTTTGATAAAATCTATAGATATACTTTTGACGAATAAAAAAGTAGCATTTGTTCAATCAAAAGTCAGTTTTCGAAACATCCAATCAAAACTTCAAGTCTGGGAAAGTGTTATGTATTCTCAGTTTTTCGAAGTATTTGCTAGAGCTAAAAATAGACGATCTACTGTTATATTTAATGGATCAACTGCATGTTTCCGAAAAGAAATTCTAGAAAAAACTGGAGGCATCCCTACTGCTACTTTCACAGAAGATGTTGACCTTACTATACAAATTCTAACTGAAGGTTATAAATCTATATTAATCGATGATTATGGGAGTTTTGGGTTGGTTCCAGCAACTTTTTCACTCTTGCTCTCCCAGATATTAAGATGGGCAAAAGGAAGCATGCATGTTTTCAAAAAGAGGTGGTTAAAGATATTAAGAGCTAAAATTCCTTTAATTGACAAAATTGATTTATATTTTAATATTTCACTTTTCTTTATTGCTTCTTCCATGTATATAGCTACATTTCTCTATATTATAATGTATTTTACAGAGAGCCAAGTTATTCGCTTACCGATGCAAGCATTTCCTCCACTAATTATTATGCCTATAGCTTTAGCTGTTTCCTATCAAATATCTGCTTTTATTGCAGTTGTGTTTGCCAGAAAAAGTGATCTAAAGAGCATGAAATTAATTGATCTTCTGTACTTTTTCGTTATTGCATTAGCCCTTAATCCTTTTACAGTTTATGCTGTAATCGTAACTCTATTCCGAAAGAGAGCTCCAAATAGAGAGCAAGATCAATGGAATGAGAAAATAGCTTATATCCCCCTATCCTTTATAGTAACTGCTTTTGGTATTCTTTCTGTTGTTCTAGCTTACTTTGATTTTTTGGCTTCTGGAACATTGTGGTTAGCTCTTAGTATGTTGGGTTTGTCTATGGTTGCGACATTCCCTGTATGTTTATATTTCCATTTCAAAACTTACAATAAAAAACCTTATTTGGCAGTAAAAGATATCGCAAAACATTGAGAGGTTACTGATGAAGTGGAAGAAATTATTTTGGTATATTTTGACAATTCTACTTTTTATGTTCTTGGCTTACTATGCTATTCAAAGTATTAGGGAAATAATTACTGTCTATTCTTCAGATTACACTATTGGGGAAAAATTTTTAGGAATAATGGGTAATGTTTTTATTTTAATAATAGAACTGCTTTCCGCTTTCTATTCAATCTTTATTTATTATTATATTGGCTCATCTTCAACATATAAGATAATTAAAGACGAAAACAATCGGTTCTTACAGCAAGACCCTCTTCCATTTGTTGTAATAGCTCTACCTCTTTATAAGGAACCATTAGTGGTTGTTTCAAAAACAATTGATGGTGTTCTGAATCTTGACTATCCAAAAGACCGTTTTCAAGTTGTAGTCTGTGATGATAGCCCTGAAGGGTATTCTACAGACATAGAAGAGTACTGCAGAGAAAATGGTGTTAAGTATATCCAAAGAAAATCTAGAAAAGGCTTCAAAGCTGGAGCTTTAAATAACGCTCTTAAGCTAGTCGAATGTGATTTTTTTGGCATTTTAGATGCTGATCATATCCCTACACCCAATTTTATCAGAAGCTGTTTATCTGGTTTTACAAACGATAAAACCATGTTAGTTCAGGGAAGACCTTTGTTTGTAAATCAAGACAATTTTATGCAAAGAAGCAGCGCATATATCCACACCCAGTTCTTTCACGTTTATCAGAAAAGTAGGGGTACTCGAGGAGCAGCTATATTTGCAGGAACAACAGGAATTTTTAGAGCTGATCTTTTCAGAGAAAATGGAGGATTTTTAGAAGATACATTAGCAGAAGACACAGACACATCTTTTTACATGATGTCAAAAGGGTACAAGTTTCAGTATGTTAACGAGGTTTGCTCAAAGGGTCTTGTTCCTTGGGGTCCAATAAGCATGGTAAATCAAATATGGAGATGGACAAATGGTATCACTTCTATTTTGCGTAAACGTTTCTGGAAAATACTTAGAGGAAAAAACTCTTTGATCAACAAAGTTGACATATTCAGTTCTATATTTACACCAGTAATAGGTGTTACTATGTGGCTAGTTTATATTTTGCTACTAGTAATGTTTTATTTGGACAAATATGTAATGAATTTACCATTTGCTCGACCATCTCCAAGCAATATACCACTGTTACTCCTTGCGCCAGTGCTTATCTCTTTCGCGAGCCTTATCATGGCATTTATATCTTGGTTGCGCGAAGAAAAGGAAGATAAAATGATACGTTTACGTGGGTTTAAAGGGATGGTATGGACCATTTCAGTTTTTTACTTATTGATACTTACAGCTCAATCATTTTTAGTTTGGGCTGTTTTGAGCGCGTTGTTTGGAGTGAAAAAAGATTTTGACAGAACAATAAAAGAGAAACAGAAAACATTGGGCAGTATTAATCAAAAACTTAAGTATACACTTTGGTCGATTGGACTTTTGCTATTAGCTGTAGTTTTCTGCATCGCAATCTATCATGCAATTATTGTAGGAAACGCTCTTTATGGTTGGTTCATTATGGCAGCTTTATCAGGTACTATCCCAATTATAATTGTAATTTTATATTTTAAAGAAATAGAAGTATTCAAGCAATTTGCTTCGACAAAAACAGTAGTAGATGTGGAAAAAGAATATGAGGAACAATTAGATGACAGGAGTTGACATCAGGGTTTTTTTGCCCATTATATCTGTTCTTTCATTTGGTGCTTTAGAAGTAGATATACTAAAAAAGTGGATTTTAAAGATAAAGCACTCTGATTCATTGCTCGTTTATCTGTTAGAATCTCTTATCTTTGGAAGTGTAACATTAGTTGCACCTATGATTGGTTTAGCCTTAATTGCAAATCGGTACAATAAAACTATGCTTTTAGAAAGGTTTGTTTATATCTATTTTTTCATAGCTGTAGCATATCTGATATACAAGATTATTCTCTTCATAAGGAAAAAACTACCTGAGTTCGTTTTATCGCCCAGAAAAAAACTTCATAAGTCTATGGAAATACTCGTCATTTTAGTTATCGTAGTGATGTTACTTGGTTATATAATTCAAGCTACGATCTATCCATTAAGAGGGTGGGATTTCTTACATTTCTACCTCCCAAATTCCTTTCGGATATTTGTTACAGGGCAATTAGCAAAAATAAATGAGTTCAATTTCCTTCCTCAGTTCAAACCACCACTCAATGTGTTTTTGTATGCTTATGGGTTTTTTGTTACACAATCTGAAATGATTAATTATATTCCTATCTTGTTTCTTTTAGGATGTACATACTTATGCTATAAGATTGCTAGATTAGAAGAGTTATCAAAAAGAACCTCCATAATCGCAACCGTAGCCTTTTTAGCCACTCCTTTTACTTATTTTTTAGTTTATGAATTTCAGTACTATCAAGAAGTATTTGTGCTATTTTTTACAGCAGCAGCATACTATGGTTTAAGGAGAATCCAGAAAAGCGAGAAAAAAAAGTCGCAAATATATTATGCACTAGTAACCTCAACTGCGCTTACTGGTTGTGTTTTAAGCAAAATAAGTGGCTATATTCTTCTTCTTGTGATTTTTATTTCGATTCCATCGGATAAAATGGGTAAGATTCTGCGATCTGTAATAATATTAGGTTTAAGTGTTCAATTAGTAAGAAAATCGATTTTTGAAGTATATATCGGAACAGGCATTTTTATTGCTCTTCTGTGCGTTTATTGTCTTTACTTAGTTATATCAAGTTCAACTCTTTCTTTTTCCATTTCACGGTGGATTATCACAATTTCTGTGTTTGCTATTCCATTATTTGCAGGTATAATGTGGGCGCTTCATATTCTTACTATCCCTGGTGTAGATACATTTCTTGTTGATCTTTACGTAAATTTGGGTAAACAAACGTTAAGTTTAGCATGGCCCGGAATCTCTTTACCAGAAACACAAACCTACCTAGAAAACGCTCAAAATGCAACTTTCTTAACCTCTTCTCTTTCAATTCTAATAGCTTCAATGTTTGCTGGAACGTGGTTTATATTTAAGATAGTTGGTTTCATAAAAGCAACTAAAAGACATAAAGAGCTTTTATTATGGCTAGTTTTCTTTTTTGCTATTTGGCAAGGTTTCTTTTCTTTAGGTTCAATCAGATACCTTTCTCCAATCTTAGTTCCTTTATCTATTGTTTTTGCTATAGGTATTGAAAGTGTAATTGATTTCTTCAATAAGCGGGATAATCAAAAACGTGATGGTTTTTTTGCAACACTGCTTCTAATAGGTTCAGCTTACCTTTTTCTTTACCCTTTCTTCCCATTTGAAATAATCTTTGAAGATTTTCATCTAAGATTATACCATGCACATACTCACATATTTTCATTAATAGGTTATGCAATTTTATTCAACCTGTTAGTGCTGTTATTAATCTGGAAAGAAAAAGTACTCAAATTAAG
Organism: Candidatus Heimdallarchaeota archaeon; assembly: GCA_019057815.1. Lineage (GTDB taxonomy): Archaea > Asgardarchaeota > Heimdallarchaeia > Heimdallarchaeales > Heimdallarchaeaceae > 18H4-34. The sequence continues at coordinate 15,555 of JAHLWR010000013.1, forward strand.
TTTTCCAAAAGTATTTTCAAAAGGTTTCAATGTCCGAAAAATACTGACTTGTTTTCTTGTAGTAATTGTAGCTTTTGTCCCCATTGGTGCACAAACTGGAATGCTCATTTCGACAAACTTTGACTTACAAACTTTCCAAGAAACCTACTCTTGGGATGCTCGAAAGAACTATCAAGAACTTATCGACGCAATTAATGGCTTAGGGTATGCAGATAATCAGATTGTTCTCTCTCTGAACACGCCAGGGTTAGAATACTATACTTCTCAACCAGTAATTGATATGTTTATGTTAGGATTTATTGAAAGTTCGGGTTTCGCAAATACTTCATTCCCCCTTCGTACTCAAAATGTGACACATACAAACGATTTCTTCAGTAAATATGGGATTACGATTTTTGTAACATTGAACAGTAGTCATGAGTGGTATGACGTTTTTCTAACTGACTATTATTGGGATTTTTTCATTTATAAGATGCTTTTCAACAGTAAATATTTTAAGTACAGATTTGGAAATGAGGAATTTATTCTTTTCACAATAAAAAACTCAGATGCCTTCATAGATGTTATTGATGTTCAACTAATGGGAGAGAATCACAGTGGTAGCCTTCTTGCAAGAAACCCTAATGATATTATTATAGAAAATAGTGCATCAATAGGTTTGGAATTAGATTTAACAGCTGTCCCCACTGTAGATCCTGTGCGCATAGAGGTAATCACAAAGTATTCCACATACACTAATGAAACTCCTGTATTCTTGGAAAATTCATATCTATTAAATTGTCCATCAGTGGAGCAATTTACTTATCTAGATTTACTTGAACTAGAGGAAGAAACAATTATTATTCATTCAATTAGCGTTTCAATTGTTTACCAACATATTAATGGATATGAAGAAACAATAACTTCCTCCTTCTATTCTCTAATTGATCAGGGAGTAATAATATCGTACACTGGAATTTCATGGATATATGAAGGTTATAATGGTTTTGTTACATATTAGATATAAAAAACATCATCTTCTAGTGTAAGCTATTCTCATCTTTTTTGTTTTACGAGCAATAAGGAAAGTAGAAACAAAAACAGCAAACATCATAAGAGCTAGATTTAACAAGAATATTTCCCAATTAGCATTTGGTGTGAAAGTATGCCCAAAGAACACATTTTTGTTTGTTTTTGCTAAAATAATCAATACAGCTGCACCAAGACCATATCCTATAATTGATGCACCAACAGCTACTATAGCTAGTCTTGAGAATATGCTTATTATTGTGTGGAAATTGGTACCTCCTATGGTTTTAATAATCACTGTTTCCCTTCTACTTTCACTATACACATTTCTTAAAATTGTGAGCATATTTACAATTACAACTACCAAAATCAAGATTATTTCTGTATAAACTAAAGTATAGGTAAATAATAGTGAACCCTTTAGATAATAATCCATATATTCAAATGATAGCGAAATTAGAATGTCGAAGTCACCTATTGGTTTAAACGGTATTATAATGTATTGTGATTCTGATACGCTTCTAAGGACGATTTCAATGTTGGCTATGCCGGGTTCGAAAATTCTTCTGAAAGTGACTAATTCTCCATTTTTCATCTCGACTGTAATATTAATATTTCCATAAGCTATGTGAAGTGATACACTAGATTTTAAGCCTGTAGAAGTTACTATTGTCCCTTCCAATAATGTATTAAATTCGATAGGCAGATTGTAAACTAAGGTTCCATTATCATACTTAAAACTGAATGTAATGTCTGTTTTAACAGAAGGAATATTAAAAATAACTGTTTGATTAAACAAGAAAACTTCAAATGGTAATGCTAAGATTTCATCATTTCTTGAAAAATAGCACACATATTCCCCAATCTCTATTACTGTTTGTACCATTCCATTTACATTGGTTCTCAATGACTGCAATCTTTGTCCATCATGATTCCTAATTATACAGTATTGATTTCTTATTGGTGAATCAGAAAAATAATCTTTAACAAATATGGTTAAATTCGCAGTTCCAACAGTTATGGTCTCGCTCATGGTTTCAGCGCTATTTAATGTAAAACTGTGTGTCCTACTTTCATATGTGAAATTAACAAGGAAATCACCAGGTAATATCAAAAACTCTAGATTTCCATTGTCGTTTGTCTGCCCTTTCCATAGGGTTTTATTAAGGACACTTTGTATTGATATATTAAGATTTTTCACAGGCTGTGGACTTCCTGCATCCCATAATTGGAATGTCAAATTGAAAGGAACATAATCTAGTCCTGTTGTGAATCTATAAACAATTGTTTCGTAATTATAGTACGCATCTATCAAATAAAATGTTAGTTTATGTGTTTCTCCTGGTTTTGAAAAATTAAGTAAAACAGTCCCTGAATAAGTGTAAAGATCGGGTAAAGTGTCAAGTTTCAAATAAATTTCTGTTGCATCACTCTCCAATATAAGAAACACATCAATTTCATTTTCTCCCTTATTAGGAGAAATAACTGTTAAAATTGGAGGTGTTGAGTCGACTAAGAAACTTATTTCTGATGTGCTATTAGAAGAACCAATTAGATTAGTAAAGCAGTAATAATCGCCATCCATTAAAAACAAGGTTTGGCTGGAAGTTAAAGTGTAATTTACATCAAAATATGGAAATTGAATGAAAAACTCTCCCTCATAACTGTCATTTATGAGTGAAGATTCAAAATATGAAACATTTAATCCTTCTGGGATAATGAAATTCCAAACTCTAGTTTTTGTATCCCAAAAAGTTAACCAGAATTTTACTGTTAATGTATAAGTTCCTGGGTGGAGATATAGTTTCATATTAGTTGTATAAGTTCCCGATTTATTTGTCACACCTAGAATTTTGTATGTAATAGTAAAACTTGGTTGAGAGCTTATTAGAAATAAATCGATAAAACTTTGATTAATAATACCGCTGTATTCATGTGAGAGGAAGAAGTCTATTGGCACTCCTGTGAAGTTTTCTACTTTAAAAGAGTACAACGATAAGTTTTGGTTACCTGAAAGGTCTTCTACTAATATTGCTAGTGTATGGTTTCCATTTAATTCAGGAACGAGAATCTTATTTTCATATGCTTTTGAAAATATGTTATCATCCCAAGAGAAACTTAATTTCGAGAAATTTTCATTATAATAACAATTGATAATACTTCCAGAGTTGACAACTGAATTGTTCAAAACATCTAAAAATATCAGTGGAGGAGTGTTATCTATTTTTATTTCATATGTCTTGTTAAACCATTCTGTAGAATCCTTACCAGCTAGAGTTAAAATATGAATGCCATCACTCAAACCTTGTGCTAAGATTTCATTATTATTTGTTAATTCTTGTTCAGTGTTGTTATCCCAGTAAAAGAAAATCTCTTCAAATGAATTATCATGCCATATTTTTATGGTGTCATTATTTTTTAGACATTTATTTGATTGCATTCCTAAGACGCCTAATTTTTCAGGGTTATCAGTAACGCTGAAATAATATACCCATTCCTTATTGACTGTTCCAAAAGACGCGTGTAGAAATAGTTTATGTAATCCTATTTCAGATGGTACGTGAATATATTGATTCATAACATTCCATTCTGTTTTGTCCCACTTGTACATAACATCCTGAGAAAATTGTATTGATGTGTTTACAACAATCAAAGTATTAGGTCTCAACTGAGTCCCATTCATTGCATTGTAAAATATACCCATTTTTGTAAAATCATCAGTAACGGTAAAATGAACTTCCGCTGTCCCATAATTTTTTTCTTTTCCTTCTCTCCAATTATAATCTGAATTAAACACGATTACTGTGAGCGAATGTTCTCCATTCTCAAAGGGTACTATAAATTTTGTGGGTTTGATTTCTCCTTCCTCTGCTCTAAAATACTCATGAACATCTAGAGTATTACCATCTATATAATAGAAAATAGAATATCCTTGAGTTACATCTATTGAAATATTGAGCTCATTACCAATAATGTCGCTATTATTTAATGGGCTTTTAACATAAATTAGAGGATGTCTTTTGATAAGAATTATTTCTAGATTTGTTTCTTCTTGAGTTGCAAATGTAATCCTTTCTGAATAAAGACCATATTCAGCTATTGCAACATAGTTCCCATCATTAATTGTCTTGGTAGCTTGTCCAGTACTGTTAGTTGTTAAATGATAGGTGTTTTTTTCCACAAAAAATTCTTCTTGTTCTTGACTATAAATTGTGATTTTAGCCTCTTCAATTGGTTCATCTTCATCTGTAATTACTCTGAAATTCACTTCTCTCCGCATAAAAGGAACAAAAAGGATTATATCAGTATCATTATTTTGAATAATTAGTTTAACAGGATTAGACAATATTCCTTCTATGTTTGCTTGGAATTCATATTCACCGAAAGGAAGAGTCGTTGTAATTTTATCTGTATTAATTAATATTTCTTCTCGGAAATCATCTCCCTTGCTTGTCTTAACATAAAGAGTTGAATTCATTGCCGATGGCGTTTCATATGATAGAACTTGAACTGTAACCGTGTATTTGTTAGTAACTAGTTCCCTAATATATTCTTTTGATTCAATGACATTCAGATCTATTTTCACACGAATATGAGATACATAATCGAAGGTTTCAAAAGATAAAAATTGACCAACCCAGAGAGGAGCAATTATTTCATCATCTAAAAGTGTCCCTGTGGTTACAATTGATTTGACTTTTAGTTCAAGAGCTGAATCAGATCTTGTTGAGAAAACTGTTAAGAAATCTCCTAAATGTAGATGATTTCTCTCTGCGAAGTTTACCCCTAAACTTACTTCTGTTGTATCATTAGCGTTTAATACCTTGCCGATAATTTGAATAATATCCGTGAATTCCCAAAATTCGTTTACATCAATACCTCTAAAATAAACAGCGCTAGTTTTGTAAACAGCTGCTGTCATTACTTCTGGACTGACTCTGAGAACTCCAGGAATTTTGCTTATTGTCTCAGCTAAATCCAATGGTAAAATGCTTGTATAAGGGGTTGAAGCGTAAGGATTTGAAATAACAACTACATCGTCAGTTTCTCCAAGATACGTGCTAGTTGATTCTACAATACTAATCATTAAAAGTGCCCCCCCTGAAATAATTGTGGAGCTTATCAGAAATCCAATAAACGCTATTAAGATTCGTTTCTTTGGAAGTACATTGTAGAGAAAAAGCTGTCTGTAGTCCATTAGATTTCCTCTTTAATCACTTTTATTTGTGCAGCTTTAAGCGATGGATATATACCTGAGATTACTGATAAAACTAATGAAAAAAAGAATATTATTCCTATCAATTGAATCTCAATTTGAAGTGCAATAAATGGTAACCCTGTGGATGCTGATATAATTGCAACAATAGCACTCACTCCTAAATAGCCAATCATTAATGAAAGAAGAGCACTAATTATACCTATTAAGAGTGCTTGAATCATAAAGAGTGACACAATTCCTGTTTTTGTTGCACCTATTGATCTCAGGATAAAAATAGTATCTTCACTTTCTCTAACTAATGAATAAATTGTATATGTTATCGAAACCAACATTAAACCGAAGAACATTATTACAAGTAATGTTAGTGTTTGAATCACTTCATTTGTTGCATAAATGATGAAATTCTGTGTCTGCTTTTCCTCAAAAACATCTAGATGCGGATAATGGTCTTTAATTTCTTTTTTTATCGTATCTATTTCTCTTGTGTCTATTATTTTTAATTCTACAAAAGAATAGTACTCAATAGTAAGAAAACTTTCAATGAACTCAAATGAAGAAAGTATTTCAACATCGTATTCCTGCCCAGATTCTATTATATTGTGAACATCAACCGTTTTATTAAGAATAAGTGAGTTTTCAGTATTATTCTTTATTAGAAGTAAATCACCAACGCCAGTAAGCATGAGAGAAGAAAGATGTTGTCCAATTATTACTTCTCCCTCTTCTGGAAATCCCAGATTGTAAGTATATTGATGATGTTGGAGATGTTCAAATTTCTCAAAATCTACTATCCTTAAGAACGTGCTCCGCGTCTCACCTAGATTGTTTTCAACACTTATAGGGACATAGATTTGAGGAAGAACGACTTCAATATTAGGTGTTGTTTTGGAGAATTCTTCTAAAAATTGCAGAACCTCTAAATCGATTCTACTTCCTGAAAGTGTTTCACCTTCTTCTACTACTAATAGTAGATTTGAACGTTTAACAATTGATGCCATACCACTTATATTGGATGAATATCCTGATACTAGCAATGTTGTAGCTAGATAGATGACTAATGCTAATGTGAGTGCAAAGATTGCTTGAAAAGTTCGTTTTCTGTTATGGAAGAAAAATTTGAAAGCAAAATCTAACATCTTACACTCTCTTTGTAACTCTAACTAGTCTAATAATATAAAATTTCTTCTGTGTTAGCTTAATTTAAAATTCTTCATCAGACTACTGGAGCCCAAACCTGGAAGAAAATTCTTTGTGATATTAAAGTTAAGTATATTGACACCCATATTGCTAAGAGAGAAGACACTTTAGTTTTCTGCGGTGTTACTCTATTTATTCCAATACCCATAAACAGTAGAAATCCATAGAAGAAAATGTTTAGTGGCATCGTGACAGCAAGCTGATAAGAAATTAACCCCGGTGTTGGATTTTGAACATCAAATCCAAAAGCTTCCAAATATTTTACTCCACCGATTGTTAAACATCCATATAATAGTATAATGGAAATTGAGGTGATGAAAACTGAGTTTTTGTATGTTACAATCCATTTTTTTTCTCCAAGCATTAGAGAATATATTAGTGGAAAAATTATTACCCAAGTGAACCATGTAATAGAACCGATAAGAACTTGATCACCTAGATCTGATGCACCGATGTCTGTGAAACTAAAGGGTTTATTGTATTGTTCACCCAATAGTCCACCTGCGTACAGTGGATATGCACGTATTTCAGTGAAGTACCCTTGTGCAAAGACCATGAAACTGAAGAATACAGCAAAGGAGATAAGAACTTGGACCAAGAAGTAGTTGGGTAGTACTAGTGCATAACTTGCTCTTGTAGGTCGGGTTAAATAATCTTTGTTGAACCTGAAAATGTTTCCAACTTGTGTGTACTTGAATAAGACAAACAATACCAGTATAGGAAGCGCTATTACACCTATCAAAAAAAGCAATTGTAATATAAAATCACCAACAGAAGGGAGTTGATCTATTAATCTATGCCAAATAAACGTTGGAATGTTAAAAACAACATATATGTACCAGCATAAAATTGCTGTTGTAACGATTGTTGCTAAATAATCATAATACTTGAATTTCTTTTTTTGTATCCCAAAGTACCATATCTTTTTGTTGACAATTTCAGTTACATCCTCTTCAAAATCAGTAAGAACTAACCCATCTATTCGTACCTCTCCATATTTTTCGAAGAAACGTTTAGCAAACATAGAAAGTAGTTCATCAGTATCCTTAAGATCCATTCTTTTATCCACAGTTAATACAAAAAGCAAGTCATTTCTTTCTTCCTTAAAGAGAATTCTAGATGTAACGAGTTCGAATTCAGAAATTTTTTCTCTCTGAGTCTCTGAAGCCATCGAATAGATCGCACTCATTAGACCTCCTGTGAGAGCTATATCAACTGTCTCTTCTGCTTTTTCAAACTCTTGACTATAAAATATTTGTCCGTATGTTGTTAGAATTAGCAAGTGCTTTAACAAAGTAAATTCCTCTTGGCGTATATCACACAATAATGTAATCTAGGCTAAAAAGATTACGGATAATTTTTGAAAAAATGCATAAACTGAAGTAAAAGGATATGGAAGGTTATGTTCCTTCAGAATATTTGTCTAGATAAGCTTCTTGTTCTGGAGTTAGATTGTCAATTTGGAACCCCATTAGAGAAAGCTTTAGTGATGCAATGTATTCGTCTTGTTCCCGTGGAATATCATAAACTTTGTTTTCAAGATTTTTACCTTTTTCAGCTAATTCTATAAGACTTAGAAGTTGATTTGCAAAAGACATGTCCATTACTTCTGATGGGTGACCTTCAGCTGCTGATAGATTAACTAATCTTCCTTTTGCAAGCAAGTAAATTCTTCTTCCATTCTTCATAGTAAACTCTTCATTGTTAGTTCGAATTTCTCTAGAAGAGACAGAAATTGTTTCAAGTTCTTGTATGTTAATCTCTACATCATAATGTCCTGTATTGCATACAATAGCCCCATCTTTCATCGTCTCAAAGTGTTTACCTCTAATTATATCTCTCATTCCTGTAGCAGTTATGAAAATATCTCCTATTTTAGCAGCTTGTTCCATAGTCTTAACCTTGAATCCATCAAGTGCAGCTTTTAAAGCTTGTATAGAGTCCACTTCTGTCACGATTACATCAGATCCTGCACCAGAAGCGCGTTTTGCCAAACCTTTCCCACATTGACCATAACCTGCAATAACAACAGCTTTACCTGCTAGTAGAATATTCGTTGCTCTAAGGATTCCATCTAACGTAGATTGTCCTGTGCCGTAAACATTATCAAAATCACGTTTTGTCTCAGCATCATTAACTGCAATTATTGGATACAATAGTTTTCCTGCGTTATCCATAGCTCTTAATCTATGAACACCTGTTGTAGTTTCCTCTGTACCACCAAGAATATTTTCTGCTTGCTCAGGATATTTTGAATGAACAACAAAGATAAGATCTGCACCATCATCCAAAGTAAGAGAGGGTTTGTGTTCTAGAACTTTATCTATTGCCCAGTAAAATTCTTCTTTGGACATGCCATACCAAGCATATATTGGTATCTCATTTGCAGCTAATGCTGCTGCTATGTCATCTTTCGTTGACAAAGGGTTGCAACCACTCCAAGCGACCTTTGCACCAACAGCCACTAGGGTTTCTACTAAAACTGCTGTTTCTTTAGTAACATGTAAACATCCACCAACAATTATGCCTTCAAGTGGTTTTGTTTCCGAAAACTTCTTTTTTAGGTGCATCAAAACAGGCATTCTAGATTCAGCCCAATCAATTTTCCTTCTTCCTTCTGCAGCAAGGTCGATATCTTTGATTTTAAATTGCATGATTTACGCTTTGGTTTGATTTTAAAAAGCTGTCTTTTTCAACGAAGGAAAATATTAATCAGTGAAGAGTACATTAGCTGAAATAATGAAAGAATACTTCCCAGTGATTATTGCGCATAGAGGAGCTTCAAAAGAAGCCTATGAAAATTCTTTCGAATCGTTCAAGCTTGCTGTTGAACAAAAGGCTGATATGATAGAACTTGATACACATCTCACGAGTGATGGATATTTTATTGTCCATCACGATGCTAGTGTACAATATAACGATAGATCTTATGTTATATCTAAAACACCATTGGAAATAATAGAGGATTTGAATCTACCAAACGGCGAAAAAATTCCACTCTTAGACAATGTGCTTAAAAGATTCCTTCCTCAAATTAAATTCAATATAGAAATAAAGTGCCCAGTTAAAAAATCAGAATTTGATGAACTACTTTCTTCTATTGAATATAAAGGAAACAGAATAATTGTGAGTTCGTTTCTAAGAGAAACGTTGTATGAAATGAAAGATTCAAAGCATAACATCCCCCTAGCATTTATTTACCTTTTCCCCGGACCTAACGCAATAAAAATGTTTAAGGTTGCTCACATTTCTGCTATGAATCCTTATTATAAACTCTTGAGCAAGAAATCAGTGAGAAAATATCATAAAGCAGGGAAAAAAATCTACCCATGGACAGTGAACAATTACAAAGACATTGAGAAATTGGTAAAAAGAAGTGTCGACGGAATAATAACCGATAGTCCAAAGAAAACTAGAAAAATTGTTGAAAAATGCTTAGAAATTTTTTAAGAAATGAGTATACAACTAATAGTGTGTTAATTTTACTAAAGAAAAGTTGTATTCTTGCCATTCAGTTATACTTTTGATTTTGTTAACAAATGATTCAATGTCATCAATATTTATATCAAAAAGGACACTTACAATTTCAGGTGTGAAACCTTGTTCTAGAATTGATTTGTAATCTTTAGGTTCTTCAATGACTTCAAGATGAAAAGCATCATTCTTTGACACCATAACTTCAATTAATTCAGGTTTGAATTCATTTATAGTTTTTGTATATATTTGGACAAATTCTGTTTTTTTGGCTAGTTCTTTGCTTACTCTTACAGATGTACTATCATAGTTTCCTTCTTTTCTGAATATTCCAACTAACCAAAACGACTGGCTAGGTAATGTTACTTCAATATATGAACAGCTGTTTTTTTTCGCTATTTCTTCTATATTTTCAATGATTTCCCTTGCTAGTTCTATTGAACGATGTTTTAATGAACAAACAATTTCGTCGACAACTAAAGTATATTTTCTCTCATCATCATCTTCTATTGGTTCTTCATCAACAAACCAAATGATATACCCCATACTTTGAGCCTTAAATTCTATCATACTAATTATTGCTTTTTTTGAATCTAAAAGCGCATCCACTAAATCTTTATTAGAAACTTGATTTCCGTAAAGGGTCTTGAGTAAACTATTTAACTCCTGTGAAGTCTTAGGATTTTTTAAGTCTCTAAACATAATTAGACGTTTTTTAGCTAACTTAAATAAAGATGTTTTGTTTGTTTGAATTATAAAATAAAAAAGAAATAAAAGAAAAAAAAGTTATGCTGTTATAGTGATATCTTTTGCTATATTGTCTTCACCTGAAGTGAATGAGAACGTAAATGTGTATTCAGTTCCCACTACAAAAGCACCTTGGATTTTCAGCGATACTGTAGATTCTGCAACTATAGCTTGCCCTATCATGTTACCATCCGTTGAATTCAGAACAGAGATTGTTAAAGTTGGTGCTACTGCTACTGCCTCGACAGTTAATACACCACCACTTGCTTTAACGTCCACTATGAACTGTCTAGTTCCATTACCAAGATCTGATGATCCGTCTTGATATGTAAAAATTGGTACAGCAGCTGGTTGAAGCATTGGAATTACTACTAGGAAAACAATTGCCGCAGCAGCTGTTACTAGAGCAATGAGCAATACTGTTGCTATTACTGGAGAAACTCCTCGTTTTTTCATTTTTTTTCACCTTATTAATTCACAAATGTGATGTTAAAAATATTGCTTGTTTATTTAAAAAAGTAGCGGTGGTACTGGTACTATACTATTTGTTTCTACTAATAATTGCTTATTCACAATGGTTTATATTGTGGTGTGTCTCTTAGACATTGAAGGAAATGGATACAGCAGCTAACATTCTATTCCAATCTATAAGTGCTATTTATGAAGGCACTATTAGTGGAAATTCTTTGTATCCAGATCGCTACTTTTCGGAAAATAACAAAAACAATTATTATTACGGTTTTAAACTACAAGGATTAGCTTTTTCAAGAATCATTGCAAGATTCTACAAACTGAAAAAAGCTGTGTGTTTAGATATTTTATGGCTAGTCGATGACTCAAATATAAATGGAAATGGAATAGTCACTATATCTCAGAAATCAGGTGAAATAAGGATAGACGGTAGCCCTAATGAATATATTAGGGGTTTAAAAGAAGACGCGATGATTCACTCTTGTTATCTTGATTTACTCAATCTTAATGACTTTTTTGATAAAATAATTGTCGGATCTAAAGGATATATTAGTACAAAAAAGATGAAAGAAACAGATTTAAAATTAGCTGACCTTCCTATGAATCTATTTGGTTTCTCGAGAATTTTATTAAAGTCCAATTCTTTGACAAATGAGAAATATATAGATTCTGCCACAAATGGATTGATTGCTATTATCGATTTAGTACAAAGATCTTTGGAGAAGTTGTACTATTCTGAACCCAAAAAAGAAGATGCTAGTGTCTATTGTGTGAGATGTGGATACAAATTACCAAATGATTCTTATTATTGCGCTTTTTGTGGAAGTAAACAAAGATGAACTACCTCCACCTAAACATGGTTGTTTTTCCCCACTTTTACCACATTTTAGTTAGCTTTTTATAGGAAAATCTAATAGAAATAATGATTCCGGAATGACGAGAAGTGGGGTGAGAACGACTGTAAAAGTGAGAATTAAAGCAGAAGTAATCACAACACGGAAAAGAAGAAGACTAGAGCAAATTACAGGGAGAGATACAAGAATAATCAAACAGTACCTCAAAGTAATCTATCACAATGAAGAGCGATTATTAACAAAAAAGAAGGTGAATAAAGCAAAACTAGACCATCTTACTCTTACCAAATATAAGAAGAATAAACTACACAATCGACCTACAGTTAGACATGATTTGAAAAAGAACTTTCCCCGCTGCTCCCAGAATGAGTTGCAGGAATGTAGAGAGAATGCTGTAGCCATCTACCACAGTCAACAGGCGAATAATTCTGCTCCTGCTAAAAATCCTCCACTAAAAAAAATCCCTCGCACACAACTAGCACATGCTAAAAGGTTTATTCTTACTTGTTCTCCTTCCAACTCTATTGCTCGATGGTGGGTGGGGATAAGAAACTCCTTAGATACAAAGAAGAACAAAACTAGTAAACACGAGAAACTGTGGTTACCTCTCGCTTGTTCCCCTTATCATGAACATAACCTAAACCTAGGGAAATTACAGGCTCTTGAAGTGCTCTACTATCCCAAGAAGAAGGAGTGGTGGGTGCATTTCATCTTGCTTCATGTTCCAGAAAAGTATGCTTCTTCTCGTCCTCCAGCTGTGCTGGGGATAGATCTAGGAATCAACAAACGTGCAGTAAGTGCACTCTTAACTCCAAAGGGAGTCATCAACCGTCATGAGATCAGATTCTGGTCTGATAAGACACGAAAAAAATTACAAAAGGAAACAGAAAGAAAAATCGCTAAATTACAGAATTTTTTAGCTAAAACTAGCTTGAGTGTAAGTAATATAAACAGTCTTCTCCACCAACTTAAATCGCTCAGAAAGAGCCAAAGAACGGAACATAAGCTAACCGACCACACCTATGTCAACAGGTTAGTAAAGTATATACTATCGGTTGGAAAGAGATATGATCTCTATGTGGTGGTAGGCTTTCCCATTCATATCCGTAAGAGTCATTATCGAGGTAATTTCCATCCCTATTCCCGTAAAAGTATCCACAAATGGAACTACAGGAGGGTGACAGAATTGCTCAAATTCAAGCTCTCTTTACACGGATGGGAGGAGTACAGGATACTAGCAATCAGTGAATCGTGGACATCTTCTTGTTGTTCTCGTTGTGGATCTTATCATACTATACGTCCTAACCAACCCACATTCATCTGCCATACTTGTGGGTATAACCTTAATGCTGACTTGAATGGAGCGAAGAATATAGCTAGAAGACTGATCAAATATGTTCTGCAACCACAATATACTTCAATAAAAGATCAAGTTAGTGGAAAGTTTTTTCCACTCAGTTCTTTTCGTGTCTTCCCTGTCTTGAGCCAATGGCTACAGACAAAGCAAAATCATCTGCTTACCCCCGGAGCTGGAGTGAGAGCCTAAGGTTCTCAATAACGCTGTCTCCAGTAATGAGTCCCGGTGAGGAGATGAACCCCCTCACCTCCGCTAACACTGTGTGTTGGAGGTGTAATCCTAGAGCTTGAAACATCCTACACTACTGCTGTAAGCTACGCTACTACTTTCTACGTTCTTGGGTTGGGAAGAGTCCTCAAAATTATTTCCACTTTCCTTCAATCTGGGAAAAGTGGGGAAAATAACTCATGGGTTAGCATTAATGTTTGATTGTCTTCATATCCTGAAGGAAGGGAACTTCTGCTATGTTTTGTTAAAAGCTTCAAGTATGGTATAAAATTTCAGCTCTTGCGATGAGTTCAAGCGTATTTGTGGTATCAGCCAGTTCTTTAGCATTTGGTGAAAAATTATTTGAAAGAACAAAGCCACCATTCAGGTTTGATCTCTGAATTATTCGTTCAATATGTATTATTTTATCTGTACCAACACTTCTTTTCCAATCAAGTACCCAAACTCCAACTAACATGTCTTTAATAATTATTAAAAACTCAATAGAGTGTTTAGAAGGTCCTTGAATTAAAGACAAGTCGTGTGATATAGTTCCAAAACTCTTTAGATATTCAAGGGCTAGTTCAACAAGAGGTGTTTCTTTATCCATTATGTACCGACAAAAATCCTTTGTAGTAATATTAAAAGATTTGTATGATATGTTTTTCTTGATACATCAGAAAAAAATCTTGAAATAAAAACTCGTTATCTTTAGTTTTTAGCTTTTTACTTCAATTTCTTCAGAAATATTGTTACATCTAACTAACCATTTGCCAGAATCTGGAAAAACTAGATTAATTTCCTTCTTGAAATTCTCAATAACTTGCATAGCCAGCTGATTTGAATCTCTATGAATAGGGATTTTTAAAAATAAAACCTTATTATCACGATCAGTTTGAACACTTTCTTCGCGTAATTTCCAAGCAGAATCACGTAAGAATCCTTTGACTATAAGCGTGACCTTCTTTCCAATCAATGGTTCTTTTGCGAAGCTAATACTCGTAATATCAGCTAAACGTTTAGTTTGTTTCATAAGTATAAGTAAATCAGCAGGTAATTTTAAACTTTGAGAAATGAACCATTTCCCATAAAGGAAGCGTACTTCTACCATTTTTGGTTAAAAGTAAATCTAAATAAAAGACTGCATGCAAAATATCAAGACGAAAATATTTTAAACTGCTCATAAAAGTTGTGTAATAATGTCTTCAACGCTAAAAAAGTATATAGCAGGAATAAGTTGGAAAGATTCAGTGGTCATGCTTACGATTGGATTAATTCTGTTCTTTGTCATCAAATTGATGTTTGGAGGAATTTTTGGTATTTCTCTAGTTGTCATTGAAAATGGCCCTTGTCCCAATTCTTCTATGTGTCCAACCTACGATAAAGGTGATTTATTCATTATTTACAAATCCAATCCTGAAGATATCCAAGTGGGAGATGTAATTGTCTATGTATCTCATCGATTCACTAATCAAGGAATGCTGATAATTCATCGTGTTGTTAATATAACAATCATTGAAGATTCAAATGGGAAACATTATTATTACCGTGTTAGTGGTGATAATCCTAACACCAATAGCAATTTAGATTGGTTCAATTCTACATCTACCTTGATTCCATTTGAGGAAGTTCAAGGAAAAACAACTCTTATGATTCCAAAACTAGGTTATATTCGTCTTTGGCTAACAGAAAATCCCGGACTCCGATATCTTGTGATTGGTTTTCTTGCTGTTATTGCTATTTACTTGCTTTTTGCGCCTGATAAGAAAAAGGGAGAAAAAGAAGATGAAGAAACTAAATCTGATACAATTGAAGCAGCAAAAGAGTCGAAGAAATTTTCATTGAGTAAAGATTCTGTTAAATTGTTCTTCATTACTCAATGGAATGCCTTTCTAGCAGGTTCAAAAAGTCTTTTCACTGATAAAAGGAAGAGAATTAAGCTAATTATAGCCGTTAGTTTGATTCTGTTGATTATAGTTTCAGTTCCAATCATTGATTCCCTCATAAAATATCCTAACATCTCAACTGTTGGGATTTATAATTTGGAAGTTGGAAAAATTAATGAAGGTTATTTATCATCTGAAGAAATAACTTTCTTACCTTTCGAAATATATATCCAACATGATGGTTCATGGAATAAAGTTCTAAAAGCATTTGAAGTAAAAGGAATGCAAGAAGGAATCGTTATAGCATCGATGACTTGGAACTCTTATTACCAAAAAGAAGGAAATTTCACTGTTGGTGGGTCTTTTGTCTTCCCTAATAGCCTTCTCGATAAAACGAAAAATCTCACTATTAGCGTTACATATCAAGTTCATCTAAGATTCGGTCAAGATTATCCAGTCGCAACTTATGAACAAACTTTCACTCCCTTTGAATTTGCTTTTACATGACATTGAAATAAAACAAAAAGAGAAGAAGAAAAGAGATTTTAGAGGTTGTTAACTATCAATGAAGGTATTTCACCTGGAGTTTGAGCAGTTGCAATCCCTGCTTCAGCAAGAATCCTCATTTTTTCCTTAGCTGTTCCTGATTTACCATGGACTATGGCTCCAGCATGTCCCATTTGTTTTCCTAGAGGAGCTGTTTGACCAGCTATAAAGGCAAATACAGGTTTAGTTATCTCCTTTTTCACTAGATTGGCTGCTTCCTGCTCTCCTGTCCCACCTATCTCTCCAACCATAACAATATACTTAGTTTGTGGGTCTTGTTCAAACATCATAAGGCACTCATTGAAACCTATTCCTTTAATGGGATCTCCTCCTAACCCTACACATGAGGATTGTCCCAAACCATTCATTGAAAGATTTTGGATAATTTCATAAGTTAAAGTTCCACTACGGCTAACAATACCTACATTACCCTTTGAACATATTTCCCCTGGGATGATACCGATTTTACTCGCCTCAGGAGTAATAAGTCCTGGGCAATTAGGACCCACTAAAATAACATTATTATCAATAGCTTTTTGTCTGATTCTGGCTGTATCTTTAACTGGAATACCTTCAGTGATTATTGTGAGAAGTTGGACACCTGCGTCTATAGCTTCCATTGCTGCCGAATAGGTAAACTTTGATGGAATGAATATGACAGAAGCAAGTGCTTGAGTGTCATTTACAGCTTCTTTCATAGAATCAAATACAGGAATTCCTAGAGTTTCTTGACCGCCCTTGCCTGGAGTAACCCCAGCAACGATTTTTGTGCCATAATCTATCATAGATTTTGAATGAAAATTTCCTTGCTTTCCCGTGATTCCTTGAACAATTACTTTAGTTGTTTCATCAATTAGAATAGCCATTTTAATTTCCTCCTTTAACTAATTCAACAATCTTCTTAGCTGCAGGTACCATTTCTCCATAAGCTTTGATACCGTTTTCATCTAAGATTTGAATGCCTCTTTTGTCATTTGTACCTACTAATCTGATTACTACAGGAACATCTATATTGTATTTTTTTGTTGCATTAATAACTCCTCTAGCAACATCATCACATCGAGTGATACCTGCAAAGAAATTTATGAAAATTCCTTTGATATCTTGATTTGAGAGAATTTCAAGGGATTTTTCAATCTTTATATCACCAGCTCCTCCTCCTACATCCAAGAAATTTGCTGGAGAACTTCCAAAGAACTCAAGAATATCACATGTTGCCATGGATAAACCTGCTCCACCTGCGATAATACCTATCTCTCCGTCAAGTTGGACATAACTAATGCCAGCTTCATCAGCTTCATATTCCAAATCGGTGTGTCTATCACGTTGAGATTTCAATGAAGCTATCTTTGGTTGTCTATAGTATGCATTACCATCTATAACTACTTTAGAATCTGCTGCAATAATCTTTTTATCAGGTGTTAAAATCAACGGATTGATTTCTATAAGTGTAAGATCGTTCTTTATTGCCATGTTAACCATGTTTGTCATAAGGCTTGTAAACTGTGTTAATGTTCGAGCTACGAATCCCAATTTTTTTCCTAATTCCATGAACTGATATGGAAATGGTTCAGTAAGTATAGGTAGAGTCTTTCGAAAAATCTCATCAGGATAATTTTCTGCAATATCTTCTATATCAACTCCTCCTCTTGAACTTGCAAGAGTGAGATACTGACCAGAAGTGTTGTCTAACATAACAGCCAGATAATACTCCTTCTCGATTTCTAGTGGTTCTTCAAGCATTACAAGCTCAATTGGTTTTCCCCGGTGGTATTGACCAAGAATACTCTGAATGTAATCTTCAGCTTCATCAGTTGTTACTTTTTTGATTAAACCTGCTTTCCCTCTTCCCCCAGAAAGAGATTGACCTTTAGCCATCATTACATTGCTGTTAAGCTCTTCAGCAAAAGCTTTGATACTATCACTATCAGTATAAGCTTTAAATCGAGGAACAGGAATTTTACTATCCTTAAATAATTGTTTTCCTTCTATCTCGTAAAGCATGCTCATGATGAGCTTGTGATTTAGACCATTATTTAAGGTCTTTGTAGTATGCTTAAAGCGAAAAAAACATCAAATAAAGTTAAACAGACTCTAGACCTATTCTTTCTTAACCATTTCAACGCGTCTTGCTCTAGGGTATGACAAAACCCACTTTTTACCACAATCAGGACAAGTAAGGCGCAGATCCACTTTTTTAGAAGTTTTAGAAGCCATTTTTGTTTGAGTTACTGGTCGTTTGCTGTATTTTCCTAGGTTTCCATATCCTCTTCTTCGGAGTTTTTCTTTTCTTGCGGTAGCGCTAAATCCACCTTTTCTTCTAGCAGATTTCTCCTGTTTCACTTTCATTGTTTTATGTTTTCCGCATTTAGGACAGTATTTAAACATCGTCTCTGGTATCTTGGCCATTCTAGTAACTTCCACTTACTTTTTGCAATGATGTGCATATTTAATTATTTCTCTAGATGAGAATTCTCAGTCTTCAATCTTTAAAATTCTCTGAGAGCTTGAATGTCTCGTAATTTTTGGATTGGGATTATTTGGTAGTCTCTACTAGGTCTTTCTCTTGTGATACTGATAGGTAAAACCTTGCTACGTAATTCAAATTCAGCTATAACGATAGGCGATTTCCCTTCGAATGCTTCAGCTTGTATTAGAATAGGCGCACCCAGACTGAGTTGCAGTGCTCTAGCTCCAACAATTCGAGCTCTTTCAAAACGTGTAAGGTGGTCAGGACCTATGATTATCTTTTTATCAGAAATCATTTCCTGTGGGATGTAATCCTTTTTCTGGTCTCTCATAAAAAATCACCAAAATATAGCATGAAATTACATCCTCCCGTCAAAACTATATCTTAAAAGTGTTTAGATTAACGATATGTTTTAACCTGTTTTTATATCTTCTAAAGAATAGTAAATGAATCTGATAAAAAAATTAGGATTTTAGGAGTAGACATAAGTATAACAGTTACCTTTACAATAAATATTTTAAAGAAAAACGCAAGTGTTATATTAGATACTTTGCATATCTGAAAAAACTTTAATAAGAGATATCTTACAAACACTTGATTAAGGAAAAAGTATAAAAACGCTTATAAAACGACTTTAGAAATTTAATATAACCGACGGATTGAAAAAAAATGCTTGGGTCATTCTCTTCATGGTTAAGAACGAAGATGAAAAAGGAACAAAAAGCAAAGATTCTAATTCTAGGATTAGATGCTGCGGGAAAAACAACTTTAACCCGTTACATGCGTTTTGGTACCTTTACAGAGAATTTAACACCTACAATCGGTCAAAATATAGAAAGTTTTGAATTTGAGGGATGGACAATAACTGCAATAGATGTAGCAGGACAATCACATTTCAGATTCCTATGGGAAGCACACTATCCAGGGACAGAGAGTGTAATATTTGTAATGGATGCAGCAAATATTGAAAGACTGCCAGAGGCAAGGGATGTATTAAAAACACATGTATTCAATAATCCATACTTGGAAAACGTCCCTATCCTTATTTTAGCCAACAAACAGGATCTTCCAGGAGCTGTTGAGGCTCCACTATTGATTCAGATGTTAGGACTTCATCTTGATTTGAAGGATCGAACCTTTGCTGTTTTTGATTGTTCTATTTTACATGGAAAAGGCGTTAAAGAAGCTTTTATTTGGCTTATTAATGAATTAGAATCAAAAGGACTGTAAAATACAAAACGTTTTTTCTCTATTATGTTGCTAGTTTTCTATTTTCTTTGGAGTAAATTTAAATTTGGCAATAAACCCTCCAGTATTTTTGATCTTTAGTGGGTCTAGAAAAATCGTGGATGTTTTTCGTTCTAATGCTATCTTATCTTCTTCTACCGGTTTGATGTATCTAGCTGAAAAATCACCTTTATTTTGATATTCTCTTATTTCCTGCGGAAAACTTTGGCTTTTATAGTAGGATTTTGAAACAAGATTCTCAAAGATTTTCTCGTTTTCAAAGTTATCTATAGAATGTGTTACATATGTAATTGAAGCTTGGTTATAAAGACATCTGAAGAGATTGCTAGTTATTCTGATTTGTTTTTTAACCATCTTTTCTAGTAAAGAAATTGAAAGGTTTGATCTAAACGAAGGAATTACAGAAGAGCGAGAATTTTGAAGTTCAAGATAAACACTCGTAAATTTTATTTCCTGATTTATTCTTACAAACTGAGGAAATGTATCTACCAATAATCTCACAGATTTTGATTTTGTTCTAGCAAATGTTCTCTGAAGAACTCTAGAATGCTCTTTATTTTGTGCAATAACTGTAATTGGAACTTTATGATGAGTCAACTCAGATAGATAACTTGCTGCCTCACCATTATCTGTTGACATGACGAGGATGTTATCTTTTATGCTGTGATACATTGATTTTATTCCAATTGCTTGAACAGGAGTTAGAATATTAAAAAAACCCCTTCGATAAAACTCAAGTTCAGCTAATGGTGGTGCATAAGCAAGAGAACTAGTATTTTTTGCGATAACTCTCTGTGGAGCTGTGGGTATAAGTTCACTGCTGATTTCTGCTTTTCCTAACGCTAATAGTTTTTCTCCCTTGTATACTATTCTTAAAGTATCCCCTGTTTCGAACTTATCATAATTGATTATATCAGCAGTAAGAATATCTTTTCCTAGTGCAGCACTTGGTATTGCTTCTCTATCAACTATAATTCTTGGGTATCTAATTCCATCATCCTTTAACTCTCTTTGTTCAACTTCTACTTCTAGAAAATCCTCAAAATAACGGTGTTTCTTAACTTTAAAATCCATTTCATCTAGCTTATCTCTTACTGTATCAATATCTACTCTAGTAGTATTAACTTGAACCCACAATGTTTCAAGAGGTTTTCGAAGATTTCTGAGTAAGTTCTCTGTATACTCTTTGCCAAAAGTTTCTATCCAGTGATAGAGTAAACTAGGTTTATAATCATATATTGAAGCTATTCTTTTTGCTTCTTCAATAATTTCTAGGCGTGTCAAACTCATCTGCAGTGAATGTGCTGTTCTTTAGAGCTTTAAGAATATTTTCACTAACGAGAGAACAAGTAGTCAATTGAAATATCTCCAATAAAAGTATTTATCAAAAACTTGAAAAATCTAAGTCATAACACACAGTTAGGGTTGTAAAATGGAATCTCCTATCTCAATTCGTCAAGCTGAACTTGGAGACATAAATGATATCATTAGAATAAATAGATTGTGCCTTCCTGAAAATTATTCGTTTGATTTCTTCTATAGAATAATCAGTGAAAATGGTTATGGTTGTGTTGTGGCAGAAATTAATGAGAAGATTCAAGGATATGTTTTATCAAGAACTGAACGACCTCTTTCTTCATTTATAGGTATTCAATCAATCAAAGGTCATATTATCTCAATAGCAGTATTACCTCAATATCGTAGAAGCGGACTAGGCACAAAGATGATGAAATATATAATGAATAAGCAGATAGAGCACAAAATTGAGATTGTTTATCTGGAAGTAAGAGTTTCAAATATTGCAGCCATAGAAATGTACAAAAACTTGGGTTACTCAATAAAAAAGGAGTTAGGGAATTATTACAGAGATGGAGAATCAGCTTTTCACATGGAATGGGGAAAAGAAAAGTAGGTACAGCTGTTTTCTGCACAGTAATGTAACCATTTTATACTCAAATCTGAACATTGAAATGACACCATGACTCTCTATTACCTGGATCAACCTTCTTCTAGCTCGTCAATATATTCTTTCTTAGCTGATGAAATAAAAGATTGGTTCACTACAAAATTCCACGCAGGTTTTACTCCACCACAGCTATATACGATACCTTCAATTCACGATAGAAAAAACACATTAATTTTCAGTTCAACTGGTTCTGGAAAAACTTTTGCGGCTTTTTTAGCTGCTATCAATGAACTATTTGTTGAAGCTAAAAAAGGTACATTAAAAGATCAAATTTATGTTTTATACATCTCTCCTCTGAAAGCTCTTGGAAATGACATTAAAAAGAATCTAGAGGAGCCTTTACAAGGAATACAAGATTTAGCAGCTTCTAATAATCTCATCACACCAAAGATTAGAGTTGGAGTAAGGACTGGAGATACACCTCAGTCTGAAAGAGTTAAGATGCTGAAATCTCCACCTCAAATATTAATCACCACTCCTGAGAGTCTAGGTTTAATTCTAACATCCCCCAAATTTTCTTTGCATCTTAAGAGTGTTCGTTGGGTAATAATTGACGAGATTCATGAAGTAAGTAACAACAAAAGAGGAACTTTTCTTTCTTTATGCATTGAGTACTTACAAGCAGAATTAGCAGAAAAAGAATTTACTCGAATAGGTTTAAGTGCCACTCAAGCACCAATCGAGGAAATTGCTCGGTTTTTAGTTGGACGTAATCTTGATGGGAAAGAGAGGGATTGTTATATAGCTAACCTTCCACCACTAAGAAAATTTGATTTAGAGGTTATAAGTCCTGTTAAAGATCTTCTTCATACTCCCTATATTCTTGCTCAAGAAGGGATTTATACACTACTCGCGGATTTAATTCTAGACCATGAAACATCGATTGTTTTTACAAATACGAGGAAGGGAGCTGAGAATATTGCTTTCAAATTAAAGGAATTTCTAGGTCCAGAATATTCTTCCTCTATAGCAGTTCACCATTCAAGCCTTTCACGTGAGATTCGTCTAGATGTAGAAGATAAGCTGAAAAATAACGAGTTATTAGCTGTAATATCCTCTACTTCGTTGGAACTTGGGATTGATATAGGTAGTGCCGAAATAGTTTCGCAAGTTGGTTCCCCGAAATCCGTAGCTAAATATCTTCAAAGAGTGGGAAGAAGTGGGCATAGCATCGATAAAATAGCTAAAGGAAGATTACTAGTAACCGATCGTGATGATGCTTTAGAGTGTTCTGTACTCACAAAAAGCACATATATTCGAGATATTGACAAGGTACAAATTCCTGAGAATTGTTTAGATGTTCTTGCTCAGCTCCTTGTAGGTTTTTCTATTGTTAAGAGATGGAATGTCGATGATGCTTATAAGATGATTCGATGTTCATATAGCTACAGAAATCTAAATTACGACGATTTCATTAACATTTTAGAATATCTTGGAGGGTATAATTTAGAAATAGAGGAGCGAAAAGTATACCGAAAAATCTGGTATGACCATCAGGAAAAGGCATTTGGAAAAAAGAGAAACACTCGATTGCTATTTTATACAAACATAGGGACAATACCAGATAATGCTGATTTTAGTGTAGAGCTGGAAACTTATAGAACTAGAATAGGTAGGTTATCTGAAAGTTTTGTTGAGAAACTTACGACTGGAGATGTTTTTGTTTTAGGAAGTCATACTTACCAATTCAAACGAACTGTAGGGTCGAGAGTAATAGTATCTGAAGCTTTTGGACGAAGACCTACAGTTCCCAGCTGGGTAGGAGAGATGCTACCTCGTTCTTTTGAGCTTTCTCTACAAATTGGAAGATTCATCGAATTAGTAGCTGAAAAAATCAAGAAAGAAAATCATGAAGAAATCAAAGAATGGATTATGAGCTCTTTCAAAAGCGATGAAGTGATTGCTAAAACAATAATACAATATATTAATGAACAAGTTTTGTTTTTGAATGCAGTACCATCAGATAAAATGATGCTAGTTGAATCCTTTATTGATCCTCAAGGAAGAATGAATATTATTTTTCACGCGTATTATGGACGAAGAGTTAACGATACACTCTCTAGATCTTATGCGTATACCATAGGTAAAAAGATTGGAGCTGATGTTGCTTCAGCAGTTAATGATAATGGTTTTATTCTCATTCTTCCTTCAGATAAAATCATAGATCTCACAGTAATTCCTTCCATGGTCACTTCTGATAACCTTGAAACTTTGTTAAAACAAGCAATAGTCAATACAGAACTTTTCCAGTTAAGATTTAGACATGTAGCAAACAGAGCATTAATGATTTTAAGACATAGCGGTAATCGTCCAATTCCTGTGTCTAGACAATCACAAAATGCAAAGAGAATTCTCCCCACGATTAAACATGACGAGAACTTCTGTGTAATAAAGGAAACGTACAGAGAAATACTTCAAGATTATATGGATATAAAAAACTCTATTAGAGTAATAAAAGGACTTGAAAAGGGCGAGATTGACTTCCATATTGCCCCCTTCTCTGATTTCCCAAGTCCATTTGCTCATGGTATAGTCCTACTTGGAGTTGCAGATGTAGTACAGATAGCTGATAGAAGTGCGTTACTCAGAGAGCTTCACCAACACGTTTTACAGAGAGTATATGGAAAAGAAGGGACAAAGGAGATTCTGTTTAGTAAAGAGCTTGTAGAAAGAATTTTCAATAATCGTAGTTATAAGAATCCTGAATTCCCTATTTCTTCACCGAGGTATTTAAGAAACGCAATCAAAGCTTTAGCTCCTCTTAGGGTAATAGAAAGCCTTCCTCCAAGCATATACCATCTAAGTATAGTAGACCCGGAAAAAATACGCGCTTGGACTTTAGATTTGTATAATAGCGGAGATTTAGTCTCAATCCCTATTTCCAGAGACGATAATAGATCCATTATAATGTTAGATTTTCCATTGTTTTGGAATATATATGTTAAATCTACTGAGTTTGATGATTTAGGTCAAAGTATAATTGTTCTTCTTAAAAAGAATGACAAACTATCTTCAAGAGATATTACAAATATCCTTAATGAAACAGATATTCAAGTATTTTCTAGTTTATACAAACTAGAACAGAATTTTCTAATAACAAGAATAAATTTTGAATTTTATAGAGGAAAGGTTCAATGGAAGTATACACTAATCGAGAACAAAATACCGAAAGAAATTCTTAACCAAACAAAGAATCTTGATCCTGAAGAATGTCTTAAAAGAGTTTTACTGAGATATCTAAGGGTTCATGGACCTTCTACAAAGGGTCAGATAGTAGAATATTTGAAAATTGAAGAAGAAAAAGTAGATAGATCTTTATCAGAGTTTGAGCAAGACACCAAGATTCTGAAAGGTCAATTTGTAGAGGGTACGGTCGACCACCAATATATTACCTTAGAAGACAGAGAATTGCTAAGAAATTTAAGTAATAGAAGTATAGATTCAATAATACTATCAAATGAAGATTTGAATTATGTGAGGTATCATTTTATTATTGAGCAATATCTTGACAGAAAAATAACTGGGAAAGAAGCTGTTCTTAATATTTTAGGTGATTTTGGTTCGATAGAAGATTTAAGTTCATTGAATATACGAATACAAAATTTTGATCTGGATTGGTTAAGAAGCTTGATTGGACAGAATGAATTGATTCGTGGACGTTTTGGTCATAATAGATTAGCTTATGTAAGCAGAGAAGTGTTTCCTCATTATTATTCATCATATGGTGACAAAATTCAGTTTACAAGTGTTGAAAATAAAGTATTATCTACGATTAAAAAGTATGGATCACTGACTAAGAGAGAAATCAGCGAATATGCAGAACTGGATAGTGATATAACGCAAGAAAGCATAATGTTATTGGATAAAACGTTACATCTAGTTAGGAAGTCGTTACATTTTGAGTCTTTTGTTCCTAAGCGTTTCACACCTAATGTATATGATATTTCGACTAAATATCTAAATATAGACACACTACCATCGTACAAAGAGAGTCAAAAGTTCATACTTTTGAAACATATTCATTCGTTAGGACCCGTTTCAGTTGTGGAGCTTACTCAAGTTTCTGGGTTCAGATATAGTGATGTTGAAAGCATAATAAAACAACTTCTAAAAGCAAAGAATGTCACAGAGAAAAAACTAACTGAAAGGGATACAAACTACTATCTAACCAAAGAACGTTATGAACAAATAGTGAAAATTAAAGCTAATTTGATTAATAATATACAATCAACAAACGAAAGGATAGTGATAATACCCAGAAATGATCCTTTTGCGAAACTCGGATTAAGGATGCATCTCCGGGACATCTATGGAGAAGGTCACATTGACCCCATACTCTTGGATGGTTCAGTCATTGGTTCGATTGAATACAAACTTCATCCAGGAAGATATTTACAAGTGTATGATTTAAAAATTGATGAGGATATAATTTTTGACTTCTCATTGCTTCAGAAAATCGCAGCAGAATTAACGTCATATATAAGGAATGTTCATAAAGTTCTAAGTCTCCAAATTGAAGATATTAATGGAAGGTCGATATTATCCAAGAGTAATGGAATAATTCGTGATATTTTCATTAAAACAGGCTTTCGTTTGATTCAAGATACATTAGTGGGAGGAGAAACAATCACTCGTGTTTTCAAGAAGGATCTAGTTGAAAAATTCATTATGGATATTTTGTGGCTTAGAATTGATTATCCTGCGTTGAACTCTGATAGTTTACTTTCGCTAATTAATCAATTTGGTTGGTTAAGTTTGGAAGGGATATTTGCAAGATTTCCCGACAATATCTCTTCAGTCACATTATATCTTCTTAATAAATTACTGGAAGAAAAGAAAATAATCTATCTGAGTAATGCTTTCTACTCATTACGCTTTGCTCGTTATAGAAAAAGTGGATTGAGACGAAGGAAACAAATAAAACAAGAGCACGTGTTAATATATAAACTGATACAAAAAGGGAATTCTACAATAGCTCAACTTACAAATAAAACCGGTGATTCAATTGTTTCTGTGAGAACAGCTATTAATGCTCTTGAGACAAATGTACAAATAGGTGTTAGAAAGCTTAGTACAACCTTTAAACCCCAAGAATACTGGGATTTACAGCATTTTATTCCTGAATTAGAAGGGGAAAATTTAGAGCTGCGTACAAATTACATTTATGATATAGTCAAAAGTTTTGGTGTAGCAACAGAGGAACAAATTATAGAAAGGGCGTCAATTACAAGTGTTTTGTCAAAAATAAGAGTCAAAGAAGCATTAGCTAAACTTGTCGAAGAGGAAAGACTCTTAGCCGGAAGATTTGTTGAAGACACCATTCATTTCTTTTATATTACTAAAAAACATTTTGAGGAGTTAGAAATGCTTGAGAAACAGGAAGAATCGCTAGTCGAATACATTCCTAAACTAGCTAAAGAGAAATACTACTTACTTCCACCACATGACATTGCAAATGTAATTTTGAGAGATTTGCTTCCAGAACAGTTTGATATTACACTTGAAAGCTATAATGTTGTAATAAATCAGAAAATTGCAGCACAATTTAGCTTAGATGATTCTAATCATAAACAGTTCAGAATAAATAACCTGAATCTAGCTTCTTGGGTTAATACAGAGATGACATTCAATTACATAATAAATGCAGTTCAATCGCTCCCTTCATTTTATCCACTGGAAGTGAAACATATAGTGATTGAACGAATTAATGGAATTTCCGTGCTTTCGTTGGTGAAATAAATGACAAAGGAAAATGTTAATTTGTCTCTTGAACAATTAGCAAGATATCTCGCTGAAAAACAAAACCTAACAAAACAATATATGGGTGTTAACTACAAGCATGCTATATCGATTTCTAAGAATCTTGCGTTTTTCCAAGATTCAGAATCACTTTATGCACGTATGAGAACTTTTTCCAGTTCTCTTATTCATTCTTTAATTAAGAATAAGCTTATAGTCCAGGCTCCCTTTATCGAGAAAAAGCTTACATATGTTAGCAAAGATTTGCTTCCATTTTTTTATTTCAGCAATATAAAAGACAATATTGAATACAAAATGCCTGAAACTAGATCAGTTTTGGAATTCATTAAGGAGCAATATATTACAACACGTCAGAAGATTGTGAGTAGATTTGGTTTACAAAGAGAAACAATTATGGAAATACTTGCTGAGTTACGAGAAAACTACCAGATATTCATGTATTACGATGGTTCAAGGTGGACAATAAACGATTCTGAATCACTTCTACATAAAGGTACTATGAGTCGTTCAACAGCAATAACTGAATTGGTTTTTCAAATTATCAAAAGTTTTGGACCGATAACTGTACCTCAAGTGATGAAAGTTTTAAATCTCTCCGGAGGTAGAGTAAGTACCAGTTTGATAGATCTTTATGAAACAGAGAGAGTAATAAGAGGGTATTTTATTGAAAATTCAAGTTATGAAGCTTTTATAGCAACAGATGAACTGGCACATCTAGAACAGTATATTGAATTGTACGAAACGAAGGAAAATGTTGAGTTTCAACTTTTGCCAGCTAATGATCCACTAGTTAGATATTGGTCTTCCGCTGATTTTGCTGTAATGGATGACACCAGAAGAATATTAATAATGATATCAGGATTACCTATCTGTTCTTTTGATTATAAGGTTATTAATGACAATTTACACGTTCAGAATCTTCTAAAAACAAGTCAATATTCTTATTATGAAGAAGAAATAATCAAAAAGGTAAAAGAGTTTGCAGAGAACCAAGGGAAAATACTGGTTTTTCCAAAAACACAGTCAGAAGCTTTAGAAAATCAAGCTAAACTTTTCTATGAACAACTAAAAAAGAGAAGTTTCACTTCAAGAGGGTCTGAGTTAACTACTAGTCTATCCCACATTAAAGTTCCTCAAGACACAAGCAAAAGAATATCTTGGATAGATGTTTTTCCATTTATTCATGACCTTCAATATCTCAACAGGAAAAGTGAATTTAAGACTAAACAAGAGCTTATCAGAGGTATAAGAAATATAGGAGTCCCTCTTCCAATAAATTCACTTAAAGTTAGGACAAGTAGAGGAAAAGAAAATATCATCACTGATCTTCAAATAAGTAAACAGATTGCCATAGGAAAATTTGGAGGATTCTCTCGAGGTTTAATCTTGGCATCAGACTATATTTTATATTCCCGATTACGTGCTACAAAATCGATTGGTGTTTTCGAGGAAAAAGCCTTAAACTTCATACAACAAAAAGGTAAGGTAAATTTTAAGCAACTTAGAGAAGGATTGAGATTATCAGATAGAGTGATTTTAGCAACTTTAAGTAGACTTGAAGGTGCAAATGAAGTCATACAAGGTAAAACCTCATCTAATCAAATAGTGTGGTATCCTGTTTCAGACTATCTAAAAAACACACAAGTAAAAAGTATCTCTTCTCAAAGAGATGCGTGGTTAGAAGTTATTCACAGAATTCTTTCTACAAATTTACCTTTATCCATCAGGCAAATTGCAAACATTACAGGTTTATCAAACACACAAGTTGAAATTTATTTGAGGGAGCTTATTGCATCAAAAGGAGTAAGATCAGGTCGTTTTATAGAAGAAAATGATACTCAATACACTACAAAAGAAATAGAGGAGAGTTTAATAGGTTTTCTTTACAAAAAAGAAAGTGAGGTTCCAGAGATAGAAGGAAATGAGGTTCCAGAGATAGAAGAAAGTGAAATAATCTATTTACCAAGAGCTGATCCTTTGCTAGTATTATATCGTTCTTTTGTACTTCAAAAATTTAAAACAAGGATTCTGTTTCAAAGGTCTTTACCTTCAGAATATGGCGAACTAATGTTAATTAATGGGCTTCCCTTCGCAGCAGTGCATATGAAGAAAGTAGAGGGAATAGAATATATTAACAACATAGAACTTTTGGCAGGATATGAAGACAATCATACATTAATGCTAATGTTGACTGCAATTAATGATTTTTACAATAAGACAAAGAAAAACGGTGAAAAGACTATACAAATTAAACAAATAAATGGAGTTCATCTGAAATCCAACGGAGCAAGACACATAATCGCTTTAATGGATGATATGAAAATTGACTATCACATTATTCCATGAACTGCCGCTACCTAAAGAAGGGGGACTTCTGCAACGTTCAGATAAATCAAAACTTAGAGGGATAGATTTTTTATTGAGAAAAATAAAGTTATTGTTGATGATACGACATGCTCAAGTTGCTGGAACTTTTTATTCTAGAGATGAAGATTCTTTAATAAAAGAAATAGAATCGGCTTTTACTTGCCCTTTAGGACCTGGAGAACTTCCAAAGAATGAAAAAAAAGAGGGACTTACACCTTTCTTTGTAGTTCCACATGCAGGGTATATGTATAGCGGATCTGTTGCTAGTTGGAGTTATTTGGAACTAAGCAAATTCCAACAACCACAGACAGTCATCATTCTTGGACCAAACCATCATGGGATCGGACCAGATATTGCTTTTCCTGAAAAGGTTGAAACGTGGGAAACTCCTTTTGGTTCAGTAGAAATAAATCATAAACTCATAGATAAAATCTCAGATATTTATCCTTCTGCAAAAAGAAACGATTTAGCTCATCAAAGAGAACACTCAATTGAAGTGCAATTACCATTTTTACAGTATATTTATAGTGAACCTTTCAAGCTTATTCCAATTGGTTTAAAAAACCAAAACTACGATGTCTGCTTAATACTGGGTGAAATATTAGCAAAAGCGTGTGAAAAAGAAGATATTGTGATTATTGCTTCTTCGGATTTGACACATTATGAGTCTCATGATAAAGCAAAAGAAAAAGATTTGCAAGTTCTTCAAGCTGTAGAAGAAATGGATACGAAGAAATTATATGAAATAAAATTAGATTTGAATGTCTCAATGTGTGGTCATGGGCCAATTGGTGTAACAATTGAATCAGCAAAAAGAATGGGAAGATCTTCTGGAAAAATCTTGAAATATGCAACATCGGGAGATTCTTCGGGAATTAAAAACCAAGTAGTAGGTTATGGTTCAGTAGTTTTTTACTAAGAACCATTAAATAGAGATAGATATGTTCATTAACATTAATAAATAAATATCTGTGTGAGATAAACAATTATGAAAAGTCAAACCATAAAAAAAGTAGTCTTAATCGGTGATGCAAGGGTAGGTAAAACATCGCTTATTAAACGCTTTGTGACAGGACTCTTTAACCCAACATACCAAATAACCTTAGGAACAACCATAATGAAAAAAGATGTTGAGTACGCAGATAGAACTGTTACACTAAGTTTATGGGATGTAGGAGGACAAGAAGTATTTAAACAAATAAGGAGCAAATATTATTATGGTAGTGAGGGAGCTTTAGCAGTTTGTGACGCTTCTAAGAAGATTACATTCGAAAATCTCACATCTTGGGTTGATTCTTTTAGAAAAGTTGTTGGTGATCAACCTATTGTTTTTATTGCTAATAAAAACGATTTAGCAGGACTAGAAGTCACGGAAAAAGATATGAAACAAATAGTTGAACAACACAAAAATGCAACTTTTCTTTTTACTTCGGCAAAAAGTGGAAATAATGCGGAAAAGGCTTTCCAGACCATAGTCAATCTGATGATTGAAAGAGAGGAATAATAACGCTTTTAAAAGTTTTATTCGATTTCTTTTCGTATTAGATAAAGAGATAAAGTTAGTTCTCCAATACAACCTATTTCACTAATTTTTTCAAAATAGATAGCTGCACCATGATCTAAATCTTTCTTTGATAAACCCGGTTCAGCTCCCCCAAAAACAAGAAGAATGGTTTTTCCATCTGAGTATGATTCACTTATGGACTTGGAATCAAATATTTCTTTGGAAAAGGGGCGACGTATGAAAAGATAAACTTCATCAGGAGAAAGCAACTCAATAGTATCC
Organism: Candidatus Heimdallarchaeota archaeon; assembly: GCA_019057815.1. Taxonomy (GTDB): domain Archaea; phylum Asgardarchaeota; class Heimdallarchaeia; order Heimdallarchaeales; family Heimdallarchaeaceae; genus 18H4-34. Next base: position 47,118 of record JAHLWR010000013.1, read on the forward strand.
GAAATATCTTGAAGGTAAAGAAAATTAACTTTCTGAGAGTAAGCAATTTTTTGAGCAATGGGGACACCTGAAGAGGAAGCAGCGCCACTTGCTTTAGAAAAGACAATATCACGAGAACCTAGACCAGTCGCACTTCTCATAAAATCGCGACAAAGCTGAACACTGCTAAAATTATGCAATTGAATAATTAGTTTACCTGATGACATCAAAAAATGTAAAGAAGTTCAGTATTTAAAAATCTCCCTTAAGGAGAACAAAAAATAAGCATAACAACGTCACTAATGTGATGTTTCAAACAACAAGTCTTAAAAAGAAAAGAAGAACAAATAACAAAATAAAAAAAGGGAGACTATTTTAAATTAAAATAGTAAAAAACGCTCCGATAGTATAGTCGCAGAATTGAGGACTGTGGTTCTCTTTGAGCAGACATCCTTAGGCGCCGGTTCAAATCCGGCTCGGGGCACCAATTATTTATTCTCTAATGAAATTAGAGTGAATTTGATGCTTTTTTAAATGGCGTAAGAATTGGACGTAAAAAATTCTGAATTCAAAAACTTCTGCAGAAAAAGTTCGTCTTTCTCTCAACAGTGTTTTCAGGTTCGGAATGAGTCTGAGTGTTACTCCTTCACTATGGCCGCGACGTATCGCAGCTAATAACCCTTCCCAAGACCTCGCGGATCTTAGTACCAAGCCACACGTGGAAGGACTTAACTTTCCTGTGCATCCGGAACGCGTCCAGATACTTACTGACATCGTTGAGATGTGACTAACTGGGAGAAAGGTTGTTTCCTTAAAAACATTTCTTTTAACACTATTTAGTGCAAGAGTTTAAAGCTATTTTTAGACGATTCTAAGAGAATTTAAGTTAGTATTTCACTTTTCGAACAATACAACATCAATAGCGAACATTTAAAGACACGAGCAATTTATTTTAAACCAGCTTAGGTGTTTTGCATGACTTGGTTAGATGAAGTTATTCTTGGAGGAACATTTGATCATCTTCATCTTGGTCATAAAGCGGTATTAGAGGCAGCAATAAGTATTTCTAAATATGTTAGAGTTGGAGTAACATCTGATATTTTCGCCAGAAAAATGCGTAGAAATGATAAATTTATTCATCATCTTCAGCCTTTTAAAAAAAGAGAAAGAAATGTTCAACTATTTCTTGAAGAACGAGGATGTCAAAAACATCGAACAATGAAAATTCATGATAGATATGGTCCTGCTTTAACAGATCCTTATATAGAGGCTATAATAGCTACAGAAGAAACCTACCCTACAGCAGTAGAAATCAATAAACTGCGAAATTTAAACGGCCTAGATCATCTACTAATTCTTGTAGTACCTTTTGTTTACGATGAAAAAGGAATTATAATTAGCTCTAGAAGAATTAGACAACAGCTTGGAGAAAAGGCTAAAAAAGAATGAAATTCTAGGGAATAATTACCCAACTAAGATAAGGAGTATTCTGAAAAGAATTCTAGAAGATTTATTAAGCAATCTTTTTCTCAATGCTTCGTAAAATAGCTTCACCCATGGATAAAAATGCATTAGGAACATTGTCTCCGGTCTTAGCAGAAGTTTCGATAAAACCAATCATACCATTGTCTTTAGCAAATTTTTGGCCTTCTTCAGTAGAGACATCACGAAGATCCTCAAGATCGATTTTATTACCAGCTAACATAAGCATGATGCGAGGGCTTTCAGAGCGAGCTTCGTTGATCCAAGTTTTAAGGTTGTCAAAAGATTGACGACGAGTAATATCATAGGTAACTAAGGCACCCAAACTACCTTTAAAGAAAATTTGGCGCATAGAAGCAAAACGATCTTGACCAGCAATATCCCAAAGTTGTAAACAAACCTTAGTGTCACCAATATCAGCAAAAAACGAATATGGCTCCATACCTATGGTCATTAGGTATCCTGACTGAAATTTTCCATGTATAAATCTCTGCACTAGTGATGTTTTTCCTACTGCTCCATCTCCTAGTAGTAGCATTTTGAAAGTATATTTGTAGCTTACCATTTTTTCTTCCTACTGAGTTCTTATCTTGCATTAGTTCTTTATTGTTTATTAGTTTTTCTTTGTTTTCTGTTCTTTTTATCTTTTTTCCTCTCAGCCTTCTTTTTTACTGAGCTAACCAGTGTATCACTAAAAGTATATTTTTCTGGGAGATTTTGTTCTCTCTCCCCCTTACCTCAATTCTTGTTCTCTCTCTTCTTTAAACGTGACATGTTTTTCCTTTTTTTTTCTTTAGATATAATCTCTAATCACTTTACGGAAGTTTATACATGCTGCAAACATTCGAGCAAAGTCTATATCTGTGTTATAATATCCTTCTCGCACTTCCTTCATCAAATTATTAATGAAATTTCTGACACTTTGTCTCAATTCTAACCTTGTTGTTAGTCCTCCTATTTCCATGATTGTTTTGTATGCTGTTATAAGACTATATTTTGCATATAACTTTACATAATCCACATGATCTAATGTATATATCCTATCTATTTCGACTTGTGTAGAAATTATATCATAGAGTTCTCTGAATATCTTTTCTTCTTCTTTTATGGATATCAAGTTTCCATTTTCATCTTTTTTCACTGTTAATGGAACTGGCATTGCTTTTCTGTTTTCAATTATGTCTTTAATGACGCTTAAGACTATTTCTTCAATACTTCCGTCAACTATTTCTCCCTCGTTTTTCATTTTTGTTATGTAGTTTTCAATAAATGCTTCTGTTATCACATTTACTTCTTGATTCTTACTTTTCTTGTTTCTTGTATTTATCATCCATTCAGTATGGAGTTTGTCCCAGATTTTTCTATAATTTGCAATAGATGAAGGTAAAGTGAAAATGAAACGTTCAAATTTATATTTCGTATAGTCTACTGGTTTTATTTGTCCGTAATCTGTCATTATTTCAAAAAGTTCTAAAGCGAATTTCATAATTACAGTCAAAATATCATTTAACCCTTGACTTCTATCATTTTCCGCTACGATACTCCTTGTAATATAGGTTAAACTATTAATTCTTACTGTTCTTGACTGTTGAAATACAATTTTTAATACATCTACTAAATCATTTATTGATATTATCTTATTAATTCGATTATTAGCTCTTTGATAATTGATTTTATTTATATACATACATCCTTCAATTAATGCTTCTTTTAGTTCTGGCATTGATTGTAATAATATTCTTCCACCGTCAGGACTCTTTAAATTAACTAGCTCTAAGCCATATTTAATCTGTAGATTTTTGTTCCACAAATTTTGTAAATCAACTCGATATTCTATACTATTCCTTTTACCTATCAGGGTTTCTAAAGCGTTTATTAGAGATGAAAGAGATAAGTATAAGGCTTTATTACCCTCACTATCTTCTGTAAATCGTACTGCTAGGAATTTTGTTGCATCTTGTTTCGGTGTCAAGTTTTTTATTGTGCCATCTTCTTTAATTACATCTTTCCCTACATCCAAATTTTGTTGAATAAGTTTATTGATAGCTTCTATTTTCGACTGATCTATAAGACTGTTGGATTGATATTTTAATATATCATTAATATATATTATTGTAGTCCCATCTGCCGATTCACCTATAGAATCTTTGAAACTAAGTTTATTTATTGCTGTTATAACATTTGTTAAATCATATTTGTAATCTCCTTGGGGACTCGCTCTGAATGTTACTTCTACGACAAATCCCCTCCCGTTGGAGTTTTGTATTGTATTTTGTATTGAGAAGACATAACTTACTTTTTCTTGTCTTATGTTTTTATAATAAAGTACCATATTCTTGATTATTTGAACAGCTGAATGTATAGCAGAACCTACTATTCTGACATTAGTCGTATCTTTGAATCGATTTAAAGTATTACTCTGATCTGAATATGCTTGTGAATATTGTTTTTCCATTGGTTTTGTTAACATGTCACTTTCTAGCAGTTCAATACTCGGATTTATCACTGTTCTTTCAATTGCTCCCATTAACATTTTATATTTTTGTTCGCTGTTTTCCATTGTTTTTATATCGTCTCTTATTGATTCGTATTTACTGTTACATATATCCATATACGTTCTGAAATCGTCTATTTTTGTCATTGATGTTAATATTTCCAAATAATTGCTAATGTGTGGGGAATAATTTGGATTAGATTTTGGTAACAATGCTGTGTTAAAAATTTCTAATTCAAAATTAAGACACACATCACCTAGAGGCTCTGTTGTTTCTCCATTCAATAGCTTGTCCTCTAATCCCACTGCTAGTGTTTTAATAATATTTCCTTCGTTTGTGTCTTTAAAGTTCCCGTTACTCTTTTCATAAAATACTGACGCTATTGGTGGATTTGTTAATAGATCCTCTTCATTTTTGTATTCATTTTTGATCTTATCTTTGAGATCTGTAAAGGTATTTGCTACTAATGTAGTTCCATCCTTTTTAATGATGTAGTATCTGTTGTATTTTACTCCGTCTTTGTTAAACTGTGCATGAAAAATGGATGAACTTAACCATATTTCTTTGTTGTTCGGATAATGTAAATCTACAATGTTTGATTTAGCTACTGACGATGAAAACATTCCTGTATATGCTGAGAGTTTTATTGTATCAGCTACTTCTTCTCCTGTGCCTGTGTCAGTAAAAGTTATTGTCTTTTTATATTCTATTGTTCCATCTCCTTTTACGATCTTTATTCCTTCAAAGATCTCTATTTCTGCAGTGTGTTTCATCTGTTCCGCTACTTGTTTATGGTTAAAGTACGATAAACTATCTTTCTCTGATTTTATACTATACACCACTTCTGTTCCATCATCTAGTTTAAAAACTATAAACCCATTTTCATCTACTTGTACACTTGGTTCTTTCTGGAATAAAGCTATTATACTTTGTTTCAAAACCCATTTTTTAAGGAGAAGACCTAAATTAATATTTAATTCATCACTTTTTTCTTCGATTTTTCTCTTAAATTCATCAACTGTAAAACTCTTTGTAGAATCTGGATATATTCCAAACGTTTTTTGGAAAGATTCTACTATTCTTCTTATTCCTGCTGTTCCTCCTAATGGTATATCAAAAGTGGGAACATAGTCAACACTGTCTATCTTATCCATTACTCCTAATTCTTCGAAAACCTTTCTTGCCTCCTCAGTCATTCTATCTGTAGTAACGATGTTTGTAGCTTTTTTATTAAACCTTAGATGATCTTGTCTCACCTTGTATTCATGGACGATTAAACTGTCTACTTGTAAACATTTGTAGGAAAATACACCTTCATTTTCTTTTATAATGAAGAAATACGTTTTTCCCTCACTTGTAGCGTCTGCTCCTGTTGGTGATAATCTTGTTTCTGACTGTGATTTGAATAGTTTGTTAAGTATGTTTTCTGTATTTATTTTACTTTCTCCTATTAAATTATTTTTTACATCTGTTACTTCTCCCGTCACAGGATTGAGTTCTAGTGACAGAAACGGGTTTCCTATTCCAGCTATCACTTTTCTTTGTCCTTGTTTGATAATATTACGTATTTGACTTGTCATTCTCGCTTTATAATTCTCCTTTGCTTGGGGACAGTTCATAATGAATAATGCCCCTATTAAATCGAGAGTGAGTTGTTGGGTTTCTGCCAAAGCCTTATGACCTATTAAGTAGTTTCGTATTTGTGTTAGTATATACATTCCAAAATCTAGCATAGAGTGCTCAAAGAGTAGTTGATATTGTTCATTACCAATAGAATTTCCGTCTGCAAAGACCGCATCATTATCGATTTCTTTTTCCATCTTTATAAATTCTTCAAGTAATTGGTATATTGCTGTATCTTTAATTCCCTCAGATATTGCTATCAATTCCTCTAATTCATCACCACAGATTTTCTTATTGATTGACCCATCATCATTTAAAGCTACACCTATTGTTGCTTTAGCAAGTATTTTCTTAATATTATCTTGGGCATTAATTAGTAACAAAGTCTGGTAAAATCCTGATTCTTGTATAGTATCAGGATCTATTTTTAGATTGATTTCTTCTGAACCCATTTGAATTTTGAGAAAGGTATCTCCGTTTACCTTTTCCAGTTTCATTAATTTAGTCAATTTTTCAGCGTTATTTTCACCATCTAAAAATTTAATAAAATTAGTAGCAAATCTATTCACAGCCTTAGCTGGTTTTAACAGGTCGTCTACGGTAATCTCAAAGTAATCTCGTATTATTCTGACATCTTCATCTGATAAATTAGTTATTTCACCAGATTTCACTTTATTTAAAAGATCAATTCCGTCTTGTTCTGTAATAAGGTTGTGGAAATGTGGTCGTAATTGTAACATTTCCATTTTAGCTTTGAGTTCTAATTCTTGTGCTATCCGATTTCTATTATCTTCGTCGAATCTAAATTCGTCTAGAGTAGGTTGTCTACCGTTTGTTGTTAGTAATAGTTTTTGTACAAGTGATTGTGTAACAGGAGGTTCATAGTGATCTAAATCCTCTAAAGATTCAGCTCCACCATAATAAGCTAAATCATTTAATATGTCGGCTGCAGGACCTAAATCATACATCCATTCCATCATCGAATGGAACCAATAATTGTGGGCAAAAGCTTGTAAGAATTTGTAAGAGCTGGTTCCTTGAGTTTTTTGTGTAATGAGAACAATTCTTTGTGAAGACATCCCTTTAGCTTTAAGTAAGAGAGACATAGCACTCCACATGAGTTGTTCTTTCAAACCCATTACAGTCCCTAAAAGTGTTGTATAGATCGTTTGAGGCCAAAATATTCCCCATTGTAGAAAACTTCCAACAAGTTTTGTACCAAACTCCAATAACTCTCTAGTACCAAATTTGAAAGTATTACCTAATTCTAAACTACTAAGAGCGTTTTGAGGGCTAAGTTTTTCGATATATTCTAATAACATTCTGTCAGATTGTGACCATGATGAGGGATTATCAAAATCAATATTTTTACCAACAGCCTCTTTCTTCCAGAACTCCCATTCTTTTGTGTTTTTGATTTTTTTGCTTAAAAGATCTTGAGCTTGATGTGAGGGTTCATCGATGTCACTTAAGACCATTAATATGTCCCCAGGAATTTGAGAGATAGCCAAACCTCGAAAGAAATTGTTAGGATCGAAAATAGCGTCACGAACATCTTGCCATAAAGCTGTAATTGAGAAACGAGCAAGAAACATTTCCATAATTGTCATGAAAGTAGATTCTTTAAGACCTGTGCCTAAATTAATTCCAGGGATAACAAAGTTGTCACTCATTCCAAAAAACATTTCATAACTAATTTCATCTTCGGCACCTATCACTTTGTAAATAACAATATCAGCAGATTGATTCAAAGAGTCGGGGTTTCGGACATCATTAGGGTTGGTAACACCTAATTTCTTTGTGTTAGGAACATAAACAGTGGAAATATTTGCACCTAGACTATCCGAGATTACAACACTAAAACCTGTTTTTCTTAGAACTTCAGCAATATATTTGACTTGGGCTGCCTCATTACCTCCAATGGCGACACCTTCAGATTTTGCTATTTCGTTAGCAATAGTCTTTAAATAAACCATAAAGAGGTTCTCACCACCAAAATTATAATTTTCGCGGTTATGAGCTCTATAATTTAGATGAAGTAACATATCAGCGTTGGATTGAACATAGGGGTATTCTTCTTTGGAAACTATCCCAGTACAACCTCCAATATGAAATACCCATTCTAGTAAGAGAATAAAACGGAGTAAGTAATAATATTTTTTCTCTGCCCAATCCGTAAAGTCCCCTTTTAATAATGAACCTAAAGTGCGCATGAAGTCATTAAAGCTTAATTCTCCTGTCAAAAACGATTTTAATAAGTTAAAGATTGCTGTGATTTTTTGCCAGAAATTAATGAAAGAAGTCTTAATTCTATTACCCCAACTAATGAGGAAATCTTTAGTTTTACTAAATACTACTTTAGCAGAAACAAGAACGTTTCTAAAGAATTGTAAAATGTATTTTCCAGGATTGCTAAAGAACTCTACAATTTTAGCTTTGAGTGTATTAAACATTGCACTTAATCCTGAAGCTATCCAGTTTGGTCCTCCTGTCATATCTAAGATGACCATCCCAACGAGCATTATTCCCGCAATAATAAATGTTTTCTTGACTATGAAGGTTAGAAAACGACCTTGTATGTTACCGTATAACATGAGTCCGCCTGTGAGTAACATTATTGAACCGAGTATAGCATATATGTGGAAGTGTTCGTCCGCGTTTTCTATCCATCTATCTAATAATTCTCCGCTCTTAAGAACATCGATAAATTGTTTAAGAGGACAGTAGAAGTTGTATCTGAGATAGTTGATAAAGTTGTTCCAAGATGATTTAACAAACTGTAGAAAAGCACCTTCCCAATCATAATTAAGAAGATAATCTTCTAACGTTTGTTGAGCATAGAGTAGACTTTGAGGAGTGACAGTTCTTTCATCTGGAACGACATAATCGTAAGAGAACAGTTTGAGCAAAACTTGTGAAGTGAAAATAAAGTTACCATCATAATGATTGTTAAATTCAACACTAAGAGAATTAAGGAAATGAGCAATATACATTCCATTATAAAGCACATGTAATTCTTTAGTAAGAAGGTTAATAGTAATAACTCTATCTTGTAAGGTGATACGAAATTGTGTAGTATTAAAACCTTCTACGTTGTTATCAGTGATATTAAGTACTAAGTAATCGATTGGACCAGTGTTATAGTGTTCATCAAAGAGATTCCAATATTCTATGTTAATAACATCATTCAATTCTAAAGTTGTACCAACAGAAGTGATTTCCATTGTATAACTGTTTTCTTGAACAGCGAGTAGGTCGTGGTTAATACTAGTGTCTCCAGAGGTTGTTGCAGTGTATAATTTAATATTTTCTAAATCCTGTGTTTGAAGGTTTTTAACTTCTAGATTGTTAATAGATTGATAATTGCTTTGTGTTGTTGTAGAACATGGTACCATCTCTTGTAGCTCTACTTTTTGTATTTGGATTTCATGGTATTCATGAGCAGTATTTTGATCGTAAATATATCCAAAGACAGCATAACCTATACCATCCGTTTCATCATAATCAGCAACACCTATCCAGACGATTTTAACAGTGTGAATAGCTAAACCATCACAATAAAAATAGGACATGAGATATTTTTTACTAGAGTATGAACGACGGGCAATATCTACAGGAGCATAAGTGAAAGTGTTTGTTCCTCCCGTGTATTCGTCAAGAGCGAGAAATATTCTTCTTTGTCCTAATTTATCCATAAGATCTATGTGATAATCTGTAGGTTGAGCAACAAGTGAGATAAATTCATTGATACCTTCGATAGAAAGGGTGAAGTTGAGAGAGTTGTAAGCATTTAAGTCATTTAACACAAAAACAAACGTGTGGAATCCAGCTGTGTGCCATGTGGTAGAAATATCATCGCCATTGTATGTGTTTGTTAAATCATAAGGTTTCATAGTAAACTGGAAATTACCATTTGCATCAGCTAACAAAAGTTCATTTCTGAATGATGAAGCATTGAAATCGTTAGGTTGACGAATAAGGAAACCATCAATGTAAATTGCTAAGAAACTAGAAAGATTGAGGTTGGAATGTAAAATATACTGCAAATCGGGAGTGATTTCGGTTAAATGTCTAATTGTTGTGCTTACAACAATCTGAGTATCGTTAGAGTAGAAACCTGAATCTATTTGTCCTAATTCTTCTATTGTACCATAATCTGTGATGGAGGAATATCCAAGTGCCATGTCATTGTAAGTGATGTTGTTAAAAATTACATCGCCTGCTAAAGGAACAGCTTTCTCGAACCATTCTGTCAAGAAGTAAGACATGGAATAGTTACTATAGATTGGGATATATTCTCCGTTCCACTCTGGAATATCTATATCTCCATTTCTGAAATATTCTCCTGTTTTATCGATATAAATATCGGGATTAGAGACCGTCCATTCAGGAATAAATGTGAAGTTGTTCGAATCCAATACTGTCTTCATCGAATCTTTGAGTAGGGTAAAGGATTTGTCAAGAACAATGTTAACTTTGAAGAAGGGTTGATAATCGTTGAAAGAACTATCATTGAAAGTCGTGTGATGGATTCTAAAAATAAAAGTATGATAACCACCGTAAAGATTGTTTAAAGGTATCTTAATTTCCTTTTCTTCATATTTATTGGCAACATCATAAGAAAATTGATAAGAAACAGGATTATCTATGCTAAATTCAACATTAGTATTGATAATTAACGTTCCTATTGATTCTTTTTCTGTTAGTACAGTGAAAGTCATATCGAATGCAAAAACGTCTGCAAAAGTGAGGTTAAGTCTCTCTTTGAGATTAATGTACCCCAAATCATCTGAAAGAATAGGTTGCCATGTACTATCAGTATTGAGTAATGCACTTGGCGTGTTTTCAGAAGGATTGATAGTTGGAAGTATAGCATATAGATTAAAGCCTTTTAGTTCACTTGATCCTGCAGAACAGGAGAGAGTATAATGTGTACCATCAACATAGAAATCTTTTACTTTTACTACACTATAGAAATTACTTATGTAATCATAAGGATTAGTAACATCTAGTAAGTTTAAGGATTGTTCTGTCCCTACTTGTGTTGCACTAATGTATGCAATAAGGTTCATAAAATTCAACGAGAAATAATGCCAATCATTGTCATCTTTAATAGGTACAGCATATTCAATATGATGATAACCAGAATAATTTGTATCGTTTAAATCATAAGGATCGAAATTTGTAGATGTGAAATATAAATTGGCGAGAATTATCTCTAAATTAAGATTCTTCTCGTAATAGTTATAATCTTCCATATATGAAGCTTGGAGAGGTAAAGTTACTGTAAGTACATCTCCTTCAGCTATCTTATAATAGAATTCCAGACTATTTACTAGTGTAACATCGACACTTTCAACTGAAGGTATATCTATTAGATCCACTGAATATTTGGCATCAGATGGAAGAATATCAGGATTTGATGGGCTTGTATAGAGGAAGTTTGTTATCGTTTTGACTTTTCCTAAAGCTATTTTATCGAATTCTACTATATTATCGAAGTGGAGAGTGTATTTATGTAATCCTACAATGGAAAAGTCATCTAAGATGATAATAACAGGATGATTGGTTGTAAAAGCGTTATAATCTATGCAACGATAACCAAGGAATTGATCATCATCTCCATATACAGAAATATTAACAGGACCATAAAGAGGGTTAACAATTAATTGTAAGATTCCTTTACGTGCAAAATAATCCTCTGAAAAGGTGAAAAGGCCATTATCATCAACATTGTATGACCACCCTTCTAAGTCCTTATACGAAAAGTCCGAATTAATTACACCTATACTAACTTCTAGAAGGTAAAGAGTACCCGTGGTAGTTGACATAGAAACATGATAAGTATAACCTATGTCTATGTTAATGGTAGTTCCATCATACTCCCACTTTTCTTCTTTTGTACCATCGTCTATGAATAATACTTGATAAGAGGAGTTGAAGTTGAAGGTGAGAGTGTAAATGTGTCCTGAATAGATTTGATAGTCAAGTGATTGATTATCAAAGTATAAAATGTTGTCCCTTATTTCAATATTAAAGAGTTCATTATCATTGTGAGTTGTAGTAAATACAGCATTTGTTGTATCATTGGCTATGAATGTTGTTGTAAAGGTTCCTAAACTTTCTGTATAATTACCCATAATAAAGGAGTTGCTAATGGAAGAATTGAACATTTTAAGACTATATTCTGTTTCTCCCTTTAACCAATAACTGATCTCTCCAGCACCTTGTAATCCTCTTCCATGAGAATAAGTAAGAGGAGAAGTGTAAAATTTCCCGTTTCTAATCTCTTCAATGTAAACCATGGTGTTTTCTGTCTGTATGAAAAGTTTGACTTTTGTACCACCATTAAGGTGAGGTTTCATGAAATTATTATGATAAAAGATTTCTTCAACTATAGATTGTCCCATATCATCTTCACTATATATACTGAAGACTACATCAGAATTTTCTTTTATTTCAATACGAATCTTAAATATCTCATCATTTTTACTAGCTTGATCATCAAAGTAAACATGAGCAAACTCTCCTAAAATATCATAACCAAATCCACCTAAATCCCAAGCGAGAGCACATGTATGACCTAGATCGTTCATTACACCAATATATACTCTTCGGGTGGTCTGGGTGTCCCAAACATTTTGGAAAAGATTTGATAAGGTAACAAGATAATTAACATCTTTCATATCAATATAATTTGTGCTAATTTGTCCATCGACCCATAAACCGTCTATTGACATGTAAGTATGACCTGAATCTAATGAAATATAATCACCTGTTTGTTCAGGACTGGTTGGATATATAACTAAACTATTATAGAAGAAATTAGTCCTATTAGAATAAAAACCGATATTTGATGCTTGATAACCTTGAACAGTTACACTAGTACTCGTTGCGAACCATCTTGTAGCCATACCATATTCTCCATCATTAGCTTGTTGCATGGCTCTAACTTCATCCCATTCGCTTATACCAAAAACTCTGTAACATTTGGCATAGATATCATATCTTACTTGCCCACTAGGGGTAATAGTTTTAACAATAGTAAGTTTGAGAGGTTGTAGATTCATGTTGTCTACAGAATTAGGTCCAGGATCTATACTATTACCTAAATTAACTATTTTTTGCTCGAAAAGGAGTGAATAAGTGTCACTAGCACCTTGATATTGCATTATAACCAAATAAAGAGGATAAGTATAATCGATGTCTTCTACAACTTTGAAACCTATGAACAAACCATCATAGAATGAATTAGCTATATTTTCAGTAGGTAATTCCAACATCATTCCTGCAACATCTGTTCGAATATCTCCTTCGATCCAAGTACTTGGTTGCACAGACATTTCTAGTTCGAAAATAGTATTTTCATATGGGTGTGTGTCGAGGAACGCTGCCCCAGCACCACGTAGCATGTTATATGCATCACTATAGGAAAAACCGCCTTCTATCATTTGTAAATAAGTGTCAATATTTTCTTCAGGTGAATCGAAATAATAGACTTCTCTTTGCATATCAGTATTTTTTTCTATGAAACTTATACCATAAATTGCAGTAAAAGTCTCGTTGAGTTGGAGGATAAATCCATTTATGCTGTTGTTTACCCCATAATCTGCTAAGCATTTTTCATCATATATGTTAAAATCAATAGTTTCATTGTCAATTATAACATTAATATAATTTGAAGCAGACAAACTTATTTGCTCATATTCTTTAGAGAAACTGAAGGTTTTTTGTAATGTGATTGGACCATGTAAGAGTAAGGCTCCAAATACATTATCAAATGAGGGAGGTTCTAAATAGAATTGCATAAAGATTTGTAGTAACACAGAACTGTCAATAGTGTTAATAAAACTAATAGGCGAATCTACAAAACCTGAAATCCAATAGTTATTAAACATTAATGGATTTGTTAGTTCTAAACCTTGATGTATTGTAATATTATACTCTACACCTTCTTCATTATGGTAATATGCTAACAATTTTCCACCATATCGTGGCATGGCTGTGTAATTCACTAACCATGAAGGATTGTAGGGTTGTAATCCAACCATTTCTCCCTCGGTTGTTATGTTAGTTTCTATATCTGTTGGGATAACGTCGGGAACTACGGTGTTGTTGATAACTTCTCCAAGATATTTTCTAACAATGTCTCCATCAATCGGATTGACAATTCCTTGGTCATCTATTCCTTTACCAAAGGGTTCTGAACCAGCCCAGAATAAATTATTACCTCTCTCTATCCATTCTTGGAGCAGATATTTTTCAAATGGACGTCCATAATCATCATAGTAATAATATTTCTCTAGGAGTTTAGTAGGAAGTTCATCAAAAACTACCAAAATGTACTTTTTACTACTAGTTCGTAAGGTGTTTTTCATCCAATTCGGGAAATTTGCATCTTCAGAATAGTAATAATAAATAGGAACATCAGGATATTTAGCCTTGAAAAAACTTACAGCATTTAGTTCTTGCTGTTCTCGGGTAGGAGTGATGGCAGAACCTATAAGAAAAACAATAGCTGTATCAATATTGTTCGCATAACCAATATCTGCATAGCTGTTTTCGTTACTTTCTTCAGTATGTAAATAATTGTACTTAGCTATCTTATAGACTTCTATTTTTCTAATAGTGAAGGTTGTAGGTTTATCGAAAGATATTACTAATTGTCCAACTGACTGATCGTTATTGGGGTATAATATCTCATACATGTTTTTATGGATTGTAACAAATCCTTGTATACGGTTAGTAAACGGTGTAATATCGTAATACTGGTTATTAACACCTAAAGATATTGAGTTATTTTCTTCTATATCGTCTGTCATTATATCAATTGCTACAAACGGATATTCTGTTACATTTACGGGGTTGAAATTGATGTATAGTCTTCCTTCATCATAACTAGTATGGTTTACTCTTAAGATACCGTTTTCAAAACTGACATTTGTGTTAAAGGCTATTACACGTTTATCATCAAAAACATACATACTAAAGTAATATTCTTTAGTAAAAACATTTTCTACCCAACGTTTAGTAGTTGAATATTTATCAAAGTCTTCAGCCCATCCAAAGTCTGATGTAGAATACTCATAATCTTCTTCAGCTTCGGAATGACTAGTAATATCTGTTGCTTGTAAGGATAATAATTGTATTGGAATACGTCTATCAATCATTATTATAACTTCATACAGTCCTTCATATCCTATTATAACGAGAGAATGACTATGGAAATCAAAATCATTATCTAAGAAAATAATTGAACCTACATATTGTGCGTCGTCAAGATTAAATATTCCATCGATTTCTAATAAGAAAATGTGGAAAGTAAGTCTTTCTGTTACGTTCTCTCCAACATAATAATTTGCGAGAGCAGTTAAATATAATCGTGTTTCGTTTTTTAGAAACATGTCATATGATGCTATAAAGTTTAGATCTTCAGGTGTTTCTCTTGTAATTATTGAACTGTTATCATATGAACTACTGCTACCCAAATCTAGATATTTGAGGCTAATAATGTTGGGGAAGATTTCATTAGTATAAATTGCAGATTGTGTGATTCTTAAAGCGAATACATCAGAATTATGGCTTACGGGAATCTCATTACTGAGTACAATAAGAGGGGCAATAGGGATATAATAATCTCCACGATATAATCCCAACAAGAGTTCAGAATCTTTTCTTCCAAATCTGAACCATATATCAGCATCGATAATACTATCATCAACATATTGAATGACTAAATACTCACCTATATAGACATTAATGGTTAGAACATCAGTAGTAATTATTTCAACCTTAAACGCTATGTTGTAGGCGTTATCTAAGAATTCAAAAGTTAGATATCCTATACAATTATAACTAATTGTTGTGTTAATATGAGCGGTCATTAAAAAGTCGTCTACAAGAACCATATCTTTCCAGAATGTTCTTCCTTTTGGTACATAGGTAAACTGTGAGAAATCAAAGAGGGTTTTTAATCCTTCATTTAGTACATAAGGTATTTCATTAGTTGCTACATTTCCATAAGCATAAGTTGCAAAATCATCAATTGTTGCAAAATCAGTACTATAATCAGGGGCTACAAAAGATGTGATAGCATTGAAAGGATGAGGATTATCAATAGGTAAGCTTTTTGTACAAACATATATTGCATTAATACCCATTGTGTTCGTAACCGTGTTATTTCCCAGTGAAAGTTCTTTGATTTTTATCCTATCAATATAAAGCTGTTCAATCTCATTGGTATATGTAAAAATTGTCTCAAGTTGGTTGGTTCCAGTTATGTCAGATAAAACTGACAATGTATTACCTTCTCTCATTATCCTGAAGACATTGTTATTTATATCATTAGAATGTGAAAAACTATCTACAAGAACACGATTGATGAATAATGAGATAGTGACATGTCCTTGTTCTTCTCCTGTGAATCTAAGTTCAAAGAGATCAAGATACTGCAAATGATCTTCTAAAATAATTGAAATTATTCCATAATTTTTATCTAACAAGTAAGTAAGTCTTGTATCTAAATAAAAATCTGTTTCAAAGGTATAATCATATGCATAGACGTTTCCGTACCAATCTGTGCCATCTTGGAAAGGACGTTCAAAGTTAGTAGTAAGGTAAGTTGCATTTTGTAGGATGGTTTGAGAAGTATAGTAATTTATTCCTTTTATTTCCCAGTTTGAAAGATCAGAAAAGTGGTCATTTAAGATTACATATTCACTTTCCCACGGCGCATCGTATTGAGTGACAAGAGCATCTTTTAGGGTTATATCTCCTAACATCATTAATAGTGGTTCTGGGGACGCAAAATCAAAAGTAGTAATAATGTCAATGTTTTCAATTCTATAAGGTTCGATGTTTAAACTTAGATGAGGTACTAAAATGTCTACACTGTTAATATTACTATAGAAAGTGAGTGTATTCCCTTCTTGTATCAAACGTAAGGAACTATATTGCAAAACTGTTTTTTGAATAGTAATAATGTCTGTTCCACTAGTAGAGTGTAAGCTTATTATTATTGAACTTCCAGTAAATTCTAGATGTAAATAACTATTCATATTATTAAGCGAAATTGTCAGACTTCCAATCTTATCGATTGATTCAATATTTACACGGAAATCAATCATAAAATCATAATCGGAAGAAACATTTCTAGAAAACGTTATCGCAATATTTTGTGTAAGAGTGTTTAAAGGAGTTATTTTCATGTAATTGTTCTCATTTGTTATCCCTATATCAGATACATCACAGCCATCATATGATGTTAACCAGTTTCCTGCAATATATGAATTGTACATATTTTCTTCTAATACTGTATTTACAGCTGATTCCAATGCATTATATCCCGCACTATAATAATAACTGTCAACAAATAATGTATCTAGATAATAATTTGGATAATAATGATCATAAAATATCTCTTGTGATATAGCGATTGTATCAATCAAGAAATTTGTACTGAAAGTATGTTCCAGAATAGTTGTACTTCTATCCAAGTCAGTTATCTGTATTTCATTTTCGTTTTTCGTAATTCGTATTTTCTTGAAAATAGATGTTGTTATTGTTTCAGTATATAGGGTATCCTCATTTATAACGATTAGAAATTCTGTGGCATTGTCTGTATCAGATAAATCTCGAAATATTATAGTGATTTTCTCATCTGTATTTCCAAACGAGATTTGTTGGATACCTATTGAAGTAGGATCTTCACTTCCTAAAATTATAGCTATAAAATCAATAATAATATTTGAATCTAATTGTTGTTCATGACTTAAATATGTTCCATGGTATCCAGCTCCACTTTCTGATATCCAAAACAGATCTTTCCTCTTCAGTACATCATCTGCAAATTGAGTAGCGAGCACGTTATTTGATAAATCTACAACATTATTAGCATTAGCAGTTACATTCCAAGCGTCAAGTGTATTGAATGTTTCACTAATTAATCTGTGGCGGAGCGTTGTATATCCAGCTTTAAATTCACATGATGCTGAGCCTAAAATAACGCGGAATATATCATATGTTCCAGCTCTGATATTGATATTCTTAATTTGTTGAAGTAGAGCAGGGGTATCTTTTGTAATTGTAAAAACAGTTGTAGAATCTACTTGGAAAGTTACAGTAGTACTTTCCTTCTTTATTGTAAAATAGTGACTATTGCCATCTGCAAGAGCAATTTGTTCCTCATGACCGTCTATTAAAATATAATAGGTATCAAATTTTCTTCCAACAACCAAGAAAGGCTCATTGAAATTGTTTGTTAGTTCTATTTGAACAAAATCTTCGGCGGATATTGTTGTAAAATCAACATGTATTTGGAATGTGATATCTCCTGCTATGTTGACTTCTTTATTTAATACCATTCCATATTGTTCAGTTCCCATGTTTTCAATCAGTTTTATCTCTTGTAGTGTGCCATCGAGTTCATTGTATTCTACTTGTGTAAGATTCTCATCACCAAATCTTTCAGCTGTGAAGATATCAGATATTATTCTTGTTTGCCATAATGATTGCCATTGCTCTGTCTGTACATCCAGTTTTGGATAAAATATTTCATTTGTTGAATCAGTATAATCATAAGGTGATTCATATCCTGAAGGTTCGTCACCATTATATACTAACATATCGTTATCGATGTAAGATGCGGTTCCTCTTCTATAATAGTCCCATGCAGGTCTGCTTTGTCCAAAAGGTGTAGCTCCTGCAAAACCTAACTCATCGATATATATAGGCCAATTGAAAGTTTCTACTATTTCTATCGAGAGTATAGATGTAAACCTAATTGTTTCAGGGTTGATGGGACAGATTACTCTCTCAAATCCTTTACCATGCTCAATAACTGCTTTTGCAACAAGTGTTCTAGCTATTCCGTATCTATCTATATCATCTATATAGAAAGCAAGTGTAACATCCTCTGGTCCTTGATTCATCGCCCGTACGTGTAATCTATCAGCTGCGTTAGGCTCTCTGCTTTCTACGATTAATGTAGTGGTCTTGACGATACTATTGTATCCCATAAAACCTACGTATCTTATTCCAAAATATTCATCATGGATAGAGATATATTCAGAATTTGATATGTAAACAGTAATACCTCCATTATCATAAATAATCTCTACATTGTATTCTTCGTTCAAGAGGATGGTTTCTTTTCTTTCATAAATAGAAGTATAACCACTCGGATATAGTCTCACCAATCTTATTTTGTCTTCTGTGGTAGGATCTTTAATAAATTGTAAAGCATAACCACTATCGAAGATATTATCATAGTTAAATAATATTGAGAAGATTGATTCTGTTGTGGGATCATTTTGAACAAAGATGAAAGAAGTTGAAAGTCTGTAAGAGTCGTTCATTTCCAAAGGTAAATAGGCTTTTGTTTTGAAATCAGTATGTGTAGTATTAAGCATTAATCCCTCTTCTGATGTGCATTGTGTATAGTTTTCATCATATACCCAGTTATCAAGATCGCAATCTGTGAAGTCTATATCATAAATGGGGATACTGTTTTCAAGCAAATAGGATATATATCCTCCATCTTTGTTGTTATCGACAAGTAGAACGCGGTTATTAACAACTCTTATTCCACTTTGATCTGAAGTGACATCAGCTAATGTAGTTATTTTTGTGTCATAAAGAGATTTTGAATATTCTTCAGCATTAATTATTTCTCCTGGGGAATATCGATAATCATTTATTGTTTCATCAATATACAAATAATTTAGTATTAATCCCGTATCTATTCCTGCTGTATTGTTGTACCAAGTTATTGCTAGTTCCAAACGGATATAATGCCCAGCCCACCACGATAAATCAATAGTATCCATTGTTGGATAGTAGTTTAAATATTCAAATTCATCTACAATTTTGATGTTTTTATAGGGGTTGTCAGCATCGTAAATTGTCATCTCAATGTCATAGTAAACATATGGAGCATTCAATAGAGACGAAAACAGATAGTTTAGTGTAGGTTTATATACGGAAGGTATTACCATATGAAAATCGAAATAGCGTTTGCCATAAGGAGCAACAGAAGGTACGTTAAAGATTCTTGCATTATGCTCTATTCCTTCTGCTGTTACTATACCATTTTCGCAAATGTAATCTTTTGCAGAAGGATATAGATCTTCATTAAAAGCTTTATCATTTGTTAATAGGTCGTATTTGTGAAATTGGGGAGTATATATACTTACTTCTTTAATGTTTAAATTATAACCATTCTCGTCATTATCAATGATTTTGATGGTAAGATATTGAGTATTTTTGAAGATATAATAATCTATTCTAGCACCCCTTAGATGAGTGAAACTTTCTTTTGTGAAAAATATTTTGGAAGTATTGGTATCAGATATAATCAATTTATCTATTGGATCAGCACCATTTGTAGGTGTTTCTACGGTAAGTAGCAGCTCGCTTTCTCCATTCCAACTGCTAATATCAACAACTTTTGTAGCATAACCGTTATCTGGTATATGTAGGTTATCATACCATGTTTCAAGGTTATCGCCTTTCCAACCCAAAATAGATTCGTGAAAATATGAGTCTTTCACAAAATAATATCCATTATCAAATGTATTTGGAGTTGTAATTAATATTCCTGATACATTTGAAAACGCAACCAAAAAAATTAACACTGCTGCTAACGTTACTGTTACTAATCTTTTTGCTTTATAATTATAAGTGTCCATAATATTTTCCTTTCTTTTCATTTAATTTTCACCTTCTCTAAAAATCGCAGGACTTTTTTTCCTACCTTTCGTCTAAAAATAATCAACGGAATGGCGATAATACTTGTTAAAGAGGACATAATTATTAATGTGTAATTGGTCTGTGTTAAGTGGTCATGGTTTAATTGAGTCGCCGTTATATTAGGATAAAGAGTTATTTTTTCTGATTGTAAATGATACCTGCTGATACTATCTATGTATGTTTCAATATACATCTCGATTTCTTCTACGGTCTGTAACGAAAGCGAGATATCGTTTTTCTTGAAGAAACTGATAGATTGCCAAACCTTATCATTTTGATATTTGTAAAGGATTTTTGTTTCCAACACTTTACCTTGTGTCGTGATATTTATACGTGTCAGATTATTTTCTGTATTGTACGATATTATAGGTTGTAGAGGGCTGATAGTGTCTGTAATATTTAAATCATTGAAACCATAATGATAATCTTTAACAAAACTTTTTGTGAAACCAAAATAACTATGCCACAACATATCTATGTTATAAGTTTCTGTTACAAGTTTATCTAATGAAATTATAGCTTGCCAAAACACTTTTCCGGCATTATTAGTATATCTCATAGGATAATAATATTCTGTACCTTGATCTTGTAATGTTAGTGTTATTGTACCGTAACCACTTACATCATGTAATGTCAAAGCATATTGTAAAAGATTATGATCGTTTTTCAACTCTTGAATAGTATAAGGGATATTCAATGGGCTACTATCTTGTGTATGAGTACCTTCTTCCATAACCATTGAACAACTTACTAATGGGTCGAAAGGTCCACCACCAGGGTCATATGGTGTTACCCAATAATCATACCAATCAGTAGTTATGGCATTGCTTATTATAGGATCATAAACGATAAATCTGTAATTAACAGTAGCATGAAGATTTTCGGGTAATTCTTGTCTCCAAGTAGACCAACTGTCATAATATCTACTACCACTAAAATAATTCATCCAGAGGGATATAGGGGAAGTTGGTGAACCCTGCAAAAAAGTGTAATATTGTACTTTAACTTGGTAAATATACCAATTATCTGAAACTTTTACTTGTAGTAGTTGTCCAGCATCATAAGGTACTGGATCTCCATACATTTCTGTAACTTCATGGAAAACAGGGGATTCTGTATCTGTCCATTGAAGGGCAAATGCATCAGTCTCATACGTATCTCCACCTGCTATTGTAGCTGTACATATCGAGTAGCGGTAGGTTTCAGGCAAATATCCCCCACTATAAGATAAACTATATTGTATATGCCACAAAGTCGTAGAATCAGATATTGAATTGGAGGTATATATAGAAGCCACATCTATCCATGTAGTACCACCATCATATGAGTATTGTAAGAAAACATAGTGTGGCCATGGTTCTGTCGCATAGTCCCAATCTCCCCAAATATTGTATGGTGGAGAATATAGTGTATAATAAAGGTCAAATATATTAGTAGTTGTAGGGTCTATATTCTGAGGTCCAAATGTAGATAAGCCCATGTCAATGTTAGATTCACCAAACTCAGTTTCCGCTAAAGTAATAACACTATATGAGAATTCATTATAGTAAACATCATGATCACGAGTGTATTTTATTTTAATATAATCGACTATTGCTCCTGCCCAAGCACCAGAACGAACATCAACAATGCCTTTATCTGTTGATCCTATTGGAAGACCGTACATTACCCTCATTGCAGCTGTAAAATGAAAAGTAAATTTAACAGTATTATCATCTATTTCTTCACCGGCATAAGAGGAAATGGATCTGTAATTAGCATCTATATCATATAGTGAAAACCAAAAACTTATCTGACAAAAGATAATTGAATCCCATGGACTGTCAGCATCATAAATATAAACATAGAACGTTAATGAATCAGATTCGTCTGTGAATTGTAAATCTGTGTCAAGAAGAAGATTGGTAGAAGGATGAGTACTCTCATACAGTCCTATACAAACAGGTGGTGTTGAATCACCCAAGATAAAGCTTTCATCGGAAGCACCTGTATCACCATCTGCAGTAACACTAATAGTGATAATTATTTCTTGTCCCTCAAGACAGTTAAAGATGAAATCATTTATAACAAAGTTGAAAGAATAAGATTTACTGTTTAAACCCAAACTATTTTTAGAAAAGGTGAATCTGCTATCTGTTATTGGATTAGTTCTGGATGCGCCTTTATCTACATTATAGATTGTTATAGAAACATATGCATCGCCAAATGCTGAAGCTTCAAAAACTCTGAACAGAACAGTTGTTGTACCTGATGGTGTAGGGTGATTTGGATATGAAGGAGTAATTAATATAGCGTCTATTAAAGGAGCAACATCGTCATTGAAGTGTATTGTAGGCCATGCAGGAATGCCAGAATATATATTTATCCAATCACAATCTATCCCCAGTGAATTATCAACATATTTTATATCGATATGATATTCAATATCGCATAATGTTGAAGGTCTATCCCAAACAATATCTGTTGGAAACTTTAACTGAATATAATAATCGCGTCCTTCATAAGTTGGCAAGCCCTGATAATTCGTACGTGTTACTGATACATCAAGAACTGTCGTACCAATTTCAAAATCGTAACCTGTGGTAGGATCCCCTGTCCAATAGTAATGACCAATAATAAACAATGTATTATCGGTAGAACCATCCCAAGTTGTCTTGATTGTAGGATTTATCTCTCCTACATCTATTACATATCTTAAAGTTAATTGAGCATAACTAGTACTGCTTAGTGCTATGCTAGTATCAGTTATTGTATGTTTCACAGAGACAGGATTAGTATCAATTACATCATTGATATCCAACTCCAACATATTGGCCGTATTTATAGGTTCATAACTCATTTGATTTGCATAACCACCTACCAAACCATACCACGCATAATTTACTCTGTCAAATACCTCAAAATAATATTTGGAATTATAACTCCCTATTTCATCACAATAAAGCCTAGTAAGATATTTATGACAATATGTATCTTGATAAAAATACGTACTAGTATATGATAATTCATGTGAAACAATATCTCCTGACTGCAAGTTTAATATCTTTAAAGTAACCGTTAGCCTCGAAGATGCACCTTGCTCAGGTACATCTCTTACACTTATTGCAAAGTATTCATATGGTCTATATATAACGTGTGGGTTCCAGTCAAATGATGTTGGTAAATATGATATTTGTTCACCTGTATGAAATAACATAAATATTGGTGTCCACGCGTCTAGAACCCTAAAGAAAGTACTGTGTACCCCGTCACTTGTAAATGTGAAACCATTCTCTAGTCCTGCATTACTTACCTTCCCATTATCGTAACTATCTACTAAAACAACTGTTACAGTAACAATTTTATCATAATCATCATACTCAAAAATTCCGTATAAGTCTTCTGCACTTACCTCTATATATCCCCTAACATGCATTTTTTTAGGAACTGTTTCGAAAGTTAGTGATTCTATCGTTAAATACCCATAATAGTCTACTGTAATTGATGTAATATCTTGAACTAAATTGAATTTTACATAACACCAATAATTATTATCTGTATTATCATCAGGATTATTATTTGGATCGGGTGTATAATCAGCGAATAAAATGTAATCTAGTTCTGCGGTATATGACGTATCATATTCCACGTAGAGTTTTTGTGTCCAATCAATATCTGTTATATCCTCATAGTTGACATCAACAAGAGTAATTTCCGGATGGTTAACCCCATCTCCCTTATAGGTAACTACTAAAAATGAGTTATCGATAGAGGTAATTTCAGTCTCAAAGGTATTCCACCAAAATGTGGTTTCCCAAGTATATTGTATTTTTAGATAAATAACAACTTTTCCTGTATATATTATATCGTTAGTCGAAAAAGACTCAATTGTTACCATTCCATCATTTGGTGTACAAGTATAACTTTCAAGCCAGTTATCACTATTGTAATCAATATCATCATCGTCTATACCTTGAGGATTATCATTTAAATTATCACCATTCTCAAAATATCTGTAATAAATATCAATATTAATATCGTATAAAACGTTTGATAGAGTAACTAGACCCTCTATTGTATCCCCAGGCGCAAAAATACTAACCGCCCCTTCTATTGCTACTCCCCCACTTATCACATCGTAATTGACAATATCATGTACTAAATAAAAAATGTCTGTTTCAATTATTTGTTCCCATATTGAATCTTTTAGGATATATATTTTAAATTTAAACTGTACGATACTTGGATCTATACCCTCTAAATAATGTGCCCAATCTATTTGCCATTTTAACAAAAATTCTCCATAAATTGGTGGGTCTATCTTGCTGATTGATAGATAAGTATTTAGTTCAGCAAATACTATTACAGTGCCGTCTAACTCACAAAGTTCAATCTTAAATTCTTCACTTGTCAAATCTGATCCGTCAAAAAGTGTTACTTTTAAGACATTTGTTTCTCCACCTATGATAACGCGTCCATCATGGTCAGGATTTCCATCTGTTCTTATTGTAGTACCTTCTTCATCATATGTGTTATAGGGACCATGTATTGGGTCATATAAGTCATAAACATATATTGAATATTCCTCTGTTTCTTTGTTTAATTGTTTATCTTCAATTTCTACTTTAAAGAATAGTTGTAGTCTTTTATCAGTGGGGTGAGCATATTGGTTATAAATAGCTTCTGTAAGTCCAATACCCGCAGCATCATCAAGATCGATATATATTGTTTCAATACATGACGTAGATGTCTCATGTTCGAGGTCTATTGTTTCCAAATGAAGGTAAGAAAGGCTTCCATATTTATAATAAATTTTTATATTTGCAGCACCATAAAGATAACTTTCTTCGTCTGTTATTGTTATATCCATGCGAAAACACGCTTTATATCCTAAAGTATCATCCATTATAGTCGATATCCATTCAATATCACTACTTGTATATAGGTATCGTACTGAGGATTGAGGAGCATATCTATCATCGATATCAAAGCGAAATTCTGTTTCTGTCCCAAATCCTGTTATTTCTACAAAGTTGTTTGTAAAATCTTCAACATGAATCTTATAATAAATAAAGTCATCAAGTGGTACATCTTTAACAAATGAGCGAATTGTTTCCCAATTTAAGGTGTATGTAATTGTATATGTGTTACCATCAACAACTATTGTCGTTACTGTCCCATATATTGCCCAACTACCACTTACACCTATTTTGAAATAAACATATACATCATCGTTTTCTATAAATGTTTCGTATTCTATAGCGCTTATTGTAATAACAAAGTCATACCAACCAGAGCTATCTTGAATATTATCATAAGGTGTGTGAGAGACACTTGTTATTGTTGGTGGAGTAGCGTCTGATATGGTAAATGTATGTGGTGTTGTTGCATCTCCTTCATAATCATCTAAACCATTATGCAAAACGTAGAAATAAAAATCATATGCCCCATCTGCTAATCCCACGCTACTTATATCTTCACCATATTTTACAACTTCTGTGCTAATTATTTCTTGATAGCCTAATGCCAACTCTATCCAAACACTGTCTAATCCATGTTTATAGCGGACTACTACTGTATCTAAAGAGTTTAAGTTATTAATGTCATTTTCTAGGACTTTACACCAAAAAGATATTGTGTCACCAGAGTTAAAGATATGACTTTGACTAGGCTGAAAGTCAGTGATACTTGGATCAGTAATGTCTTGTACTATCCATGATGAGGGAAGAGGAGGAGTTTCCTCTATTTCTATTACATTTGCTGTTTCTGCGTCATCTTCAATTGTTATTTTAGTAATCGTAATCGTATCAGAAGGAACGAAATACATTTCAGAAATGTAAAATGTTGCTTTATATCCTTCTTCTGGTACCGTAACATAGGTGAAGCTTGTTACAGTTATTGGTGTCTTTGGGTTGTCGTTAATTTTATAATCTAATATTATCTTGCTAATGCCATTGTTGTCGTTTGCTATAACATCAATTACTAGGGGTGATTTGTCATAAACATTACTGATATCTGATATACTGACAAACCAAGGTGATGTATTATCGAAAACAACAAATGTCCCACCTTCAACAGTGGTTATTTTAATAGGGTTACTTCCGTCGATAGCTTCAATATAATAAATATATGTCCCTTTTTCCAACTCTAAAGAAAGATCACATTCTCCTGTTTCAGCATTATAATTCATTGTGTAAGAGATGTTCACATCGTTTATTGTAATAATTAAATTCACTTCGTAAATATACCCATCATCTGTTACTGTTGCTAAAAATAGGATAGGAACGTTATCATATAGGGGGTCGCCAGAGCGACTATAATCGTGTATTATTGGGTTTGCAAGATCATCTATTGTATCAGTATACTCTTTTATAATATTATTACCGTGACCATCATCATAATCTACAGATAACCAAAAACTGTCTAAAGCTGGCATTTCTGGTAAGTCTACATAATATTGTTCTTTAATGCCATCATAGTATGTAATCAAATCTTGTGTTGTTATTGTAGTACTACTAAACGTAGCTGTGACTGTAATTATACTTATATCATATATTATAGGTAAATATACTTGAATAGTTGTTTGGGGATTCAAATCTCCGGGATCAAAATTATCATCAACAACTATAGGAACATACGTATCTTGAACTGTTTTGGTTATAAACCCAGAATCGTAAGTCGATGAATGTTCAGAACTATCATCTACAATAAGTTTGATTTTGATACCCATGTTATAGTAATCTTGACTTAATGTTTCCAAAACACTTAGCGGAACGGAATATTCAACTAATTTGTTAGATATACTATATGTTTCAATTACTTGATATGTTGTCGACGTAAAGATTAGAGTTGTTTCGTCCGGTGACCACAGTTCTATATGTGTTGATTCAAGATTTAACGCGGTATCATCTGTTACATTTGCTAGAATAGTATATTCTATATTTGGTAAATCGAAATAATCTTCACTGAGATTGGTTATATATCCTGTTGGAGCATAAGTGTCTCGAACCCAAATTGTATAAATATCTCCTTGAGTGATCATACCGTTTGAATCTGTTGCTTTTATCCAAATATCTATATTCGCTACATGTATTATATCCCAACTGGATACAGTAACTGAATAGTTATATGACTCATAAAAATCTATATCAAAAGTTGTTGTTCCCGATATTGTTTCAGATATACCATCGTGCGCATATGTTATCCAGTGGAGTGTAACACTTTGAATTACTGAATCATCAATAATTCTTGTTCGTATAGTGAGAAGATTATTATAACCAACAACTGTCGAATCTATCGCCTCTAAAGTATCTAAAAATATTTCTGGTCCTAGCCCATCTCCAATTGCATAGGATAAGATGTTGTGCAACTGTGTTTGCTGATCAAACTGGTCTGTAACGTAAAAACTAATTACTAAAGCGTCTCCATAATTATAATTCTCAGGGATGATACAAGTGTATGTCCCATTAAAATTATCTATAAGCGTAATATATGTCTCTGCCCCATAATTGATAGTAAACCCTGCTTTAGCCTCTATAATCTCAGAGTTATCACTTATTTCTAATAAAATAATACAATCTTCTGTTTCTAATACTGTAGTAGGTGCGTTTACTATTTGAACGCTAGGGGGTGTGATATCTCTTATTGTAAAACAATATGTACCTTCTGTTAAATGTCCTGAAGTATCATATACTGTGATTTTTATTGCAAGTAATTCACCTGTATACGAGCTTAAATCTAAAGGGTATGAAAGTGTTACTGTCCATACTTGTTGATTGTTCCCATAATCATAAAAAATTGTTTCAGTTAGCCAAGTATATTGTGTACCCACTTTTATTCCATAAATAACAGTAAACCTATCGAGTTCGTTAATATCAGCTACTGTAATATTTGTTCTAGTTATCTCACTAGTGTCTATGGGATCACAATTCACATATAATATCTGTGGTTCATGGGTGTCTGAAACTTGAAACTGTTCTTCGAATATAGCTGTGTTGTTTAAAGGTTCACCATTATATGTAGTGTTATCTGTTGCAATAATTGTAAATATCACAGTCGTTAAGTCAGTGAAATTTTGTATTACATATTCGTAATAATTCTCGTATCCAATGATAGGTATCATATTATGTGTTTGATTATATATTGTTATACCATTAATGTGTATAGCAGTAATTTGTATTGCTACAGTATCTAAGTTATCATCTACTACTGAACAGTTTACTATCACAGAAGTTTGACTGTCTATAACAGCTGAGTTGATAGGTCCCCAATAGGTGTTTGTAATAGTTGGAGCTATTCCATCATAATATGTTATCGTAGTGTTTTCTGACGTCGCCTCGTTTCCTGACGAATCTTCAGCGAATATCCAATAGTTGCATTCATAACGAGGGTCATGCATCTCTATTGTTCCTATATATGTGTCTGTGCTTGGTATTCTATCAAGAAATGTTCCTCTTTTTACATAATGCGTGCCATTGTAGAATGTGTAATATACAATTCGCGTACTTACTTCTGATGCATCTTCAATCGTTGCATTGATTTGTAATCTTTTTCCTGGGGTATAGGATAGGTCAGTGTCATGAACAATATTAGAAATAGCTGGTTTTATAGAATCATAAATGATAACATTATATGATTCTGTAGTTGTGGTATGATGTTCTGGTCCATTATCTTCTGCTACACAATATAAAAGTACGTTAGAGTTTTCAGGATAACCATTAAACTCATATTCCCAATAGTTATCTATCAAATATGTTGGATAATCAACATACCATGTTTGTGTTTGTGACTCCCAATAATGGATTTCTACGCTTGCTATTCCGTCATAATCGAAAGCTTCTATATACACTGTGAAAGGAGAATTTGTAGGTACTGGTGTTGGAATAATATCATATACCAGAATAAAAGGATGTAATCCGTCTGTTACATAATATTCTTCTTTTGTAGAATATGCTGTGTTATTTAGAAATGAGTTATCTACTGCTACAATTTGATAAGTGATTTTTGTATTTGTTTCTTGTTGTGGTATTACCACTTCATATTCTGACTCTGAAAGACTAGTCATTGATAAGATAGTGTATGAAACGTCATAGT
Organism: Candidatus Heimdallarchaeota archaeon; assembly: GCA_019057815.1. Lineage (GTDB taxonomy): Archaea > Asgardarchaeota > Heimdallarchaeia > Heimdallarchaeales > Heimdallarchaeaceae > 18H4-34. Next base: position 76,517 of record JAHLWR010000013.1, read on the forward strand.
TTTTCCAATATTTTAGTGTAACCAGTTCAACTTCAATATTGTCTGTAACTGTAGCTTCTATTGTAACACTATCTAAATTTGTTACCAAAAAAGGTGAATGATCGATATTTGTTATCTCTGGTTTAAAACCATCAAAAACTTCGAATGGTCCGAAATTATCTGTAATAATACTGTTATTATGGATATCGGTTGCTTCTATTTTGTAATATATTGTTGATCCTAATTCTTGTTTTGGGATATTTGCTGAATAGATATTATATTGATGTGTTTTCATTGCCACTGCAGAAGGTGACATATCAACATAATAATGTAAAATGACTATGTCAATTATACTCTCATCAAATACCTCACAAGAAATTTTATTCGGCATTTGTGCTTTGAAATATTCATCAGATCTTATTACATTACTTATATCAGGTGAAGTATTATCTATTTCTGCGTTACTCATTTGACCTAGAAACGGATTATTAATACTTTGGATCATAAATGCTGTAATAATTATTATTCCTATACATAATTGACGATTTTTTTTAGTTTTTATCATTTTCTTTTTCTCCATTTTTTAATAATGAAATTATAAACAATACATCCCCCTAGAAGAGTAATAATAAATTCAAGGAAAGCGATAGGCGAATTTAAAGGTGTAGTAGTGGTTGTTATCGGTGTTGTCAATACAGATGTCGATGTAGTTGTCTCTTCATTTCCTCCTAATTTGAAAAATGTGACAGAAACTACACTTGTTCTATTGAAAAAATCCTTTATTTCTATAATTAAGGTGTGTTCTCCTTCCGTAAGATCTGAATAATCAATCCACCAACTTTTACTAACATTAAATGGATAACTATTATCATATTCTTCAATACTAATTATAATACTATCAATGGACATCTTTACAGAAAAGGAGGTTATTTCAAAAATTTCAACAGAAATTTCTGTATCATAAGTGATATGGGTGTCATTATTTATTCCTTCGAATACAACTTGTGGTAGTGTTAAATCGACGTAAAAAGGTTCAGTTTTTGTCTCATGGTAATTACTGTTTGATACTTCATACACAAGAAAATGTTTTCCTTCTGTAACATCGTTCATGTAGAATGTATTATTGCTAAAAGATATTTCTTCTCCATCTATGCTAACATTTCCTACAGTTGAATATTCGTTAGGATAGATATTCCCTGTGACTTCAGTAGTATTATAATAATTTTTGCTGTATGGAAAGACAACTGTTGCATCAGCGTCAACGATATATGTAAATTCAAGATGAACTTGTAACGTTTCTTTTTGTGAGGGGCTGATAGTAATATAATAAGTTGTATTAGGACCATCAACAAAGAAAACACCACTAACGCAAATATCCGCGACCCCCCAACTATTTACAGGGTTACCATATCTATCACTTTTTATTATGAATCTAATATTAACCAATTCTGAACTATTAATAAATAACCTAAATTTTGTATCTTGTAGATTGGGTGTATGTAGCCTATATACAAGGTTACGTGGTAAAGAATCATTTGTATAACTTAATTCAACATCAGAACTATAAACTGTGAAAGGATCGATGGCATAAGTATCCACGTAAGTTGATTCAACGTAAGTTCCCCATCCTTCTATTCGATCTTTATACCATATCCCCTCTTCAGGAGTTTGGGATATATAATCATTATCTCCATTAAAATCGTTGGAAAAAGATTGTACAGTTGATTGAAGAATTTGAAATTTAGTGTCCAATACCTCTTGTAAAGTATATGACCACTCTTTATTACAGATTTGGTTATAAACGGCTCCAGTAATAAAAGCTGTTGAAAAACTTGTTCCTTCTCTGTTGATAAACATGTTATTTGTATTTGCTTGTGCTAAAATCAGTGGTCTAAAATCGTTTGCTATTTCACCACCTGGAGCTAGAACATCCGGTTTCATCTCACGTAAGGGGCAGTCACATCCATGACTACTGTAATAAGCAACACCAAATTGACTATTTACACTCCCTACAGTTATAGCATATTCACTTGTCCCTGGACTATTAACTGTTCCACTTGTCCCACCATTTCCTGCAGCAATAACAACCACAATACCTTCTTCAGCTAACCTATTGATAGCATCATCCACTAACTCAATAGATTCATCAAATCCTACTGAAAGATTAACGATTTTGATATTATATTCCTCTTTAATCGTAAGCAGATAATCTAAAGCTTCTAACAGTGTGGTGGTATTCCCAAATCCGTAATCGTCTATTGCTTTGAGTACAACTAGACGTGCATTAGGTATGAGTCCTTTAAATTTCGCTAAACTCTCAAATTGTACTTCTCCTTGTACAGTTGTCTTCCCACTGCCCCCATAATTTGCAACAAAACAGACAATATTTTTGTAATCGTGATAACTAAATTGCCACGTAAAAGAACCATTGTCATATTTAACTGATTCTTGGACAATCTGTTCTGAACTCAAATCATATAATCCAACACTTATCAGATTACTATCATCCCATGATACAGTTATTGCTCCTTTTTCATTGAATGTCCCTTCAATATAGCTGATAAATTTTAGACTTCCTTCATAAATTTCCTTTTCAAAAGACACTGAACCATTACTAACTGAATTACCTGCAATGATAGAACCAACTGCTGAACCATGACCATTATAATCTGTAGGTTGAAGATATTCATCATTTGGTTCTGTTAAATTCTCTCCAACAAAATCTTTCCAGTGAAGAATAGTTGTATTCTGATAACATTCCAGTGTTGGATCTATTCCTGTGTCTATTATTGCTATTGTCGTATTTGGATCTGAAAGGTACTGTTCATTTTCTTTTAGGAAGAATCCCAATTGATATTTAGCTGATAATAGTAATGGTTTGAGATAGGTATTTTTCACTGGAAAAAAGATTCTTTCCTTGTAAAATTGATAATTTTCTGCAAAAGTTTTCTCATCAGTTATTTCGCATTCAGTAACTCCTAGCTTTTCATAGGTTTTTCTAACTGTCGCTCCTTCTGGAATTTCTTGTCCTGTGGTGAAAAAGATGTTACCGAAGTCCTTTTGATGTACTCTTGAAATATTCTCTTTGAGTAGAAAAGAATTACAACACCATGCTGAATTCAAAGCTATTATAAGTAATAAAACACTAATCTGAATGCTTTTCTTTTTATTATTAAACAATTTTTTTCCTTTTTTCAAAACCTTCATATCCATTTTTTAACCTCTTATTACGATTATTTTCATTCATTGTTCATTTCACATTCTGTTTAATGACAAATATTGTTCTTCCTCACTTTTTATTGATCGTTCAATAAAAGAAAAAGAAGACTCATTAGCATACTCTTTATCTTTATTCAAATATAACTGAAAATTTAGGGAGAACGAAGGAAGGTTTTTATTTTCTAAAACCCTATCTATTACACCAAACCCTACTTCCTTGCATTCTTTTCCCTTTTCAAGTCGTATGTAGCTATTGGGGGGATAGTGGGAATAGAAGAAATTGTAAAGAAGAAAGGTTCCGTTAATACCACATTCTTGCTCTTCCCAGATATATACAGGTTGTGAGAACTGTGTAGGCTTAAAATTCTCAAAAAAGTAAAGTTGAAAATGTGTACTAAAATAATTGTAAAAGTAGCCATCAAACTGTTTTGAAACAATTTTGTTTTGAGTTTTCATTGTTGTCATACTTCTTTGTTTGTAGGAAGATAGTTTGACGGAACCTTCGTAATAATTACTAGTTGAATAAAAAGTTTCATATTTAAAGGAGGTAAATTTTTTTTCTTCCAAAAAACCCTCAATATTTGTGTAAAAACTCTCTAAAAACATATTATCACTCCCCTTTGGTGGAAACTTCAGTAGTTTCAAGATTTATTCTTTTTTGAGAACCTGAAATTATCTCATCTTGTTTCAATAGATCAATATTTTGTATAACAGTGTCAACCATACACGATAATTGATTGTGTAAAGGATGACTTCGGGGGAAGAAATACTCTCCCCAGATACAATTCTCAATAATTTCATTAGAGATATTGAAGAAACCGAGAAAAATGTTATCTGTACCAGTTTTATTCTCAATTTCTTCTTTCCATTCTTTTAAGAGTCTCAAGCTCTTATCTTTAAGTTCTGGGGGTATTTGGTTGAAGATGAAGAAATTCAGAGATTGATAAGAGAGTTTCTTGTAGATGTCTTGAAGCATTTCTTTAGCTCCTTCAAAACTAAATGTTGAAGGTCTTAGAACAAATATTCTTGCGTCAGCTACTGTCGCAGCGTGGATAGATTCTATCCTATAACCCGGGGCGCAATCTAGAATAACGTATTGATAACCAAAATTCTGAAGAGTTTTCATCATCTCGTGAAGGATGAAATGAGAATGGTCGTGGATACTTTTTAGCAAAGAAAGTAATCCTTCGCCATAGTCTATTTTTTCTTGAGCAACAATAACAGAAAGGTTAGTAACAGAAGTAGAAGAGATGTTGTTTTCAGAAACAACATTATTCCCTAAGAGAATGTCATTAATAGTGATTTTAATGTCTTTAATATTGAAAATATGTTGTAAAGTAGGTTGAGATACATCAAGATCAATAATAACAGTTTTCTTACCTCTCCTTGCAAGTTCATTAGCGAGATTACAGGAAAGAGTAGTCTTACCAGGACCGCCTTTCTGACTATGAAGCATAATAACATCTATTCGATTAGATGGTAAATCTTCTAAATCTTTGAGAGTTGTAAGCGATATCTGACTATTGTTTTTTGTTTCTGTCATTATTATCCCCTTCAAGTTAAACTGAAGAATTGTAGCAACATGTCTTAAGGCATTGAGGAAAAAGAAGAGTAGAAAAAATTAGTTTCCGTCACTCTATCTTCCTCTCTACTCTTCCTCACATGGTAAGTTCCGATGCGAGCATGATTAACTGTATTTGAAGACTCAATCATCATTTTTATCAGCATAACAATGTAAAGCTCAATATAGTGTGATATTGTCACAACATTTATAAGTCTTGTGTCTCATTATTACATCAATGGTGTATTTATTGGGTGAAACTATGTGATATAAGGTAAGTAGAAAAAAAAATAATATTGAGTACAATACTATTCTAGATTTTACAAATAAAAATGAAACACTCTCATAGTTGTAAAGTAAGATGTTACAAGAAAAGTAATATACTTAAAATACAAGTTGGATTGTAGAAATATCATAAACAGCTTGTAACAACTGATTTCAAATAAGTGTGTGAACATGGATTACTCGGAATTTCTTGGAAGGAGGATCATCAATATATTATGTAATTATCCCACCGATTCTTTCAGGAATTTGGCTAAAAAGATTGATATGAGTACTAACAAGTTCATACGTATTTTTAACTCCTTAGTTAAAAAGAATATAATAAGAAAAGTAACAGCGGGTTACACACCTGAACTTCTTTCATTAACGCGATATCACGTAATTATTAATGTAATCAATTTGAATCAGTTTCATAAACTTCAAACAGCTTTCCGACAACACCCCTACACCCGGCAATACAATCACTTTTTTGGTGAACATTTCGGATGTTATGCAATATTTGATATCCCAAAGAAAGGGTATAATATAATCAAGAAATTTCTGGATTTTTTAGTTGATTCCGATTTTTGTGAAAATTATTTAATATATGAATCAAAGGGTTATAGATGTGAAACTCTTGAATATTTTTTCATATCAGATATAACAATACGCAATTTTGATATTACAAGCTTCTTCAATAAGCATTTAGATAAGTCTGATAAATTATCTTCATTACCTGAACCATTAGGTTTAGACACCGTTACTCCACTACAATTGGTGTTGTTGCGTGATTTAGGTCGAAATATTCGAGTTTCTCAGATTAATTTAATTAAGAATTATCGAAGTTTTGTAGAAACTCCACCAAACGTAGAAAACGATGATTATATTCCTCCTTCTTTTTTAGTTTATTTAGAAAGTTACTTTGCAAATAGAACAGACGATGCTATAAAAGTGGGTTTTAACCGTCAGTACAATTTTGTGAAAAAGAATCTAATTTATGCACCTCGATTGATTTTTGATAGAAAATATTACGATCTATATGTTTATAGATCATTTTTCATTGAAAATCTTTCAGATAAAAAAAGTGCACAATTTTTTAACTTAGTAAAAGAAGAAGATCCACCTCTTAAAATGACAGTTGAGGTTCTTGAAAAGGGGATTGTTCTGAACTTCAAAATGCCACCTTTTTTTGATTCTAAGTTTAATTATCTTATCTGGTCCTTCTTTCCAGATTACAAGATGTACACATTAGATTATTTTGGTAGAAGCGGAATATATTATCAGTTTTACATCGATAATTTTAATCCATATACGTCTAGTTGGAGGGTAGATGAAGATTGGATGTTTAACAATGTTGTAGAAAATATAAAAGAAAAATTGGAAGAGAGCAATAACAGTCTTGTATAAATAATGATACATTTTTTTATTTCTCAAATATTGAATTTTCCTGAAATATTTTTCTATGGTATGAAATGATCCGTTTCATTTTTGCCGGTACCGACAATAATCATTTTTACCAAAAAGTTAATAATTGGGGAAGAAATGATTTTCTTAGTGATGATTTTTCATTCACTAAAAAACTAAGTAAAAATGAAGAGTGAATAAAATGAAAAATAGAAACATATTCTTGGCATTGGGATTTTTATTGGGTGTTATAATAATAGGAAATTCTGTAGCACAGGCAAATAGTTATGTGTTAGGGGTTAAAATAACAACAGCGTTTTATACAGACCTTGATAACGATGGTTTTGAAGACGACATTTATGCAGAAGCATATTTAGCTTTTGATGATGTTGTGAAAGCCCGTATTTTGCTGATATATACGTTAACCTTACCTTCTGGCTACACATATCGAGATTATTACTATCACAAAATTACATCAGAGTTCATAACATATGAATTCCGCATCTATGAAGGTGCATTTGAGAGTGGAGATTATATCTTCGATTTAGTATGTATCGTTCACAGTAATGGTGAGTTTCAAGTATATCAAGATACTTTGGTATTTGATCCTCCAGGTGGTGGTGCTGATGATGAACCACCGCATAGTATAGTTACTGTAGGACCATAACAAACGTCTGCTCTCATCACGATTAGACAGAATCGTCTAATGAACACCCACAAAAAAGCAAATTACCTCTAGGAGTATCGGGGGAAAAATATCCCTAGAGGGAATCTTGCTTCATCAAATAATGTTAATCAGAATCGTCTGATTAACACCCATCTAGGAGGAATCCAAGAGGTATTATGGGGTTATACTTTAGGATTTCTTTTGAAAATATAACGATTAGACAGAATCGTCTAATGAACACCCACCCAAGAAAGCGTTAGGGAAGCCCTCAGAGCAACATATGGAGGTTTCCCTAATGTCTAATAGGTGTTTGTTCGAAAAATTAAATATCTAAAAGGGGAAAAAAATGGAAAGGTTAAACAATTTTGATATAAAAATTTTACACGCTCTCCAGAATCATCCACTGGAACCTAGTTCTAAAATTGCAAATTTAATTGGTACTTCTACTCAGACAATAATACGTCGAATCGAAAGGTTAACAGAACAAGGGATATTGCGAAATGCAATAGCTTCAATTATACCTGAACGTTTAGGGCTAGTTGAATATGCTGTGATAGTTTATGTATCATCAATAGATCAGATGACTCTACTTCAAATGGCTTTCACAGATCATCCTTATACAAGATATTACAGTCGATTTTACGGAGAAAAATTCGGTTTCTATGCTACTTTTGAGATTCCTCCTGAGAGCAATGGACTATTAAGAAAGTTTCTTGATTACTTAGTTGAAAATGAATTCTGTAAAAGTTACACTCTCTTCCGTTCAGAGGGACATAGACTTGCTTTCCCTGATATAGTACCCAATTATACCTTAAATCCCAAATGTTTCAACATGATGGGTTACTGGGAAAAAAGGCTACAGAAACCAAATAGGTTTCAAAGGCTAGCTTCAACACCAGATCTTTCAGAATTCACTCCCTTACACATGTTATTACTTCGTGAGATAACCACAAACCTTAGAACAAGTCAAGCAAATATAGTAAAAAAATTTAAGAACCAAACAAAAGGTGATAAAACGTCAGACCCAATTTTCCTACCTGATAATTATTTCAGCTACATGAAAGAATTTCTTGAGAATAAGGCGGATAACACTATACGAAGGGAGTTTAATAAAATTTACAACTATCTAAAAGAAGGTTTTATTGACCGACATAGATGGAATATCAATAGAAAATTTACTGAAACATTTGTTTACCGAGCATTCATAATTAAAGATATACCTCAAGTAGAAAAGGCTCAATTATTCAATTTTTTTCTTGAAGAACGCCCACCTTTTAGGTTGGGATGTACAGTTCTTTCAGATGGTATTTTTCTGACAGTGTCACTTCCACCCTATTACGATGCCAAATTCAGCTATCTAGTTTGGACAACTTTCGGGGAATATAAAATGTATTCTATGGATTTCTTTAGACATCATGGGCATCACTATTGGCTATATGTGGATAATTTTGATATTGCAAGAAACAAATGGAAAGTCGATGAAGATTGGATGTTCAATAATGTTGTAGATAGTTTGAATCAAAGATTAAAAGAAGGCAGATTCACCAGCAATTACTGATGAAAAATATGTGTGTAAAATTCAAATAAGAAAGTAATCCTAGAACAACTACAACTACATGTGAATATAAAGTATAAGGAACATAGAAAACCAATAGATGCTGTGTCGTACTTACAAGTCTGTAGCTTCTGCTTTGACTAAATTGGCATATTCTTCGGGAGATAATAGTCCTTCAACAGTACCATTACATTCAAGTTTTACAAGCCATCCTTCACCGTATGGATCATTAAAAACTTTAATGGGATTAACTTCTAAGTCTTCATTAATTGCTACAATTTTACAATCAAAAGGAGCATATGAATCTGCTTTGATATTTAAGGTTTCAATATTCAGAATTGTATCCCCTTTACTAAATGATTCTCCCACAGTGTGAAAATCTATATGACCAATTTCTCCCAGTTCTATAGTTGCATAACTAGTGATACCATAAAGCCAATGTGACTCATTTTTCTTTATCCATTCATGTTTCTCGGTATACAATCTGTCTGTTTTTATAATGTACTTGTTTGCAACTAATATCTCCTTAGTCATCATATAATTACAATTGTTAATATCTTATAATAATGACTATATTGGCAAAATTGATTTTAAAATATCTCATATAATAACCACATTTCATCGATTATTGTTCAAAACCTTTCTTGTTAGTTTCTCATTATATTTCTCAAATATTTCAATAAAAACCGTTCTCTGGAATTTGTTCTCGTTGACACTTTTTACTTCATCCATTTTCATTATCTGTACATAGACTTTTATTTCCAGAGCTATTTTCTTAAATCCCTCTCTTTTGCACTTGTTCTCAACTTTTTGTAGTTTTTTTATAGCCTTTTTCTCTTTTTTTTCTTTGAAATACTCCCCTAGATATTCATAACTCTCTGCCCAATATTTCATTGCTTTTGTTACATGTTTTGAGTCTTTGATACTCTCCTGTATTTTTCTTACTGTTTCAGTGAACTTTTCATTTTCACCCGTTGTTAACAATGCTTTTGCAAGTAACAGCAGTGAGAGTGTTTTATTGATCCACTCACCACCCTTTTCTTTCTCTTCCTCCACTCTTTTTTCCTCTGTTATCACTCTATTTGTTTCTTGAACAACCTGATACTCTAACTCTTCCACCATTGGTCTGAACATGATAATATTAGGTATGGCTCCTCTGAACCCTTGCAAGAACTTTTCTGTTAGTTCTTTGACATTTTTGTTCTTATGAACGTAAATGTATAACATATTCATTTGCATGACATTTACTAAATAATCGTAATATCTCGTTTTGATGTTTCTCTTGAATTCTTCAGAAAGTAGAAGTTTTTCGTATTCTTGTAGATATTCTAAAGCTCTTTCAAATTCTCCCATGAAGGTGTAAATCATCGTTAGATATGAAAGAGTATTTCCTATCATATACAAATATCGTGTATCTTGTTTTTTCTCTTTCCACAAAACTTCTAATACTTTCTTGAAGTATATTGCAGCTCTATAATACTCGTTAAGGAAAACCGCTCCCTTACCTAATGTATGTAAGATCCATACTTCCTTACATTTTTCGACCTTCTCGATCAATTCTCTGTCATTTTCGATTATTTGTATAAGTTCGCGCATCTTATCATTATATTTGGGTTCGTTGAAACTTTTACCTAAATAGACACTGAGCAACCTTCCTATACTTTTTACTGTTGCAAAATAGTATCCTGCCTTTCTGAAATAATCTATACATCCACAGACGTATTTTTCTGATTTTTCAAGATTGTCTATGAAATAATCTGCTGCTATCAGGATGTATAAAGTCTTGTAATAGAAATAACCCTTTTCATGTGAAGAAAGCGATTCAATTATCTTTTGAGCTTCATTCAAATAGTGTCTAGAACCTTTATCGTCGTCTATCAACCTCATTAAACAGGATTTAGAACCAAAAGTAGAAGCCAAGAAAACCTTACTGTTTAGTTTGTTAGCTAGAACAACCATCTTATCCAATAATTCTGAAGATTTTTGTACATTTTTAGGATTTAACCAAATAAGGTCGAATTTAAGATCATAAAGATAGAAGAGAGAGAAACTATCTTCTATTGCTAGACTTTTTTCAAGAACTCTGTCGATAAGAGGGATAAAGGCTTTGTCTTTAGTATTGGAAACTTTTCTATGCAGAGATTGGATCAAGGTTCTTAATTTTCTGACATCTATCACTTTTTCGAGTTCTTGGTAGAAATAGTCCAGTGAGAAATCAACCAAAACTTCTTTTTCTTTCAGATCTAAATCTTCTTTCCCAATAACTCGCTGCATACTTTTCACTGATACTATTCTTTTAATTATTGGGTTAAGAGTAAAAGATAGGTAGATAACTTTAGGTTTAGTTCACTTATATATCTATTGTCTCATATATAAAGAAGGAAAAAAAGCTATTTCTTTCTTCGTTGTAGCACCACTAAACCAAAGACCAAGAATAGAAAAGTTATCGCAGGAAGGAGAAGAGAGAACATTTGAAACTCTGGTATAATCTCAACAACAGTAAATGAGTAATATAAACCAGAGTTATCATTGATGGCTAAATTGTGGTTAACAGAATTATCTACAGCTGTAATATAATATTCAATAGTGTCACCAACTGCAAAAGAACCTATAGTTACGCTGTAAAGATCACCACTTATAAGAGTCATACTAACTTCTGTCCAAGTTCCACCATTAATCCTGTAGTGGAGTGTAACAGATTGTACACCATAAGGGCTAGTAACTGTAGCATTAATACTTATATTATCGAGTTCTGTTGGAGTAGAGGGAGAATGAATAATGTTTGTAATAGCAGGACGAACAACATATACAGCAGGTTCTCCAAGAGGATATAAATCAACTGAGTTAGCTTCTCCATCAATAGCATAAGAACCTGTTCCTGACCAGTCTGACCAGTAATTGCCCTCTTGTGTTTCAGAGTCATACCAAGTATTGTTAGTTCCATCATCAAAAACTTGTGAAGTTCCTCCCAAATTATTGTCTTCAAAGATATTATGGTGAATAAGATTATTATCAGAATCGTATCTTAAGTATATTCCATATCCTCCGTTTTCTTGTAGGAGATTGTAAGTAACGACACAAAAATTAGAATAGTAAAACTCAATGCCATAGTTGTTATTATTGCTGCACGTGTTGTTTGCAACAGTCGCACTCCCAGAATATCGAAGATAAATGCCGTAGTAGTCGTTGTTATTACACGTGTTGTTAATAATAACTGAATATGTACAGGAGTAGAGAAATAGACCAGTTGTAGCGTTATATAATATTTGATCACGTACTGTCACATTAGTACAATTAATTAATATTAACTGCCCATAGACAGGCTCTGCAATTATCGTAGAGTTAAGGTTAGTGTAATAACCTAGTTTTTTCCCATTCACCCAATTATTCTCGACAGTATATGAGAGATAAGCATCAACTGTACTTTCGCTTATATATAAACCACAACTAGTAAAAGTATTGTTAGCAACAATAGAAGAATCAGAATGGTAACGAAGATAGATACCGTAGCTGTTGTTGCTACACTTGTTTTTTGTAATAGTAGAGGAAGCAGAAGTATCAAGGTAGATGCCGTAGCTGTTGTTGCTACACTTGTTTTTTGTAACAATAGAAGAAGCAGAATAGTAAACCCTGATGCCATGGTTGTTGTTGTTGCTACACATGCTGTTTGTAATAATAGAAGTAGAAAGGTAAAGATAGATACCGTCGTTGTTGTAGCTACAAGTATTGTTTGTAATAATAGAAGTAGAAAGGTAAAGATAGATGCCGGAGTAGTAGTTATTGCTGCACGTGTTGTTGGTAATAGTAGAATGATCAGAAGTATCAAGATAGATACCGTTGTTGTTGTAGCTACAAGTGTTGTTGGTAACAGTAGAATAAAAAGAAGTATCAAGAAGGATGCCTTTGTTGTTGTTGTTGCACATGTTGTTAGCAATAGTAGAACTGCTAGAAGAGTGAAAATAGATGCCCTCCCTGTTGTTGTTGCTACACGTATTTTTGGTAACAGTAGAATAACTAGATGACTCTAACCTGATACCATAGTCGTTATTGCTACACGTGTTGTTTGCAACAGTAGAAGAGGTAGAATGGTAATAAATATGGATGCCATAATTGTTATTGTTGTTGCATGTGTTGTTGATAATAGTCGAACTACCAGAATCCCAAAACCTGATACCATAGTCGTTGTTGCTACAAGTGTTGTTTGTAACAGTAGAACTACCAGAAGAGCTAAGAATGATGCCGGAGTAGTAGTTATTGCTGCACGTGTTGTTTGCAACAGTAGAACTACCAGAATAGGAAATCGAGATGCCATAGTGGTTGTAGCTACAAGTGTTGTTGGTAGCAGTAGAACTACCAGAGTAGGAAAGCCCGATACCTCCATAGTTGTTGCTTTCACAAGTGTTATAGGCAACAGTAGAACTATCGGAATAGGAAAGATCGATACCATAGTGGTTGTAGCTACAAGTGTTGTTGGCAACAGTGGAACTATCAGAAGTATCAAGATAGATACCATAGTGGTTGTAGCTACAAGTGTTATTGGTTATAGTAGAAGAAGCAGAACCATCAAGATAGATACCACAGTGGTTGTAGCTACAAGTGTTGTTAATAATAACTGAATGTGTACAGAATTGGAGAACTAAAGCAAGTGAAGTGTTGTTTATTATTTGGTCGCGTACTGTCACATTAGTACAATTAACTAATATCAGTTGACCATAGATAGGTTCAGCAATAGTAGTGGAGTCAAGGTTAGTGAAATAACCTAGTTTTTTCCCATTCACCCAATTATTCTCGACAGTATACGAGAGATAAGCATCAACTGTACTTTCGCTTATATATAAACCACAATTAGTAAAAGTGTTATTAGCAACAATAGAAGAATCAGAATGGTAACGAAGATAGATACCGTAGCTGTTGTTGCTACACTTGTTTTTTGTAATAGTAGAAGAAGCAGAAGTATCAAGATAGATGCCGTAGTTGATGTTATTACTGCAATTATTATTAGTAACAGTAGAATTACCAGAATATCGAAGAGAGATGCCACCGCTATTGTTGTTGCACGAGTTGTTAGTAACAGTAGAAAAAGCAGAATAGTAAACCCTGATGCCATAGTGGTTATTGCTGCTGCACGTGTTGTTAATTACAATTGCTGTTCCATCAGCTGCATTATTGATATAAATACCATAGTCTTCTGCGTCAATATAGCAGTTACGAACAGTAAAATATTTCGTTGTACCAGCAATATAAATACCCTTACCATTTGTTGTTGTAATATTATATCCTTCAATAACATAAGGATCTTCAGCTGTTCCTGTTCCTAGAAAAACCTCAAAATCGCTATCACTTGTTATTTCAATAGGATCATGAGGTGTCAACTCTAAAGAAGTAGGTCTATAATTGTTGTCTTCAGCAGTTAGTTGTACATTAATATTCGATGCGTAGATTGCCAATGTCAGTATTAGTAGAATTAATATTGTTTTCTTTTTCATTAAATCACACTTAAATAAACTCTTTATCGAATATATATTTTGTGTAACCAATTCTTCCAATAATATTCCTTACTAGATTATTTTTCGAGTTTATATACCAATTTGAGAATAATGAGGTAAACCCATCCGTTCTGATATCTTCCTATCTTCAAAAAATCTAAACAAGAATAACTCAAGGGTTAGAATCTCTTATGATGGAAGATCTCTTAGAACGTCAATCTTCAGTAACTTTTAGTATTCTAGAAAAGGTTCTTTTCGTTCTTTTCACTATTCTTTCTGTTATTGCTTCTGTTCTTTCCTTTACTGATTCTTCTAATAATTCTTCTTATTCCCTTGTTTTTAAGTTCTTCATCGTTTTCTTAACTCTCTTAATCTTTCTCTATTCTTTCATCATCACTGTCACTATCCCTGCAATTACCAAGAACATTCTTCCAATAATAGCTGTCTTTCTTTACTGTAATATTCATTCTTTTAGGTTTTTTTCTATTTATAGATTGGTATCTTTCCGATACAAGAATTTCCAAGAGATTGATCTATTTGAGGATATTAGATTTGAAGAGAATAAGGATAAAGAGGATTTAACAATTTCAGGAGGTTTTAACTAACTATGTTGTGGGAATTAATTTTCGAGATAGAACACAAAGTCAAAGGAGTAACTGTCGGTTTAGCCAATTATAAAATCTCTACCAGAAACGATTTGGAATACTTTTTAGCCCATTGTGTTAATGTTTCTAACAATTCTGGCGATTTATGGTTTTACAGAGCTTTTCTTCTTGATCAAGAAGGTAAAAAGGTTCTCTTGACTAACCTTAATGACATTATCATTAACAAGGACAAATGTTTTAATTCTGATATTCTTTCAACTAGTGTCTAAAGTGATTATATGAAAAAACTCTTCCTTTCATTCGTTGTTCTAGTTTTTCTTTTCTCTTTATTACACCCTGTAATTGCTGATGAACACTTAGAAGAATTTGGTTGGTCTACAGGAACTATTGTTAAGTTAAAATCTGAACTTACTGATTCTGTTCTCCAAACTGGTTCTCATGCTATTACCTTTCATCTAACTGTTCTCCATCTTGCTACTGATGCTGTTTTCTTACTTGATAGCCGAGTTTTCATCTTAATTAATGGTGAAGAGACTATGCGAAACGATTTTGCTGTTTTTAAACAATCTGATGTAGGAACCACCACAGGACAAGATTCTTTTACTCACACGTTTCAGTATAATGTCAGTTGGGGTGAAACACCTATTGAAATAAAATTCTATTGTAAAGAATTCTATTCGATGGATCTTTCTATTCCTCATGAAACTAATTGGAATACTTTTTTCACTATTACTCCTTTTATTATTACTACAGAATCCACGACTAGTACTTCACTTGAAGTAAACGGTTCAGGTTTATCTCTTATCTCTCTCACTATAATTACTCTAGTTGTCATGAGAACTAGAAGGAGATAATATCTCTCTTTTCCTATATTTTTTCTTCTTTCTTTTAAATGAAATTGAATATTATCTTATTGAAGCGAGTTTCTTCAGTGCACTTATATTCTTCCTTTTTTCTCGCTTCAACCCCCTTTATTTCTATCTCTTTATTACATATCTCACCCTCTTTTCTCCCTTTTTCTTACATTTCTTCCCTTTTGGTTAAATGAACGCTTCCAGTGACGCTTGACTATATTTGTAATTTCCCATTCTTTGCGCTACATCATATGTATCTGACCATACTAACTCTTGTTCTTCTTGTTCTTCTTCTGTTTTCATCATAATCTTACAGTCTTTACATTTCCACATTTCTCCCTCTATTTATCGAGAATGAGATTAGAGCACCAAATGTAACTTGAAAAGCTAGAAGTTGAATTAGCTATTATCCTCGATATTGGTTTCCTTGTTGGTTTAGCAATTGATTGGAAAACAGGAGAGAATACTAGTTATTCCTTCATATTACAACATTGGTTACTAGAACATTCTATTCAATTATTCATTTGTAACATTGATTAAAATATCATAGTATTTTATCAGAAACATATGGAGTTCATTTACTTCTCTTATATTTTCTTTAATAATCTCAAAACCACCAGCCACATATCTATTCATTAATCTATGGCCTTCAGAACTTAATTCTGTTGATGAGTTATGATCTAATATTGAAAGCATAAGATTCTCAATATCCTTAACTTTTGAGATTCCTCTCCTATCAATTTCAGAAGCTATTAAACTAGCCATAATTTCGTATCTTTGATCTTTATAAGCTTGAGGAAATGTTTTTGTAATTTCAGAATCAGCACTTGCTTCATCTCCAATTTTTACTTCTGAAAATCCAATCATTAAGCATATATAATATTCATCCCAGAGGATATCTAACTTGTCATCACTTCCTTTACCAAAGATGTTTTTAAAATAACTCTTAGCTTGATTACTTAGCCTAAACGTCATACCTGAACCTCCTCATTTTCTGAATGAAATTGCATGAAGAACTTTTTATCTGTATGAAAAGCTATACTTCCGGTTTCTCTTTCATCCTTATAAATTGTTAAAAATTGAACATCTTCATATTTCCCAATTCCCTCTACAAAACCATTTCTTTCGCTTGATATAATAAAAACGATTAGTTGTGCAAATAACTTAGGAATCAAATCAGACACTTCTCTCCTTACTTTCAAGTCCAAACTTCCTACTGGACTATCTACAATAAATGGCACTTTATGAGGACTATCTTCAAAAAGAGTAGAAAGAAAAGCATATGCAACTGCTAAACTTTGACCTTGGCTTACACCTTTTTTTCCATCAACATAAATACAACCTTCAATCTTTTCCAAAACTACATCTTTATTTCCCATCAATTGAGAGATTCTTGTGTTAGATTTAGATATCAAATCTTCTTTGATTTTATCAATAGAAGAAGAGATAATGTTATCCATCATTTTCTTAAATAAAGAAACTCCATTACTAAAATTGACAGTATCTGATGCTTCATCCAATCTTTTTCTTTTCTCAATTAGTTTTTTTTGACATAGATTAATATTTTCGTATTCATTTAAGCTAAATTCTTCCTGAAATGCAGAGTTTTTTGTTTCAAGAGATTGTATGTATAGATTTAGATCTACTAAGTTGCTACTTAACCTGATTATTTCCTGTTTAATTTTCTCAGCTTTTTCTTGATCTTTCTCATCTAGTCGTAATTTAAGCAAGTCCTTAGCTTGAATTAATTGTTGTTTTTCATTTATATATGAATAAAGATTATCTCTTAAATTACTCAATTCTTTATAATCATCCATATTCCTAATTGAACCTTTGATACAATTAGTTGTTGTGATATGATCCGCAGCTAGATATTGTTCAGCTTTCTCAAGGATTTTCTTTTTTATTGAATCATTAAGAATTGGTCGACCACAAATACATTCATCTTCATCAGAAAGTTCTTTAAAAAACTCTGAAGAAACAGATCTTGGTAGCTTTAGTTTTGACATATTTTCTGAAAGATTTTTGAGTTTATCATTCATCTTCAACGAGAATTGAGATGGAGTTCTGAGAATATTTAGGATAATGTTTGTTCCATTTCTTATATCATTTTCCAAGCTTGAAATTTTAGTTGTAAATTCAATAAACTCAGCTTGAATGGTTTCATTCTCTGATAGCAATTCATCGTTTTTCTTTTCTAGGTCTTCTATTTCCTGAGAAGTAGATACACTTTCTTCCTTAAATTTCTTTAATTGTTTGTTCAAATCGACTAAAGTCTGCTTAAGTTTTTTTTCTTCTGTTTCTAATTTAGTTAATCCTTGTTGAGTATGAACTTTTGTATCTTTTGTTGATTTTCTTTTATTCTCTAATAGAGTATCAGCCTTAATCTTCAATAATTCTAATCTATCAAGAAAATAAAGAAATTTAATTGAAGTTTCAGCTTCTGTTTTTTTATTATCTAAGATATTTTCTGAGAATTCCCCATCGAATACAAAGAGTCTTGTAAAATTCTTGGTCATTACGTTTCTAATATAAGGGGGTAAATCATAAGAAAATGATTTGCCTCCTCCCACTTCTTTGGGTCTGGATGTTTCATATTTCATAACGCCATTTCTATAATCAAAATGCATTCCAAGTGAATAAAGATCTCTATCAATTATAAGAAGCACACCAAAATAACCTTCATCGCACTTATATCTTGTAGGTTGATAAGAAAGTACTATTTCTTTTTCCAGGATCTCTCCACACACAATGGATCTCAAAAGATTAATGGCAGTAGTTTTTCCTGTTCCATTAGGCATTTGGATTAAAGAGATATGAAATGGAGTGTTCACATCCTTTTCTTTAAATAGTGGTATAGTTAATTCTCTGAAATCCCTAATATTCTTGAAATCTAGTTTTAGAAGATTTATATTCAATCATAATCTCCTCAGGTTGCATATAACTTTAATGATTTGATTAACTGCTCTATTTCTAAAATATCGTCATTATTATTGAAGATGTTTATGATTAAATTCTTTAACATATCAAAAACATCTTCTGATTGCTTTTGAACACTTATTTCGTTCCTAATTGCTTCTTCTATTCGCGGGTTTAATTTAATCATGCTTTCTTTCTCCTAACTAGACTCAATTCTTGTAACCATTTAAATCTTTTTAAATCTGAAGCTTCATATTCCTTATCTGGTTTTTTTAAATCGTCTTGACAAACTAAATCAACTATATGAGCCCTTTTATTTGGATTATCAGGATCTTTTCTTAAACTTCGACCTACTCGTTGTATGATTTCTCCATCAGATCTTGAACTGCTAAAAAGTACAATATTCTCAATAGAACGAATATCTATACCCTCAGCTATTTTACGACAAGTTATCAAACAGTCAATTTGTTTTTTTCTAAATAGATCAAGATTTTCTTCTTGATCTTCAGAATAATAAGTTCTAAAATTGTCATCATGTGGCAACACAATTTTCTGAACGTCTAAACCATAGTCTTTTGTTTGAACAAAGATTATACACTTTTTAAGGATCTGAGAATTTTTTTCAAGAAACTCCTTAAAAATGGGAAGTTTGTTCATAGATAATTTCTTAGTATTAGCGATTCTCCTGTATAATTCAGTATCAGACATTGGATTTTCTGTTTTTTTTCTTGCGTGGAAATTTGTTATAGAATTTCGAATTCCATCTTTATCCTGCTGGCTTAAATTATAAAATAATGGATAATATTCTAATTCACTTAATATCCCATCTCTAATTGCGTTTTCCATATCATAATGAAAAATCTCTGAACCTATTTCATCAAATATAAATTCATTCCCTTCAATATCGTATGGACGAATAGGAGTTGCACTTAATCCCAGCTTGTAAGAAAACTGCTTTATCTTACCTTTTAATGAGTTGAGCTTTTGTTCAGAGCCTATGTTATGAACTTCATCACATATTAGAAGACATTTGTTTATTAAATCTTTATCTGTAGCATCTATTAGTTTTGTTAAATTCTGGTATGAGACTGCAATAATCACAATTTCATTCTTTATGAACTCATTAAAAAACTGGATGTCCTTATATTTCTCAAAATGTCTTAGTATCTTATATTTGTTTCTAAATTCTTGTAAAAGCAAATTGTACCATTGTTTTAGGAGGTCGTTCCCTACAGTAGAAATAATTATACCCCTAATTTTATTCTCTTCAATCAAAGTTCTCATGATTGTAAGCGCTGTAATTGTTTTTCCTGTACCAGGAGCCATTCTTAATATTCCTGATTTCTTTTCAATGAATATTTTAATAGCATGTTCTTGATGATCCCAAAGTATTAAATCTGTTCTTTTTTTCTTGTCAGAATCTAGATGTCGTAGTTGTTCCAGGTCTTTAGGAGCTAAATCTATCAATTTTCTTTTCGCAGCTTCTGGTATCGTATAAGTACGTGCTAATGAAATCTTATTATCCCAATATCGATGAAATTTGTTTAAATCACTTTGAACATATTTTCTTTCACAATCAATCCAATCTTTGAAAACTTTAAACTCCTCAATATTATGAACCCAACCACTTTTAGTTTCATTAATTGATCCACTAAATGAAATGATTTTATTTTGTTCATCAATGAAAATACCAACTTTTTGATGAAACAAACCAAAGCTGGAAATTTCATAGTCTTCATAATTAAGATTAGGATTCAATCTTAATGCTATTTTTATTTCAAGATGATTAGTTGCTACCATCCAAGCTAACAATTTTACTCTGTCTTTGATTTCTCCATTCTTCATGCTTTCTAATTCTTTTAGAATATATTTTTCTATAATTTCCTCAGGTCTTAATAAACCATCTCTAATAGCTTTTATGTCTTTTTTATTGAAAACAATTCCAGATATTATTTTCATATGTCCTCCTTTTTCAATAAAAGGGAATAATCCTCTTGCTGCAATCGCTAGAGCAGAAGAAGCGAAATATCCTGTGGTTCTATAATATTTTCTTGAATTTTGTAATAATGGTACTAAGAATTCCTCGACTATTTTATCTTCAACTGAATCATAAGATTCTTTAAGATCTAATTTTTCGAAATCCATCATTGTTTACATCCGGACAAACAAATATCAGATATGAATATGAAAGATAAGTCTTGTGGTTACAACTTGTATGTGACCTAGTTTATAAAAACTAAAGGTGTATTGTTTCTAGCTTGCTTAATAATGCTGAAAAATGTTTCTTAAAAATTCGCAAATTTGAGCATCTAAATAAAGTCAAATCAAATGAAAAAGTGAATAGTATCCGTATTTTACTTTAATTGATTTATAAATCCAGTTACTATCTCATTTATAAGCTGATAATCTTCTTTATTATTAATAGTAAATTTGTTTTTCCTTTTCCATTTCCCATCCTTTTTCTGCCAAAGATACAAACCAATACTAGTGCGGTTTTTTACTTTAAACAACACAATTGCAGACCACCAAAAATGGGATTTTTTTATTGTTTGGTAATCTAACACTTCATAGAAATCGCTTATTGGTAGTGTTTCTTTCTCTGATTCATTATTTGTTGTTAGATTTTTTCTAACTCTATATTTTGCAAGTTTAATCTTTCTCTTTTGAATCTCCTTTTTAGTTTCTTTCATAGAATCAACTTTTAAATTGAGTAATCTGCTTATTTATTGCACTGAAGATTGTTAATGAAAGAAATATTTTATACTTATATTATTTATGAAAGTTACTAGTGTTTAAATATCAAAATACAGATAAATAGATGAAGGACTTGCAATGGAAATTTTAATTGAAAGAACAGACGATCCGATTAGGTACGCTATTGAAGAAATTAAGACATTATACAAGTCAGATAAAAAGCCCTGGATTATTGGATATAGTGGTGGAAAAGATTCTACAACTGTAGTTGAACTTGTTTTTCAAGCTTTGAAAGAACTAAAAGCAGAGGAAAGAATTAAACAAGTTCATGTTATAACTGCGGATACAATGGTTGAAAATCCTTTGATTCTTCCAATAATTGAAACTTTTATGAAAAAAGTGAAATTATTTGCACAGAAATATGAACTTCCAATTGAAGGACATATTCTGCTTCCACGAATTGAAGAAAGTTATTGGTCTCTACTTATAGGTCAAGGTTATCCATTACCCATACAAAATTTCAGATGGTGCACAGATAGATTAAAAATAAAACCT
The DNA here is from genome assembly GCA_019057815.1 of Candidatus Heimdallarchaeota archaeon. Classification (GTDB taxonomy): domain Archaea; phylum Asgardarchaeota; class Heimdallarchaeia; order Heimdallarchaeales; family Heimdallarchaeaceae; genus 18H4-34. The sequence goes on from JAHLWR010000013.1 coordinate 98,276, forward strand.
TCAAGTGAGTTTATACACTCACAAGTATCGGAATATGGAGAAGTAATTATAGTTCTAGGAGTAAGGAAAGACGAAAGTATATCTAGATATAAATCTATTATGAGAGACAAAATTCTAAATAGATTAATTAGAAAACATCCAACACTGAAAAATGCTTATGTTTATGGACCTATTGAAGATTTTACAATAGATTTAATATGGGATTTCCTGTTAGATGATAAAAGTGAATGGTTTGATTTTAATCAAACTTTATCTTCATTATATAGCGGTTCCTCTTCTGATGAATGTGTGCTAGTCTTAGAAGAAGATACCAGACCTTGCGGAAATTCACGGTTTGGTTGTTGGGTCTGTACGCTAGTAAATGAAGATAAATCTCTAAGGGGATTTTTAGAGACGGATTATATAACTGATGAAACCAAAGAAATTCTAGAAAAATTAATAAACTTTAGAGACTGGGTACTGAAAAATCGAAACAATCCTGATATGCGTTTGAAAAGAAGGAAACATGGACAGATATACTATCTGGGTGAAGGTGATAATAGAAGAATAGGGTTAGGACCATATACACTTGAAGCTCGGAAAGAGATTCTTAAAAGATTATTAATTATACAGAAAGAGATAAATCTGTTAACAGAAAATTCAATAAGTAAAGAATTAATAAGAGAGGCAGAATTAAAAACAATAAGATCTATATGGATAAATGAGGGGGACTGGGAAGATTCTCTACCACAATTATATTTTGAAATCTTTAAAGAACACCCATCCTGGAGTGAAAAAGAAATAGCTCTCCTTGAGAGAGATGAGATAGAACTTCTCATAGATTTATCTAAAAAATATGAGTTAGATGTTGAGATTTTAAAACGGTTGATCTCGATTGAAAATAACAATTTAGGATATGCTGTTCGTTCGAATATCATGAAAGAAATTAGTAGTCTATTGTTTCAGGACTGGATCGCATTAAAAGATAAAAGTGATAATAAATGATTATCAAAAGTCTAACACTGCAAAATTTTGGAGTTTATGAAGGAATACATAAAGTAATTTTTCCAGATAATAGAGAAAACAACATTGTAGTTTTTATTGGTAATAATGGGTCAGGTAAAACTACTCTGTTGGATGCTCTAAAGATAGTACTTTATGGTCCTCTAATTTTTGGATACAAAACAGCAAACGAAACGTATCTTAGTAAAATAAAACAAAAAATCAACACTAATGCATATAATAAAAAAAAGGAATGTAGTCTTGAATTAGAGCTCACAAAAATTGAAAATTCAGATGAAATTAATTATAAGATTAGGAGAAAATGGAAAATCAATTCAAAATCACTTTCTGAAGAACTTGAAATTAGGAGAAATGGAAATGCTTTATCAAGAGTGGAAATTGATTTGTTTGAGAATTATTTTAGACAGTTTCTACCCCCCTCATTGATTGATCTGTTTTTTTTTGATGGAGAAAGATTATCATATTTAAGTGAGAAAACAGTACTGCAAAAGAAACTGGAGGATTCAATAGATGTTATTTTCAATATAGAGATTTTTACTCAACTTATTAAAGACCTAAATGAGCTCTTAAAACAGAAAGAAATTGATTCAGAACTTTCAAATGAAGAGAAGAAATTAAGAAATAAAAAAGAACAAAGTGAAATATTGGAAGAAAAAATAGAGAATCTAACAAATGAAATTAAAGAAAAATCCAAAAAACTAACCAAGATTACTGATGATATTCAAGGATTAAAAGAAAAATTATCCATATATGGAGCTGTAGAAAAAACCAAACTCATAGCTCTTGAAGCAAAATATAAAGAACTGGAAAGAGAAAAGGAAAATCTACATCGTAATAGGAGAGAGATCCTAACAAATTTACTACCATTTCAAATATCTAGAAATCTTTTAAAACAATTAAAAGTGCGTATAAAAGGTGAATTGTTAAGAAACCAGCAAGATATCATTCAAAATACTTTGAGGGAGAAGGGTTTACTTCATAAAGCAGTTAAAAGTGCATTAAGTGAACACATGGATAGTTCTAACAATACTAAAAAGATTACAGAAACAATACTAAATAGAATAGAAAAAAAACTATTAACTACCAGTAGAAAACCAAACAAAGATCTACAACTAACAAGTTTTATGTCAAAAGATGATATACAGTTATTGGATGAAATCATAGAAAAAACAGGTAGTACTCTAACAGATAAAGTTGCAAGAAACTATAAGAAAATCAATAATATTAATGCTAAGATGAGCGAAATTCATAAGAAAATTGATTTAAATTTGAAGAACATTTCGTTTGAATATTTGTTTAATGAAATGGAAAATAAGAAATCTAAACATTTTGACATATATTATAAGATTAAAGAAAAAGAAAAAGAATTAGAAATAATATCTAAAGAAAAGAGAACTATCAATAAGGAAGTTGAAAAATTAGATAAACAAATAGACTATATTAACAGAAGTGACACTGTTTCTTCTATAACAAACAAAGTAATCAAAGTTTCTTCTGATTTTATTAATTTTTCTAGAACTAGAAAATTACGAGTTTTAGAAGAAAAAATATTGAATTCATTCAAAATTCTAATTAGGAAAAATGATTTATTGAGAGATATTAAATTGGAGTCTGACTACCAAATTAGGTTATATAATGGAAATTCAGATGAACTCCATTTTGAACAACTATCTACAGGAGAGACACAAGTATTTATTATTTCCATTTTATGGGCTCTTATTCAGCTTTCTAAGAGAGTGTTTCCAGTAGTATTCGATAGCTTCTTTGGAAGATTAGATGTGACACATAAAGAAAGAATTCTAAAGAAATATGTCCCTAACTCTCAAAAACAGGTTATTTTATTGGTAAATGATAATGAACTAAATGATAATGACTTAGATGTCTTTTCAAAATATAATCCAACAAAGTACTATTTGAAATTTAATGAGAAAAAAAACAATACAATTATAGAGAGGATATAATTGAAAAATAGGTTAAAAACAGCTAAACAAACTGAAGAAATTCTTAATGAGCTTGAGTTTAAGTTTAAGCTTCCTCGAAATATTATTCTGAGATTTGCAATTTCATTATCATTAAGTGATGATAAACAGAAAATTCAGTTTTCAAAAGACAGTTCAGGTTTAGAATTAACAAGATCAACATTAACTGGAGAGTATGATGCTATTTTCAAAAGTTTAATTTCAATAAAAAAGGAAAAACAGATAGATGATGGAGAGTTCTTTAGAGAAATGAAACTCCATGTAGATAGAGGAACCATACTTTTGAAAAACTTATATGATTTTGAAGGCAATATTGAGAAAACAATTCTTAAATTATCGTAGAAAAGATTTGTTCAAACTACATGAAGATTAATTTATTTGATAAAATTTTTAAACAATAAAGAATCTATTAGTATATTATGAGTGATGTAATTAAGGTCATAACAAGTAAAACTCCAGATAAAGAAGTGGAAAACATTGTTAAATGTTTAGAAACTATAGGTTTTACTTGTTTTTATTGTTTGCCGAATATGAACCAACAACAACTTGGTTATGAAGAAGTACAAAGTGGAGAGCATCTGGAAATAGACATTATTGCAATTTATGAAAAATTTTGTATTTTTATCGAAGTAACGACTAAAAATAGCGGAAATATGAATAAATTGAAGGATTTTAATCGTAATCTGAATATTTTACTAGATGTAGATGTAGAAACTCAACTCAGTAATTTAAGCATACCTCAAGATTATCATGATTTATATGAATGCATCGAAGAGAAGAGAAGACTGTTTATCGGATTCTCGCAAGAATTAGTTAGAGATAAGATCATAACCCAAAGGGTAAATCCAGGAAACAATTTGATTTATGTTTACAACGCTTTTGATTTCAGTTATCTTGAGCTCATAAGCGAGTGTGTAGGCAAATTTGCCCTTTATGAATTTTTAGATTCACTTGACATAACTTCTTCCGATATATCAGATTCTCAACCTTCAGAACAGCCTTATGATTGTATTAGTCTGACAGGAAAAAAATTCTTTGCAAGTAATAAACTCATAAAGCTCTTTGCTTTTAAAGCTCCTGTTTACGATTTATTAAGAATCTCAAAAGTTTTTCGACATGGAGCTATTGGATTAGGGACTTCAGAAACTGGTTATCAAAGGATTCTGAATCCATCCAAAATTCTTTCAATTCAGAGAAAAATAAGATCAATAGGTGAAAGAATAACATTCCCAAATGCAATCACTGTTGTTTTTAACAAAAATGTTGTTTTTGATGCCCAAAACAAAATAATAAAAGTGCCTGTTGAATTTGGATCCTTATCTGTATTGGATGGTCAGCATAGACTTTTTGCTTATGCAAAATCAGGACTTACTGATAGTAAGTTAAAAAAGGTTGAGCTATTCGTAATTGGAATTCAATTTAGTGAGATAAGTAAGAAGAACGAACTAAAAGCTGCCGCAGAAACCTTTATTGAAGTTAATAAGAAGCAAACTAGTGTTCCAACAGGATTAATCTATCTAACGGAATATGAAATTATGGGATTAACCAATCCTAGAGCATTGGCGGGAAAAGTAATACTAGATCTAAATAGCAAAAGCGATAATTTGGAGAATGTATTTGCTACTAGACCTGTAATGAAAGAAAAGAGGTTGGACAGAAAACCAATTGCAGTCACAACCGTAATACAAGAATTATCAAAAATTTATACGGTATCAGATTTGGACGGACTAAGAATTTTTAGTGAAGATTGTTGGAATAAATATAAACGAGAGAATAAATATAAAAAATTAATAAATGAGACAAAAAAACATGTGAACATTTTCTTCAGGGAGTTAGAAACGGTGTTTAGTGAAGATTTTAATTCTAATGATTCTATTCTTTTTTCAACAAAATACATTTCTGCTTTTGTTCGAATAATGGTAGATCAGTTAAAAACGAGCAATGATATCACGGATATAAGACAATGCTTGACTGAAAAAAGAACTATTATTGAGCATAATAACAGTTCACAAAGAGGTCCGAACAATGAGCTTTTTCATGGGGATATAGAACTTCTCCCAGATCTTACCACATCAGTAACTATGATATATGAATACTTAACAAATGAGAGAGATGATTCTGAATGAATTGGAAAAATTATTCATATAATGAAGGTGAAAAATTATCGGGAGTTTTGATATACATAAGTTTGGTGGCAAGAAAGGAGAAATCAAACTTATACGTACTAGATTTCTTCTCATCAAGAAGAACAGATTCTACTCCCATCAGAACTTCCATAAACTTCTATTCTTTATTTCATAGATAAAAATTCCTACTGAATTTGGTTCAAACTTCAAGTTGATTTAGGACATGCTTTAGAATTTTGAATGATAATAGTTAAATTTATAATTAAACAAATCTTAGTCTTATAATGGTTCGATGAGATAGAAATGACAATCAATAACATAAGAAAGAATGAAAAGGTTTTCAAAGATATTGGTATAGAATCCTTTTGGCACATTACTCATCTAGAGAATTTATCAAGGATATTAATTAGAGGTATTCTTAGTAGAAAAGAATGTGAGAATCTAGGAATAGATTTTTTTGACTTATCAAATTATGAGGTTCAACATAGACGAAGGAAATATCATGATCATGTACCCCTCTTCTTTGCAGATGATACACCAATGCTTTATGTATTAATTAAAAAAGAAAAAATAGCTGAAACGATTCTTCTTGAACTTGATAAATCTTTAGTAAATGATTATGAAGGAATTATATATGCAGATGGTAATATAGCTTGTAATGAAACAAAGGAATATAATTATATAGAATCTTTAAATGATTTTGATTGGCATATAATATATAGAAAAGGTCCTACACTCTCTAGAGAATGGATAAGAATTAGATCTGCGGAGACATTAGTTCCAAAAAGGATTAGTCAAAAATACATTAAGGGAATACATGTCCAAACACCTACCGAGTACTACAAAGTTTTGAATATTATTTCTAAAACAAAGTACAAAACAGATGTAAAAATTAGTTTATCAGAAAAAGGTATTTAGTAATCTGAATGAAAATTATTGGTAATAGAAATGAATTTACAAAAAGAAACTATAGATAATATCTCTTTCTTTAGCGGAGATATCTTAAAAAGTCAAATGCAAACGTTAGTAAATACTATAAATTGCAAAGGGATAATGGGTGCTGGACTTGCTCGTGATTTTAAAAAACTGTTTCCTCTCATGTATGAAGATTATAGAGAAAAAAGTAAGAATAAAGAGATTAAAGTAAGTAAACCTTACATTTGGAAAAATCTTGAAATAACTAATAAAACAGTTTTGAATTTTCCCACAAAGAATCATTGGAAAGAACCATCTAAAATGACTTGGATAGATGAAGGATTACAATATTTCATCGAAAATTACAAACAATGGGGAGTAACATCTATTGCTTTTCCTGCTCTTGGATGCAATTTAGGAGGGTTGACTTGGATAGAAGTTAAACCATTAATGATTAAACATATTTCAAAATTGGATATTCCTGTTGAAATTTACGAACCTGATTTAACTTCTATGGAGAAAGCACTTGAAAAAATTTCAACTGAAATTAACTCTAAATACAGGCAGGTTGTTGAAAAAATCTATTTAAAAAGAGAGATATTCTCTAAACAAGATGAATGGACTAATTGGAAAACAACTAAAACCATAGGTGTAATAATGATACTAGCAGAGCAAAGACATATCAAAGAAATAAAAGAAATTGTTAGAAAAGCTGAAAATATTCATAAAATCGAGATAAATTTATCTTTAATAGAAAAAACAAAAGATGGTTTGAAGGAGATAAAGGAATTCAAACAGAAGCAAATGAAATTAGATGACAAGAAAGAATTTAAATGATGCAAATACTAAGCTGAAACAACTCAAAGATATATTGTACTCCCTAGAAAACAAAGAAAAGGAAGATTTATCAAGATTTTTATTAAATACAATAGAACCAAATCGTTTATGTTTTTCTGATGCTGGAGTAGTCTGATTTTCTACTATCTTTTCAACAAATTTTAAATATTGATAATAATAAATTAAGTGTTTAATAAGAAAAACTGTTTAAGCTAGAATAGAGAAAAGAGCAGTATACTAAGGACAGAGTGAATCAAGTGAGTCAACAAATATTTAAAATATGTAAATTAGAATTTAACAATTTTAGATCGATTGATCATGTTGTAATTAATAATATAGATAACATAACTATATTAGTTGGTCCCAATGAAGGGGGAAAATCAAATATTTTAAATGCAATAGCTTGGAGCTTCTCAGATAAGGAATTATCAAGAGATGACACACCAACAAAAATATTAGGAAAAACAAAAAAAAATAACATTATTGCTGATGTTTTTATTGAGATACTAAATCCGAATGAATATATCACCATCCTTTCAAAGAGAATTTCAGAGGAATTGGAAAATCTGGTAAAATCTGATATGATGCATCTGACAAAACAAACTTTCAAAGAAATAAGATTCCTAAGAATGCAAAAAAGAAAAGATGGTTCTAGATTCATTTCTTTCTATGATAGTAATTTTATACCGCTGAGTTCATTGAAATTATTGGAAGAAAATTTGGAAATAGAATTTCAGATAAATTTACAAAATATCGATACCTTTCAAGAAAGGATTAGAGATATTTTTAGTAATGGTTTATTGCAATTAATGGATGAAAAACATGTGAATTATAATGTAAATAATTTAGCAATTCAAATTGATAATCTTCTCAAAAATCAACATTTTAATCAAATGACCAATTATATCACGGAAGCGTTAAGAAAGATAGTTGAAAAACATAGTGGTGAATCTACTGAGAAGGAAAAATATAAAAAAGAAATTCTGAAAGAATGGAGAACATTTTCTGTTGACAATATTCCTAAATGCATCAGAGGAATTGAGATTTCTTCTTCCAGAATTTTAGTTATTATTTCATTTTTGTTTTTTTCCAGTTAGTATAGCTTCCCAAACCTCTACTTCAAAATCTTCAGATATCGTAATACATTCTTTATCTCGAAGCTATATGTTTGTTTTTCGCATGAATATTAGTAAATTCACAACTGCTAATTTCTTATAACCAACATCAATTTCGATTTTTTAAAATTATTTTTCTATTTATAAATAAATTGTGCTTCAGTTTTTTAAAGCAAAAATTCAGAAGATAGAGAAATTGTAGATTTAAACTAGGAAATTATTTAGTACCAACATTCAGATTTTCCTTCTCTTAACCAATTGATGTATTCTTCTTTAGGATTAATGCAGAGGATTTCCCATATTTTTTCAAAATCTGTTAAACTCATTTCTCCACGATCTAATAGATTTTTAGGACTTGGTTCTTTTTCATTTTCTTCACACCAATAATTAGTGTGTCGCATAAATAGAAAATAAAATTCCTTTTGCTTATATTTGTGCTTATATAGCTTAAAAAGTGGGAGTTTTATACCTTCAAGAGCGCTCACAACACCTGATTTTGCATCATTTCCTAGCACTATAATCAATCTTGCTTTTGTAATATCTAAGATATCTATTAGGTGAGTTTTTGCACATTTTTTTATTAGTTTAGTCGTTACAGCCTTTCCTTTTTCGGATTTACAATGAACAATATCAGTTATTGCGTAATCTAATCCTAATTTTATTTCATTTATCCGTTTACCTGTAATTTGGCTATACAACTTCATTATCTTCGACCAATTAGCTATAGAGAAATAATCTATTTTACCATTTTTCTTTGGCTTCAGTAAAACTCTTTTTCCATCTTTTACCCATACTTTTCTTCCATTCCCAAAGCGGTTTGTAAAAAAATCTTCAATAAAATCTTTAGTCCAATTATCATCATATCTTGTTGGATATTCCTCTTCTAAATTAATACTTGGATTTTTTCCTATGAACATTACAGGTGATTTAGTTATCTCTCCTGACCAAGGTTCAGGTACTTGCCATTTATTTTCATTTCGTTGAATGTCAATTATCGCTCTACATTCAGATTGAGGAATATCAAATTCTTCACAATTTACAATTTTAAATAAGATTTTTCTACTTTTGACAGTCATTGAAATCACTTGTTTCGCTATTGTTCTACCAAAATATTTCGACCAACCTATATCCTGTATATAGTATTGTTCTTAAAAGGAATCCATTTCTCATTTCTTGTTAAAGGCACTGTTGCAATCACTATAGCTTTTTCCTCTACTGGTTTCATTAATAACTCTACTTCTTTACTTTCTGATTTAATTGCTTCGGTATATGGTGGTTTTCTTTCCACATAATATAGTCTATTCCCTTTGCTATAAACATACATTTTTTCTCCATCTGATAACAAGAAATTAAATGATCCATATTCCGCTATTCTTCCTGTTATTTCATTTAATTTATCTATTATTTCTCTATCTGTTGCTTTCTTTCCTAGTTTTCTCATCTCTTCCATTATTATACAAAATGCTAACTCTAAATCACTCTCATCTTTGGGTTGATAGCTTTCTAAGGAAGTTTGTAAGAACCCTTTTTTCATGTCTTCTAACATTTTCTTTTTGTTTAAATGACCATTATGAGCAAAAATCCAATTCTTACTAAATAGCTCTCTCATAAATGGATGGGTATTTTCTATTGTTTTTCTTCCTACTGAAGCATATCTTATATGTGAAATAAACATCTTTCCTTCAAACATCAGAGGATTGGTTATTATCTTTCCTACTTTCTCGCTTGTCATTGCCATAATTGGCTCTTTTTCAACTATCCATTTGTTCATACTATAATGTGCATATCCCCAACCTTGATAGTTTCTATTTGAGTGTTCTTTTAGAATCTTAAATGAGAAGGAGATGTTAGTTTCTTTATTACAGCTTACTCCAAGCAGTTCACACATAAAATGCTGATTAGAACTTAAGCTTATAATAGTTACTACTTAATTACTGTGAATTCATTATATCATCAAGACTTGATTATGTGATTATACCAATAATTCTGGGGTATAATTTTCATCGTCTCATTCAGAACACACATGGTTCTTAGAATACAGTCGTTCCATCAAAGAAGTTGACCCTTTAGAAGCTTTAGCATAGGTTGATTGGGATAAAGAAAGATTCCAGAGAAGAGGAGGGATATATGAATGATAAAATGTGTTTGCTAAAGTAACTCTTAATTCTAAAAGAAAATAAACTTGATACAGATCATTTGTAGAGAATTCACTTTCCTTGTACTTTAATAATTAGATATCGAAAAATACCTTTTTTATCTTCCAATTCAGAATAATTAGTCCATCTCATTTCATATTTTCCACTTAGTATGATTGCACCTTTTCCGTTTTTAGTTCCGTTAGAAGTTCCTTTTCTCCAGTCTAATCTTCCTGAAACTTTTCTTCCTTCAAATATCTTGAATTCTTCGTCGTCAGTTTTATTGGTTTTTTCATTCCAATAATTTGAATCGTTGGTTAAAAGAATCACAAAACCTATAGAGCTACTGGAATTGACCAAATACTCCTCAATCCGACTTATATCTTCTAAAAAACCATGTCTCCCTTGATCTCGAGCAGTTTGATTTGTTAAATCAAAAGTTCCTATCTTGTCTTTGAAAGGTTCTTCCAGCGCCAGAGTTTTATATTTTAGCTCTATAGGAATTTCTTCATTTGAAAAGGTATCAATCACTAAAATATCTATATGCTTTCGCCTTCTTTCTTCTCTCTTAAATGGTTTTTCGAGCAACAAATTCAATTCTGAATATTCTTCTTTTATCTTCCATGCCAAAGCAAATTGAAAATCTGCTTCTGAGTGGAAAATTGGTCTTTCCTTACTCAGTTCGGTCAAAACTCTTCTTAGATTAATCATAATTTTCCACCTTTGTAAAAAATTCCTTGCTTTTATGGATACTCACAATCGATATCTATGAGAGTATTAAAATTATAAGTGTTAAAAAACTTTCGAAATTAAGTTATGGTATTATTGGTTCTTCAACTAATATCCATTTCTTTTTTTGATAATATGCAGATTCCCAAACATGGTAATTTCTAATAGAGTGTTGTTGTAGAATTTCAAAAGAAAAAGAAATGTTTATATCAATATTACAATTTATTCCAAGGAGTTCATACACGAATTCTTGAAATTTTAACAATGGTTCTTAAAATCCCTTCTAGATCATTGCAAAACAATTATCAGAAATAATTAAATCTCTAATGAATTACTGATGCTAACTAAAGGTAAGGATCTAGAAGAGTTTGAGAATCTTTAGCGTTTTCTTCTTTTCTCAGCTTTTTCTAAAATCTCTAGAATATTTTCCCTAATTTCTTCCAATCTTTGATATGGTTTTACTATTATGCAAAAAATCCCTTTTTGGGTATATTTCTCTTCTAGTTCTTTCCTGTAACTACTCTTTACTTGAAGAGGAATTTCTTTACCTTTTATTGGATAAATTAGAAAGTCTATTCCAAACAGATCATCTCCACTAAATGGTGTTGTCCAACCGAAACTTTCGATAACTCCCTCTCTCTCCAATTTTTCTAAGACTTTACTTACTTTTCTCTCTGCCCTGTCTCCTTTTTCATCGGAGTTATCGTAAAACAACATTTTAAAACACTACAAACCTAGTTAATGAATAAACTGAATATTTTTTTTTAAATTCATCTATCGACTTATTAGCTAATTTATCTGCTCTTTTATTTTCTTCTCTTCTAATATGATTATTTTCAACCTTTTCAAAAAAACCTCTTTCGCTTTTACTTCTGTGAACAACACTTTGAGTTTCTCATCTCTTATCCTATATACTCCTATTAAATGTTTTACAAGTAATTCTGAATCGCTCAAAACATGGATCTTACCTCTACAGATTCCTTCACATTTATCCAAACCAAATATCAATGCTTTATATTCTGCTTTATTATTTGTCAAATAACTGCCCGAATACTTCTTTCCTTCAGCTAGAATGTTTCCATCCATATCTTAAATAACGCATCCAGCTCCAGCTTTTCCTGGATTCCCTCTTGAGCATCCGTCAACAAATAGTTTAATCTCAAAACATTTTTTGCTAGACATCAATGTTAAAAGAGGAAGCATCATTTATAGATATTTTCAAAAAGAAATGAAAATGGTAAAAAACTTTAAAAAAATACTAGATTCAAACTGGTTAAAAACTATGATATCTGGGATAAAGCCTTTGATAATGATATTATGTAGAGGATAATCTTTAGCATTAAGTTGGGTATAAGCTGGATGATTATCTATCCAGAGACGATATTTTGAGTGTTCAGCAAGAAAATCAAAGGTTTTCTTAACAACATCTACCTCTTCCATCTCCATGAAGTAAGATAATTAACTAAAGAAGTTTACGATTTTCATTGTAGATACATTTTAGAAATACTTGATAATGGATATGCAAAAGAATAACTTAATCAGTTTCTTCTAAGATATTAGAAAAAAGAGCTTTCATCTCTTCTCTAGAATAGCTGATTGATTCTCTTATCGTGTTTAATTTTACTCCAAAATCATGTTTTTGCTTTTCTAGCATTTTAAAGAAAGTACTAATTCTTGTAACTTTCAATATATCTGATTCTTCAGAAAATTCAAAACATTCTTCATGTTTTTCCATCAATTTCAGGTTATCCAAAAGCTTATGAAAAGATAGCTCAGATTTGAACGGATATGCAAGGTTATATTACTACAACAACTATGTTCCTTTGGGTTTTTGAGTCAAATAAGAAACAAAGAGGATACAGATATATAGACATTCTTGGACTGAAAGAAAATGAAACAGTCGTAGTCAATGTGACAACAAATCTTGATGATAAAGTGAAAATACAAGAATATCCCTGAACATCAAAATTTTTTGAGTAATTTTGAAACATTTCGAACTGATTATTTCACATATTTATTGTTTTACTCAGAAGTTTGTCGCATATGAGTGTCATCTCATTTGTAACATCCGAGGAAAAATTTACTTCTTTGTCAAAGAATCTATGTGATAAATCATTTCTAATCATTCGACATTTATTGATTTTTTGTATCAAATCATTTGGCAAAATTTCCAGCATGAGGAGAACATCTGTTTTTATTGTTATTGACCAATTAGGATTTTCAATCATTTTTTTGATTTTTTTCTTAGGTAGAATTCTTCCTTTTTTCTCCTCTAGATATTCTTTCCAGACAAAATTTATTAATCCTTCAATTAAAGACCATCCAATTAAAAATCCAGCTTCATATGCTTCTTTAATAAATAATGTTTTCATTTCTATATACAAATTAAAAAGAACTTTGATTTTTTCAGGAATTTTACTTGTTTTATCCAGCACTGATAATAAATCTTCTTCTGAAACTATTATGAATTCTTGACTAAAAACTTCATAATCTATAAACCTTTTATTCATTATCCAATCCATTCTACTATCCTTTATTGATTTTCTTTCACTTATTTTCGAATTACTTAAATCAAAAATACTAATCCCTAAATCTTGAGGTTTAATACTATGTGTAATCCTCCCAAAGAAAGAAAGAATACCCATTAATGAATTTAAACTTTCCAATGCTTCTGCTCTTTTTTCGCAAATAACTTCAATATATCCAGCTTGAGTTATAGAAAAATGTATATTCCAAAGGTGAAATATTATATGTGTATTCATCCTAAGTATTTTTCCTACTTGAATCCCCCTAACTTTGCTTTTTAAATCTGTAAACGGATCTCTACCTATCCATAAATTTGGATAAATAAAACATCCATAGCTTTTTAGTTTATTGTTTGCTGAAACAACTCTCTCTTCAATTGGTTGAAATATTTCTTCTCCTAAATATTTGGCTTTTTCTGTATTAAATAACTTATTTATTATAAATTCAACATCTAATGAGATGGTGTCATCAAAATACCACTCACCACCATTTCCCCAGATCATTATGCCAAAATCAAATTCTTCTTCATTAGGAGATGATTTTTCAATAGATCTAAAAATCCGTTTTGGTTGTTCATCATAAATTTGCTTAGCTCTTAATTGCGCTATGTCTCTATGTGTTTTTACTTTGAATTTGAAATGTTTTGAATAAACTGATGGAAGTGGAACATCAAAAAAATCTGAATTTGACCAAATTGAGAGTTCATCTAGAATATTTTCATAATCACAATGAACTATTATAATCTCCTTATCAGGTAATGTTGGGAGATGAGTAAAGAAAATATACTGTTGATCAAAAGGATATAACCAAATAACATGAAACTGAACTGGTGATCTAAGATCTACCAATTTACTAATTTGTTTTATCCCTTCTTTTTTATATCTCATTCGATACTTCTCAATAACGGAGACTAGAAATTGCTTTAATTCTTCTTTGTTATATGGTATATCCACACATAATTACTAGAACTAGACCTTTATCTTTTTTTCTTTTTCGTAGATAATTCTTAAAAATAGCTACATTTCACTATATAATACTGATAATTTAAAAGACTTAGAATTTGGAGGATGTTTGTTGTACATTAAAGATAATAAAATAAACCTAAAAGAGAAAGATTATCTGAAATCATTAATATATGTTGATGCATTAATTGAAATTAGATCTAGTTGTCCTACACCCTTTGCAATAGGCTTGTTTGGAGGATGGAGAATTGGAAAAACATCTATTGTATTCACTTTATCCAAATTAGATGAACAAAATCTTTTCTCTGGATTTCACATGAGTTAGAGCTCCCATGATTCGGAAATTCTCTGATTTCCACTATTTTAACAAAAGTGCTTTCATTTCTTTGATTTCGAATAATGAGTTAAGGCTTTTCATTATTATTCTTTCTTTTCTTGTAATCTAACTATAATTCTTTCTTACCTCCTTTATATATCATTTGAGTAACTGTTTTTCGATTTTTGTTTTATTAGAACCAAACATAATTCATTTAAATAATGTAAATAGTGAACTGTGAGATAACATGAATGGTTTTTATAAAGAATGGAATGAACTAGAAAAATTCCATAAATTAACTAGAGATTGTAATCCATTAAAAAATGAAGGGGTTAAAGCGTTTTTAGAATTATCTAAGTTCGCTAAAAAACTTAAACTTAAAGTCCCTAAACATCCATCATATCGTGTTAGGTTTGGTAGTAATGTTCATTATAGTTGGTTAATTAAAACTAACAAATTGGTTAAGATCATTTCAGAAATTCCAAATTATGAACCACGAATCAAGAAATTTTTCAACAATGATAATTATTTTGATTCTCTATCTGCGCTTTATGAACTAGAAATGGCATTAAAATTCAAACTACAAGGTTTTGAAGTTGCTTTTACAGATGAAAAAACTCTTGATAAAAAACCAGATATAGAAGTTAAACTAGCTGGTAGAATATTTAATCTTGAAGTTACATCTTTAAATAATCCTGATCAAGATAAAGAGAAACAAGAATTTCATTTGCAGTTAATGAATTTAATGCTAAGGCATAATGTAGAGATTGCAGGTAATATAATTGATATTCCAAAAATAATGCATAACAATCTTTTACAAGAGATTGAAAATAGAATCGTTGAATCCAAAGAAAAGGGAGAAATAACTAAGATAATAGAAGAAGGAAAATTAATTCTTGAAATTGCTCCTAATCGGAGTACTGAAAAATTAACTCTTACAGGATTCCATTTTGTTAATAAGGAATTAAAAAATATCGAAGATAAGGTCAATCAAGTTATCAAAGATAAAAGCGGTCAACTCAATGTTAACCAAAATCCTGGTATTCTTTGTATTTATAGTGGGAGTAGAACTTTTAATATTGAAAAATTATACACTAAAGCTTACGATAAAATTAATCCTTATCTTCAGACAACACCAAACCTATCAGCTTTAGTTCTTAGTTCATACTCGGATTTTTATCCTTCTGAAACATTGAATCATTTAGCATCATCAATTGGTTCTAAAACATTAAGTGTATTAAAATCTGGATTTGGTGAAACAGAACAGTCAATCATTTGGAAAAACAGTACTGCTCCCTATGAATTACCTCCTGAATTTATTGAATCCTATGAAACTTTTGATCATCAAATAACAAAAATTCTATAATAGTTACTCTACTGAACTTATCTTTGATCAACATCGTTGCGAACTTTCTTGTTCTAACTGTGGTACTGTTATCCATGATAGATCCTTTGTTTGTTGATTCTCTTCCTAGATTTTATTTTACTTGAAGAATAGACTATGACAACGATAATTCGTTCTCTACTCTCTTCTTGAAATAGATTTAAATTTCTATTATCTATTCACTATTGATGACTGAAGAAGAACGAGAAATATATTTTAAAAGTTCATTCGATAGACTCCCTTATTCTTGGGAAAGGATGAAATGGATTAAGGAAACAGAAAGAAAGATAGATATTGAGAATGTAATTACCTGGGAGATAACTAGGTATTTATACCATTCTGGAACACTCAGCTATGTTAATGGTGATTATCCATCTTCTATTCTTTCTATTTCCTCTGCAATTGACTCTTTTTTATCCTCAATCATTTCAGCTCTATGATATCTTCTAACATACTATTTAAATACGCTAATTTTATTGAAATTGAATTGTAATGAAAAATGCGAGGAATTTATAAGTTTTTGATTTTATTAATATTACTATTCTTTTCTCTATTCTTGAATAATTTATTCCAAATCATTCCTATTTTCCAATGTCATAATAATGCTATTATTTTAATTATAGGTGATTGTGGTCCTTTTAATGATTCATTGTATGATGATGATTTTCTATCTGAAAAATACAAGGAATATTGGGAAGTAAGAGCTGAAGAACTCAAAAATTTCACTAATTGGGAAGTATATTTGTGTTATGAAAAGACATTTTGTTTTCAATTAAGCTATTTTAAAAATCTTCTAGTTATTATTACAGGTCATGGTGCTGTATCAAACTATTATAACAGTCATTATATAGTCATCAATGATAAAAAAATAATATATGCAAATGAATTAGAAATTAGCTGTAGTAATCTTACTATTGTTATTAATTCTTGTTATAGTAACAGATGGTATTCTGATTTTAACCACAAAACCCTAAATCATCTATTTACCAGCGATTTATGTAATAATGTTTCATCGGGTCATTATCAATATCTCCCAGAACCATATAATTTGATAATCCAGAGATACGACCGTTTCTTCCTAGATGCTTTTCTTAAAGGATATTCATATCAGAAAGCAAATGAAACAGCTTGGATTAATATGACTCAATTTGATCTTATAAATTGTTAACCAAGGAAGTTTTTCCTCTCCCTAGTGGGATCAGCTATAGAATCATCGAAGATTACTTGAATCCAAGACTAATCAATAACATCAAATCAAATCAAACCCATAATGAACTAGCAATGTTTTAGATTTACCATTCACCAATAAGTACCTTGAGACAGTTGTTAAATATTCTTCTTCATGTTCTTGTATAATGTTTGAAAGAAATGTTTTATCATAATATCTTAAGCTTGTAATAGTACTAGTTAATTGAAGGTGTTTTAGAGATATCTTTCTACCCATTCTTCTATCTTTTCAGGTAGTTTTGAAAGAAATGTATTGATATCAATACCTAGATTCAAAGAATGATATGTCAGTAATAATTTCATACACTCTTTACATACACCAGATGGAACATATACTTTACTTAAAGGAAATCTAATTGGTTTCTTTGTTTTGCATCTACCACAAAGGAATCTCTTGCAAGTTTTACAATTTGTCATAGTTTTATTTCTACATTGGATGCATGGTTGTTTATATTTTAAATCTAAATTATTCATCATTAATAGTTAGATAAATCTTATTTATAATATAAGGTAATACACTGTAACTACATCTTTTCACTTAGTTTATACACAACCTTAATCATTAATAATTAAAATACTATCTGTCTTTTTTCTTTCCTTCCCTTCCTTCTTTATTTCCATTTCTTGCTTTCTTCTTTACACAGACCTTCCTCATGTATTAGACCTAATTTGACATATAATTCCTCTGCTTTTATCTCTATCAGTTTATCTTCTATTTCTTCTTTTAGTAATTTTAGTGTTTCTTCAGGTATCTCATCCAATTCTTGTTTTATCTCTTCTCTCAATCCTTCTAACACTCTTTCACTTATTTTCCCTAATATGTACTCATATGGTACTATCACCATTATCAATCCTATTGTTATCCCTATTGTCATTATTACTCCCACCACTCTTGCTATTACTATCACTATTGCTAGCATTGTTCCCTCTTCTTTATACCAAAATGCTATTACTGTCACTATTACACTTATTATTACATATATTCCCCATTGCCCTATCTCTGTCCAATGAAAGAACTTCTTTTCCCTTTTTTCCATCCTTTTTACGTATTCTCTCGCTATCTCTATGTCGCTTCTCACTTAACTCATCCCTTCCGTCAATATTTTTCCTACTGCCCTTGTCGTCATCATGAACGTTTTCTTCAATTCCTCTTGCTCATATATCAGTTCATGTAAATTCTTTAGCGATATCTCTCTCTTGTTCTCATCTACTAGCTTTATCTCTATCCCCCATCCTCTTCCTTCCCTTTTTTCTTCTTCCATTTGTTCCTTCTGCTCTTCTATGAATCTTGCTAATATTTTCTCTAGTCTTTCACTGTTCCTTACCTTGTATTTTGCTATCTCTATACTCTTCTCTTCTTTTCCCCCATATATTTTCAGTATCATTCCCCACGTCATTTCTCTTCTATCTTTTTATCTCTCATTTCCTTTTTATACTAGGCTAGTTTTCCCTACATCTAAATTGTATTCTTTCTCTAACAAAGAAATAATTGTTAAAATAGAATCAGTTCAACCCCATACTTCTTCTATTATTTCATCAAAACTAGTCCATTATTGATTACTAAACTACTGTTTTCCACTCTATTTTTCTTTTTTACTAAAAATTTGTCCAACTTTAATTGATTGGAATAGTAGCTCTTCCTCTATTAATATTTGATTTTGTCATAATATTCTTTTATTGCTCTTGGCAAGCTTTCTTCTACAGGTTTGTTTTTTCCTTTCCATAGTAATGAAGTATTTTCATCAAAATCGATACTAGATAGTCTTACACATCCTTCTAGTGATCTTAAATCTACATTCTTCAATTGGTTATTTCTCATGTGGAGTATACTTAATTTTTTACATTTTCCTAGTGGTCTTAAATCTACATTCTTCAATTGGTTATTATTAAGGTAGAGGTACTCTAATCTTGTGCATCCTTCTAATGCTCTTAAATCTATAGAAGATAATTGGTTATTATTAAGGTAGAGGTTCCTTAATTCTGCACATCTTGTTAATGGTCTTAAATCTAGGGAAGATAATTGGTTATCATGAAGAAAAAGCTCATCTAGCCTTGCACATCCTTCTAATGCTCCTAAATCTACATTCTTCAATTGATTATTATTAAGGTAGAGTCTACTTAAACTTGTACATTTTCCTAGTGGTCTTAAATCTACATTCTTCAATTGGTTATTATTAAGGTGGAGTTCATTTAATCTTGTACATTTTCCTAGTGGTCTTAAATCTATAGACGATAATTGGTTATTATAAAGGTAGAGGTGCTCTAATCTTTTACATTCTTCTAACGGTCTTAAATCTACATTTTTTAATCGGTTATTATAAAGGTAGAGTTCATTTAATCTTGT
>JAHLWR010000014.1 GCA_019057815.1 Candidatus Heimdallarchaeota archaeon
ATTCCAGCCTGGGCTCATGTCACAGGTCAAGAAGTGATTTCCGCAGAAGAGAGTGGTCCCAATGATTATCGCTTTCTTGTTAAGAGACTGAAATAGAGGTTGAATGGTGATTTCATAACTGAATCTGTAACTCAAAGAATTACTCGATGGTGACATAAAATATGAATAAATCTGAGAAGTTTTGGGATAAAAGAGCAAAGGATTATGACAATCAAAAAACGAATTGGGAGAAGTATAATAAAACGGTTGATAAAACCAAGCAATATCTCAATACCAATGATATCGTTCTAGATTTCGCTTGTGGGGCAGGAATAAAGACCATTAAACTCGCTGACAATGTGAAAGAGATTCAAGGTATAGATATATCCTCCAAACTGATAGATGTCGCAAAAAGAAAAGCAGAGGAGCGAAAAGTTGAGAATACCCATTTCGCGCAAGTAACAATATTTGATACTGGATTCAAAAAAGAATCTTTTGATGTAATCCTGGCTTTTAACATCCTGCACTTGGTAGACAATGGACAAGAGATTATTCATAAGATACATGAACTACTAAAACCAGGAGGATTGTTTATTTCTGAAACAGTGTGTATGGGAGAGAAAAAAGCGTTTCTAGGTTGGATTCTATCCTTCCTTAGCAAAATAGGACTGGTTCCACCAATAACATTTTTGAAAATCTCCGATTTAGAAGATTTGATGAGTGGTGGAAAGTTTCAGATAATTGACACAGAAATTGTGCAGCAAAATCCACAGAGCTATTATATCTTGGCAAAGAAGGAATGAATTGCCTTCAACGGATTGGATCGGTAATAGATACTGTGTATCCTCTAAGCCAAACTGCAGATGCTCATCGACATTACGAAACAGGTCATTCTAAAGGTCGAGTAGTGATCAGCATAGATTGAATAAGTAAGGATCACGATCAATTAATCTATCAATTCTTGGAGTAGTGATTTTTTAATGCAATTTTTTAATCAACTAAACTCAAATTATTTTTTGTAATATTTCATTGCTTCTTCTTCTTTTCCATGTTCAAACCTTCAAAAAGAAGAGTAGTTATAACTTAATTGTCTAATGTATCAACCACTCTGGTAAATTTTTTTGGTCTTACAATTCTTCGATAGTCTCCTTAAATATCACATTTCTCTTCCGTAAGTATTCAATAATTTGGTGATAGACTTCTGAATGTTTTCCTAATAGTTCTGGAGGAATGATTCCTTTTTCTTTGAATTTTCCTTCAAGTACAATTTGAGCTACAGCTGTACAAGTATATCCTGTTGTTCTTGCTATAGATAAAATGCGTTTCTCTCTATCGTACTTATCAAGCATATCATAAGTATAACGTAGTTTCTTGTCATCTTTCATTCCTTCAATAACTATCTTCATAATAGTATGATCTTCATCTCCCTCTTCAAACATCCAATGATCAAGTAGAAGTTTACCTGTTAGCTCAATTGGTTTGATTTTTTTTCCTGTTACATCAATTTCCTCTTTATTGAGGAATCCTGCTTTTATTAGCATTTGCATCTTTTCTATATGATCAGGATATCTCAGTGTTTTTTCTTTCATGAAAGGGATATCCATTGTCTTGATGAGAGTTCTAAGACCATCAGTATTGATGGCTACTAGAGTTCCTACTTCTGGAAAATCTAATAATTCAAGTTCAGATAATGCTGGTTTAACAACTATCTCACTATTCTCAATATATCTCGCTAATAGGATATAATCCTCGATTACCTCAATGGGTGGATAAGGTGATTTATAATCAAAAAGCCAGTTTCTTTCTACCGGTAATCCTCCAACATAACATAGGAAACTTTCTGTTTTATCTAAGATTGAATCAATATAACCAAGTATGATGCTGCTTGAACCAGGAGCTACTCCACAGTCAACAACAGCAGTAACTCCTTTCTCCTTTGCTAATTTATCTAAGCTTAATGCATCTCCCTCATAATATGAGATATCTACTATGTTCTTTCCTGCTTCAATTACTGCTTTAAGAGACTTGTACCCCATAAAACTAGGAAGAGCTCCAATTACTAAATCAAAATCCTTTACAATATCTTTGATGATATTGGGATTGGATAAATCTGCACATATTCCATGAAGATCATAATCATGTGTCAGTTTATCTAAAACCTCTTGGTTAATATCAACTATTGAAACCTCAGTTGAGGGATCTTCTGCCAAATCTCTTGCAATAACATTTCCTACATATCCTGCTCCTAAAACAACAACTTTCATAATCTAAACCTCTAGGTATATACAATAATAGAAATAGATGAAGTTAAAAGATTATCAGTCGATTCGTAAAACTAAATTCTTCAATTATTCTTTTGTACTTGATGTTCTTATTTCTTTGACATCAACAGGTGCAAATTCTATACTAGGTATCTCGGATAATTTTTGTTCTTCATCACTATCATAGTCTATCATCTTCTACTTTACACGTATCAAATCTTGTAATATTTCATCGCTTCTTCTTCATTTCCAGGTTTAAAATTATCCCAGAACTCCTTTGGAGGATGCTGTAAATCATAATCAATTCGAGTATCATGCAAAACTCGAGAACAATATGGGTCTCCCTCCATCAGAGTATGCTCCATAGTTAAAATTATATGATCGCTATAGTAAGCTCTAAATTTCTCATAATCTCCATAACAGCAAACAAGATATTTGAATTCAACATCAGGAAGCTCTATTGTAGCATCTACACAAGTTGGACAGTTCTTATTTTTGAAATCGTATCTGCCTTCTTCTAACATAGTATGTACAAGAACCCATTCAGATGAAGTTGTATCTCCAGATAAACGATTCTCCACCATTTTTTCAAGACTAAAAAATTCATCTCTATCCGGGGAAGGATTATCCATATAATAATGAGTTACATATCGCTTGAACAGTTTCACCGCTTCTTTTCTACCAATAGTTTCCGCTAGAGCTTGTAAAAGATAATAAGATGGATATATCCAAGCTTGTATAAGTGCTTTCATTGAAATTTCCACTTCTTTAGTTTCCCATTCATTTTTTTCTTTTATCTGCAGGAGATGAAGATAGTAATTTAGAGATGCTTTATTCAAATCGGAATATTGAATTAAATTCTGGAATTTTGACAATATATTTTCAAATTCTGCAGAAGAATTTCTTGAAAAATCTTTTTCTACTAATCCCTTATATTTCTCTGTTAGATTCTTAACGTAATCAGTAATAACCTCTGATTTTTCTTTAGCTATAAATCCAACATTATAATCAAGCTTGCTCAATAAGACTTCTTCAATCTTTTCTAATAGTTTTATAGCTATAATCTTTTCTAAAGGATTTTCTTTGAATGTTCCAGTTTGTGTAAATTTCATTTCAGAATCATTTTTTTTTAATGTTCGAATCCTAATAAGTATATTGTTGAAGATTTAATCATCACAAAAAATTGAAAAACAAAATGGTATGCACAACACAAACTAGATTTAGAGGAGTTCTAGTGTGAAACGGACCTTGCTGTTTGGTTACCGTATATTTTTACGGATGACCTTATGCGTTAGAGGACTATCATAAGAAGGTGGGTTGACAACAAGGTCATTTACAGATCCATTCTAGATAGTTCTATTACAGTTGCGATAATTGCTTGAGTAACCTTCTTCATGAAATCAAAGTCTAATTTATCTATAGTATCTGCTTCTGTGTGATGAAATGGAGAACGGAAATATGCGGTATCTGTTATCATAACTGCGGGTATGTTTTCTTTCCAGAATGGAGCATGATCTGACTTTATCAAATCATACAACCATTTAGAAATCTTCTCAAATCTGAGAGGTATTTTAATCCACAAAAAAGGAAGTTTGATATTTTTATGTTTACAATTTTTGATGAAAATTTTTCCCAATCTTTTAGAGTTTTTATCACTCACTATGGAAATAAAGTCACCTCTACCCTTTCGGAATTTCACCTTATATGTTGGAAAGAACAGAGGTTTAAGTAAAGGTGGAAAAAACTGAGAATGTTTTCTCTTACTTGTATAACCTATTGCGGCTAAATTTATAACACCAGTTATTTGTTTATCCAATTCTAAAGCTTTCTTAACCCAAATATCACTCCCTACCAGTCCTAGTTCTCCTACACAAGATATCCTGTTAACGTGTGATCTACTTTCGATGATATACTCACAATATTCCTTCTCAGAATCTGTAAAATTATCCTTAATATCTTCATATGCTTTTTGCCACGTATCTAATAGAGGTTTCCCCTTTGACAGTCCTATGGTAACATTAGAATTGAATTTTTTAAACATTTTATGAGAATGATAAGACATATACCGATAATCTACATCAAAAATTCCCAACTCTAGTCCTTTATTCCTGTCTTGTTGAGCTAGTGTTGGATGTAGTTCTTCTAGAGTGAAACTGATAAACCGAACACAACCTGAAAGATTTTCAGAGGCTAGTAGTCTTGCTACTTCTAACATCACTGCAATTCCTGAACCATTGTCATTTGCCCCAGGAGTATTATGAAATGTATCATAATGACCAGTAACAAGAATTTCAGGTTTAGATTCATCTCCTATATATCCTTCAATATTCTTAAAAATCATTTCTGAACCCTTTACTTCGAAGGTTTGTTCATTTGTGTTTAGACCATATTCTTGAAATTCTGATCTAATATAATCTGCGGTTTCATTTAGTTTTTGAGGATTTACAATATGATGTTTTACTCCTTCGATTTTTAAAATGTGCTGGTAAAGTCTTTCTACATCTACTTTCTTAAGTATATCACTCATTTAAATTCGTTATAATTAAGAAATATGGTATTTAAACTTATCCTAATTTCATTGAGACAAGAGGTTTACAACAAGGTTCTTTTGAATCTAATTAGCTAATATGTTAGGTCCTAATACAGTTTAGCACAAAGGAATAAACGTCAGCAGATAAGTACATCGTTTTATTTAATTCATCTAGAATTCGTAATGCTTTTTTTCTAGTTAGTATTTTTTTTCTAAATGAATCTATAATTATCCCTAAAGTACCTTTAACCTTTAAATTAAGCCCTTTAGCATATATCCTAGCTTCCTCATCATCCAGTAATATGACATCTGTAGTTAGGGATATTGCTAAGTTTATGGTTTCTATCTCTCCTCTATGAAGTTGTGAATTACTAATAATGTCCTTTTTCTCAGTGATTTTATCCTCGACTCTTATAAAGCCCTTTTCAATAGCCTTCTTGATAATTACTGCATCAGCATAATTCTCTTTTAATCCTTTTTCAACGGTCTCATTATAAACAACTACAGAGATTATAACATGTTCAAATAATTTGTTTAGAAGATCTAAGCATCCTGCTTTAGCTAGATGAATCAAGGGTCCTGAATTACTCACTGCTATCATTCATCTCACGCTCTAGTTCCTCAACAGATATCGGAAAAGGTATGTTATAGTCTCGTAATAATTTCAGAAAGGATCTATATGATTCTCCACAGTATTCAGCTGCTTTCCATACAGTCCATTTTTGTAAACGAATGTTTTCTAAAGCTCTTCTTATTTTCATTTCTCGAATTCCTAATTCCAAAGCTTTTCGAGCTACAGTTGACTTATCTGACTTCATCTGTCTAGCTAAAGATAGCAACTCCTCTTCTTCTGATTCTTCTATGCGTACAGAAAATGTTTTCATATAATCAGCAGTATACATTATAGTATACTGTATATATAAACCTTAATGCGTTTTAAATTGAAAAGTTTTAAATTTAGAAGAAATTTAACTAAACGTTATCTATTCCTTATCTTGTTGAATTAGGTTTTTCTGATTTTTATATGTATGCAAAAATCATCTGTTTTTCCGTAAAAAAACAAGCGTAAATAAATTTATACAAGCTATGAATAATACTTCTTGTATCTATGACATCTAAAATCTATATGACTAGTACATCGCCTTTAGATGAATTGTTAAGAGCTGCAGCTTTTGAAGTAAGGCATGTCTGGGGAATCAATGAATCAAGAATGATTGATTACATAGATTATCTTCCTCAACAATATTGTCAGTTATCAAAATACATAGTTTCAAACATACTGCCTGAGATGGATCCAGATAAAGATAAACTCTTGATAGTTAGTCACTGTACGGAGTTGAATAGGTTTCACGCACTTTTAGATGAAATTACTGAACACTGGTTCTTAGAGACACCTAGAACTAAAAGAGAGCATTCATTGGAATATTTGGAAACACAGCTAACGATGTTTATAGATGAACTTCCAGTTCTAAAATCAATTACTTCTGAGGAACTTAACTCTTTGATAAAAGAAAGATTTGATCTATTGAATTTACTTAAAGAAGTCTTCATTAATCATAAGTTAGGATATTTAGAATTATTAGAATTCATTCCAAAGATATTAGATCGAAATAAACAAAATGGTAAAGAGATTAAACAGGAACTGACATACTTAGTTAAGGAATCTGCACCAATAATAGAAACTAACGAAAACAAGCCTGCAATCATAATACTAGGAGAATTCTGGTGTGACAGAATCAAACCTGTTCTGGAGTTTATAGTTAAAAAATTTGAAATTAGAAGTGATAGTTTTGAAAATGGTTTAAATGTTCTAGAAGAGATTTTAAGTCCTAAACCATTTGAAACAATGAACGATTATATTCGATTCACTGCTGCAAATACTATAAAAAATAGATTTAACCCTTCGTTACTTGATTTTGATATATCTGATATTGAAAAATTGGTAACAGAGAAGAATATAGAAGGTGTAATCATCTTAAATTACAAGTTCTGTGATGTTTATTCATTTCTTTCACCACTTTTAAAATTATCAACAATTGCATCTATACCTATTTTAGATCTTGAAATTGAGGGAGAAGGATTGGGTCTTGAACAACTGAAAACAAGAATTGAAGCTTTTGAAGAATGTTTAATTGATAGGAGGATTATAAATGGATGAAAGAACTCTCCTTAAAAACATGTTAAAGCTTCTTTATTCCTACCCCTTTAGAACTATTACATGTGCAGCTGTTCCGTGGTTTACTAAAATTAAATCAGATAAAACAATCTTTTCTATGATAATGAAACATCTTAGTAAAGGTTTCAAGAATCCTCATAGAACAGCATGGATTCCTTTTGTTTATCCTGTTGAAATTCTCTATGCGATGAATCTCTTACCTTACATGACAGAAATCTATGGTAACGGGTTTTCGCGATTTCCTACGTTTTTCAAGGATGCTTTTGAAAGAGCTCTTCATTTTGGAATCCCTGCAGACGCTTGTAGCTTTCACCATGCTTCTGTCGGAATATTTACACAAGGTGTTATGCCAAAACCTCGCTTAGTTTTAGGTGGTACGCCAACAGGATGTGAGGATCAGTATCATACTTTAAGATTATTAGCTAAAAATTTCAAAACAGAGTTCTATTCTATTGACTATCCAAGAAATTACAAAGGAGAAAAAGAGAAATTAGACTATTTCAAAGCTGAATTATACGGGTTAATAGAATTCGTGGAAAAAGAGACAGGATTTGAATTTAATAAAGAATCACTTAAGGTTATCAACCAGAGGTACAGAGATATCTACACTAAATATGAGCAGTTTATGAGATTGAAAGCTGAAATCCCAACAACACTTTATGAGAGTCATTTCACAGCATTTACATTTACATTAGCGGAGTTTACAGGAGATATAGATAAAACTGAGCGTTATATTGAGGAAGGAATGCAAGATATTGAAGATCATAAAATAATATACGAGAATGAGAAACCTCTTAGATTAGCTTGGCTAGGTCATCCGATTATACCTTTAAGGAAACTTCAATATTATCTAGCTAAAAAGAGAGCTTTCATCGGATATCAAGAGTTTATGGAAAGTTGTGTTCCTCCAGTTAAGACAAATTCTGATCCAGTTGAAGAAATAGCTGAAAAATACCTTTCTGCTTACACTAATGTCCCTCTAGGTAAAAGGATCGAAATTATCAAGAAGCGTTTAAGTGAACATAAATATGATGGGATCGTTTATATGACTTCATGGGGTTGTCATCAGATAAACTCAACAGCTGCCTACATACTAGAAGAGCTGAAGAATGATTATCCTATTGTACAAATTGATTCAGATTGTTGTAATCCAAAAAACGTTGGAGAGCAGCAATTAAAAATGCGTTTACAAGCTTTAATTGAAATAATTGAACAATAATATCTATAGCAAACGAAATTTTATAAGATACAAATATTCAACTTAAAAGGACATTATATGAACATCATTGGTTTGGATTTAGGTTCAACAACAACGAAATCAGTTGTTTTGAATGATAAAAGAAAGATACTAGGTTATAATATCGTTAACACAGGAGCGGACATGCGTAAAGCTGAAAAAACAGCTTTTTATGCTTCCTTAGAAAAAGCTAATCTCAGTGAGGGGGATATCACAGCTGTTATTGCTTCAGGTTATGGTAGAGAAAGATCATCTTATGCTAAAAACCAAATAACGGAAATAAAAGCAATGGCTAAAGGTGCAGAATATCTATTCCCTGGCGTTAGAACTTTGATTGATGTCGGAGGTCAAGATAGCAAAGCGATAAAAATCAAAGAAGGTAGAGTTGAAAATTTCAAACTTAACGATAAGTGTGCAGCTGGCACAGGTAGGTTTCTAGAGTTAATTTCACAAGTTATGCAAATCCCTATGGATGAAATGTCAAGTGTAGCAAAAAAAGCAATACGATATCCTTCTCTTTCTAAAACTTGTGCAGTGTTTGCTCAGACAGAAGTTATAACACTTCTTTCAAAGGGTTCCTCAGCAAGTGAAATTATCCAAGGATCATATGAATTCATAGCTAAAAGAGTCTTATCGATGGCTGCGAGTTTGAAGGTTGAGAAACCTATTGTTTTATCAGGTGGTGTGATGAAAAGTAAATCATTAGTTAAGATGTTCCAAAAAATTTCAAAAGAGAAAGTTCATGTGCCAAAAGAACCACAGTTATTGGGATGCATAGGCTCTGCTATTTATGGTTTGGAAAACCACAAATAAGAATGCAATAACACTTTTATTGATAACAATTTGGAAATAAGTGCATTATTATGAGAGATTCGCGTGATAACTCAAGTTTATCAACATTTAAATCGTATTCTAAAAAGCAAGTATTTTCTAGATTTAAAGCGAAAATGTCTTCATTTCTAAAATTATTAGATCTCCAACCTATAGAATTTGTTATATTAATGATATTTCTCACATTTGTCTTTTTTCTGTATTTAATAAATTTAGGTGTTCATCGACCTTTTGATTATGATGAAGGAGTCTATCTTCTTACCAGTATAATGTTTCGAGAAGGCTTCATTCCCTATTCCCAATTATTTGTTTCTCAACCTCCTTTACTTTTTGAACTCATTAAATTAATAGCACCAAGTTTCAAGAATGATCTTTTTGGTTCTAGATTTTCAATTGTTTTACTTGGAACTATTGGACTACTAGCTACCGCTTTATGCACTAATACGATAATTAAGTCATATTTTCAAAACGAAGAAAAAGAAATAAATCTGCTAAAAAGAAGTTTTCCTATAGTTTTAACTGTTCTCCTCTTAGGAATTGGTTCACATTATTGGTTTTATTACTCTAGAAGATTGCTTCCCAATATTCCAGAAGCAAGTTTTACAGTACTCGCTTTTTGGTTTTTTCTTCAATCATTTAAAAAAAATAAATCGTATATATGGGCATTTTTAGCAGGTACAAGTTTAAGCATTGGAATGTTTTTCAAATTGTTTGGTGCTATTCCTTTCCTTTTTATTCTTATTTATTATTTAATATCTAAGAAAAATAAATTGAATGCTGTACTATTTATGATCGGTTTTTTCGTACCCTTCTTAATTTTATTTAACTATGATGTACCTTCCATGATCAATCAAATAATATATTTTCATATTCAAAAGGAAAGAAATTTTCACATAATACTCTATAGTTTAGGGGCAATGGGTGAGTGGCTTATTACTGATCCTATCAATATTGTTGGATTATTAGGTTTAATATCTTTATTTAGAACAAAAAATCAGTATGAAAACGTGTTATTTTTCTGGACTTGGTATAATATTGTAATTCTTTGGTTCTACTCCCCTCTCTTTCCACACCATCTAGTTCATTTAGTTCCTTTTTCTGCAATTCTAGCCTCTTTGTTTTTGTATAAATCCTGTTCGTATTTGAATAAAAACAAATCTAAAATATATTACTGGTTGCAAAAAAAGACAGTGAAATTCAGTAGAATCCTAAAGGATAGTTATACAAAAATAAGACGTTTTATCCTAACAAAACAAAGATTATCATTGTTCTTAATATTGCTTAGCTCAATGTTGCTTTCTTTACCCATACTTTATGTACAACATCTGGTTCTCTATCCTTATCCTGCAGCCAATGACACGGCTGAATTTATTAGAACAATTCTTGATGAAGATGAGTATTTCATAACTGATGGTCCATCTATTGCATACTTAGCAGATAGATTAGTTCCTCCATATTTAGTGGACATAAGTCAACAAAGAATTTACTCAGAAAATATACAAAGCGAAGATATAATAGCTTTAGCTATTGAATACAACGTTACAGTCATACTTTATTGGGTATACAGGTTAGTACTACTAGATGAATGGAATCAATACGTTCAAGAAAATTATTCTTTAGGATATATTTATTCTGGAAATCAAAATAAGTGGATTAACGCAACTGATCAAATGATAGAGGAGGGAAAAGTAGCAAATGGTCAAATATGGATTTCAATCTGATTTATTACGATTTTCTCTTTTCCTATATTTACAAGTATTTTTTTATCTTATACATACACAACATAAATAGGTGATATTTCTTTCCTATATCAAGATGAAAGAAGAAGTAAGAATCATCACTGTTAATGAAAATCCCGAAATTAAGATTAGACTTGCAATAAAGCCTTCAAAAGAAGACAAATTCTCTAATCGCACTATAATTATTATTCCTGGGTGGTTAAGTGGTATTGACAATTTTCTTGCTCTAGCTGAAGCTATGCAATCTTACGGAAATGCAGTAATTTATGAACCTAGAGGGTTTGGAAAATCTATTACTCCTCACAAAAAGGGCTTATTTACTCATCAAGAATATAACAAAGAACTATCTTATGTTATTAGAGAATTAGGGCTAGAAGACAAGAATTTTGTTATTATTGGAAGCTGCTCAGGTGGTTCTCAAGCGTTCAGTTATATCTTGGATGGAGAAGGTCCTAAACCTTTAACTTTAACCGTTTTCAGTCCTCAAGAATTTTATGGTACTCCCTTCTGGTTACCTGTTTTGGGTTGGATTCCCGCATTTATTATGAGTTTTGTTCAAAAGATGATCATCATTGGTTATAAGGTTTATTTGAAACGAAAAGCAGCTGAAGACTCAGAGAATGTTAGCTGGGCTGCTGAACGTCTTGCAACGAATGATGACTGGTGTTTACGAAGATATGTCCATGAGTTCATCATCAAATATGATATCAGAGGAAGACAAAAGGAAATAGATATACCTATATTATTGGTAACAGCTGAAAAAGACCATTTTGTTAACCCTGAGGTTTCAAATAACTTCTTAAATCACTCTAATTCAGAAATACTACAAATAAAAACTGATACTCATAGAGTACACCAAGATAAAGAGAAAGAAATAGCTGCAAAAATAAACGAGTTCCTGCTCAAATTAGAATATTAGAACGAGAAAACAGAAAACTTTTTCAACCAATGGATGGAACTACTGAAACTATAATTGTCTTCATACCTGTGTTAGATCCGATAATTGGTGCAGCATCAGTCACATAAAAATCTTTTATTTTCAATTTTTTCTTGATTTTATTCGCTATTCTTGTAGAACCTTTTAGATTGTCCACATGAGATATTATCATATCATAAAATATATCTTTATTTGCCCTTTTAACAATAATATTTGTCAGCCTGTTTTCCATATGAAATCCAAAAACAAATCCTGGAAGTTTAGACACTAATATCCCTGGTCGCTCCATAACAGCTATTGGTTTAATTCCAATAAGTTTTGTAAGATTTAGAATAAATTTCGATTTCAATCTTCCTGACTTATAGACGTTTTCAAGCGTGTAAAAACCCACATCAAGAATACTTCTTTCCTTTAACTTTTCAACTTCTTCGACAATTTTGTCTATTGGTAAATTTTGTTCTACAAGCTGTGTAACTGCAATAGTTATAAGTCCTTGAACTCCTGAAGCTGATTCTGTATCAATTATTGTTACTTTATCGCGATATTCTTGAGATGCTACCTTAGCAACATTCAATGTTCCAGTCAAACTTTCAGAAATACCAACATAAATTACATGATCGTAATCCTTTTCTTTGAAACAAGATTGGAAAATATCCAGAAAATCCTGTGGTGATGGAACTGAGCTTTTTGGTATCACTTTCATTTTTTTGAGCTTATGATAATATTCTCTAACAGGAATGTCAACACCAACTTTCCAATCTCTATCATCAAAAAACAATCTTTGATAAACAATTGGAATATCATATTTATCTCTAAATTCTAAAGGTAAATCTGCTGCTGAATCGGTTATTATCTTAATCTTCATTGGTTTTATTTAATTAACACTTAAGTATAAATCTTTGCCTTAATAAGTGGAGGAAATGGAAACAATAATTGTACACAACCACAAATCATGTTTACATACCTATATAAGTGTAAGAAAAAGTGTATTCCATATGGAATATGACTTAGAAAGCCTCTATAGGGTTTCAAAAAAGGATCTTAAACAAGTAGCTACAACCCTCTCAAAATCGTTTAAAAATGACCCCCTCAGTTGTTATATGTATCCAGACACTGAAAAAAGATTAAAGCAGTTGTATTACTATTTCATTTTTCGAGTTAGATTTGGAATTACACATGGAGAAGTTTATGCAACCACAAAAAATTTTGAGGGAATAGCTGTATGGTTACCAAGCGATAAGACTACTATTACAAGAATGGAAGCTATGAAAGTAGGAGGATGGAAACTGTACTTCCAATTAGGAATGGAAACTGTTTCTAGAATGGAAGTAATAAACCATTTTACGATCGAATTTCGAAAAAATGTTGTCAAAACTCCATATTGGTACTTAGCTCCTATGGGAGTTGATCCTGTACACCAAGGAAAAGGATTTGCGAGAATCCTTCTATTATCAATGTTAAATAGGTTGGATAAAGAAAAAATAGATTGTTTTCTGGAAACTCAAACTAAAAGGAATGTTGAGATATACAAGCGATATGGTTTTGAAGTTAATGGAAAAACAAAGATACCAGGGACAGAACTAGAGCATTATGGGATGATAAGGAAACACAAAACTTGAACATCCCTAATGAAATCAAAACATAAGAAAATCTAGAGATTAAAAACATAACCCGTTTAAATTTTGAAAACTGGTGAGTCTTCGTTAATATACAGCTTATTTGACATTCCAACACTTTTCTTGATTATTAATCTTTTATTTTCTAAACGCTGTATAATTCGAGAAAGAGTCGCTTTTGGAATTTTAGTTCTCAAAGCTACTTGAGACTGACTTATTTCTGGGTTTTTCAAAATCTCTTTCATTACTTGAAGTTCTTTTTCACTCAGTATTCCTTCTAGTTTGTCTAAAACCGTCCTTTCATCTTGTACAACTTGCTTTTCTGGTGAAGTAACTTGTTTCTTGTTTTTGGATTTTAAATATTGACGATATTCCCTTACTCCTAAAGCTACAGCGAAAACTGAAAATATAATCATAAAATATGTCCATGGGCTTATGGTTGTGTAAACTGTTAGGGAAACAGGGATATCGACTTCATTTATTGATACATTTGTTAGAAAAGTTATTTGTCCTACAAATTCGCCGTCTTTTGAGATATCTAGTTCAATATCAATAATAGCAAAGGAGAGAGAATTGATTTCAAAGTCAGATGGAATATCTATTATGTCTAAATTATTAGTGATATTTACTTTAATAGGAACTGTTAATAGGTTAGTAACAGTAAAAGATTGGATTATTTTTGTGTTACTTCTTGAAATCCTACCAACATGCCATGAAGAAGGTGAGACTTCTATTATTTGTTGAGTTAAACCTGATTTGTATTCGACTATTAAATCAAAACTTTCAAGATTAATAGTATCCCAAGTCATCCTTAACCTACTATCTATAACACTCAAAGTCTGAGGTTGGGGATTTGTAGAATAAAGTATCAAATTTTTTTCCAAATATATTGTACTAGAAAAAACTGAAACAGATCTAGACCAAGATACAGAGAGATCTAATTCTCTCACTCCTTCACTAGTTTCTGTGGGTAAAATTGAATAAACTTGAATGGTATATTTCTCACCTATGCTAAGAACTTTAGGTAGTTGAAAAGTTATTTTAGTGAATCCTGAGGTTTCATTATATTTCAAGCCAATAAGAAGATTACTATCAAGCTGGTCAGTAACTTCCACATTACTCAAATTACCTTTGATTTCAATATAGTCTATCAAAAGAGTACCATTATCTGTTAGTTGAATGTATTCTATTGAGATGTTTATATTGGTAAAAAGAAAATAAATAGAACCAAGTAGATTTACTTTTGAAATTCCTATATTATGATCCACTTGGGTAAAAACATCTGATACTTTGCTATTTGAAGTTAAACCTTGAGACAAATAAGGTAGTGAAGCAAATAAAACAAGAATAAAAAAAACTACAGTAACCTTCTTCATTACAAATCTCCTCTTCTATCTCAAAGGTGTTAATTTATACAAATAAGTATTTCCCACTGTTTATCTAAGATGTTTCTCATTTACTTACTAAAAATAAAAAAAAGAGAAAAAATTAGAATGGTTCGTCTATCTTGTCATCCCATTCATAGTACTCTATCCATAGAATTTCTAGAGGATCGTCGTCTATCGCTATTGAAAGCCATGCAGAGTAATCATAGTTGCAAAAATCAACGTACCAAATTCCGTCATAGAAATAAGTCCATATCTCATATTCAGTAAAATTTGAAATGAAGTTCTGAACTTCTTCTCGTTCCCAGATAAAAGCTATAATCTCGTCTTCAGTATATTGAGGAGGATCAGGAATATAACTATCTATGTAGAGCACATCTCCAGTTTTGTCGTCAATTGAAAGGAAAATATATGCTTCAAATTGATATTCAGGCCAGATTGAGATATACCAGTAACCAAAACCATCATACCAAATATCCCAGACAACATCCTCGTAATTTAAGAGAAAATCTTCTACTTCAGGTTGGGCTAAAGCAATCGCTTTAACATCTTCTGCAGTCATTGTAGCAGGTTCAGTCTTCCATTTATCTACTATTTCACCAGTTACATCATCTATCCAGAGTAAAATCCAATCCATATAATCGTTTGAGTAGAAGTCAACAACCCAAAGAAGATTTTCAGATCCTTCCCAAGGAGTAGGGTCTTCAAGGTTGAAAGTGTCATAGAATTCTGTGACATAGATATAGTATTCATAATCAGAATTGTTAATAATGAATTGTTGAACATCAAAATCATTCAGAGCTATAGCTAGAATTTCATCAACTGTGTGTTGAGCATCTACCAAATAGTCAGAGACGAAAACATCAACAATTTCACCATTTACATCATCTATGATAACTGAACACCAAGCAAAATAATTATTTGCGTATATGTCTATGTACCAATATTGATAGCAATCATAGAAAACGTAATATTCATAGTCAGGATTGTTTGTAATAAATTCTTGAACTAATTCATTAGATAAAGCAATATCTAATACTTCTTGTGTAGTCAAAATAGTTTCTTCTGAAGCAATCCAGATATCAATATCTATTACATCACCACTATTATCATCAATAGTAACAAAAGCATAGCTCATCCAATCATCATAACTAAAGTATGATGCATACCATATCTTAAACTCATATTCATAATAGAGATAAAGATCTACTTCAACAAATTCTGCTAAAAATTCTTGAATTTCAGGTAAGGATTCGAGTATTGCTATCACTTCAGCTTCAGTAAGAATGGAATCGTATGCTGCTAAACCATCAGTAGAAACACGATTATTTGTACTATCTGTAGCTAAATCATTTGTTTCTAGAGGATGGTTAGTTAAAGAGTAAGTAACTCCTACTGCAAGTGAAGTTAGAACCAAAGTAACTATCGAAGTCAGGATAATTTTGTGTCGGATCATTTAATCACCATCATAACCTTCAGTGAAACAACCTATATACTTTAATGAAAACGATTGTTTCACTTAGTGAAACACTCTAGAGAAACACTTAAACAAAGAAAAATGGCAAAAATGCTGAATAAACAACTCCCCCAATGTCCTAGTGCGAATTGAGAATCTTTTAATAAGTGAATTCTACAATAATTATTCATGTTTAAGGAAAAAGAAGAAAAATCAAAAATGCAATTAATAGATATTCTACCTATCACGTTAACTTCATTATGTATAATATCACAAATTATACTAGTTTTTACTATCTGGGGTAATTATTACGATTATGACTATTTAGTCTACATAGGTTATGGAGTCTGGAGTTTGTCAATAATTTTCGGTATTTTACCTATTTTTACGTTTAAGAGAAAAGGTGGAGTAGGTAAGAGGGAGAGTTATATCAAAACAAAAGTATTGGTTACTAGTGGAGTATATTCTATTGTTAGACACCCTCAATTTTTAGCAGGGATTCTTTTGAGTCTTGCATGTGCCCTGATATCACAACATTTGGTAGTAGTTCTACTGTTTATACCCATATTAATAGGAACATATATTGATGCTTTAAGAGCTGATAAACGCCTTATAGAAAAATTTGGAGAAGACTATAAAAGATACATGAAGAAAGTTCCTAGACTGGAACTTTTCACCGGTGCTATAAGATTGATTATAAGAAAAATAAAGAGAAGAAATGGGTTTAAAAGTTGAAAAGAACCTCTTTCGCTCGTCCTCTATACTGGAAGTGAAATTCTTGCATATTTTTTGTTCTTCAGTTATATTTTTGAAGTTATTATTACTATTTTTTCCATGAATAAGCTATTTATGATTTTAAGTAGCGCAGATCTGGAAGTCCATAATGAGCTTAGTTTTAAATACGCTTATAATGCTAAAAAGCAAGGATGGATGGATGAAGTCAGAGTTATACTCTGGGGACCAACAGAAAAGATCGCAGCAAACAATCAAGAATTTCAAGAGCAGGTAAAATTGTTGCTTGATGCAGATATTGAGGTTATTACTTGCAAAGCCTGTAGTGACAACTATGGTGTCAGCGATATATTAGAAAAAATAGGAATAAGTGTCCTTTACGTAGGAACACTAATTACTCAAATGTTGAAAGAAGATTGGAAGCAGTTAACATTCTAACTACTTTACTTCCTTTACTCAAATATAGATATCTGAGTCAGTTTCTTTCTTTTCTCCATAGAGATCTTCTATGTTTTCTTGTAACAATATTGTCTCATCAAATAATTCATCCAATTCTATTCTTTTTTCAGGATTGCATACGGGACAATAAGCGTTACAATAAGCTCCAACTGTTCTTGCTTCTGCAAAGCTTTCATGGTTCGAGAAGTAAGGAAAGTCACAGTTCCATTTTTCACCACAATCAGAGCATGTGTGTTTGCAATGTACCATATTCTCAACCTCATTTTTTAAACATACAAGAGTATGTTAATAGTATAAATACGCGCTCATTTTATATAAGTATTTGTTTTACCAATTGTTTGATTGTTTGATTGTTTTTTCGATTTGCTTAGAAATTAAGTCGGATGATTAACCAATAAATTGAAATTTAAGCTAGTATTACGGGTTTTAGATGAAGTTTAGAGAAGAACTCAAATTATACGAACAAAAAATGGGAAAAATACGTATAAAACCCAGTAAAGATTCTATCACTTTAATATCTAAACACCCTCTCTTAATACATATATTACAATATACCTATATTACAGTGATTGACATCTACAAATTCATCTTACAAGGGACTTGTGGCTGGTCTCATCTGATTACAGAAAAAAGAAACTTACATGATATTAAGAAATATCTCACTTCTGAGTTTAGTCAACAAGCAAAACCTAGAGATGAAGAGAAACTTTTCGATCTTTTGAATCGAAGTACAGAAATTGGGAGGTTAAACCTCAGAGTGTGGAAACTTAGAGTTAACGATAAAACCGATGAAATATGGAATATGATGGAAAATGTTCAACAATCAGCTGTTTGCTCCTTGGAGTTGTTTAAAAAGAGATTTGAAGAATTTGGAAATTTTGTAAATTCGAAATACATTATTATCAAAGAAGAAGAAGATATAGTTCAATATGAGAGTTGGTTTAAATTTATTATCCGTTTAGTATCTAATGCTAAAAGCTGTTTGAACCTCCCCCTAGTATCTCATTCTGAATGTTTCAGATCAACTTACAATCCGTCATATCGATTAGTCTTTCAGAAAGATATAGAGAAATATTTGTAACGAATATGAGTAACTTTTCTTTTCTTGTAAGAACCTGAACTACCCCTATCTAAAGGATTAGGACTTCTACTATGCTCAAATTAAATCTTTCATGTTATTGACGATTAATTTTACGATTTCCCATATAGTATTAACAGATTCAATATCTACAGACTCATCAGGACTATGAACGTTCTTAATTGTTGGACCGATTGATGAGACTTGTAACTCTGAATCTAATCCCATGAACAACCCACACTCTAGGCCTGCATGTATCGCTCTTAGTTTTATTTCTTTTCCATATACTTCTTCATATTTTTCCTTTACAAGCTTCAAAAAACTTGAATCAAGGTTAGGCTTCCACCCAGGATAAGCTTTACTTAATTCAACTGATCCTCCTAATCCTTCACCTATTATTTTGATTTCATCTCTAGCTTGTTGAAGTTCTTCATCAACAGAGCTTCTAGTACTTACAGAAATTTCAACAAAATTTTCAGTTGTTCTCACTTTTGCTAAATTGTTTGAAGTCTGCACCAAACCTTCAATTTCTTGACTATTACTGATGGTACCATGGTAGATGTCAACTATAGCTGAAACTATTGCTTCTGAATCACTAGCAGAAAATGCTTTATTTTCCTTTACTTCAGTTAAAATAATCTTAGCATTGGGTTCCATTTCTTTCATTTGAAACTTAACGTATCTTACCCAGCTCTTCAAGTGCCTTTTAACATCTTTATAATACACTTCAGGAACTAGAAATATACATTCAAATTCTCTGGGTATTGCATTGTGCACTGATCCTCCTTTTATAGAGTTAATAAAAATAAATAAATCTGCAAATGTATCCAAATCAATTCGGAGGTTATTAAGTGCGTCAATTCCGATTTTTATTGCACTAAGTCGAGTTTTATTAATATCTATTCCAGAATGTCCTCCTTTCAACCCATTGATTTTAATCATAAAGGCTTTTGATTTTTCCTTAATCTCACCCTTCACAGGAATTTTCAGTTCAACATCTCCTCCTCCAGCGCTTCCTATTGTAATCTCACCTAAAATCTCACTATCTAAATTAAGAAGATATTTTCCTGTGAAAAAACCTTTTTTAATATTAAAAGCACCAGTCATACCAGTTTCTTCATCTACTGTAATTAATACTTCTAATGGACCATGTTGAATTTCTTCAGACTTTAATAATGCCATTGCTATAGCTAAACCAACACCATTGTCAGCACCTAAACTTGTACCTTTAGCAGAAACTATTATACCATCAGTCTCAACTTCTAAAGGATCATTCTCAAAATCTATATCATAATCAGCTTCTTTTTGACATACCATATCCATATGTCCTTGAATTATTAAAGTGGGAAAAGTATCATAGTTTTTTGATGGATCT
Organism: Candidatus Heimdallarchaeota archaeon; assembly: GCA_019057815.1. Classification (GTDB taxonomy): domain Archaea; phylum Asgardarchaeota; class Heimdallarchaeia; order Heimdallarchaeales; family Heimdallarchaeaceae; genus 18H4-34. The sequence continues at coordinate 19,792 of JAHLWR010000014.1, forward strand.
TTCGAGAGCAAAAGATTTCCAACATCATCCTCCTTACATTTAATATTGTTTTCCTTAGCCCATTTTTTAATCCATTTACCTATTTTTCCTTCTTTCTTTGAAGGTCTAGGAATTTGTGTCATTTCTTCAAAAAGCGTCCACACTTCCTTAGGTTCTAAATTAGATAAAATACCTTTTGACATTTTAACATCTGAATACAAATAAAGAAACAGTAACTAAAAAAGTTACTGAATAAATAAACCTTCTAACTATTCATCAATTACAGGACAAACAGTAGCCATAACTGCCCCCTTGCCTACAGAATGGGCTATTACAGGAGGTAAGTGAAGATATTGAGTAGAATTAATATTCAATAGATCTTTAATTTCTCTCTCAAGCTTTCTTTTTAAAACAGGTGCAAGTGCATCAGAAATGAAAAGATTATATTGTGTATTTGGATTTGTCTTATTTTGGATAGCTGTTTTAATTTTCTTTATTGCGCTTTTAAAACCTGTTCCTCCTCCTATACCTACAACACCTTCATCTAAGTTTATCTCAAATACTGGTTTTAGGCTGAGAGCAGATGCTATCATAGAAATTGCTACTCCTTTTTTTACTTTTCCAGTTCTGAATAATGAATTGAAATTAATCGAACATCCAGCGGTATACACCTCTTTTTTTAACTGTTCTAGAATAGCTATGATTTCTTCCACAGATTTTCCTTTATTAAGCATTTGAGATGCATTGTAAACAAGAGCACCTTCAGATGGTCCCATCAAACCAGATTGAAAAAAGGTCATTCTTATTTTGTTTTTAACGCGCTTAGCAGCTATTTTAGCTACATTAAATTGACTAGAAACGTTGGGACTCAATCCGATATAAAAAATTTCATCATATCCATCTTCAATAGCTTTTTCATAAATATCTAAAGCATTTTGGGGACTAGCCATGCTTGTTGTTGGGTAAGGATCCAGAAATTGTAATGATACAGTAAATTTTTCTCTATTCAAATCGCTCAATTCTTTGTATTCCTTATCGTCCATCAATATAACTGATTCAAGGCAATCAATATTTTCTTTTTTTAGATATTTTGCAGGCAAACAACTAGTAGAATCGGTCACTAACTTAACTTTCATATGATATCAATATATAATACTTCAAGCTTGTATTTAAAATATTACTTATGAACTAAAAATGTTCAGATATACCGATAAAATTATTATTGGAATAGATTTATTTAGATACAATAAGCCTTGAAAGCTCTTTAGGGGAGATACCGGGTATATCCATCTTGTTATCATCAAAAAATTGTGTAATGAAAACTTCTATCTTCTCTTCATTAAGATTTTGTCCTATTAAATCTTGTTCTAAATTTCTTAATAGAAATGGATTATTCAAAGAAAAATCACCAGATACAACTATATCACGAATCTTGTTTCCTTCTGAATGAATAAATAATTGCACTAAACCTCCTAAAAACTTTTTCTCTTTAAATGTGTAAAATGTACTTCCCTTAATTTTATGTCTTATCTGTGCTGTCTTACTTCCTTGAACGTATTGTTGCCACTCTTCTGTTTTGTACATTTCCTCTATTTCAGCTATTTTCTCTTTCTCAATTTTAGTTAGTTTTCCCTTTATAAGTTTAATATTGAGTTTTTCTTGGAAGTTCTTAATAAATTCGATTATTATCTCTTCTTTTGTTGGTTGAGAGTTTAAGAAGAACTGAAAGCTTCCCATTCTTTCCTCTAAGGTTTTAGCTATTTTATCTCTAAATTTTTCTTGTGGAACTTTTAGTATTTGAGCCATCTCTTTTGAAGGAAAATTAAGTATAAAATTACCTACTAATACTCTTGATTTATTTATTGTAACAGCTCCATTCCCACTTATTTTCTTCCCCAAGGCTATGATATCATTGATAGGGGAATATTCTGCCGGAATTTTAAAATGTCTATAAGTTTTTACAACAGGCGAAAGAAAATTTTCATAAAAATTTCCCAAGGATTCTGGATAATCATCACTTCGGCAAATAATATTATAGAAAATCTGATTTTGATCCAGATAAACAGATCCCCCTCCACACGCTCTACGAACAATTTCCAGATTCTTAGAGCACACATATTCTTTTTCAACAGATAGGTCTACTATCTGGTGTAAACCCACACAAACTACAGGTGTATTTGGCCAAGAAATGATTAATGTGTTTGGTAAATATTGCTCATTTTGAACAAGAGCTAATGCATGCCAGATAGATTGAGTTCGTATTCCTGGAAGTCCTTTTAAATCTAACAATCTCCAATCCACTTGCTTTACCGCCTTCTTAGAGATTAGATAAAGAATATTACTCTATCGTCGTCCATCCAGTTTCATCTGAGATGAAGAATAATATAGTTCCATCATCTTCAAGTAGTATTAGTCTATGGAAACTTGTTGATTGTTGAACGCCTTCTATCTCGATATCTGCAAAGTAGTTGAGTGTAATTATGTATTTCATATTGAGATATGTACTTACAACATCAGATATAGTTTCATTCACATCTAGATATCCTAGTTCAGTATAATGAAAAGCATAGTGCTCATCCATAGCCAAATGTACAATAAAAGTGCCATTGTTTTGATATCCAAATAAACCATTGTATGTATTCATGATTATTTCAGTGGATTGAACAACTAAGCTAATATTCATTTCCAAGCTAAACACATGAACCATATCGCTTAATCCTCCATATTCCTTAGTATCTACATCTTTCATGAATTCATTTTCTTCGTAGATCAACTGTGATATATTACTTATCAGAGACAATAGTTCAGTGCTTTCTAAAGAATCAAAATAAGAGGAATTTCCATTAATTTTTGAAGTTTCATTTAGATAGGTTAAGCTTGCAGTATCACCAGGAACAGTATTAATAGAAATTACACTTTGAAACTCACTAGGTGTAGGAGGAGCTGTTGTAACTGAAATTAGGATAATAGGTAGTCCTAATAAACAAAAACCTAGAATGACAACAAAAAGATTGAACCCAGAATTTGCCATATTACTAAGAAGGTTTTCCTCTTATAAAAAATTATTCATTTCCAAAATCTAACCTAGGTATTTGAAAGGATGAATTGGCTGATTACTAAATGACAATCCCAGATTCTGATGTTGGGATTTTCAAATTTCCTAGATAATTAGATAATAAACAAAACAAGAAAGAGAAAAAGAAAAGAAAAGAAAGAACTATTTCTTGTTCTTCTTGATAAAGATATAACTTGGTAAAACTATTATGAAAACACCAATAGTGGCAACAAATAAGATGAACCCTAAATTAGTAAATAAATTCATTTCTCCCAAATATTTGGTTGTCCATTGTTCACCATCATCTGAGAAGAAGAAACCAATATCAGGATATCCGCCACCCTTTGAACTATGACCTCTCTCATAGACAACTACTAGATTATCTTTATATGTTGTCAATAAGGATTTTTTTTCATAAAAACCGTCATGATATGTTTTTCCTAAAAAGTATTCTATCATTGTAGATTCTCTTCCAACATCCTCTATCCACACTCCCCAAAGATGTAACTCGAAAAGCTGCACTTGTTCTATAAATGTTGAATGTTTATCTTGACCAACAATGTAGAAACCATCATTCCAAAATACAATTGTCGGATTAAGAATGTCTGTATCTCCAATTGGTGGCTCTATGGTAGTTGCTGTAGCCAAGTTTACTCCATCTTCTAACAAATACGTAAATCTAACGTACCCCCTGTTAATGTCTGTATAAACTACATATATTCTACCTTCGTGTTCGTAAAGATCGAAATCCTGTCCCATATAGTATGCATCTTCTCTGGTGTATTTATCCGCATCTAGTTGTTCATCAGCCATTTTGAAAGGTAAACCTGTTGGATCAAATGAGACGATAGTAGAGTTTCTTTGTATTCCATCTCTAAAAGTATATACAAATGTGATGTTTCCTTTAAATGCTATAGAATCAAAACAGTAGAACGAAGTATAAGATATATCTGAAGTGAGTAAGCAAGTATAATCCAAAGTACCAAGTTCTGTTTCAGTTGAAAATTTTTGCCATGAAATACCATTATTTTCAGTGAATGTTGCAAAAATAACAAGTTTGTTTGAGGTTAGATTACGTGCTGCTACAATTAAGTAGGTAAATGAATTAAGTGTTACTAGTGACATATTCATAACAAAATATTTATGATCAGCAATTTCGTACTCTAGTTTGGAGATTATGACATCATCTTCTTCATATTCAGTCCTAAATTCAGTAGGAGTCTTATAAATGAGTCTAGAATAGATTTCACGATCCTTAATTATGTCTGTCTCCATAATATCCTTTTTGTAAACTAGTAAGTATTCTTGGTTGGTTCCCTCTGTGAATGCATATCCATAATATCCATAAATCTTCAAAGCTTGAACTCCAGAAGGGATGGAAGACAGAACTAACATAGAAATTATCATAATTAAAGGTAACTTTTTTAAGGTTTTCATGAGGTCTCTCCAGAACTTTTTCTTTTTGTTATCTTATATTGAACTATTTATAAATTTTACCGGTTGAATCAACAAATTTATTCTGGTATTTATTAACAATTTGTAAAATCAGTAACTTGAACCTTTTGCAAACTTGACTTCGAACTGACTTAAGCACGTATTGCAGCAGAAATATCTTTTTCTAGGACCTATTACTTTACTAAAGATGTCCCCTGAAAATTCTCTTTTGCAGTAATCACAAATAAGCTTTATTGAATTACTGTGACCAACTTGAACTAGCGAGTAATCTGGCATATATTCATCTTGAATATCGAGAATTTCAAAATCATCAATCTGTTCAGCTTTTTGAACTCTTTTTACAAAAATAGATTTCTCTTTCTCGACTAAGAAATGGGTTATAAGAACTAATTCATATGAACCAGTTACTTGAAATATCTTCTTTATAGCTGGATCTCCCCTAAATTGTTCAATTAAACTCTCTGCAGACTTTTTAGGGCATTTAACCAATATTATATTAGGTGTTCCATCACTGATTTTCTTATAATCAATTTTTAAAGTAAATTTTTTTATTATCCCTGTTGTTTTTAGTTTCTCAATTCTACTAATGACAGCAGGAACTGAAAGTTTAAGTTTTTTAGCTAAATCTGAGTATGATGTTCTTCCATCTTTCAAAAGTTCATCAAGAATAATCAAATCTTTCTTGTCAATTGGATGCACATTAATAATAACATACTTGTGTTATTTATTTATTTTGAATACTCTGTTTTTTGAATGGATTTTTGTATCTTTTTAATAGTAAAGCATTGGTTATTACCGATACAGAAGACAAAGCCATAGCTAATCCTGCAATCTCAGCGGGTAATAAAAAGCCAAAAGGTAAGAATAGTATTCCTGCAGCAATAGGAATGCTCAGAGAATTATATATCAACGCCCAGAATAATCCTGACTTAACCTTTCTTATGGTTTTCTTACTCAAATCTATAGCTGTAACAACATCTCTGAGATCATTTTTAATTAGAACAATATCTCCAGCTTCAATTGCTACATCAGTTCCTGTACCAATTGCAATTCCAACGTCAGCTTGTGCTAAAGCAGGAGAATCATTAATTCCATCACCAACGAAAAGTACACTTAAACCTTTTTCTTGGAATTCCTTAACAAGATCTAATTTCTCTTCTGGTAAAACCTCAGCATAATACTGATCTATCCCAACCTCGTTTGATACATTTTTGACAGCATTTTTATTATCGCCACTAACCATTACAGATTTAATCCCTTGACGTTTTAGGAGTGACATTGTTTCTTTAGCATGAGGTTTGATTGTGTCAAAGAGAGCTATCAAACCTACAATATCTTGTTCTTTAATCACAAAAACAACCGTTTGACCTTTTATCTCTAATTCTGTTAATTGAACTTTGACATTTTCTGAGATTTTGATACCAAATTTAGAAACTATTTTCATGTTTCCCACGACAATTTTGTCACCATCAATATCACCTTCAATTCCCATGCCTGGAAAAGATTGAAAATTCTTAACATACTTTAACTTGATATCACTTTCTTCAGATTTGAGAATTATGGCTTTAGAGATTGAGTGTTCAGAGTTTTTTTCAATCGAAGCTGCTAGTTGTAAAATTTCTTTTTCACTCACATCATCTGCAATTGACACAATATCTGTTACTTCAGGGGAACCTTTTGTGATAGTTCCAGTTTTGTCAAATAATACAACATCGACTTTTCGAGTCATTTCAAGAGCGTCTCCAGAACGGATTAGAATCCCATTCTCAGCACCTACTCCTGTGCCCACCATAACAGCTGTTGGTGTAGCTAAACCAAGAGCACAAGGACAAGATATAACTAAAACTGTAATCGCTGTAAGAAATGCAAATAAGAAAACAGTGTGTCCATCAGGAAGCAACGTTGTGCTTATCACTCCGAACTTGAAAAGACTAAACCAAACACTAAAAGTAATTAGGGATAACAATACAACGGCTGGAACAAAATAAGCTGAAATTCTATCTGCGAGTTTTTGTATAGGTATTTTTGAAGTTTGTGCGTCTTCAACCATTTTAATTATTTGGTTTAAAGTAGTATTTTTCCCCACTCTTTTAGCTTCCATTTTGATATTTCCATTTTCATTAATAGTACCACCGATCAGCTCACTTCCTTTTTCTTTAAAAACAGATATGCTTTCACCTGTAATCATAGATTCATTAACATAACTCTCTCCTTCCATTACAATCCCATCAACTGGGATGTTTTGACCTGGATATACAACGCAAATATCATTTTCTACAACATCATCAATAGGTATTATTACTTCTTTTCCATCTCGTATCACTTCTGCTGTTTTTGGCCTTAATTGTATAAGTTTTTTTATAGCTTCAGATGTTTTCCCTTTTGATATTTCCTCTAGATATTTTCCTAAATAGATGAAAGTTAGGAGTATTGATGATGTCTCGAAAAATACATCTCCGCTGTAAGAGGGATTGATATAGGGATATAATAATGAGAATAAACTATAAGCATATGCAGCTGTAGTCCCTAGAACTACTAAGACTTCCATAGAAGCGCTTTTACTTCGAATACTTCTCCAAGCTGCTTTATAGAATGGGTAAGCTATGATAAACTGAACAGGGGTTGAAAGAATTAGTTGCAGAAAATTGGAAAATTTCATTCCTTCAAAGATATAGAAAGTTTGTTGCCAATTTGCAAAACTAGGAAACCAGTTTCGAAAAGGTAACATATGACCCATTGCAAAAACAAAAACAGGTAAAGATAAAGCTAAGCTCCAGTAAAACCTTTTTCTCATATCAACTAATCTTTTTTTTCTCATGAAAGCAAGCTCATCTGCTTCCATAGAAGTTCTATAACCTGCAGATTCAACAACTTTTTTGATTTTTTTGTCACTTACTAAAGAAGGGTCGTAAATCAGCTTAGCATTTTCACTAATAAGATTGACTCTAGCAGTTTTCATACCTTCTAGAGATGATAACGCCTTCTGAACACGAGTTACACAAGAAGCACATGTCATTCCCTCAATTTTAATTGTTTTTTCATACATTCTCTTCAAGACACATATAGTTCTTAAAATATAACAAATACACGATATAAAAATTAAAGTGTTTAACAAAAAAAGGTCTAAGCTGAGGTTGCTTTATATCCTTCAGCTTCAACAGCTTCAATTAGTTGAATGGTGGAAATTTTACCTTCTTTAACAACTATTTCAGCTAATCCAGATTTGTAGCTGACTTTAACGTCTTTTACGCCTTTGACAGCTTTTAGAGCTTTTTTTACAGACATTTCACAATGCGTACATGTCATTCCTTTAACTTTTAGAATTACTTCATCCATAATTATCAATTCAATATAGAATTAAGAAGATAATAATTGCGTGGTTAAAATCTTAAAGTAGTAACTAAATAAAAGAAAAACCGTTAGAAGTGTTGACATATGCCTATTCAACGGAATGTAAAAATGCAGACAAACCTAAGGATCTTAAAACATTTAAAATTTTATTTATGTGAATCACGTTTGTATCTTGTTCAAAAACAGCTTGTTTTTCTTCACAGCTTATTGTAGAAACTTTTGTTCCGGCTAGGTAGTTAAAAACCAACACTATTTTCTGTTGATCAGTTTTACGAATGTTTGGTATGTCAATTCTCACATTTTGCATCATTATAAATCAACTTCTAAATTATGAAAGAATGTACTCCTTTATAAATCCTTTATAAAGGCAACAAATAAAATAAAATAAATTAATAAGAAGTGGTTAAATTAGTCTTCGTAGAGTTCGAAATCCTCTTTTCCAGCACCGCACTCAGGACAAATATAGTCATCTGGGAGATCTTCAAAAGATGTTCCAGGAGATATATCTGCTTCAGGATCTCCTAATTCAGGATCATATATATAACCACAGAGCGTACAAATCCATTTTTGAGCCATTTGTTATCCTCTTTACCTATTGGTATAATTCACCACTTATCAGTCTTTTAAAAAGTTTCCTTCCCAATCCAGTATTCCAAGATAATGCAAAATCTCTTTCTATTCTCTGTAAATATATGTTATCTCTAAATTCAACAAAAGAGATTAGAGATTCAGAGAAAGACTATATTGAATATTTGGATAATCAAATTATTAATGCTTTGGTTTTTGAACAATATTTCAAAGATATTCTGAATACTAAATTGTTAGAAATAATTACTCCATACTTGATTGATATAAATTGTATAAAACATGAAGATGAAAAACTAGTTTCTTTACAAACTACTATGACAAAAATGCAGAGTAACTCTAGTATAAAAAACGAAATAAAAGGAATTCAAAGTCGTTTTCCTCTGAGTTCATAAAACTTGTTTTTCTCTTATTTACTATTTTTTACCAATTCTTCGTGTATTGCTTTAATGTGAAGAACAATCTTTTTTCCTTTTTTATCTTCAGATGATTAGAGGATGAACTTACCAAACTACTATGTAAGAAAATAATTAACCAAAGTTGTTTGTTTATTGGTTTTGAGTTCGTTTTGCAATTGATCGATAAACCACTTTTTGAGTTTCATAGTCTTAGGTTCAACAACACTCTTAGGAATCCAGACGGGGTCATCTGTTAATTTAAAAATGGTGGCAAAATAAGCTTTCTCAGTTTCTGTTTGTATCATTCCTAATTGAAAATCGGTTTAAAGAGTAGAAACCATTATTTTAATTCTAGGATTTCAATATTTAAACAATTAATCACGATTTACATTTAAAAACTCCTTAGCTGCTTTGAAGAAAATAGTTCTAGAGCGTTGTAGTCGATCTAATTGAACCTAGTTCTTTATTTATTAAGTAGAGTTCTTTTTAGATAGTCTCTTCTTTAAAGTAATGACAATAAAAACTATCAAGGTGAAAAGCTGGATAATGAAACCAGAACTAGTATCGGTAGTACTATCGGTTGAAATGGTGGTAGAAGTTTCAGAGGTTAAGGTAGTTTCAGAGGTTAAGGTAGTTTCAGTAGTGGTGAAATCGTTAGTGGGGTAGGGATCAGAAGACATGCGTTCGCCATCGATAGGGTAGGTTCCTGTACCATCCCAATCAGACCAGAAGTTGCCAGTATTAGTATCCTTATCGTACCACTGATTACTGAAACCCTCATCATACGCTTGAGCGAAGCCATTTGGAGTCCCATCTAGATTGTTATCTACAAATGTGTTGGAGAAGATTTTATTCCCATTAGAAGCTTCCGTAATAGAAGCATCCGCAAGGATAATTCCATATCGGATATTTTCAAGTAAAAGGTTAGAAGCTATAAGGGAAAAACTAGAACCTTTAAGATAGATACCATAGGTGTTGTTTATACAAGTATTGTTTGTAATGGTGTGAGAATCAGCATGAGAGAGCAACTTAATTCCATAGTAGTTGTTTTCACAAATATTACTCGTGATTATAGGGTAGATGTTGACTGGTACTGCATAGCTGGAACATATCCCATTTTGAATGTTATTACTGCAAGTGTTTTCACTAACAAAAGTATTATCACAAATAGATAAAACCATGCCTTCTAGAGAGTTATTACTAAATGTATTGCCAATGATAGTGGTTGAGAGAGTTCTTGAGAAATAAGCACCTCTAGTATATCCAGTAAAAGTGTTGTTAAGGACAGAAAATATATTGCAATATTTAAGGGTTATACCATGAAAACCTCTGCTACAATCATTCTGCTTAATGGTAAAATTAGTAGAATAGTAAATATAGATGCCATAAGCACTGTAAACACAAATATTGTTAAGAATGAGAATGTCAATAGAGGAGTCAATACTTATTCCACCGAAATTATTGAAAAAGCAAATATTATCTGTGATATTGATGAAAGAAGAGGAAACGATACGAATACTAGATTCGTGTATATCAAGATCATTATCCGAAATTTCAGAGAATTGACAATTAAGTATCCCTATACCAAAACGAGTGTTGGTGCACTGATTGTACTGTATCACAGAATAATCGGATTCAATAATATAAATATCAACATAACCATTAGAATAGCAAGAATTTGAAGTGATATTACCATAACTGGAATTGTACAACCCTAAACCGGCTATGTTGTGGTGAAAACTATTATTGTAGATTGTCGCATCATTTGATGAATCTAAAAATAACCCATAAGTAGTGTGGTAACAACATGTAGTGTTGCTAACAGAAGCAGTAGAAGTGAAAACATTGTCAAGAACAATACCATAAACAACTGCTGAAATATAACAATCTTTGATAAGAAAGTGTCTAGTTGTGTTGAAAATGTATATCCCAATGCTTTCAGAGGTTGTGATACTTAAATCCTCAATAAGATAAGGATTTTCTTTTGTCCCATTACCTGGGAATTCATAATCTGTAAAATTGTCGTCATAACCAATAATTACTGAAGCACTAATTTTCCAATATGGATCCGTTAGGAGTTGGTTCATCTGCAAGACAGATTGGGATAATGGTTGATATTTCGTTTCTTCAGAAATTGGATTGTTTTGAGAATTATAAGGAGAAAAAAGAAGTAAACAGATGAGCAAACTGTAAAAAATTGTTTTTAGTTTTAGTCCAGTATTCACAACCATCCATATTCACCAATAGTACAACTGTTATATATTTTTTGGAAAATAAGTGACATTTATCTCTCTTAAAGATAACAAAGAACTACCACTTAAATATAAGCATAACATCAACCTACCTCTGCATATTATAGTTAAGAAAAAGAAAAAAAAAGGTTATAGATATTTGAAATCAGAACCAAGTATAATCTAATAGATCTTCCTTTTGTGGTTTTTGATTTAAGCCCTGAAATGCGAGAGCATAAGCATTAGTGTTGACGTAAGCATAATTAAACGATTGAATATCAGTATACCCTTGACTTAATCTCTCGAAGAAGAAATGGGTAAAAGTTCCACCATATGCGCTTCCATCTTCATCTTCTGGGTTATAATTGGTTCCGTTATCACCATACCACCTTTGTGACATTGTATAATTCGAGCTTGACATTGCAAAAACAGGTTCATCTCTATATTCTTCTTTAAAATATTCTCCTACGAAATCTCCGCTATAACAAGAATCAACCAATAAAAATATATTTTGAGAATCTAAGTCTAGCAATTTTTCAACGAAGTCATTGGAACAAATTTCATAATTTTGAGTACCTCCAACTTGGTAAACCCAAGATGCCTTGTCATCACCTCTCCATCCATACTGACCATGTGCAATTATATAGATAAAGACTAGTGAATCGTAAGTTTCAATTGCATCGAGAGCATCGATAGCATCCTCCCAATCTTCCTCATCTTCGTAATATATGAAATCAGTAAAACTTTCATTGGTTTTAAGTTGATCAGCTAATTCTTCCATAATAGACTGATTAGCTACATCAGAAGCCCAAAGGAAGAGTGCTACACGTCCATCTAGCTCAAAGTTTTGTGTATGGGAGCTACTTTGAGGTAAAACATTTTGATCTTGCTGATTAAATCCTAATTTGTATATGCGTATTGAATAGATTTTGAATCGTTCAACAGTCCAAGTAAATTCATAGTAACCGTTACTATCAGTATAATCGCATCTTTTCACGTTTCCATCTTCAAGTAGTTCTACTTTGACGTTCTCTACAGGTCGGTCTAATCCTTCAACATCTACAGTTCCATCAAAATCGACTTCTCCATAGTATGGTGGCCATGCTTGAGTGAGTTCTGCACCCCCATATATTGCAGCTATAAGGATTCCTAATACCAGTGCTATTGATATTTTTGACTTTTTTCGATTGTTTTTCATTATATCACCTTATTTTTGTTTTTTGTTGCGGAGTGAGTTCTCTAGAAACGTTTCACTTTTACACCAATCTTCATCTTCTGATGTGGAGTCTCAATGAAATGAGATAGTACGCTATTTACTGCGATGAATGTCGAAAGATGAATGCATTTGTGATGAAGATCAGTTATGTTCACCAGTCCATAAGTTTCTTTTTACTCTACTCCATTCGTTGCTTTTTCGTTACTTTGTAGTAAGTAACAATAATATATATAGAAATTACTATATATAACCAACAGAAAAAAAGTCCTTTTGTTAACTTATCACCTAAAAGACAGGTAAGGTAATTTTTTCCAATTGTAAATATGTCTAAATGCAAACTTTTAGATATTATTGTTGTGAGCTACATAGGACACTTATAGTGACCAGTCCACATAAAGAACAACACAAGCAACGAATGGAGTGCAAATTCAACAGGTGAACTGGTCATTTAATTTATTGAATATGACCTTTATAAATCCTACAGTCTCTCAAAGGATTCTTTTAACCTTCTTTATATATTAGTTATTAAAGATATAAACGCCCTAAACCTCAAATCTATTACTTTTCTTTTACTCTTAGCCCAGTTATTAAAAGAATAGAATCAGTGAAAAGTATGAAGAGAGTTATTGGTGGGAAGAAATTTTAGAGTTATTTTACTCTGCTTTTCAAAAACCTGTTTTTCTCTTATTAATAATTGGTTTAGTTTTTATCATTGCAATAAATCACTTTTTTCAATATAACTATGTACTGATGAGACAAAGTTTCGTAGTTTTTTATATTCTTCTCCATATTCTGTACTGAAAAATTCTGAATACTTCTTCTTTTTCTTTATCTTTTTCTTTTATTAAATGGAGTAACCAGAAAAGAACAATCGCATCAGTAGAGAACAATATGTCCTTTATTGGAACCACTCTACGATTAACTGTCATTTTAGTTTTTGCGATTGCATGTAAAACTAACTCCTTATCACAAGGAAATTTATCAAGAAATTTTTTATAATAATACTAGAAAGAAAAATCAATTAAATTCTTAATCAAAATGCTTTTTTGTTAGAGTATCTATCTTTTTTAATATTTCTGAACTACCTTCTAGTTCCTTTAATAATTCAGAGTGCTCTTTTAGTTTTCTAACATATTCTTCAAATTTTATTTTTAAATCCAAAGAAATATGATCAGAAACACAAACAATCAAGTTATCTTCGATTTGTTCAATCATTAATGCCTTTTTTTCCTCTATTGCTTCTTTTAGCATTATTTCTTCTTCTAATAGAACACTTGAGAACATGTTCACTGCCGCTATAACTGTTGCTGTGAGAGAAGCTTCATTTTCTTCTTCATAATCTGTAGTATATTTATAATTAATTACTCCTGATTGCGTTTCTACAATTGCAACGCCATATAACTTGGATGAGGTTTTTCTTGGGTTCTTTACAAATTTGAAATCTAAATATTTTTGAAGAACTTCCTCCATCTTTTTGGTTTCTTTGAATCCCTTTTCTTCAAGTGATTTCTTATCAGATTCCTTTTCTTCAGAAATTATCTCCAAATCAGCTATTAGACTCTTAATCTCGTTTAGCAAACTTCTGTAGCCAAATCTCGAAGCTAACTCTCTAGCTTTCTCTAAATCATCTAGAGCTCTATCTATCTTTTCCCCTTGTGCAAATACCAATCCCTTGATAATATGAATATCACACATAAGTCTTGGAACAAACTGCTCTTGGGAGAGGACTACTAGATTGTTCAAGTAATTCAATACATTTGAATAATCAGCCAATTCTTTTGTTTCTTTAAACTTTTCAAGGAAAATAGAAGCTAATTGAAATTGACTCTTGATCAATATCTCTATGTTCTGCATTTGATTAGCATACTGAAAGGCCATTTGAAATTTTTCTATCGCTTCTGGGATAAGATTTTTTTTCTTTTTTAACATTCCTTCAAAATATAGTATTGTGGGTATTTGCCTTGACTCTCCAGTATCTTCCACTATTTCATAGCATCTTTTTATTGAGGTTTCAGCATCTTTTAACCTATCTTGTTCTATTTTCAACCACACATCATACAGATAAGGTTCAACTAGTTTCAATTCATTCAATTCATCCAAAGTTCGGGCTAGATCAAGACTTAGCTCAGCATGCTCATATTCTTTAAGTATGATATGTAATTCCGTAATATTAAGAGCAGTTATTGCTTGTGAGCGGGGATTTTTTGCTACTAATTTAAATATCTGATTTAGCAATTTAATAGAACGTTGATAATCTCCTCTAGCTAATTCTAATTTTGCTGAATTGGTTAGTAAACTAGCTCTATCAGCAGCTAATCCCGTTTCTTCTGTTGGGATAACAGCTGAGTTAAGCATTCTTTGAGCTTTTCTAAATTCACCTCTGCTTATTAGAACATTGGTCATTAAGTTAAGTGCAACTGATTGGAAATAAGGATCTTTTTGCTTAACAGCACTCTGTAGGATATTTCTGGAAGTCTCTTCCACTTTATCTAAAGAATTAACTAGTAAATAAGCTTGAGCTGCTAGAGTCAGGAAGAGATTGGTGAATAACTTGTCATTCAACTCATCAGTCGAATCTAGTATCTCTTCATTTTCTTCTAATTTTATTAAGGAAGACTGGAAATCCTTTTCACCGTACAGTAAGAAGAATTCCATTGTTTTCAAAATAAAAGTGTTTCTAGGATTAGTGAGTGTTTCTAAGAATTTTTGTTGAAATTGTAGCTTTAAACTTGCTATTTTATTAGTTTGCTGAATTCTGGAATATGCATAAGCTCTATACAAGAAGTATTCAGGACGCTCCAGATTCTCTGTGAAATGCAAGATTTGTTCAAAATTGCGTGAACATATAGACATATCAACAACTAAAAATCTTATTTCATTGTTAATTTCAGT
Organism: Candidatus Heimdallarchaeota archaeon; assembly: GCA_019057815.1. Lineage (GTDB taxonomy): Archaea > Asgardarchaeota > Heimdallarchaeia > Heimdallarchaeales > Heimdallarchaeaceae > 18H4-34. The sequence continues at coordinate 34,954 of JAHLWR010000014.1, forward strand.
ATTTTGAGCGTATTCTAGAACTTTTTCGCTGAATAACTGCAGCACATTTTTACTAGTAACACTGATAGAATCGACAATCTGTTTAATAATTGGATTGTTGAAAGCTTTTTCATGTCGTAGGTTAAAAGGGGCGTACACTATTTTTCCACCAAAGTTAGTATAACTAGATGATTGAATTGCTTTATTTGATTATTATATCTATTTACAATGGTTAAATAGCTATATATTTGTTTCTAAGTAACATTCAGATATTTGCTAAATATACGACGAATTGTTAAGAGTACCTATTCATTCAACTTCTCTTCAATTAATTCAAATAACTTTGATCCATGAGCTGCAATGTTTGTCTCCAAGTCAGCATATTCCGAATCTTTAATGTTCTCATGCATCCAATGCGTAATCTTTGATCTATGAGCTTTATCTTTTTCTGCACCAACTAAAATACACTTTGATCTGATAATTTTTAATTCTGCTTCAGTAATTTTTAAAGCTTTAAGTTGAAGACCACATTTCCGAGCGCGTCTAATATCAACATTGTCCAGATATAGCTTGTATTTGTTAGTTTGACCTTTCTGATCCTTTTGAGTATGAACAACACCCATTAAGAGTTTTGCAAGAGGTTTAACAATAAGAAAATAAACTATTGGAACATTGACTTTGAGTACGAACCAGTAGAAATTAGATTCAGTTAATGCTACAACTGGACCAACAAGAAAAGACAATTTAGGATTTAAGACTTTTCTACTAAGAGCTCTTAAAACAACTGCTGCAAGCATACTTGAAGTCACAAGAAAATATTCATCGGTCATAAGATACTCTAAAACTTGAACTATATCGTCCCCTAATCTTTCAGCTGTAAAAGAAGAATTTTTATTTATTTTAGAGGTGTGTTTCTCTCGTGTTTCTATGTAGATAATGTTATAATCATCTTTCATTTTCATTAATAGTTCATCCCAAGCTGAAGGAAGGCTAATGAAACCAGGAATTAGAACCATTGTAGCCTTTTTTTCTCCTTTTGGTTCAAAAGTAAGAACTCTTAATGTTTCGTCTAAATTCTCTCCTACTTGTATTATAAGTTTAGAAGCAATAACCTCGAATTCTGAACTCATAAATAGCATCTCTATCACAAATATTTAACTTTTTTTCGTATGAATCTAATAATTCGGAAAATTTCATACTAGAATTTTTCTTTGTTAAGAATTTCTTCTATCAGGTCTACCATAGGCTTACTATGCGCGTTTATGTTCGTACCTAGGTCAATATAAGTAGAATTTTCGATAAAAGAAGCCATCCAGCGAGTTGTTTCTGATGTATGAGCTTTATCTGTCTCTGCACCAACCAAAACACACTTCGAGCGAATGTTTTTCAGCTCTTCTTCAGTCATTTCCCATTTTCTTAGTTGGATTAAGCTTTTTCTTGCTCTTCGTACGTCATATTGATCAAGATAATCATTATATTTCTTAATTTGCTCTTTTTCGTTTTTATCTAATGCGAAATATTTTATGTAAAATTTTACAAAAGGTTTAACTACTAATTTCCAGACTATCGGATGAGCGATATAAACAAAAAGCCAAGACCAATTCGGTAAGGTTGTATCTTTAACAGGTCCAACAAAGAATGATAGTTTTGGATTAATTAATTTCTTGCTTAATGCTCTAAGAACAAAAGATGCAATCATACTTGAGGTAACAATAATGTAATTTTCAACTTCAAGGGAGTTTATTACTACAGGAACATCTGCGGTATATCTATCTGCAGTGAAAAGCTTATCTTCTTCAAGTAATGCTGTATGTATCTCGCGAGTTTCGATTACTATCAAATCATAATCTTCTTTCTTCAATTCTAAAAACTCATCCCAAGCGGAAATTTGGGATCCAAAACCAGGAATAAGGATAATTGTTCCCTTCTTAACACCTTTAGTTTTTAAACGTAGCACTCGTAGTCTATCGTTAGCTTCTAAATTACATCTAATATAAGATTCTTCAGCTAAATCTTCGAAAGCTGAGGTCATAGATTTCCATTTAAAGAAGTCGTTTAAATCTTTTTTTACAGTTTTTATTCTTTTAGTTGATTAGAAATATTAAAAAGTGACTTCACACTTAAAGGTATACACTTTCAGAGGACTGAACAATATTGCTTGAAGATATAACTTTGAAAAGATTTCTAACTGTAAGTGATGGTACCAAGTTAAGGGTTCAAACCTTTGAAAATTCTCCTGCGAGCAGTGAACGAATAAATGTTATAGTTATTGGTGGTATGGGCTCCTATATGTTTGCATGGCAAATATTCTTATCGAAAATCATACATGACTATAATGTTATATTTTTAGAAACTAGAGAGAAAGAAACAGCTATTCTTGGAACTGAAAATATAACTTTTGCAAGAATAAGAAAAGATATACTAGAAATTATTGAGCAGCTTAATATTAATCTTCAAAAAACTATAATGATAACAACCTCAGCAGGAAGCATAGCAACTCTCAAACTTCTAGTTGACCAACACATCCACCCAAAATTATCAATACTTGTATCACCTTTACCTTATAATTATATTGGCAAGATAGCCTTCTATTATGGTAGATTACCGCTATTCTGGCATAAAACTGTAACTAAAACTATTTCAAGAATAGGATGCATTTTTGTTAGTGGTAGAGATAAACTTCAGAGAAAATATATTTTACAAGGTATAAACAGAACGGATTTTAGGAAATATAGAATTAGTACTAGAGATGTTGTAGATTTTAACATTCTAAATGAAAATTATGAAACCATTAAGGATAAAATAATCATAATTGGAGCAAGAAAAGATAGAATTCACCCAATCAAATATGTAAGAATGTTAGTAGAAAAACTACCACAAGCAGAATATTTTGAATTAGAGTATAATTCTGATTCACTTGGTTTAGGACTATATGATATCTTTAAGAAAAAGACAAAAGGGTTCATTAGTTCATAAATCTACTTCTTCTTCTTCTTTAGTGAGATATCTTCTAGAGAAATGCTCAATCAGTTCTTTTGCAGAATCATAGTCTAGAGTCAATTGTTCTCCCCATATACTTCTAGCTCTTTTCAATTTTCGCATAACGAGACTTAATTTCAGACCTGTTAATGTGTTTCTTGTAAAAAGCTCATTACCTTCAAAATATATAACTCCATGTTCTTGTCGATATTTTCCATAGACTTTACTAAGAGTGTAATATTGCTCATAAAGGGGGTCTAAAACTTCATCAGAGCAATCATCTTGGATTATCTGATCAAAATTGTCTTTGACTAACAGAGAAGCATATTTGATAATTTCGTCTGCTACATTTTCTAAATTTGTATTGTCATTGACAAACTTCTCAGGTATAGAGAGAGTCATATCTTTGTTCTTACCCATTCTTACACCTTGTTTAGTAATTCTAGAGCTCTTCCTAGTTCAATAATTGCTAAATAATCATACTCATAATCTTTGAGAAGTTGTTTCTGAATAACTATTTTTTCTTTTAATTCTTGTATTTCAACATCTCTTCTTGTAATTTTGTTTTTTAAATTCTCTTTCTCATAACAGCTTATTACATACTCCCATGAAGAAAAATGTGGACTAAGACTAACTTCAACTAATTTGGAATTGATTTTTTCCAATAGTTCGATGGTTTCCAGATTTAGTTGCATAGACAATTTTTGGATTTTCCTAATCTGTTTACCATCTAAAGCATATTTTGACGTCTTAACTTTTTCTGCTTTACCCATTGGAATGAATTTGCTTGGCATCTTTTTTACTTTTTCCATTGCAATGATATTATCATTTCAGTTTCTTTTTAACTACCAGTGTATCTACTGGTGTAGGAGACATAATTTCAATCGTTTTAGAGATAGTTATTTCATCATTGAAATCAGGATCCAACCCTCCAACACCATATGCACAAACTATATCATAAACTGCGAGTTTTTGTTTTCCAGCAATAAGTGAAGATTCCGAAAGTCTAGTTTCTAAAGTTATGATAGCGCGATTATAAACAGGAGCGATAATTTTCTTACCTTCTTCTAAAACCTTAGAGTTAAGTTTAGATTGATTATAAGTAGCAATCATAGTGTCATCTTCACCTTTTCGTAAAATGTTTAAAGATAATTCTGCAGGAGGTTCTTTTGAGGAAAAAGGAATAAGTATCTGATTTGGGGATATTGGAAAATACTTAGGGAGCATCCATAAGGAATAATTATCAAAACTTCCTGAAATGCCTAAAATAGGAGTAATAGATACCAAATGCTTACATATCTCAAATGGAAGTTCAACTGAATCGAACATAAGGAAAATTGCATCTATGTTATTTATGAGTTGTCCCATTCATCAGATTAGAAAAGAAAAATAATAATAATCACTTATTTTCATAACCCTTCATTCTAGATATTAAATCAGTCAAAATTCTTTCTGTTACACCCCATATTTTGAAATCTTTAACTTGATAGTAGTTGGTTTCTATTCCATCTATATTTCCAGAAATATAATTTTCTTGATCTATCAAATGTGCAAGAGTAACACAGAAAACTAAGTCCACTTCTGAGGGGTTTATCGTTATTGTCGCATTTTTGTCTACTAATCCTACATAAGGATAAACCAAATGCTTGCTATTTGTGATTATAGGATTTAAACGACCTAATAATCTTATTTTTGATGAGTTTATTCCTACTTCTTCCTCAGTCTCACGTAAACAAGTTTCTACTAGATTCTTATCAGATTCATCAAATCTTCCGCCAGGAAACGCTATTTGCCCTTGATGCTGTTTCAGATTTTCAGTCCTTTTAGTAAAAAGGATTTTATCTTTTTCATAGAAGTACGGGATCAGTACTGCTGCCAGTCTTAATTCAGTTTCAGTCTTAATAGGAGCATCTATTGGTTCGAGAATTTGTTCAATATTGTTAACCCTACTCACTTAATTTACCTCCAAGCAGTATCAGTTTTTGTTTTTCTAAGTAAAAGTAAATATCAACATTACTATAGAAGATTGAAAAAAACTAAAAAATTGTGAAGAGAAAAATGTAAAAGATAGGGTTAGAATGTAGCTCTTATGTCTTCATCCAATTTATGGACTTTCTCTTCAACATTTTCAAGAAGGCTTTCAAGTTCCTTATACTTACTATTTGCCCATTCAGCATCTTTAGTTTTGATGAAACCTAAGTTGATTTCAACATTATGAACAGCTGATTTTAAGCCAGTCAAAGCACAGAGAGCTCCTACAGCTATATCAGAAAGAGCGTTCTTATTCCCTTTAGTACCCATTTCATTAAGCAGATCTATCACTTCTCTGCATGCTCTACAAGTATCCATAGGAACTTCAGCTGCTTTCTTGTACTCTTCTAAAATTTTAGCTGAACGTGTAGCTTTTTGTTCTTCAGTATCTTTAGGTAATCTAAAAGAGTTTATAACACCTGTAAAAGCATTAGCGTCCAAATCGACTAATTCTGTGAGTTTTTTACGTAATTTTTCAGTTTCTGCAATTTTAACCTTGAAAAAATCCTCAACTTCTGCATATTCTTCCTTTCCAATGGTTAAATTAGCAACCATACTTCCTAGAGCAGCACCCATTGCTCCTGCAATTGCTGCAGCTGACCCTCCACCAGGTGCAGGGCTATTAGAAGCAAGTTCATCCAAAAAATCTGTTATTTTTTTATCTATTAACATCTAATTCACCTTATTCATAAATACGTTTTTCTATAATCTGTTTTCGCTCAAAATTATTCAATTGAAGGTAATATTCAGCAGCTTCTAGTAAAGCGTCTAAAGGAATCATACCATATACTTCGGATTCAGTAACATTTACTCCAAAACGCGCAGCTTCTGTTTTAACCATGTCGAAGACTCTATTAAGAGGAGTTCCTTTAAAATCAGTAATATTCATCGATACTTGAACGCAATTTTTTTCTTCAATGTTCATAGCACCAGCTTGTATGTATCTCAATCCTCCACCACTATGTCTAATATTCTTAGCTATCGCTTTAGCGATACCCATATCAGTTGTATCAAGGTATATATTGTAAGCTATTAGAAACTCTCTTGCTCCAATATTTGTTGCTCCAGATTTAGGTAAGTCTTTAGGTCCATAATCAGGTTCATAAACAGGATCTTCAATAATTGCCTCTTTTAACTGCTCATATTGAAAAGATTTAGTTCTATATTTTTGAAGAACTTCCCTACTTGGGTTCTTAGCGGCTGCACCATAAAGATAGGTTGGAATCTTAAGTTCATCCCCTATTTTCTTAGCTAACTTTTCAGCTAATTCAGCACATTCTTCGAGTGAAATATCTGAAATGGGAATAAACGGAATAACATCTGTAGCTCCAAAACGGTTGTGTTCTCCTTTTTGTTCGTCCATATCAATAAGTTGAGCTGCTTTCTTACATCCAGCAAAAGCTGCATCTAAACAAGCTTCAGGTTCTCCTACGAAAGATATAACAGCTCGATTATGATCAGGGTCCATTCGAGAATCAAGAAGCTTAATTTTGCCTCCTTTTTCTATAGCTTCAACGATTTGATCTACTACTTCTTTGCGTTTTCCTTCACTAAAATTGGGGACACATTCAACGATAGGCATATACTCACCTTAAATATTTTGAAAAGATTTCGTTTTAAAGTTTACTTATTGGTACTTAATAAAAATAATTCTTTCTAATGAAAAAAATAGGAAGAAGAATGAAAAAATAAGGAAAGTTAAAACGTTTTAAGAACATCGATTAAGATATTTAATCCTTCATCTATTTCATCTTTCTCAATATTCAAGGCAGGACGGAAGCGAATCGTCTTCTCTCCACATGCTAAAATCATTAATTGTTTATCCATTGCTTTATTTTGAATATCATCTCTTATTTTTTTGGAAGGCAGATCAAAAGCTATCATCAAACCTTTACCCCTAGTATTAGAGATAAGTTCAGGAAAGTCAGTCTGAATCTCGAATAGATGATTGAGCATATAAGAACCGTTTTTATCAGATTTGTCAACTAAATCTTCTTTTTCTATAATCTCAAGATATTTCTGAGCCCTTACCATATCAACTAAATTTCCACCAAAAGTGCTATTAATACGACTTGATTCCTCAAAAACGTTATTCTCTACCTCTTTGATTCTATTTGATGCTAGAATCCCACTAACTTGCATTTTCTTACCAAAAGCAATGATATCAGGTTTAGCTTTTTCACCAAAGTGTTCATAACACCAGAATTTTCCTGTCATACCGATACCAGTTTGAATCTCGTCATAAATCAACAGAATTTCTTTTTCATCGGCAATCTTACGTAATTCCTCAAAAAACTCTTTACGTAAGTGATTATCACCACCTTCACTTTGAATGGGTTCAATTAATATCGCAGCAATGTCGTTGCCATATTGGTCTATAGACGCATTTATTTGATTCAAACTTTTTTGTTCAGCTTGTTTAACTTCATCTAAGTGTTGCTCAAGTGGGAAGGTTATAGCAGGAGATAAAACTCTAGGCCAATCAAATTTGGGGAAATATTTAGTTTTTCTTGGATCAAAAGTGTTAGTTAAACTTAATGTGTAACCACTTCGTCCATGGAATGCCTGTTCAAAGTGTATAATCTTTGAACCTACTTCTTTTTCGATTCCTTTTTCAAAGTTCTTTCGAACTTTCCAATCAAAAGAGGCTTTCAGAGCATTTTCAACAGCTAAAGCTCCACCACTGATTAAAAAGAGATTAGGTAGAAAACTAGGTATACCAATACGACCAAAAGTATCAACAAAATCTGCCATTTCATCAGTATAGAAATCTGAACTACTAGGTTTATTAACAGAAACATAAGCAAGTTTGTCCAAAAACTCTTCTGATACCATTTCAGGATGATTAAAACCTATGGGAGAAGAAGCAAAAAACGAGAAGAAGTCTAAGTATGTTTTGCCACTTTTCTTATCGTATAATCTACAACCCTTGCTTTTCTGTAAATCAAGAATCATTGAGAAGCCATCAACAAGCATATATTTTTTTAATTTCTCTAAAGCATCCATTTCAAAATCTCCTTTCTTTGAAAGAAAAGATAAAGCCTTTTTAAATTGTACTCATGCGTCATTAGAAAAGAGAGAAATGTTGTATTATATATTCTTGAGCTCCTTTCTTCTCTTTACAGAACTGATATTATAGTTAGGATAGGTTTGGTAGAAATTACATTTTATTAGCTGAGAAAGCTCACAGTTTAATTGCAACTCTATATTCTTAGAATTTTTCCTTCCAGAACTTCTTGCAGTTTTCCTTTCTCTACAGTAATCTTACCATTTACGATAACATAATCTATTCCTGTCGAGAATCTATGAGGTTCTTCATATGTAGCTTCATCTTTAACAGTTTCAGGATCGAATATTACTATATCCGCCCAGTAGTTTTCTTTTATTAGTCCACGTTCTTCTAAATCCAGTTTCTTCGCTGGGAATCCAGTCATCTTCCAGATTGCTTCTTCTAATGACAACCATTTTTCTTCTCTTACAAATTTACCTAGCACTCTTGGGAATGTTCCATAAAATCTAGGATGGGGTTTACCATGACTTAAAGGACCTTCGGGAGAAACACCTGAACCATCGGTTGAGACCATACTATATTCACTTGTCATAATCCTTTTGATATCTTCTTCTCCCATACTTTCGATTGTTATCCAAACCGCACCTTTCTCGTCACTAATTATACTAAAGAGAGTTTCATAATCATCTTTAAGATTTCGTATTTTTGTTATTTCAGCAATGCTTTTTCCTTCAATGTCTAACCATTTATCAGTTTTAACCGAAGCAATGAAGATATTCTCAAAACCTTGATGTTTAGCAAAGTTCTCTTGATCTGTTAATCCTTCTTCCATCTCGTTTTTGATTTTCTCTCTATTCTTTGCATCATCTAATCTTTCAAGTATTGATTCAATTCCACCAACGTGAACCCAAGGAGGGAGAATAGTGATAAGAGAAGTCATACTTCTATTGTAGGGGTATTGATCACAAGTTATGTCCAATCCTCTTTGATTTGCTTCATGAATAATCTGTAATGTTTTCTTACTTAATCCCCAATTAGTTATACCTGAAGCTTTATGGTGAGCAATTTGTCCGCTCTTACAACCTGACGCTTCAACAATACGAATAAACTCTTCTACAGCTTTAACAACTTTTGCACCCTCATCGCGGATATGGGAGAAGTATATTCTATTATATTTAGCAACTATCTTAGCGAGTTCAATCACTTCATCTGTCTTAGCATAAACTTGAGGAGAATATATTAAGCCTGTACTCATACCAAAAGCTCCAGACTGCAAAGCTTCTTCGACATAGGATTGCATTTTAATTAATTCTTCAGAGGTTGGTGGACGATCTTCATAACCTGGTCCCCCAGCAAGGCGGATAGCGCCAAAACCGACAAAAGGAACAATATTCATAGAACATTTACCTTTCTCCAGTTCTTTCAAATAATCTTCAAAACTCCTCCAAGACAGATCAATTTCAACACCTGGAGGACTCCACATGTCAACTTCTTTTTTGAAAAGATCAAAGGTTTCGTCACTGATAGGTGCAAGTGAAATACCGCATTGTCCCACAGCAGCTGTTGTTATACCTTGAGTAATCATGGATTCAAGCTTGTTGCTGATTGGAATATTGCTGTCAGAATGACTGTGAATATCAATAAATCCTGGAGCAATAATTAACCCTTTTGCATCAATTACTATGGTTGCTTTATCAGAGATTACTTTTTTAATTTTGGTTATTTTTCCTTCTTTAATCGCTAAATCTGATAAATAGGGAGGATTACCTGTACCATCAACAATTCTTCCATTGTTTATAACAATATCATAAACCATTTTACTCGAGTGAATTCACCCAACATCGTTTATAACTGTTCCTTCTTCCTTCAGACTAACTAAAATAGAATAACTGGAAATAACAAACATGAGTTATTTTCCCCACTTTCCCCAGATTGAAGGGTAGTGGAAGACAATTTTGAGGACTCTGCCCAACCCAGGAGCGTTTAAGGGAGCATCGCTTAAAGCAGTAGTTTAGGGAGTTTCAAGCTCTGGGATTACACCTCCAACACACAGTGTTAGCGGAGGTGAGAGGGTTCATCTCCTCACCGGGACTCATTACTGGAGACAGTGTTATTGAGAACCTTAGGCTCTCACTCCAGCTCCGGGGGTAAGCAGATGACTCTGCTTCGTCTGTAGCCATTGGCTCAAGACAGGGAAGACACGAAAAGAAATGAGTGGAAAAAACTTTCCACTAACTTGGTCTTTAATGGAGTTGTATTTTGGTTGCAGAACATATTTTATCAGTCTTTTAGCAATATTCTTCGCCCCATTCAAGTCTGCATTAAGGTTGTACCCACAGGTATGGCAGATGAATGTTGGTTGGTTGGGACGGATAGTGTGATAGGATCCACAACGCGAACAATAAGAAGATGTTCCCGATTCACCTATTGCTAGTATCCTGTGCTCCTCCCATCCTTGTAAAGAGAGCTTGAATTTCAGCAATTCTACCACTCTCCTATAATTCCATTTGTGGACATTTTTACGAGAGTGAGGGTAGAGATTACCCCTATAATGACTCTTGCGGATATGAAGGGGGAAGCCTACCACTACATAGAGGTCATATCTCTTGCCAACAGAGAGAATATACTTTACTAACTTGTTGACATAGGTGTGGTCGGTTAGTTGATGTTCTGTTCTTTGGCGCTTTCTGAGCGATTTAAGTTGGTGGAGAAGACTGTCTCTCTTGTTTACATTCAAACTATGTTTAGCACTAATTTTCTGCAGTTTAGCGATCTTTCTTTCAGTTTCCTTTAGTAGTTTTTTTCGTGTCTTATCAGACCAGAATCTGATCTCATGACGATTGATAGCTCCTTTCGGAGTTAACAGTGCACTTACTGCACGCTTGTTGATTCCTAGGTCTATCCCCAGCACAGCTGGAGGACGAGAAGAAGAGTATTTATCTGGAACATGAAGCAAGATGAAATGTACCCACCACTCCTTCTTCTTGGGATAGCAGAGCACTTCTAGTGCCTGTAATTTCCCCTGATTTAGGTTATGTTCATGATAAGGTGAACAAGCTAAAGGTAACCACAATTTCTCGTGTTTGTGAGTGTTGTTCTTCTTTGTATCGAAGGAGTCTCTTATCCCCACCCACCATCGGGCAATGGAGTTGGAAGGAGAACAAGTAAGAATAAACCTTTTAGCATGTGATAGCTGTGTCCGGGGGATTTTTTTAAGTGTAGGATCTTTAGCAGGCGCTGAGTTATTTGCTTGTTGACTGTGGTAGATGGCTACAGCGTTCTCTCTACATTCTTGGAACTCATTCTGAGAGCAGCGTGGAAAGCTCTTTTTAAAATCGTGTCTAACTGTAGGGCGATTGGGTAATTTATTCATCTTGCATGTTGTAAGCGTAAGATGGTCTAGTTTTGCTTTACTCACCTTCTTCTTACCCTTCTTTGTTATTGCTATTTGCTCTTCATTGTGGTATATTACTTTGAGGTACTGTTTGATTATTCTCGTGTCTCTCCCCGTAATCTGTTCCAGTCTTTTTCTTTTCCGTGTTGTGATCACTTCTGCTTTCACTCTCACTTTTACAGTCGTTCTCACCCCACTTCTCGTCATTCTAGGATCATTACTTATGTTAGATTTCCCTATAAAAAGTTAACTCAAATGTGGGGAAAGCGGGGAAAATTTACCATGCTTACATTACTATTCAAAAAAAATAAGATGTTTTTAGTTATGCAGAAATAGATGAAAGAGAAGAATAGTTATCTTCTTTTTTTCAGAAAAAAAGTTAAGCTTATTCCTCCAACTACAATAACTAACCCAGCAATGTAATATAATATGTGTTGGATTTGTTCAATTGCAGAACAGTAGTGTTCTGGAAAGGGGTTTATTAGGGAGCAAGATATGGATTAAAATGAGTATCATGAAAATTAAACCAGTCCACAAAAGCATTATTTTTGGAATAGTAACAGCTTTAATAGCAACTTCATTAGTAGTAGGAGTTTATTTTGGAGTAACTTCTCGTGATAATAATCAGTTATTGCCCCCTTTCGAATGGGATTTCTCCTCAATAAAGAACCTTTCATTACAAATGAGTGAACGTTCAGAGTATATTTTAGCAACATCCATAGAAACTAACATAAATGACAGTAGTGGTATGTTGACTTCTTATTTCAATCATTCAGTTCATTCGATCTATAGTTGGTATAATACTGAAACAGGAGAATGGATGTTGGTAATAAACGATTACCTCAATAACAGTCTGGATTATGATAAAATTTACAAAATCCAACCAGATATTTTAAGTCCATTTTATCTTGCCCTAAATACAGATCTTCAGACAATACAGAACCAAGTAGACATAAGCGAGAATTACTGGGAAGAACTGAGAGCAAAAGAGTCTGCAATCCTCTCTATAACTATAACACATGCTTATCAAGATGGAACAAGGATTGTTATAGTTGCTTTTGAAAACACTATTTTTGTAAACCTCATAAGTTTTATAGAGTATCATGGTGATTTCGATAATTGGGGTGTAAAAATAGACCCTAAAGCAGAATTTGAAAATGGTAAGGTTAAGTACGATGTTTTCTACAAGGCAGATATTCCTGAGTTCTTACCAAATTATACAAATGCAACTAATGCGTTTTTAGAACTATTTTACTGAATTTTCCAAAAAGAGTGATGCAATGAGTAAGCAAACAGAAACCAAATTCGAGCAAATACTTGAAAATCCGATCACACTAAAGCTTTTCATTTTCTTAAAATCAAAAAATCCTGAAAGTGTAGGAATACGTGAAGTAATGAGAGCAACCAAAATGAAAAGCTCAAGCACAGTAAGTCGGCATCTAGAAACAATGGATGAAATCGGGCTAGTTCAAAAACTCCCATCAAATAGATACATTTTGACTTCTAAAGGGTTGTCACTACGAAGTTTCCAAGTACCAGTAAAATTAACCGCAAACCTAGTTAAAGGAAACTTTGTCACAATCTCCACCTATCAAATCAGTTTTTTAATAATGATGAGTCTTTCGACATTTATACTAATTTGGTATGATATATTCCTTGCAGCAATAAATGGATTAGTAGGGCTAATCATTGGATTGTTAATAAGTTTGAAAAATTGGTTCACAATTAAAAAACAAATGAAGACTTATAGAGATATTAATAATGATCATTAGAGGTTTTCTGAATATTTTCAATTTTATAACAGATAAAACTTTTATTCCAATATATCTTGCAATGAACGAACATTTGTTTTGAAGCAGAAAAAAGAGGTTAAAGAAGGAGAGTGTGGAGGAAAAATGCCCAAAAAAAGGTATGAAATGTATAGGCAGCGGAAAGATATCAACCACCTATACATTTGTTGGCTAGGGGTTTTCTTTGGGCAAAGCAACATTGTTAAGTTTTTAATATATAGTTTCTAGTAGTTTTTTCCGCGATAAAAATACTAAAATATCGGTTTTCAACTTAATTTTCCAATTCTTTAAATATTTAAAACTGAATCATTTTTAGTGTAAAATGAAAACTAACTCTATTTATGTTGGTTGTACTGGTTTCAACTATAACAGCTGGAAATCGAAATTTGGCGGTTTCTATCCTCCTAGAGTAGATAATAAGCATCTTTTAGATTTTTATGTTACTCTGTTCTCTTGCTGTGAAATTAATTCCACGTTTTATAACATACCAAAATTAGAAACTACCCAAAGATGGGCAAAATCTTTACCAGAAGAATTTATTATAACTGCAAAACTCCCTAAAATAATCTCCCAAGCTGAAAACTTAGCTGCAACTGAAAATGAACTCTTATTTTTTCTGAATGCAATGGAACCTTTGAGAAAAAATCTTGGTCCTTTTATTCTCCAATGCTACCCGAATTTTGATAAAAACAATTTTTCATTCCAGCATTTAGAAGAATTCCTGGATTTCTATCCCCTAGATAAGTTCGAACTTGCAGTAGAACTAAGACATACCTCCTGGTATGATGAAGACACATTTGATCTCCTTAACAAAAAGAATGTTGGAATTGTCAGTTCATACTTGCCTTATCTACCATTCGACCTTTTTGAAGAAGTAAAAAAGGAATATTGTTACATTCGCTTAATAGGTTCACACAATCAGGAAATTGAACTTGGAAAAGAGGGAGTTAATAGAGAAGAACATTATATTGAAATCATTTCTAGATTTACTGAATTAATGAGAAATAAGAAAAAATTTGGTGCTTATGTAATGGTTAATAACCACTATTCAGGTTATGCTCCTCCTATTGCTAAAAATATTATAGAAAAATTCATCGAATTTGGTTATAAACCTATAGAACCTCTCGTAACAGCTTATAAAGGGCAATCTAATTTATCAGACTTTTTCTCATGAAAAAGAAAAAACCAAAAAATAGTTTTTATATTTGAATTTTTACATTTTTTTTACTTATTTACTTGAAATATAAACATGAAATCATAGAAAAGGCAACTATTATGGATAATAATCAAGAAAAACTACTACTTCTTTAAGAATTTTATTACTGTATCTGAAAAACTAATAATATTTAAAAAGATCAACTCGTGTTAGAATTAAAAAGCTCCTTTACCATCCTTTTTAATTCACTAATTCTTATTGGTTTTCTAATAACGTCTATAGCTCCTGCTTGGAGCATCTGTTGTTGCAGTTTTCCACCAAAAGCTGATATTCCCAGAATTTGAATTTGGGGGTATCTGTTACTTATTATTTTAGTAGCTTCTGTTCCATCTAAAACAGGCATTTTTATATCCATCAAAATTAGGTCTGGTAACCAAGTTTCAACAGTTTCAACAGCAATTTTACCATTTATAGCTGTTTTAATTACATAAGATTTTAATGCAATAGAGAAAATTGTAATAACGTCCTCATTATCGTCAACTATTAATATCCTCTTATTATTCACAAGAGACAAACCTTAATCTTAATGGTTAATTTTAGTATCTAGTATTATTTAAGCTTGTTGTCAAACTATAGAATAATATAATTCCTTTTTAATAAATGCACATAATATCGATTTTAATAATGAAAAGATATTAATAGAAATGAGGAAAAAATCATTTGTACAACAAATTTTGTAAGAATTCAAAAATTAAGATTTTCACAACTTAATACAATTCTTTTACTATTTATAAATCTCTAATAACAATGTACCTAGTAATTCAAAACACTCCTTCACGTTTAAACCGTAAAGAGCTGAAGTTTCTAGATATAATTCATGAGAAAAATTTACAGAGTCTAGTATTTCTTTGACCATATTTTCAGTAATTGTTCTCTCTTCTAAATCTGCTTTATTACCTAATATTACAATAGGACTATTTTCAACACTTGATTCTCTGAATTCTTGCATCCAATTTGGAATATCTTTCAAAGATTGAATGTTTGTTAAATCAAAAAGCAACAATGCTCCGTAAGCTCCCTCATAGAATTTTGATCTAAATGATTTAAATATCTTCTGTCCTGCTATATCAAATATTTGAAAAACTATGGAATTATTCCCGATATTTGTCCCATACGATGTAATATTTACACCTATAGTTGTAATATATTGTTCTGGGGAATATCCTTTCGTATAGCGAGTGATAAGAGTTGTCTTTCCTGCTGAACTATTCCCTAGAACCAGAATTTTAAAAATTCTCTTTTTTTCTTTTTCCATCACTTAATTGATGTAAAGGAATTTTTAAACTTTTACTTGTAATTCTAATACAGCTCTCAGTATATACAAATTTAGAGTATGTACTTATTTTTAAAAAGTCCTATAAATTATTGCTTCTATTTTGTTAATCTTACTTTGATTCAGAATTTTTGTGATCTGTTCACTTTTTTGTAAATCCTGCCAAATATTTGAATTCTTAATATTTGTGATGAAATTTTCTATTCTTTTTGAAGCTGTATATGATTCACCCTTGTAAACATAACAAAAATATAATGATGCAATCTTTTTTATGATTATACTATTCTCTTCATGTTTAATACGATCTATACAACCAGAAACCCCAAATGCTTCTTGAATGAAATTGTTTATAGCTGATATAAAACCTGCAACAAGCATATCGTTAAAATCTTGGGACATAGCAAAATTTTTTGAATAAATAGGAATTCCTGATTCTGATAAGAGTAAAAGAATAATAGGTTCTTCATCCTGTTCTTCTAATATTTCTAGTTCTTTTTGTTTCCACATATTGCTTACTATTTCATCGAATTTTGTAGTTTTAATACGCTCAATTAGAGAAACATCCTTTTTTTCTAGTTCTTCCCATAGTTCTAATTTCTCAAGTAACAGATCATGTTCTTTAGAAATTTTCCTTGCTAGTTTTGTTAACCCCTTTTCTTCTGCTATAATTTATGCTTGAGTTAACAAATGTCTAGCTTCATTCAAATCAAACTGTATTGCAGATAATTGTGAATGTAGCCAATAAGTTTCAGCAAGTAAGTGATAATTACTCTGCGCTTTAGCAATCTTAATTAAATCCTGAAAAATAAGTTGAGCCTCTATCAGAGCTTCTTTATCACCATAATGACTAATTTCAGAAATAAGTAATTCAAATTTGTTGAGTAAAGCTATAACAGTTAATCTATGGTCTACTACTTCTTCACTAATTAACTGTGTAAGAAGAATTTCTGCTTGAACTCTATCTCTAGCGTGAGTACTAGTTTTTAGTTTTAGTGCATGAGCAATTTGATAACGTTGGCTGACAATTTTGTTTTCTTCCTGTTCATGAATTTGTTTTAGTAGTTGTAAGTACTCTTGGGTTTGATCATAAGAATGCATGTTAATAGATAAAATAACTAGAAAAAAGAGAACCTCAGCTAAATCGATTTTGTTTCCTAATTCTTCAAAAAGAACTACGCTTCGTTCAAAGTGATTAAAAGCTTTGTTCAGCTCGTCTTTCTGTTGATAAATTACCCCCATATTAGTGATAGAATAAGCTATGAATAGCTTATTACCAAGTACTTCACTTATTACTAAAGATTGTTGCAAGAATTCCAATGCACGATCTAATTCGCCTTTATCTTTGTATAGATCACCCATATTAACAAGAATAATTGTATTTCCTCTCTTATCACCTAATTTCTCATTTATTGTTAAAGCTTGACTGTAATTATCTAATGCTTTATCTAATTCACCTTGAAGTTTGTAGATAACTCCTATATTAACAAAAGACCTAGCCATCCTCTCTTCATTTACTAATTCTTCACTTATTTTCAAACTCCTCTGGAAACAAACTAAAGCATGATCCAGTTCACCTTTTCGCGTGTAAATTTGTCCAGTACCATTTAGTATTTTCGTAATGTCTTGCTTATTACCTAATACTTCGTTTATCATTAAACTCTGCTGGAAACAATCTAAAGCTCGATCCAATTCATCTTTATGCAAAAGAGCTACTCCTTTATGAAGCAATAATGCAGCTTTTCGTGGTTTTTTTCCAGATAGTGGTTTTATTTCTAATCTTTGAAGTACTTTTTCCCCTTGCTCAACAACTTCTAATCCTCTATCATATTGACCAAGGAGCCATAATGCTTCTGCCATAATTATTAAAGCATCGACTTTAATCTCTTCTCTTTCTTCCCCTTCCATTTCTTCAATGTGTTCTTCTTCTCTTACGACTTGTTGTGCTATATTCAATGCGGTTTTATGATCACTCTGTCCAAGCAAGCATCTACTCTTTACAATTTTACATCTTAAATAGAATGCATTCATAGGAGCTTGTTTTTCTATCTCTTCTACTTCTTTTAATGCATCCTCGTATCTTCCCTCTAAAATCAGCTGTTCAATTCTTTCTAGATTCATAAACCCTATTACCTTTGTTTCGTTCAAATATAAGAATTTCTAATAGAATCAATTCTTTTGGTTATCTATGATTCAAGTCAGATTCGAATATATATATATGCATTAGAAGAATCCCATTGAAAGGGCTTAATACAGCATATTTTCACAATTAATTCTTAGTTTGCAGGAAAGATATTTTCTATCATTGTTTCGACTCTGTTAATCTCACTTTGACTAAAACCTTTGGTAATCATTTCACTATCTTGTAAATAATCCAATATAGGAGAATTGTTAATTTCCTTGATGAAACGTTCAAGTTTTGAAGAAGCAGCGTATGATCCACCTTTAAAGACATAGCAGATAAACATTGATTCAATGTGTTTTATCAGAATAGTATTTTCTTTATGTTTAATACGATCTATGTATCCAGAAACTCCAAAAGCATCTTGAATGAAATTGTTTATAGCTGATATAAAGCCTGCAACAAGCATATCATCAATTTCTTGGGACATAGCAAAATTTTTAGAGTAAATTGGAATTCCAGTCTCATATAATAATATTAAAACAATTGGTTCTTCTTCTTGTTCTTCTAACATTTCCAGCTCCTTTTTCATCCGTATTTTTTTAACTAATTCTTCTAATTTTGCTATTTTCTCACCTTCAATAAGAGAATTATCCATCTTTGATAATTCTTCCCATTGTTCTATTTGAATTAATAAATTATCATGCTCACTGGATAATTTAACAGCTAGTCGAGAGAGACCCTTCTCTTCTGCAATAATTTGAGCTTGAGTTAGCAAATGCCTTGCTACATTAAAATCATATTGCACTATAGCCAACTGTGCTTGTAACCAATAAGATTCAGTAAACAATAGATATGAATTTTGCATTTTAGCAATCTTAATTAGGTTACTAGACAACAAATGAGCTTCTCTCAAAACTTCCTGATTACCATAATGACTAAATTCTGAAATAAGTAATTCAAACAAACAGAGCAGAGCTACAACTTTTAATTCATTATCTACACCTTCTTCGCTCAATATCTGCTCAAAAAGCTCTCCAGCCTCAACTCTAGAACGAACACGTGTGCTCGTTTTTAGAATTAATGCTTTTGATAGAATAAAGAGATGATTAATGTACTTGCTATCTTCTTTCCTATTAATTTGTTCTATCTCATCTAGTAACTTATTTGCCTTTTCTAGTGAATTCACATCAATATATGTGCAAATTAGATGAAATAAAATCCAAACCTTATAATAATTGTCTCCTATGTTCTCAAAAATCTCAAGTCCTTTACTAAAGTAATCAATTGCTAACTCTGCATTATCTTTTTTCCTATAAGTCTCTCCAATATTGGTATATAGCCAAGCCAAGCTCAATTCATTTTCTAATTCTTCATAAATCTTTGAACTTGCTTGGTAATATTCAAGTGCTTTATCTAACTCACCCATCTTTGTATATATTATACCTATACTGAGTAGAGATGTTGGAGTGTCTTGAACATTTCCTATTTCTTCACTTATTGCTAAACTCTTGATGAAATCATCTAAAGCTCCCTTAATATCACCAGTTTTTCCTTTAACAACACCTAGAGTATTAAGAGTTTGTGCAATACCAATTTGATCCCCCATCTCTTCTCTTAATGCCAAACCTTTTCTTAAAAACTCAAAAGACAGATGGAACTCCTCTTTATGGTGGTAATATACTCCATAATTACGATAAGATTCAGCTAAACCAGTTTTGTCTCCTATCTCTTCTCTAATTTTCATACTTTGTTGATAATAGTCAAATGAACGATTATGATCACCTTTAATTGTGTAACTAACTCCAATATTACCTAATGTGTTAGCAATATTTTGCTTGTTATCTAGTTGTTCATATAATTTTAAACTCCTTTCAAAAACGGATATAGACTTATCCAGATTTCCTTCAAGAAAAAATTGACAACCCTTTTGATATAAAATTGAAGCTTCTCTTGATTTATGCTTAAGATGCCTTTCTTTTTGCAATTCTTTGAGGATGTTCATACTTTTTTCTATAACTTCTTGACTTTTATTATATTCACCAAAATATTGCAGTATTTCTGCTTTTACTAGTAAGGAATCTATTAACAGTCCTTTCTTTTGTGTTTCTTGTAAATCATCAATTGAATTTTGAATTAGACTAAAAGCTTTTTCCAACGCCCCTATCTTTATCAGATTTTTACTTCTTAATATTCTACATCTTATTCTTTCATTTACTTTTTTTTGTTCTTTTTCTATCTTCTCAAGCTCTTCAATAGCTTCAATAATTTTTCCCTCAAGTACTAGACTATTGATTTTCTGATTGTTAGTTGAATTAGAGATAGAGATCACCAACTCCATTCAAAGTAATTCCTACAATTACGGTATATCTACAGAATCCCTATCATATTGTACATTTACTAATATATACACTTTCTCTTTTACTTTCTCTAACTTAATTCAAAAATTGAATTAATGATCAAAAAAATTAGATGTTTTATTGATATCAAAATGATGTGTAATAATTGTTATATATTGATAAAGAAATATTTACTCATTAAGGAGTACTATCATCAAAATCTTCTTAATCACGAGGATTGTTTGTTTCTATTTAACAGAACAGAGATAGTGAATAAATATGAATATTGAGGATATTAAAACTCAACAACTATTTGATTTAACAGAAGTAATATTTATCGTAATTAAAAACGATCTAAATCTTGCTATTATTAACAAAAAAGGACTGGAAATTCTAGAATATACAGAAGATGAAATTATAGGAAATAAATGGTTTGATAATTTTCTACCTAATAGGTCTATTAAAGAAGTAAAAACTTACTTTACTAACGTTTTCAAAGGAAATATTAAACTTTCTGAATATTATGAATATCCTTTATTGACGAAGGCTGGTGAAGAGAAAGCGATTGCTTGGTATAATTCTCATATTAGAAGTAAAGATGACGAAATAATTGGTATCCTTTCTACTGGTATAGATATTACCAAGCAAAAGAAATCGGAAGAAATGCTAAAATCTTCAGAAGCATTATATAAAACATTATTTGAATCAACTGGAACAGGAGCAATACTAATTGAAGAAAATGGAACCATCTCATTATGTAATACGAAATTTGAAGAAATCACTGGATATTCAAAAGAAGAAGTAGAAGGGAAAAGAAATTGGATGGAATTGTTTCCAAAAAGTGAGCTTGAAAGATTAATTGAATTTTCCCGCAAAACTAGAGAGGAGCATTCTTTGTTACCTGTTGAAATTGAGATAAAACTGGTGAACAAACAGAGTGAATTAAGGGATGTAATAATTGTCCTTAATATAATTAAAGAATCAAATCAAACTATAATCATATTTTTTGATATAACAGAAAGAAAACAAGTGGAATTACAAGTACAGAAGGAGAAATATAAAGCAAAAAGCTATCTAGATGTTGCTGCTGTTATGCTTGTAGCTTTTGATGTAAACGGAAATATAACTCTTATCAATCGTAAAGGATGTGAAACATTAGGTTATAAAGAAAGTGAAATATTAGAGCAAAACTGGGTTGATAACTTCATTCCATTGGATTGGAGAGATAATGTCAAACAAGTTTTTAGTAAATTAATATATGATGATATTGAACCATTTAGGTATTATGAAAATCCTGTTCTTACAAAAGATGGTTCAGAACAGCTTATTGCATGGTATAATTCTGTTATTAAAGATGAAGAGCAGAACGTTATAGGAATTCTGAGTTCTGGGGAAGATATAACAGAAAAGAGAAAAGCACAAGAAGATCTTGCTTTTCTCTATCATCTAGAACAGATTTTTTCAAGAATATCAGCAGATTTTATTAGCATGTCTATTAATGACATTGATCAAGGAATCAATAATTCTTTAGAGCAAATTGCAAATTTTACTGGTGCTTATCGTAGTTCAATAATTCACTTTTCAGAGGATTTTGAAACATTGAATTGCACTCATGATTGGATTAGTGAATCGATGGTTTCTAAAATTCAGCCACTCTTAAATATCTCATCAGATACTTTTATGTTTTTCATTGATTTGCTTAAGAATAAAGAAAATATTGTTGTTCAAAGTATTGACACTCTTCCTGTAGATGCAGTAAAAGAAAGAGAGTGGATGAAAACTAATGAAATACAAACAATGATACTAGTCCCTATGTTATACGAAGATACTATGAGTGGAACCATTGCGATATTCCGAGAAACTGATCATGCACAAGCAAGACTTGAAAGATTATTTCCTCTTTTGCAATTTTCAGTAGATATGTTTGTTAGTGCATTAAAACGGAAAGAAGCAGAGGAAGTACTAGAAGAAAGTGAAGAAAGATATTCAACACTACTTCATGAGATGTTAAGTGGATTTTCTTACCGTAAAGTTATTTTTGATGACGAAGGAAAACCGATTGATTTTGTTTTTCTTGAGGTAAACGATAACTATGAAAAATTAACTGGAATGAAGAGAGAAAATATTATAGGTAAAAGGTTTACTGAAATATATCCAAAAATTCAGTTTGATCAAGATTTTAATTGGTGTGAAGAATATGTAGAAGTGGCTATAACCGGTAAACCAAAGAGGTTTGTGAAATATCATACAGATCTTAATAGTTGGTTTGATATCTCTGTTTTTTCAATAGAGAAGGGATTCTTTGCTACAACTTTTGAAAACATAACAGATCGTATATTAGCTGAAAAGAAAATTAAAGAAAGTGAAGAGAAATATAGATCATTAGTAGAGACGATGAATGAAGGGTTATCAGTCATTGATGAAAAACAAGTTAATACCTATGTAAATAAGAAATTGTGTGAAATTCTAGGATATACAGAATATGAGTTGCTGGGGGAACCTATGGCAGAATTTCTGACTGAAGAAAGTCAAGAGATTTTTGCTAATCAGATGAAGGAAAGAAGAAAAGGTAAATATGAACCTTATGAGATGACTTGGAAGCGAAAGGATGGAACGATTGCTCATACTCTTTTAGCACCAAAAATTTTGTTCAATGAAAAAGGAGATTATATCGGTTCTTTTGCAGTTATTACTGATATATCAAAACGTAAAAAAGCTGAAGAAGCTTTGAGAAAGCACAAAGATCATTTAGAAGAACTTGTGAAAGAGAGAACTGCTGAATTAGGACATTCAAATCAAGAATTAGAAGCTTTTACATACACAGTATCGCATGATCTTCGAGCACCACTCCGAGCAATGCAAGGGTTTTCTCAAGCTTTACTAGAAGACTACGAGAGCGTTTTAGATGATGATGGTAAGGAATTTGCATCCAGGATAATTAACGCTGCAAATACAATGAATGAATTAATCACAGATTTACTGAATTATAGTAGAATAGGTCGCAAAAAAATAGATCTTATACCTATTTTACTATCAAAGCTAATTGAAGATGTTTTAAAACAACATGAAAATGAGATTAAGAAAAGTAAAACAAAAATTACATTAGAAAAGATAGACTGCAACATTTTGGGTCAACATAGTCTAGTGTCTCAAATTATTGAAAATTTAGTATCAAACGCTCTGAAATTTAGAAAACCTGAGATTGATCTAACTATTAAAATTTGGACTGAGGATTATGGTGATAAAATACGCTTCTATATTAAAGATAATGGTATAGGAATTGATGAAGAATATTTCACAAAAATATTTCAAGTCTTTGAAAGATTACATAGTACTGAAAAGTATCCAGGGACAGGGATAGGATTAGCTACAGTGAAAAAAACAGCTGAATTATTAGGTGGTAAAGTTGGAGTAATTTCAACTTTGGGAGAGGGTTCAATATTTTGGGCAGACTTTTTAAAAGCAAAAGAGAAGGTACAGTAATGAAACAAAATTTAATTCTACTCGTAGAAGATGATGGAAATGATATAATATTAATTAAAAGAGCCTTTAAAAAAGCGAAAACTATTAATCCTCTTGAAGTAGTTACTGATGGAGAGGAAGCAATAAACTATTTAAAAGGAGAAGGAAAGTATATTGATCGAATTCAATATCCCTTACCTATAATAATCCTTTTGGATTTAAAACTACCTTTAAAATCAGGTTTTGAAGTTTTAGAATGGATAAAAAAACAAGAGGGTTTAAAACGTATTCCAGTTGTCATCCTTACTTCTTCTTCAGAATCAAGAGATATCAATCGAGCATACGATTTAGGAGCGAATACATACCTAACAAAACCTGTATATTTTGCAGATTTGATAGAGATATTGAAGACTATTGATATCTATTGGCTAATATTAAGCGAGAAACCTGATGTTTAATATATATATTAAATTAATAATTATGAAAGGTGTGGTCAAATGTCAAAAATAAAAATTCTTCTAATTGATGATGATTCAAATGATAGATTACTGATTATTAGACACTTAAAACGAGAATTTCAAGATGTTGAAATAACGCAAATAATAAATGAATCTGAATTTTATTCTGCACTTGAAAAAGAGAATTTCAATTGTGTTATTACTGATTATGTTTTCTATTGGTCTGATGGTTTGTCTATTTTGAGAACTATTAAGAAACTAGATCCTAATATGCCCGTTATAATGTTTACAGGTACAGGAGATGAAGAAGTAGCTGTAAAAGCCATGAAGACTGAATTAGATGATTATATTATAAAAAAACCGAAACACTTCCAACGTCTGGCTGTATCCGTGAAAAAGACTTTAGAGAGATATGAAGAAAAAAAGAGATTAAAAGAAATAGAAATAGAAAAAAAACAAGCATTTGATCAATTAAGAAAGAATCTCGAAGCTTTTTCTATTTTGATAGATGAAATCAGAAATCCATTGACAATCATTTTGGGCTTAGCAGAGTTTTGTAAAGAAGATTGTGCAAAAACAATTACTAAAAATGTAATATTTATTGAAGAAGCTATAAGAAAAATTGATGATAGATATCTTGAATCTATAATTACATGGAATTTATTGCAGAAATAATTAAGAATCGACTCTCAGTAAAAACCTTTCTCCCAAAAAAGAAAAAGGTTAAATTTTAATTGTCTTCCAGAACTTTTTAGCTGATTTATTGCCACCATATCCAAGTAATTTTCCTACGTATGGCCAGATAGGATTAAGAAAAGGAAGATACATTACAATCCAATTAGCAATCTTATGAGGAAGTGTAGGAACATGATTATACTCACAATCAGAGATACATCTAGAACAGTCTCCACCATTGTCTAACCAGAACATATAACATGTTTCTACATTGATATACCATTTCTTGATACCAGGATTATTGCTCATACTATAGGTTTTGTATGAGGGCTCTTTATCAAATGGAATAGAAGCACTTGGGCATTTTTCAGCACATGTCATGCAAGTTTTACAGAACTTCTCTACAGATTTAGCGAATTTATAATCTGCTTTATCTGGAACCAAAGGTAAGTCAGTTAATATTTTTGCTATCCTAATTCTAGGACCATATTCTCTTGTAATCAACAATCCATGGCGACCATAACCCCCGAGTCCAGCTTCTACAGCTAGAGGTACTGACAAACCTAGACTGTTACCAGCTGGGATAGCTTCATAACCTAGATTTTTAAGAAAACTTGATAATAGTGTTCTTACAAAAGCTATTTTCGAGTATCCTAGACCTGTTGCAATACCTGAGGGCATCTTTGGTGCAGTGTTTATCGCTCCTTGATCCATTTCAATTGCTATAACAATAGCGTATTGAATCTTTTCAGGGATGACATAAGATCTATCCAGTCGATCATTTGTATAAATCCACTTTGGATCAAATTTAGCTATTCCAATCAAATCTGCACCATAAAACTTAGCAATCTTTTTCAGCCATTGAGTCATTATCTTAGGGTCTTCAATATCATATTTGGCTGGTTTTTGAACATCATAATTAACCTGCTTAACATTATTTTTTGCTTTTTCTTCCTCCAATTTCTTCTTATCCTCTTCTGTTAAAGTTAGTTTTCTATCATTATGGAATTCTCTCATAGAAACTAAATTTTCTATTGTCCAAGCGGCATCAACAGCTGCAAGTTCAATTTCAGAATAGCCATCTAATCCCATGGCTGCTTTTTCTTTAGCTTTTCCAAAGATTGGTTTCTTGTAACCATCAAAACTTTCATCCCACATTCTTCGACTGAAAATAGTATTTTTTTCATTAAATCTTTGAAAAATCTCTTCATCTATCTCAAAAGGTTGTTTTTCTTTTTTCCAATCTTTATTCTTCGTTTTTAACTTTAATTTACCTGGAATAATCTTCTTCTTATCACTTCTCTTTACTTCTATTGCATCAAATGGACAGACATAGACACACTGTAAACAGTTGATACAATTGCTTTTTATGATTACAGCAGTGTTTTTCTCTATTTTAACCGCTATTTTACCCCTCTTGTTCTGAGGACAAATATCAACACATTCTTGTTTACATTGAGTTGGTTTACATCTATCAGATAGATTAAGAATTTCCATTAGTCTGAAAACTGTGTATCATGCTAAAAATTTTTTGTAACGAGGATAAGTTTTGTGAAAATTCTCTGTAAGTTTTTATTTCATCTTTTTAGAAATCAAATAATTATTACCCCGTTGTACTATTTTCCCTTTGTTTAATAATATTTTAAGATCTGTTTCCAGGATATTAGAAGCATATCTCTTGTAGCGCTCTGGTAAATCTTTTTCTGTAATTTCAAGTAAATCTTGATTTGAATTGATACCTTGTTTGATTGCTTTATAAAGAATTTTAGTTCTGTGTTTAATGTTTTTCTTGTTTGCTTTAATATTTTTCTTGACATTATCCAAAATTCCTCCTTCGCCAGGAAGACCATATTTAACATGTAAAGATAATATTTTCTCTAAGCTTTGAACATAGCAAGTTGCTGAACCCTTTTTATGATCAATCAAACATACAGTTTCTTTTAACAGAATTCCTCCAACGAACAAAATCTTCCTTGTGTCATAAAATCCTAGTAAACCTTCTGTATGACCTGGAAGGGATATAACTTCAATTCCCCATTCTTTTTTAAAGAGAGATTTATGGCCTATTGATTTATAATCTCCCAATTTGATAAAATCTCCGTTTTTTAAAGTTTGAGCGACCTTAATTCCTTTTTCTTCTAGAATTTTTGCTGTATTATCAGAAGCATAAATCGGTATGTTATATTTTTCTTTAAGATATTTAGCAAAATTACAATTAGATTCATGATGATGACTAACAAGAATACCTTCAATTGACATAATGTTGTTTTGAACATATTCCTCCAAATTTGATAAGGCTTTAAGATCCTCAGCTCCTGGGTCTAGAATATATTTTCTTTTATCTCCAATAACATAGATGTTTGAAACTGAGACTTTAATATGAGTCAAGCCTGGAACAGTGAATCTTAGAATATGGGGAAAAACGTAAGTTTGAATATGGTTCTGAGCACTTTGTTCTGTTTGAGTGTGTGAGATTTCAGTGATGTTGAAGTCTTTATCTCTATAAGTTTCTATTAAATGAACAACAAAAGGGCTGAAAATTTTAGATATTCTATTAAATTCCTTTTCAATGCTTTTTAACGAGAACCATTTAAATTTGGGAATCGGTTTATCTTTTTTCATTTTCATATTAAAAGGCGCTAATATACTATAACTTTGAATCTCATATTTTCTAGAACCCTCAAGATGTGTGATATTACAACAAGGAATTATTAGATGTAACATGTTACTTATCATCAATGTATCAGCTACAAGAATATGACTGTAAACCTCTTCATGCTTCTTTTCTAGAGTAGACTTATGGAAAGAGTAAAAAAGAGTCTTTTGAACAAGAAGACGAATTACACTCAGTCTATTGAGTAGATCTGTGATAATATCTCCTTCTTTTCCTCGTATTTTTTTAGTGAGGATAATGTCTTCTTCAGTTATAAAATCAGTAAACTTCTGCCAAATCTTAGGACCAGAAAAAAAGGGATAATGACCTTTAATTAACAGAAATTCAGTATTCCCTTCCTTAATCGAAAACAAATAATCCCAATTCCTTTTTGAACATTCATTCGTTTACTCAACTTTTCGAGATATTTTATTCAACAATGTGAAGAGATATATTCTATATAAGCTCAACATCATGACTTGTAGATTCTTTCCTACCTGCAGCGGTGATTTGGATGAATTCAGCATTTTTCTGCATTTCTTCAAGGTTTTTTGCACCACAATAACTCATCCCTGAACGAAGTCCACCAACAAGTTGGAAGATTACTTCAGTAGCTGTTCCGCGGTAGGGTACCATAGCTTCGACACCTTCAGGGACAACAGAACCATAATCTAGTTCATCAAATGAACCCTTTTTCTCTCTGGATTCTCTTCCAATAGTTGCACCTAAAGAAGCCATACCTCTAACAACTTTGTATCGCTGTCCATGTCTAAGAATTGGTACTCCAGGACTCTCTTCTGTTCCAGCAAGTAGACCCCCAATCATAACAGTGGATGCTCCAGCAGCAATAGCTTTAGTTATGTCACCAGACGTTCTAATCCCGCCATCAGAGATTAGAGGAATATTATGTTCTTTAGCTACTTTTGCACAATCTATTATAGCAGTTAACTGAGGAACACCGCTTCCAGCTACCAATCTTGTTATACAGATCGAACCACTTCCAACACCTACTTTGATAGAATCACATCCTGCTTCAATTAACTCCAGAGTTCCATCACCAGTTGCTACATTTCCAGCTATTAGCTCTATATCACCAAAAATCTTACGAATTTCTTTAATTGTGTCAAGGGTCAGAATAGAATGTCCATGAGCGATATCAATAACTAGCGCATCTACATCTGCGTTGATGAGTGCTTCAGCTCTTTGGATATAATCACCACGTACTCCTATTGCTGCACCAACTAATAGTCTCCCTTTTGCATCTTTAGAAGAATCAGGTAAAATTTTACTTTTAATAATGTCTTTTGATGTAATTAATCCTCTTAATTTCTTGTTTGAATCAACTAAAGGCAGTTTTTCTATTCTATTTTTTTGTAAAATTACTTTAGCCTCTTCAATTGATATAGAAGGATCAGCTGTTATAAGGTCTGTAGACATTAATTCTGAGATTTTCATATCGCCATTTTCTCCAAAAACAATGTCTCTATTGGTAAGTATTCCGACAAGGTTATCCCCGTTATCTGTGACTAAAATCCCAGAGATACCCTTCTCTTCCATTAATTTCTTAGCAACCTGCAATGTATGAGAAGGAGTTAAACAATAGGGGGAGTCAATTCTAATCATTTCAGAACGCTTAACTTTGTTGACTTCTTCAACTTGATCGGGAACACTCATAAACCTGTGAATTATCCCTATTCCTCCTTGTTGAGCACAGACAATAGCCATCTTGTGCTCACATACTGTATCCATATTAGCAGCAACAATAGGGATATTTAGTTTAATATTTCTTGAAAGCTTTGTAGAAGTAACAACATCTTTTCTAGAAGTAACATAAGACTTCTTAGGAACAAGAAGAACATCATCAAAAGTGTATGCCTTTTTCATAACCTTTCGTCAACTTTGATTCTGAGCTGTTTATAAAGTTTTTAGTAAAGTTTCTAGTTCGAATTATGGAGAGGTGAGCAAAATTTTTAGAATTTAGCATAAAAAGAACAAATGCAAGTCTATCCTTTTTACAATAAATTTTTAAAAAGCATAATAATTTGGTATTACGTAATAGGAGAAGTATAAGATGAAGAGATATTTAGTTACTGGTTCATATGGGCAAATAGGACAGGCTTTAATCCCAGCTATGTTAGAAAGATATGGAAAAGAAAATGTTGTTGCTACAGGTAGAAAAAAGAAAATTCCTCTTTTTAAAGAACATGACGTTATATATCATAGATTAGATGTTAGAGATCAATTCGGTTTGAGATCCTTAATAGTGGAATATGACATTGACATCGTAATTCATAATGCTTCAGTTCTTTCAGCTACTGGTGAAAAAAACCCACAATTAGCTCATTCTATTAACTTTGAGGGTTTCTATAATGTTCTAGAAGCAACAAGAGAGCTAAATCTAGAGCAATTGTTTGCACCTTCTTCAATTGCAGTATTTGGTCCCTCGACACCTTTAGAAAACACACCAAATAATACAATAATGCGTCCAACAACAATTTACGGGATTTCAAAAGTATATTCTGAGTTAATGGGAGAATATTATAACCAGAAATATGGAATCAACTTCAGAAGTTTAAGGTATCCTGGTGTCCTATCTCCAGATGAACCAGGTGGAGGAACTACTGATTATGCTATATGGATCTTTTACGAAGCACTGAAAACAAAAATGTACAAATGCTTCCTAGGTCCTGATGTCAGACTACCTATGATGCTTATGAGTGATTGCCTAAAATCTACTTTTGATCTATTGGAAGCTGATGACTCCAAACTTACGGATCGCTCATTCAATGTTACAGCTATGAGCTTTACTCCAGAAGAACTAGCAGCTGAAATCAAAAAGTATATTCCTGATTTTAACATAGTTTATGAAACTGATTTCAGGGATAAAATAGCCCGATCATGGCCTCAATCATTGGATGACGATGAAGCACGAAAACAGTGGGGTTGGGAACCAGAATTTAAATTCGAGAAGATGGTAGAAGTAATGATTGAAGGAATAAGTCAAAAATTGGGAATAGACTATAAGTAAAATGAAGCTTAAAGCCTTTATTTCTTTTTAAACCTTTATCAATTTTGTCATTTTATTGATTTTATTTATTACTAATTAATGACACTGCACAAACTTAATAAAATATTTATCTAATTAAATATTAAGTTGGGCTCGAGTAATGGTGAAGAAGTACTTTCCAAAGATAAAAGAGGTATCCCTTTAGTTATTGCTGGATTACCTCAAGCTGGAAAAACTACTTTTGTTCAAAGACTTATAACAGGTAAATTCAATAAACCAAGTGCCACAATGGGAGTAAATTTCGAAACTATAAAAATAGGAGGTATAAAATTCGATGTTTTTGATTTAGGAGGACATCAGACTTTTCGAGATACCATCTGGACAAATTATATCAAAATGGCTTATGGGTTTATTTTTATTATTGATTCATCTGATACTGATAATTTCAGTTTAGCAAAAAAAGAATTCTGGAGATGTGTTGATCTTAAAGAAGAAGATGAAGAATTTTTGATACTTTTTATCTGCAATAAATCCGATCTTACAGAGAGCGAGAGTTTAGAAACTATAATTAATGAATTAGAACTATACAAACTTTCTGAAAAAATAAATGCTTCTTACTATTTCATTAAAACAAGTATGAAAACTGGAGAAAATGTCAATGAATCTTTAAACTGGTTACAAAACAATTCACAAAAAATAGCTTCAAATAAAAGGATCACCCCCTTAATGTTCTCATTAACTGAAACTAATGGTTTACCAATTATAGAACTCGATAGAATAGGATTAAAAGAAGATCCTTCCTTGATTTCAGGATTCTTGTCTGCAATTAATAGTTTCAGTCAACAATTATTCAAAAAAAATAATTCTCTTCAATACTTTGTATCAGGAGCTTATAAGTACGTTTTAACTTCAAATGAAGAGTATATTTTCTCGCTAATTATCCCAAATAATGAACAACACGAAGAAGCGAGAAGAATCTTAGATTTAATCCAAGACTATATTAGAAATGTGAAAAATTCTACTGATTTGGAAGGGTTCCTTTTCGATATCCTAAAAATTGACCCCTCAAACTACAAGATAACAAGTGCTTTCAAGTAAATCGACTCAAAATAAGTTAGCTTCATTACATTTTTTATTAAGAGCTATTTGGGAAAATACTTAAAGTCTAAGTGAGATTTTACATATGGTTGAGCATTTTTTCTATCCTAAAACCATTGCGATTATAGGAGCTACAGAAGATTCAAAGAAGTTTGGAAACGCAGTAACTATCAACTTATTAGAGAATGAATCCCTAAAGAGTGAAATATTCCCAGTTAACCCTAAATCAGAAATTATCTGTAATCTCAAATCATACCCAAGTGTTCTAGAGATTCCAAAAGAAATTGACTTAGCTATTATTCTAGTTCCTAGTAAGGTTGTTTCTTTCGTAGTAAATCAATGTATAGAAAAAAAAGTTAAGAGATTGATTATCGTTTCAGCTGGTTTTGGTGAAATAAATGAAGAAGGTAAAAATGTTCAAGATACGATAGCTAAAAAGTGCAAAGAAGCTGATATTAGAGTAATGGGTCCCAACTGTGTTGGTATCCAGAATCTGGACATTGGTATGAATGCTTCATTTATTCAGACACCATTAAAAGGAAATGTATCTATGATTACTCAATCTGGCTCATTCGGTGCAGCTTGTTTATATGAGATGGATTGGCAAGGATTAGGTTTTTCAAAGTTTGTAAACCTAGGAAACATGATTGATGTCAACTATACAGACATATTAGAATATATGAAAGATGACAATAATAGTGAAGTTGTTTGCATTTACCTTGAGAATGTAGTTGATGGTAGGAAATTTTATTCTAAATTGAAGGAAGTAGCAAAAATAAAACCAACAGTTGTACTTAAAGGTGGTAGAACGATTTCAGGTATGAAAAGTGCTTCAAGCCATACTGGATCGATGGCTACCAGTTATTCTTCTCTCAAAACAGCTGTTAAACAAGCTGGAGCTATAATGTGTGAGAATCTACCAGACTATATAGCCGCTATCAAAGCTTTCGCATTACTTCCAATTCCTGAAGGAGAAAAAATAGCTGTTCTATCAAATAGTGGTGGGAGTGCTGTTTTATTTAGCGATAACGCTGAAGAATATGGACTAGAACTTGCAGAATTTAGTGAAGAATTAAAGCAGAAAATAGATCCTTTTCTAATTTCTTTAGTTAAGAAAGTGAATCCCCTGGATATGATAGCTGGAGCTGCAGAGGAAGAATATTATCAAGTTACAAAAACAATGCTTGAAGATCCAAATATAGACATTGTAGTTCCATGTAGTGTTATTCCCACATTTCTCGGTATGCAACCTGATGAACATTTCAAAGGTGTAATAAGAGCATGGAACGAAACAAGAAGGAAGAAACCTATGTTACCCCTTATGATGAGTGGAAATCTATTAAAACCGATTAAGGAAATAGCGAGAAAAGAAAAAGTACCTATCTTCTTATCACCTAAAGAAACAGCTTATGCTGCAAAAGTTTTAGTAGATTTAATGAGAAAAAGAAATCACGACAAAATATAACTTTCTTCCAACATCTTCTTTATTTTCTCAGCATCTTGAATATATTTTGGGTAAGAATCGGTTCTATCTTCCAGATAATTATTAAGATCGTCCATTTTCTTGATTTGACCTTTATCAATTAATCTAAGAGTGTTGAGAAGAAGAAGAAGGCTAATTTTTTCTCTTCTACACCTGTGAATCAAATTAATCGACTTAGCAAAAAAATAAGAATTGTCGGATTTTTGCATTCTATCTAATCATTCTGAGATTCATATTTATACTTGTGTCACACCCATTTTATACAAGATGGTTTAGGATGTTTGAATAGCTTTTTTAGAAAGAATTCTTAAAAAAATGTAATGATATAATGCATATGAAAAAATAAGAAACAAGAAAACTATACCCCAAATTTCAGGAACCCATGCAACTGTTTTCTTTTCAATGAACCTTAAAAATAATACAATACCCAGAGATACTATCAACATAGCAAAACTTGCTAGGGTTGAAACTAACCAAATACTAATTTTCGGTTCTTCGTTCATTTCTTCCACTCTCTGGAGAATCGATTTTCTCTTCATTTTCTTTTCCTTCTGGGGTTATTGAAGTTATTAAACTTTCCAGAGGAGGAGCAACTATTCTGGGCTTAAAAAGTTTGTAAATTGAATGAATTACTAGACCAATAGAAGCTAAACAGACAATAATTGATACTATCCAGAATGCCAAGTTGTTAGTATAAGCAGCTAGAACTAAAATTCCTACTAGTAAACCTAATAAAAATATTAAATAAATGACTATTGTTTTTTTCTTAGTTTTTGGTGAATACTTAACTAACACAATATCACCTATTTCCGAATCTGACTTTCTTTCAAATCGTTTTCTCGTTCTTTTTGAATCAACATCGAAATAAGATTAATTGAGATATAAAGAAGAACTGCAAAGAATAACCAACCAAAAAGACCCCAAATAGAGTATATTCCTATACTTTGCCATTTTCCAAAAATTATCGTAAAGAAGCTGATAATAATTACTGTACCAAATATGAAGATAGAACCTATAAGTATAATCTTCCCATACAAAGTCTGCTTTTTAAAATAGAAGATTTTTTTGAGTCGTTTTTGCTCTTCTTTATCTTCAGAACTCATTGAATTTTACCTACAACATGCTATTATAAACATTTTCTGTTAAGCTTTTTACAAAAATTAATGGATAAAAAGAACAACACAAAATTCTTTATGTTTGAAGTTTATTAAGTAGTTCGAACAAAATCATTTGTTTTTCGAAAGGCAATGAATCTTTTGAATGAGTTTTAAGATTGAGAGATTTAAACGCTTGAAAAATCCAGTCTAATTCTGACCTTAAGAAACTATAAGCTTCCATTGCTGTGAGTCCTGCGAGAGGTTTTGCTATTTCCTTGAAATAAGAAGAAGATCTACCCCCAAAGACAACCCCTTCGTCAACATTGACTACAACAAGATTGTGACCTGGTATAACGTTTTGAATATCATTAGTTCCAATTATATCATAACCCATTTCTAAGGTTTTTAACCAGAATTTAACCTTGAGAATACGTGTAGGGGATAACAACCGCAAAGAATGTATCATGGGTTCGACTATACTTCGAGTTCCTGAAACTATCAAGGGTATTCCTACAACTAGTCCATATAAGATTCTATCTAAACCTTCAGGTATCAATCGACAAATAACTTCGTACGAAAGAAATTCTTTTGACCCTTCTAAAACGCTATCTTTAGCTACATTCTTTAGTTTAATAAGTGAATCAAAATCTGTTAAATCTGTTTTTTCAAACACATTCATCATGTTTTTTTGAATATTAGAAAGGTAGTTTGCTAAGGAACCTTTTATTTTTAGGTTTATTTCATTATGGTACTTTAAAGCTTGATGAAAAGAAAATTGATGCTTTTCTTGAACTTGCTTGAATTCAGCCAGAAGTATTGGAAGTATAGTCCCATTAAAGGGAGAGTCTATATCTACTAGCAATGCAGCTATAAGCTCATTTTCTATATAGAAATAGAGCATTTTACCTTCGAATTCAATCTCACGTGGAAATGAAAAAACTACTTCACTGCTTAGAGCTACAATAGCACTAATTAGACCTGTTACTAAAGCATTATCAGGATGGTGTGCTTCAGTGAAACTATCATACTGGTAAAGTAGTTCACCATTCTTAGTAGTGATTAAGACCTTCATATTTTCCACTTGATTTTGGCTGAAGCTCATTAGCGCACAAATAACTCTTGTATGCTATTTAAAGATGCATACTACTTGGATAATAATGAATCGAACCTATATGAACCCCATTATAATGATGTGACAAATGTTATTTAAAGCAATATGTAAAGGCAAGAAAAACCTAAACAATGAAAATTCTGTTAGATCCACAGACTTTTTGTCCAAACAGCAGAATTTAGAACCACCAAAACCAGCTACTAAATAATCCAAGCAAAACAAGAATAACTGGAATACCAAAGAAGAATAGTAATAGAAAAATTTTCAACCCTTTGGGAAAACCTGAACGATTTTGACTTTGATTATAAGGTTGAGTTCTTGGTAAAGCATCGTAAGAACCAGACATGGGGGGATTTGTTGGTTGATAAGTTGAAGGTCCTCTTACTTGTTGATAGGTAGCATTTCTTGATTCTTGGGATGGTGGAGTAACATATTCCTTTTGAGTAGAGGAGGTGGTTTTATGCATAGTATCACCACAATTCTCGCAGAAGCTATTAGAAGAATGATTTCTTGCTCCACAGAAAGAACAGTAAATGTAATCGCTCATAGACTTTTCAAGAAAATAATACAGATACATGTATATAAACCTATTAATTCCAGTTTTAGATGATAGTATAAAGAAGGAAAAGATTAAGAAATCTATCGGATAACGCAACAAATAGTAGGTGGAAATTTTGAATTGGTTCATAATAACTTCAAATGCATGTAATCTTTGTTGTTCATACTGTTTAAATGAACCTCACCCTCTCTTACCAGTTCAACCTTCTTGGGATTTAGAAACTTTGAAGAATTTTATAGAAAAAGACGACAATCCAACATTAGCTTTTTATGGTGGAGAACCTTTACTTAATTTCTCTTTAATTAAAGATGTAATGGATGAAATCAAAGCAGAAAACTACACTTTACAAACAAATGGACTACTGTTAAACAAAATCCCTAAAGAGTATTTACTAAAATTTTCTGCAATCCTAGTATCACTAGATGGAGGAAGAGAAATAACGGATTCTCACAGAGGTAAGGGTACATATGAGAAAGTATCAAGAAATATCCAAGAAATACGCAACAATGGATACAACGCTGATTTAATTGCTCGAATGACGATAACAGAGAAATCAGATATTTACAGAGATGTAATTCATTTACTCAACAATGAAAAGCTAGGTTTTGATAATGTTCATTTTCAACTTGATTGTCAATGGGATGATTTGGATCACACACGTTGGAATAACTTCAAAGAGTGGATAGAAAATTACAATAATGGAATCAGCAACCTTGTCACCTATTGGACAGATGAAATGGAAAATGGAATAGTAAAAGGTATAGTACCTTTTCTTGGAGTCTTTAATCATATATTGAATGATACAATAACCGATCTTCCTTGTGAAGCAGGATTGAGAAGTTTTGCTGTAAGAACGGATGGAGTTTTAACTGTATGTCCTCTCCCCCCAGAATATGAATTTTCTGTAGTTGGTGACATAAAAACATCCATTCCTCTAAAATTGGAAAATTCTGTCAAAGTTGAGAAACCCTGTCCTTCTTGTGAAATATACCACTTATGTGGAGGAAGGTGTCTTTTTGCGAATAAAACAAAATTATGGGGAGAGGAAGGATTCAATCTAGTATGCACTTCTATTAAACATTTAGTCAATCAGCTGAAAATGATTAAACCAAAAGTTGAGAAATTAATATACAACAAAACGATACATAAAGACTCCTTTAATTATCCAAAATTTAATAATACAACTGAAATCATACCTTAGATAGCTAGATTACCCATGTTGTATCAACTACATCAATCCTATCTTCAGTGTAAATTCTTAATACTCCCTGTTCAATAAAAATTTCAACAATATCACTTGTAGTTTTAATATCCATCTTTATTCTAGTAGACAATTTCTGTAGTGTTATTCCACCTTTTTTATGTTCCTTCAATACAACCAATAACACTGCTCTTTCAACGTCCTCTAGTTGAAGCAAATCTTTTGTTTCATAATAACGAGGAGTTTCTTGATGTTCTAGAATGTTAAGAAGTTGTATAGATAATTTGGAAAGAGTTTCTTTGTTTAAATCGTTAAGATCATTCAACCATGAGATATACCGTTGAAGAAGTTTCTCTATAGTATCTCTATTATTATTGAATTTCTGATAGAGATTTTGAGTCATCACTAAAAATAGAAGCGAAGGGATTTTAACACCCATCATTGTGTGCAAAGAGAAGAAAAGGGGAACAATCCAACGATGTTCTTCATATTCTATCTCCTGAAAAAGTGGAAATTTTTCTTTAGAATTGTTAAAAAACGAAGTCATAATATTCTCTGACTTATAGTCCAAAATTAATTGAATTGGAGGTAAAGGTTTTACTAAAGAGAAATTCATTACAATATTATTCTCATCATAAGAATACGCAACAAGGTTAAACACTATTCCTTCATCAAAGGTTTTTGTAACTTTTTCTATTGTTATTTCTACTCGAGGAGGTAACTCCCTATTGTGAAGAAAGTGTTTAACGTGACCTATAGTGATGTGTCTATTCCCTGAAACTTTTTTCTCATAAGGATAAAAATCTTTTTTTCCTATAAAGCGAAGGTGCCCCTCTATTGTGTCTCCAGATTCTATGAAAGATATCCATTTGGGGACAGTAACGCGGTATGAAGAGGATACTTTCGTTTCATAGGTTAAAGGAAGTTTAATCTTTCCCTTGCCTTTCTTAATAGACATTGGTCAAACATATTCTGAATACAGAATAAAAGCTTTATTACTGGTAGCTTCAATAAACTTCTCCTACCTAAAGTAAGGGGATTTCTGCTATCGTCCACTAAAATTGTTACTTCCAGGAGGAAATTAAGAATGCACAGAAAGCTTTTATTTTAAATGAATATAAGAAAATCATGTCACTTATTTTTTCCGAATTTCAATTAAAAGACATAACTCTAAAAAACAGATTAGTTAGATCTGCTACCACTTCTTATTGGTCTGATCAAGATGGTATTTTGACAAATCCAATTTTAAAATATTATGGGAAATTGGCTAAAGGAGGTGTAGGACTTATAATTAAGGGACATTCATACGTTAGTGAAAAAGCAAAAGCACACACAGGACAATCAGGGTTGTCCAGTGACAAACACATTCCTAGAATGAAAGAACTTACAGAATTAACCCATTCCTTTAATACTCCTATCATTGCGCAATTAAACCACGGTGGTTATAATTGCAAAGCTAATCGAGTCACAGCATCTGATTACAAGATGCCCAAAGGGGAAGCGAGAGAAGCAACAAAAAATGATATTGAAAAGATAGTTGAAAACTTTGCAAATTCAGCAGAACACGCATTACAATCCGGATTTGATGGTGTTCAGATTCACGGTGCTCATGGATATTTGGTAAGTCAGTTTCTAAGTGACATAGTAAACAGAAGAGATGATGAATATGGAGGATCGCTTGAAAAACGCTCTAAACTTCTTTTTGAGATTTATAAAGAAACAAGAAAAAGTTTGGGAAATAAAGCTCTTATAGGAATCAAACTTAATTGTGATGATTTTGCAGAGAAGGGGGGCATAAGATTAGAAGATTCTATTCAAGTTACTAAATGGTTGAAAAACAAAGGTATTGATTTTATCGAGATTTCCGGGGGTGGTCCTGAACAACAAGCTAAAATAAGAAGAGAAAGAGCAAAACCAGAACCAGAAACAGGTTTTATTGAAGCTAATTTTGGAGGACATACTCAAAGAATAAGAGAATCTGTTCCAGAAATACCTCTAGCTTTAGTGGATGGGATAAGATCTAAATCAACAATCGATAGTTTGCTTAAATCTGATGTAGTAGACCTAGTTTCAATGAGTAGACCATTGATTATAGAGCCTGATTTGCCAGAAAGATTGAAGAAAAGTCAACAGAAATCTTCTTGCATAAGCTGTTCGAAATGTATTTCAAAAGAAGCTTTTGCGAAAATGATGTTAAGATGTCACCATCTTAATCCTTGACATCATTGCATTTTTATCAACCTTTATAAACTTGGAAACAAAAACTCAAACGGGATTAATGTCTTCTTCTCTTACTAAAACGATTAAACCGGTAATCAAAAAATTAGTAGAAGAATCGTGGTTAATTAAAGAAGGAGAAAGAATACTTATTGTCAGTGACTTCCCTTCTAATGAAGATTTTTCCTGTAAACCTGTTGAGCTTATTGAATCAATGGTTAACCGAAATATTCTCGCAAAAAGTATCCATGATTCCATTACAGATTTAATCCCTAACCCTGTTGAACTTTACTTCATGGAACCAACGTATGAACATTGGAAAAACCCAATAGATAAGATTCTGAAAGAGAAGATCGAATCCTCAAATATAGTTTTTACACTAACAGAATATTCCTTAACAGATACTCCTATCGTTGCTGTACCTTTAGTAAAAAAACAAATAAAGCACATTTCAGCACCACTAATCCCCCCAGAAGTCTTCTTTCCTGGAGGACCTTTAGATATAGATTACGACAAAATTGAAGAATTATCTACAAATTTGTTTAATCTCTTTAAAGATGCTAAAAAGCTAGAATTCTATGATATTGCAGGAAGTCATCTATCAATCGAATTACCTACCACCTGGCTTTTCGAAACAGGTAGAATCCCTGAATATGGAATGAATACCAATCTTCCACCTGGAGAACTAACCTTAGAGATCCCTTATTCAGAATCTGATTGTAAAATATCAGGACAATTGAATATCTTTCCTGGTTGGCAGAGCGGTATGTCTGATCTTCTAATCTTAAATATAAGTGAAAATAGGTTACATGACGTTGTTGGTGGTGGAGAGATAGGGGAATTGATACAAAAATTGATTCAGAAAGAAGAAGTGAAAGTTGTCCAATTTGGGATAGGTACGAATCCTGCTGCTAAAGATCCTTTTTGTCCTACAGTAGCTGACAAATATTATGGAATGGCTCACATTCGCTTTTATCCTGAAATAAATACAGAGCACTTTTACTTTCCAATATCTAAAATAAAAGTAGATGATAAAGAATACAATCATTTCCAAGTTTTTAGAAACTCTGAACGAAAAATCTAAAAAAAACGAAATTAATCGAAAACTTCAGCGTTCACTAGGTTTGGAGGTTTCTTTCCAGCTAGTGCAGCTATTAAGTCTTTCGCAGCCATTAAAGACATTTTTGTTCGTGTTTCAATACTAGCTGAACCAATGTGAGGTAAAACAACTACGTTAGAATATCCAAAAATTTTAGAATTGATTTCAGGTTCATTATAATACACATCTAAACCTATACCTGCTATCAGTTTTTCCTCAAGTGCTAGGAGTAAACTAGTTTCGTCAATTACTTTTCCTCTTGCTGTATTGATAAGATATGCAGAAGATTTCATTTTTCTAAACTCCTCTATTCCGATCATGTGGTGAGTTTCTGGAGTATAAGGGCAATGGATAGTAATGTAATCAGAAGAAAGAATTAAGTCTTCAAAAGTGACTTTAATAGCATTTAATTCGCTTTCAATGTCTTCTTTCGGAGATTGACTGTGATAAATAATATTCATTCCAAATCCTTTAGCTCTACGAGCAACAGCTTGACCAATCCTACCAAGTCCAATGATACCCAATGTTTTTCCAGAAAAATCACCTCCTAGCAACTCCATAGGTTCCCACCCTTTGAAATTACCATCTCTTACATATTTATCAGCTTCTACAATTCTTCTAGATACAGCCAATATTAGTGCAAATGTTAAATCAGCTGTAGCTTCTGTTAATACTCCTGGAGTATTAGTAACAGGAATTTTCCTTTCTGTAGCTGCTTTAATATCGATATTATCTACTCCAACAGCATAGTTAGCTATAGCTTTAATACCTAAAACATCTATTATTTCTTCATCTATTTTGTCTGTAAGTAAACAAAGTAAACCGTCAGAACCTCTAGCTTGTTCTAGTAATTCTTTTTTAGTAATCGGTCTGTCATGTTCAAATATTTCCACTTCAAACATCTCTTTGAGCAATCTTAAGCCATCTTGAGGAATCATACGAGTAACAAAAACCTTCATTATGAAATAAGAAAAAGAGAAGTAAAATAAATGTTGTTAAGTATGCAGATTTAATGTTTTAAGTATAACCTTCTCTAGCTTTTTTAGTTAAGGTTTGAGGTTCCAAAAGAGATCTTTGTTTCTCAGCTATCATAGCTAATTGTTTTTTTATTTGCTCAGCTTCTTCATAAAGAGGTTTAGTATCAATAGCTAAAGAGAAATAGTCATTAATCACATTAACGAGCGAAATCGCTGCTTCTGGATCAGGAAGCTTAGAAGTAGCAGGAGTCATTAAAACTATACCGACTAATTCACGTAAAAGAGCTTCACTCATTAAAGCTCCAGATAATCCTATAACAACTCCAAAGTCATAAATTTCTACAGCGTATTTCTTCAGTTCTAAAGCTACTTCTTTTTCTGCAGCTGTTATGACGACAGGTTTTTCTGGCTTAATATCTACTGGAATACCATCTAAACACACAAGGTATTTTGCGTCAAAATGCTCTTCTATCCAATTTAAGAGACCTTCAGAAAGCACTAAGTAAGAATCTGGAGAAATAGGATAATCAATGCTAATAAGTAAGATTGTTCCTTCATCATTTGAATAAAGTAAGTAAGGGTGTTTTAGAACGTTGTCTGAAAAAATAGTTACAGGACTTAAAACATTGGATTTAAAGAAACCAATTTCAGTTAACCCTAAGGATCTGACCATTTGTCTGGAAATA
Source organism: Candidatus Heimdallarchaeota archaeon (assembly GCA_019057815.1). Taxonomy (GTDB): domain Archaea; phylum Asgardarchaeota; class Heimdallarchaeia; order Heimdallarchaeales; family Heimdallarchaeaceae; genus 18H4-34. The sequence continues at coordinate 76,867 of JAHLWR010000014.1, forward strand.
ATAGGACCAATAATACCAGGACCAGGATATGTCACAAAAACGATAGGGTTTTTTAGTTCGATTTCCTTCGTTTGAGTTATAAGAAAAGTGTCTTTATGAATACAGATGTCTTTTATATGTTTCTTCATGAATATCAAATAACTATGTGTACAGAAAAACTTAAAGCTTTCTGTAGGTTAAATAAATTTAATTGAACATAACAGAAGTCCCCTATCTTTAGGTGGAGGTAGTTCATCTTTTGAGAACTAATTGTTAGGAAACTCTTTCTCTTGGAATTTTCTTTCTACAAAAAATATTCCCCCTACAATAAGAACAGCTCCAATACCAAAGATATATGTTATGCTTTCATCTAAAAATATTATCGCCAATATGACCGAAACAATAGGAACAAAGGCTTGTATGATGCCAGTTTTAGTAGCAGATAGACCTTTAAGCAGTGTTAACCAAAATGTATAAGCTAAAGAAGTAGAAATGATGGCAATAAGTAGAATTAGAAACCAACCTGATAAATTAATATGTAAATAATCCAAATCTATTGAGAAAGCAAAACCAGCAAGAAAAATAGAACCTATGAAAAGATTCAGGAAAGTAACAAGTAAAGGATTCTCATCAGAGAAGTATTTTTTCAAGATAATAGTGTATAATGCCCAAAATATCCCAGATGAGAAAGCGAGAAGGTTCCCTAACATATTAAGTTTTGAGAGTTGAAAAAGAGTTAACAAATCATTATCAAATATGACTAAAAACAATCCTAAAAAGGATATCATAATCCCTATAGTTTGCCATTTAGATATTTTTTCACGTATGAAGAAAAAAGCGAAAATTGGAATAAGAATTATATTGCTGTTTAAAAGAAAAGAAGCGGAAGAAGCAGAAGTCCACTTAACTGAAAAAAATAGCAATACAGGCATTCCAGCGCAGATAGCAGAAGCTAATAAATATATCTTCCACTTATTTCTAAATGAATCAAAGATTTTTTTAAAAACGTTTTTGGTGTTGAATAGAAGTAGAATGAATAAGACCAAGGATGCAAAAAAATATCTGAAAAAAGATAGCTGTAAAGGAGTAAGCTGACCAGTTCGATCAATAAGATATTCCCCAATTACAGGAGTTAGAGCCCAACCAAGAATAACTGTACCAACCTGAATTGACCTTGAGATAATCTTTTGCACATTCTATCCATAGCATCTGTGTTTCTAAATTTTTCGTAAAAATAAGAAGAATCACTATTTTTTAGATTTCTTTTTCCTTCTTGTATTTTTTTGAGATATAATTGGTAGGTAAGGTCCACCACCCATCATCCTAGGGTCGACACTTCTAGCAGCTAAAAGAGTCTGATCTTGGATTTCTTTAGCAGAATATTCGTAAGGTCTTTCTGTTCTCTTCCTTCTTTTGCTCGTAGAAATTCTGATTAGCATAAATAGAGCGAAAACTAAGACTAAACCAATTATTAAATCACTAATCTGAAAAGGTCTACTGAGATCAAGAGATAAGAATATTACAACATTGTGCTCTAAACCATCATTAGTTTCGAGTACAACTAACTCTTTGTGCTCGTTTAAGCTCGCTTCAATTGAACCAAACTCGGATATAGTGGATGTTAAGTTTACAGTTGTACGCCAATAAAGATCAAGAGTATTATCATTGTATAGAAGATGGAAAACAATACTACCATTAGAATCAGCAATTCCTAAAGAAAAGCGGTGGTTCCCTTCTTCAATTTCTTTAAGAGAAATCTTGGTTAATTCACCAGGTTTAACTTGTTCTTGCCAGACAACATTATCAGTAAATTCGAAGTAAAAACCTCCTTCATCACGTTCATTCAGTTTATCTATATAAACAAGGCATACTAATTCTAGAATGTCAGGAGTTAAATTATCATATCTTACTGAGTAAAAGCCTGTTCCAATATAGTAAAACGTATTATCTTCGGTAACATTGTAACGAGAACCTAACAAAGATCCTTCAAGCGAAAAAAACATATTATACATCCCTTCTGTTTCGTCGAAAAATGTTTGAATAGTGCACAGAGTTGTATCAGCCCCCAGTGTAAGGTTGACATTAAAATATTCACTACTATAAGGATCGACTGTTAAGGTAATCGTGTTATAAGCTTCTACTGAATAAGATGGAGGAAATAAAGAAGTGAGAACTATCAACGTTAGCGAGAAAACAAGCTTTTTTTTCATTATACTCTGTACTAAAAAATCTAAAATCATTAATAATATTTGTGCAAAGAAAAAATTAGAAATCTTCTGAAGTTGAAATGAAAATTCTTAGGAACTTCTATATTTTCAGGATTAATTCGCTTACATTCTAGATTTCCGTTTATTGCTTTCTCGTTCGCTTTCTGGATATTCTCCCTGTGATTAATAGAACAGCTATTATTAGAAGAGTAAGGGTGAAGTCTAATTGATTTTCATCTGTAGTAGATTCAACTGAAGTGTATTCAGTTGTAGTATGTTCAACATCTTCTTCAAGAGGATAGAGATCTTTTGAACCTGCAGAGCCATCAATAGAATAACTGCCAAATCCTGACCAATCAGACCAAAAATTGCCTTTTTTTGCTTCTACATCAAACCAAATATTATTAGTTCCATCATCATATGCTTGGGACGAACCTTTAGGATAATTTTCTACGAAATTGTTGTTGTGAATAGTATTATCATGAGACATGTCACTTATGAAGATACCATATTCTTCGTTTTCTTGTAAAAGATTGTATGTAATAAGACAAGAATTTGAATAATAGAGATTAATTCCATTATATCCATTGAAGTTACAAGTATTATTGATAAATGTTGAATTAGAACAAAACCACAGCGTGATACCACTCTTGTCATTGAAACTGCAGGTATTATTGAAAATAGTAGTACTTAGAGAATCACGAAGATAAATACCACAAAAGTTGTTATTACATGTGTTATTGATTAGAGTGGTTTTATTACACCAACGGAGAGTCAAACCATCAACGATATTTGATAATTCTTGGTTACTGACTATAAGTTCTGTGCAGTTAATTAAGATTAGTTGACCATATATTGGTTCGGAAAGGTTAATATTGAAGAGATTTATGTAAAAACCAAGTTTTTTATCGTTAACCAAGTTGTTTTCGATAGAGTAAGTGAGGAATTCTTCAATATTAGTTCCAAAGATATAGTAACCATTGTTATGGAAAGTGTTATTGATTACAATTGCACCAAAAGAATAGCGAGATATACGGATACCATAGATATTGTTGTCCAAACAAGTGTTATTGATGACATTAGTATTAGAAGAAGAATACAAAAGGATACCATCAACGTTGTTAATAGAGCAAGCGTTATTGATAATTGTAGAATCAGAAGAAGAAGATAACCAAATGCCATAGTTGTTATTTGAACAAACATTATTCAAAAGTGTAGCATTAGAAGACTGTTCTAGATAGATACCAATATTGTTGTGAGTACAAGTATTATTAGTAATAATAGCATTAGAGGAAAGAAACAAATAGATACCATTACCCCAGTGGTTCAAACATATGTTATTCATAATCTTAGCTTTTCCATCGGTAACATTCTCAATATAAATACCATTACCCCTCGTGTCCAAAAAACAATCTCGAATAATAAAAAATTTAGTTGTATCTGTAATAAGAATACCACTTGTAACATATGTAGTTGTAATGTTATATCCCTCTATTATATAGGGTTCTTCAGCTGTTCCTAAACCTGGAAAAACCTCAAAATCGCTATCAGAAGTAATACTAATAGCGTCATGGGGAGTTAAAGAGGAGTAGGAGAGTTGGGTGGATGAGTAAGTCACAGAATTCACGATAATTGCTGAGATGACGCTTGTTCTTATAATTAACACTGAAATACAAAGAATTACACAAATTGATAATTTAGATTTGGTAATCAATTTTCTCATTTGATTTCCTCCCAATATAATCATCTATGTTTAAGTTATAATCGCAATAATATAAGTATTTTACTTAACAATGCGAAATGTTTTGCAGTTGTATAGTCTGAACAACTAAAATCCTTTGTGTCAATTAAAAATCTTACATTAGTTTAACTTAATGTTTTTGCAGTTTTAACCTTGAACCTCTTTCTCAGCTATCTTTTCTTTTCCTATTAATGGTGTTAGGAATAGTATTGGAATTATTCCTACCAGGTATACACATGCAGTTACTAAGAAGCACAATTTGAAATTGTATGGAGGTTCTGAACCAATTAAGTATCCCCCTAGCAATGCGCTGAAATTCCAGAAGAACCCCCAAGCGAAAGCTTCTAAAGAATTTATTTTTCCTCTGTGCTTTTTTGGGATAACATCCATTAGTATTGATCTGCTCAAAGGTTGCGCAGCGTTCATTAGTGACCCCCTAGTTATGAAAATTGGTACCAAAATATAGACTGGCGGGAAAAATGCTATTCCAAATAAACAAAGTGTTGCTATAAACTGAACTGTGAATATTATTTGTACTCTTCCTCTTTTCACTGAGAACTTTTGAGCTATCAAACTTGCTAAACCTGTAAATATAAATGTCAATCCCATTATAACTTGAACCAGAACAGGATTGAGAAGATAAAATTCGTGCTCTTTGAAGAATATTGGAAAATATTTTATCGTCATACCAGCTCCAAAACCGATTATTATGTTGCTTCCTACAAGTAGAATTGCAATAAGCGCAGTAGAACTGATTCTAGAATGTTTACCATTTCTCTTGTCATCATGATTATGGTCCATTTCAAGGTCTATAGATTCACTTGAAGTGTCTAAAGATTTTTTATCATCAAAGAAGAGCATTATGACAAGAGAAAAAAGCGTTATACAGATTCCTACTATCATAACATTCTTCATGATTTGAATATCCCATTCATCTCCAAAGATTAGGAAAAGACCTACATTCAAGAATGGACCAATGGCCATAGAAACCTGTCTTGTAAGATGAAGCCATGAATAAGTACGGGAACGTTTTCCTGATTTAACTGAATCTGCTAATATAGACTCAAGAGAAGGTCTACTCATCCCTTGAAAAAGCCCCCATAACACTAACGCTATTATAAGAAATTTGATTTCATTTTTACTAAATAAAATGAAACCTAGAGATGCAACACCTACAACTGAAGCAATTTTGAGAAAGATATCTCTTCTATATTTATCAATTAAGAAACCTGTAGGAAAAACAACGAGAGTCATTGTTATTCCAGTAGCAAAAGATGTCCATCCCAGAATTACGGGATTATCTCCAGCGATAGCAAAGATATAAACGCTAAGTACGTTACCCATCCACACTCCTCGACCTATTGACTGAGAAATGGAAAAAAGGAATGCAAGTTTAACATTGTGATTCATAGTTTTAATAGTATTTCGAAGAGATAAATTAGTCAAGAATACACATCCATAGCGCAGGATAAAGCTTCTGTGTATGATGAGAAATCTCTTATTTAAAATATTTCTTTAACGACACATAAGATCAAGTAACTTTAAAATTAGAATTATCTTCTAACAACTATAAATATCAATTTCTCTTGAAAACTCTAGAAAGGATAGACACATCTCTTTGAGTAGAAAAAAGATAATTTTTTGAATAAGAAAAAGAAGAAAATCTGGGATTATTGAACTTCATTTCAATTTTTTCTCAATCAACTGTATAAAATACGAGAAAAGTTTTTAATATTTACTTTGAATTACATGTAGATATCGTGAAATGAGCTTTTAAAGATTATCAGGCAAATTAAAACTAGTTCACGTAACGGTTTCTATCTAAGAGGTGAAAAAATGAAACAGAAGAAAAAAATAATACTACTTTTTACAATCTGTATGCTTATCTTTGTCTTTAATGCTTTTCAAAGTCAAGCAAAAACATTCGGTGCAACTAGAGAACTGGATTTTAATAGCTCTTTCTCGGTGGGATATAAGGTGAGTAAAAATCAAAATATTAAATGGTCTTTTAATGGATCTAATTCACTTGTTGGTATTATAGTACTGGCAATGGATGAAAATAATTATAATATATTCATGGATGACGCCTTCAGCGCTTTCGCATACACTTTATCAGATGGGAGCTACTATTCTCACTATGGAACTTTCAAAGCTAAATCGAGTGATAAGTGGTGGATTGCTTTCATAAATTTAGATGGAGATATGTTATCAACCTCAATTACATACAAAGTTGAATTTCCATATATGAGTACGGGCTTATACATAGCAATAATTGGAGGACTTTCAGTAATGGTGGTTATAGCTGCCATAGTCAGTTACAAACAAAAGAAAAAAAATAAACATCTTTGATTTCTGCTGTATCCCAGTCAAATATATATCAAACTAATGCACCACTACATACTACTCACCAGCAATTTCTCTCAATAGACAGCTGAAATTACAGATAGGAATAAGAGAGCTTTTACACGAAACAAGTAAACGTGAAGTACCAATAAATTATGATATGAAAGAATTTGAAGAGGATTTAGAAATAATTGAGGAAGTATTGTGATGGTAGTTTGCATACAAGTTCTCTGATTGCACTTTCAAATATGAAAAGCTTATTTTTGAGAAATACTTGGGATTTATAGGTAGTGTAGATATATTGAACACTATTACTCTTTATCCTTTTTTAAAGCACTGTTTTAAATCCTCATCGAATAAATGAGCGTTTAACATCAGAATAAGGGAACCTGAATTAGCTAATACTTCACCCATCTCCTCAAAGCTTTGGTCTTTAGTCAAAGCACTAATCGCCTCACTATTTTTTTCAAACATACTAGCAGCTTCTGTGTCACGAAAAATCATAATTTTCTCCAAAAGTGCTCTTAAACAAGATTTTGATAGCTTTTGATCGGTTTTATACATGATTATTAATTCCAATAGAATATCAATATGTTTATCTAACTTTTTTGAATCCTCGAAATCTTTGAAAGAAAGTTTGGGATAGAACATTCTTGCAGTTCTAGAATAGATAGCTTTTGTGGATCTTTTTCCAGGTTCAATACATCTCCCAGCTTCGATAACAAGCTTAAATTTCTTAAGATCCTTTAAATATCGATAAATAGTCATCTCGGACTTTTTCTCTTTTTTGAGAACCTCAGGGGCCAAACCAAGATCAGTTCCTCGCTTCTCAATAAAAGCATTATATTTTTTAGTTAATTCACTTACTGTTAAGGGACCCTCTCTTAATACAACAATTATTGGTTCGTAGACTGGATCTGATAGCATTTTATAGACTTTTTCATCTGTAATTGTTTTCAAAGCAACTGGTTCAAATTCAATGAAATTTTGACAACTCATGTTTATCACGACCATTTCATCTGTTAGTTAACATAATATCATTAAGCGTTATAAACGTTTTCATTCAACAATAATCGCATTTTCTTACAATGGTGGCAGGAATATCATAATTCAAAACCTTTATTAACACAGAACGAAATAGTATTCTTAAGCAATAAGAATATGGTGTAAGAAAAATGGTAGCAGAAACAACAATCCTGAAAAATCAAATAATGACCGAATTTAGAGTTAAAGAACCAGAAACATTCTATACTAATCTTCAAAAATTGGTTAAGAATGCAACAAGATTTCAATCAAGCAGAAAGGTTGATCAGATAACTCGATTATACCCCCAGAAATCTATTGAGGAGTTATTATCTATACATAAGGATAAAGCTCGTGCAACGATAATGTTAAATTGTCCATATTTGTGATAATATTACTCTTTTTTTCCTTCTTTTATTAAATCTAATCCTTGTTTTTCCTTAATTCGTGTTGAAATAATCATTATTGCTACTGCTAGCATAATTGCAAAACCTCCAATTAGATACCAACGAGTAATAGGTTCTTGTAAAATTATAGCTCCAAGAATAATTGCTCCTACAGGCTCATCTAGAAGAAGTATTGACTGTGTTGATGATTCTACATATTTGGCTGAAACCATGATCAAACCATACGAAATTATACTTCCGAATAACGCAAGTAAACAACCTAATCCTATAATCTTCAAGTTAAAAACAGTACTGAATGAAAAACCAATCAGTGAAGAAGGTAATGGAAATAATCTAAATATCAATAGCATAGGTAATCCTATTATTAAACCCCAGAGTAACACGTAACTAATGGATAAAGTAGCTGAGATGTCAGTTCTATCTTTAGCTGACCATCTACCGGCTAGTATATAAAAAGCATAAAGAAAGCCATTTGAAAGAGCAAGCAAGTCACCTGGTAAGGAAGAAACAAACGAACCCCATTTCCAAGGTTCAGTTAAAACAATAAGTCCTGATAATGCAAGAACTAGTGCTCCTACTTTTGTCTTGGAAATCTTCTCCTGGAAGAGTAAAGTTCCAAAAAGAAAAGTCATGAAAGGATGACTTTGTATCAACAATGCAGCTTTTCCTGCAGGGGTTCCCAATGAAATAGAACTTAAGTAAACGATTATCATTAAAGAGAAAATAAATCCTTGGATAAAGTATGCTTTTTGCAGCTTAGATGTCATAATCAGCTTTACTTCGTTTTTACGCTTAAACAAGAAAAAAAGAATAACTGCAATAGCAAAAATTGAACCAAAAACAAGCCTGAGTAATGTTTGTTCTAAACTTGAAGCATTTAAATCTCTCATAAGAGCAGAAATAATAGGGATGGCACCAAAAGATAATCCTCCGACAACAGCTGCTAAATAGCCTACTGTCTTCTTTTCTTTCATATTACTTCACAACTAAATATTTCTTAATTACATCTCTTAAAAAGCTGTATGTAATATTATTCATCTTAAGGATGAATTTACACACAAACAGGATTTAAAAGAAGGAAGGTATCAGAGTATCTCTTTTGTTTTAGGTACTCTGACATACAAAATCTTTTATTAAGACACTTATATTTGTTATTAGCTTAAATAAAATGTTTTCGAAAAAATATTCATTAAGCAGCTTATATTCTATTTCTAGGATATTTATAATAATGAATAATTATATCTCCAAAAGAGAGGATGTCTCAGATTAAGAGTGGGTTTACCGAAAATAGGACGTTTTAACATAGGATTACTGAACAAAAAAAGGGGTAATTTTGAATTACAGGAAAAATTTGCAGGTTCTAATAAGGTTGTTGACGAAACATCCAAAGAGGTAGCACATCACCAACAAGCTTTGATTGATTCGGGGTATGACGTTTGTATAATAGATTGGGGTCCTGATTTTATTAAAGATATAAGAAAAGCAAATGTTGATATTGTATTTAACGTTTCCAGTGTGGTGGAAGCTGCAATATTAGAAGAAATTAAGATACCTTATGTTGGCTCTGATACTTTCACAATAGCAATTACAACAGACAAATCACTTACAAAAAGGATGTTGCAACATGCGGGTTTGCCAACATCACCTTTCCATGTAGCAAGAACAGAAGCAGATTGTAGGATTTTTAAGGAAAATCCACCTTTTGATTATCCACTTTTTATAAAACCTGTAGCAGGAAGAGGTAGTGCTGGAATAAATGAGGAATCTGTTATTGATAACTATGATCAGCTAGTAAAAGGTGTACTAGAAAGATATAAAACCATAGGACAGCCAGTCTTAATTGAGAGATTCTTAAAAGGAAGGGAAATAACATTCGGTGTTTTAGGTAATAATGAAGAGATAAGGGCACTCCCACCTTTGGAGATAGTGTGTAGTGAAAGGAATGTCACATTGACATATGATAAGAAAGAAATGGACAATGATCGTTTTTTCTGCCCTGCAAAACTAACAAAAGAAAAAACATTGGAGTTGCAATTGCTGGCAATTAAAGCTTACAAAGTATTAGGTTTCAAGGATTATGGAAGGATAGATACTAAATTAACAGCGGACGGACCCTTCCTGCTTGAAGGAAATACTTTTGCAGGTCTGATGTGCACGCCAGTAGAAAAACCTCATAGCTATATAGGATTTATGGCCGCTGCAGAAGGAAAACATAGCAAAGAATTAATTGATGAAATAGTCCAGATTGCGATAAAGAGGTATGATCTAAGATAGAGTGACTGGTATGAAAACACCCAGGATAGAGATAAACCTTGCAAAAATTGCACATAATGCCAAAAAGTTGAAGGAACTATACGGTTCAAAAGGTATCGGGGTAATTGGCGTAACAAAGGTGGTTTGTGGAGATCCCAAGATCGCTGATATCTTGGTAAAAAGCGGAATAAATACTCTTGCCGATTCAAGGATAACCAATATCAGGAGGATGCGTAAAGCAGGCATACAGGCACAGTTTGTCCTGTTAAGAACACCCATACCTAGCCAAGCTGAATCAGTAGTAAAGTATGCCGACATTAGTCTTAATTCGGAGCTATCAGTAATCAAAAGCCTCTCAAAGTTTGCCATGAAAAACAATACAACACATAAAATCATTTTAATGGTAGAGTTGGGTGATCTAAGAGAGGGGTTAATGACTTCGGATTTAGAGGACATCGTAAGAGAGGTAGTAGAGCTGGAAGGGATTAAGCTTTCAGGTATAGGAACAAATCTGGCTTGTCTTGGAGGGATCAAACCGGACGAGGAGAAAATGGGATATTTGTCCTCACTCACTATAGAGGTTAAAGAGAGGTTCGACCTGACATTGGAGTTTGTTTCAGGTGGGAACTCAGCCAATTATAACTGGTTCATGTCCACAAAGGATGTTGGAAGGATCAATAACTTAAGACTGGGCGAATCGATCTATTTGGGACGTGAAACCCTCTATAGAAAAACCATCCCAGGATTATTCACAGATGCATTTACACTGGTAGCAGAGGTCATTGAATCGAAAATAAAGCCATCTGTACCATATGGAGAGGTATGTCAAGACGCATTTGGTAATATTCCAGAATTTCAAGATCGAGGACAAATAAGAAGAGCTATACTTGGAGTTGGATTACAAGATGTTCTAGTTTCTGGACTAACTCCCAGATCAGCGATTAACATCCTTGGTTCAAGCAGTGACCATATCATAGTTGATGCAAAGGAGATAGATTTAAATGTGGGAAACGAAGTGGAGTTCAACCTCAATTACGGTGCGTTACTCTCAGCTATGACATCTCCCTATGTAATGAAAAAATATGTAAATAATCTTTAGACTGAGAAGATGGAAAAAAGGAAAGCTAGCTTAATATTTTGATTCATGATCTTAATTGTATGTTTAAGTGAAAAATGGGCCAAGAATACACCTCTAAGTTTAGAATTAGAGTTTTTATTCAATCTCTAATACATGTTTTAGAAGTTTTTTTTAAACAGTACATAAACTCAAAAAAAAGCGAAATAATATTATATTATTGCTACTAGAAATCACAATTAAAATCAATTTTAGAGAAAAATTAATAAGAAGAAAACTGTACACTAAACTGCATATCTGGGGAAAAGCAGTGGTAAAAAACGGCCAAAAAGCAAGATTTAAGAAACTAGATCGCTTTGTTGAAGAGATAATAGATGGAGAGATTTGGACAATAATGAATGAAAAAATGATTTCTAATGTAACTCTAAACGATTCAGACAATGCTAAATCGAAAAGATAATAAGGAAAACTTTTCCAAAATGAGGATACAAAATTAGTCAAGGAATATTAAATCATTTTTAGTAAAGCTTCTCTACCAGAAATTCTTACTTCTGTAAGTTATTTTTATCATCCAAATATACAAGAGTTCATTATATACTAAATAGAAAATTACTTTAAGTAGAATATTCTACTTATCTTTATGTCTAGTGTAAAACTATCAAAAAAGCACCTTTTAGAGCAAATTCAAGCTAAATTAGTTCTGATACAAGGTTCCAAAATATCTCAACAGGAAATTTTGGATAAATGTATAGAATTTTCGCACAATCATTTAGCTCAATTTGTTCAAGAACAATTAGATTCAACTCCAATAACTCCAGAACAAATAAGAAAGATTCTTAATAGTGCTTTAGATATCAATCTCTATCATCAGGATGAAACAGATGATGATCTACTCTATGGTATTTCTAAGACTGAGGAAAAGTGACTAGTATGGGAATAGTCTTAGATACAAGTTTCCTTTATGCACTTGTAATAGAGAAAGATAAAAACCATGAAGGAGCACAGATGATATTGAAAAATTCTGAATGGGAAAAATTTGGACCAGTTGTTACAATAGGTTTAGTGGTTAATGAAACATTTACATTAATGAATATGAGAACAAAAGGCAATATTATAGCAATAGAACTGTTAAACGATATTTTTTATGGAGAAAAAAACTTCTTTAGTATTATCTATCTAAATGAAGAAGATTTCAAATCATCAGTCAACATTATGAAAAAATATTCTAAAAAAGAAAGGATTCTGAGTTTTGTTGATGCTGCTTTGATTTATTTAGCAAAAAGATTGAGGTATGAAAATATTATATCCTTTGATTCACATTTTAATGGGATTTTAACTAGAATCTTTGAATAATATCTGTTTTTAACAATTAATTTGTTACTAAAAACTAACAAAATAGGAATTATTTTCTATTTTGTAGCCTCTTATCTTAAAAACCACTAATTTTGAAAAGGTTCAGTTTTCAACAACATCATAAAGCTTCTCAAACAGAAATTTTTTACTTTTATAGAACCAACAATTTCAATAAAAAAAGGTTTAACTCAACTTTTTCTTTCTTTTCTGAGTTAGAAATAGCACACATACAGGAGTTAAAACTAAAATAAAGAAACTGGAAAAGCTAGTTTGTACGGTTTCTTGAAGTAGCATTGAGAAATCATATTTTATATCATCTAAGAGCATACTAGTAGCATTTAAAACAGTAAATATTGAAGAACCATTATTGAACATTGCGTCTACACAATGATATAGAGTATAACCTTTAAGATATAACTCTTCATGATGTTCGTGTCCATATAACATAACTTCAATACTGTATAGTTTTCGTAGATTGGATGCTTGATTCATAAAGTTAGAATGATAAAATAAAATACTTGGAATATTGTTTTGATGAGCTAAGCCCAGAACTTCTTTAACGGTATTATATTCACTTGAACTTATTCCCTCTTTAGTTGCACTATAACCTACATAGAGCCAATCAAGAAATTCAAAACTTATAATATTATTTTCTCCCAGATATTTTTCCCATATTACTCTAGAATTATCAGGAAGTATAGTAGAATAATCTAAATCATGATTTCCTGCTATAATAAACACAGGCATATCTAGCAAATCCAGAGCCCAAAGACCAAGCTTCAACTGAATCTCAGCAGCTAAAGGTTTCTTTGTAACAGGATCTACAAACAACCAAGCTGGTCCTCCTTCGATTAAATCTCCAGTGAAAATAGCAAAATCCACATCTAGATTCTTTATCTCTTCAATTTTATTCAAACAGATATCAGTTGTGTTTAATTGCCCATAACAAGGAAAATGGCTATCAGATATATGAATAAAATTGAAAGGATACTCTTTCTTCTTAATGATCTTAACTGAATGGGTTTGAAAATCGTCACCGATACTACTATTGAACTGTAAATCGTAAAGACCCTCAACATTTAAGGATGGTTGAACAGTGAGAACACAACCATCATCACTACTATAAGAATCCAAGACTTCTAATTCAATTGTATTCACAGTATTTACTAATGAAAGAGTCCAATTGTCAGGTAGAGAAGATGAATTTATTGTTACATTAAAATTTCCATCAAAGTCAGTTATAATTGGTCTTCCTTTATTTGGAGAAATAATTAGATCTATAGGTCTTGCAACTAAGTTGTACCGTTGATGTTTTGTTTCATTAAAGTACTCAATAGGGGATGTTGTGTTATAATTTGAACTAAAAGAAGAGCTGACATTCTCCTCAAATTGTACATTAGAATCTACATTTAAATTTGCTTTAGAGTTTAAAATAAACAATAACATCGATGTTATCAGAATAACTTTGAGCTTGTAGATATCAATCATGAAAACCAGTTCCTCTTTATAATTTTCTTTAGCTTTTTCTAATTCTCATTTTGGCATATAAACTTTAGCCATTGGTGGAAGAACCCACCACCTATATTCATGTTTATTTGAGGTAGAGAAGTTGTAAGCTTGCTATAATATACTATTCTGTATCTGTGTTTGTGGGAAAATTTTTTAATATTTCAAGAATATTTATATTCTGTTTTCTTTCAATTTAGAAAGAGGAGAAAAATTTTAACTAAAGTCATGGTAATTAATGGAAGTCCAAAGTTAGAGAAAAGCTGGAGCATCAGTTGAAATGATTTACACAAAAAAACTCAAGATCCTTCCTTGTGTTGGTTGTTTTAAATGCTGGGGAGAAACTATTGGTGAATGTTTTATCCAAGATGATATGCAAGAACTTTAACCTAAGCTTAAAGAATCAGATATCTTAGTTTTAGCAACACCAGTTTATTCTACCCTTCCTGGAGAAATGCAGAATTTTGTTAACAGATTAGTACCTCTTATAGAACCTATACATGTACAAATATAAATTTTGAGTAAAAGCTGTTTTTCTTAATAATTAGTATTTTAAGACATTCAATTTTTTAAAAAAATTAATACTACAAAGGTGAAGATAGATGTGCTGATTGGTATCGAAAAATATTCTTTTCTCTTTTCTTTTAACAATCAAATGTTAATGTTTCTCCGATTTTAAAGGGTCGAACTATTTCTTTCCCAAAGTAGTTTGTCATGTATTCTATTGCTTTCTTACCTGTACAATGACTGAAATAGAGTAATGGTTTATTATATTCTTCCTCAAGCTTCTTAGCAACATATTCCAAATCTTTATCCTCAGTTAATGCAACTAAGTGGGTTCCTCCAATAATCGCCTTAATTTCTTGATTTGGAAACAATTCTTTTGCTCTTGCACAGATATTGAGAACTCCTGAGTGACCACACCCCAATATAACAACAAGTCCTTCTTTTGTCTTTAGAATGAGTGAGAGATCATCAAGAAGGTCATCCTTAACATATCTTCTTCCCTCTTTTCTCTTGAGTATATCAATTGTACAAGCTTTTTCCTTCCTTTCAGCAATTTCTCCTGTTGTTTTTAAGTAAGGAGTGATTTCAAAAGGTTTAGTTGTGGGTTCAAAGACCAGTCTACTTCTTTTAGATTTAGGAAGCATGGGAAAACCAAAATTATACATTCTATGTTTAAGAAGAGCTAAAAATGTGAGGGGAAATTTTACTTTCCTTCTTTGAAATGCATGAGGGTGAGCTATAATTCTTAATGTTTCGACCTCTTTTCTAGCATCTAATAGTGCCTCTATACCAAAAGTATGATCCCAATGACCATGACTTAAAATAAGGAATTCTAAGGTGTTGGGGTCAATATTTAGAAGATTCATATGATGTATGAGAATAGTGCCACTATCCCCTGAATCAAATAGAATTCTTCTTCCTTCAAATTCTATTACATAGGCTAATCCATCAGACGGAGTAAAATCTGAATCTTCCTCTGCTTCTTTATCAACTACATTAATCAACTGAACTTGCATTTTTGACTTCTGATTCATGTATGTAACCTATTCCACGATGAAGATAAGTTCGATAAGCTTATGTAATAAGTTTGCTATAAAGTAGTTATGTTCATATGACATCAACTCACAATAGGGTCTTTTGGTGGTCTTCTTGTGCGTTTTTTGAATTTCCAATAAAAGAAAGGTCTCTTATATAAATCGTAGATTTTCTAATATAGCTTTAACTTTCATTTTTTCCAATACATACGTTTCAACTGCAGGTGTACAACCGCAATTCTCACAAACATATTCATCATAAATTCCTTCTCTGCAACAACAAATACTTTTTTTCCCACGTGTATAAGTTATACTTGACCAAATAGGTCTTTTCCAATTATTCAATTTGAGTGCTTTAAGTCCAGACCAAGTATTTAAAATCTTTGAAGGATTTTCTTTCTTAATTTTCCTTATTCTCGCTATAAGTTCTTCTTTTTCACGGGAATTCAAAAGTAGACTTTTATCTGAACCTATATAAGGAGTAAAGAAGTGGAACAAGATTCCATTTATCTGTTTAATCTTAAGCAAAGAATCAGTAGCGGAATCAATATTTCTATAATTTAATTTACTTATGACAAAGTTAATATAAATTCCTGGATGATCACTTTGAATAATATTTTTAATTACACGCTCATAGATCCCTTCCCCTCGTATCATGTTGTGTTCTCTTGGAAGACCATCAATGCTGACCCATAAATAATCAGCATTTGATTCGAGTTTAAATGTTCCATTCGTACAAACCAAAATTCTGAAATAACCTAGTTTTTGTGCATATTCTACCAAGTCTTCAAGAGTTTTATTAGCATCAGACCACAAGTAAGGTTCTCCACCTGTTATTATTAGTATTCTGTTACCTAAATTATAGAGTGAAGCTAAATCTCTTTTTGCTTCCTCAAAGCTCATGTCTTGGTTACCTAAATTTCCTACTGTACAATGTTTACAACTTAAATTACATTTATCAGTGGGAATAAATGAACCAGTTAATGGAATCCTTTGTTTCAAAATTTTACACTTAAATATCCATAATAGATAGTAAGTGAGTTTCTTCAACATGCTAAAATCACCTTATAATCTCTAATTCTGATGGCCAAGGATCATCTCTACAACTACCCCATACTGTGTTTATTCCTCCAAACGAGAATAAAGTCTGTATTTGATGTACCCAATAAGAACCTCTAGAATTAATTACTATATCATCTCCATCCGAATAACACATTCCTAAGATTCTAGCTAATGTAATAGGAATCCTGAATCTTTTAGTAAATTTCTCTTCAAATTTCTTTTCGTATTCTTTAGTAGGGATACGAGTACAATACACTTTCCAATAGGTCCAAAAGACTTTTTGTATATTTACATCAAAAGGTGCTCTAACAGCGATTGGTAAACGATTTTTTAGAGAATCAATATAAGCTTCTAAAGAAAATGTGTTTAAGTAAAAGTAAGAACCAATATAAGAACCAGCACCAGGATCAAGACCAATATATCTTTCTCGAGTGACAGAACTATACCTTTGTGCAAGGCTTCTAGTAAACGTCCAAACAGAAGTTCGTAATAGACCAGCATCAAAACAAGTTTGTTCAAGTTTCTTAAATAAACGATATTTCTGAAACCAGTTTGGTATCTTTATCGAACCTTCTATAACCTTCTTACCTAAATCAGTGAAAGGATAAGCATACAAAGGATAGCTCGATATCTGATCCACACCAAGTTCAATCACTTTTTCTACATCGTTTTTTAGCATATCTTTAGTCTGACCTGGGAGAGCAAACATCATATCAACATTTATAGTCGTAAAATCTTGATCGACAGCTGTGGTAATAGCGCGTATAGCTTCACTAGAATCATGAGATCTACCTATTTTCTTTAACAAGGAATCAGTTAAAGATTCGATTCCGATACTGAGCTTATTAACACCAACTTCTCGCAATTTATGAGTCATTTCAGAGGTTACAGTGGAAGGATGAGACTCTGTGCAAATATCTCCAGTTAAATTAAAATTTTCTTTGATCAGATTTATCAGATCACAAAGGATATCACAATCAAGAGTTGGTGTTCCACCTCCGATATAGAGAGATGTTATTTCTGTATCCTTAATTATTCGACTATAGAATTCTATTTCTTTTCTTACAGCTTCAGCGTATTCCTTCATTTTTTTAGGGTCGTACAGAACCTTATTATAAGGACAATAAGGGCAAATAGTTTTACAAAAAGGTACATGAAGGTAAAGACCTAAAGGATCAAGTGTTTCTGGGAAGTTGACTTTACCTTTTACTAGATTTAATGTTTTAGAAGATCCGATAATCATTTTTTTAAAGACTTTTCGTGTAAATGAATTAATCATATTATACAAAGCTCTTTTTGTTAAAAATAATTAATAAGGATAACGATTTAAGTATATTTTTCTCTATTATAAATAGGAATCTTTGTTCTGTTTTCAACCTTGACTTAGTTTATCAAAACCAAAAAAAATATATGAGACGATTTTTATTAAAACTTGGATATTGAAGAATGGTACAATCATATTGATATACAGGAAAGATACTGTGGGTTGATCTTTCTACTAAACTAATTCATGAAGAAAAATCCCCCCGAAGAGGTATATCATAGCTATTTGGGCGGTTTAATTGGAAAGTGTGGATAAAAATGAAAGCATTTGATATTCAACCAACTCTACAGATGTATTCTGGAGAGATCAAAGAAATCATTAAAGTATGCATTGGGATGCTCAAGAAAGAATTCATTATTAGTACAGCTGGAAATGTTTCTGTTCGTGTAAAATTACCTAATGGTCAAGATGCTTTTCTTGTTACACCAAGTGCAGTGAAATATGAAGAAATGGGTATTGAAGATGCAGTTTTGATTGATGAAGAAGGTAATACTATTGTTGGACAAAGAAAACCTACTTCTGAAAAAAGATTGCACTTAGCTATTTACAAAGCCCGTGAGGATATCAAGGCCATAGTTCATTCTCATGCGACTTATTCTACAGTATTATCAATTGTTCGAATGCCTATCGGACCTGTAGTTGATGAAGTCATTCCTATCATCGGAGGTTGTGAAGTAGCAGAATATGGTAGGGCTGGAACTGATGATTTAGCTAATAATGCAGTTGAAGCTCTTGGTGAAAATCTAGCGGTCTTCATTGCAAATCATGGAAATGTTTGCTGTGGAAGTTCATTGGAACAAGCTTGGACGGTTTGTCAGCAAGTTGAAATGGCAGCTAAGATTCAATATCGGGCTTCATTACTAGGGACAATCTATGCTCTACCAGAAGAAGCAGAAGAAGAAGAAAGAGAAATCTTCCATAAAATGCGAGATATGAATGAATAGCGATTAGATTTTTGTGATGCCAATCCATTAAAATTGCTATAAAATCATCATATCATACTACTTTTGTTAAAATACAAATTGACAAGAGCATTTTAGTTATTCTTCTTCTTACTAGTGACTTTGTCACACTCTATCGCGTGCTGCAATTCTTCAGAAAACTTGCTGAAGGGGATGTGTGAATGTAAAAGGTTTATTGCGAAAGTGATATATCAGTTAAAAATCTTTAATAAGAATAGAAACAACAATAATTCAGTGAAATTGCTTGAAATCCTCTTTAGAACAGGAAATCAATGATATCAAAAATCGATTAGAAGAGATTTTTACTATTTCTAATACTATCCTTCAATTGCTTATACCAGAGGAAGAAGCATTTTCTGATGAGAAATCTGCTATTAAAATTAAGGAAGATATAGTAACAGAAGAAGAGCTATTTAATGAGTTAACAAGTTGACTTTTGAAATTTCAATAAAATAATCAGCTTTGAAATTCATAATTTCTGATAACTAAGCTTTTAAGCTTATGTTTCTGGTTCCTAGGTGATTTTGTGAAAAAATGTCCAAAATGTTCCAAGTATATCAATGAAATGGGTAACAAAAAGTATTATTGTAAAGTATGTAATCTGTTATTCTATTTCATTTATCCCGGAACTCCCCCAACAGTATTTAGGATGAATAAGGAGCGCATGAAACGACCAGAATTCAAGGGTTGATTTCTTTTGGATATGAATAAAATTCCTCCTTTCAAGTAAATCTTTTAAGAAAGCAGTCATTTTTTCCCTATTGTAATTTCTTTGTCTTCTTTAAGATTATCCTTGTGAGTAATAAGGGAAATACTAATATTAGAAGAGTAAAAGCGAAGTCTAATTGATTTTCATCTGTAGAATATATAGTAGGTTCATCGAGAGGATAGAGATCAACCGAACTTGCAGAACCATCAATGGGATAAGAACCTATCTCTAACCAATCGGACCAGAAATTACCTCCAAGTGTTGCAGTATCATACCAATAGTTATCAGTACAATCATCATACGCTTGAGAAGAACCTCCTAAGTTATTATCTATGAAAGTATTATGGTGAATGATATTACTATCAGACCAAAGTAATAAGTATACTCCATAGCCTTCATTTTCTTGTAGCAGATTGTAAGAAAGGACACAAAAATTAGAAGACAAAAGATGGATGCCGTCATAACCATTGTTGTTGCAAGTATTGTTTGCTACAGTAGAACTATCAGAAGAGAAAATATAGATGCTATAGTTGTTATTGTTGCAAGTGTTGTTAGAAACAGTAGAACCGCCAGAATGGGAAAGATAGCTGCCTATATTGTTATTGTTGCACATGTTGTTTGCGACAGTAGAATTACCAGAAGAGGAAAGCCTGATGCCCCAGTTGTTATTGCTGCATGTGTTGTTGGCAACAGTAGAACTGTCAGAATATCGAAGATAGATACCATCCCAGATGTTATTGGTGCAAGTATTGTTAGTGACAGTTACTGTGCTATCAGCTACATTCTCGATAAAAATACCATACTTTGCTGCGTCAACATAGCAGTTACGAACAATGAAATATTTAGTTGTACTAGTGATATAAATACCCTTGTCATTAGTTGTTGTAATATTGTAACCATCAATAACATAAGGATCTTCAGCTGTTCCTGTTCCTAGAAAAACCCCAAAATCACTATCACTTGTTATTTCAATAGGATCGTGAGGAGTTATACTCTAAAGATGTAGATCTATTATTATTCTCTTCAGCGGTTATTTGTACATTGATATTCAATGCGTAGATTGATAATGTCAGTATTAATAGAACTATTGTTGTTTTCTTTCTCATTAAATCACACTAAATTGAACTCTCTATCTAATATACCTTGTTCAACGAATTCTTCCAATAAGATTCCTTACTAGAATAATTTTCGAGTTTATATTTTAATTAATGTACAAAAAATATGAAAAAACCTTTGACCAATCACCAATTGTCAAGATTCGTGGGTGGTCGGTTATGTGTGTCTAAGAATCTATTATATTTTTCTGCTACTCGATAAGCATCAATATGACACCAAATTTGCAAACCAGCTACAACTGGAATTAAAAACCAAGCAACTGGCCACCATAAAATAAATGCAAAAATAAAGAATATTGTTATTCCAAAAACTCCAAATAAGAAACCTATACCTCTTCCTACTTTTCCAGCATACATTTGACCTGAGCCTAAAAGAACAAATATCGATAGAACTACTGCAAGACCTGGACTTTTGCGTTGAGAATATACAGGTGATGGTTGATAAACAATAGTTGATTGCTGATAAGGACCGCTATACTGTTGTTGAGGGGGTTGTTGAGGGGATTGTTGTTGTAAAGAGGTGTCAACTTTTTGCGTTCCTTCAACACTAGCTCCGCAATTCTCACAAAATTTGTCACTTTCTTTTAACTTGCTTCCGCAACTATTACAAAACATTGTACACCTTTTTTCTTTTTGCATAATAAATATCATAAACATATTATTAAACATATCTTATTTTTTTTTTTTTGGTATAAAATCGATGTGAATATACAAAAAAAAGATTCACCTATTGTAAGATCTATTCTCAATATCATCTATTTTGTATCCCAATCTATCAATTATCCTAGTATTGATTTAACTCTGCCCACTTTCCCATTTTCCAGTCTCACCTTGATTCCGTGAGGATGGCTACCCGAGTTGGTGAGAATAGTTTTTACCACACCTGTTGTCAAGTCTCCGGTTCTTTGATTATGTTTCTCCAATATTGATACATTTGCACCGATGTGAATGTTTTTTCTAGTTCTTGAGGGCATAATTGTATCTTCTTGTACTCTTTTTAATCTTTAATATTCTTAGCAGAAAAAATTGTGTAAAATTGAGTATATGAGTTTATAAAATGCAAGAGCACCAAGGTAAAACCATATCTATCATAAAAATATTGTTAAAATATCTTTATCGTTTTCGTTATGAAAATCGCTGGGAATATAAAAAAAAAGACTCACCTATTGTGAGATTTTTTTATCTATATCAAAGATCTTTGTAATTTCAAGGCTTAAGCTAACGACAACCACACAGTAAAATATACTAGTAATGTGAGAGAAGGAGTTCTATATTTATCATTCTGAACTGAAATTGTCCGAATATTTGAAAGTCTTTTTATATCATAATGCTTTGAAAATAATGAGAAGGATGACAACCATCAGGACAACAGAAAATGAGCAAGTATCTTTCTTCTTGAAGATTTTGAGAAATCATTTTCAGGAAATAACTGATTTGTACAAAGTCAATTATTTGGGTATTTTTGGTTCATATATTCGAAATGAACAAAAAAATCACAGTGATCTTGATGTGTTGGTCGCTTTTAATAAACCTCCAAGTCTGTTTCAATATATTCGTTTAGAAAGCTATCTGAGTGAATTATTACAAGTCAAAGTCGATTTAGTTATGAAAGAAGCTCTAAAACCCGCTATAGGAAAACAAATTCTCAAGGAGGTTGTGGAAGTATGAACATAAAACGACATTATATTGATTTTTTTAATGATATACTAGAATCTATTAAAAAAATTGAACAGTTTACAAAAGGGATGAATTATAATCAATTTGCAACTGACGATAAAACTTCATATGCGGTTATTAGAGCACTGGAAATCATAGGTGAAGCAGCAAAAGAAATACCTGAGAAGATAAAAGAAGAAAATCAAGAACTGCCTTGGAAAGAAATGGCTGGAATGAGAGATAAATTAATTCATGTGTATTTCGGAGTTAATCTAGAAGTTGTATGGGAAACCATAGAAGAAGATATACCAAAACTAAAGCCAATAATAGCACAGATTATTAAGGAAATGGATAAAAATCAGCTGGAATAGTAACTTTTTCTTTTTGTAAAATAAATATCACAAACAGATCTTTATCGTTTTCGTTATGAAAATCGCTGTGAATATACAAAAAAAGAATCACCTATTGTGAGATTGACTATCTATATCAAAGCTCTTAGTAATTTTATCTTTACTTCTTGTGAAATACCTTTTCTTAGCGAGATAAAGGAGAACGATATTAAATAGAGCATAATTAATAGAAGGAATCAAATATCCCCAAACAGGAATGGCGATAACATAGCAGAAAAAACTAACCATAGCTAAAAACAATAGCTCTGTATGCTTAGCTGTGGCTGTAACGAAAAGTAAAGTGATATCTCCAAAATCTGGTAACGCGAAGAGAATAAAGCTAATCTTGAGATAAATAATTAACCATTCACCTGGAGGGAAATTAATGAATTCAAAATAAATTCTGAAAGATTCGTGAAATTGGATCAGAAGAAGAACAACGACTAAATTTAAGAGAGGAGCAAAACCGATCAAAAAAGCGTGCCAGGGGTTCTTCAAATCGCCAGATAAACTCATTGAACTCATATCATCCAAAGTGAAACTCATGTGAAAATTAACACGGACATCGTAACCAAGAAACCTGATTGCTAGAGCATGGAAAAAAGTGTGCATGAACGACCCTGGAAGAAAAATCCATTTAAGATACTTCTTCAAGCCTTTAAGCAACCACTCAGAAATAATCTCAAATAACAGTTTAAGGACAAAAACTAGCAAAATAACTAAAAAAGTTACCTTAACTACACCAGTAAAGATGCCTTCTATCTGGTAGAGAAGCTCACTTATCCCAGATCCTGTCACAATATTTCAATCTCCTATCTTCCTTGTACATTTCCAAACCCATAATTCTATTCATTTAATTGTCTCTCTATTTTATTAGTTTAAATGATTCTTTCTAAGCATACTCCTGAAACGATAGACTTTACGTTTAATGTAGCCTATATCAATATTATAGTGGTGTTCCAAGTACATCCAGATAACTTTCATTAATCCCCTCTCTTTTTTACAATAGAAAGGAATTAAAGTTGCTAGGATAACAATTGCGCAATCATCGATGTTAATCTTAGGAACAATCTGTGATTCGATAAGCTTAAGACTTTCTTCTCGGACTCTGATCCAAAGATTTTCTAGTTGGGGAAAGGCTTGCTCTAGTCCACAGATAGCTTGATTAACTTTAGAAATAAGTAAAGGAGAATAGATCATCTTACGCTTTCTTTGAATAAAACCAGCAGCTAGAAGATCATTTTGAACCTTCTTCATAGCGAAAAAACTGAAAGTTTTAGTCTTACCTCGTTGATAATCTAAGTTCTTACTAATAAGGTCAATATGCTTGGGTGAAAGCTTAGAACCAACTAAGGACAACCTATAATCCAATAAAGCTAAAAAGTGATTAGCTACATGAAGTCTGGTAAAATATCTGCTGTCACCATAATCTTCGAGAAATTTAGGAACAAGCCTCTGAAAATGAATAGTAACCTCAGTGATAATTTTAAGAGGAAAATACTCTATCAGCTGATTGCCAATATGATTAGTAAAAGTCATAATCCTATTGATTCTCTCGTCTTCAGGATTGCTGAAATAAGATTTAACTAAACTTTGCTTCCGAATACCAGAAGAAAGAATCTGAGATAGGTCAGCAGAACTGATGTACCCGCCTAACTGACCTACCTTAAATTCCGATGCTACCACGCTCATTTTTGTGTGACCTTGCCATGTCTTAGGAGAACGAATTCTCCCATTGAAAAATTGTCGCTGCCTTTTATATACCTAGCGTACCACGTTGCAGTTAGATTGCAGTTTTTGTTTTTTTGTCTGCTTTTTTTCGTGGGGTTTATATAGTAAAATATTTTTTCCTCCCCTTTTTTTCAGAAAAGTGTCAATACCTTGATATTTACTTCTAAGTGCTTAGATTGCTTTCTTCCACACTTTTTAAACGTATCATATAGTATACTCCTTGTTTTTAAGTACTTACACAGTTCTTATCTCAGTTCTAATAGCATTTTTAGTACTACAGATTCAATAATTTGAATATTCAACCTAGATTGCCTAATTAGTACACAATGGATTTCTTATGAAATTACTATTGTTTTCATCAAATTGGTTTGAACTAGGAAATACTCAGGGTCAGCATTGAGGTTAGAATGAGTTAGTACAAAATTAATTGTTGAATCTACAATAAATGAAGTGTTGAGAAAACCTCTAATTTGATAATTACCCGATTTATAGAGTACAAAGATGCTACCTTGTGTTGTATTCAAGATTCTGTATTCCAATTGTGGTTCTTCTGCAATGATTTCAATATGACTAAAATATCTAAATGAGTCAAATAACAAATTATTGTCACTATCAATAACTATAGAATCGACTATAATGATATCCCCACGCATAAAATCAGGAACATTGTGATGTATATATTGGAAATTAATTTCCATTACAAAAGTAGAATTTTCATATAATTCTACTTCTTTAATCGTTATTGACGAATTACTAGACATATTCATACCAAAAGCATCATCAATTTCAAAATTGTTTATATTCCAACCATCACAAACAGCTTCTCCCTGGATGATCAAATTACCAGGGAGCCCTAGAATTAAAGTTATTAGAATAATGGAGATTGCTTGTTCTATTTTTATCTTTTTGTTATAATTAATTGGAACGATTTTATCTACTTCTTTAACAATCTTATCCTCTTCTTCAGTCTTATCAGTTTTTTTTCTCATTTTTAGTTTATATATTAGAAATAGTATACTTGAAGATATTATTAACGGAATTATAAATAACAAAAGGACCAGAATAAAACCTGCTAGAATTTCGCTTGAAATTGCAGAAAAGTCCAAATTGAAAGTTAATTCTAGAGTGTAGAAGAAGTTTAAATAGTAAAATAACTCATCGTTCCAGAAAGATATAGAAAACAAGGTTATAGCTATAAAAAATATACTAGCTATCGAAAGTGCAAGAATTTTTATTTTTCGTGATTTTGAAATTACAGGTTCCTTGATCTTGCTTTGTAGCTTTGAAAGTATTAAGAAAATCACACTTGTTGCAAGAATATAAGTTAAGTAAACACCCAAAAGATTAAATTTTCCAGTAATAGGTAAAGTTAAAAGAAAAGCACAACCGAACATTCCAACTAGGCTAAAAGTATAAATCCCGTAGAATGGAATAACTGCAATTATTTGCTCCACTAGTTCTTCTTTACTATTTAACCTCTTATGTTCTCTTGAACTCCTTGTTTTTTTCGAAGAAGCAATTAAGATCACCCCTTTTAGAAACAGCAATAAAGGAGTAAGAAATATTAAGAACAAGAAAAGAACATTCACATTACTTGAATAACTATTTGCTCCACCAAGAAGCATTACAGCTGCCCCTCCACCATGAGACGAGTATCGTATGTGAGCCATTAATCTTACCAGCTCATCTATATGATATACAGCGAAAAAAACACTAAATAATCCCACTTTTTTTGGGTAGAGTCTAGAAAGAAGGAAACCAGTTAGTACAAGAATTGCACTTAATATATAAATAGCTAAATCGTTTTTTTCATCTGAGATATATGCGTCCATCTCGACCAAGCTATACTCTATTGTTCCGTTAGCTGAAGATATATCTAGAGTTTGAATCGTTTGATCATATAGAGTTAACTTTGATATTCTTATAGTAGCAATAAGTATAAAACCAACAATTATCAAAACAGAGAAGATTAAAACAATATAATCCCAGTATTTCTTCCTGGAGATGAAAAAATTCAATCTTGTTCTCCTCATTCTTGATTAGATATTATATGTACAAACTAGCTTTTAAAAACTCTTTTTAATATAACCACAGTACAACACTTAGGAAACCTTTTGTAATTACATGATTTTTGTCGAAAGAGTTTTATTATCGGAAAATCAAGTATGTACTAGACCAATATTTGTCAACATTCATATACTAAGGTAAACGTACTAGTTCTTTAGGTAGTGATGATCCATGGATTTCCGAGAATCTAACTCTTCTATTACTCCAGACTGCGTTAGCTCTGATTTCTCTGTTGATCTTACTGTCGATGATCGCGATTCTACCATTCTTGAACTCTATTCTCAAGGTTACTCTACCTATCAAATTGCCTCAAAATTAACTATCAATCGTCACACAGTTAGCAAGGTTTTGCGTGATAATGATATCAAGACTCGTAGAACAAAAGACTATTTCAAGCCTGCACATGATGAGATAGTTAATCTTTTTACTCGGAAGGGTTTGTCCAAGCACGAAATTGCTAAAAAGATGGATTGTACTTATTATACTGTTCGAAAGGTTCTAGAAGACAGGGGAGTTATTTTTAATAAGAAGGACCGCGAAACTTTAGCTATAGCCAAATATATCCAAATGAAAAATCAAGGTCTGATGAATATTGATATAGCTAATTTTCTTGAAATGACCACCAAGCAACTCAACAGGTTAGTACGCAATTCAGGTTTCAACATTCAAGTCATCAGGTTAAGGACAAAGAAGTTCACTAACTTGATTGACATAATCAAATTAAGACTAGAAGGATGCACACTTACAGAGATTTCAATTAAATTCAGAATGAACATAGTTGAGATTAAGGATATTCTATACCATTTTGGTCTATCAAAAAATAAAAGTTAGAACAGATTTAAAGGATTCAGTTTTTCAATGACTAATCAAAAAAAGAATGTTAAAGAATCTTCTCCTCTTTAAGTCGTTCTAGAACAGCTATTTAAAAGATCTCGAGAATCATGTCTTTCATTTTATCATAGTCGAGGGTTACTAAGCCTGTCATTTTAATTTGTTCAAAATCAGCATAAAGAGGAGATGATTTAATTCCATCAATCAACTTAAGTAAACGCTTACTAGCAAGATAAGACTGTCCTCGTAGTACGTAAGAGCAGATGAATGATTCTCCAAAAGGTTCCAGAAGGCTCTTTATCTTTCTGTCTTTTTTAATAATTTATTTAGATAGCTTTAATTAGAGTCTTCTATGAATTAGATTGTCATGTCTAAAAAGACTGGTCAAACATCAGTAAAGACTGTTAGCTTGGTTAAAGATTTTATTCTCCCAGGTGGAGACGTTGTTAATGTTTTAACTGGTGCAAAAATAGAAGTAAAACCAGGTGATTTTGTAGCAGTAATGGGTCCTTCTGGTTCGGGGAAATCCACTCTTCTTAATATTCTAGCTACACTAGAACCCTTGACATCAGGAGATGTGTTTATTGGTGGAGTTAATCTTAAAGATACTACTTATAAGGATCAACTAGAGATAAGAAGAACTTATAGCTCACTTGTATTTCAAAGCTTTGCTTTAATACCCTATTTAACAGCCTTAGAAAATGTTAAGCTTCCAATGAAATTAAGGAAAGTTCCTGAAGAAGAAGCAGAACAGAAGGCAATGCAGCACTTAGAATCAGTAGGTTTGTATGGAAGATTAAACCATCTGCCAGAAGAACTAAGTGGGGGAGAGCAACAGAGGGTAGCGATAGCAAGAGCACTGGCTCACGATCCTCAGATAATTTATGCTGATGAACCAACAGGAAATCTTGATACTCATATTGGAAAGGAGATTATTCAGCTCTTCAAATCATTGGCTAAAGAGCAAAATATTGCTATTATAATGGTAACTCATGATTCAGAAAGTGCTCAGCAAACTGATCGTATTTACATTCTTCAGAAAGGTAAGGTGTTAATTGAGAAAACCAAATCTTCGACTAAAAAGACTGAAAAGAAGGAGGATTTAAAGAAATGAAAATACGTAATATCTTCTCTTTCATTGGTTTTTCTTTCAAGTCAATGTACGCAAATAAAAGAAGAAGTATCTCGATAGGCGCAGGGATGGTTCTAGGAGCAGCTATTTTCTCAAGCATCTTCTTCTATGGTTCAATTATTAATTCAATTACAGTCCAAGACATGATTGAAAATGTTGAATTTGAAGTGACTTTTGTACCATTTGATGATGTACCATTTGATGAAGATGTTGAACAAACTCCGAAAGAACTAGCTTCTCTTATCAAACAAGAAGCGGAATTTGACGAATGTATCGTTACTTTTGGGAATGATTATAGTATTCATACTGAGGCTGGTTTTAACGTATATCATTCATTTTTAACCCCTTCATTTAATTTCTCCGAATATTCAGGACTTCAAGTGATTCAACCACATTTTAATCCCATCATAGTCGATGAGGATTCAATTAATACTACAATAGCTGACAGGATAGATGTTGTTTCAGGTGAAACTGATTTACTTGGAGATGGTGTTCTAATATCTATTGATAGATATAGATCTCTTGGAATACAAATTAATGACACTTTGGCTTTTACATTCGGTTTGAATAAGACAGTTTACAAAAGTGATCATCCCATAGATATGAATCTTGTACTTTTTGATCTCAATATAACAGTAAGAGGTTTCTTTCAATCAGGATTAATGCTTGGTGGAAGAGATATGATCATAAGCAGCCATAATTTCAATACCAGTATAATTAGCAATTTGACTTACTACAAAATGTTTCGATTACCTGCAAAACTCAACTTAGAAGAGTTTCCTTTGAATGATATACAAGACCTTAATGAAGCAATATCAATTGTTATTACAAGGGTAGAACAGAAGTACCTATTAAGGGGTATTAATTTAATACAAGGGACTTTACGGGCTTATCAGGGTATAATTATCTTTATGCAAATAATAGATACAGTTCTCTACATCCCTGCAATTGTATTATCAATAATCCTAATAAATCTGGGTGCTGAATTGGCTTTGCAGGAAAGGAAGTTTGAGATTTCAGTTCTTAAAGCTCAAGGTGCATCCCCAAAGCAAATAAGAAGAATGATTTTTTCAGAAGTAATAATTATTGCAGTAATAGGAGAAATAATAGGAATAGTTATAGGTATATTTGGTGCTGCAACTGTTTTATCTACATATCGTTTTATGGTGATTGATTTCTCAACACTTACTCAAGCATTGGGGGTATTGAGGATCAAACCATGGAGCGTTATAACAACGGTTATAGTGACTATGGGAATACTATTCATCGCTACAAGAAAGAAAACAAATGCCTTCATTAAACAAGAGGTTGCAGTAGCTAAAACTATTGAAAGAGAGAAAAAAGGTTGGTTTAAGAAAATATATGGTGATGTAATATTCTTCTTCTTAGGACTAATCGGTGTTATATTAACAATTGCATCTGATATAAATCCTGATGTATCATATAGTTTTGTAGTTAATTTACTTCAAAACTTTACGCCATTGTTACTTTGGTATGGTTCAGCGGGGGTAGTTAGTAGATTGTCTACAAAAGTACCTGAAAAATTAGATAAAATTCTTGTAAAAACATTCAAAGATGTTGGGAGTTTGCTTAAAGGAAGTCTATCTAGAAGACATCAAAACTTCCCAAGAATGACAGTTCTATTATGTTTATCTGTATCACTTTGTATTTTTACTGCAATCCAAGGTGAAACTAGTGCTATGGAAATTACTAGACATTCTGATGCTTTCATAGGAGGAGATATGAAGGTTGATGTACTTGGAGAATTCCATGATATTTCTCCTTCAAATTTCACAGGTTATGAAGATAAAATCGAATCTGTAATTCCAATTCATTTTACGATGATACGTTTTGGTCATAGACGGATTAATTGTTTTGGTGTTGATTTAGAAGAATATGGAAGAGAAGCTCTGTGGCACAAGGATTCAATAGTAGGATATCCAGATTGGAAAGAAGGTTTAGAAATACTCAGTGACAATCCTACTCAAAATGTTGGAGTAGGAGTTGCAACTGCAAGATCATTTGAAATTAATGAAGATTCTTCATTTAATTTTACAATCTATAATCAAACAAAGTATTCTGCTAATGCTGCTATAGTAATAGATCATGCTCCTGGAATATTGATGAGTTTTGAGGGATTACAGATTTTTGATTTTGATGAAATTGGAGATTATTTCATGCTTGTTGATAAACAATTTATTGATGTCTATGCTCCATTTACAAATACAATAATCAGTGCCATTATTAATTTAAAACCTGGTGTGGATCCTATAGAAGAAAATCTTTCCTTCAAGTTTGACACTGAATTTGAGTGGATAGTAGAAGCTCAATCATATGCTGAAGAAGTGGAAGAAACAAAAGCAAGACAAGGTTTGAGCTTTGGTTTTCCAGGATTACTTACAATCAACTTCATCATTGCATTAGTTGGAATAATCATTGGTGTTTCAATTTTCATGTTTATGATAATCAATCAACGTAAAAAAGAATTTGCGATTCTTATTTCAGAAGGAGCTTCGAGAACACAGTTGATCAAATTAGTTCTTACAGAAGTTTTTTCTATGGCAGTATTTGCTACGCTGTTTGGAACCTTTATAGGTTTCTTACTGGGATATCAATTCAATGATTTCTTTGGTATCTTTAGTGTGACAACTTTCAATAGACTGCTAGTATTCCCACCGATACCCCTGATTGCAACTGTTTTAGGTACATTTGGTATTGTGATATTAGCCACATTAATTCCAGCTGTAATCGCTGCTAGAACTAATGTCGTAGAGGAGATGAGAACAGTATAGGATAGGTGATAATGATGTACACAACAGAATCAAAAATAAAAATAGAACCTCTTCCAGAAGGATTAACTCTTCAAGCAATTGATATTTATCATGTTTACGGATTAGAGCATCAGAATAAAGTAGTAGCTTTAAGAGGAGTAAGCTTCGATATTAAAAAAGGAGAAACTCTTGGAATCATTGGACCATCTGGATCAGGGAAATCTACATTGTTGCTTTCCTTAGGTGGAATGCTTAAACCGACTGCCGGACAAGTGATCTATTCAGATGGAACAGATTTAACAAAATTACCTGAAGAATCACAATTCAAATTCAGACGAAACAATATCGGTTATATATTCCAAGAACAGAATCTCATCCCATATCTTTCAACAGAAAAGAATATTGAAATGCCTATGAGATTGGTCAACCTACCTTTTGCTGAACGTAAGAATCGTGTTAAGGAGTTGATGGAAAGGCTTGGAATATGGCATCGAAGAGCTCATACTCCAAAAAGAATATCTGGTGGTGAGCAGCAGAGAGTAGCAATAGCACGAGCATTAGCTAACAATCCTAAACTAATTTTCGCTGATGAACCCACTGGAAACGTAGATTCGGAAACCTCTACTCAAATCCTTGAATTATTTATGGAGTTGAAAAAAGAGATGGAGACTTCATTTTTGCTATGTTCTCACGATCCAGTTGTTGGAGAATTCACTGATAGAACGTTGGAAATTAGAGATGGGATCTTAATTGGTGAACATCTACTTGGAATTGATTTTACAGATTTGGACAGTTCAAGATTGTTAGTAATTGATAATCAAAATAGAATAACACTTCCAGAAAAAGCTATATTACAATTGAAAGGAACAATACTTTACACTTGGGAACTGACGAACAAAGGAATTCTATTAATGCCACTTGGTGCAAAAGAAGAAAAGAAGGAAAGAAAAATCAAGTATTGTACAACATGTGGTGCTGATATACCTCCTGATACCTATTCTTGCCCCAGATGCGGAGCTAAACTTACTAGAATCGTCAGATAATGATCTAAAACAAACGTTCCCTAAACTTTTTTAATCATTTTATATTAGTGTTTATATGAAGATTTTTCTCGTTAGACATGGGTGTAGGTAGTATTCAGCAGTGTATTGGGTGAATCTATCTAACAGGTAAAAGAGTGAGAAGGGAAATAACACGCAATAGGACAAAACAGGTTAGCTTATACAGTAACTTAATCAGTTAGTTATTAAGGAAAATTGTGAATTTTATTTCTTTCACTCCTTCAATTTCATCTTAGGGATTCATAGTTTTTCGATGAAAAAGTTGATTAGTTCTTCTTATTCATTGATTTTTTTCCTCTAAAACTTACAGGACTAGCTTTTGAATACTTCTTTCACTCTATGATTCTAACGTCTATTTTTGTAATATTTGAATATTAAATCCTAGTTCCTTTAAAGGTTCAAAATCTTTATCAAATGTCAATATTTCAGCTTCTTCTGAGCATGCAATTAACAAATCAATATCAGGAACAGATGTTTCCCGAATCATTAATTCTGCTCTTGTTTCAGCTGCCTTCCAAGTAACTTTTGAATCGATTATTGCTTCTGTGAGAATTTGGAGCATGTTTTGAATGATTTTTAACTCAGTAGTATTTTTGTATTTTTTAATCAAGTAATGAGCTCCTGAAAGTAGTTCAAAAATTGTTAAAGAGCTAACAAGAATATCCTCACTAGTCTTTTTTCTTTCCTCTAAGACTTTAACTGCAAGCTTGTTGCTTCTTTTAAGTTCAATAAGAAGGGATGTATCCAAAATCACCTTTATACTCTGACCATAAAGTTCTTTCTTATTTTTTCTGAGATATCTTGAAGTTCATTTTCGAAACCTGATTCTTTTGCAGCTTCTATAAGCAAATCAATTCTCTTTTCAATATTTGAAGAAATAAGTTTGTTAATTGCATAATTAAAACTTTTGTTTCCTTTGATTCTGACTAATTTCTTATAAATTTCATCAGAAAGTGTTATTGTTTTCATGTATACTATAGTATACACGATATATTTAATTTTACTTCTATAATGAATTAATATTTTCTTCAGAGGATAGTTTGTTATCAAGAAATTAACATCACAAACAGCAGAATCCACCAGGAATTTTAGGATTATTCGCTCTTAAGACACTGATAACTGAGTATTAATAATTCGTAGTTTTTGAATTTTAATGCTCATAGGAGGAGATACTAACAGTTTCATGGAATGTAGATAAAAGGAAAAGGATCTGTATTATTTGCTAGACCATCGATTGAATAACTGCCTGTTCCGTTCCAATCTGACCAGTAATTCCCCATATTAAGAGAATAATCAAACCAGAGCGTCGAAGTTCCGTAATCATATGCTTGAGATGTTCCTCCTTGATTGTTAAGGTAGAATGTATTCATGAAGATATGACTGAAGTATGGATATCTAGCTACTCTTACGCCGTAGTTCGTATTATTGTAAAACAGATTAAACTTTGCAGTAGTATATTCAGTTCGAACATAAGAGATTGTTCCTGGATAACCTACTATAATATTTAAACCTATATAGTTTTGAATAAAACTATTATTAGCTACTAAATTGTACTTGCTCTCATAGATTTCAATACCTATATTATTCCCTCTAAGCTCATTTAGCGTTAAAGTATTATTTCTTCCTTTTTCGATATATACTCCACTACGAGAGTTGTTCACAAAAGTATTTGAAGTGAAATTTGAATAGTATGTCATTTGAAAATGAATGCCTCTTTCACAGTTCTCAACAAGATTATTCTCAATAATTCCATAATTTGAATGATAAATATAGAAGCCATATACACAGTTGAGAACATGATTGTTCCTTAATTTAATTCCCAAACCATCACCAACTACTATACCAAAGTTTATTTCGTGTATCATTGATCCTTCTACATAGTTGTTTTCAACCTTGCAATAATAAGAACTCTGTAAAGAAATCCCTCATCCATCGATAGTTATGAAGTTATCATGGATATGACAATGATCTGAATCTGACAGTGATATACCTGTAAGAAAACCTCCCGTTAGTTGATGATCATAGATTTCTACATAATTAGCTTCGATTAGACTTATTGCACTTTGATTAAATCCAATGATTGTATTGTTATGGATTTTGACAGAGCTTTCAACAATTTGGGTTATATATATACCTTTCATGTTAGCATCAATTAGGCAGTCACGAATTATGAAATGGTAAGATGTTTGTAAAATTCTAATACCGTATTTCTCTGAAGTAATATTGTATTTCTCAATTATTAATGGATCTGTTTCATTTCCTGTTCCTGGAAAAGCATAAGCCAGGAATTCCGCATCTGATTTAATTATTATAGGATCATGGGATTTATAGACTTCAGGAGGAGTAGTTTCTTCAGTCGTTGTAGTTGTAGTTGTTTCTTCTGGATCATCATTAGGAGGAGTATCATTTTGGTATAGAGAAATAAAAACTACTCCAGAAATTATAGTTCCAATTACAATAACAGTTAAAGCAATCTTAACTACATTAGATTTTATAAATGAGATTTAAACCACTCTCTAGATTATCTTATCAGTATCTTTTAGGATGTTGACACACTTATAATCTTTTGCTAAAATGAAAATTATACCCATATAGAACCGGACTAATTCAATAATTCAAAAATTAATTCTCAATTTTTATTAGAGATGATAAAATATCTTCTTGTTCTTTTGTTCGTATCCGTATCTCCAAAGTCTTTCTAGAACATCTACTAAGTTGTAATAAAATTCTTGAACTTCTTTTTCTATTTTTAGCTTAAATGGTAGGTCGTGAGCCTTTGAATAATAATTAAAATACTGATAATCGAAAAAAGGTAGCTCAGGTCTAGAAAATTCCCAATCTATTAGTACAAACTTATCATCAATTAGAATAAAGTTAGGAGGAATCAAGTCTCCGTGAACATATGTAAGCTTTTCTTGATATTCATCAAGAATCTCTCTCTGTTGATTTATAAGATCCTTCAATTTGTTGATTAGTTTTGTTGGATATCCAAGTACTGACTTTTCATAAGATTGAGCTAATTTCGCATAGAAAAGTACTACATCAGTTTTCATTACTTTCCTTTTTGTATTTGATATTTTATGAACTGAATTAATCACTTCTTCTAGTTTATCAGAGATACTTTCATCGAACTTTAGAAGATGAAGCTCTGTCCCTTCAACATACTCATAGACTACTACCTCTGATTCCTTCTTCCAAATGATTTTGGGAGCTATTGAACCATCATATACTTCCAAAGCTTGTACTTCTCTTTCAAACCTCTGTTCATGTTGATAGATCCCATCTTCAGTGAAAATCTTACAGATTGCTAAAGGTTCTTTGTTGTTTCCTGAAAGAAGATATTTTTCATTTGTATATCCTGCAACTATAGGTTCCCACTTGAAAGGTTCTAGATTCTTGAATCTTTGATTGACAGCTATTTCTATCTCTTTTTTTAATGATTCTTGAATCAAAGTGAGGTTACCTCTGCGCTTTATTTCTTATCTAATCTCATCCAAAAAGACAATCTCTGCTCCTACAATCTTTGATTTTTGTACCAGTACTTGAACATCTTTTTTGTCGGTAATACAAAGAGAAAATAGAGGT
>JAHLWR010000032.1 GCA_019057815.1 Candidatus Heimdallarchaeota archaeon
TCTTTTACTTCAGCGTCTTTCTTATCGGCGTCTTTCTTTTTAGAAACCTTCTTAGGCTTGTCTTCTTTTACTTCAGCGTCTTTCTTATCAGCGTCTTTCTTTTTAGAAACCTTCTTAGTGAAAAGCTTCTTCTTAGGCTTACCTTCTTCTACTGTTATAATCGCTTCCTTCTTCGAGCTAATCGCATCCACTTCATCTAATTCTTTAAATTCGTCATCAGGTATTATTTTTGTTTCACTAATTTCATCAGTTATTTCAGGGAATTCTTCTAATTCGTCCAGTGTTTCCTCAGTTATTTCAATAGTTTCTTCTTCTTGTTCTCCTTCTGGTAGTACAACCATTGAGGTAGAAGTTGGTTCAGCAATTATTTCAATATCATCAGGAAGGATTGCATCACCACGCATAATTTCGACTTGAACACCAAGCAACCCTCTTCTTATTAGTGCTTGAGCTTTTCCAACATCAACATATTTGGAAGCTGGTTCACCACATTTAGCTACAAAACCTGCTCTAAATGTTTCAACTCTTGCTCTCTGACTTGTAATTTTCCCGCTAATTTTAATTTCCACGCCTTTAGCGCCTGTAGATACGATTCGCCTAATAATTCCATGAGCAGAACGACGAAAATGTCTACCTCTTTCTAATGAAGATGCAAGTCTATAAGCCATAATTCTGGCATCTGTTTCAGGATTTTCAACTTCAGTAACTTCAATTTGTGGGTTATCTAACTGATATTTACCTTGTAATACTTCAGTAATTTTACGGATATTTTTTCCTCTTCCACCTATAGCTAGACCCACTCTTCCAACACGCAAAACAACTCTGTCTCCAAGAGGGGTTCTTCTCACTTCTACCCCCCCATATTCTGCATTTCGGAGAGTATCAGCTAAATATTCATCAATTTCATTTTTCTGATATTTTTTTAAGAGATAATCTTTTGTGGCAGGCATTTTTTATACCTCTTCTACTTCTGCGATTAATTCAATATGTACAAGTTGTCGAATTTTAGGAGAAGATCTACCATAAGCTCTGTAGAATATTCCTCTTTGTTTGACTCCTTGCAATGAGGCAGCATGAATAATAGTACATTTGTCCAGTTGAAGTTGATTTTTTTCCGCATTATTTTCAAGATTTCTTACGATTTTTAATATCGCCTTCGCAGCTTTTATGGGATAACGTCCTGGTTTCCATTTTATGAGCCCACGCTTGTGTCCAACATCTCTTTTATGTCTGCGATATGGAATCGCTTGTTTTTTTTCAATTACGTCCTCTAAATACTCTATACATTTGTGAACAGATTTACCTTTAATCGCTTTACAAATTTCACGTGCAGCTTTTGGGCTAACATCTAAATTTCGCCCTGAGGATTTTGCTGACCTATCAGGATCGGTTTGAATTGAATATCGGTAATTTGGCAATCTTGATTCTCCTTTACACTTGATACTTTTAGCTATCTTCACTAACTACATTAGCGGGAATGGGTATAACTTTTAAGGTTTATTAACGACTACAATTTTTTGTAGTCTATTGCAAGCTATTCGTTTTATGTTCCTTTAAAACGCTTTTCTTTCTTGAGCATAAAATTAACTAAGACTCCCTCTGAGAGAATTAATAGAAGAATAAAGGAGAATTGTGATTAAAGGGCTAATAGAATATAATCATTCTCTAATCCAACTTTATCTGCTATATTTTCCATCGATTTGGGAACATCAATTATCTCGTTTATTCCGTGCATTGAAGCCAAATCTTCAGAGAAAAGTTTTAACTTGGGAGGAAGATATGCTTTTGAAATTGGGGTGTTTAAAGGCAGTTTTTTGTCTTTTTTATACTTCCAAATAGCTGAATTGACATCGAGTAACAAAGTGGTTAATTCTGTTAGTTTCTTTTCTTTACTTATTTTCTCGGGTCTTGGAAATGATTCTAAGTGTACACTCTTTTCAAATATACCTCTATATATTATATCAGTTACAAAAGGGATTAATGGTGCGAATGAGCGAGCTAAAGCATTAAGAACGGTGTGCAATGTGTACCATGCTGCTTTTTGCTCCTTATCGGTGAATGAATTATTACGATTATAAGCTCTTCCTTTAACTAATTCAATATAATGAGAAGCAAATATCTCCCAAGTAAACGATCTCAATATTCTAGCAGGTATATGAAAGTCAAAGATTTCATATCCTTTAATCGTTTCTTCTACAGTTTTGGCTAATTCTGCTAGAATCCATTTATCTGCAAGTTGCAAATTTACTTCTTTTTCATTATCTATTATGGGAAAGAAACTGATGAATTTGGCGATGTTGTAAATTTTGTTTATAAATTTTGATATTCCTTGTAATCTTTGTTCATGGAATCGTATATCTGAGCCATGGCTAGCCTCTGATGCGCCAAATAATCTTAAGGCGTCACCGCCATATTTTTCTATCATTAACTCTGGCTGAATAATGTTTCCTCGACTTTTCGACATTTTTTCGCCTTTTCTATCTACTACATGTCCTGATATCCATACTTCATTAAAAGCAGGTTTTTTATGAAGTTGTAACCCTCTCAGCATTGTGTAGTGTAACCAAGTTCTCACGATATCCTTTCCTTGAGGACGTATATCGCAGATATAATTTCGATTTAGCAATTTTTCAAATAGTTGCTCATTACTTCTATTGAGAGGGTATTTTTGAATATAAATTTCAGAGATAGATGAATCCATCCAAGTATCAAAAGTGCGCGTATCACCCTCAAAACCTTCAGAACTACCACAATTCTCGCATTTGTCAAAAGGAGGATCGGTGTACCATGGTTGATAATAATTACCTGGTTCAGGAAGACAAGCATGATTACATTTTAAGCAATACCAAATAGGTACCTCTGTTCCATAGTATCTTCTTCGACTAATTGGCCAATCGATTGAGACATTTTTTAACCAGTCTAACCACACTTGCTCCATAAATGGTGGATAAAATTGCATTTGACCAGCATATTCACGTAATTTCTCTATGTAATCAACTTGTTTAAGATAATACTCGGGCATAGCAAGATATTCTACTTCGTTTTGACAACGTGAACATGTTGGATAATTATGTGGTACATCTTCTTTATCTACAACAAAACCGTTCTCTTCCAATTCCTTAATTATATCTTTTCTGGCTTGTTTAACCTTTATACCCGCATATTTTGGAAGAGCATCAGTGATTTTACCATCTGTGCCAATTACAGGTCTTGGAGTTAGTTTTAGTTCTCTAAATATTTGCACATCAACAATATCACCATATGCACATATCATTAATGCGCCAGAACCAAAATCCATCTTTGCAAAATGGTGTGCTTGAATAGGGACTTCAACTTCAAAAATAGGCGTTACAGCTGTTAAACCTTCTAAATGCTTGTATCTATCATCATGTGAATTATAAATTACTGTACCAGTAGCTGGAATAAGCTCAGGTCTAGATGTAGCTATTATTAGATCTTCACCAGTTTCCTTTACTTTGAACTTAATGCTATAGAGTGTGTGAGTTCCAGTTTTATAATCAATTTCATTATCAGCAATCGTTGTCTTGCAACGAGTGCAATAATTATTTGGGCGATCATCCTCATAAACTAAACCTTCTCTGAACAGCTTAATAAATGTGGATTGAGTAAGAGCTCTATATTGTGGATGATCTGTTTTGTAAATTTCTTCCCATTCAAAAGAATTGTTACTAAAACCAAGAATCTTGCAAACGTGTAAAATCTTGCCACCAACACGATCAAGTATAAATTTACATTTTTGAAGAAATTCTTCTCGAGGAATATCGTGCATGGAAATTTTAAATTCCTTCTCAGTCTGCACTTCAATAGGAAGTCCATTTCTATCGAGACACATCGGAAAAAGCACTTCAAAGCCACTCATTCGCTTATAGCGTGCTATCATATCAATTCCACTATAATGAATTGCGCCCCCCATATGCCAAGGAGCATTAGCATAAGGAGGAGGAGTATCTATACTATAGATTGTTTTACCAGAGTTCTCATTGAAAGAGTATAATTTTTCTTCTTGCCATTTGTTGAATAATTGAATATCCTTAATCTTTGGATCATATGTTCTTTCAGTAAGTTTTGGGACGAAATTATTCACAGTTGACACCTTTTTGTATTTGTGATTTGTTTTACTTTAAAAATTGAGTGATTATACACCCAATCAGCATATTCTATAATTAAGCGAAACAGCTTACCATTTTAAAAACGTGGTTAACTTATTCTAGCTTGGAGGAAGAAAAACTCTGTTTTCCAAGTAGTCTCTATTCTATATCTAATAAAGGGCATTTTTGTCTCTAGGTCCTCTCAAATAGGAAATTGCTGCAGCTAAAAGAATCATAACCACAAATACCCAAAACACTACTTTCAAACTAGGAATATAATTTACTACATCCATTAATTCTCCTCCATTGTTTTTTTGGAAAAGAATGAGACTTACGGATAATACAGCTGTAGATAGGGCTGTTCCCAAAGTGAAACCTACTTGAGCTGAAATATTCAACAACCCACTAGCTACACCCAACTTTTCTTTGGGAGCTGATGTCATTACAGAGTTTGAATTGGGTGAAATGAAAGCACCTAAAGATGCTCCAATAATTACGGAAATTAAGTAAAATATCCACATAGGTAACTCGGGTTTTAACACAATACTAAAGAATCCTAAGGCAATAGCGATGCCTAACAATCCAACAGTAGCAATAATACGTGCATCGATTTTATTTGAGAGTTTACCAGAAATTGGTCCAACAACTGCCATTGCTAGTGGAGCACCTAAGATGACTAAACCGGTTTCAGTAGCTGTTAAATTCATTCCATCCTTAAATTGTAGATAAAATGGAAGCTGGAACAAAAGAACGTTTAATCCAACATACGCTAAAACAGATACAAGTATTCCATAAGCATATTTCCTATTTTTGAACATTTTAAAATCAATAGCAGGATTTTCCACTCTTTTCTCCCACCATACAAATACAATAAACGCAGGAAGTGCAACACTTAAAGCTATAAAGCCCCACATTATGTTGTTACGCAGTTTTGTTTCAACAAAGAAGGTTAAACTGCCAATACTTGAAAACATAAACAATACAAATGAAATAGAGCCCAAAACGTCACCTTTCTTATCATATGATGATGGTGGTGTAGATGGGATAGCCAATTGAACCCAAATAAGCCCTAAGATACCTAAGGGTACATTGATGAGAAAAATACTAGGCCAGCCCCATTTATCAGTTAACAAACCACCTATAATTGGGCCTAGAGTTATTCCTAGAGCAACAATTAATGTATTAAGACCTATTGCTGTACCTCGATTTTCTGTTGTTGTAAATTTAGTTATAAGTGCCGTACAATTAGCTAGAGTGGCAGCTGCTCCTAAGGCTTGGAGTGTTCTTGATAGAATAAGGAAAAGCAAAGTATCTGACAAAGAACACAATAATGAACCAATAGAGAATATAAATAAACCAATTTGGAAAACACGTTTATTACCGAACCTGTCACCAAAATCCCCGAAAATAGTGGTAAAAGCTATCAATGTAAGCAAGTAAGTTAAAATAACCCATTGAACAAGATGCATCTCAACTCCCAACTTTTCCTTAATTACAGGTAAACTGATGGTTGTAATAGTTGCATCAACTGATGACATAAATGTTCCAATGCCAGTAGCACTAATTAAAGTAACTATCCTGAGGGTTGTCTTGGGTTCTTTTTCAAGGCTTATTGGAATCACACACGTTGTTATTAATATTTCTTTGAGTAGATGATTCTTTTTTAAAATTTTCTGAAAAAAAAATGTAATTTAAAAGCTTATAGAAAGAGAAATTCTATTAAATCAACACTAAGATTGCTTTCATATTCCATTTTGGAACTCAGTGTATAAAATGTCCATTTCTATTATGTCATAATATTTTCCTTCGAAAAAGGCTGCTTCACGTTTCTTACCAACTTTCTTAAAGCCAACCTTTTCATATACATGAATACCTCTCTCATTATATTCATAAACCCAGAGTTCTATTCGGTGGAGATTAAGTACCAAAAAACCAAATTTAATAAGACACAACATCGTATCTGTTCCATAGCCCTGATTGTGATTAGCCGGGTTATGAATGCCAATCCCAAGAGTAGCAGATCTGTTAACCCAATTAATATCCTCAAGACCACAAGTGCCTAGAAATTCTTTTGTTTTCTTGTTTTCTATTACAAAATGATAGCCTTTTTGTGATTTAGCCATATTATGTACATAATTAACCCAATCTTCTTCCATTTTAGTGCTCATGGGAATGGTATTACCCAAATACTTACGTGAGTCGTAATCATTCCAGTGTTTCATTATAGCATTAACATCTTCCATCTCTACCGTTCGCAAACGAACTTTTGTCCCAACATAAGGTTCTCCTTTAAAGGTAATACTAACCATAATTAACAACAGTGAGAGTCATTATAATTATTTTTGTAGACATGTTATTTTATATATCCAATTCTAAGATAGAATAATAGATAATTAGTAGAAACCACACTTTGTATTGGATGAATTTTTATGGAAAATGCAGAATATATCAACCATCCCCTCATTAAACCGGATAAAATTGAAGCAAGACTCTATCAGCAAACGCTTTTCGCTTCTTGTGCAAATAAGAATTCTTTAGTGGTATTACCTACAGGTCTTGGTAAAACAATACTCTTTATCATGGTTGCAGCACATAGATTACAAAAATTTCCAGAATGCAAAATCATTTTCTGTGCACCAACTAAGCCACTATTAGATCAACATTTGCGAACAACTAAAGATTTGATGGAAATTGAGGATAAGCAAATTATACTATTATCAGGAGCGATTGATCCGTTAAAAAGAGAAAATATTTGGAAACTTGGAAAGATTTTCATCTGCACTCCTCAAACATTACAAAATGACATCATACAAAAAAGAGTTAATCTTGATGATGTGGTTTTACTTTGTTTAGATGAAGCACACAAATCTGTTGGAGATCACAGTTATGTTTTCATCGCTGAACAATACCACAAGAAAGCAAAAAACCCCCTATTACTAGGAATAACAGCTAGTCCTGGTTCGGATAGCGAAAGAATCCAAGAACTACAAGACAATTTAGGTATTACAAATATTGAGATAAGAGACGAAACTTCAGATGATGTTCGACAGTATATTCATGAAATTGAAGAGGTTTGGGAAAAAGTTGCTTTGCCTGAAGAATTTGGAATAATACTAAACACATTTGATGATCTATTTCGGAAAATTCTAGAAGAACTAAAAGAGATGAAGATTATAAAATCTGCTAACCCCCGAAACAATCCAAGACGCGAGTTGCTTAAATTAAGGCAAAAAGTGAATGAGAAATATAGCCAAACAATGGAGGAGGATAGAGGAGATTTCTTTAAAGCGATGGGACTCGTGGGAAATTCAATACGTCTATCACATGCCATTGAACTCATCGAAACTCAAGGTGTTCCATCTTTAGGTAAGTATTTAGAAAGACAAATCAATGAGATAAGAATGGGTAAAGGGAGTCGAGCTTTGAAGAATTTAATGCTTTCTGAAGAGATAATCACAGTTGTTGAATCGGTTAAACAATTACAAGAACAGAAGATAATTCACCCAAAATTACAACGTTTGAAAGAAATTATAGCTGAAAACGTTGAAAATAATCCTTTCAATAGAATATTAGTGTTCGCTCATTTCAGGTCTGCGGTGAAAGCTATTAACGAGGAGCTTAATAAAATACAAGGAGTTAGCTCCCACTGGTTTGTTGGTCAATCTTCTATGCGTGACGATAAAGGATTGTCACAAAAAGATCAAATAGAGATAATGCAATCTTTTCGTGATGGTTCATATAATATTCTAGTTTCAACAAGTGTTGCAGAGGAAGGTTTGGATATAGGGGAATGTGATTTGGTTATTTTTTATGATTCAGTACCTAGTGCCATACGACTTATTCAAAGGAAAGGCAGGACAGGAAGAAGAAGGAAGGGGAGAGTCATAATGCTTATTGCTGAGGGTACACGTGATGAAGGATATATGTGGGCTGCAAAAAAACGCACACAGAAAATGAGGAGATTAGTAAAAGAGTATGATATATTAGAAAAAAATCGTTCAGTATCAGCAAAAGATAAACAAAAGGGACTATTAGAATATCTTAAGGAAGGGAAGAAAGAGGAAATCAAGGAAAAAACCAAACCAGAAATATCAGATGAAGGTAAAATATCTGTAATTTGTGATATTAGGGAAAGAAATACTACTATTATTAAAGAATTAATGAAAAAAGAAGTAAACTTGGGGTTTGAAAGACTGGATGTTGGAGATTACATATGTTCAGATCAAGTAATCATTGAGCGAAAAGAGGTAAATGATTTGGTCAAATCAATTATTGATAAAAGACTGTTTACACAAGCTAAAGTCCTTACAGAAAGTTGTTCTAAATCTCTCATTATTATTGAGGGAGACCTTGACTTGCATAAAACCTCATTACATCCGAATGCCCTTACTGGAGCACTATCCTCTCTTGTGACAGACTTCCGTATTCCTCTAATTTACACAAAAAATCAGAAAGAAACAGCTGAAATGATATTAGCGATTGCAAAAAGAGAACAGCTGGAAAGGAAAAGAAGGGTTTCTGTTGGTAAAAGAAAAGGATTAGGAATGAAAATACAAATGGAAGAATCTATTGCTTCGTTGCCACACGTCGACCATAAAATTGCTACAAGGTTACTGAAACACTTTGGTTCAATTAGAAATGTTTTTACCGCGAAGCTCGAGGATTATTTAGTAATAAGGGGAATAGGAGAAAAAATTGCTATAGATATAATCGATTATCTTTATGCTAACTATAATGAGGTTGAAACAGGAGAAATTGAAGAAGCACTTGATGAACTCGAATGGTTGAAGAAAGAGAAAGAAAA
Organism: Candidatus Heimdallarchaeota archaeon; assembly: GCA_019057815.1. Lineage (GTDB taxonomy): Archaea > Asgardarchaeota > Heimdallarchaeia > Heimdallarchaeales > Heimdallarchaeaceae > 18H4-34. Next base: position 8,914 of record JAHLWR010000032.1, read on the forward strand.
AAAGACTAAGAATTGAGAGTTTGAAGAGATTCTATTATAGACCGAATGCTTGAAGATAATTGTGAAATTTCATCAGGACTACTTGTTTCCTTTAGTTTATTGTTCAATTCAGAAAGTTTAACTAATAAAATAGAAGCTGTTTCTAAAAGCTCAGGAGGAAGGTTGGAAAAATCATAAGAAAAAGGGATTTTCTGCGTTTTTATATAAGATGAATCTGTCTGAGGAAGAGCAGAGGATGAAGCTGTAGGAGAACTTGATTTTGGTATTTCTTGCTCAGTATCAACTAAAATTAAATGCTTCTTACATTTCACGCACAGAGTTTTGCCTTGAAGCTTGTATAAAGGAGAAAAACAATCAGGGCAGGCTTTATTAAGCATAACCCCACCTTTTAGCAATATCTCAGCACCTGCTCGAATAACTTCATCATTTGTAATGGATGGGTTTGACATAAATTATAATGAATGTTTTAATATAAAATTTTAACTGAACATAGCATAAATCCCCGCCTTTTAGGTGGAGGAGGAAGGCTATATATAAATTGCATTGAAAATAAGTTTTGGTGGGCCATGGCGGAGTTGAACCGCCGACCTCACGGTACCTGCACGTCTGTTAGTATATCAGCCGTGCGCTCTAACCAAACTGAGCTAATGGCCCAAATTATCTGTTTTTCCCTTTCTTCTTTCTTTTAAAAATCTTTTCTTATCTTTCTCTTTCTGTCCCTCTATTACAAGTTAATTATTCTATATGTAGCAATTATTTATTACGATGTTTTCCTTAACTCTAATTTATCAGCTGATTACAGAAGAAATATGTGTTTCTGAAGGATTTGAAAGAGTAAAAATCTCTATATAACAAATAAAGAGGAATCAGGCTCTATTAAAGCGTAAAGGGTTTTAGGATTATATGCATAAGAAGCATAAATTGGAAAACCACGTTTAATAGTTTTCCAATTATTTTGTGGAGGTTCTAAACGTAGCATAGCAATCTCTTCAAAATTTTCATTGTATTCCCATTTTCCATCTGAAATTCGATAATAACAAGCACCTCTTGTTCTCTCAAATTCAACTTTTATCTCTTCTGCATTTCTTGCTCTGATTCTTGCAATTACAGTTTTTCTATCACTTGGGTTTATTATTGTTACTCCATAAGATGGGGGCACGAGCAAGATTTCAAATCTTTGAACTCGCAGCATCACTGCATCCTTTACTTTTTCATGTTTAGTTTCAGGCTTTTGAAGCAGGAATTCAGCATATCCTTCGGCAACTTGATATACTTCAGGATAATGGAAACCATTATCTGCAAAACTAGTATAATAGCTAATTGTTTTTGCACATTCATTCCCGAGAATTATTGGGTTAATCAGTAAAACATCAAATATTGCTAACTCCCAGACTTCTTTGTGTTCTATTGCTTTTACATCCTCATATATTTTGTAAATTTCAGTAACATTTTCATTTTCATCCCATTTCTCTTTTTTCAAATAGCTCTGAAGGTCTTTTATTTTCATGGAAAAAATGTTTTTCACAGAAATTTCATTTTCCTTATAGAATAGTTCATTTTCTTTTCTATCTATAGGTAAACCAATATATTCTCGAAGATTCATTGTAATCGCTCTTGTATTTTACAGGTCTTCAAAATATTCAATTCCCTCTTCTGTAATTTTCCAGCTATTTAGTATTCCAACCTTATAAGTCTTCAAGTACCCTATTTCAGTTAATTTATCAAGTATATCTTGCAACATTTGCTGTTCTAATTTTTCACCAGATCTCATATACATGCTATTTAATTGCATTAAAACATCAGCTATTGAAAGACCTCTTTTTGCAACACAAAATACATCTAAAACATCAATCCTAACTCGTTCTTTATCAAGCATATTCATCACTGAAATATCAGGTTCTACATCTAAAAAATTTTCGCTATAAAATTGAACAGATGTTTTGAAAATCTCAACTATAAGAAAATAATAATAGTAACCACATTATCTCAAATTAGATCTGCAATACATCCAATAATTTATTAATTAAGCACGTTTCCAATATTTAGACCTAGAGGCGAAAGAAGTGGTTAAAGAAGACAAAGAGGAAAAAAGGTCATCTGTAGAACTTTATATGTTAAGGCAATCTATTAAAAGATTAGAACAAAAACGCAGTTTTAACATGAGTACATCACTTGTCACGCTTTATATTCCACCAAAGACAAGATTATCCGACATAACCAACCAACTCCGTGATGAACTTGGAACAGCTACTAACATAAAAGATAGAAGCACAGGAAAAGCCGTTGCCGCTGCATTACAATCGATTATTAGCAGAATGAAAAATGTCATAAATGGAGAGAATGGGCTCGTTATCTATTGTGGGATGACAGGGCTCAATAACATGGAATATCACCTAATAATTCCTCCTGAACCTGTAGGCATAAAATTATACATGTGTGACAACACATTTCATACTGATCATCTTAAAGAGATGCTCGAGCCAAAGAAAAAGTATGGGCTTATGATTGTTTCTAGAGGGGGCGCAACTTTCGCTACACTAACAGGTTCAACTCTAAACATCATTAAAAATGAGGATTCCTATGTTCCTAAGAAACATAAAATGGGAGGGCAGTCTCAAAGACGTTTTGAAAGATTAGTTGAAGAAGCTGCAACCAGATGGTATAACAAAATGGGAGAAATGATGAACCAAATCTATCTGGAAGATTATCCTGTTGAAGCAATAGTTGTTGGTGGTCCCGCTATTTCAAACTCACAATACTTAGAAAGTAAATCAATAGATTACAGGATTAAAGAGAAGGTTATTGGTATTTATGACGTGGGTTACACAGAGTATGCAGGAATTAAAGAACTAATGGGGCAAGCTCAAGATAAGCTAGCAGATTTTGAATTGATTCAAGAAAGAAAATTAATGAACAGATTTTTAGAACATCTTGGTAAGGATACGGGTTTAGTTACATATGGTGAAAAAGCAGTAAGAGATGTTCTTGAGAAAGGGGCTGTTGACATCGTCCTTATTTCTGAACAGGTTGATAAAGTTAACATAACACTCAAGTGTAATGGTTGTAATCATTCATACACTGAAACAATCATAACAAGCAAATATGATGAGTTCATAAAGAATTTATCAGATATGAAATGCTCAAAATGTGGTGGAACAAGAGTAGAAATCAAGAGTGAAAGCGATTTTGTGGAAGAAATTAACGAAATCGCAAAATCCTCAGGTGCTACAGTTGAAATGATAAGTTCATCACACGAAGATGGGGCGATTTTGTACAATACATTTGGAGGTATAGCAGCTATACTTCGATACAAGGTATTTGAGTACTAACAAACAAACTAGGAATCAATAATTATTGTTCCTATTTTATCTCCATCAACAATTTTCAGGATATTTTCAGGTTTTGAACCATCAGTAAAGATAAGAGTAATTTTAGATCTTTTTGCAATCTCACATCCAACTCTATCAAATAAGTCGTATTTCCCTGGCAAGGATTTTTGCTGATTAATTAGTTCTAATAAAACATCATATGTCATTTGATCAAATGGTCTGGCATCTGGATGTTCATCTGGATTTTTATCGTACACCTTTTTCACATTTGAGAGGTTTATCAGTAAGTCTGCTTCCCAAAATTCTGCAATTAGTGACGCTACTGCATTAGTTGACTGCCCTGGTTGAAGACCTCCAACAATGACAATTTTATCAGTTGAAAGAGCCTTTCTTATTTCATCAAATGAGCGTGGAACAAGATGATATGCTTTATCTTTTAGTGATGCAACTAGAATTAATGCATGAATGCGAGTAGCTTCAACACCCAAAATATCTTGATATGTTTGAGAAACATTTAATTTATTGCTTGCTTTTATTAAGATTTTTGCTAGTTTTCCTCCACCAACGACTACAGATACTTCGTTACCTTCATCAACAAGTTTGTTGATAACGTCTATATATCTCTTAACTAACCCTGTTTCCAGCTCTAAGCTGTTTTGATAGAGAAGAGATCCACCTATTTTCAGAACAACCTTCATTATTATCTCCTAACAAGTGTGTGTATGTTGAAATAAATAACATTTTCCTCTGATACTTATAATTATAAAAACTACTATATTTTGTATGATTATCTCTTAATATATGCACTATAGCCATTTTTATGATTATTTGTTGGTCAATTTCAAAACATAAAGAAAAGTTTTAAAAAACAAGTTAATGTGAGATATTAATAACCATAAAAAAACATCGTTTTCGCAACATGCGGGGATAGCCAAGCGGCCAACGGCGGCGGACTTAAGATCAAAGATATCCAAAGCATAAGGGCTAGATAAGTTATCCGTTCCTTAGTGGTTCGGGAGTTCGAATCTCCCTCTCCGCACCAAATCTATCTTTTACTCCAATCCTTAATAATGCAGAAAAAAGAATATAGAAGGCGTTTTACTTAATTTAACCTTTCGGTTTATCAATTCAACTTAGATATTACAAGACTTTAACCAGATGATTAAAACGATATCCTAAATAATTAAGAAAAGCATTAAATAAAAGCTTGATAAACATAACATAGTGATGCAAATGAGTTACAAAGAAGTCAAAATGTATGAAGAAATGCTTGAACTCCTTGAAGAAAGGCATAGTAACAGCGAAATTGATGAAGATAACTACAATGAACTTAAAAGTCGCTATTCCCAAAAGTTAGAAAGTGCAAAAAAGAGTCAAAAGGATCAAGAAAAAGCACCAAGTGTTCTCACAGCAGGTTTTAAATCTGAATCTGAAAGCGCAATATCAATTGCTGGTTCAGCTAAGTTTTCAGCTGGTGAAGTTGTTAAAGACATAAAGATTGCAGGCAGTGCAAAATTAGATGGAGATATTATTTGTAAAAAATTGAAAGTTGCGGGTTCAATAAAATCTAATGGAAACATTACAGCCCACGGTGATGTTAAGTGTGCAGGTTCATTTAAGTGTGAAGGATATTTACATGGTTTTGAAGACGCAAAATTTTCAGGTTCAGCTAAAATAGGTGGAGAGACCGTAATTCAAGGTAAAATAGGCGTTTCCGGTAGTTTTGAAAGTGGAAGCAATGTTCAAGCAGACAAGGGAGTAGGATTCTCTGGATCTGTAGCTATTGGAGGTAATTTAATATCTCAAGCAACCATAGAGGTTGAGGGAAAGATTATTGTAGATAACGATTTGGTTGCTGAAAATGTTTTCATAAACGAAAAAAAAGGTGTTCTAAGATCTAGAAGAAGTCTAAGAACATCAGAAATTTGTGGAAATGTATTTGCTACTGGTGAAATATTTTTAGCAAATATAGAAGTAAAAGGAGATGTCAAAGGAAGAAAAGTGACAATTGGACCCAGGACAAAAATCGGTGGAAACATCTATTATGTCGATGATCTTTTGCTAGAAAAGAAAATCGAACTAAAAAATGAACCAATTCAGATTACACTAGATCAATTGAAACTTTAAAGCACCTTTTCCTTATTTTTCTTCATTTTCAAGTTTATTGGTGATAATTAAAGTAGACTACTTTCTGAGTATCATCAAAAACGAACCATTTTCACATGAAATTGCCCTTACATTTTTATATTTCAAATAATTTAACTAGATGGTTAGAATGACTAGAATGGAAACACAAGGGGACTTAATTGTAAAAATTATTCAAATTGCTTTTATGATCTTTGTACTTTCTATTTATTTATATCGTCGCCAGAAGAAGAATACACGTGGTTATGAGTGGTTTATTGGAGCGGTCTCTTTTGGGTTATTACAAAGTTTAATTGAAATAATATTTTTCATTAAGGGGGACATACCAAATGAATCCGTTATTGCTCAAATTGATGGTATTCCCTATGCTATCTTACTTATGTTTTTATTATTGCATTTTGAATACTTTTTAGGTGTCAAATTTTACAACTTATTTATTGCATCTTCACTGATGGTTATATACGTTGCTACTTACTTTATTGAATTAAGTTTGGGCTTAGAATCAATCTTGGGAATAGATGTAAATAAAATGGTGTTCAATTTAGTTTTTTATATTTATCAATTGTATATTTTCATAGTATGCGTGATATCTAGCATTTATATGTTTGTAAAAACGAGAAAAACTAAAGTCTGGCCACAAACATTAGTGTTTGCACTCAGTTTTATAGTAATGTTGGGTACCGCTATAACTGAACTTATTCAGAATTATGCTGGTTTCGAGTTTTATGGAGCAATAGGATTTGGAATAGCTATATTCATTCTATCACTTATTTATATTATTTTCAGATCCTTTGTGTATGTTTCAGCAACCCCCATCAATAGTTTTCTAATAGTACATAAAGATGGTTCTACATTGTTTGCTTGTGATTATGGAAAGAGGGGATCTCTTGTAGACAGCATTCTTGTTGGTGGCGGTATTTCTGCATTTGTCACTTTTCTCCGAGAAGTTACAAATATTAAGGATCAAAGTATTCAATCAATTGTACTAGATAAAAGCGCAATTATGGTTAAGGAACACAAAGAACTGTTTGGAGTACTATTCGCACCGAAACGTATGAAATTATTAGCTAATTCTATTGAGCATTTTACAATTGAATTCCACAAATGTTTTGAGAAAGAATTAAAAAACTTCAGAGGAAGCACTGGCGAATTCCGTAAAGCAGTTGATTTACTACCAAAAATATTTGTTTACCTAGATAAAGACAAACTCTATCCTGTTTAAGGGAGCACTCAAACCAACAATCCATTTTTTGCTTCGTCTTCTTAAGTTTATTCGGTTAAATAATTGTATTAATAGAAAATTACAATAAATCAAAATATTCTTTAATATGTATATAAGTTTCAAATTGGTGTAGATGTTAGGTAAACTTGGTTCCGCTCTAAACAATGCAATTAGCAAAGTAATTCGTGGAGGACCCGCGGATAAACAAGTAATTAAAGAACTGAAAAACGCATTGTTACGAGCATTATTAGAAGCTGATGTAAATTTTGATTTAGCAGTCAAAGTAGTTAATGAAGTTGAGAGAAAATCTCTTGAGACAGAACTTCCTGATGGCCTTTCTAGAAAGAACAGTATTATCAGCGTTATTTATGATGAGTTAACAAGATTCTTGGGAGAAAAACATTATCCTTTAACATTACATCCCAATAAACCTACTCTTATTGAGCTAGTAGGAATCCAAGGTTCAGGAAAAACTACAACAGTAGCAAAACTTGCTAAATACATAAAAAAGAGGGGGAAGAAGGTTGCCGTCGTTACAGCAGATAATTTCAGACCAGGAGCTTATGATCAATTAAAACAACTTTGCGCTCAAATTGAAATACCTGTATATGGTGACCCCAAAAATAATAATGCAGTAAAAATCGCAACAGATGGAGTAAAAAAATTTCTTTCTGAAAAATATAACGTTATCATAATTGACACAGCAGGAAGGCACAAAGAGGAGAAGTCATTATTAAAAGAAATGAAAGTTATCACTAGCAAAGTCAACCCTGATGAAATAATTTTGGTAATTGACGGTAATTTAGGTCAAGCCGCTTATTCACAAGCGCTCGCATTTGCTCAAAATACGCCCATAGGTTCTATAATTGTCACAAAGCTTGATGGTTCAGCAAAAGGAGGAGGAGCCCTTTCAGCAGCAGCTGCAACAAAAGCACCAATTAAGTTCATTACAGACGGAGAAGACATTGATTCTATAGAAGAATTCAACCCTAAATCATTTGTTGGACGATTAGTAGGAGTTGGCGATTTAGAAGGACTCCTGAAAGAAGTTCGAGACCTTGAGACTCTTCCTTCAAAAGAAGATGCTCTCAGTATGATGAGTGGAAAGATTTCCTATCGCCAGATGATGGAACTCCTAGACATGTTCTCAAGTACGGGAAAGATGAAAAGAATGCTTAGCATGGTTCCAGGCATTGGAGCGAATTTAGATGACAATATGCTCAACATGTCAAAAGAAAATATGCGAAAATACAAGGTAATCATGTCGTCAATGACTGATGATGAATTAGATGGGAAAGCAAAACTTAACGCAAGCCGCATAAAAAGGATAGCACAAGGAAGCGGAAAAAACATTACTGAAGTTAAGGAGCTTATTACACAACACAAAACAGTCACAAGTTTAGTCAAGAAAATGAAACGTGGTCGAAGAGGTGGATTCAATATACCAGGCCTTCCACCAGGGATGATGGGCTAAACTACTAGTAACTTTGAGAAAGCACATGTCAACACATTTTTTTGTGATCAAAACTCCTCCAATTAATTTTTCTAATAATGATATTTACAATCCCGATTTTTCATTTGGAGAAGCAAGTCAAGCTATTAAAGCAATATCTGACACATTTTTCCTCTCAAATGAATTTAGACATACTCACACACTGTATTTCCTTACAGAATATCTTGCAAAATCTTACATAATTACATTTAAAGGAACTAAAATTAGATATCTGGGACCAAGTTCTTATTCTTCGACTCATTTGCTACATCGGGCAATAAGAAATATTACAGATCCATTTTCTAAGAGGGGAAAACTAACTCCAGGGATAAAGGTTAAACAAGCATCAATTAGATGGATTCAGAAAAAACACGAAAAAGATTATTTGATTAGAGTTACAAAATCTCCCAAAATAGATAGACCCTCCTTCAATTTTTCTTTAAATTCTTCAATTGTGTGGTTTTTTGGTTATACAAAATCCAAGTCTGAATCAATAGTGTTTACAGATACTATATCTTGGGGATTATACGACATTGATGAGCAAGTAATTTTAACAAATCATTTCATCGACGGAGTCAATTAATATGAACATATCTAAAAAAGCGGAAAATCTAATTAAAGAATACGCAGTATGTAACTATTGTCTAGGGAGGCAATTCTCAAATTTGGGTACAGGAACAACAAATTATGAACGTGGTTCAACTATTAAATCATATTTGACAATGGAAATTTCTCATTCAAAATCAGATGACAATATTAATGTACTTCAACAACTTTCGCGTTCTAGCTCAAAAATGGCAAAAAGCCTTCTTTTAAAATGGGGGATTACACCGGAAGACACGGTAACTTGTCCCATCTGTGAGAATAAATTGAAGAATATTAGCGAATTAACTAATATCATTATTGCAGAATTTGATGATTATGAATTAAATACGTTTCTAATTGGAACAATATTACCAAAGGAGTGGTTCGAAAGAGAAAGAAAATTGAAAGAAAGGTTTGATTTACACCAAACTGAATACTTGAAACAGGAATTTAATAGACTCATTGGTAAAAAAATATGCAAACAGAAGCCTTTGAATACAGATTTTAAGAATCCTGAAATAATTGCAGAAATCAATCCTCTCACACTCACAGTGAATCCAAGAATCGCGTCTCTCTATATCTTTGGACGTTATAATAAATACATTAGAACTATACCACAAACTCGTTGGCCATGTTACAGCTGTAAAGGTAAAGGATGTGAAAAATGCAAGTATACGGGAAAACAATATCAAGAATCAGTTGAGGAGCTTATAGGATTTGAGGCAATTAAAACAGCAATGAGCGAGAAAATAGTTTTGCATGGTTCAGGAAGAGAAGACATAGATGCGCTTATGCTTGGTTCAGGAAGACCATTTGTTTTGGAAGTAGTAAAACCACGAATTCGTACTATTGATTTGAAGGAATTAGAAAGAAAAAGCAACGCATACACAGAAGGGAAAGTGAAAATTTCTGGGTATAGATGGTCATCAAAGAAAGAATTGGTTTATCTAAAAATGCATGCCCAACAAGCTGTAAAGAGATATCGAGCTTTAATCAAGTTTGATCAAGCTATCTCACAAGTTCAGTTAAAGAAAATAGAGTCGTTTTTTACAGATAGAAAAATTGAACAAAGAACGCCTATACGTGTAAAGCACAGGCGCGCAGATTTAATCAGAAAGAAAATGGTTTACTCAATCAGATGTATCATAAAAAAAGAAGATGAAATGGAAGCTATAATATCATGTGATGGGGGTTGTTATGTCAAAGAGCTAATCTCAGGGGATGATGGAAGAACTCTTCCAAACATCTCGTCAATAGCAGGAAGTTTGGGTTTTTGTAAAGAGCTTGACGTTTTAGAAATTGAAGAAAGAACATATAAAGAAATTTGATATAAAAATGCAGCCTAACATTAAAATACAATTTACAAAGAGCTAATTAGTAAAAAACTAAAACGACTAACGAAAAGATTAAAAATTGCTTCTGGTTCAGCACACACATAACACTATTGTTTTTGATAGGTGTGGAATATGCGTAAATCCAAAGGATACCGAAGTAGAACTAGGTCATTGTTCAGAAAAGATGTCAGAAAGAAAGGCGTTCGACCACTAGACTATTTATTACGAGAATTTAATGAAGGAGATATAGTGGATATTATAATTGATTCCGCTATTCATCGAGGGATGCCACACAGAAGGTATCAAGGTAAGACAGGAGTAGTTGAGCGAAAACAAGGAAGATCTTATGTTATTGCCATAAAAACAGGTCGAATATTTAAACATATAATCGCTAACAAAGAACACCTTCGTTTAAGTCGTTCAGTTATTTCAGCAAGTAAATAAAGATGTGATTTTATGCCACGTGAAGTGTTGGAAAAAAAACCAATAACAATTGCAGAAGCTATGGCTTCTTTACAACAAAGAAGTGAAGAATCAGAGCTTTCTTACTGGCAACGTGTAGCATTTGAACATGCTATGCATCATGCAAGAATAGAACCACAAGAATCAAGAGAAATAGTAGTAAAACTAACAAAGGATTTCGGGATATCAGAACTTTCAGCCTTTACAATCGCTAATATTCTACCAACAACGCAAGAAGAATTAAAAGATTTACTTCAAAAGGATCCAGCGATATTATCAAACGCAGTTGCCAAAAAAATCTTTGAATGTATTAAACCCCTAGTAGAGAAATATTCCAAGGACAAGTAATTTGGATACTTTTTTCTACAAACGGAAGCAAAAACTTTTTTTGGTAGATATCATTAGAAATGTGAGAGCTATGGTCGCAAAAAAGTTCACAAAGAGAGAAAATCACTCCGAAAAAACCTCTAGTAACGATGAGTTTGTTTTTGGTAGAATAACTCATACTAGACAGATACCAAGAAAAATCGAAACAAGTTGTTTAGTCTTAGATTATTTACCAGAGGGTAAAGGATTTAGCTCAAAAATAAGAGAACCCATAGTGCAAGGAATTGGAATAACATGGTTTAGTTTAGTTGAACTTGCTATGATAAAGAAAGGAAAGTATCAACAATTTACAGAACTTGCTCTACCTCAAAAGGATAAAGAGATAAAAACACCAGTTAGACAAATTAAACGCAAAATGGCAGTGGATAAACTGACAAACACAGCTCATCAAGCATTAGAAAACGCTGTAATTAAGATTATAGAGAGAAATGAGAAAAGATTTACCTCTTTCTTCAATAAAGCACAACCTATAACTAATCGCATTCATTCATTACAATTAGTACCAGGTATTGGCAAATCAACCATGTGGACAATCTTAGAGCAAAGAAAAAGTATTCCCTTTGTGTCACTTACAGATATAGAGGAACGTACAAAAATCTCGGATATCCGTAGAATGGTTAGTAAAAGAGTTTTGCAAGAAATAGAAGGTGAAGAAAAGCATAGAATTTTTACAACAAGCTTAGAATCTACTGCTAGAAAATAATCATTCAATTTTCGGTTTTACTAATGCGATGCTGGAATTCAACAAGTGATTTGAAGAAACACGTTTTTAATTCACTAAAAGAAGCAAATATCAGTCCGTCCAGACATAGAGGTCAAAACTTTCTTATCAATGCAGATGTTGTGAATTTTCAGATCAATCAAGCTAACATAAGCCCATCAGATATTGTTATGGAAATAGGAGGGGGAAACGGAACATTAACGCTATGCTTAGCTAAGTTAGCGAAAAAATTATACGTAATAGAATCCGATAAAAGATTGGTCAATTATTTAGAGGAATTAATGAGCTCTTTCTCCAACGTAGAAATACTGTTTGGTGATGCTGTTAAAATTCCCTTTCCAAATTTCAATAAATGTGTTTCAAATTTACCATATCAAATTTCATCACCCATAACTTTCAAACTTCTTGAAAATCAATTTGATAACGCGATTCTTATGTATCAAAAAGAGTTTGCTCAAAGACTTATAGCAAAACCTGGAACGAAGAACTATTCCAGAATAACGGTTATGCTTAGATTACTTGCTTCATGTAAATATCTCCGTACAGTAAAGAGAGGTTCATTATATCCTCAGCCTAAAATTGATTCAGCGCTAGTGAGAATAGAGCCAACAAAAGAAAAGAAAGTAGAAGATGTAAAAGATTTTGAAATCTTCAATACAGTGCTCTTTACACTTAAGAGAAAGCTAGTTTTAAGTGCTTTAAACGGATTTTTGAAGAGAAAAGCAAAGGAAATAACGCTTCACCCACACACAATCCTTGATTCTCTTCCCTATGCAGAACGAAGGATTTTTACATTAACGCTAGAAGAAATAATTGAAATATATTCCCATTTAAAAAAACAAACGGGGGAAGAAGTATGGAAGAATATCATGTATTCCCGAAGTATGATGTAAAACTAAGGCTTCCCAAAGAAGTTTATTTTCCCTCTGATGATTCATTTCTTATGTTAGATAACATTGAACTACCTTCAAACTCGAAGATTGTTATGGAAATAGGAGGAGGTTCTGGAATCATTTCTATTTATTTAGCTAAAAAACACCCTGAAGTAAACTTCATCGTAACTGACATTTCCTATCAAGCTACAGAAACAATCTTACTGAATCACAGGTTAAATAATCTCTGTAATCCTTTTGATATCATATGTACAAATAAATTGCAATCCTTTCACAAAGTCAGTCCAGATGTAATTATTTGGAATCCACCATATCTTCCTTCTGATGCTACTTCTGATACTTTACCCGCTTTTGAAAAAAACATGTTTATTGGTGGAAGAAAAGGAAGCGAAGAAGCTTATGATTTAATCGCAAAAATAAGTGAATCTAACATTTCAACAGTTTTTTACACAATTTTTTCATCTTTAGGATGGAACAAAATTTTAGTGTCTCAGTTGGAAAACGAATCATGTAAGGCTGAAATTGTAAAAGAAACAAAACTTTTCTTCGAAGAATTATATTTAGTAAGAATAATAATTGGTGATAAGAACGTTAAATGAAAATAAAATAAATATTAGCGTTATTTTACTAGAGCCAAAAACACCAGGTAATATTGGTGCAATTGCAAGATTATGTAAAAATTTCCAAGTGAACGAACTAGTTCTGATAGCACCTTTAGGTGATTACTTATCAGATTTAGCAAAAGCAAGAGCTATGCACTCAATTGAAATCCTTCAGCAAGCTAAAATTCTAAATTCTCTTCAAGAAGTAAGAGATGATGTAGACATTCTTATTGGGACTTCAGCAAAGGCAGGAGAAGCATACAAAGCTTACAGACAACCAGTTTTTCCATGGCAATTATCGGAATTACAAGCTGCAAGAAATAGTAAAGTAGGAATAGTTTTTGGTCGAGAAAATAGTGGGTTGTCTAACGAAGAAATACTATTCTGTGATTTTTTAGTTAACATTCCAGTTCCTGGAGAACACAAAGTTCTGAATCTTTCACACTCTGTAGCTATTGTTTTATATGAGATTTGGAAGTTAGTAACGCAAATTGATGTGAAAAGTACCGCACAGAGGACATCAACATATAAAGAACGAAAAGTACTGTTTGATGAATTTGATGAAATTGTAAAAATCTTGCCTTATAAAGAATACAAAAAACCTAACATTATGCATTCATTTCGAACCATAATCAATAGGAGCATAGCTTCTGATGTTGAGATTCATGTTTTAATAGGTACATTTAGGAAAATGTACCAATTATTGTTCAAACAAATAGAGGGCGATATCAATGAAACAGAAAGATATTGAAATTCTTCTTTCAAATCTTAAAACATTTGAGAAACCAAAAATACAGCTAGAACAATATCAAATACCATCAAGGCTTGCAGCCATGATAACATGGAGGGCATTACAACTAGGGGATTTAAAGGAGAAAGTTGTAGCAGATTACTGTTGTGGAACTGGAATGTTTTCCATAGCTGCACAAGCATTAGGAGCAAAAAAGACTTATGGAATAGATATAGATCTTGATGCCTTGAATATAGCTAAAGCCAATGCAAAAAAAGCAGGAGAAAATGTCATTTGGTTACAAGAAGACATAAGGGAAGTTAATATGCACTTTGAAACTATTTTTATGAATGGTCCCTTTGGAATTCAGAGTGATACTAAGGACAGAGAATTTCTTTCAGCTGCTCTAGAACATTCTGATGTTTGTTATTCTGTCCATCTTTCACTACCGCAAAACATTAATTTTTTAACAAAAATTATCGAGAAACATGGAAAAAAATTGACAGAAACAATTGAAGCAGAATTTGAAATTCCAAAAATATACTATTTCCATAAGAAGAGATATCACATAATCGTAGTTGCAATATTAAGAAGTGCTTAAAACCAATTTATTTGTTCTGTTCAGTTTTTAGTAGCATGAGCCGGTATTTTGAGTATTTTTGTGATTTTTCAATTGAAAATCTAGCAGGTCGAGGAGAAACAGTTTTACCTCCACATGCAGGGCATTTATCATCAGATAAACTATATGTTTTACACTCTATGCATCGAAAAATGGATTTTGTCATTTGTTTTTTTGCTCATCTTTTATTTCTTGGTTACTTCTATAACCTGTACTGTTGCTTTATAGTTTGACAAGTGTTCTTCTAATTTATCAATTGTTTTAGACATTAATTGTTCTGCTAGTTTGTAATCTCTAGCTTTTATCACAACCCGATAAATGGGTGCTCCTCTCGTAAAAATATTAAGGCTTAATTCCCCATCTTCTGCTTCAACTTTTTTATCCTCTTTTTTTGCTTCAAGGAGCGCATCACGAATAACAATAATGCCATTTTTTTCCCAACAAATTAGTTCTATATCCCTAACAATCTCAACTGTGGGAATAGAAAGATTATCTTTAGCAATTGTTGTAAGAATTATCGCCCATTCCTCGGAAACGTCAGCTTCTAAAAAAGCGGATTCTGCTTTAAACAGGGCTTCCTCAAAAGCTACATAAAATGAGCCGTAATAATTTGTACAAGGATCTTCGACTTCAGTTCTTGCAATTTCAAAATCAACTTTTCTTTTCTTAGCACCCATTTCTAGAAGAGTTATGGCAGTTTTGTAGTGTTTAATTTCTTGAATTTTTTCTCGTTTCAAGCTCTCTGAAACTCTTTTAATACTAATATCAATTTGATTTTCTCTTATGCGCATTACTCGACCTACAACTTTTTTACCAATACGCATAACGTTGCGAATATTGCGCACCCAAGTATTGGAAACCTCACTAACATGACAATATGCTTGAAGTGACTCTTCAGTGTATTCGTCTAGACTCACATAAACACCATGGTCATAGATTTTAACTACTGTACCTATCACTAAGTCTCCAAATTCGGGCAAATTCCTTCTGCTCATTTCATTATGTTTTTGACTTGTTCTCTTTAAAAACTTCATCTTTATTGTGAGGTGAATGACTATATTAAAGTGGAAATTTACTTAAACCATTGAAACTAAAGTTATTATGTGAAAGATAATGTTCGTTTTATAGGAATTGATGATGCGGCTTTTAACCGAGAAAAATCAAAAAAAACATTTGTTTTTGGTGTTGTAATGAGGGGTTATAATCTCATTGAGGGAATTCTACGAACCGATATCATGGTAGATGGATTGGATGCAACTACCAAAATTCGTAAAATGATTAACGAAAGTAAATTTATTGGCCAACTAAAAGCAATTATTCTTGGGAGTTCAACCATAGGAGCTTTTAATTTAATCAATTTCGAGAAATTATATACAAAAACAAACATACCTATTATTTCTGTTCTTTCAACTCTACCTGATGAAATGAAAGTAAAAGCTGCGCTAAAGCATCTTTCAGATGGTGATGAAAGATTCAATATGCTATTGTCTAATCCTCCAATACAAGAAATTGAATATGTAAATCAGGCAGGTAGAAATTGTAAAATGTATGTTCAACAAATTGGATTAAGTAGTCTAGAAGACGTAAAAGAGATTCTTAAAATCAGCACTTTTACTAGTTCTCTTCCAGAATGTCTAAGAATAGCAGATCTTATAGGCCAAAGCTTTAAAGACCATATCATATCGTAAGATTTCAGGCGCAGAATTAACCTTTTTTGTTGTTTTTAGAAATTGACATCTTCCCATACCTTGTGAAGGAGATGAGTAAATGCAGCAGCACAAAGCTCCTTCGGATGCATCTTTTCTTTATCCCAATAATGTTCAATGTATTTGGTTAAGACATCAATAAAATATTCTATTTCCGATTTCCTTTTAATATAAAGATAACCAACGAAAGCTTCAACCGCATCACCAAGTTCTCCTGCATTTTTTTTACTCCCAACATAGCTTCGCAAAGGTGAATTTTTACAAGCCTTTGCTAAACTATAATCCCATACTTTTACACCTTGCAATTTGTGTGATGCACGGTATATAGCAGCATTATAAATGAAATTTACTACGGAATCTCCGAATTGACTTAAATCCTTATCACTTAAAACTTGCTTAATATCAGGTTTTTGAAAATAAGATTCTTTCACAGAGTTTCACCTGGATCTATGCTAGTTTAATTTTGCACAAATCCACAAACTCAGAAGACTGTTCTTTTATCTTTTCTAGTGCACTATAGATAGCTTGGATAGGATCTTCAGATTCATCTTTCATTCTAACTTGAAAAATGATAGATTCATAGAATGATTCGTTTCTCCAGTATCCAGAAAAATCAACCTTAGGGTTTTTCGTTAGCTCATTTCTGAGTAGGTTAAATAGAGTGTGTGGGTCAGATTTCTTAATATTTATTTTTGCATAACCGTTTTCGTTTTTTAGGATTTCAATCTCCATTTTCCTTCCTCGGTTTTGGTTTTTTTATTATTTTATATTTGTTTTGATTTAGAACAGCTAATTTATTTATCCTCAATAAATCTAGAGAGTATTCTCATTGAAAGAACAGAATTCACCAATAGATTTGTTATATTCATTCCTTACTTCTACTTTAGATAAATTGTCTATTAATTTAGCGATAACATTTTCCGGTGATTCTGTCAAAGATAATGAAGATCTATGCTCTCGAAAGTAATTGTCTTTTAACCCTTTAGCGATCACAAAATCTGGGAGAAATTGTGTTTTGTAGCAAACAGCGAGGATTACCCGTTTCATTGATTGAATTCTTACATTATTGGGTAGTTGTTGAATAATTTCATATAGTTGTAAAACTATTTCCTTAATTTCCTCAATTTTTGCTTTAGAAATAAGCGTTTGATCTATCACACGCGAAGAATAACCAGATATATTTAATACTGTAGCTATACTTTCTAAAGAAATAATTCTTGTACTCACTCGTTGAATTAGCTTGAGATGATGAGCATAAAATCCTTCTTTATCAGGCACTACTGATGTTGAAAACATGCGACTTAATGTTTTTACGATTTCAACAGATTGCATAATTGATTCCCTTTCTCCAATTAAGCGTATTTTCATGCTACCTAGTTTGTAACTTAAAGAAAACTCTACAAATCTCAAGGTGTCAGAAAGTAATTCGATAAAAAATTGAAGATATTTTTTGTCAGGTAAAGTAATAACAATGTCCTTTTGGGTCGTCTTTGCCAAAATTCTCACCTATTTAATTAATATGGTACAGAAATTATAATTTATAACCCAAATGTCCACTACCAAAATCAATTGCAGTGACTCTTTTTTCTATATTATAACATTTAGAACATTTTAATTTGTCCCTACCTATCTTGTCCATTTTACCACCACATAGTGAGCAATGCGAAATAAGAACACCAAGTTGAGATCCGATAAAAGTTGCTTGTAATGGTATTGTTTTAGCGTCTATTATTTTACAACGAACAACATCCCCAGGATTTAAAACCTCATCAGCAGATTCTAAATAACCTTTGTAAATCTGTGAAACATGTACAACACAAGTGTATGTAGGATAAATTTCTACATTATCAACAAATCTTAAAGCTATTGAAACCATCCGACGAGAAACGTTTGAAATATTGCCTACCACGATAGAACCAATTCTTGGAATTGTTACCATCTTAGCTTTAGAGATTACCGTTATTTCGTGTTTCTCCATGTCTATAGCAACAGCACCGGTTACAGCTGCGAAGATATAACCATTATCTGAATAAGTCCCAGAACCACTGATAAACTCTTCAGTAACAGCTAACCGTGTACCAGGATAAACAAGTTCTTGGCTATCTTTTGTTCGATCAAAAATATCAGTTGTCATTACAGCCACATTTTCCTCTGTTGAGTAAAAGTTATACAATAGTATAAAATATCTTTCTATTGAAGTAATATCGTCTGTTATCATTATACAACAAAAACTATATAACTTCAATTTTTTTTCTACCATTAATGTCTTCAACTGAGTTTGGTAAAGTAAATGCGACACGCATGGAACTTTTGAATACGCGTGCTAAGATCCGTTTAGCTCAAAAAGGACATGATTTATTAAAAGAAAAAATGGATGCTCTAGTTATAGAATTATATGCTATAAAAGATGAGGTTCATCAAGCACAGAAAAAAATTGAAAAAGAATTAGCAATAGCATACCAATCACTAGCGAAGGGAGAAATGATTATTGGTCCAGATAAAATACGCGATTTAGCTCAATACGCACCCGCAGTACTTGAAATCAGGACAGAGACTATAAGTATAATGGGTGTAAAATCACCTAGATTTATTGTCAAAGAAGTAGAAAAAGAAGGAGAGGGAATTTTTTATGGATTAACAAGCTCAAGTGCTCAACTTGATCGTGCTATCATGTATTTCCGTAAAACATTAAAAACTCTCATGGTTATTGCAGAAAAAATGACACTTCTTGAAAAACTTGCTAGTGAAATCAATAAAACTAAAAGAAGAGTAAATGCTCTTAACTATATTCTACTACCAAGGCTTAGACAAACAGCTACTTTCATAGCTAGTACATTGGAAGAACAAGAAAGAGAAACATTTTCTAGATTGAAGCGAGTAAAAGCAATTTTAGAGTCTAAGAAAGCGTGAAATTTCTGCTCTATTTTAGCGTCAGAGATGTAGAAAACAAATAGTATTCACTCTTGAAAAATTAGTTTTGAACACATTATATTTTCAAGATAATATCATTGTTTATCAATTGACAACTTTAATAGGATTTAAAAATATACGTTACAAGTATACTTATAGTAGTATTACATTAATAGAGAAAAATATAAAAGCATCGTAAATAAAAAAAGTAAGAGGAAAAAAAATGCCGTTTGATGATTGGTTTAATAATTTACCACCTGTTGGTATAGGTGATAGTGGATTAAAATTACTTATGTATCTTCTTATAATTTATACATTATTAAGTGCGTTAATTGTGTTTTTACTAACCAGAAAGTTCAGACAAATATCAGTTGGACCATCTTTGTTAGGTATAGACACAGGTGACGATGAACCCATATCTACTGATATTCCTCCTTCGGAGAGAATAGCAATTTTAAACATTGAAAAGGCTAAAAATGTTGCTGCACAAAAAACACTTTCTGATGTTCATAGGAAGAAAGAAGTTAGCGACACGATCTTTAATAGGCTTTCTGTTAGATATGCTACAGAAGTTCAAAAAATAGAAGAAGAGATAGAAAAAACAACTCGTGAAGTCGAAGTTTCACAATTGGAACAAGAACTAAAGAAAATGCAAGGAGATTACTTAACCAAAATTAAAGGAGATGAAGCTAAAAGCACATCAGCGCCAGCACCACCAGGAACAGCGCCAACAGCGCCAACAGCGCCAGCACCACCAGGAACAGCGCCAGCACCACCAGGAACAGCGCCAGCACCACCAGGAACAGCGCCAGCA
>JAHLWR010000033.1 GCA_019057815.1 Candidatus Heimdallarchaeota archaeon
GTTTTTCTCCCTTCTCTTGCGTTTTTTTGCACTCTTCTAGTAACCTATTATAGAGTTTTCTACAACTATCCAACTGTTCAACAAGTTTTGCTTGTTGCTGCTTATTAGGGTATAGTTGCACTTTGTAGGTTAGCATTAGTTCATTTCCTTACTTCTTTAGCTCTTTTTTTAGTATAAAAAGCTGAGTAATAGACGAAGAGATAGTCATATAGCATTCATCCCCCACCTAAAGTTAGGGGATTTCTGCTATGTTCACCTTAAAATTTTAACAAAAACAGTTTACAAATATGGTTCTTGATCATGCTAGAGGGTTTATTTCAGCATATATCCTCATGATTTCAAGTTTGTGTTTGATATCAGCTATTTTCT
Organism: Candidatus Heimdallarchaeota archaeon; assembly: GCA_019057815.1. GTDB lineage: Archaea > Asgardarchaeota > Heimdallarchaeia > Heimdallarchaeales > Heimdallarchaeaceae > 18H4-34. Next base: position 370 of record JAHLWR010000033.1, read on the forward strand.
TGTAATAATCCCAAACCGGCATCTCTTTCAAGCCTTTTTCATTTAAAATAGTCATATTGGTTATAGATATTTGATTATCTGAACTAATATTAAGTTTACACTCTTCATCCAACTTCTCAATCATTGACTGAATCCGTATGTAATGATTCATAAGATGATAACCATGCCAAAGTTCCTTGAAAATGTTAGCAAATGAGATTTCATTTTTTTCTTTAAGAATTTGTTCTATGTGTTCTTCTATTACACTTTTTTCGAGCTCTGAAAGCTCTTTTGTGTCACTCCATATATTTGGCATTGATTTTCATTGAAGTAAGACAAACGAACCTATTTAAGCACCACATTTTTTGCTTCCCACGGGAAATTTTATTAATAACGCATTTGAGTTCTGAATCGAATTGACAAAGACTTTCTTTGGAGAAATGAGGTGAAGGATTATTCCTAAAATAACCGATAACAAGCAAATAAGGGACTTACTATCAAGAGAGAAAAATATCAGAAGATTTGGCTTAGTGACTTATATGCTTCCCATCGAAGGTGCAACAGGTAGAACTGTTCAAGTTGAAGGGAAAGAGCTTATCATGCTAGGTTCGTATAGTTACCTGGATCTGATCACGCATCCTGAAATAATAAAAGTAGCACATGAGACACTTGACAAATATGGGGCAGGAGCCGGTGGTGTAAGATTATTAACTGGAACAACTGATCTCCATAAAGAATTAGAAAGAAAGATTGCTGATTTTAAAAAAACAGAAGATGCAATTCTCTATAGTAGTGGATATGTCACTAATATGACTCTTATGTCCACATTATTCGGAAAAGATGATTTAATTATCATTGATAAATACGACCATCAAAGCATCTATGATGGTTGTATTTTATCTAAAGCAGATTGGAAAAGATTTAATCACAATAATTTAACAGATTTAGAGAGAATACTTAAAGAGAACAGAGACAAATATAAACGAATTTTAGTTGCTGTAGATGGAGTTTACAGCATGGACGGTGATATTGCACCTATGCCTGAAATTATTGAAATTGCAAAAAAATATGATGCTTTTACAATGGTGGATGAAGCTCATAGTATTGGAACTATTGGACCAAATGGTAGAGGGATTGACGATTACTATGATCTTAGTCCAGGAGAAGTTGATATCTACATGGGTACATTAAGTAAAGCGATACCATCGATTGGAGGATATGTTGCTGGAAATAAAGATATGATTACTTTTTTGAGATACACTTCTAATGCGTTTATCTTTAGTGCAGCGCTTCCTCCGGTTTCTACAGCAGTAGCTATTAAAGCTTTAGATATCATTCTGAACGACAAAGAAAGGATAAAAGCTTTACAAAAGAATATCCACTTTTTCATTAGTGGTTTAAAAGAACTAGGCTTTAATACCTTATCAAGTAAAGATACACCTATAATTCCGGTAATAATTGGTAATGATGTTAAGACTTTCAAATTTGCAAAGAAAATGAAGAAAGAGGGAATTATGATACCTCCAATTGTATTTCCAGCTGTACCAAAAGATGGAGGAAGACTAAGATGTTGTGTTATGGCCACACATACTGAAGAAGATTTGAAATATATTTTAGATAAGATGAAAAAGATTGGAAAAGACCTAGGTGTGATATAGAGTCATCTATTTTCTTGATTGAACACCATTAAGAGTCAAGTCCCCTATAGTTAGTTTTTTCAATGAATATCAACATATTAAACATGGACGAAGCGAAAGGGCAACTTCGGTTTAATACTGAGGAACTACCTGACTCCTTTGAATCGATGTGAGTGTAAACTCACCACGTGAGAATGTGGCTCTTGGAACAGAAACGACACGGCCTATGTCCGATGACAATGAAGTGATGAAGATAATGGTGACATTATTCGAGATAACTTACTGAGAAGGGTATAGGAAACGTTGAAACGGCCAATCATCGATGGGAGCAAGCTTGAATAGGGTTCAACTGAACCGGGTAAAGTGCATAGGTGAATGTTGCCAGGAAGGTCCTTGACGGCTTCCTAACAGAATCAGGGGTACTCTTCGCATCGTCCTCTATTAAAAAGACGCGTTAAAACCTTTTTACTTTAGTTTACGGAATTATCTGTAAGTACTAGTTAAACTTATTAGGAAAAACATGTTAGCTACTATGGGTAGTTAAATTATACCAAATATTGACTACTTAGAAAAGAAAAAAGTGCAAAAATATGCTCAAGTTTCCATTTAATAAATGGATATCTTTAGTGGTTATTAGTATAGTTGTTACTATGCTTACAACTGGGAGTCAATTATATATAGCGGCACATCAGAATCCTCAAACATCAGGAAATACTCTCTCTTCTACATATGAATTTGCAAATGCAACGTTTACTTTCGAACTTGAGAAACTGAATGTAACCCGAGGAGAAGATGATCTCATTATTACTTTTGGATTTAAATTCACAAATGAAACATTAATTCCTGATGCAACAATTGATTATAATATAACAAACCCTTTAGGGGTAATAATCTATCATAAATCTATACTTGTTACCACAAATGAAACCTTTAATGAAACTGTTGAGTGGGATACTTTTAATAGTGAACCAGAGGGAGTTTATAACGTCACAGCAGTAGCCAATAGTACTGCTACTGGATTCTCTTCTCAAGCATTAGAGGTGTTTAATTTAATTATCCTTCCTGTAGGAAGAATACGAATGAGTTTTCCGAACAATCCATTTTATATTGAGTCTAATGAATCAACTAATATCCCTTTCACATTAACAAATATTGGAGGAACAAATGTAACAGATATAAATATTAATGGATACAATGTGTTTGAGTCAACAATTGAGGATTTTGATATATTCACGCCTCTATTTTCCAATTTAACGATAGCAAGTGATGAAGTGTACGAAAATAACATAATTTTTATCGCTGATGGCTATTTGTACAAAAGACTAAGTTTGAATCTGCAATATTATACAATAGATGAACCTGAGAAAATAAAATTCACATCCAGCCCTCCTCTTGAAATTATTTACCTACCAGATCTTGTTATTCACAATTATCAAATTCCTGAAAATGCTACACTAGGTGAGGAATATCGAATTACATTTAATCTCACAAATGGGGAGGAAGAGGTTTTATATATTGATGCATATGCAGAAAGTGAATTAATTGAGTTTGAAGATTATGAAACGATAGGGGCCATACCTGTAAGTAGCGGTTATAACCAATTCTCCATCATTGGGATACCCCATACAGAGGGAACCGATGCAATATGGTTCTGGATTGAGATTGAATGGAGATACGGGGAAAGCGTAATTCATTCAACTCCGATATTATATACTGTGATTAGCTTTGTCAATGTTATGAATTTGACAGTAGTAACCACAATTGAAACAACAATAGTAACAACAAATGAAACAATTGGTTTCTTCGACCCAGTTGTAACTTATGCAACCATCCTTACTTCTCTCTTGCTAGGTATAGGTTACTTTTCTCGAGACGTAATTAGAGGTATCGCAACCAAAACAAAATTCAGAAAGCAAGAACACTCTTTTGCAGAGATTACTTACCCCTATGATACAGTAATTTTAGATGGTAGCAATATTGCTTGGGAAGAGAAAAACGCAGATAATAAACCTAAATTGAACAATATCGAAATTATGATAAATAAATTGAGTAGAGCTAATTTCAAGAAAATTATTACTGTTGCTGATGCAGCACTTAGATATCAGATAGATGATCAGAAAAAACTTGACAGATTAGTAAAAGAAGGAGCAATCAAAATGCTTCCAGCCCGTGTAGATGGCGACAAATTTATTCTAAGATTAGCAGAAGAAGAAGATGGCATGATTATAAGTAATGACATGTTTAAAGAATTCAGAGAGCAAGCTCCATGGATAGATGAGCGAAGAATACCATACACAATATTGACTAGTGAAGTATGGTTGCACCCTACAAGTGTTTCACCTACACCAAAGGAAAAAAATGATGAGACATTAGCTTTCGATAGCTAGCTCTTAGATAATTATACTTCAAAATAGGAAGAATCTGTCACAACCTAGTCATTATAAAGGTAAAATTCTTATTAGGGTAGACGACAATGAAAAGGGAACAGTGGTACAAAGATTTTCATGTAAATACGATACCCCAATTAGAGGATGTTCCAAGAGATTATTTCTATAATCTAGACTATAATTATCTTACTTTGCAAGAAGTACAATTGTTGTTAACCTTAACTGATTCTCAAACAGCTTATTCTTTCTCAGGATTACGCAAATCCACGTCTCTTCATCAATACCAACTGACAAAAGCGATAAAGAGATTAGTAGATAGAGATCTAGTAATTAAAAACGAAATAAGAACTTACGAGCTTACGGAAGAAGGAAGTAATTTTACAAGAAAATTATTACAAGATTTACTTCAGAAAAAAGTTATCAATATAACTGACATCTATTTCCATTCACAACGCAAAAATTTGAAACTTATACCTTCTTTAGACCAAAATACAATTATTAGCAATTTCGAGAAACGATGGTTTTTAAAATACAGATTCGTTTATAGAAAAGTGGAAAATTATGATATTGTATTGTGCTGGGAAGATAATGAAAAGAATCAAGTGCATATGTTTGTGGATTCAAAAGGAAATATAAGTGTGGAATTCAGATCCTTAAAACCAAACAATTCAGAATTAAATATTGTTTTGAGTTGGATAAATAAGGAACTCACTGAACAGTATGGAGTAAATACGGTAACGAACACAGAGCAAAATAAAGAAGATTATAATAGCGTTTTATATAATTGACGCAGTTATCTAAAACACTGTTAAATCACTAAAACAAAAAAATAATGAGGAATTTGAAGTATGAATAATATGAATTTAAATAATATGCAAAATGGTCCCGTGATAGAAGCTAAACATGGTACCACAACTGTAGCATTAAGATTCAAAGACGGAGTAGTAGTCGCTGCAGATAAAAGAGCTTCAATGGGAACATTTATAGCTTCTAAGAAGACAGAAAAAATTCATGATTTAAACAAGTACACAATCGCAACTATAGCAGGCTTAGTATCCGATGCTCAATACTTGGTAAATCTTACAAAAGCTAATATTAACTTGTACGAACTTGGTAGAGGATATCCACCTACAACAAAAATGATAGGAAATCTACTGGCTTCAGTAATGTATGAACAATATCGTGCATATTTCCCATATTATGTATCTATGTTAGCATGTGGCTTAGATAAAGAAGGACCACATGTATTTACACTTGATATGGCTGGAGGAATTACTGATGAAGATTTTGCTTCAACAGGATCAGGATCTATGATTGCATACGGTGTTTTAGACTCTACATGGAAAGAAGATTTGACAAAAGATGCAGCATTAAAAATAGGACTAACCGCATTGAAAACAGCTATAAGTAGAGACACTGCAACTGGTGACGGAATGGATGTGGCTGTTGTAGATAAGAAAGGTATAAAAAGACTGACTGCTGAACAAGTGAAAGCAGTTTTGGAGGAATAAAGATGTTAGGACCACAATCTATGGGATATGATAGGACATCAATTATGTATTCACCAGAAGGTCGAATAATTCAAACAGAATATGCAAGAGAGTCTGTGCGAAGAGGAAGCATTGCTATAGGCATAAAAAGTAAGAAAGGTGTTGTTTTAGCAGGACTTCTCCGTGTAGTTGATTTAAACGAACCTGACAAGAAAATACATAAAATCTCCGAAAACATACACGCAATCTTTGCAGGAGTTGCTGCTGACGGTAGAATTCTAATCAGTCGATCTCGTCTTGAAGCTGAAATATTTCGTCTAACCTATGGTACACAAATTGATATTGTAGGTTTAGCAATAAAAACAGGTGATTATGTTCAACTCTTTACCCAACAAGGCGGTTTACGACCATTTGGTGTAGGTATTCTCTTTGGAGGATTAGATGATACTGGACCTTGTTTGCAATTTGTAGATCCTGGTGGCAGTGTTGCCAGCTGTAAAGCAAAAGCAATGGGTGAAGGTGACTCAGAAGCTATCGCATTCTTAAAAGAAAAATACAAAGATGAACTCACAATTGATGAATTGGTTGAGATTGCAAAAGAAGCTATTAGAAAGGCAGCTCGAGATGCTGAAGTAGACGAAGCAAATATTGCAATAGAAATTATACCTTACAAAGGATAGATTTCTCTCCTCTTTTTTTCTTTGAAGTTTGTGGATGATATGAGGATTTCTTTTTCTAGAGGAATAAAAATTGCAACTGATAGCTGGAAACTTGGGTGTGACATAACAAACTCTCAATATTTCCCTTTAGTATTCTATAGCCACGCTCATTCAGATCATATTCCCCGTAAGATCCCTAAAACTAATATTGTTTGTTCGTCAATTACACGTATATTGGTTGAAAATTTAGTCTCTAACTTTGAAGATGGGAAGTTCCATGATTTGTACTCAATAGGAGATACAACATTTTCACAAATACCAAGTGGTCACATAATAGGATCTACAGCATTAATCATAGATTCTCCTGAAAGTAAGGTAATATACACAGGAGACGTATCTATAAGAAACAAAGGTTTTATTGAACCGTTCAAACCTGAAAAGTGTGATAAGCTCATTATTGAAAGTACGTTTGGATCTCCAAAATACATTTTTCCACATTATGATGAAGTAATAAAAGAAACGCAAGAACAGATTCAGAAATATTTAGAAGAAGGAGTTCCTGTAGTTTTAATGGGATATGCCCTAGGTAAGTCACAGATGCTATATCACGCTTTTTCGCATCTATCGGATAATATCATTCTCCATGAATCTAATGCAAAAATCAACACTCTTTTAGCTGAGAAAAAAGTCGATGGAGCGATTGAAGCAACTACATATCAAGATGCAAAAAGTGAAGGCTTACTAGAAAAAACAAACGATTGGATTTTCTTTACACCACTTCGATCAGGAAGAAATGAGTTTCATTCATCTCTAAAAAATAAGTTTAACACAAAATTATTTGCTTTCAGTGGGTGGGCTATTTCTCCTAACTACAAGTATCAAATGGCTGTTGACCACGCTATTCCAATATCAGATCACGCAGATTTCTCTGAGTTAATTGAAATCTGTGAGAAATGTAATCCACGAGAGATTTACACGGTTTATGGACCAAAAATACAACTAGCTGCTGAATTACGAAAAAGGGGATTCAAAGCAACTCCTTTAAGTAAGCAGACTTTGCTTGAATCATTTTTCTAAGAACAGTAAAGAATAAAATCTTCAACTCTAGACGTTCTACTAATGATATCAGAGAGTTGGACAATTTGAATTGGTATGTCTCTTCGCGATAAGAAATCTTTAGCGTTACCGCTTATAGAGTTACAGATTAATATAAGTTTTTTTAATTCGAGAGCAACAATCATATCTTCAAGTTGCATTAGCTTGTTTGTTGGAATAGTTCTCTTCCAATTTATAGTTACAATTCCTAGCTTTTGCTCCTTTAAATAGAAATCTAGAACAAATTTTCTGCGCCCAATTTTAAATGTAGCACCTTCAAGTACAGACAGATTTCTTGAAGCTAACCCGTTTCTTAGAATATAACTCAGTACAGAATCTCTTTCATTCATTAAATAAATTTCAGAAAGCACATTAAAAACAAGGGCTATTACCGGTATGTTATTGTGAGAATATCAAAAATACTAAAGTTCTGACAAAAATCACGGGATAAAGAAAAAAGGCATTACATAAAATAACATTTTTTTAAGGGTAAATGTATTTCATATCTTTTCTATTTGACAATCGTATAATGAGTCTGTCTAAGAAGCTTATATGGCTTTTTATCATGAATTTAGGAATATCTGCAACCACATAAATATAGTCGACTTTCTTCAAGTCAGTAGTCACTTCCTTGTCTCTAACTTGATAACAAATAGTGTCATCAGATATTTTTGTTAAGATACAAGCTATACCAATTTCAAGTTCTTCCTTTGTGTAAATAATTACAGATTTACCTTCTAAGCTTTCTAACATTGTCCTTTGTACTTCGATTTTTTCTTTAAACAGACGCAGCATAATAGCTGGAAGTTCAACAATTAAGTCTTTACCTTTTAATTTCAAAATCTTGGGTTTTTTATCAGTAGATATATCAAATTCAAAGTCGCTTGATTTTATAGATTGTTTAAAGTCTATTTTTAGCATCTTAGCTAATTTGTCAGCTCCTTCGTTAAAGAAGAAAACATATCCATTTTGTAGGTTTTCTAGATAGTCTAAAGATCTTCCTGTGTAAGTTCTTGTGAATGTAGATTTATCCTCGAGGTTTTGGAATGTAAAAATAGGTTTATTGGATTTCGGATGCTTTTCCCATTTCTGCAATTCTCCAACTTGTCCATTTTTTAGTACATAGATATTGCTTTTTTGTGCATCATGAATATCATAATCAGAAACTAATATTCGATGTTCTTCTGTTTTTCCTTTTATTTTAAGCAAAAATGGTCTACAAATGGAATCGCTCACATGGATTCCAATTACTTCACCCTCAACAATCTTGTCAAACACGTAATCGTAAGCTACAATATAACGGTTCATATATCTTTCAATTAGATCTTTTGTCCTTGTTATTTCAAGATAGGAATTAATGCCATCATCACCATAGTAGGAGTTGAATTTTTCCGTAATTAATTCAGAGAAATCGTCTCTTTTCTTTCTTAGATTATTAACAGCATTCTTCCTTATGAAATTCGGCAAAAGTAGCCAATATGGTAAAAGAGCTCCTTTAACTGGAGAGAGATTATCATCCACTACAGAAATGATTCTATACGCTGTTCTTGGATGTGACATGAAAATATTTGCAAACATAGACCAGCGGCTGGGTCGGTAGATATTGCGATATAGACCAATAGCTGCTTCACCAAGGAATCGTTGTGTTTCTTCTTCAGAGAACTCCTTCCCTGTCAAAAGTTGAACATTAAGTCCAAAATCACCTGCTACACCTTGATAAAAACCCTCAAGCTTATAGAGAGTTTGAGCAAGTTCTTTTCCATATCCAGCCTTTTTAGTCTGTAAATCAGCATCTCCTTCCATAATTCTAACGAAGATAAACAAGAAAGCCATTATACCATAATTAATCAGGAAATAAATAACAAAAGGAACTCTCTGCTCGTATGCAGCATAATCTAAAGTTGTTGCGGGGAGTAAAAACGCTTTCTTAATAACCATTTCAGCAGAAGCTAAAACCTGTAACCACACAACATGAAAGCGTTTATTATGCGAAAGTTCGTGCGCAACTATTCCTCTAACATCATCATCACTAAACTCATTAAGATTCTTACAAACGAAAGCAATGCGTTGATCATAAAATGGTCCATATGCCATTGCGTTTAGTATGGGAGCTTCAACATAACCAACTTTAATCTTCCATCTGATATTCAAACGAGTTCTTACTTCCTCAACTAGTTTAAGGATTCTTTTATCGTCAATTGGTTTGATACCTAACAATTTAGTTAGCATAGGCCCAGAAACGAAATACATCCCAAAAGAAAGAAAAATGATTATCTCATATGGTGCAATTGAGAGAAATATCACTCTTTCTGCAATATCTTTGCTAATAGGTAAATAAAACCACATCAAATTTTGAGCATCAATAACACCTGTTTTTTCAAGAAGATTAGTAACAACATAAAGAACAACATAGACGAGAATAAAGAGAACAAGATATAGTATCTGTGGAGACATCATACGACTAACAAGTATGAACTTCTTGCCAAAGAATACCAGAGCTAGTATAATAAAGACAAAAATCATTATATTATACGCCCATCCTGAATAGATTTTATTGTCAAATACCTTATCTAAAATCGTACCAACTAAAAATACAAGATAAGTAACCATTGAAATAATCATTAATTCGCGCCAAACTGGTGATTCCCTCAACTGATATGTTTGGTAAACTGCTAGCACAAACAAGCTTAAAGCTATTGCCATTAACCAATCGCTCCAGAAAATGAGCACTAGACCGAAAGTTATACCGATTAAAGCCAACATAAGGTTTTCTGATGTAGATCCATGTTGTATTTTTGTTTTCAACTCAGTTACAAGGAACAATATACCAACTGAAGCAATGAGAATTCCTATTCCTACATTAGGGTCAGCTTTTATTATATCCCATAGTTGGTTAATGTAATCTAAAAGGGACATGTTATCACCCGCATGATATATGACATTTTAAAACTTTTGTCTGGACATATTTTTGATGCATAACCTATAAAAAAACATTTTACCAACATTCTCTTAGATTGTATTGCCAAAAAAATAATATATATACAGAGATTAGTTAGTTTAGAACTGTAATGTCTGACATTGAAATCAAGATGAATGTTCTCATAGAAGAGGGCAATGCAAATTATGATGTAAAACGATTTAAAGACGCAGCTAGAACTTTCGAGCACCTTATATCACTAGCTATCAAGAATGATGACCCAGAAGAAGCAATTTATTTCTGTTATAGGGCTGCTGAGTGTTGGAAAAAAGCTAATAATGCATTGAACAGAATCCATATTTTCAAGGAAACAGGAAAATTGGCTTATACTATCTGTGCAAAAATATCAGAAGAATTCGCTTTAAAAGCTAGTACTGAAGAAGAGAAAGGAAAAGCATTTCTACTTGCAGGTGAAAGCCTTTTCTTTTTTAATCAAAAGATAGCTAAACAGAAGTTAGATGAAAGTCAGAAGATATTTGAGGGCCTAGTTAACAAAACTAAGAATAATGACCAGAAAATAAAGTACTCATTATTGGCATTAGATGCCATTTCCTTATGCGGTACAAAAACAGAAATTAAACAAATGAGAATCAAAATAGCTAATCTATATGAAAAAATAGCAACTGTTGAAACAAAGAAGGGATCACCTGAAAATTTACAAAAAGCTCTAAGAACGTACGAAGACGCTTTAGAAATTTACGAAAACATAAAATCAAAAGAAAAAATAAAAACAGTTTCTGAAAAAATACAGAAACTTAAGAAAGATGTAGAATCATATGACCCTTTTGCAACATGAAAAGAATAACTAAACTTCATTTATTTAGAAAAAAGTAGTCTAGATTAAACAAAAACAATACTGCTAAAAATAAAAAGTGAAGACAAAAATCAAGAAAAAACAGGTCCCGTAGCTCAGTTGGATAGAGCGTTGGCCTCCTAAGCCAATGGTCGCGTGTTCGAATCACGCTGGGACCGCCAACAAACACACCTTTACAGATAAAATCATTATTGAAAGGTAAAAAGAGAAAGGAAGGACGAAAATGAATATTGGAAAAATTCCTATGTATATTGTTAATCTACACACTTGCAATCCAAAAGCATGTACTGCGTCCAAAATTCTTCGATTTAGAAAAGCTAAAGAATTATCCGTCAAACAAATAAAAGCACATAGTATTGTTCTCACTCCTTTTTCAGAAAAAGCACTATCTCCTACAGACCGTGAATCAGCTTTACAATTTGGGTTGATTGCAATAGATTGCAGTTGGAATAAAATAGAAGAAGGGAAAGAAGCACTTTCACATGGGAATGGTCGCGCTTTGCCTTTTCTAATAGCAGCAAACACGATAAATTATGGGAAACCGACTAAATTAAGCACAATAGAAGCTTTAGGAGCTGCACTCTACATATTGGGTGAAAAGGAACAAGCGGTTGATTTACTGTCTCTATTCAATTGGGGAGAAGAGTTTCTAAAAATAAATAATGAATACTTAGAATTTTATAGAACAGCTACGGACAGCGAAGATATAATCGTTAAGCAGTCTATTATAATGGATTCACTTTTCACAGAAAAGTAGAACTTAGAATTTCACCTTATTTATCAAAAAAAACTTTTTTTATATGCAACAAATATATTAAGGCTTAACGTTACTTTTTTTTGATGAAAATTGGTATTTGTTGTTTTCCAACAGTTGGAGGGTCAGGAATAGCTGCTACTCAACTTGCAATTGAGCTTGCAAAAAAGGACCACGAAGTCTACTTAATTTCTTATGATACACCTTTCTTGCTCAGAAGTTCACGACATCCAAATATTACACTTGAACTTGTTGATATTCTATCTTATCCTCTTTTCAAAGATATTGGAGCTCCTTATACAATTCTAGCAGCGTCAAAACTGGTAGAGTTGGTTACAAGAGTGAATTTAGACATTTTACACATTCATTATGCTATTCCAACGGGAGTTTCTGCATATCTTACTAAATTAATTACAAATGTTCCTGTCGTAATAACTGCTCACGGTTCGGACATACACATTCTAGGAGTAGACCCCTCATATAATCCTATTATTTCTCATGTCTTTCAAAATGTGGATGGAATTTCCACAGTGTCCAATTTTATGAAAAAGGAAATATATGATAAATTTGCTAAAAACCAGGATGTAGAAGTTATTTATAACCCCATAGATATAGAGAAATATCAAAAAATTGAAACCCAGATTTGCGATTTTAGACTGCATCATGACACAAATTTCGTCCATGTTTCAAACTTCCGACCTGTTAAAGACACACCATTCATTGTTGAAGCTTTTGCAGAGGTTCTGAAAGAAAAGCCAGATTTGGGATTAATTCTAGTAGGAGAAGGACCAGAAAGGAAGAAATGTGAAGAACTCGCGTGTAAACTTGGGATTAGAGATAATATCATCTTCCAGGGTATTCGATCATATCTCTCTCCCATTTACAACTGCGCTACAGCTTTGCTGTCTGCTAGTAAGAATGAGAGTTTTGGATTAACACTTGCTGAAGCAATGGCTTGTGAAACACCCGCGATTGCCCCTCGAGTGGGAGGAGTCCCAGAAGTAATTGATCACGAGGTTAATGGCTATATATACGAGCTAGGTGATAAAGAAAGCTTAGTAGATTACATGATTATGTTGTTGAATGATGAAAAGTTAAAAGATAGACTTGGTAAAGCAGGAAGAGAGAAAGTTGTAAACAACTTCAGTGGAAGCGATATCGCAGAAGAGTACATAAAATGGTACAGAAAAATACTCAAAGATTGATTTATCTCTTTTTCATAGGTTAGAATTAATATATCCTATTCCACCCACTTGGGATATTTTGGAGTAGAATCTTCTATAAGAGGCTAAATAATCTTGTAATCCTGTAACACTTGCCATTACAAACCATGGCCAACTTACCTCTTGCCATTGATGATTTACATCATACATACCGAATTGCCAAGATTTGTATTTTTCAATTAAGCTGTTTTGAGTAAGATTTATTTTCTTTAGTTCATCCATTTTTGCTAAAACATTGCTTGTAATTGATAACCAAGCATCTTTTCCGAGTTCAAAATCGTTTTTTCTACGAGCTTTAGCAACTGCACCTAAGGATTTGAAAAAATCACTTTCAAAGAGCGAATATTGAAGTAATTGTGGATCTTTAGTAACTTTTTCAATCCATGGAGTATTATAAAGAACTCTAGTATATTTCATGTAGATTGGAAGTTGTATTCCTATTTTTCTTACTGCAGGAATAACTTGAGCATTATAGTTTATTTCTCCTGGTCCTGAAACCCTAATAGTAACTGGTAAAATAGATTGGAGTTGAGCTTGATTAGTATCAAGACGTGGAGATAGATGCAAAGAAAGAGAAGACAAATCAAGATTGTTTTTATCAACACTGAAATTATAGTTAGATTTATCTATAGGACATTTTCCTTGAAATTTTAACTCATTATTTTCTTCAACACAACGTAGTTTAACTCTGTAACCATCATTAGGACACTCATAAAAAAATGGTGAGTAGTTAGAATCTTTTCTAGTTGTTGTTGGATGAAAACCCATTGATTCAATTTTAGTGCTTGCTCTATTGAACTCTTCAATATATTCCTTTCTCGATTTGAGGAAGGGATAATATCCTTCAATCAATAACTCACGTATCCCAGGATTAGAAGAAGGAAAGAATATTACACCCCAGTCATTCAGGATATTAGCTTGAACACCCCAAATTAGAGTAACCCACTCACCTAGAGTGAGAGAAGAGCGGTAAGTTTCCCGAATAAACGAGATTATGTGAGATACTCTTTCACTAAATAGTTTTTGAATGAATCTATCGCTTATTGAAGATTTGAATTCGTTGAAAATATTTGTTATAACATCTATGCTGTTTTTTAACCATTGGTAATCATCAGACTTAATTGTGTGAAGAGCACACCCTTCTATTGAACTATTGTTTATTATTGATTTACTAGCAGAGGTTTGAAAATTAGGTAAGTGTATAGTTGTTATTTCAGGTTGAACCCCATCATGAGTGTTTACAAGGAACATTGGAACAAGTTGTTTTTCCATCTCTTTGCTTATATCAGAGAGGTTAACAATTGTTGCAATTTTATTAGCAATAATACCGACTCCCCCGAAAATAGTTGCTTGTTGTCCAGCTAAAACAATCCCATTCTCCATCTGAGAGATGTTAGACGCAACTTTAGGAGTAAGTAGTCCTAGTTTTTCATGATATTTAGTAAGAATCTGTTTTAGTTTACTCATCTTGTTTGAATCGAAAGACAATTTTTCTCTTGTTAGAGCTGTTTCCACAGCATCCAGATGAGTTTTTGGTAGCGAACCATAAAAGTAACTACTATCAAGAAAGTTTTTTTCATCACTCATATAGGCTTCATATGAATCCCCGATGGTTCTCATACAACATCTACTTTGGAAGAACTAAATTATAAATTGATTGATTTAGCAAGAAGATTATTAATTTATTACGTCAATGCTCAAATATGAATTTTTAAAAGTTTTTCAGACAACTTTGAGAAGCGAACAAAACTCGAAAGAGTTAAAAAGGCAAAAGCTAGCGCTTTTATGTAATTGAGGAGATTAGAATTTGCAGAACCAGAGACTGATGAATCTAACAATTTTGTCTATAATTGTTTTTGGACTAGTTCTTAGCAATAGTTTGAGTCTATCAACAAGTCAATTGAATACCGAAACTCATTTAGACAATATAATCCAGAATGGTGATATAATCACATTTAATGATACTGTACCTATAATAGACGGTAATTTAGAATCTTATGTTGGAGAATGGAAAAATGCTGTAGAATATTCAGCAACCTTTGGAGATAGTAATTCAGTTGCAATTAAAGTCAAAGCTAATTCAACTCATTTATTTATGGTTATAAATTACATATCATACACTTATGTAACAGTAAACACAACAATTCCTATTGAAGCAGATTATAATAACCAAACTCATAGCTGGTATGCAATAATTTTTGATAGAAATTTTGATCACAAATATGGATCTGAGCTAACTCCTGATGATATAGTTTTAATAAATTATAGAGTTAATGGTTCTCAAGATGCGTTCTTGAATGGTCAAGCAAATGATTCTCTTGTTATCGACATTAACAATAACGGTTATGAAGACACCTATGCAAATGTAAGTATTGATACAAACATTATAGACGAGCATAATATAACTATTGAATTCACTAAAAAACTCGATTCTTTGGACACAAAGGGACATGACATATCATTAAAACAAAGTGACACTCTGCCTTTTGCTCTAATGGTTTTTGAAAATGAAACAGCATTGTTTAATGAAACAATTATTTATAGTGCTGTAACAGATTGGCAGATTCTTAAATTAGAATCGCTTTATAGTACATTTTCATATATAGAAGACATCGCAAATTTGAATGTTACTACTTATATATCTGATTCATCCTTTACAGCAGAAGAAAACTTGACCAGCATCCATTACTTGTTAGATACCTTGGGAATAAATTCAACGCTTCATAATTCCAACACTCACTATACTATCGCATCTAGTAATCTTGAACATGTTAATTTGTTCATTTTAGTGGGTTCTCAAGTAGATCTTAGTGACGATGAAATAGATGCTTTAAGGAGTTTTGTGGCTTCAGGTGGTAATTTATTGGTTCTAGGTGATCAAAGAGAGCGTCAAAGTACAATTAATCTCTTATTAAGAAACTTTGGTATGGAATTATACAATTACACACTTTTTGATGAAATAACAAATAATTCATCCCTTATTTTAGAAACAGACAATTTTGCAGATGTTCCTTATCTCGTACAACCAATGGAATTCACAAATCAAACTATCAACACAATAGATTATTTTGGAACAGCTATTAACTTCACAGATGGTTATGGTGAAAGTATTTACCAGTTACAAGAAGGTGACCTATATCCAGTGGTTTCATTCTCTGGTGACTACTATATAGATGTTGATGAAAATGGAGAGTTTAATTCAACTTTAGATGTAGTTCTTAACGAAACAACCGTTGTACAAGCAGCCTTAGAGTTGCAAAGAGGAGGAAAAGTTCTAGCTTTTGCTTCAGCTGATATATTTAATGTAAGTTATATAGTTAACAAGGATGTTAGAGCCTTACTACTACGTGAAGTATCCTGGATGTTAGATTTTCAATTTCGAATACATTATGATGATTTCAGCATATTAGATATTTCAGTAGTAAAAAGTGATGAGATAAATGTTAATATATCTGTTTACGGTGATGAAGGAGCTATTTTAAACGATGTTCAAGTTTGGGTGGTAGCAACAGAACTAAAAATTGATACCGACAAAGGAAATCTTACAGTAATGGACGATGGTATCTCATTTTATGGATCTATTGTTCCTGAAAATGTTAAAGGAGCTTTCACAGATATAACTATCCGAATGCATCAACGTGGATACGGTTACACAGAAACTGAGTTGATTGAAGTCTATATTGACCTTACAGTAGATAGTTCTTTACCTCTTAATGTATTAACCTTTATAATCTTCTTAATATCTATTGGATTAGCTGTTTTTGGAACAATAATTCTAAGAAAAACAAAAAAACAGGAAAGTAGCTAATCTTTCCACTTCCTTTTCCCTTTATTATTAAACCCCTTTTTTCAATCTATTAATCATAAATTTGTGAAATTGAAGATCTTTCATTTTTTTGCATATAGCTTCAATATCATAATCTAAACGTATGTGCTCAAAATCAAATTTTTTTACTTTTTCATTGATATTAAAAAGTAAAAATGATGCTCTAGGATCTTTATCCCTAGGTTGTCCAACTGATCCTGGGTTGAACAAGTGCTTATCACCACTTACTATATGAAGAGGTTTATGAGTGTGTCCCAGAAAAAGAAAATCTACCTCTGTATATTCATTAGTTATTTCAAAAAAGGTTGAATAAGTCCACTCTGGAAGATCAGGACTCACATAATCCCTCAATGGTTCTCGTGGTGATCCATGTACAAACATAGCATTTCCTTCAGATATAAAAAGCGGAAATATAGAGAAAAAGGGATGGGAACCAAGTATTTGAATCTCTCTTTTTGTCAATTGTTCTTTAGTCCAAAGCAGTGATTTTTTCGGGAGAGGATTAAAATATTGAAAATTATTTGTAGCTAGAGCATAATCATGGTTACCCACTACATGGATGTGAGCAATTTTCTCAATTATGCGAATACATTCTTTAGGATTAGGTCCATATCCAACTGTATCTCCTAAGAAAATGATTATTTCAGGAGACGCATCATTTATGTAATCAACTACAGTTGTCAATGCTTCTAAATTAGAATGAACATCTGAGAAAACTGCTAAAGTCATCATTTATTGTTCACGCTCAAATACTTTAGTGATGGATGTTTTTATTGCTTCTAACTTAATATACAGATAGATATTATGTCCAATCATGTTTTAAGTTTTGAGAATATTCACGCAATCTTCTTCTTACTCGGTACACGTTTCTTCCTCTTCTTCTTTTTTCGTCTTACCATCTTTCTTGAGAAATATCGAAGATACAGCTGCTACAGAGAGAGTCAACCCTGTTCCGACTACTGTTTGGAATATAATAGATGCCCCCGCAATAATTGAAGGTATTGAAAGGCTTTCTAGAAGTACTAGAGTTGTTATTGTACCTGTTCCTATTCCCGCTGGAACCAATGTCAGAATAATAACAAGCATTGTTACTGCAGAAATTGCTGCTGCGTCAACAAAGGAAATATCAATACCAAATGCCAAAAGTGTAAGTTTGAATGAATATATTTCCATTGCCCACCGGAATATAGATAGAAATAAAACAAGGAACGATAGTTTTTTCTGAATGATAAGATTCTTCAATGAAACGTAATAAGTATCCAAAGAAGGTTTAATTGTGTTGTTTAACCAACCAGCTCCTCTTGCTGAGATTTTTCCAGTAAGTTTTTCAAGAGTGCTTAGAGTTTTTTTGCCTACAGCTGGAAAGAATAAGATAAAAGAAAGAACGATTGTACCAATCAAAGAGATATAAAAAACAATTTGCAAAGGTGTTGTATAACTATCACCCAAGACTTTAGGAAGTGTAACAGCAAAAGCGATAACGAAGAATATCAAAACAATGATAAGATCAATTATTCTGAATAAGGCAAGTGCTGCAAGAGAAACTGTTCTAGGAACAGAACGTGTTCTTTTATTTATTTCAATACTTGCTATTTCTCCTGATTTTAGAGGACCCAACGTACTAAAACCATATCCAACAAAAAAGGGTACAAGAAATTTTTTGAATGTTAAATGTTCACACGAAGGCTTCAAAAGTATATAAAAACGATAGCCTTTTGCAAACAAGCTTATAACCATTAACACAAATGCAAAAACTAGATAAACAATTCTAGAATCGGTGTAGACACCTAAAACATCTATGAAATCATTTTCTCTAGTCAAGTGAAAAAAGAACCAAACAAGCGCAACAATTGCTAAAGATATTATAAGAAATCGAAAAATATTTCTTCGAACAAAAGATAAAAAGTCCATATTTGCTAACCAACAGCTAATTAAAAATCATTATTTTGTTTTTAATAATGGGGGAAAGAGAAAAGTAGGGCATAGAATCTTTACGACTCTGAGCCACCTTCTAAGTCCCATTCGTATGTACATTCACGACAGACTACCTTTTTTCGATAAACAGGTCTGTGACCGAAATAAGCTATTGCTTTACTCTTATCCTCTACTTCTTTGAGATTTTTGCTATGACATTTAGGACATTCTTTTGCCATTTTTTGTTTCACCTATAGAAATGATTTTTACGGTATCGTTATAATTTCCTCATTTAAAACTTTTGTGCAAGTGTTAATTTGAAAGTTTCTGCTATTTTCGCTTAAAACATCTAAATTTTGAATATTAATAATCATCAAATTTTGTCGGAGTTACAAATCAGTTTATTTATTTATTTATTAGAATCACTAACTTACAAGATTTTTCTATTCTTATATGTTCAATAAATCATTCGATAACAATAATGGAGCCCCAAAGGGGAATTGAACCCCTGACCTGTTGATTACGAGTCAACCGCTCTTCCATCTGAGCTATTGAGGCATACTTATACTGAAATCCAATTTTTTATTCAAAAAGTCTTCGAATAAACGCATTTTGAGAACTCAAACAGATTTGAAAAGTATTTCTCCTTCGGTTAAGATAAAAGAAAGATAGGAATAGGTATAATTTTCACTTCATGGGGAATTTAGCATAAGATCTGAATTCTATCCAATCATTCAAGTATTCATCGATTACTTCTTCGATAGAATCTTGATCTAAATTGCGAGCTATTTCCTCATCAGGTGTAAGCATGGCCATAATATAGCGTTCATCTCCAAACTTAACGTCTCTGAGAATAAAATTTTCATTTAGATTCTCGTCGACTGTATATCTTCGAACTCGTAGGAATGGTTCCCTCATGTTAACTATAGTCTCTATTGCTTCATAATATGCATTGTGAGAGAGCTCTTCCAAATCATCTCTCTTTGAATATTGAGCAAAACAGACATTACTTCGAAAATCATATAAGCCAAAGTAATCAGCATTGAGTTTCTCTGCAACTTGTTTAGATGCATCATTTATACTGTCTTGAATTAAAACAACGTTTCTGAAAATATGTGAAAAGGCTCCCAAAACAGTTGATCTAAGTTTTACAGTAGTTCTGAAAATATTTCTCGATGGTTCGAAAAATTCGATATTTTCGTCAATATAATTAACCATTGAATTAAAGACATCTGCAGCTTTAGCAGTTAATTCAAAATCTGGGTCGGATTTATGGAAGAATAGCATCCAAGGGATGTTAATTTTGAGAGCTTTAGTAACTTGAACAATTTGCTTCAGATATTCCATGCTTTCTTCATATCTTTCAGCAGCTTGAACATCAACGATATAAATCAGGATATCAGTACCAAGGAAATATTGCTCAGGATTCTGAAGGTAATCTTCGCGGTAGATTAGTTGTCCACCCAATTCATTTAAATGGATATCCATTCCAAAAACTTCAATTTTGCTCCTTAACAAACCTCTTGTTGGAGTGAGAGCATACAACCTTTGAAATAATAAGGAAAGAGCGCCTCTATGTTTTAATGCTATTGATAAACTTGTTTTACCTACATTATCAATACCTGCTAAAATGATTTTAGCCCCTGTTGTAATCCGTTCTTTTTCACTCACAAGAAGCAATTTGCTTCCAGCAATCCAACCGTTCACACGATCTTTTGGAATTTTTTTAATTAAACTGTTATAAGCTTCTTTCCACTTTGTAACCATATCTTCAATAGTTTTTATTCCATTTTCCTTTAAAAATTCAAATTCATCCTTTGATATATCCAGAAGACCAATTACAAGAATAGATTTTATGTCCTCTTGGTCCCTATAATCCTCTTTTAGAAGCTTTTCTTTTATATTTAACGCCATCATTATTCACCAGATTTGAACAAAGATACCCTACTGATTTCTTGATTACTTTTGTCTCTCTGTCAAATAAGCTTTTTGCTGTTTAATATCCTTTGTGTTAGTAAAAAAATTGAACAACAAATTCAAACAATAATGGACATATATTTTAATACAACTTATTTAAAAAATAAAATGTGACATCCTATTTGTTTATTGTAAATCCTCACGCTAGAAATAAAGAAGTGGGGAAAAGATGGAGTAATGTAGAGAAAGAGATCAAAAACCGAAAAATGGATTATTCTGTAGAATTTACAACACATCCAAAACATGCAATAGAAATAGCTAAGGATCAAGCAAAAAATTTCAACTGTGTAATTGCAGCAGGAGGAGATGGAACATCTCATGAAGTTGCTAACGGAATTTATGGAACAGATGTTTCGTTTGGAATATTAGCTTTAGGCAATGGAAACGATTATGCTAATCTACTGAAATACTCTCACGATTACCAAAAATGCTTAGATATCGTGGAAAAATGTCAGACTGTTGAGTTAAATGTAGGAATAACAAAGGCGGATGTTGAAAGATATTTTATTAATATTTCCGAACTAGGTTTTAGCTCTACTATTGCAAAGGCGATTTATGAAGAGGCTAAGTGGTTAAAAGGATGGGCTAAATACTATTATGTAGCAATGAAAAAATTAGCTTATTACAAGTTAGTTCCAGCAAAAATACAAGTTGATGACACTATCGAAATCTCAACAAAAATTTTAGCATGTGGAGTGGGATTAGGTTGTACTTTTGGAGGAGGTTTCAAAGTTCTTCCAGGAAACAAACCCTACTATGATGATTTTGCAGTATGCGTAATTGGAGATATACCAAAACTGAAGCAATTTGCGATGGTGAATCATGTAAAGCGCGGAACTCACATTGGTAAAAAGGGTGTACATTACCTTCGTGGTAAAAACGTAAAAATTGAGATTGAGCGTCAATTGCCAGTTGAAGCTGAAGGAGAAGTGTTTTCAGAAAAAGCAATGGAGATTACATTCTCAATGGCTCCTAAAAAGCTGAGAGTTATAGTACCAAAGGATTTTGTAGCTATGATGGAAAACAAAGAACCCCCTTCAAATAACAAATTCTAGATTTTTCGAAGTAAAATTATATTAACTAAGAATCAAAAGGGACACTATATATTTGTCGTTAATCATTTCATTCAAATAAAATGGAGAAAAGAATATGGTTCACGTGGGATTCTTACTAAAAAGGCTTACATCTGGTGAAGTAAAAACTAAAAGAATTGAAATCCCACAAAATGATAGAGAAATGTTTCCAAATCCTCATGTTTTATTTTTCTTAGAATCTTATGGAGAATATTATGGATCACACATAACAGAAGATGGATGGATAACTGGTTTAGAAGCGTGGTTCGATTCATTACCAATAAAAGTGAAAGATTACGTAATATTATCAAAATACTCAGAAGGATATTTCCTAACATCAACATCAGAAATAGTGAAAAAACAACAAGATTTTGAAAATGAAATGGGTTATATACTGTCATTGGAACCAGAAGATATTTTGTGTCCAAATTGCAGATATCCTTTGGAACATGCGGGAATAAAGGAAGATAAATATGTAATGAAATGTGCTAAATGTGGTTTTACTCTCGTTAAAATACGTTTTCAGCAGTAATTATGTGAGTGTTTTTCCTATGTGTAACCAAATAATAACACGTAGGTATTATTATGGTTTATTTATTGCAATAGATTTGTGTGTTTGACCTCTATGCTTCATAATTTATGGATAGCTAAAAATACAGGTGAATGTCTTTTTCATAAGAAATACGGTAGAATGGATCATGACGAGAATCTTATTACGAGTTTTTTGAGTGCTATCGAAATTTTTGCTCAGAATGTAGACACTGGTTGTGATTTGCTTCAAACCAAGAATTATAAATTTATTTACGTTACAGGTAACAATGTAGTAATAGTTGCTTGTGTTGATGCAGATGATAATGATGAATCAGATGTAAGGAACGATCTTATTTCTATTCAGGGAGAATTTCATTCTCGATACGCAAACGAATTGATTGATTGGAGGGGTAGGATTGAACATTTCGCATCAATGAGTGATTTTGTTGATGAACATTTAAATAAATATAGTTCTAATTTGAGTAATGTGGGGAATAGGCGTTTAGAGCTGGCTCCAATGATTGTTAAAAAACAAATAAAGTTCAAACTTAGTCAACAGCAAGAAAAGGTTATTTCACTCTTAAAATATAAAGGAACAGCTACACTTAATGATATTGTGAAACTGATGAAACTGACTGAACCAGATGCCGAGAAGGCAACTAGAACTTTACTTTACCACAATGTCATCCAACAAGTACCTAGTGCTTGATTTGAAATCCATTAAGAGTCAAAAATAACCCAATTTTTATTAATATTAGAAGTAATGTTAGTTAGAAAAGCTCGGTGGTTATCATGAAAATTAATACTGATTATTTAACTTTCCAAACAGAAGGTGAAATTGATATAATTGATCTAAAATATATGCTAGAAAATCTAGTAAAAAAATCTGAAGTTACTGAGGGTTTGGTTAGCCTTAATGTTATTGGATCTACAGGAGCATTAACCGCAATAGAATATGAATCAGGGGTACTAGATGATTTTCGTAGAATCTTAAAAGAGCTAGTTCCCAAAGGAGCAAATTACAAGCATGATGTGATTGATTCGAATGCGCATTCTCATTTACGAGCTTCATTAATAGGACCAAGTATATCATTCACAATAAAAAACGGTCAACTACAGCTTGGTACATGGCAAAACCCTGTCTTTGTTTGTCTAGACATCAGACCAAGGTCTCGCAAAATTTCAGTTACAATTATTGGTAAGTGATAAATGTGTCAAATTATTGTGTTATACGATGTGATAAATTAACATGTGGTAAATTCTCTTATTGTAAATCTAATCAACAAACAAAAAAATGTCCATATTGCGAACGTATAATTAATCTAACAAAAGCGCAAAAGCATCATGTTCAAACGACAAGGGAAGCAAAAAAATTAGTTCAAACTTATAATACAAGATTGGGAGAAATTACTGAACCTAAATGGTACAAAGAATCAAAAACAAAGATTGATATCACTAAACAATGATATACTTTACAAAAAAAGTAAACCTTAATACATAATATTTTTGTATGTGACAACGTTTTGACAAATAATGCCTACCCCAACAAGAGCTGAAGATTCGATAGGTGAATCTCCTTTCAAGCAATATGTTCTTATGGAATTCGAGAGAGCGAGGTTGTATCAAACGTTTGTGCTAATAGACGAGCTACCTGAGATTAGCTCTAGATGGCTTGAATTTTCTAATTTTTGTGCCCAATCACTAGCAAATGTTTCCTCAATTTCATCTCTCTTGAGTCAGAGATATCTAGATGAATGGACAAGAGATCAGAATCAAATCCAAAAAGATGAACAGAGAAGGGGTCATCTTACTTCAAGGATACAAAATCTTCAAGAATTTCAAATGGGTTTAGCCATTTTGATGATAATTTATGCAGATATCGTTAATTCAGGTGTATTTAATTCAGGACCTTCAAAAGATTACTGTCAATCTTACATTGAGGGTTTCAGAATTTTAGATAGAATATCAGCAACTTATTTTAATTCTAGTCATCCCAAATCCTCAAACATTGAAGATATAATGTTATCTTTTCTATTGATTAATCAAAAACAGAACATCATCAAGATAATGGAGAACTCTCCACATGACAAAAATGCACTTCTAAGAGAAAAGGGTGTATATGAATTAACACAAGCTGAGTTTGGAACTGCATTTAATTCAAGATTTTTAAAGAGAGTAGGTGAGGATTGGTGGTGGAAGGATCCGATCGCATTAAACTTTACATTCGAAAGAAGTTTATCACACTTAAATGAAGCTATATCCCATTATGAAAAAATAGAAGAGGATTTGGATATTGAAACTAAAGAAATTAAAAAGACACTTATACCGCTTAACCAAGTTTGGAGAAACCACGCTTTAACTGAGCATTACTTTAGATTAAGTATAGAAGCAGCAAAAAATGATATTTTTATTGCTTCAGTAGAATATTTGAATTTAGTTGTAGGATTAGAAGATGAAGCTTTAGGGTTAATCGATAAAATAGAGATAATTACTCAGAGGGATCAAGCACTCAAAGAAGAGATAACTCGAGCGAAAAAAATTCATTCTTTTCTACAAGGGATTGCTGGATTAGCTTCTATGACAAACCAGCTTATACAACATATTAGGAATGAAGACAAAAAAGAAGCGAACAAAATTATTAAGGAAATGGAAAAGAAAATCAATGAACCACATCTTAATACTAGTGTAAATTACATTAGTAGTCTTCCTTTAGTTTACTTAAATTTCATTCAACAAATAAAAATTTCATTCTTACAAAAGTCCTCCCTTTCTAATTCTCTAAAGAAAGCAGAAACAGTTTTTGAGAAATTTATTGAGAGAATCATCACTGCGACTATGGATCTATTAGAAGGTTTCATGGTATTAGGAGAAGCCGAGTTAGGTGGAGATGTAGCAGTTGTAGAGCATTTACTTGAAAACGTTCAAACAATAAGAGTAGCCATCTACTTCTTACCTGCTAGCGAAAGCAAGGTTGACATATTAAAAGAAGTGGAAGCACTAGACTTTATTGCAAATTCAATACTAATTCAGCAGAAAACAGAAAGTAAAAAATCTAATGAAATTTTGAATCTAATTTATCATGCGAAGGCACACTATTTCTCTAGTAAAGCTCTAGAAGTAGCTCAACAAGGGAGAAAACCGATAATTCCTAGAAAATTTCTGGAAAATGTTTATAGTAAAACATTTGTCAAGGGTTTAGATGTAGAATTGAGATTATTTGAATTGGCTAGACAGTTTCTATTCCTAAATACGGTTTTAGAGAAGTTATCTCAAGGTTATCAAATAGCGAAATCAAAAGATAAAACAACCAAAGAAGGTTATATTGCATTATTAAATAGGCAGTTCAGCACGTTTCATCTTTTTGAATCAATTAATAAACAGATTGCTGAAGATTGCAATGAGCTTCTAAACCACAAACAGCTCTTTGGTTCGGCTTCATCAAAAATTAACTGGAAAACAATAGAAGCAAAAAAACACTTTTCGACTGCTTTATCTCATATACTTGAAGCTGCAAAAAATACAATACTTGGCTATGGAGCAAATACTCAAAAAGACAAGTATAAAGCAATCTCGTTTTTTAGCATAGGTTCTAAATTTGCTAACAATGCAAGTGATGCAATTCAACCAATAATACATTATGACAAAACTTTTGCACAACTAGCGAAATCAACTTACGAATATAGTGTCTTATTAAAAGAACTTGAAAGAAAATCTAGAGAAAATGACAAATTGCAAGAGTTGCCTTTAGAGGAACTACTTGGAGTATTAAAACAATTAGCTTTCCTTTCCTAATTTATATTTTATTCAGTGGATAAATTTTTTAAATAGCAGATATAGCGAACAGATATGAGTAAACTTCCCATCGATGACACTCTAGATGAGAGCCTGTCTTCAGCCTTTAACTCTTGTCTAAATTTACGAGGAGAACCAAATAAGGAGCTTGATCAGTACTTTATTACTAAGGAAACAAGCTTACAGAGAGCTTTATTGTTTAACAAAGAAGATTATGAAAAAAAAAGAGTTCTAATGATTGGAGACATGGATTTAACATCAGTATTTATTGGGAAGTTAGCCAATATCAAAGATCTTGCTATTGTGGATATAGACAAAAGGTTACCAGAAATAGTTTTTAATATGAAATTCAAACAGAAAATCAAAACATCTCGTTTTATTAATCACGACATAAGACTAAGAATGCTAGCTATTCTAAAAAATCAGTTTGAATATGTTTTTGTTGAACCTACTATGACAATAGAAGGTATTGAAGTGGGTTTATCAAGAGCTGTGCAAAGCGCGAGAAAAGATGTTCCAGCCTATATTGTTTTCTCATATGATTTAGGAAAAGATAAAGATAAAGAAATTAATTCTTTAATTACTAAAATGGATCTGGAAATTTTGGAGGATTTCAAGGATTTTAACAAATATGAAAGTGAAACTCCACTGAAGAAGAAAACGTCGGATTTGCTTATTCTTAAAGTGAAAGAAAATTCGGAAGAGACCATAGCGCAGCATTATTTAGGCCCATATTATTTCAGAGAAAGTATCTTAAAACCTTCTCCCTATCTATGTAAATGCAGTAAAGTATTAAGTATTGGAAGTAATGGAGATTATAAATCAATTGCTGAACTAGAAACATTAGGATGTCCAGAATGTGGTTATAAAGAGAAGTTTCTTTATAACTCTAGTATCAAGATTGAATGAAGTAATTATTCAGAGTGGAAAAAAACTAAAAACTGATAATAGACATTTTTCACATTAAACCAAGACAAAGAAAGTGTTCAAAATGTCAGAATCTTCAAAAAGAAAGACTATGTGCGCGAATTGTGGGAAGGATATTGTCCTTTCAGACCAACTTTTAACTAATGGATGTCCACATTGTGGTTCTTTTAAATTCAAAACAACTAGAATCTCATCAGATGAAGAAGAAAGGGAACAAGAAGTAGAGTTTTTTATGGAAAGGGATTTAGAAGGTTCTCATATTGAAGAAGGTATAGAAGCAATACGATTAACG
The DNA here is from genome assembly GCA_019057815.1 of Candidatus Heimdallarchaeota archaeon. Taxonomy (GTDB): domain Archaea; phylum Asgardarchaeota; class Heimdallarchaeia; order Heimdallarchaeales; family Heimdallarchaeaceae; genus 18H4-34. The sequence continues at coordinate 27,717 of JAHLWR010000033.1, forward strand.
AAGGAGGGAATTTTTGAAATTGATATAGAAAAATTGCTTATTGCACAAACTGAAGAACAACCACTAATACTCCGTAATAAGGATGGCTCGTATAGAGTGAAATTTCAAAAAAAGGAATCTAACAAGTGACCTTTCGTTTTTAACTTACAACAAAAGATTTTAAATCTAAACTAACACACCGAGAACTGAGGTTTTAGCTTGGTATCACAAGAGACGATTGCCAAACAAAAAAGAGTTAAATCGGGGATAGAAGATATTCTCAAATTTAGAGGGTTTGTTATTAAAAAAATAGATGAGGATGATGATAACATTGATATCTACGCAGAAAAGAAATCTGATGGTAGCATTATCAAAGCTATGGCACGTTATCCAAAGAATTCACAAATTGGAGTAAAAACTATTCGTACTCTTGGAAAACATCAACAAGAAAAAAAGATAGGTGAATCTCTTTTAATTGCAGAAGCTCCCTTAACACATTATGCAAAGAAAGAGTCATTAAAACTTGGGATAGAAATAATCAGTAGTGCTAATCCATTATTTAATATTTTTGATCATGAAATTGTCCCTCAACATATTAAATTGAAAATCAAAGAAACCAATAAAATATTGGATAGATATCAAATAAAAAAGCACCAGTTCCCAAAAATTCTTGAAACAGATCCTGCAGTAAAAGCAGTACAAGCTGCTCCTGGTGATGTAATTCAGATTATAAGAAACCCTTCCATGGGTGATGCTGGAATATATTATCGATTTGTAATAAAATCAGTATCACGTTTGAGTTTAACTGATAGTATATCAGCAACTAAAGCGAAACCTAAAACAACAGCAACTAAAGCGAAACCTAAAACAAC
>JAHLWR010000002.1 GCA_019057815.1 Candidatus Heimdallarchaeota archaeon
CTTTGAAGATTTACACCCTTGACAACTATCCTATTCAGTATGCCATGACCATGAATAACCTTGGTAATACTTACTTGAATCTAGCTGATGTTCGAGATAAAGAAAACAATCTAGCTGAAGCTATTCACGCGTTTGAGGAAGCTTTGAAGATACGTACTGTTGACAACTATCCTCTAGATTATGCCATAACAATGTACAACCTAGGAGTAACATTCTATAAACAAGCTGAGGAAAGTGATAAGAAATTAAATTGTATGAAAGCTGACAAAGCCTTTCAAAACTCCTTAAAAATCTTTACTGTTGAAGCTTTTCCAGATTATAATAAATTAATAAATGAAGCTCTTAAAGATCTTTCTGAACTCTGTCAAAATTATAAAGACTAAAATCTCCTCTTTATTCTTTTTTTCTAATCTTTCTATAGACGATTTTTATTATTGAATCTCTCTCACATTTATTATATTGGTCATCCTTGTGGTGCTAGCTCTGACGATTCTTTTCATCCTAATATTGCTGCTTTTGTTAATACTCTTTAAGAGGAAGATATGGTAAAAAACTTCTTCTCGGTGAGATTCAAGAGTGCTATAGTAAAACAGTTCAACACTCTTACCTTTCTTTTGGTTGTTTCCACTGTGATGCTATTTTTGGAGACTTTTATGTCTTTTAAGAAGTTGATAATTGGTTCTATCCTGATAAGATTCCTAAAGACCTTTTTGTTGTTGATTTACCTCCTGATATTATCGAAATTCTTGAGAAAGATAGAGCTAAAAGAAAACAAGAATATTTTGATAGTCTTTCTAATGAAGATTTTGAAGATTCCGACAATGAGTTTGTAGATAGTAAAAGAGCTTGTAGAGTATTTTTTAGTAGAGGAATTCAAACATATTTTGATCATTTTTTTGATACTGATAATAATGATGATTGATTTTTTCTTAGGTTTTTCTGTGAACTATTTTTGTCGGAAACTTGAGAATTTCTTGGTTTTAGACCCCAGTTCTATTTTCTGTGATTCTTTAACTTATTTTTCTAACTCATTCCTTCCGTCAGTATTTTTCCTACTGCTCTTGTCGTCATCATGAACGTTTTCTTCAATTCCTCTTGTTCATATATCAGTTCATATAAATTCTTTAGCGATATCTCTCTCTTTTTCTCATCCACTATCTTTATCTCTATCCCCCCATCCCCTTCTTCTCTTGTTTCTTCTTCTAATTATTACTTCTTCTCCTTCTTCTGTAACTATTTCCGCGTTTATCTCCTCCCTACTCTTACAGAGCTAAAAATCTCCCTACCATCTTTTCTGTATTTTCTTTTTCTATTTTTTCTAAATTCTCTTTAATCTTCCTAGAATCCCCCCTTTCTTCTCTCTCGAACATACACCACTATGATAAAGGGATGATATTGAAAATTTAGTGAAAGAAGAAAACTAGCTTTGTGATTTTATCAAAAACGTTGTAAAAGAAGACTCCTTCTATTAGAGTTAGCACTGTTATTTCATTAAAAGTATTATGGCGGAATGTTAAATTGGGTTTAATTAAAAGAAACAATATCCAGTAGAATTATAAACTTAGAAGTCTGTTTTTTCAGTTTTCTAATAAAATATTATTAGTGTTTGTTTTTATGGTTGCTCTAATTTCATCTTTACACCTATTTTTTATCTGTGCAATCTTTTCTATTAGCTTGGGAATAATGGTTAAATAATCTTTATTCTTACAATATGGATAATCGGTTTCTGTTAAAATCTGAGAAAGAGGACAATTTTGTATCAGATTTTTGCGAGACAATGCTGGAATATCATCAACATTAACAGAAATGAAGTATCCTTGTTCAATTATTCGCTCTAACTCATCCATAGTACCATTAAAACGATGAAAAATAACTTTCTTGAAATGAAACGATGATAAAATATCCAATATAGAAGAAAACAAAGATGGGGCGTGAAATTGTATCACATGCGCAGAAGAGAGATTGGAAAGTATCTCATATAAGTAGGTTTCTTGCTGGTTCATTGGACACTTAGAATTCTTATCTAATCCAATTTCAGATATTACATCTACACTTTCCATTCTACTGAATAAAATTCTGGAGAAATGATCAAAATAGTCGTAGTTTTTTGGATGAAAACCAAGACCTACGGATAAAATAGAACCCAATCTAGTACTAATTCTTATAGCTTCTTCATAATCTAAAAAATCTTCAGTAGCCAAGATAATGCCGATAGACATTTGTTTAAGTTTAGTGAGAAATGATTCATCAAACAACATTTTGTTCAGACAAGTGTGTAAATGACTGTGAATATCATAAAACTTATATTTTGTGAACATATTAATTCGCCATACAATTAATTGATAAGGGAAATCTATGGGTACCGCTTCTAGGTCTGCTCCATTGAATGATAGCAAATATAAAAGAATTTCTGAAGAGATTCGTTCTTCTATAAAAGAAAAGAATTATGCAAAAATGGCAGATAAAACAATAGATCTTGCAGCTAATTTGGCTGGTGTAGGAACAATATATGATGCAATTAAATCTGGAATTGCAGGTTATAAAATGTATCAAAAGACAGGATCTAAATCCGCAGGAGCAATGGAAGCTGTAAGAACATTTGCTAAGGAGGGTATTACATCAGGATTAGCAGAGGGAACGATGGCTGCGATAGGAGGAACTTTTTTGGGAAATAATATCGGCCTATATGCAAAAAGAGCAGCGACTTGGGCAATAGAAAAGAGCTATTCAAGATTAATAGGTGATTAGATGAAAGAATTAACTTTAAATCAAATAGTCCAATCTGTTGTTGAAAACTATTTGAAGAATCTTACATTAGATTTAATTAAAAGAAACTTTACAGAAGAATTTTATAGCATTGAAGAAACAGAGGGTGATCCCTATAAGATACGTAAAAACATTGAAGATTTAGTGGCAGAAACTGCAAAAAAAATTGCTTCAAAAATAGTGAACAAATTGAATGAACAAGATATTAAATCCATTGAAGACTTTGAAAAAAATGAAAATGAACAAAAAATAAGAAAAATAATTGCAGATATACTAAAAATAACCAACTAATAAACGGAGCGGAGCTGAATGGTTCAAGGATACCTAAAAATATATCAAATACTTGAGAGTAAGAATAGAATAGAAATACAAAAACTTATTTCAGTTGAAAGTAAAGGAAAAAAAGAAGTCATTCTGTCAGATAAGGGGATTGATCTTGTTAAATATGGCGCTTATCTGTACTATTCAATCAGTTCTGCTTTCGATGAGCAAGAATTTTCAGTATTCTTTTGTAATGATAAATATTTCCAAAAAATACAAAGCATAACTCAGGAGTTAATATATTTCTTTAATGGTTTTACAGATAGATTCAAACTGAGAATAAAGCCTATTAAATATAATAAGGAGATTATTGAAAATAATCAAAAATATGATAAAGTAATATTATTTTCAGGGGGATTAGACTCACTTGCACAGACAGTGAGAAGTATTGAAAATAGAGAAAAGATACTGCTATGTTACACAAATCATAATACAAAAGTAACAGGAAATGTAAGAAAGCTAGTATCAGAACTGGAAAAAATGTTCAATATTAGATTAGATTTGGTGAAGATAAATTATTTGGGAATTAGATGTAAACATGGAAAAGAGCAAGGCATAATAAACAGTAGAGCGGCAGCATATGCTCTTAATGGAATAGCAATAGCTGATTCAGTAAATGCAAAAGAAGTAATTATACCAGAAAACGGTGCCATTGCAACATTACCTAAATTTGATATTTCAATAGAACCAACAAGAACAGTATCACCCTATTTAATGGAAAAAATAACTAATATTGGTTTTGATTTAACGGGTATAAAGCTATATGATTCATTAGCAAAAGAAACTAAAGCTGATGTAGTTAAAACCTTGAAGGGCAGGGAAAAACTCATTCACCTTTCCTATTCATGTACTCACCCAGGTAGACGTGATAAATTAAAGAAAGGCGAATTGCGAGATATTGGGAATTATCATTGCGGAACATGTTTAGCATGTTTTATAAGAATGACAGCTTTATTGGCTGTTGGAATTGATGAAAATAAAGCATTGTATAAACAAATGCCAATGGATTTTCAAACTATGTCAGAAATTTCTAAATACAAATATAAAAATAAATTTTATATATTAATTTCATTACTAGATTATTGCTATGACATTCTAGAGAGCACAAAAATAAACGAATTAAATCATTTTATTAGAAGTACAATAGAACTAAATCAAAATAGTCATTTCTCAGAATTTGAAGATTTAGATATATTATCCCTTCAGAGATCATTTGCACTGGATATTTTAATAGGAATTAATGAATATTATAGAAAAAATAATCTTCATATGCAAAATTTTGTATTAGGAAAATCAATAAAATATCTTCTTGCAAAATTTGAGGTCCAATTAAATAACAGAAAGAAAGAATTAGATTAGTTTGATTAAGTTAAATTGTGTGTTAACTATTAGAAAGGTTTCTTCCACTTTTACAAGTATTGGTTTGTTCTACTGTTACATACTTTTTTGGACACCAGTATACCAAATACCTCTCTGTTCATATTTCAAAAGTTTGAACAATTTATCCAAAGTTCTGAAAAATTATTATGAAGGGGGAATTTGAGGAGGTTAGAAAGGAAAAGAGTAGAAATAGAATTAAACATCACTCTTCTCAAACTTAAATTTCTTAAGAGATTTCAACCAAAGATGTCCTGATGATGTCTTACTTAAATCCTTAGTAAGATTGATTAATTCTTGACTATTATCAATTTTTTCACATGAAGCTCCTGTTCTCTTATAGGATAAGTTTCCAACAAGAACTGGTTCTTCGCTTTTTGCTATTAGAACAATTAATGCTTTCTCTCCGTTAGTATTGGTTAGAATTCGATATTCAATATCTTTGTTTGATATATCCTTAAGATTAGTGATAACACGATTTCTTATTTTGTCAGGGGGGTTATCAAGGTCATACAAGGTTCCGTCATCATTAAATCCTATACAAAGGACACCAGAAAAAGAGTTACTTAAACAACTAACTATTTTCCTCACATCATGAATTTCATCACTACTCTTAAACTCGAGTTCAAAATCCTCTGAGCTTGAAGCAGAATGGTGAATCCAATTGAGAATATCTTCATCTGTATAATGGCTTTTAAAGAACTGTCTATCCAATCCCAAATACTTACCAAAATGAAATGGTTCTTTGAAAAACTTCTCTCCAAAAGGGGTAATATTTACAAAATCAGGTAAAGAATCGGATAGTAGGTTATTATGTCTTATATATTCAATATAACCTATAGAATGTGCAAAATAAATCGCTATAATAAACTCATTTAAAGGGATCTTTGCTTTAGTATAGAAGTTTTTTAGATCATCCATATTATAAGAGATTTTTTCTTTTGAAAAAAAGATGTTTAAAATTGATACAAGCTCATGAATTCTTCCACATGAGTAAAGAATCTCCATAGCAGTAGGTGAAAAAATATAATATTCAAGACCAAGTAAATTTCTTGGCATATAAACAAGTTCAACTTCTTCTAAGGAACGAAATAATCTCCATTCTTTTGGAGAAGATGGTTTGAATTTGAAACACCAACTTCCCTTTTCTAACATGGAATCATATAGTTTGGTTAGGAGTATCATTTGATCTTCAGTTATTTCTAATTTCATCAAAAGTAGTTAGTTATAGAGTTTAAAAAGAAAACGTTGGAAGCTAGCCAAAAAAGATGAGTGGGTAGGAATGAAGAAAATATGGATGCTAGTTTAAAATCAAAGGAATTTTGTGGGAGTGGATTCAACATCCTCTTTTTATTTAACTCATTTATTTGGTTTTATTGAAAAGATTCCAAGTAAATTGATAACATAGTCTTTATAAAGTTGTAAGAAAAGAATCTAATGTCTCATAATTTCATGGAGCAATGTCAAAAGAAGGCATTGACTAACTAGAAATTTCTAGTAGATAAATGCAATCTAAACTTGCATCCATGGAGTTATGGGCTTTATGTTTAGTGGAGTGGTGTATTTGTCTTTAGATAAAGAAAGAACAATTATTGCCAAATCTTCCTATCCTCAACGTGCAGCTGTGATAATAGATGGAGGATATTGGGATAATATCTTAAAATCTATTGGGAATCCAGATATAAATCTTGTTAGATTATGTGAAGATTTGTGCAATCCTGCTTATAGAATGAGAACTTATTATTTTGATGGTAGTACAGAAGAAAGACAACCTTATTTTGATCACTTACAATTATATGATAGATTCGATGTTATATTAGGAGATGTAGCAACAAAAAAATTTCAATGTTCTTACTGTTCTAAAGAATCTGTCATTTATGGTCAAAAAAGAGTTGATATGCTTCTTGCAGTGAAGTTAGGGCATTTAGCCTCCACAAAACAGGTAGATGTGGTTATTTTAGTAGCAGGAGATAAAGATTTTCTCCCAGTCGTTAAAGTAGCCAAGGATGAAGGTGTAATAATTCGTTTAGCCTATTCAAGATTTCCTAAAGCAAATGTAGCTCCAGGTTTATATCAAAATGCTGATGAAAGGATACATTTGACAAAGAAATTTCTAGATAAGTATAAGAAACCTGAAAAAGTCAAAGAAAAAGAAGAAAAAACTAAAACAGAAGAAAAGAGGGAGAAAAAAAAGAAAGAACCAATTAAAGAATTTGATAACAAAACTACTCAAAAATTAGTTGAGATACTAGCTGAGTTAATGAAAAGATATAGGGTACCTGTTTTTAATACGGGTGCATTTGGTGATCATCTTAAACAGATACAGTTTCCAATTTCATTTAAGATGCGAGAAATTGATGAATTAACAAATGGGAGAATAAAAACAAAATATCAAAATAATACTCTACATATTGAGATTTGTGAAGAGGATATGAAAAAAATTTTGCCGAATTTTGAACCTAGCGAGGATCCAGCTGTAACATTACTATTAGTCTCTCTTGAGGAGTTATTAGATGAAAAAGGTAAGGAATTTGTAGTTCACTATGAACTTGCTGAAAGATTATTCGTAAAAGAACCAGAATGGAAACAGAAATATGAATTTAAGGAAAAACATGCTTTCTCCTGTTTATTGAACTGGGCTTCAGAATTCATAGATGTAAAGAATGTCGCTGGAGAACTATTCATCGGATTGAAAAAGTGAAAACAGATTGTTACATCAATAAAAGAATAACCATAATTAGAAAAATTGGTCTAAATCTGATTGCTTCTTTTTTCTCATGAAATCTTTAAGTTCATTATTTTTCTGGTCGATGAACCATTGTTTGATTCTTCTATTGGGAACAACAACAGATTTAGGAACCCATATGGCTTGATCAGTGAAATTATCAATTATAGCAAGAGAAGCTTTCTCAGTCTCATGATCAACTTTACCTAAGCGATAATTAGAATATTCACCCATATTGAGAAAGTTGAGGTCTTTCAATATAAAAACATCAAAAAAAGCAATTCAGTTTCTCTTCAATACTGCGAAAAAAGATATAAGTCATTATTACTTAAAATCATTTATGATAAATCAAAAGAGATTAGAGGTTTTAAAAAGGCTTGAAGAGTTAAAATATCAATCAACTGTTGAAAAAAAGATAAAACTTCGCATCAGGAAGATACATGATTCATCAATTAAAACCGAGTATATCCAAAACCCCCCTACATGTTTTACCAGATTTACAGCAAATTATAGAGAAAATATTAAATGTCTAGAAGAAATAAGAGTTAGTCTTAAATCTGCAAATCCAAAGATAAATATGCCTATTATACTACCAGAAACAGAAGAAGAAATAAAAGAACTAGCATTAAATGTTGTTCCTTATTTCTCTCAAGGATATGAATTGTATAAAACCTCTTTAGACATGGACATAAACTCAAGTCCAATTGTTGAATATTATGCTCTACTTCAAATAGTAAAAGGTGTTATATTGCTAGAATTAAATCCTATTGAAGATAAATTCTTCAATGCACATGGATTGGAACATGCTAATAATGTTGAAACAGAGCATGTATATAGAGCTAAGCCAAAAACGTTTGGAGTATTCGCAGCCTTGTTAATACGTTGTACTGACTATCTAGTCAAAGAAGATGGAAGCAAAACATTTGCTATGGATTATTATTATAACAATTATAATCCTTCTTTAAAGGACATGATTAATGACCAACGAATCTCGCAGATTCCAGAAGCATTTATTTTTACTTGGATACTCTCAGAATTAGCTAGATACCAACCAAAAAAGTGGGAACAGATATGGGATGGGAAGAAAAATAATTGGATTATTCAAATTAACAGATTTAGAGAAGAAAAGTTACCTATGGTAATAAGGAATTTGATTATTTCACATATTGATTGAAGTATGTTAAACCAAAGTAGGTTTTGAAAATGGATGATGAAAAGAAAATTAGAATTATTGATAAAATAATAGAAATTAACTCAGAAATAAATAAATTTTGGAAAGAATCGCAAGGTTGGGCACCAATTAGCGCAGCTAAGTTACTAAGTAAATCAAGACTCGATAGACAGGTATCGTTAGTGCACTGTTTAAAGATATGGATAGAAGAACAAGATCTAAACAAAAAGGATGGTAGTCTTATTCTTGCTTGGACTAATCTTGGAAGTCTTGTAGAAGGAACTATGAAGTTAGTTCTTTCTATCTGGTATGAAACCTATAAGAAAGACATTAATGCAATAAAGAAAAAAGGGAAACTAAATGATCCTGACTGTTTACCGCTTGAATCACTTAAGCAATTTTATAAAAAGAGTATTTGGGAACCATGGAAAAAAGAAGAATGGAATGATTTTGTAGAACATATACAATACAGAAGAAATGCTATTCATTCCTTCAAACATAGAGAAATAGGAGATTTTGAAGAGTTTTTTTTATATGTTCAGAAGTATCTAGAGTTTCTAGAAATGATAAATAGAAAATTGCCATACCCTTAACTATGAAAAACTAATTAGTTACTATTAGAAGTAAATTCAGTAGGCAGAGTTTGAATCTCTTTTTTCCCTTTCTTATTCCAATTTATTTTTCCTTTCTTGAATTATTCAATAACCAATGCTTAATCCTGAAATCTTTATTTACAACAGATTTAGGGATTCAGATAGGTTCATCAGTAAGGTCGTAAATAGTAACATAGAACGATTGTTGAGTCTCAGCAAGAAGACAAATAGAACAAACGAACATCACTTAAGGACACATAATAACTGGTACTGGTTTTTCAATCTAATGAGTATTTTAATAGTAACAGGAAGCTTAGTAGCGGATATCATATTTCTTGCATATGAACAATAGACAGAGGGAAAATTACTTCCTCGGAATTAGTTGAATTTAACAATAAATTATATAGGTTCCTTTCTGAACTATCACCTTTTCCCTTAATATGTATTCTAGATAATCTAATCCAGTGGTTTAAATCCATATAGACATATTTTTTGTTTTTCAAATGATCTCTACTCAATTTGGAAATTTCACAAAGAAATATCTTTCTCTTCAAAGAATAATTCTTGAGTCTTCAAAACAAGTGTAAAAAGTCTCCTTCTTTTAAATGGCAGATGAACAACAACATGTCAGTCTTTTTTCTTTCCTTCCTTATTTATCTCCATTTCTTGCTTTCTTCTTTACACAGACTGTCCTCATTTATTAGACCTAATTTGATATATAATTCCTCTGCTTTTCTCTCGATCAGTTTTTCTTCTATTTCTTCTTTTAATAATTTCAGTGTTTCTTCAGGTATCTCGTCCAACTCTTGTTTTATCTCTCTTCTCATTCCTTCTAACACTCTTTCACTTATTTTCCCTAATATGTACTCATATGGCATTATCACCGCTATCAATCCTATTGTTATCCCTATTGTCATCACTACCCCCACCACTCTTGCTATTACTATCACTATTGCTATAACTGTTCCCTCTTCTTTATACCAGAATGCTATTACTGTCACTATTACACTTATTATTACATATACTCCCCATTGCCCTATCTCTGTCCAATGAAAGAACTTTCTTTCCCTTTTTTCCATCCTTTTTACATATTCTCTCGCTATCTCTATTTCGCTTCTCACTTAACTCATCCCTTCTGTCAGTATTTTTCCTACTGCTCTTGTCGTCATCATAAACGTTTTTTTCAATTCTTCTTGCTCATATATCAGTTCATGTAAATTCTTTAGCGATATCTCTCTCTTGTTCTCATCTACTAGCTTTATCTCTATCCCCCATCCTCTTCCTTCCCTTTTTTCTTCTTCCATTTGTTCCTTCTGCTCTTCTATGAATCTTGCTAATATTTTCTCTAGTCTTTCACTGTTCCTTACCTTGTATTTTGCTATCTCTATACTCTTCTCTTCTTTTCCCCCATATATTTTCAGTATCATTCCCCACGTCATTTCTCTTCTATCTTTTTATCTCTCATTTCCTTTTTATACTAGGCTAGTTTTCCCTACATCTAAATTGTGTTTTTCTCTATTCCCTGTAAACTACCACTAACCCTACCCTTTTTTTTAATTCTTGATGTATTACTTCAATTAATTCCGTCTTTACTAGTAAGCTCAATTAATAATCTTGCAAAAAAAATAATTTTTCTAACATCCTCAGTCGTTTCTTACTATCGCGACTAGATACATTAGTAGTCGTCTCTAACATACGACAACATTACCAAAAAGTATTTTTACGCTCTCTACTTACTCAATGGTTTTTTCTTCTAGAACGATTCAACAATTTAGTCGAATACTTTCCTCGACAAAAGAATCCCCCTTATAAAACTATCTGTTGACCTGAAAAATCATAAATTACTAATTTACGTATTTTTTATATATATATCAATTAGAAGATTGTACAATGTGTGATACTGTAGTAGCTATTGGAAACTCAACAAAAGATGGGAGCGTAATTCTTGGTAAGAACTCAAATAGGGTAGTCAATGAAACTCATAACATTGAGTATATTAAGGGAAAGAAAAATACTCGTAATTCAAAAGTAAAATGCTCTTTTATGTCTATTCCACAAATAGAGCAGACTTTTGATGTTCTTCTTCTTAAGCCTTTTTGGATTTTTGGTTGCGAAATGGGAGCTAATGAGTTTGGTGTAACAATAGGTAATGAAGCTGTTTATGCTAAAGAACCTCTCAGAGACAAAGGATTACTTGGTATGGATTTAATGAGATTAGCTCTTGAACGCTCAAAAACCGCAAAAGACGCATTAGAAATAATCATATCATTATTGGAAAAATATGGACAGGGGGGGCAACATTCGTATAACATCAAAGGAAGAGATTATCATAATTCTTACATTATTGCAGATTCAAAAGAAGCTTGGGTTCTAGAAACCGCTGACAGATTTTGGATTGTTGAAAAGGTAAAAAACATACGAACAATTTCAAATACATTGTCCATTGGGATCGAGTATGATTTAATACATCCAGAGCTCATACAACACGCAATTAATAGAGGATTCTGCAAGTCTGAAGAAGATTTTCATTTTTCTAATTGTTTCATTCCAAAATTCAGGCTTTACCATGCGGTTAAGGAATCACAGCCTAGATCTCAGTTTTTCACTAAAGGTAAACAGAGAATGGAATGTACTACTGCACTCTTGCTGAAAAATAAAGGTAAGATTTCACCTGAAAATATAATGACTATTTTACGAAATCACAACATTTCTCCTAAAGACGAAGAAAAATGGTCTCCATCAAAAGCAACAGCAAAGAGTCTTTGTCACCATGCAACTGGGATGACTCTTCCTGATAATACTGTTGGTTCTCTTGTATCTCATATAAAAAAGGACATACAAATCCATTGGGTAACAGGAACATCTGCACCTTGTATAAGTACCTTTAAACCAATATTTATGCCAGAGCCTGGATTTAAAATAAAACAGAAGCTTGGTGGATCCACCTATGATTCAGAAAGCATCTGGTGGCAACATGAAAAACTGCATAGGTTAGTATTATTGGATTATCAGAATAGAATAAATGTTTTCAACGACGAAAGAAACAAACTTGAAAATAAGTTTCTGAAAAAAACATATAACCTATTATCAAAAATTTCAGGAAAGCCATTAGCAAAAGATATTGAAAAGATGACTAAAATAACCAAAGATTCTTTTAAAGAAAGTAGAGAAAAAACTGATGAATGGATAACAAGAGTACAGTATCTTCCTATAGAATCAAAGACAAGAATTCTCTACAGAAGATGGTGGAATAAATTTAATAAAACTGACCAATTGAAAATCAATTGAAAATGAAGCGTGAATTCAGAGTGCCAGTTGATGTCATAGGTAGACCTCCAACGGTAAAACCTTCGTCATAATCCACGCTGAACTCTATTTGAAGTTTCATAAAATAAAGTTTGTTATCACAATTCTAGCAACATATAAATATTTGTTGGGCTAATAAAACAAATTAATGAAGAAAATTGTACATCAATTCTTAGAAAAAAAATATCTTGAAACAAAGAAAGTTCATCAGTTACCCCAACTCTTTGAAAGATATAAAATAGTAAATAAATCATTGGTTACAGAATATCAAGAAGAATACTCCGGTTCTCAGATGTTAATTATTTCTGCTCTTTATAGTTCAGATTATATTATTACTTCTTCAGAAATAAGATTTGAGTTAGAAGATTCAGGTCGAAGGAAAGAAATAATTGAATTCTGGCAGTCTCTTTCTATTTCAAAAGAAAAAGATTGGCATGAATTAACACACCTCGTAGCTTTTACATACAGCATTGCTTCATTATTGAGAAAAAGATATTATTTTCAATTAGATAAAGGAATTAAAAAGGAGATAGCTGCAGAACAAATCGCTGACTTCTTTTTAAGACACCTCTTGGAATTTTGTGTACAAAAATTTCCTGACATACCATTTGGATGGTTTGCATTTTTAAGTGAAACTGCACTTTGTAGATCGGTTTTTTCTGAAATTATTACAAGAAGAAGTGAAACCATTCAAAATATACCTTCAGATGAAAGAGGATTAATTTCTCATCTCATTATGAATCACCTTGTTACCGAACTTGAAAAGGAAACTAACAAATCTGTACCAATTCCCTATATCAAAGAAACTAGCATCTTTTACTTATTCACTTGTGATGAAGGAGGAAAGAAAAATGAGTATACATGCTCTAACATGAAAACCAGTGCCGAAAAAGCCATTCTTAAAGAGTTCCGTAAGTGTACTCCATTGATGGATTCGAATTACCCACACATACTAAAGTATATCAGAACCAATTGTAAATATTCGAACCAATCTCCTCTATATAATCATTTTATTGTCCACGCTAAGTCAGGAAATTCTGAAGGGTGGGTTTCACTTTTATCACCTGTTGATGATATAAATCTAAGTATGATAGAATCACTTCTGCAAATGAAGTTAGAAGACATCAAATCATTCAACAATTTGAAAAACAAACTACCTCCTGTAAACTACACCAAGGAGAAAGAAGCTGAGAGAGAAGAAATTGTTGAAATTATTCAAAAAGAAGAAACAAAAGGATTTTTCTCCAAATTTTTCTCCAAATTTAGGAAGAAAAAAGATACACTGGAAGAAGCTAAAACAGAAGAGAAAAAACCTTTTGATACTTGGAAGAAACTCATTATGGAAGAATTGCTAGTTGCAAGCGTTGGTGGAATCAATCTTGGAATTGACTTTTATGATGACTATAGAGAGAATCAGTTTGTTATTAGCGGTGTTGTCGAATCTGAAATAAAAGAAATTAACCCTACGGTATTCTACTCGGAAAAAGTCGTTTCTTTCCCCTCTGATTTATTAGATCCAATCATCATGTTAGTGAATTTAAGCAGAAATTGGACCAACCTAGTAACTAACCAAGAACCAATTTATGCCATTCCTGAAGAAGCTTTTTACTTAGATTCAGCTAATATAGAAGCACTAAGGTTGGCTGAATTTGTTATAGGAGATGACGGTCTCATTGGTATTCTAGCTGATAAATATGTAAAAAGTATAGTACTTATAGCCAAAGATGAACCAATATACAAACGCCAACAAATACAGAAGAAAGTAAGGGAGCTGTTAAGTGCATATCAATCTAGAAAAAATTACAGCATTGTAGATGCTGGGAAAAGAACACTTTCTAGAGAGATAAATTGGGATAATGTTAACACTAGTTATGAAAAGCATCCACTCTTTTACAGGAAATGAGTCTTTTTCTTCCTTTTCTCTTTTTGCGGATA
The DNA here is from genome assembly GCA_019057815.1 of Candidatus Heimdallarchaeota archaeon. Classification (GTDB taxonomy): domain Archaea; phylum Asgardarchaeota; class Heimdallarchaeia; order Heimdallarchaeales; family Heimdallarchaeaceae; genus 18H4-34. Next base: position 14,195 of record JAHLWR010000002.1, read on the forward strand.
GAACTATTAGAAATTAAATAAAAGGTAACTTATACTTTAGATTAGCGAAGGGTACCATAAATGATTGACTACTTACAAACAGCTAATCACTATTTTGCTAAAGGAAATGAAAACTTTGCAAGTGGAGACTATCTAAATAGCATTAAGGATTTAATATATGCCGAACAAATTTTTTCAACCCATGGAAACAATGAAAATGCTGCTAATAGTTTGTACATTTTATCCATAGTTTATTCGAAAGTTGGGCAACTAGATCAATCTTTCAAGATAACAAAACAAGCGTATTTTGCTTTTAAGAAACTTAGAGAGAATGAAAAAATAGCAGAATGTGCTCTTAATCTTGGGAATTTCTACAGAGAGAGAGGAAAATTCAAAGAAAGCAAGCTATTTCTAGTTGAATCCATTGACCTATTTATTAAATCAAAGAATTTCGAAAAGCTTGCTGATTCATGGAAAAGTTTAGGTCTTACTTACCAAACAGATTTAATGGAAAACTCTGAACACCCAAATCACATTGTTAATGCATATAAAACAGCTATTGAATTTTATAAGAAGGGAAAAAATAACAAGAAACAAGCGCTCACTGAGTTTGATTTGGGACAATTGTTGCTATCACATTCAAAAAATGACAAAGCGATTAAGTATTTAACAGCAGCATATATATTCTTCTCAAAACAGAATGATTTTGATTACACAATAACTCTCTGCCTTCAATTAGGGAGAATGCATCTAGAAACAGGAAAAAAAAGTAAAGCTGAACATTTCTTCAATCAAGGATTAACAATAATGAAGAAAAATGGAGTCCATTTGGAATCTATAGAACAACTTCAGACAACAATTAACTCATTAAATATCTAATCCTTATTGAGAACACTACTTCTTTCTTCTCTTCAATAGTATATGTTCAAATCTAACGTTTACTTCATCACTTACACTCAGAATTTCAATTTTCCTGAATTTCTGTGGAGCTTTGATTAAATCATAAAGAAACTTAGCATCAAAGTCTTCAAAGTGTTTCTTTTTAAGAACTGTTTTAGGTACTAAATGACCTAGAATTTGATACCCAGAAAAGACATTTTTAGATTTTTTCGCGGCTTTCTTCTCTTTAAGTGTTGAACCTACCATTAGCAGCGATAATAATTCATCGTTTTGATTTATTGCATTTATCACAATTATTTCCATATTGGTTAGAACATCGCTTTTTGAATTCTGATAGCAAAATTCAAGAATTGTTTGTTTAACGTCAACTTTACCTTTAATAGCAGGATATAGTACCTTCTTGAACATTTCACGACTTAAACCGAAAACTGCATCTGAATCACTTACTGAATTTCTATATTCTACATAATTGCCTTTTTTTCCCAGAAGAGTTGAAGCATCATTTTTAATTCTCAGTCTTTTTAGCTTGTTAGAGACATTGGAAGATGAAACAAGATCGTAAATCATACTAACACCAATAGTTTTAGATATTGAAAAAGCATAATTTTTACTTAGTTCTCGCTGTGTTTCAGAATCTAGGGTATCTGTTAAAGAGAGAGCTTTCTCAAGATAAATCAATGCATAGCTATGATTGTTGTAATCCCCCATACCAGTGGCTAAAGCAGCATAATAATCAACTTGTTTACTAACTTTTAATTTCTCAATCAATTTTTCAACCTTAGCAACAAAAATAGATAATTGTTTATCTGAAATCTTTAAAATGTTTACCAATATTGAAAGACGTCTTTTTGCTTCTTGTGGGTCTTGAATTTTTTGAATCGTGTTTAACACTACATCAACTCCTTTCTCAATTATTGATTGATATTTGGAAACTACGATTAATCCTGGATTCTCAGAAAAAAGATGTAGAAAGAAGTCTGTCGGCATTATTAATTTGTCATTTGGATATGGATGTGTTGTTATTATATTTATGATATTAGAGCAATAATTAGCAGCTTTTGTATAATCTTTATTGAAAAGATGTATTAAACCTAAATTTACATCACAAAAAACAATGTTTTCATACAAATCGTGCTTTTGAGCAAGTTCTTTAGATTGTAATAAGTACTGACAAGATTTATCCTTTTCTAGAGTTCTATAAATTATGAATAAACGATTCCAAACTCTTATCTGATACTGTGGGTCGTCAAATTTTGCTGCAACTGTTTGTGCTTTCTTTGCTGCTTTCTCTGCCCCTTGAAAATCATTAACTAGCATAAATGAATCTGTTAACACTAAGTAGAAAGGAATGTAAAACCTCTTCGAAACCAAAGTTAGCAGGGGTTTTACTGCTTTCAAGATAATTAGAGCTTCAGTTCTTTTTTCTTTATTAAGAAACTCTTTACTCTCTTTTAAAAAATAGTCTACTAAATCATCATAAGTATAGCCTTGATCTAAGTTCAAATCTGACAGAATCTTTTGAAAGCTTTCTTTATCTTTTACTTGTGTTACTAATTCTGAAATTTTTATTCCTTTCAAGTACTTATGCAAAGAAGGGCTCATTATGAGTAAGTTTTTGAAAAGGTTAAATTTGTTTTGTTTTATCCTAAAACAAGAAAAAGTATGTAGAAAGACTATCTTATTAGCATCGATTCTATTTCTTCCATAAGATTTGATTTTGCTATTGTATTTTGCTCGCCAGTTTTAAGATTTCTTAGAGTCACTTTATTTTCTGCTAAATCTCGCTTTCCAACGATTACAGCTATAGGAACACCTCTATTTCCTGCATCTTCAAGATGTTTAGAAAGCTTCCAATCAAATGGGTTGAACAGTGTTTTGAATTGCTTTCTAATTTCCTCAACAATTTCTGCTGTTTCTGTAATCACTTCTTTATTGATTGGTGCAACATAAACATCAGCTGAAGAACCATATTTTCTAACTCTTCCAAGTTTTTTAAGAATTGCGAGTAAAACTGTCTCACCCATACCAATTCCTGTAGCTGGGATTTTACTTCCGCCAAAAGCATTAATAAGCTGGTCATACCTTCCCCCACCGGCTATAGAACGAACAACAGAACCCGTTCTGTCAAAAAACTCATAAACAATACCGGTGTAATAATCTAACCCCCGAGCAACAGAAGTATCATATTCACAATCATCAAATATATTGTATAATTTAAGGTGTTTACTAAGGTCTTCAAGAGTTTGTAGCGCGTTTTCAGCTCTCTCACCTATTTCCATAGTTCTTAATTTTTGTATTACAAAATCAGGAGAACCTCTCTGAGTGGTAAAATCATAAAATTTAGTGATTTGATTTTCATCTAAATCGATTTTTCTGAGAGCTTCTTTTACACTTTTTTCTTCTATTTCACTTAAATGGTCTAGATATTCTGAAAAAACGTGATTTGAACGCAAACCACTATAATTTTTTTCCAACCTTGGATCTTGCTCCCAGATTGTGCGGAATTCTAGGGCTTTTTCTTTTGCTTTTTTCTTATCAGATAATTTTGCTACCAACTCTTTTTGAATAACATTCTGAAGAAATTTTCCTCTCGAATCAATTATCTTAATTACTTTAATATAATTTGGAATATTCAGATAATCAATATAGCATTGCATCAGTTCGCGACTATTGATTACACAAATAAATTCACCACTATTCAATCCCGTATCTTTAATTATTTTAATAGTTATAGCGATAATCTCAGCGTCTGCAGCGGGATGATCAACTCCTAGAATATCAGCATTATATTGGAAAAATTCTCTAACTCTTCCTTTTTGTGGTGTTTCATTTCTGAATATCCGTGGAAGACAATACCAACGCATGGGTTTAATGTATCTCTGATGTTGGTTAGCTATCATTCTAGCTAATGTGGGAGTTTGTTCAGGACGAAGAACTAGTTTTCTTTCATCTTTACTGATTACTGTAAAGGTTTCATCAAGCAATTCTTGTCCTGACTTTATTTCTATAAGCTTCGCATATTCTAGAGATGGTCCTTCATATTCTTCATAACCAAATTCTTCTGAAACTTTTTTCATAGTACCCAATATGTGATTAATCTCTGCATAATCTTCAGGATAGTAATCGCGAAAACCTTTGATACCTTTCAGTATTTCTTTTAGCTCCGAATCCATAGTAACCTATGTTGTGGAAATAATCAAATTATGATAAACTTTTTCTATAGACTCCTTTTTTTGTAAAAAGATGTAAAAAATCTTTAACAAGAAAAAAGGGAGAAGAGAATACTTACAGGCAAGTGTTTTACAGGGGCTTTAATAAGAATATTAGAATATGATAATGAGGTATCGAGTACAACAAAACCATCTCAGATTTTTATCGAAAGAAGAGTACTGGATACCGAAGAAACTTACACGATGGTCAAAAAACGCCTATAATCACACTTTGTGGTTAATGAAAGAGGAATGGAATAAGAAGAAAGCAAAATTACAAAAAAAGTATGATAAGCAAGGAATCAAAACTGGCACCATAGTCATTGGGGAAATGAAAAACATTAAAAAGAATTGTAGGTTGGGGAAGAAAACTACACAGAATTTTCATTACATAACTTACAGCTTATTCGAGCAGAAATTGATGACAAAGAGTGATTTTCATGGAATTGATTATAAGGAAGTTGATGAAGCCTACACCTCTTAAACTTGTTCTCAATGTGGTTAGAGAAGAAAAACCGATCATAAATATCGAGGGTTATACGTTTGCTCTAACGGTGGGATAGTTTTGAATGCTGATGCTAATGGAGCCTTGAACATACTCAAGAAAGTATCCTCTGAGTCTTCTCCTGTGAAGATAGGTGGTAGTGGTTGTCTGAGTCGACCTTCACGTTGCTCTGTTGTTCCTCAACATAGTTACGTTTAAACAAAAATAAGTCTTTGTACGTACGTACAAAGAACTTAGCTCATACATCCCATTTTCCGCATTTACTTCCCCATCTAGCAATCACTTTGTCTTCCATGATAACTTCTATTATCTCACAGATATTGGGGCAACCTTTACACTCAAATCCTTTTGTCTGGTAGTTAATATCTGGGATTTGCCACCCAACAAATTTTGTTTCTCTTTCTGGATTTTTCACAATCTTATTCATAGCTAGCATAGCTGCTCCAATCGCGCCCATAACATCATAATGCTCTGGAATGATTATATCGTCTTCATGTTTAATCTTGTTTTGCTTGATAAGAGAACGTCTGAGTGCATCCCTGATACCGACATTGGCAGCTACACCTCCTTGAAACATTATTGGACCAGTAATCTCTTTTCCTTTACCTACATTGTTCAAGTAATTTCGCACTAGTGCTTCACTCAATCCGCGGACAATATCTTCCACTGAATGACCAAGTTGTTGTTTGTGAATCATGTCTGATTCAGCAAAAACCGTGCATCTTCCAGCAATAGCTACTGCATTATCTGACTTCAATGCTAAATCTCCAAATTCTTCTATTGGAATTTCTAGACGATTTGCTTGTTGATCTAGGAAGGAACCTGTTCCTGCTGCACAAACAGTATTCATTGCAAAGTCAACAGGTAATCCATTTCTAATTATTATGATTTTACTATCTTGACCACCTATCTCTATGATTGTTTGAATTTCAGGGTTCTCATTTAGAGAGGCAAGTGAATGAGCAGTAATCTCATTTCTTACAATATCTGCTCCAACAACTAATCCAGTTAGTTGTCTAGCGCTACCTGTTGCTCCGACACCACTAATTTGGAAATTCTCTCCTACCTTTTCTTTGAGAAGAGTAATTCCATATTGAATTGATTGAATTGGTCTTCCTTCAGTTCGTATGTACACTGATTCGACAAAATTTTTTTGACCATCTATAATTGCTAAATTCGTACTTATAGATCCTACATCTACTCCAAGGTAGTATTTATCTAACGAAACTTCTAATGCAATTTCTTCATGTATAGATTCTAACATTTCTTCTTTTGAAAGAGTTTCAATTGAAGTCTTTCTCTCTTCATTCGGACACTCGCAATTTTCAGTCATAATTAAATGTCTCCCATGATATTTTCTCTTGTGTTTTACCATTACGTTCGTTTTCACGTTTAATCTTCAACATATCAATAAAAGCTTCAAGTCTCGTTTGAAAGCCTGCTTCTCCTGTTTGCTCATCAACAATAAGTGGAAGAACAGGCATACCATAATCATCAGTAACACTAGGAATTATCGTTTGAGCAGTAAGTTCAGGCATACAACTAAATGGCCAAATGTGAACCATACCATCCCATCCAAATTCTCGAAGCAATATTGTTACTCCAATAGTTTCTGTCCCATCACCACCACAATACTGCTGAATATATGGACGTGCTTTTTCTCGATAGATTTTATAATGTTCCTTTACAAATGGATTGAGTTTCGCGGGTAAATCTGTAAACTTCTTCAAAGAAACGGTGTTACGGCATATTACTCCTAAATTATTTAACCGACGATATAAATCCAGATGAAGCAATGGTTCATGAACAACATAAATTTCACCTACAATACCTATTTTCAAGGGATCAGCTTCTTCATCTATTTGCACTTCTTCTTTAAATATCTCCGGAATTTGTTTATGGTATTTTTTTACTTCCTTAACTTTATGAGTACTAAATAACTTATCATAAATTTCTTTAGCTACTCTATCCGTTTGCCCTTTTTCAATTTCCACCCCTCGATAAAAAGTTATTAAGTGCTCAATTAAATCAAGAGAATAATTCTTCACCCAAATTTTTCGAAGAGCTTTAAGTGTCTGCCATGTATTGAAATTGTTGCTAACTGATTTTAAATCTCTCACCATCTCAAAAGGCAAGTGGTAATCAATATTTGTGTACTTTACTTCATATCCCAAATCTTCAGTAATTAGTCTTTGAAGGGGTCCATAACAACTAGCTCTACATGTCCCAATTCCTCCCATCTGAAAAACATGATTAGCTCCTCTTTCAATGCTTTCAATTTGAGAACCTAAACTCAGTTTGAAAGGAGTACACATCCATTCTGGTGAGTGTTCTGATCCTATTTCTAATGTTCGTTTATTGGGGGTAGACGGATTAACTATCCGCTCTTCCGGAACTTCCAATTCTAGAAATATTGCCTTTAACAGTAAAGTTATTGGCCCAAAATGAGGATAAGTAACAATTGACTCCATTATCTCAGCTCCAACTCTCAAATATTGAACCAGATACCATTTTAACTGATTTAGGAATAGTCCCTGTACTCTTCTTCATTCGAAGGATATCACTAAAAGCTTCTAATCTAGTTTGAAATCCAGCTTCACCTGTATGAGCATCAAGAGATAATATAATAATAGGTGTTTCACTTTTGATTTTTTTTGCAAATAGTTTTGCATATTCCATAGAAACCGACACAGGTCCACAAATGAAATTGACAAGCATCAGTATTCCATCAATAGATTTATTCTCAAGAAAGTGCATCGCTGTACCAACGATCTCATGTTCAAATTCGAAATAAAAATAATCGTTTCTTCCAAAAAGATGTTTTTCTAATTGTTTTTTAGGTAATTTTTCAGGCTCTGAAAATTCTAAGCCATAGTTAACCATGGATAAACGTAAAATTTGCCTTTCAAGCAGTTTTCTAGGCATTTGTTCTGATGTTATAATATCTACACCTAATTTTTGTAGTCTCTGACGTACATCTAGTGATGCAAAACTATCATTTAGCACGTAAGTATGCCCTATTAGAGCAACTTTCAATGGTTTTTCTCCATCTACAATCGCAGGTGCATCATTTAACAAAATTTCAGAGTTTTCCCATTTTTTAAGTGCCTCTTCATCTATACTTACATTTTTCATTGCAGTTTTGTGATCTTTTCTAGCTTTGAGAGCAGCATAGATTATTCTTAAAGGATTTTTTGTAAATTTGAATCCGATTTCAAAAATTATTTTTACTAAACGCCAAAAACCATGTTTTTCCCTTGAAGTGCTATAATGAGGTCCAATGATTGGTGGTAAATTGTCTTTTGTATACTTGAGTATGTCTGCAAGAGCAACAAACTTAGGACAAGCGACTTCACGTTTTTTTCGACTAGCAAAGCGAGGAACAAAAATATAATCAATTTCTTTATCCAAAAGATCTAATACATGTCCATGGAACAACTTTGTTGAATAACATTCATCATCTAAGGTTTCCAAAACACCCCTATCTTTTGTTACTTTGTTTGTAGGTGATGATAGGATAACTTCTGCTCCTAATGCCTCGAAGAAACTTTCCCACATAGCTTTAAAATAATAGTAAAGCAAAGCTCGAGGAAAACCAACTCTTTTCTTGCGTTTTTTATGCTGCTTAGTACTATTTTTTTCGCTCATGAGTTTCTCTCCCAGATTGATTATCAGTAATTTTCTTTTTTTAAAGTAAGTTCTGATTAACAAATCTTTAATTACTCAGCTTAGTTTTAAGGTTTTTTGTCAAAACGAAAAACAATACAAAACATAACATTGAGATATTTATCTAAAACGCTAATTAACCGCATGTTACTGTGTTAAAATACTATTTTTTCTTTGTATTACCAGCAAAAAAAATGCTCAAGTACTGGTACGTACAAAGAACTTAGCTCATACTGTCAAAATTTAAAAGGAGGACAAATCACTGATTATTATTATCTGTAACGCTTATTTCAAACATCGGTGATTGAGATTCTGACCAGAATATTTGTTTATCAATCATGTGTTTTATTAAGTAACTTGTCAAATCAGCTTCCGTTAACTTGTTTTCTTTGGTTTTCACCAAACCACTGATTTCAGACACAAATTCAGTTAGAAGTCTCATTAGAAGATTAGAAGCTTCTAATTCTTTATTTCTTGTTGTAACAAGCCAACAGGAGATATTTTCATCAGCAGCCATAATTATTTGCCTTTCTGCGACTTTCATATATTCTAATATTGATTCTCCTTTATTCGCAAATCTATACCTGATTATTGGGAATAAAGCATCTTCCTCTAGAGTTATTTGGGGTGTTCGAATTTTAGCTTCAATTATATTGTTTCCAGTTCTTATATAAGCTACAAAATAGTCTACTGTAATCCCAACAACAATTAAATGATTGATTATTGAATTTGCTAACCAATCCTTTGTTTTTTCGATGTTTCTTCCCGTAACAGGTGAGATGGAAAAACATTCTATCTCAAAGGAATTAATTTTTTCAGTAAAATATTTAGTGATTTCATCTAATTCAGAATTATCAAGTTGTGCATCCCATGTGTTCACTAAGACTAGAATAGGAGACTTCTTTCTTACCCACTGAAGTGCTTTGATAAACCATTTTCTTGATTCCTCTAATCTTCTGGAATTAGTAGCATCTACAACGTAAATAAAAGCATCAGAACGTGAAATATAAGCCTTCCATAAAACTTTGCGAAAAGCCTCAGATCCTCCAAGATCTGTTATACCTAATTTTAATCCTTCCAAATCAAGAATCTCAGTATTTACACCAAAGGTCTTGTAGATTTCACTGATATCTTCTCTGAGTAGACGTTGAACAATACTAGTTTTACCCACGCCATCTAAACCGGCAATTGAGACTGTCAAATCCCTACTAGTAAGTAGACTGCTAAAATTGGTTGACACACAGTTGACCTCATCTACCCCGATTCATATTTATTCGAAGATAATATTTATTCTAAGATAATGAATCGTCTGTGAACCCCACAATAAAAAATAAGCAAAGAACATTTAAAAAGATTACCAAACTAAAAAGGGAAATTGCTAGAAAAAACCACACAAAAAAGAACTTCACATTGAAAGAGAAATGACGTAAAAAGAGAACATCACTAGAGATTCAAAAATAGTCTTCCAATAGGAAAATATAAATATCAGAGATTGGAACAAAAAACGATATTATATATTCTTAATTGATGAGGTTAAATAATTATGTATGGACAACCCGTTTATATTATGAAAGAAGGAACAGAAAGAACAACAGGCAAAGATGCCCAAAGAAATAATATTATAGCTGCAAGAGCAGTGGCTGAAGCAATAAGATCAGCACTAGGACCAAAAGGAATGGATAAAATGCTGATAGATAACTTCAATGACGTCACAATAACCAACGACGGTGCCACAATTCTCAAAGAAATTGAAGTTAATCATCCTGCTGCCAAATTTATTATTGATTTAGCTAAAACCCAAGATCAAGAGACTGGTGATGGTACAACTACTGTTGTTGTTCTTGCTGGTGAATTATTGAAACAATCTGAAGACTTATTAGATCTTGATATTCATCCTACTTTAATTATTGAAGGTTATAAATTAGCCCGTTTTGAAGCTGAAAAGATTTTAGATGATATGGGTATTGCTGTTACTTTTGATGAAGATGACAAACTTAGATTTATTGCTCAAACTTCTTTAGCTTCCAAAATTGTTAGCGCTGAAAAAGAACCCTTATCAGAACTTGTAGTCAAAGCTGTTAAATCTGTTACTGAAGACATTGATGGCGAAAAAAGAGCTGATATTAATAATATTCAAATTCAAAAGAAGAGAGGTGGTAGCCTGTCCGATACTCGTCTTATTGATGGTATCATTCTCGATAAGGAGTTCGTTCATGCCGATATGCCAAAAAAGATTTTAGATGCTAAAGTTTTGTTGCTTGACAAGGGATTGGAACTATCTAAAACAGAAATTGATGCTAAAATTAATATTACCAGTCCTGAGCAAGTTCAAGCTTTTCTTGATAGAGAAGGTGAAATGCTCAAAGAAATGTCGGACAAAATTATTGCTTCTGGTGCCAATGTAGTGTTATGTCAAAAAGGGATAGATGATGTTATTCAACATCATTTAGCCAAAAACAACATTGCGGCAGTAAGAAGAATCAAGAAGAGTGATATGGAAAAACTTGCAAAAGCAACTGGAGCAATGATAACATCCTCCCTTGAAGGTTTGGAAACTTTCATTGGTGATGCTAAAAACGTAGAGGAAACTAAAATTGGCGACGATGACATGATTTTTGTTCAAGAATGCAAGAACCCCAAGGCTGTTTCTATCTTAATTCGCGGAGGAACAGAGATGATTGTAAATGAAGCTGAACGAGCTATTCATGATGCTTTGTGCGTTGTTAGACAAGTTATCCATGATAAATTAATAGTTCCTGGCGGTGGAGCTCCTGAGATAAGAATTGCTCAAAAGCTAGGAAGTTTTGCTAAAAAACAAACATCCAAAGTACAACTTGCAGTTCAAAGATTTGCTAAGGCTATGGAAATCATTCCAAGGACTTTAGCTGAAAACGCTGGATTAGACCCTATTGATGTCCTTTCAGAACTATACGCTAAACATTCTAAAGAAGAAGCATCTGGTTTTGGAGTAGATCCATTCTCAGGCAAAGTTAAAGATATGGCAAAAATGAATGTTTTTGAACCAATTTCTGTAAAAACTCAAGCAATAACTTCAGCTGCAGAAGCTGCAGAAATGATCCTTCGTATTGATGATGTAATTGCTTCAAAAGAATTATCTGGTCCCAGTATGCCTGAAGGTCCAGGTCCAGAAGATTATTAACATCTTCTACTTTCTTTTCTATTTTTCTATTCTTCTACTAAAAATTGTTCAATAAGTTATTTTGTATACGTTTGTAGAGTTTCAACTAGTTTTTTATTCATATCTTCCGTAACTTCATCTGAAACAAGTTCTACTAGCTGTATCCATGTACTATATGCTTGTTCTCTTATTGTAATGCTTGTGTCTTTCATATCTTTAATTATTATATCAAATACTTCTGGAGTAATAGCTTCATAGCCTTTATGGTTTTTAGGAGGCTTTAGTGTCATTCAATCAAAAATACAATCACTTGATATAAAACTCTTTCTCAGAATGATTGTTTCAGTAATAATTTAGATACATTTTCTTAATGAAATCCACAAATTGCATGATGAGAGAAGAATTAAGTGATACTCTCTTTAACTTTTTGAGCAACCTCTTTCATAATTATTCCCTAGTATTGCACTTGATAGGTAATTACAAATCATCAAAGGCTCTATTAACCTTCAATTATTAATGAAATCAAGAAAAGTAGGTTATAAAACATTACTTTGTACCAATATTATAAAAAACTTCAGATAAATCTTAATCTGACCAAAATTTTTTAACTAATCGAATACTATTGGATATTGAATCAAATGAAATTAACAGAAGTAAGTAAAGAAATTCGTTTGAAGCTTGAAGAAGCAGATTTCACTCTTGAATCTATTGTTATAGCCCAAGCAAAAGACTTAGCATCAACATTCAATATAGATTTGGAGGAAGCTAAAAAAGTTATTATTGCAGCAGAGAAGGAACTTGGCATTTTACCGATTTCAGCTGCTGAATTTCTTAAACTTGAAGAAAGGAGAGGAAAAATTACAACTGGTTCTAATGAACTTGATTCAGTTCTTGGAGGAGGAATCTGGACACAGGAAATAACTGAACTTGCTGGTGGTTTTTCATCTGGTAAAACACAACTATGTTTTCAACTCTGTATAAATGTCCAATTATCATATGATGAAGGAGGATTGGAAGGAAAAGCTTTTTTTGTAGATACAGAGAGGACTTTTTCTCCAAAAAGAATAACTGAAATAGCTTCTTGCCGAAATCTAGAAATTGATGATGTTTTAAATAATATAATCATTGCACCCACATTAAATACAAACCATTTATTCTCTATTATTGAACAATTAGAGGACATTATTCCTAAAGAAAGGATTAAACTATTAGTAATTGATAGCTTTGCTTCACATTTTAGATCTGAATATATTGGAAAAGAAAAACTAGTTGCCCGTCAACAAAAAATAATGCAAATAGCTGAAAAATTAACATTATTAGCCGTTAGATATGATATCGCAGTTTTAGTTACAAATCAAATCATAGCTAATGTGGAAGATTTTCTGCATGGAAGCAGCGAGGAACCAGCACTAGGATTTGCTTGGGCTCACAGACCTCAACAAAGAGTTTTCTTGCGTAAGTCACGAGGTAGTGCGAGAATAGCAAGATTGTTCGATAGCTCGAGAATGCCTGAACGAGAAGCCTTGTTCTATGTTACAGAAGCAGGAATAGCAGATGCAGCAACAAGGGATGTTTATATCTAACAAGAAAAAGTAATTAGTTTAAAATATAGGGAAAAAATACTCCCGATTGTCAATATTTGTAGAGATAAGTTTAGTTATCTGCCGGTGTATAGACTTTTGTACGCCTACTCCCTATTACTTTTTTAATAATAGATTTTGACTCAGCTTCACTGAGTATTTTCTTTGCAGTACTAACACGAATATTATATTTATCGGCTAAATATTGAGGAGTGATACCTCTGCTATGTGGAAGTTCATCTTCAATTTTCTTTAATGTTTCTTCATCTGGAAACATATCACGTTCCATTGGTGTGAATTCTATTACAACACCAAATTTTTTCTTTTTCCTAATAACTTTCTTTTCTCGAGCTGCCATTTATCTCTACCAAGGATTTTCATTGGAATTTTTAAATTGTTCTATCTATTAGAACTTTAGATAGAGTTAGATAAAAACAACGGATAAGAATCTGAAAAACAAAAATATTATTAAGTTTAACAGAAACGAAACTATTGAAGGATATGGATGAACTTGAATTATTATTAAGCACATTCAAAGGAGAAAATGACGAAAAAACACTCTTTAGCTTATGGAAACACTTTCCGCGTCTCGATCGAGATCCTGAGCTTTTAGCTGAAGCTCATATTAATTTTTACAATAGACATAAATTTGATTTAATGAAAGTAAGTCCTCATGGTCGTTATTCCAATGTTGATTTTGGCTGTGAAATCGACAAAGAACATGATCCTGTCACAGGTTCAACACGTTGTAAGAATTGTATTATTAAAAAATTAGAAGACTGGGAAACCTTGGAACCTGTTGACGTTACAGAGGGAGAATTTGGTAAACAGTTGAAATCATTAAAACTAATTCACAAAGAATTAGAAACTTTACCAAAAATGATGACTATTTTTAGTCCTTTAATGGTTGCAGCAAAACTCGATCCTAATCTCGAGAAACACATCCAAACTAACCCAGGAACAGTAAGAGAAGCAATGTACATTATTCATAGTGTTATGGAAGAATTTTCTCTCGCAGCTGTTGAAGAAGGAGCTAATGGTTTGTTTATTGCTTCTCAGCATTTTAGAAAAACAAGTTTAGAATGGAAAGAAGTCGAAAGTTTTGAAATTTACTTCTTAGATAAAATTATAAAACGCGCAAGTAAAAAAGCTACATTTTCAGTTATACACATTCATGGATTAGATATAGCTTTTGATAAGGTTACAAAACAACTAGCTTCTGAAGCTGTTAATTGGCATGACCAACTTACTTGGCCTAATATCGAAGAAGCGGCTGAAATATACAAAGGTGGTCTTCTTGCAGGAATCGATGAAAAAGAATTATTACTCAACGGAAGACCAGAAAATATGAAATCGCAGATTCAAAAAACATTAAATCTTGTAGAAAAAACAGACAATAGAATAATTATCTCTCCTGGATGTGTAATCCCTTATAAAATTCCTGATGAGAAATTAGATATTATAGGAGAAACGGTAAGAGCTTATAATAAGAGAAGGTAAGAAAATGGTACAAGAAGAAAATGAAGAAATTATTCGCTTAATAAAAGCCCAAAGGTTTGGATGGGTTGATTTTATTTTGAATACCTTTTTTTCAGTTATTATGATTATAACCATATATGTCGTGATTGTTTTTTCTCGACCAGAAACGTTAACAGATTGGATATTAGCAATGATTACAACTATACTTCCCCTACTTTTTTTTGCAAATAGAGCTTTCAATGAATTGTTTTATACAAAGGATTATGTTAAAATAACAAATGAAATGATATATTTTAGATCTACTCCCCTATTAACAACAGGATTGCGCCCAAAGAAAAGAGAAATACCAATTAGAGAAATAAAGAAGTATGGCGTATCCAAAATTTCACGAAAACTTTCAATTGACATGTTTAGACTTAAAAGAAAAGCTATGTTAGTTCTAGTGCTGAAAAGCGGTGAAAATGTAGTTACAGGTGAATTCATAGACAATCAGAAACTTTTTGAGATTGTAGCAATAATCCAACAAATTTATCCAAAAGCTAGATTATCTAAACCAACTCTTACGGCATATCCAGAGCTAAATGAAGTTCTAAAAGTGGCAAAACCTTCGAAGAAATTAAAGCAGATCAAGGACGATGAAGTAGATCTGGACAGTGTTGAAATAAGGCGACGTAGATGATATTATTAAAAATATATTTAAAAAAAATTACGCTTAAGGCAAGCAATCGATATCAATTCTTTTGCATTATTAGCTGTGTTTGATGAATAAGTGCATTTTATGAAATAAAAACATAATTCTCGAGTTCATATATCTGATATTGTTCATCTAGTAGGAGATAAACTATCATATTATACTTATTTTCTCTTTTTTTTTTGTAATATCCACATTTCTGTTTTCTATCTTTAGTCTTTAAGATAAAATATATAAACAATAATGCTTTAAAAATCTAAATGCAAACTGCTGAACAAGTTAACCAAATTCAAAAAGAAGGGAATATTGCTGTTATAGATATTGGAATCTCTACTCAACAAATTGTTGTACTAAATCCTTACAAACCTAAAGAACCACATTCTTACCAGCGTTTGTTTTTCCCTTTAACAAAATCGATACATGGCCTTGATAAGCACTTTAAATCACTTTTCCGATCATATGCTGATTATAGAATTAGGAAGTTTATTATCTCAATTTCAGCAGCTCCTGTTTTTAGTTCAGCTAAAGATGCAGTTGAAACAATTTTGAACATAATAAATCAATATATTAGCCCCCAAAGAATACTCTGTTTTTCTAATGATTCAAAATTTGTATCAGTAAATGAAGCTAAAACTAACCCAACAAGTGTTGTTTCGACTGGATGGCGATCTTTGGGAGAAGTGTTAGGAGAGCTTGTCGAAAAAGATGCTCTGGTAATTGAGTTTTCAACTAGAACAACACAAATTACACCAGTTAAAGATGGAAAAATTGTCTCGTCTTCAGCATCAAATTATGATAGAGTTAGAAATGGAGAATTATTGTTTTATGGTTTCCTGGAAACGAATATATCACATATTCAAAACAAATTTGAATTCAATAATGAAGTTTTTTTCTTACCATATGAACTTCATGCTAAAGCAGCAGATATTCTCCTTATAACTGAAGATATTCAACCTTACCAATATATATGTGATACTCCTGATGAACTGTTCAAAACTAAAGAAGAAGCTATGAACAGACTTAGGAAAGTGTTCAACATAACTGATCCAAGTTATGATGAACAAAAACTCAAAATTATTGCAGAAGTATTAAAAACTCACCTTTTAGATCAAATAGAAATACAAATCAAGACAAAACTTACAGAATATAATCTTCAAAATGTTGTTATCACTGGTCTAGGAGCCAGTATCCTTAGTCACCATCTTAAATCTAAAGGATTGAATGCAAAAATCATTGAATCTGTAAATAAACTTCCTAATACAGAAATATGTCCTGCATATTGTATAGCTTATCTTTACTCCAAGAAGTTGATTAGTAATGGTTGAAAGAACCGATTTAAGTAACAGAATTAATGTAATGTTATTTCATTTCGATCAAAGAT
Organism: Candidatus Heimdallarchaeota archaeon; assembly: GCA_019057815.1. Classification (GTDB taxonomy): domain Archaea; phylum Asgardarchaeota; class Heimdallarchaeia; order Heimdallarchaeales; family Heimdallarchaeaceae; genus 18H4-34. Next base: position 30,724 of record JAHLWR010000002.1, read on the forward strand.
TAGGTCCGAGACTACTCTTCAATGTAGCCGAAGTTTCAGATCCTAGAATAACATCAGCATTAACAAGATTAATGGATTTCAACTTTCTACAAGAGATGAAAGCGTTTGTTAATGCTATGGCAAATGTTGTCTATTCAAGTATGTTTTTCTCTGTTCCAAATCCTTTAGCAAGAGGTGGAACTGAACAGTTTATGATTTCTATCGTAATTTTCGATCCCACAATCACAGAATATTTGATGGTATCTTCGTTAGAAGAGGAAATGGAGCAAACTACAAGTAAATTGATGATGTTAACTGAATTAATAATAATCGCAAATCATTCTAATCCTTCTCTTGAAAATTTTCCTGAATTGTCAAGTGATCTTCATGATTTGAAGGATAAAGTAATTGAAGTTTTTCAAGAATTATTTTATGGTCAATTTGAGGGGAAAAAAGATGCTATTTCACAGATACTAGGAAAAATAGGTAATGAAGCGGGGAAGAAGATAATTCAAAATCATTCTACAAAAAATATAAAGTCTTCGAGAGCTTACTTAACTGAAATTTTAAAGTCCCCTAAAATTTCTAGGTGGGGGAAATTTACAATCTTGCACTACGATCCTGAGGAACGAGTAGCAAATATATCATTAAAAAACTCTATTTGGACAGATTCATTGGGTCTAATGGCTACAAAAGCCTGTGCTTTCATTGAAGGAATGTTAGAATCACTTTTTAGTCATATTCTTGGTGAGCCCATAATTTGCAATGAGATGAGATGTGCAGCAGAGTACAGTTATGTACAAGAGTGCTATTTCCAAATAGCTCCAAGAAGAATGAATCAAGAAAAAGTTTCCTACAGAGAGGAGCAAACGATAAGGGATATGGCCCTTGAAGACAGAAGGAAGACCATTGAATTAATAGAAACAGACATGGGCAAAACAATTTTCCAAGATTTAGATCCGATGATTAGATTAATACAACTTTTCAACAAAGCACCATTTATATCAGATTTTTATATCGATGAAACAAAATTCTTGATTGTATGTAATTATTGGAGATATCCTGATGAAATCATATGCAATTCCTGCGAAAAATGGATAAAAGAGAAATGTAAGGAGGAAATTAAACTCGTAAAAAGTCCTCATAGAATATGTGAAATAACATATGGTTTCGAAAAAAAACCTGAAAAAAAGTAAGAAAAGAAGAGAATTTTACTCTCTTAATTTAAACCTATAATTTTGCCTTCTTCAGTGAAGTCCATTTTCTCTGCAGATGGTACTGGAGGTAATCCCGGTATCAAAAACATGCTTCCACAAACAGGAACAATGAATTTAGCACCAGTATAAAGACGGACTTCATCAACATTTAAGGTCCAATCCTTTGGAGCTCCCATCATACCCACTTTATCAGTCAAACTGAGTTGGGTTTTAGCCATACAAATAGGAAAGTCAGCGTATCCAAGTTTCTCGATAGCAGTTATATCCTGTAAAGCTCTTGGGGAGTATTCAACATCAGCAGCTCCATATATCTCTTTAGAAATTTTTTCAATCTTAACTTTTATTGGATCATTAAGTTCATAGATGAATTTAACATCACCAGAACCAGTCTCAATAGCTTCTAAAACAGCGTTAGCTAGTTCAATACCACCATCACCACCTTTCATGAAGACTTCACTAACAGCAGCAGTAACGCCTATTTCAGAGCATTTATCTTTAATCCATTGGATTTCTTCGTCATTATCGAAGGGGAAACGATTGATAGCTACAACTGGAGGAATGTTGAATTTGTTGAGCATGTTGTCGAGATGCTTTTCAACATTGCAAAATCCTTTAGCAAGAGCATCAAGGTTTTTGTTCTTAGCTTCTTCAAGATCTTTTACTCCTCCATGGAGATGAAGAGCTCTAACTGTGACTACAAGCACAACAGCAGAAGGAAAAGTATCATATTGACGAGCAACAATGTCAATAAATTTCTCAAAACCCAAGTCAGCAGCAAAACCACCCTCGGTGATTGCATAATCTGCGAGTTTGAGAGCGAGTTTAGTGCCAATAACAGATGAGTTGCCATGAGCAATATTAGCGAAAGGTCCGCAGTGAATAAAGCCTGGTACTCCTTCAAAGTTTTGTACAAGGTTTGGTTTTATTGCGTCTTTGAGTATTAGTGTCATAGCTCCTACTGCTTTTAAATCCCTTGCATATACTGCTTTATCATCGTATGTATACCCTACTAGTATACTTCCTAGTCTTTCCTTAAGTTCTTTAACATCTACAGATAATGCTAATAGGGCCATTATTTCTGAAGCAGCGGTTATAACAAAACCAGTGTTTCTTATTTCCCCACCTAACCTTCTTCCGCCAAGTCCGATGATGATATTTCTTAGTGCTCTATCATTTGCATCGATGGTTCTTGGCCATGTAACTTTTGTTGGATCCAGTTCTAGTTTGTTTCCCTTTGTTAGGTGATTATCAAGCAAAGCAGCCAGTAAATTATGAGCTGCGGTTATTGCGTGAATATCGCCTGTAAAATGTAGATTTATATCCCACATTGGAAAAACTTGCGATTGTCCTCCACCAGTTGCACCTCCTTTAATACCAAAGGTCGGTCCCATACTTGGTTCTCTTAATGCAAACATCACTTTTTTGCCTATCTTTTGTAAAGCTTGGGAAAGACCTATTGTTGTGACAGTTTTTCCTTCTCCTGCTCTTGAAGCAGTCATTGCTGTCACAAAAATTAATTTCCCATTAGGTTTATTTGAATTAAGTATTCTTAGCATTGTATCATACGATAGTTTAGATACATACTTACCAAATTGCTCAAGGTCATCTTCTTCTAGGCCTATTTTTTTAGCAATCTCTCTAATATTTTTCATTTCTTTTTGCTTTTCTTGTGCAATCTCTATGTCAGCTTTCATAGTAATCATCATCGATTTCTGTTAATTCAATTTTTTTTGTGTTCTTTATATTAAAAAATATTTGTATCTATATTCAAAAAAAAATAATTTTAATTTTGTAAAAATATACCTTCTACCTTATTTTGCACAATATCCAAAGTGGATGAATTACACCAACTTGAAGGAAGGAGACTTCTGTTATGTTCAGTTAAATAGATATATTCTAAAATGCCCATTCCTAGATAGTCATAGAAGTAGTGATGCCCAGTTTGAGTGTTTAATCATGAAATGTGACTATCCTAATTGCAAATCTGATGAAGTGATACTTTTCTATTGCTCTTACTGTAAGGGTTCTTTTTGCCCGTCTCACAAAGATTCTATTACTCACAATTGCAAAGCGTTTACGCAACAGACAGGAACAACGCGTCCAACCCCCCAAAGCTCAACATCTCAAACACCGACACCACAAGATGTTATGAGAGCATTTGCATATCAAGTTTCAAGAGCTGTTGGAGCACAACAATCTCAAACACGAACTCAAGCACCTCCTATGGATGAAAAGGCTAGAAAGAAGTTTATAGAGAAAAAATTAACGGAAAGAGGAGATCTTTTTTCTTTTGGTAGTGAAATAATAGACATCTTGTTTGGATTTGCTTTGATTGTTCTTGTATTCGGGTTCTTCAGATATGCAAGAACACAAGAATGGACAGGATTTGTAGTATCTGGAATCCTTGTTGCAACAGCTTTTCTACCTCATGAACTCGCTCATAAATTTGAAGCTATTAGGAGAGGACAATTCGCGCGATACATTTTGTGGGTTCGTGGAATGATGTTTACCTTAATTACTCTCATTTTTGGTATAGGGTTAATTGTTCCTGGATTTGTTGCAATTGTACCTTTAACTCGACAAATGAATAAGAAAGACTTAGGTATTATTGCTTTAGCTGGTCCCGCAATAAATGTTGTTATAGGCGTGGTAAGCTTGGTAATTGGTTTACTTACCCACTTTGCAATCATCCCATTCAGTGGTCTTTTCTCAGATCCTAACATTTTCATTCAAATTGCTCAATTTAACGCTTTAATAGCACTTTTCAATTGCATCCCTATCTGGCAGTTGGATGGGGCTAAGATTTTAAAATGGAACAAAGTGATCTTTTTTGTCTTAATACTAGCAAATATAGCAATTGCAGTCCCAACATTTATTTTGAATCCTGATCTTTTTTAATCAATTTTCCAAAAATGATTAAAACAAAAAGTAATAATAGTTATTTAGTTTAGTTAAGTAAAGGATGAACAAGGCATTGCTGAGAGCATAGCTCAATGACGAATCATAGTTAATCTGATTATCCTTGAATTATTGGATCTATTTCTCTAAGCTCTTTAAGGTTCCTTGCCCCTAGCAAAGCCATAACACATTTCATTTCAGTTACATAACTTAATAAATAGGTTCTGAGAGCTTTTTCTCCTCCCCCATTAATAGCTTTAAGAATAGGTAATGCTAAAGAAACATAATCTGCTCCCAGAAGCAAGGCTTTAATCGCTTCAATTCCAGTCCATATTCCCCCAGAAGCGATTATTTTAACATTTTTTTTATTTTCAACGGATTTAATATTGAGAATACTCTCTGCCGTAGAAACACCCCAATTCAAGAATTCAGATGACATTAGCTTAATGGAAGGATCAGGATTACGGTAAGTTTCTATTTTCACCCAATTTGTTCCTCCTGCTCCAGCAACATCAACAGCATAAATGTCTAATGACATCAAATATTCAGCATCTTTCTTTGATATACCACTTCCTACTCCTTTAATTATGAGTGGATATTTTAGTTCTTTAATTAACTGTGAAATACTTTTCTTTAAATTCGAAAAATCCTTGTTACCTTCAGATTGTAGAAACTCTTGTTGGATATTTACATGCAAAGCTAAACCATCTGCCTTTATCATAGTAATTGCATTTTCCGCATCATTTACATCATACTCATCTATAAATTGACCAATGCCTAGATTAGCTAGAAGAGGAATATCAGAAGCGATATGTCTAACTTGATATGTTGTAACTAATTCAGGATTTTCAATAGCAGCACGTTGACTACCTACACCCATTCCTATAGAAAACTCTTGACAAATTTCCCCTATAATTTCGTTGATTTTTTTTCCTTTTCTGGAACCGCCTGTAATTCCAGATATTAGAATAGGAAAATTAATGGTTTTATTCAAGAATTTGGTTTCAAGATTAATATCATTTACTGAAAGTTCTTCGAACAAAGAAGGTCGTATTTGTACTTTCTCTAATCCATTAGACATTCCTTCATACACAACATTGTTTTCCAAACAAATGCGTATATGCTCTTCTTTTCTTCTTGAAATATCTGAAAGAGGTTCTTCATCCATTATTTAAAGTCACTGAAAAGAAGAATAAAAAGGTTGAGCTTCATTATAACAAATTTTTATCTCCTTGTCAACTAAGGAAAGAGAAAGAGAGAAAAGGTAGGGATTACATAGGAAAAAAAGTAACAATAAGTTATGATTGTTGTTCTCTGGACAGAAGTGATGGAGGTAACCAGCAATTCAGTATTGAGTGAACTTTGTCATCAGGCTAAAAATATCTACAATCGAGCGAACTATCTGTAAAGACAAGGACAGCTATAACAGGGAAAATTTCTTTCCTATTATGACTTGGACAGGAAGATGAAGAAGGGAGAATGTTACACTATCCCTCCTGCCCATACTGCTTAACATAGTAGGAGAGTATGAAATGTACATCCTTAGAGTGAGCTATCCAGCGATGACCATCTACGAAAGACTCTGTTAGGAGATAAGGAGACAGAATCATATCACGACTAAGAACGAGGTACAAAGTTCAAAAAAGAATGGTTCAAAGGATAAAACCTTTATAGTAAAAGAAAAAACTCATTGATGATGCATATGGAATTTTGCCCAAAGTGCGGGAAACTCCTAATACCTAAAAAGGAGGGTAAAATTAAGAAACTTGTCTGTCCTAACCCTAAATGTGATTTCGAACAGAAATTAGACTCTGATGTTTCGTACGAAGTTTCTGATAAAGTTAAACACAAAGCTAGTGATATAACTGAAGTGGTTGATGCTGAAGAGAGTGAAGACTTATCAGAAGAAGAATTAGTGGAAAGAAGAGAACGTTTTATAGAAAACATTGATCTTTATGAGACAGATAATTAACTAACAGCTCAATAGAGGCTTTTTTTATGCGTTGTGTATTGATAAGATTCTCTGAAATAGCTATCAAAGGAGCCAAGACAAGAAAAAGATTTACAAATATTTTGATTAATCATCTCAAATATGTTCTCTTCAATCTTTACAACATCACCAACTTTGATGTAAAGAACCTATACAGTCGTATACTAGTTAGCTCAGAAAACAATGTACAAGTAAATAACATCGTAGCATCTTGTATACCTGGTGTTGTTAGTACAAGCATTGTTCATAAGACTTCTACAGAAACTGAGAATATTAACGAAATAATCACAAATCACTATTTGGATAAAATAGGTAAGAAAAAAGCTTTTGCTGTTCGAGTGAAGCGAACAGGAAATCACACTTTTTCTAGTATAGAATTTGCAGCAAATATTGGTAGTTTTATTTATGATAGCTTTCCAGAAGGAAAGTTAAAAGTCGATTTAACCAATCCTGAGTACGTTCTATATTTAGATATTAGAGGAGAAGACACATATATTTTTGATCACAAAACAGAGGGATTAGGAGGAATACCAGCTGGAAGTCAAGGAAATGTTCTAGTTCTTATTTCTGAGGAAGAAGAAGATTTATCAAATATCTTACAATTATACAAAAGAGGAGCTAATACACTAATATATTCACTGAAACCAGAAAAGGAATATTCAGAATCTTTTCTTCAACATTTAAAGTGGTTAATCAAACTCCAACCTGTTTTAAAGAAAAAGGAGCAACCTATTTATTTTCCTCTCAAAAATTCCGATATCAGAAATATTCTCAAGGTTTATGAGTACAATAAGTGTTTTGGGATAGCATTAACTGCAAAAATGTTCGAAACCTATACTTCGCTTTTTCCTGTAAAAATACCACTATTTGTCCCTCATTTAGTCACAAGAATACAAAAAGGTGAATTAGAAAGAATATTTTCTTTTATTCAGTAATTTTCTTTCGTTCAATTTTCCCGTTGGGAGAAGATTCTGCGAAAACAACACCTTGAAATTTTTCAACAATAATTTTCTCTTTTAGCCAAATTTTCTCTTTTAGCCAAGCTTTTCGACATGTATAGGATAAATATTCCTCTTTATCCCACCCTTGCTCAACAGGCACTTGGGGTAATAACAATCCTCTATTTGATTTATGTTGAACAATAAGACCATCTCTTCCTATTTCAATTTGGTCGAGCAATTCTTGAGGGGAAATATAATTTATTTTTTCTGGGGGAGTTAATACTGTTACTTCGAATATTAAAGAATCCAGTTCAGCAGTTTTCACAGGTGGAAAACGAGGATCGTTTAGAGTAGAATCTCTAGCTAAATCTATTACTTCTTCATATAAGGGAGCAATTCCTAATGGATACCCAATACACCCTCTTAAATCCGAACTTTCCCCTACAACCTTCCTAACTGTTACAAAAACCCCAGTCGTAAGTTTAGCTTGTTTTTCTATGGGTTTAAGAGGTTCAGGTTTTTTTCCTTCCTTTATCCACTCTTTAGCTGCAAAACGAGCTAATCTCACTAAATATTCCCCAGTTTCAGTTTTTACATCCATATGATCACGTTTTTACGTTTTCCAATATGGCTTTAATATTTTCCCAATGTCTTCCTACCCAATAAATTTTCTTACAGTTTGTGCACTCCCAAAATTCATTATAATACTTGGCAGTTCCTTTGGGAATACGAGAAATAATTTTATCTTTGGCTTTTTTTTCCAAAATTCCATTACAAGCACTGCATCTTGAAAATCCGGGGTCGGTGGGATAACCCATTTCAAGTTCTTGTTTAAGTATCTTTAAGTGGTTTGTAATACCTTCATTCCCAATATTTAAGGCTTTTACACCTAATTTTTTGCTCTTCTCTAGAAGTGATTTAGATCTCGATAGAATAATTCTATCTTCAGATAAGGATTGTATTAGCATTTCTTTCTCTGTTTCATTGAATCTGTATAGAGTATCATACCCAAAAAATCTAAGAAATCGTGCAAGTTTGCCTAACATGCAATCTATATAGAATTTGTACATTAGTTTACTCCCTTGCAAATTTATGTTGTTAAGCTATCACAATTAAGAATACAATTATTGTTCTACAGAGCAAGTTGGGCAAGCATATATCCCATCGATGTAGATTAGTTCATCTGAGTATACACGACAATCATCACAATAACCAGCATATTTGTTGGTATTTTCTTTGTTGTTTTCATCTTCACTTTTTTCTCTAATCAGTTTAATGTATTCTTGTTCTAAGAAAATTAATTGAGGGACTACCTTGAAAATATCTGTATCAGTGCAAATTCCTTCGACTCTCCCATTGGAATCAGTTATCACTAAATGCCTTATTCTTTCCTTAAACATCTTTTCCATTGCTTCAGTCAATGTTACATTTTGGTTAATAACAATAACAGGAGAAGACATAATTTCAGATGCTTTCACTGTTTCAGCATCAGTTTTTTGAGCAATCACATGTTGTATGAGATTCTCTTTAGTGATTATCCCAATTGTTATATCCTCTTTATTAACAACAACTACTGAACCTATGCGATTTTTAATCATTAGCTTTGCACATACTTCAGCAGACGTCTGAGGAGTGATTGAAATTACCTGCTTTGTCATTATCTCACTTACTTTCATGTCAAATTCTGTTTTATCGAATATAGATTTCACATTAGTCACCGAAGTTATTACTCAATTAACATAAACATTATCACTTTAAAGGTTTTACTTTTTCCTTATACGTATTAAATGCACATTATAATACACATTATAAAACTCTTAAATTTGGAGATAAAGCATGTTTAACAAACTAGTCAACTATATCAGCATCTCCGGGAATAAATCGGATTAATTCATTAATATCAAGAGCTTCAAGTTTATATCGATCTTCTTCTGGACAATTTTGTAGAAATGTTTGACGTATTTGCTTAGCTAAGTTCCCTTTTTGTGTATCTCCTGGTTTAACTTGAACACAATAAACTGATTTATCGATAACACTTTGCAAAGGTCCTCCAATTATTTGAGCATATTGTTCATATAAAACAAAACCTACAGCATGAGCGATTTCTACGTTCTTAAAATAGTTTTTTTCACCGTATATCATAACACTACCCTTAGCTAAATACTGTCCTGATGGAGGTGTTAAACTAACTTGATTAGGAAGAACATAATACACATCACCAGCTAATTTCTTAACTTTCCAGAGGCTAGAATAATTTAAAGCAAAAATAGCCACATCTTTCAACTGTTGCTCAGTTAGCTTGTTTTGACCATCTTTCACTATAACATAAGGTGCACCATGTACATCTGCATGAAAGAACAAATCTTCATCATCTAAATAGGTTTTAAGCAACCGTTCATTGGCTTTAAGATCTGTTCCTCCTACAACTGTGAATTTACCACACAAAAACCAATGAAACTTTTCGTACCATCTTTTTTGTCTTTTAATAATTGGTTGTTTAGATTGCTCTTCTTTTTCAACAACATCTTCTATATCTTTACTCTCTTCAATTTGCTTTTTCGTTCTGTTAATAGCTTGCTCCGCACCTGGTATTTTTCGTCTAGCTTTCTTTGACTTCTCATAGAAAAGATTGGCATTTTCTACCAAAGAAAGAGTAAAATCCAACTCGATTTCTTCTTTGTTTTCTGCTGATTCATCTTCAAATGACAACCATATTTTCTTAGATTTTGGTTCAATTTTCTCATATACCGTTGCAGCGGTTATACCTTTTTCTTTCCCCATAACTAGTTTTTGTATAATATTTTCCCACTCAACACCACTTTTTCTTGCACCTATTATTGTAGAGAGCAAATCGTCGACCGATGCAAAATTTGCATAGAGAAGATCACCTTTCCTCTTCTCTTTCTCTTCCTGAGATATGAGAGCAAGCAAATGTTTTTCTTGTTTTGACAAAATCTTCTGGAGTTTCGAGATTTTCCCGGAAACTTCTGCTTTATCTTCTTCAAGCTCTGGTTCTTCTTCTTGTAAAGAGAAGTAGTCATCAATAATTTCATTGAAAGAATTAACTTCCTTAATCTCTAAATTATCATAACGAGAAAGAGGTAATGGAGATATATCAACAACGTCTCCATCATCAAGATACTCTAAATACTTGTAATCTTGATTTTGTATTATTTTCTGGAATGACATTATTTCTTCAAAGAGTAGTTTCTTCTCGTTTTCATCAAGATCAGAAGCGTTCTTAGCTTTAATACCCGCTTTTTTTACTACATCTTTGGAGTACGTTGGTCCAAGATCCATCATCATATTTAGAAAGGAAATTAGTTTTCCAGAATAAGCAGACACTTCTCTTTCTAAATCTTCAGAAGTAATATTCAATATGTTTTTGTCTGAAGAAGGAGGAAAGTTAAACGCTCTTCCTGGATGAATATCGCGATCTTTCATTCTTCTATAATTGTAAGCCATATGAATCTTGTTTTCTGGACTTACTAAGATTATATTTCCATCATCAAATAATTCTATTACAAGTTTGTAGAAACCGTTTTTGTAGGCTATTTCAAAAACAATTATTCTATCTATTTTATGCTGGTAAAAATCCTTAACTGGAAGGTCTCTGATATGTTTGCGAAGCATTTGAATCTTGTTATTAGGAGATGAAGGCTTTTTTCTCTGATATTTTGTCACGTGAAATCTTTTTCCAAGTTCAATAACTAGCTCAAAAGGATTTTCTGATGCCTTACGAAATCGTAATATCACACGATTTGTTCCTATCGAATAAATATTATTAACCCAACTGCCAATTATTTTTGGACGTAACTCATGGACTAAAGCAGATATGTCAATGCTTGACAAAAAAGTCTTCATTTTACCACCGAAATTTAGTTTTTTGTCGCTATATACTGCAAAACCAAACAGATTAAAAACAATTTGAAATTGAAGTGAGTCTGTGCTGTTAGATGATATACAGAAAAAACATTTCCTCAAAAGGGCCTTTTTAGATATACAAAGGTCAAAACGGATAGAAATCATTCAAATCGAAAAGCTTTTTATACCCTATTTCTCCAGATGGAATAGATATTGTTAATTCAGTTATTAACAGTCTATGGGTGCACGAACGCAACTAAATGAAATATACAACACTAGAAATGAAAGTGTTAATGTGTGTCAACACGGTGATTTGGTTTGGACTTTAGCATGAGAGGATTATTAGAACGAATTAAAAATGGTTTAAATCCCAAGAATATCTTGGCAAAAACCAATAAATCGTTTAAACGAACTATAACTGGTTTAAATCCTACGAACATCCGTGAAAAAATCAATAAAATGGCTAAAATGGACCAAGTATATTGGTCAAAAGTACTAATTGCTGGTGTAACAGGAATGATTTTTGGTTTTTCCAATTTTACAAAATGGCCAGCAACAACAACAATGCTAATAATTTTCTTAGCAATTTCAGGAGCTTGGGCTTTAATTTTAAGAAAAAAAGAACCAGGCATAAAAATAAGATCTTATTTCACTTCTGCGATTTTTCAATATTTTATCTCATTTGTTGCCATATGGACATTAATTTGGACTCTAATGTCTGTGCCTGAATCACATTGGCTTTACTAAAACTGTTCAAGTCCATCTTTTTCTTATTTCATCGTTTTTTTTTATCCCGACAAGAAAAAATATAAGGCTTGTACAAAATGATTCATAAATGAGCACACAAAAGAGAAAATATAGTAGTAAATCTTCCAAAAATAAAAAAGTACAACAAAATGAAATAGAAGTAGAAGAATCGCTAGTAAAGAAAAAGAAGATGAATGTAATATATACGATTGTTCTGGTAGTTATTTTTGGATCAGGGATAATACTTTTAATTCTCTCAAATGTGGTTTTTAAAGACGGCGGAGATATAGCGTTTTTCATTTCATTGGGTATTATTGGGCTGGGAATAGTATTACTTACTCAGAGAAATGTTTACAAACAAACAAAACCAAGTTCTAAAAGTAAAAGCTCAGGAAAAGAAAAGGAAAAGGATGAAGGATTACAACTTCGTGCTAGACGATGATTCCAACATATCTACTTTTCATTCGATCATAAGGTGTAATACTATAGAGTTACCAATAGTCAAATAGTGCCGACAGAAATCGTTTTATGAGAAGAATGATAGACGAAGATTTTAAGAGTCAAGTGGGGAAATTTCTTAAGAGGTATGGTAAAGTTAAAACTTTGGAGAATTTAAACAGTAGCGATAGTAGTCGAGTTCTTCCTTTTATTGTTGAAAACAAGGAACAAAAATTTGCAGTATTTGCTTTTCATTGGAAAAAGAGTATTGGCACTAACACAGTCATCAAAATAGAGCATCAAATCAGTGATATGAACTGCGATGGAGCAATTGTGATTGGTTCAATATTTTCTCAGAATTCTTATGATATGGTTCAAAATTTGAGCGAAAGAGATCAAATAAGGATAATTCTAATTAAGAAAGATGAAATGAACGAGATTTTGCGTACTGCAAGCAGATAAAAACAATTGCAGGTTAATCTCCTCACGTTCTACTCAAGATAAATTATTGAAAACAGTTCTTTTTTTAAGAAAATTTCGAAGTTTCATTGATACAGAAAATTTAAAAAATAGGTTGTTAAATGTTAATCTGATTATGCTTTCCCAACTTCGAGAACCAGTATCAAAGATTTTACATCCGATTGTTATCTTTTTTGCGAAATTGGGTATCCACCCAACAGCTTTTACAATCACTGGGATGTTATTAACTCTTAGTGCGGGTATTTTCTTAGCCCTTAACAACTATCTAGTTGCATTGATACTATTCTTTATCGGAGTTCCGATGGACTATTTAGATGGTGGAGTTGCACGATATAGAAATATGGCTACAAAACAAGGTTCTTTTCTAGATAGTATTATAGATAGAATAAGTGATCTTGCCCTCTTTGGAGGTGTTGTAATCAGCGGAAAAGTCGATATTGTAACAGGTATTGTCATGGTTACTTCGACGCTATTAATTAGCTATATACGAGCAAAAGGGGAAAGTATTGGAGTCACAAAAATGGGAATGGGCATAATGGAAAGAGCTGAAAGATTACTCTTCTTGTTCGTATTAATCTTGTTATCCCTATTTATTCCCAGCTTTAACACTACAGTATTGTTCCCACTCAACCTTTTTGATGTTACACCTTTTGCATTAGGATACATGATCTTAACTACTTTATGTGTAATAACAGTAATTCAACGATTCGTATATGCTACCATACAATTAACAAAATCTGAAAAAAAAGTTTTAGAAACATGAGTAGATATTAAGTAATAATAGCAATTTTTTTCTAGAATAAATATCTTCTAGCAGAAGAGCAAACATTTTATATCAAATATTAAAGTTAACCTGGAATACAGTGGTTTTATGCCTAGCAATAAAAAAACTTCGAATCGTGGAAAAAAAACAATCAACGATTACCCTGATGAAAAACACTCAGAAACAATAAAAGATTATTCTCAAACAAAAGAAATTGTTAAGGTATTATCTACTGAAATCGGTAATGTTGTTGACCAATTGTTAGGAGTAATATACAATGTTGAAACAGCTGACCGTTTTGCTGATTCGATAATAACTATCTATAAAAGGTTAGTTGGGGAAGGTATCACTCAAACAACAGCTGAAAAGATATTATGTGAATACTCAGCTAACATTGATAAATTCGCTTCAATGTTGAAAAAAAAGGATAAGTAAAAAAATCTGCGCTAATATTAAACCTCTGGAGGATAAAATGCGATGTCAAGTGGTTTTTCATCTTTATACTATGGAATTCTTATAAAACTGAAAACACTTTGGTATATGAAGAAAAAGAGAAAGATGCAAAAATCGACAAAAAACTTCCTTAAAGGAAAATTGCAAGATGCAGAAATTAAATATTTTGACGATAAAATCATTGAAAATTATCTCAATATTTTCAACTTACTATTAGATAAGAATATCTACGAGAAAATTCTCACAATTAAACAAAAAAAAGGTTAAAATCACAGGTAACAGGGATTTAGTTACATTTTTAAAAAACAAAATATTTGAAAAGGTAGAATCACAGACTCTAATTGACCTTAACGTAATCTTTATTTTACAAGTCTTCTATATCCATATAGGAGCATTTTCATGTCAAACTACAAGAAATTTAAAGGAGAAACTATAAACAATTACATTCAAGAATATATTCCTTTAATCAATGTCGATAGCCCTACATTTGTAAAATTACCTGCAGATAAGAAAGACAATAGGTTAAAAGATATTGAACGCGAGATAATCCAATACTGGGAACTACTTAATCCCATAATTAGAGAATATATCAAAATGATAGTTGACTATCTAAATAATTTCGGTGAAGGAACCGAAAATCTTGATAGTTTACGTAGATCTTTAGATTTAGAATTACAAAATTCTTCAGAATTGTCAAATGAAAATAGAAAACTTAAAGCTCAAGTTTCTGATATGATGATAGATAAAAAAGGGTTAACAGAAAAATTAGATGATTTAATAAAAGAAAAACCCACGATTTCAAAAGAAGAATTTGAATCTCTGAAACTATTGACATCTTCAAAATTTGATATTTCAACTGGGGATTTTGAAACACTTCTTTCAAAAGCAGTTCAAGATGTGAGGGAAAGTGATGCAATGAAGAAAGCGCGTGAAGAGAAAGAGAAAATGCAAAAAGAACTTGAATCTGAAAAAGCACGCTTTGAAAAAATTCAACAAGAAGTTGGAGAAACTTTCCAAAAGAAGCTGATGGAGTATCAAGCTAGGCAAGATGAATTGGAAGAAGAACTCAAACAATATACCAAGAAATAAACAAGAAAGGTGATCTAGGTGGCAAAATGGAACTTCAAAATTGTCCTTGCGGGTGATGGGGCTGTAGGAAAAACAAGTATAAGGGAACGATATATGGGTAAAGGCTTTACTGGTGACTACCTTAAAACAATTGGGGCTGACTTCGCCTCGAAGAAGGTTAAAGTCGATAACCATGATATTAATTTTCAAATTTGGGACCTTGCAGGTCAAGATAGTTATTCTGCTGTAAGAAGCACTTTTTATAGGGGTGCAATTGCATCTTTAATGGTTTTTGACTGTCAAGACCCTAAAACACTGACAAATCTCAAAAGTTGGATGGATGAAGCTATAGAAGGATCAAAAAATGGAATCCTTACTTTCTTTATTATAGCAAATAAAATCGATCTTGAAGAGAAACGTCGTGTCTCAAGGGAGATGGCTATAGAATTTTGTCATCGTGTAGAAAAAGACACTGGTATACGCATTTATTACTGTGAAACCTCAGCTTTGACAGGTCAAAACATTGCTGAAACTTTCGACTTTCTTGGACATAAACTACTAAGTGCAAATAATGTTAAAATTAAAGAAAAACTTGCTATAACAGATGGAATAATTGATATTCATCAAGAAGTTGCAGAAGGAGCTACTATAACAGAGGGTGTAAGTAAAGAAGAGTTTGATGTTTTGAAAAACCGAATGGATAATATTGAAAAGAAAGTTAAAACTATACAGACAATAATAAAGAAATTGGTTGAAAAAATACAATAGTAAAAATCACTTAATTTCCCTTTTCTTCACTTCTTTTTCTAATGATTTGTGAGAAAATATTCTGATGTAGAAGTGTTTGTTTCACAATAAAAAAATAAAAAAACAATCATTATTTAATTTTTCTCCCACAATCTGTACAAAATTCCACTCCCAATACTAATTTAGCGGAACAATGAGGGCACATATTATATGTAAAGTTAGTTATTTGATGTACTTCGGAGATATTAACTTGACTCTCTAAGGTTTCTAAAATAACTTTATCATTTTTACCATCTTTGCTACTTATCCAGTCTAAACTAGGTGACAGAGAATATTCTCTTAGCAATAATTCATACTCCATTGCGGTATTAGAGTCTTCAATAGCATTGAACATAAAAGCTGCTGAAAGCGACAACCATGATGCACATATAGCTACAACTCCCCATCCAGAGACACTACTAGTGTTTTGAAGGAAAAGGTTATTCATAAAAGATATCAAAGGTTCTAAGCTTAATAAAGAAATAGTCACTGGAATAATGCATGAAAACACAGTAATCCCAAATATTCTCTTGAAACTAATTTTCTGAAACTGGAAAGAATTGAAAAATGTCTGAAAAATTCCAGATTTTCTTAATATAGTTAGTTTTTTTGCAATTCTAAATGGGGGAGAAGTTATTGTAATTATTGTTATAGTATAAGCAATCAAAATGTAGAATTGCGCACTAATCTCTAACTGTAAGAGGAAACTTGTTGAAATAGAAAACAATAATTGTATTAATGCAAGTATAATACCAAAATGTAAAAGTTGGATTACAGAGTATATAATAAAACTCCTATGTTGTTTTCCAAAGGATATGTTCTTTTTCGTTATTAAAACAGAAAATATGTATTTTGATTTATAATAATTGAATACTATGAATAATAAAAACGAAACTGCAAACACGATATAGTGAGTACTTGAAGTATGGGGTGTTTTCAAATATAACAAGCAACCTATTCCCATTAGAAACAAGAATGTTAAACTTGTGAATAGAGCGAAAAATAAGATTATTAGATTTTCAAACAAAGAAAAAGATTTGAATATTGATAAATTTATTTTAAATGGAAAATTACCTTCAAGGTATTTAATCCTCCCTTTAAGTTTTAAAATTACATTATTACCATTAGTTGTCCATGCTAAAGGTTCATTATTTTCTGTCAATTTTATCATTCTTGATTGATTATTTTGCATCCCTTCAGATAAATTATCTGTATATGATCCCAATTGATTTAACGTGGATCTGTTTGACGAAGATCTTGAATCTATTGGTCTATCTGATGATTCTTGGACTCCACTTCCACAATAAGGACAAAATGCTACTTTAGAAGATAATATCGATTTACAGATAGGACAACTTTTCTCCGAAATAAAATTCACCAATAAAATTTCTTTTCTGAATTTATATAATTCTGCAATACGTAGATGTTTTTATCAATTTGAAAGTTATTAGTAATTGTATATTTTTGCTCTAAAACACTTAAGCGTTTTTCGACTGATTTATATAATTTGAAGCTTATTTGATATTTGAAAGCATATGCCTGACTCAACTGATGATTCGCCAAATTTCATTGACTTCATTGAGATTGTTAGAAAATTAGAGAAAAAAGCATTCAATGTTGTTGATATCCCAATTAAAGCAATAAACGCAAAAGAAGATAACGAAAAAGAATCATTACAAGAGAAAGGGAAAGAAGATATAGTCGAATATGCAGAAGAAGAAGAAACAGAGGAAGTAGTCACTCAGCCAATCAAAATAGAGGAAAAGCTTATTGAAGTTGAAAAAGAAACAAAAAGCGAGGAAACAGCAAGATCAGAAGATGAAATCAATAAATTAGTGAAACAAATAGATGAAAGCTATCCAAGAATAGACATTAACATTTCAAATTTTTATTATGAAAACGAACTTCCAACAGATCAAGAAATGTCAGAGAAAATCAATTCTAAACTTACATCTCTTGAATCGGTTCAAATACGAAAAAAGGAAACGAAATATTATCCTTTTGCACTTTGTAAGGTGTCCGGAAAAACAATATTCCATATACCTGTACCAGTAAATTTTGTTAATGTTCCGGTATATTATACTGAAAAAGATTCACTTCACAAATTGTTAGCTGCTACTTCTCAAGAATACCAAGGATTAGACAATCATGAATATCAAAAATGGATTCAATCAATCACACAACTTCAACTGAAAATCAGTAAATTAATAGTTAAAGATGCACAAGATAAAATTTCTAAAAACCGACCATCTGAAATTGAAAATTTTCCTTTGGATTTCAATATCTTTTCTGAATTGTTGAGGAATTACAATGAAAAAATTAATAAAATTGAAAATTTTTCTTCAAATATTTATAAATACTTAGAATCCTTTGTAAAAGAAGGGCAAAATAGCACGAGACTATGGAAGGGAGATGCAATCTTCGATCAAGTTAAGATGAAATTGCGAAAACAATTAGAAACTATTCAACAAAATCAATTAGATTTAAGCCACCAAGTACAGGTGGATTTTCTAAAACTAAGAAAAATTCAGAAAAAGATAGAATCAAAGACAAAAAAATACAAAGAAGAGGAGAAAAAAGGTTCAGAAATAGAGCGAGAAGAAAAAGAAAAATTAATAAGGGAAATGAGAGACTTCCAAAGAAAAAAGCAACAATTGCAGATAAAGATGAAAGAAACAAAAATCCGTGCAGAAGACTTGGAAGAATGGTTAAACATTCTATCTATCGATAATGTAAATGAAGCAGAACAACAATTTATTTCCAGTTTTAAAGAAGAGTTTCTTCAATCTATAGAAAAGATTTTGGCTCAAGAAGATTATGATAAACTATTGGATAAAATCGAAACTGTTGAGTCAGATATCGAGCGCACTAGTATTCAACTAATATATGTACCTTTAACTTATTACACTTTTAATGCTAGACATTCAAATAAGAAAATAAGAGGTAGTACAATATACTCCTCATCAACAGAAGAAGTAATTTTATTGAATCCCTAAAAATATTGGTAAACAATTATTAGAAAAAGAAGAAGTCTTACTTCACGAAAACCTACCAAATATAACTTTATTAGTGTTTATATTCAAATCGATTCAACGAGAATGAAAAACGAAATAATTGTCTGTGAGTCTTTGACTAAAATTTTTACTATAGGTAATAATAAACTATGTGCTGTTAACGATGTTTCATTCACTCTCACAGAAGGAGAGTTTGTTTCTATAATTGGTCCGTCAGGAAGTGGAAAAACTACACTTCTCAATTTAGTAGGCACTTTAGAAGTTCCAACAAGCGGAAAACTATTGATCAATGGAACTGATTTAGGAAGATTCACTGCTGCAGAATTATCGAATTTTAGAAGAAGAAACCTAGGTTTTATATTCCAGTTTTTCAATCTTGTAGACGGGTTAACATCATTTGAAAATATAGAATTACCGCTGATATTTGATTCAGTTCCTTTTGAAGAAAGGAAAAAAAGAGTTGATTCTTTACTTAAAGATTTTGAATTAAAATATTTAAGAGATAAGTTCCCTGAAGAAATAAGCTCCGGAGAGAGACAAAGAGTCGCCATAATGAGAGCTCTAATCAATGAACCTGCTTTACTCCTAGCTGATGAACCAACAGGTAATCTTGATACAACAACGGGACATGCGGTTTTATCACTCCTAGAAGAACTGAATAAAGAGAGGGGAACATCAATATTGATGGTAACACATGATATATCTGCAGCTAAAAGAGCTTTAAGAACTTTGCACATGATTGATGGAAAAATTGCCTATGATCAAAGGATAAGTAATGACATAGCAAAAATGAAACAAGAAGGAAAAGAAATCTAGAACTATTTTAAGAGGAATTCTCACATAATGAATTATTAGCTTTATTGACAATAACTTGTTGATATCCTAGATAGTTTGAATAATAATTATAAGCTCTTTCACATCATATTTGTAGAGATTCGAGAAAAAAGGAGAAAGATAAGGAAAAAATGCAAAAACATGAATTAAGAATAATATTGCAAGATATATTATCAATTTATCTTAAAATCCGTTTAGCAAATATACAGAAGGAAACTAAATAAAGTAATTTTTGAAAGGAAATCAGTAATGCTTTTGGAAAAAATAATATCCTAATTGTCACTACATATAGGTTAAAATTGTTAAATATTTAGACACGAACTGAAGGGAACGCTTATAAATGCATATAAGGAAATTTGTATAAGTAAGAGAAAAACTTATTCTTCAGTAAACTTTACTGGAAGAAAATAAGGAGTATCTGAAATATGTCTTTAAAAGGTTTCATATTAAGAAGAACCATATATATTGTTCCAGTGATGATTGGCATCACTCTTATGAACTTCACACTTATTAATGTCGCACCTGGTGATCCTGTTCTTGTAAGATTGGGTTTGATTAAATGTGAAAATCCCGATTGTTATAATGCTGCATACAATAAAGAAGCTATAGAAATGGGATTGCTCGACAATGACTTCTACACTATTCCTTGGTTATCAAGGTATGTTGATTTCCTTTCTGGCATCGCTAATTTTGACCTAGGAAGATCTTGGTACTATACGCAAGCTGGTGAAGGTATACCAATAAGCCAGATAATCAAGGAAAAAGCTCCATATACTATCACACTCAACGTCCTATCATTTGTACTATCACTGCTACTCGCGGGAGCCATTGGTGTTGTGTCAGCTACTCGTCAAAACTCTTTTTGGGATCGATCATTAACAATAGCTATGCTACTAGGATATTCAATGCCACTATTTTGGCTAGCGAAATTAATAATGCTCGTTTCATTCTACTTGTTTGATTTTACGGGAGTAGCAAATAAGAACGCTTTTAGGAAACCCTTATTCCTGAATCCGGAGTACTATAAATTCCTAATATTGCCAACACTAGCACTAACACTAGGAGGGCTGGTATTTATGGCAAGACTTGTTCGTTCACAACTACTGGAAATCTTAAGGCAAGATTATATTACAACAGCAAAAGCAAAAGGATTAGATAATCGAGCTGTTATATACAAACACGCTTTCCGAAATGGGTTACTTCCAATTGTAACAATAATTGGAAGCTCTCTGCCAGGTCTACTAGCTGGATCAGTAATGGTTGAATCGGTTTTTGGATGGCCAGGATTAGGAACAGTGTTCTTAGAAGCAGCTTTATTCAGAGATTTCCCTCTGTTGATGGCGATTAACACAATCTTTCCACTAATGTTCTTGATAGCACGGTTACTGACGGATATAACGTATGTGTTTATAGATCCGAGGATTAAATACTAGGAAGTCTTGAAATGGCAACAGTCGAAAAAGATCAGATTGAATTAGATGGAGAACTAATAGATGAAGCGACTCTCAAAGAAATAGACGCAATGAAGGGAGCTGGACAATGGAGCATCGTTTGGCGTAGGTTAAAGAAAGATAAAATGGGTATGTTTGGACTCTATATTGTTATCTTTTTGATATTAATGGCAATCACCTCTTGGTTACTTTTAATGTACGATAATTGGTTAACCAACGCTGAATTGATTTTTGGTAATCCAGAGAATCCCTTAAGTCTTAACAATCTTTACGTGGAACTCTGGTTCCCGGGAATGGAAAAGACTAGTCCTCTAGTTCTCTTTAATCATCCAGAGTACAGTTTCTCAGATCAAGTGAAATTACCTCCCTCAATCACACATCCCTTCGGAACTGATGGGATAGGCCAAGATTTGTTTTCAAGAATGTTTTTTGGCTCAACTGTCTCACTAGCACTTGGCTTTATTGGTCAAATGATGACAGTAGTCATTGGCACAGTTTTAGGTTCCTTAGCAGGATACTATGGTGGATTGATTGATGATATCGTCCAAAGAGCTGTTGAATTACTATACTCTATGCCGGGTTTTATTCTAATAATCTTCATAATAGTACTTTTCGAAGACGTGAATATCCCAGGAGGGCGGTATGCTGTAGTAGTTATATTCTTATCACTCATTTCATGGGGTGGTGTAGCTCTAATTGTACGTTCAAACTTCTTCTCATTAAAACAACAAGATTTCGTAGAAGCAGAAAAAGCACTGGGTGCGTCAGATATGCGGATTATCTTCAAGCATATCTTGCCGAATTCACTAGCACCGCTAATCATCATTATTACACTAGGTATAGCTGGAACAATATTCCTCTTTGCAGCACTAGCCTTTTACGGCTTTGGTGACCCAAATGCTGTATCGTGGGGTGATGACCTTAACAAGTGGCAAAACTCACTTGTCGAGTATCCTTGGATGCCAATGTTCCCAGCGATGATGATATTCTTTACGGTTTTAGGTTTTAACATACTTGGTGATGCATTAAGAGATGCCTTAGATCCTCGTTTGAAGGATTAAAAAAATCTCCCTCTTTTTTTTATTTTATTTTTAGTTAAATATTTAAGTTGCTTTTTGATTAATTTATTAGACAAAAGATATGTAGCCTTTATGCATAATTGTTTTACCTCGTACTAACAAGTTATAGTATACTATTGACAACTTGCACAGAATGATTTAGTAAATGAAATAAAAGGATATTACAAGAAACTAAATTTTTTTTCTAAATGGGAAGAAAGTAGTGTAAATAATTTGAGTTGAGATTAAATAACTAACAAGAGTCAACAGTTACATTTATAATGGTTTAGACTTTCTTCCTATCAAAGCATGCTAATTTATAGCTTTAACAGCTTATAAGATATCTCAAAGTGATTTTATGAGTAGACCGCAAGAAGATATATTACTAGAAGTTAAAGGCTTAAGGACATACTTTTTTACAGAAGAAGGTGTCGTTAAAGCTATTGAATCTATAGACTTCGTGGTTTATAAATCAGAGACCCTTGGTCTTGTAGGAGAATCAGGATCAGGTAAAAGTGTTTCAGCACTTTCAATATTAGGAATAGTTCCAGACCCTCCTGGTAAAGTATTAAGGGGGGAAGTTGTTTTCCATGGTCAAGATCTTCGTAAACTTTCCAGTTCAGAAATGCGTAAGATTCGTGGTAATCAAATTGCTATGATTTTCCAAGACCCTATGACAAGTCTTAATCCTGTTTTCACTGTTGGTAATCAGATTGCTGAAGCGATTATACTTCATCAGAAAGTCAATAAGAAGGAAGCGCGTGAAAAATCCATCAAAATTATGTCCCTTGTCGGTATTCCTTCAGCGGATGAACGTGTTGATAATTATCCTTTTGAATTCTCAGGAGGTATGAGACAACGTGTTATGATTGCTATGGCTTTATGTTGTAATCCTGAGCTTCTTATAGCCGATGAACCTACAACTTCCCTTGATGTTACCATTCAAGCTCAGATTCTTGAGCTACTTAAGGCTACCAGTGAAGAATTCGATATGAGTATTATTCTTATTACTCACGATATGGGTGTTATCGCCGAGATGTGTGACCGTGTAGCTGTAATGTACGCTGGTTACATTGCAGAAGTTGGAGACATTATGACAATTTTTCGTAACCCTTTTCATCCGTATACTAGAGGTTTACTTGGTGCTATACCGCGTCCCGATGCCAATCGTGAAGATCTCACTATTATTCGGGGAGCCATTCCGAATTTGATTAATCCTCCGTCTGGGTGTCGTTTCCATCCTCGTTGTGATTATTGGATGCAAGGTCTTTGTGAAAATGAAGTTCCTGTTCTTTTGGAACTAGAGCCTGGTCATATAATTATGTGCCATTTATACACAGAAGAAGGTAAAGCCTTCCTCGCTCAACGCAAGATTGACCCTGAGACATATATGAAACAAGTATTAGCAGCTCAATAGAAAGGTGAAGAATATGAGTTCAGATACATCATTAAAAGATAAAATACTCGCTCGAGCTGGAAAAGGTATCCTTGGTTCTTCTCGACTTCGTATGAAAGAGATGGAAGAAGATGTTGTTTTAGAGATTGTTAACCTTCGTAAATTCTTTGAAATCCCCATTCCTTTTGAGACCACTTGGTTTTTAATAGCTTTCATTGCATCCTTAGTTGTTTTTGCATTCCAAACTATGGTAGGTCTCATTTTGATGGGTGCAGTTATTGTAGCTTACTTTGGACTACCGTACATACCACCTTTCAATAAACGTCCGAAAATAGCATACTTAAAGGCTGTAGATGGTATTGCCATAAAAATCAAAAGAGGTAAAATTATTGGTCTTGTTGGAGAATCTGGTTGTGGGAAAAGCACCGCAGCTAAAACAATTATCCGTTTACTGGAGCCTACATCAGGAGCTGTTTATTTCCAAGGTATCGATATAAATAGGCTCACGAGCGAAGAAATGAAAGAAGTTAGAAGGCACATGCAAATAGTCTTTCAAGATCCTTATGCATCTCTAAATCCACGAGCTACGGCTCATGACATAATCGCAGAACCATTTGATATTCATGGTATTGCGTCAGGTGATGAAGCTAGTTTCCGTGTTCTTAAATTAATAAAAGATGTTGGTTTAGCTCCTCATCATGCTTATAGATATCCGCACGAATTTTCAGGAGGACAAAGACAAAGGTTGGGTATCGCAAGAGCTCTTGCTCTCGAACCAGATTTCATTGTAATGGATGAACCTGTAAGTAACCTAGACGTTTCTGTTAGGGCTGCAATAATCCAGTTAATTCTTGACTTACAAAAGAAGATGGGGTTGACTTATCTATTTATTGCTCACGATTTATCACTTGTTAAAATCCTATGTGACGAGGTTTATGTAATGTATCTTGGTAAGATTATGGAGGCAGGTACAAGTGATGACGTCTTCGAAGATATGAAACACCCATACACTAAAGCACTTATATCAGCTGTCCCTGTTGCAGATCCAACAAAAAGATCAAAGAAAATCTTCTTACAAGGAGAAATACCAACACCTATAAATCCTCCACCAGGATGCAAATTCCAAACAAGATGTCCACTTGTTTCTGACATCTGCAGAGTAGACGAATCACCTGAAAAATGGTATAGTAAAACTCATGTATGTTTTTGCCACAATGTTGAAGGTGGAGAAGACAGTTCAGAAGCATTCTATTAGAAATAGTAGTCCCGCCTTAAAAGTGCGGTACTAAAAATTTTTTTCTTTTTCATATTTTGTTGCAGAACTGTGACAAGATTTATTTAGTTATTTCATAATATTTAACTGTTTCAATATATCAATTTGAGGAGAAGAAAGTATGAGTAAAGTTAATCTTGAATCGGCCCAAAATGGCACAGAACGTTTACAAAACGAACTTAAGGAATTGCTTCAATTTACTACCAGTCAGAATGAGGAACTTTTAAAGCACTTAACAGATCTTAAGTATAATTTAACTGAAAAATCTAGAAAAACAGAGCAATTATCAGAAAGCATAGCTACTGAAGAGACTAAAAAAAGGGTCCGTGCAACTGAACTGGAAGAGTTGAATACTGAACTCCAAAAATTAAATCACCATAAAGATGTTCTACTTTCTGAGATATCCAGCCAACAGAAAGATATTGAACAGCTTTCATTTATTATTCTTGAAAAAGAAAAATCTAAAACGGAAGTAAGTATTTCAGTAGATTCCTTGACTCAACGCATTGCTGAGCAGAATAGGAAAATGGAGGAACATGAAGTTCTCATCGACGCAATTAATGAGGAGTATAAAGAAGATTCCCTCAAAAAAGACACTATTTATGCACAAATAACTAGTCAATACAATAGCATGATGTCTAAATCTAAAGCATTAAAATTTCTAGTTAAGAAAGATATCGTTATCCTTCCTGAAATTAAAGTAATACGCAGCTTAAAAGTTCCAGGTATGGATTCTGAACAAAACATTCGTAAAACTTCCGGTGTTTCTGACCAAATTATTAGAAACATTCTACTAGACTTAGATAAAAGAGAGATTATCTCTTTTGATCCTTTATCAGGAAAAGTTCAAATTTTAGACGAAATTGACATTTAGGAGGTATATAGAAGTGGCAATCGAAGAAAAAATATTAGAAAATCTTTCAAGTTTAAGGAAAAACATAGGCGAACTAAATTCCCGTTTTAAAGATAAAATAGAGAGTCTAAATAATATAATTGAAACAGCGTTTGAAGATGCAAGGTTAATCCCTCAATTCATCGAATCTCTAGAAACGACATTAAAAGGGATAAATCAAGAAATTTCTGTGATCACTGAAAATTTAAGCAATAGTAAAGATACTATTCAAAGTGTTAAAACAGAAATTGAAATTCAAGAATCCACGAAAAATGATTTAATTGTTAAAGAAGAGCAAAACCGAGAGACTGTCAACTCTTTAGATTCAGAGATAACAGAATTCAAACAAAGAAATGAACAGTTACAACTAGAATATGACACTGTAAAACAGCAAGCTCAGCAAAGAAAAGAAGAGTACCACAACCTTCAGATAGATGTCAAGGGAGAATTGTCAAAAATCGAAACAAAAATCAAGGAAGCAGAAGAGAAACTAAAAGTAGCCAAAGAAGAGAACAAACTAATAGTCTATTTAATGGAAGCAGGACTTTTAGATGTACCAGAAGCCGAACTAGTAGCAATGATTGCAGCTCATCCTGAAGGCATGAAAATAGAAGAAATTAAAGGAAAGGTGAAGATACCTCCAGTTAGAGTGCAACCAATACTCAATAATCTGCTGGAGAAGATATTAGTCTACAATGAACACCAAGAATCATACACTATTAAAGAAGATATTAAAGATGAACTTTAATTTCAATTTTTCCAAAACTTTTTCTTTTTTACGTAATATCTTGTTTTGTTATTGGGAAATTGGAATGTGAGAAATCATCTATGTAATACTGTAATCTTTTTAAAGTAAGTAAAACTTCAGAAATCAACCTTTGTTTCATATAAGTAATGAGGTTGTGTTATATGACTAATTATGTTGAAAGAGTTTATAAACACGTAATTGAGAAAAACCCTTCTCAACCTGAGTTTCATCAGGCTGTAAATGAGGTACTGGAGAGCTTAACTCCTGTTTTCGAAAAAGAACCAAAATTTGAACAACACAAAATTTTGGAAAGAATCACTGAACCTGAACGCGTAATCATATTCCGTGTTCCTTGGGTAGATGATAATGGTGAAATCCAAATTAACCGAGGTATGAGAGTTCAATTCAATTCTGCTATTGGAGCCTACAAAGGTGGTCTCCGTTTCCATCCAAGTGTAAACCTTGGTATCATCAAATTCCTCGGTTTTGAACAAATTTTCAAAAACTCTCTAACTGGGCTTGCAATGGGTGGCGGTAAAGGAGGATCAGACTTTAACCCTAAAGGAAAATCAGATAATGAAGTTATGCGCTTCTGCCAATCATTTATGACTGAGCTTTACAGATATATTGGAGGACGTGTTGATGTGCCAGCAGGTGACATTGGTGTAGGAGCTCGTGAAATTGGCTACCTTTATGGGCAATGGAAGAAAATCACTCAAAGCTTTGAACCTGTTTTGACTGGGAAAGCCCGAGAATGGGGTGGTTCACTCATCAGACCTGAAGCCACCGGATATGGTTCCGTATATTTTGCTGTAGAAATGCTCAAAACAAAAAACATTGATATTAAAGACAAAACTTGTCTTGTTTCTGGTTCAGGTAATGTAGCACAATATGCCACTGAAAAATGTATTGAGTTAGGTGCTAAAGTTGTTACACTCTCTGACTCAAGCGGATTTATCTATGACCCAGAAGGTGTTACTAGAGAAAAACTAGATTTCGTTCTTGAACTCAAGAATATCAGAAGAGGTCGAATTAAAGAATACGCAGAAAAATTCAATGTTGATTACTATTCTAATGAAAGGCCATGGAAAATAGAAGATGTTGACATAGCTTTCCCAAGTGCAACACAAAATGAAATTAACGGAGACGAGGCTAAAGTACTAGTAGATAATGGTGTTATTGCTGTTTCTGAAGGAGCTAATATGCCTTCAACACTTGAAGCTACAGATATCTTCATTGAAAATGGTGTCCTCTTTGGACCTGGTAAAGCAGCGAATGCTGGTGGTGTATCAACATCTGGTCTAGAAATGGCACAAAACTTCGCGTTTACCTCTTGGAATCGTGAAACTGTAGATAACAAACTTCATGAAATCATGATTAATATCCATAAAATGGTTTACGAAGCCGCTAAAGACTATGGAGAACCAAATAATTATGTTTTAGGTGCAAATGTTGCTGGTTTCAAGAAAGTAGCCAATGCCATGATCGCACAAGGGCACTGGTAAGAATAATGGATGATTAGACGGAAACTTTCCGTCAACTTTTATTCTTCTTTACTCCTTTTTTTCGGTTTTATTATCATTCCTTCTCCTTTTTGTGCATCAATTCTAATTATAAATGGGTTTTTGATTCTAATATGACGAACATACTCCAAATCAGTAATAACTTTCTGCTGGTCAATCCATTTCCAGTCAATAAAATGGCGATTTGATTCATGTTTAA
Organism: Candidatus Heimdallarchaeota archaeon; assembly: GCA_019057815.1. GTDB lineage: Archaea > Asgardarchaeota > Heimdallarchaeia > Heimdallarchaeales > Heimdallarchaeaceae > 18H4-34. The sequence continues at coordinate 58,736 of JAHLWR010000002.1, forward strand.
TATGTAAATAGCCAATATTGGAATTTACAATGTTTGTAAAGAAATGGCTCCCTTGTGAGAAGTCAACATTAAAATCTTTCAAGTTTGCTTCTATCATAGCTCCGACTCCACTGATATGTTGCCATTTCACTGGGATACCTAGAAAACGGTCAGCAGTACCCCAACGTCCAAAACCTATTAAAATGTAAGGTCTTTTTTCTTCTAATAATTTTGCGTTAAGTTTACTGATTTCCCCCACCATTTCTAGAGTTTTTGTTCTATTGAAATTCTTTGGTTTTACAAAAACTATATCACGTATATCTTTTCTAAGAAGATTACCAGATACATTTGAAGAATAAGCCAAAATTTGATTTATATTTATTGCTTCAAGATCCACAGAATGTAAAGCCTCTTGTTGTAAAAATGGTCGAATTTGTAAAAAGTAAAATATATCTTTATCTTTAGAGCTCTTTTTGAAATCCGCTGCAAATTCAATCTCTATTGAACAACCCATTACACTTTCTCCAACTGAAAGTACTTTAGAGACCAATTCAGCCAGCCTAAAGTCTTTATATTTCAGTTGTTGGTTAAATGTTATAACTGGAGAACCTTCACCGTAAAAACCACTTTGAAGACTTTGAGAAGTAAAATCGTAAGTGTCCGCAATTTTTGTTAGTGTATTGTCCTGAATTGCATCACTTAAGTTGAGTTCTATTACAAAAGGGTCATCAAGCAGAATGTCAAACTCTTTTTCCACTAGATCAATTGCATAGAATTTTGATTGACTATGTTCTAGGAGCAAATCAGGAGTGGAGTAAAAGTTGAGTTTTGGATATCTGGGACAGAATCTAACTGATGACCCTCCTTCTACGATCATTTTACCTAGACCTAACGCTACTTGTGAGATTCTGTCTTCGGGTTTCATATAATCTCCAAAGGGATAATAATTGTAAGAGGATGCTGTTCCTGAAAAATCAGGATAAAATCTGTTATTATGCTCATTTCCAACAACGTTTTGGATAACTACAGCCATTTTAGATTCTTCTACAGTTTGATTAATTGCTTCAGAATAAGACCGAGCTAGTTCTAGAAAAGGTGAGGCATATACAAGTTTTATTGCTGTGTATAATCGCTCTAAGCGCGTTTCTATTTCAGTATCATTATTAGGGATCATATATGTATTGAAGATTCCTGCAAAAGGTTGATAAGCCGAATCTTCTAAAAGGCTTGAAGAGCGAACAGCTAGCGGAATGTTCATATCTTTTAGGAGGAAACGTAAATCATTACGAAGACTCTCAGATAACTTGGCTTTTACAAACTTCTTTTTGATATCATCATCTGAAATTCTCGAAAGAGCAAAATCATAAAGGTTATTATCTTCCATGAATCTATCAAATTCATCGGTTCCAATTACAATTGTTTTTGGAATATCTATTATTATATTTTTAAATTCATCTCCAATTAAGAACGAATTTAGAAGAAACATGAGAAAAGCTAAACCTCTACCTTTACCTCCTAGTGAGCCAGGCCTTAGCCTAAGAAATAGAATCTCTGGATGGTAGTTCTCACGAGAGAAATCATTAACAATCCCTCTTGTTTTTTCAACAACTATTTCTTTAACTGTATCAAGTAAAAACTGTCTTAATTCTTCTGCAGAAAATTCTGAAACTTTTCTTGGTTTCAATTTGTGAGCTGTTTCAAATTCCCCTCTTGCATTAAGCCAATTAGAAAAATGATCATTTGTTCCATGATAAACTAGTGTTTCAGCGGGAACTTCACTGAGTTGATTGTAAAAATCTATTACATCCTTGACTTTTACAATGGTTTTACCTTTACTAGTTTGAAAAACAAAATCACCGAAACCCACGCGATTAAGAAGCCATTTTTGAAATTCCCACATCATTCCATGACTTCGTTTGTGAATAAACCAACAACCAAGTTTTTTAGCTTTATCTCTATATTTTTCTTTACTGGATTGAAGAACTATTGGTAGGTTAGTTGTTTCTTTCTTTAGTTTCTCAACGAATGCAAATCCAGCATTTTTATCAAGTATTCCATCTTTTGGGAATTCAATATCAGAAACTATACCAAGAACATTATCTTTGTACTTTTCATAGTACATTATTGCTTCCTCATAAGTCTCAGCTAAGAGAATTTTAGGTCGGATTCTCATCTTAAGTAAATCTTGAAAATCATTTGTTCCTTCAGTGGTTAATCGGTGGGTTTGACGCATTAACTCACCATAGAGTTCAGGTAGGAGAAGAGAGTAAAAACGGATAGAATCATCAATAAAAATAAAAACTCTAACATGTCCATGTTTAGTGTCATAATCAGCATTAAACTTATCTTCTAAATGCTTAATTATAGCCACGAAAATTTTGGAATCCCCATTCCAGACAAATATTCTATCTATACCTTCTCTTTTTTCATAATCTGGTAAGTATTTAATCTCTACAACACTTGTTAGGAGAAGAATAACGGGAATATCATGGATTTCTTTTACGTTTTTTCCAAAAGAGAAAGCATCCATATCTCCAAGTCTCCTCATTGTAATTACTAAGTCGAATTTCTTTTCCTGTATCATTTCAAGTGCCATAGCTGCAGAAGATACTCGAGTTATACGAGGAAGAGTCCTGAGATTTAAGGTCTTAAATTCTTCATATATTTGATCAGAAAGACGACCATCTTCCTCAATCAAGAAGGAATCATAAATACTACTAACAAGAAGAACATTACTCATTCTTATAGCCATTAATTCATGAAAAATTTTGTGTTTCGGTTTGTACTCAAGATAGAACTTTTCATCATCTTTTGTGGTAGCCAACTTGTTTCCTCCTCAACATATAGAACAATATGTTAGACTAATATAAGTCTTTTATTTCATAAATAATAAAAAACAGAAAAAGGAAAATAAGTTCCTTCAACCACTTACTTCTCTAGATAGCGCTTTCCCCTCTTTTCCAGTTGTTTTCACAAAAAGCATAAATATCAGAGCGATTGCTAGGAATACTATTGAATATAAAAAGAGATACTTAACTCCTATTAAATCCCATAGTGCACCAGCAATAACTGGAGAAAGAATTGCTGCAGTTGCTACGAAGAAATAATAAAGTCCAGTAAGTGTTCCTAGTTTTTTTGTTCCCGCCATTTCCCAAACAATTACAATGCTATTAACATTGATCATAGCCCAGAAAATACCTCCTAAGAACAACATCATCCCAACTATAATTATCTCCCAAGTCCATTTAAATGGTAAAAAGGTTATGAATTCTTGTAGTGCTGAATTTGGGAACAATGAGAGAAGTACGATTGGAATTAAAACAATTGAAAGTCCAATAATACCCATTAGTATTATTTTTCGCCGATTTATTTTCTTTGCCATCAAGCCTGCTGGAATAGCTGCTAAAATGAAAGTTAAGGAATATATTCCTAGTAACATAGAAGCATCAGCTTCAGCCATATTGAGGTGATAAGCAGCATAAGTACTAAACCATGTTTCTAAGGCGTTAAATGCAAAAAACCATGATGAAATCGCCAAGAAAATGAAGAGAAGACTTTTATCTTTACTAGTAAAAAGCTCTTTTATCGCTTCAAAAAGCTTAACTTTTTCCTTAACTTCAACATCAACGCGCTTTTTTGTTTCTTTAATAGTGAATATAAGAGCAACTAAACATAGAAGCATTATAACAGACACAATCCAGAAGGACAAATTGGGGTTGACTTTGTAAACAGCAGACATAACGAAAAGACCAATTAAAGCTCCTACACCGCCCATGAGATTTATCATAGCATTACCTCGACTTCTGAACTCTTTAGGTACTAAATCAGGCATTAAAGCTACTACAGGAGCTCGATAAAGCGCCATAGCAATGTTAAAACCACCGATAGCCACAAGTAGTAAAATAAACATTTCTTGAAAAGTAGAAAGTAAGCCGAAGAAAATTGCTGCAATTGGAATGCCAATGATAATAAAAGGCATTCTTCGACCCCATTTTGTCCAGATATTGTCACTAACGTTTCCCAACCATGGTTGAAGTGTAATTGCTGCGATATTGTCGAGCACCATTATGACTCCAATTACTGTTTTTTCTCCTTGGAAATTTAATAAATTATCTAAGTATCTCGGCACATAAATATTGAACATCGCCCATGTTATAGCTGTTGTAAAGAAACCCAAGCCTAAAACAGCAGTAAAAACATAAGAGAAACTCTTCCCTTCTTGGGCATCTTTATAATTATTTTTCATTTTACTAAAGAATTGCATGCATATAAGGAATAGAAGAATTATATATATTTTATTAATTTTTTTGATAGAAAAACGTTAAAATATTGGAAAAATGGATGAGAAGACATTTTTTTTGGGTACTGAGTTATTGTTTCACTCAACCTTTATAAATGAAACAATTCGTTGCAGTCAGTTCTTTTTAAAAAGACGCTTTGTTTCACCTAATTGAATATATCTACCCAAGTACTAAAACAAATTATGAAGGTTCTATTATCTGGGGCATTTGGGAATGTTGGAGAAAGTACTCTTAAAGAGTTACTGAAGAAAGGTTATGATGTTAGATGTTTTGATTTAAAAAATCCTAGAAACGCAAGAATAAGGAATAAATTATCAAAACATGGAAAATTTGAAGTCATTTGGGGGGACATAAGAGAAAAAGAAACTGTTAACAATTTGGTTCAGGGTGTCGACTGCATAATTCACCTTGCAGCTATAATCCCACCTTTAGCGTATGAACGACCGAAACTAGCCTATGAAGTGAATGTTCAAGGAACAAAAAATCTAATTAATGCTGCTGAAAAGATGGAAAATCCGCCTAAATTCATTTATTCCTCATCCATTGCAGTCCACGGCAATACAATGAATAAAAAACCACCCACGAAGATAGATGATGCACTTAAGCCATTAGATTATGATAACTATGCAAAGCACAAAATCGAGATAGAACAAACTCTATGGGCGAGTAGACTCCCTTGGATTATTTTACGATTTGCTGCAATTACTCCCTTTGACATGAAGTGGGATGTTCCTGACATTATGTTTGAAATTCCTTTAAAGCAGAGGATAGAAATAGCTGATACTCGTGATGTAGGATTAGCTTGTTCTAATGCAGTAGAAGCCGATGTAGTTGGAAAAACGCTTTTTATTGGTGGAGGTAAAGGTAACCAATTATTGCAACGCGAGTATGTCTCCAAGATGTTAGATGTTATGGGAATTGGAATGCTACCTGAAGAAGCATTCAAACCCGTGAATGACTTTGATGACTTTTACCACTGTGATTGGATGGAAACCGAGGAATCTCAACGAATTTTGAAATTTCAAAGATATACATTTGAGGATTTCCTCAACAAATTTAAAAAACGTAAATGGTTTATGCGTTTTATCGCTTCAATGTTTAAACCAATAGTAAGAGCCGTGTTACTTAAGAAATCTCCTTACTACAAGAAACTAAAAGAGAAACACCATACACCACGAAAAAGAAGAAAAACCAAACCATCATTTTCATAATTTTTTTTCCTTTTATTCTGCACAACTCTTATAAGATTCGAATTCTAGAAAAGGTCAATTAAATGGAGTCATTTATATGAGTGATTTAAGAGAAAAATTAAAAATTCCCCAAGCAAATCTTGACGCAGTTCAAAAATTCCTTTTAGATGAAAACAATCCTTTGATCAATGATTTATTAAGTTTAATTGATAAATACGGTGGAGTCGATGAAATTAATCGTAAAGCCAAGGAAGCAACACAACTGGATAATCTATTAAGACGATTAGAAACAAAGAAACCTGAATATGTAAAGGATTTGAATTGGTTAATTAACCAGAGAGATAATGATGCCTTCATCAGTTATGAAGATTATAAGCGCAAAGTCTTAGGTAACAACTATAACACAATGACTTTTGATGAATCATTTGCAGTAACAATAGAGTTGTCAGCTTGTCAGTACTTCCCCTTCTTGATAAAAGGTGCAAAGGAGATGATTGAAAAACAGGAGTTAATGCCTGGAAGAATCATTAGGGTGCGCATGATGAAAGAACAAGAAGAGGATGGAGATCTTTTAGCAATGACAGCTGCTGTAGGAATTATAGGAGCATCAATTGTTGAAACACTTGACACAAAAGGAACATCACCAGGTCCAGATGGACTGCCTGTCAATGTTCATCTTGGAGGACCACCGACAATAACAGGATATTTCGGTGGAGTAGGACAACCAAATGATTTTGCCATAAAATGGATAGATGAATTTCTGTACTATTATACAAATTACGGGACTAAACAGGTACTCAATATCAACCCAGGTACAGTAATATTGGGTTATTTCCTTCATAAACTAGGAATCGATAATGAATTTAAAATCTCTGTATACATGGGTAATGACAATCCATATTCAGTATTGTGGACTTTAATGACTGCTAAATTATTCGCACGCGAAGATGGTACCACACCCTTAATTGGCTTTAATTTAGCAAATTCTGTTAACAATGAAACACTTGAGATGAGTGGATATATCAGAGATAATTTCGGTTTTGAAGATGTAGTTAGGCTTGAACACCACATAATTGAAACACAAAAGAGTATTGTCCGTCAACCTTATGATCGTACTGACGAACTTCTCGAAGTTGCTAAGAAAGTAAGGAATATCAGTGCAAAGCATGAAGGAGGTCCAGTTGATATTGATCAGGCCAGAGACCATCCATCAGATATTCTTGACTACTTCAAATCAAAAGACCAAATAACAGAAGAAGGAATATGGGAAGGATTAGAAATCAACTACATGGATAGATTGACAGCCATAAATAATACCGCAAAAGCGCTTATTAAAAGCGGAACAGATGCCATTGCTGCACGTAACCTTCACTATAAATAAAAAATAACGGTGGATTATTATGAGAAAAATGGCTGATGGGATGTACAGAATCCTTGGAGAAGGTGCATTTGAATACCTCGCTAAAGCTCAAGCATTAGAGCGTGAGGGGAAAAAAGTTCTCCATTTTGAGATTGGACAACCAGACTTCCCTACACCACAACACATCAAGGAAACAGCATATCAAGCTATAAAAGACAATTTTACCGGATATGTATCTGCAACGGGGATTCTAGATCTTAAAGAAGTAATCCAAGATGAGGTTGAGAACACTAGAGGATTTCGTCCAGATATAGATCAAATCTTAATACTTCCTGGAGCAAAGCCAGGCATATTCTTCCCAATGATGAGTTTAGTTAATCCAGGAGAAGACATCATCTATCCAGATCCTGGTTTTCCTACTTATGGAAGTGTGGTAAAATATCTTAATGCTGGTGATGTTCCTGTTGCTCTTAAGGAAGAAAATGAGTTCAGATTAGATCCTGCAGATATTGCTGAAAAAATCACTGATAAAACGAAATTAATCATTCTGAATAGCCCACAAAACCCTACGGGTTCAGTGATGGCTAAAAGTGAAATTGATCAAATTGCTGAACTTGCAGAAGAAAAGGATATTTTCGTTCTATCAGATGAAATATACTCAAAGATGCTTTACGACGCGAAATTTCATTCTGTAACTGTACGTGACGAGACAAAAGAAAGAACCATCATACTTGATGGATTTTCTAAATCGTATGCTATGACTGGATGGCGTTTGGGTTACGTTATCGGACCTAAACCAATCATAGAAAAGATGGGATTATTAATGATTAATGCTTTATCATGTACAACATCTTTTGTGCAAAAAGCGGGAATAACAGCCTTACGAGGTACTCAAGAACCACTAAAAGAGATGATGAAAGCTTTCAGAGAGAGAAGAGATACGATAGTCAAAGGTTTGAATGAAATCCCAGGTTTCTCATGTTTAACACCACAAGGAGCGTTCTATACGTTTCCAAGCATTAAAGGGACAGGGATGAATTCAAGAGAAATGGCAGACCATATCCTAAATCAAGCTGGAGTCTGCTGCTTACCTGGTTCAGCTTTTGGTCCTTATGGTGAAGGATACTTAAGATTCAGTTATGCAACATCCGTGGAAAACATCAAACAAGCGATGGAGCAAATCAAGGAAAGTTTTGAATAATTTTCTTTTTTTACTCCAAAGATTTGGCTTTCTACTTATACAATAAACGTAGATGATTTTTCCTTTTATCTATAATTCACCAAGTTTATAAGTTTAATTTCTAAAATATTAGTAATTATTAAAAGAAGTTAACAGGCGAAAATAATGGAATTTAATATTGCATTTATTGGTTTTGGTGTTGTAGGTCAGGGCTTTGCAGAAATACTCTTAGAGCAAGAGAATGAACTTAAAAAAAATCATAATTTTGAATACAAAGTTGTAGCAATTTCTGACACGATGAAAGGTTCTGTCTACGATGAAAATGGATTAGATATCAAAAAACTCCTTGATTTGGTAAATAGTACTGGTAAAATAGAAGAATATCCTGGTGGAATAAAAGGCTGGGATAGTTTGAAAACTATTACCGATACTAATTCAAACATAATTCTTGAATTAGCTTGGACAGATCTTAAAACAGGAGAACCTGCAATAACACATGTTACAACAGCATTAAAAAACAGAAAGCATGTTATTATGACAAATAAAGGTCCCATTGCATTAATGGTTAGAAAACTCCTTGATATAGCTAAAGAGAATGGTGTAGAAATGCGTTATGAAGGTACAGTTCTAAGTGGAACACCAGCATTGAATTTGGGTTTATACAATTTAGCTGGAGCTGGAATTACAAAAGCTAAAGGAATTGTAAACGGTACAACTAATTATATCCTTACAGAAATGGAAAAAGGTTTAGGGTATGACGAAGCACTAGAACAAGCTAAAGAATTAGGTTATGCAGAACAGGATCCAACAGCTGATGTGGAAGGGTATGATGCACTTGGAAAAATAGTCATTTTAGCAAACACAGTCATGGGAGCAAATTTAAGCAAAGATGAACCACCGTGCGAAGGAATTACAAAAATCACATCTGAAGATATCAAAAAAGCTAAAGAAGAAGGATATAGGTGGAAATTAATAGCTGGAGCAGAAATAAAGGAAGATGGTTCTGTAGAAGCATATGTTAAACCAGAAAAAATACCCTTAGATCACCCTTTGGCTAGCATTATGGGGCCAATTAATGCTTTAACTTACACTACAAAATATCTAGGGGATGTTACAATTGTTGGACCCGGTGCAGGAAAATTGCCAACCGGTTACTCTGTCTTAACAGACATTTTAGATATTAATCGAGTAGCTAAGTAGAATATCAAAAAACGTGACAATTATGGGATACATGGGCAAATATTTGGATATAAATTTAACAACAGAGCATATTCTTGAAAAGAAATTAGAATTAGAATTAGCTGAAAAATATGTCGGTGGTAAAGGTCTAGGTGCAAAAATACTCTACGATCAACTAGCACCTAAGGTTGACCCACTTAGCCCAGAAAACATAATTCTTTTTATGACGGGTCCTCTTTCAGGAACGTCAGTACAAACTTCAGGTCGATGGGCTATAATTACTAAGTCACCTCATACAGGTATTTTCCTTGATAGCCAAATTGGGGGTAAATTTGGTCATAGATTAAAAAGAGCAGGATTTGATTACATACTATTTAGAGGTAGAGCTGAATCGCCAAAGTATCTTAATGTAACTTCAGATGGAGTGGAAATACTTTCAGCTGATGATCTTTGGGGTAAGGGGACTTTTGAAACTGAGAAGATTTTGTCAGAAAGACATGATGGAGCTGAAGTAGCTTCTATTGGTCCAGCAGGAGAAAATCAAGTCACATATGCAAATATAATGACAAATAACTCTCACATGGCAGGAAGGGGAGGATCTGGAGCTGTTATGGGTTCAAAGAATCTCAAAGCTGTTGTTGCAAAAGGGAAAATTAAGATTAAGGAACGCGAAGAAGGAAAATTCAAAGATTTAACACGTATTTTAAGAGAGAAAGTGCTTGCTAATCCAGGCGTTCAACAGAGAAAAGAAATTGGAACAATGATGTGGGTTAACATGTCCAATGAAGCTGGATTCCTTCCAACAAGAAACTATCAATCTGGCGTTTTTGAGGATGCAGAAGCGATTTCTGGGGAAATAATGAAAGAAAAATATGTTACTGCAAACAAAGCTTGTTATGGTTGCTCTATTGCTTGTGGAAAAATGACTAAATTCAAAGAAGGAAAATTTGCGGGACTAGAAGTAGAAGGTCCTGAATATGAAACTACTGCACTATTAGGGTCTAATTGTGGAATAAAAGATTTAGCTGCTATCGCAAAAGCAAGTCAAATGTGTGATGATTTAGGTTTGGATACTATAACCTCTGGTGCAACTATAAGCTTTGCAATGGAATGTAGTGAAAAAAACATATTAGAACAGAATGATATTGATGATCTTAAATTTGGTAATGATGATGCTGTTCACAAAATGCTTCAACTTATAGCCAAAAAAGAAAGAATTGGAGAGTTATTCTCAAAGGGTTCTTTAGCTGCAGCTAAAATACTAGGACACAATACTAGCGATTTTGCTATTCAAGTAAAAGGATTAGAATTGGCAGGTATTGAACCACGTGGCTCATTTGGAATGGCTTTAGCTTACTCGACTTCAGATCGTGGAGCATGTCATCAACGTTGTTGGACACCTTCAGCTGAACTAAGAGGTGATCTTAAACGATTTTCTTTTGCAGGAGTGCCAAAATTTGTTAAAGAAAATCAAGATGAGAGAGCTATGTGTTTTTCATTAGTATTATGCGATTTTCTACCCTTTGAAGTCCCCGAAATGGTTGAAATGTTAAATACTGCTACAGGGTTCTCTTACACACAAGAGAGCTATCTTCTAACTGGTGAAAGAATATGGAATCTCACAAGAATGTTTAACGTTCGTGAAGGTATAACAGCTGCAAATGATGTACTACCAAAGAGATTTTACGAAGAAGAAATGCCTGAAGGACCTGCTAAAGGACAAAAAATAAAGGAAGAAGAACTTGAAAATGCAAAATCAGAATATTATAAGTTAAGAGGTTGGGACCAAAATGGTATCCCTACAAATGAAAAGTTAAGTCAACTAGAGATTTAATATTGCAACAAGTTTTTCATTCTCTTTTATATTTTAGCAGAGTTTTATTTGTAATTTCCTTGAATTTCAAATTACAGAAAGTATTAATAACAACTGTTTTGCTTCCCCTATGTAAATAGATTTTAGTTGTTCCCTATGAATCAAGCTTCTTCCATACGAAAACCGATTAACCAAAGGAATATAGTATTAATTATTATCTCTCTATCTTCATTTATTTCGGCTTTCAGTGGGTCATCTATAATAGTTGCAGCTCCTATAATGGGAACAGAGTTGCAAATGGATGCAGCAACACTTAGTTGGTTTGTTACCATCTTTATCTTAGCTACAGCATTATTACAGATACCTTTTGGTAAAATAGCTGACCTTTATGGGAGAAAAAAAATCTATTTTATAGGGATGTTAATATTCACCAGTGCTACACTTGCACTAGGTTTTGCTAATTCAGCAAATTTACTGCTAGCATTCAGATTCGTACAAGGAATTGGTGCAGCACTAGTTTTTGCTACAGGTACAGCTATTCTTACATCTGTTTTTCCTGCAAATGAAAAAGGGAAGGCATTTGGTTATAATATAGGAGCTGTTTATTTTGGTTTAACCATAGGTCCTTCTTTAGGCGGAGTCTTAACTCAACATCTTGGATGGAGAAGTATATTCTATGTTACTGCTTCCTTAGCATTAATAGTTGCTCTTCTGATTGTATGGAAGTTGAAAGGTGAATGGACTAGTGAAATAAAAGAACCATTTGATTACATTGGATCTTTAATCTACGTTTCTACTCTCTTTCTTCTTCTTTACGGGTTTAAAGTTCTCCCAGAATATCCAGGATATATAATGATTGGTGGTTCTATCATATGCGCTGGTACTTTTGTTTGGTGGGAAAGGAGAATAGATAACCCTATCTTAGAACTTAGACTGTTTAAGAAGAACAAATTTTTCACGTTTGCTAATCTTTCAGCTTTTGCTTTTTACACTTCAACTTCAGCTGTTTCTTTTCTGTTGAGTCTATATTTACAATCAGTAAAAGGATTTACTCCCCAACAAACTGGGCTGATTCTTCTAGCAAGACCTATTGTTCAAGCTATTCTGTCTCCAATAGGTGGTAGACTTTCAGACTTTATTGAACACAGGACAATCACAACTATAGGAGTAGGAATAGGGTTTGTGAGTCTATTGTTACTAACCTTCCTGAATGAAAATTCGCACCTAAGTCTGATTATAATCAGTTTAGCTCTTGGTGGGCTAGGATTCGGTTTATTTTCCTCTCCTAATGCTAATTCAATTATGAGCTCAGTTTCAAAAAGATTCTTTGGTGTGGCTTCAGCCTTAATAGGTACAATGAGAACTATAGGTCAAACACTAAGTTTGGGTATTGTAACTCTAATATTCGCAGTATTAATCGGTGATACTAGCTCTGAATCACCAGAATATGCAACTCAACTATTAGAGAGTTCAAAAATAGCTTTTATTATATTTACATCGTTGTGTACTATTGCTGTAGTCTTTTCATTCCTTAGGGGAAAGATGGATCAATTAAAAGAACTAGATAAAAGTGAGGTAAGTCACTAAATCATTAATAATCAAAACTATTAATACTTAAAAACTGAGTGAAGGACCTAGACAACAATCATCCAAACACTTCATACTTCAAAATGTTGAGCTTATTAACAATTTCTTGAATTGGCTGGTATTCGTCTAGATACATACCAACGGTTTTTATCCTTGTTTCTAAGATATATTTTGAAAGGTTTGATAGATCATAGTTTTTTAATTCATTAATAGATACAAATTTTGCTTCTGAGGTTTCAAAATGATCTGATACCGCGTTTCCTTCAACATAATCTAGGCTAAAAACTAAATATAAATCAGAAATAGTCCTATTCTCGTCTTTTTTTTGTGTTGAGTGTCTCAACATTACCAATCCTCCAACTCGAGTTTTCACTCCTGTTTCTTCTAAAACTTCCCTAACTACCGCTTCAGATAAAGTTTCCCCGATTTCTACATATCCACCAGGGATAGACCATTTTCCTATATTAATACCAAAAGAATGTTGAATTAAGAGAACTTTTTCTTTATGAACACATATTCCACCTACTCCTAAACGATGTTTTTCAAAATTAGTTGAGGAAAGATTTCTCATGTATTTCAAATGTTTTAGAAAATTAAAAGCCTTTTGCTAGAAACTTATTATTTGATTTTAAAAAATATTCAGAAATTGATTGCTTTCCGCTGTTAATTTGATATAAGATTTATATATTACATAGAGTTCTGATTTTTATGGATTCTAATAAGTGGAAATTTATTGTTAACCCTAACGCAGGGACAAAACTGTGTTTAAAGAGGTGGGAGAAAGCAGAACCAGTTATTAAGGATAGTGGAATTGATTATGATGTTGTTTTAACTACTGGAGTAAGACAAGGACAAGAACTAGTTAAACAAGCTGTAAATGATGGTTTTGATAGAATTATTATTGTAAGTGGTGATGGAGTTGTTAACGAAGGAATAAACGGGTTGATGGAACTATCTGAGGAAAAACGTAAAAAAGTAGTATTTGGAGTTTTACCCTTTGGAACAGGAAATGATATGTGTACAAGTTTGGGAATGCCATGGAATCCAGAAAATTCTGCAAAAACACTAATTAATAAGACAGCAGTTGCCCCAGCTTCAGTAGGCAAAGTTAACTATCCAGATACAAAGTTTGAAGTGTATTTTGCTAATGTGTTTGACTTTGGGATATCTTCACTTGTAAATCTAGCAAATTATGAGGGAGAAATGAAATGGATAAAAGGCCCAAATAAATATACATTATTAGCGCTAAAAAAATTAATCCAAGTGAAACAGCGAAAAGGAACAATAAGGCTTGATGATGGAGATCCAATAGATTTCAGGTTAATGTTCGTAACCATAGGCGTAGGAAAAGCTGTAGGTGGTGGTATGTTGTGTTGTGTTGACGCTCATCCTCAAAATGATTTCTTTGATCTTTTTATTACCCAAAATGTTTCCAAACTCCAAACTCTCAAAGGTATCAAGACAATCCACAAAGGTGAACATAAGAAGATGAAAAATACCATCTATACAACAGCAAAGAAAGTTGAAGTGGAATTAGAAAGTCCAATAGCTATGGAACATGATGGAGAAATATATATCCCTGAAGATGTTAGTGCTCACGTAATCGCAAAACACATTCCTCTAGCTTATAATGCTCTATACAACACTGAACACCCGTCAATGAAATGGCTTACTCCAGAGGAACTTGAACAAGGTATTAAAGCAGATGGAACAGCAACAGGTATGTCACATCATAAAGGTCGTACGTGGATGGAAAAGAATTAACAAGATAAATAAAATATAGGTTGATTTTTTTACAACGTTTTGGGGTTTTTAATTATTACACTACTAATATACTGAAGGATTTTAGAATTCGCAATTTTCTCGGTAATAAAAATATTGAAATTACTTCCGCACAATAATAACATTGTTGTCCACTGAAATTTTTCGGAGTAATTTTTAAAGGATTATCCGATTTTTTGCGATAGATTTATTAATAAAATGCGAGAATCATAAGATTAGGGTTATCTTAACCCTACAAAGTGATAAAAATGAAGAAAAAAGTTTTGTTAGTTGGAATCCTTTCTTTAGTCATATTAGTCACAACAGTTACTTCAATACAGGCTCTTGATCCTGTTGACAAGTATGCTTTGATTATTGGTGTTAGTGATTATAAAGCAATTAGTGACCTCAGTTTCTGTGACGAAGATGCTACTGATTGGTATAACTATTTAAGCCCTCTGGGCTACCAAATCACCCTCTTAGGTGACTCTCACCCTGAAAATTATCCATCGTATGATGGTGTTGCAAGTGAAATTAATGTTAAAAATGCATGGGCAACAATTGTTGCAAATGCAGATGAGAACGATATAGTCGCGTTTATTAGCTCTGGCCATGGTTCTCAAGTTAACATTGGTGCTCGTCGAAGAAGGGACAGGATTTATGTTCAAGTCTTGTGCATGTGGGATACATCTGCAGGCGAAGATGGAGAAGATGGACTAATTTATGATTATGAATTAGAAGCCATGATGGCACCATCAGTTAGCAATACTTTCATCTTTCTAGATCATTGTTATGCCGGTGGAATGAATGAGTTGATGCAAAATGCTAATGCTGCTAAAGTCTACCTGACAACTACATGTACTGATGATGGATATGGATGGGATATGACCGCTTATGAAAATGGCGCTTGGACATATTTCTTCCTTGAATATACATTAATTGGACATTTTGGTGGCACCGCTTCAATGGAAGCAACTTTTGACTACGCCTCTTTTGTATATCCCTTTGATGGTGGCGATACACCTCAAGAATTTGATGGTAATTCAGGGATAGATTTCTACCTATAGTTCAAGGGCATTGTAGAGTTTAACTCTACATCCTTTTTTTCATTTTAATCGTTCTTCTGAAAATTCTCGGGAGAATATTTAAATATCCCCGAAAGAAAATTTCAATTAATGAAATATCTCAAAAAGGTTTCAATATTGTTCTTATTTGTGTTATTATTAGCTAGTATTAGCATTTATTCTACTTCAGCTAAACCTCCGCGCTCCAGTGAAACAGAGATACATTCAGTAACCATAACTGACGCTTATTACATAGGATGTGATATTTACTCTTCTATTACTGTAACAGTTAAGACAAATGCGAATACAGAAAATTACTATCTTAAAATCATTCTAACCAATCCAATAGGTGAAGAAGTATCGATAATTTTTCATATAATAGCATCACAAGAAACGGTTAACTTAGACCTCACGTTCTACAATTACGCGACTGTCTCGGGGGACTACATTATTGAAGCTACTATAGTTTCAAATAGCAATGGCTGGTTTGCTGTTACTGATGTACTTGTTTTTGATCCTCCTAGTGGTGGCAGCGAAGGCGACCCGTATATAGGAGTAAGTGTATATTAGTAATAATAGAACTACCACCTATATTAGGGAGGAATAAGCATATGATTCCGTATTATAATCTATTCCAATATTTACAAAAAAATCCTAATGCTAACTATTCACAAATGGCTAAGGAGCTAAAAATTACTGATAAGACTGCTAAAGCTCATTATCAGTATTTAGTTAAAAATGGATATATAATTGGAGTTAGAGCTAAATATAAACCTGAAAGCATAGGGTTAGAAACGAATAGTTACATCCTTTCTATCTCCGATTTGAAAAGAGTAAAAATTATTGAAAAACTAGCTGATTTCCATTATTTTACAACTTTTAGAAACAGGATTCTAGGAAGCGCACAAGGATTATTTCTCCAATTTGATGTGCCAGCAACAACCTCAAAATACCTTGATGCACTTTTTCTAAAACTTCAAGAATATAATATTATAGAGCAGTTTGAAAAAATCCTTTCACTACAGATAAAAGTCATTACAAAACCTGAATTCCAATTTTTTGACAATAAAATAGGAAAATGGACATGGGAGATTGATTCTTGGGAAAAGAAATATCAAACATCTTCCACTATATTTTCGGAAGAACCACAAAAAAAGAGAAATTTCATGAAACAACTGAGAGAATTAGATCTCAAACTTTTGTACAAATTAACCAGTGGTACAAAAGTTCCTCATGTTAAATTAGCAAAAGAACTTGATGCAACATCAGTTCAAATAACACGAAGAATCAACTTTTTAAATGAAAATATACTGAATTACCGACTTTTGTATACACGATCAAAAATTCAACCTGTTGATCTTGTTCTCTTTAGAGGTAAGTGTTCAGAGGTAAAGAAAAACAAATTATACAATTTAATCACAAAACACTCTATTCCCTTTGATACTGGTTTTGAATTGTTAGATGACGGTTTTATGTGGAGAATGAATGTTCCACCATCGTACGTTTCACAATTTGGGGAATTCTTATGGAGCATTTGCGTGAATCTACAATTTTTTCACTTTGATCATAGTAAAAGTATGTTATACTACTTCTATGACGGAAACTATGATACAGAAAAGAAGGTTTGGAAAGCAACAAAGGCTGAACTTTACGAGCTCCCGCTTGAATGGCTTAAAGAAAATCAAAAATGGATTTAGAAACTATCAATCGAAAAATCTATGACTGACCAAAATAAGAACATTGTAATGAGTTCCGTTGAAGAAAAAATAGGTAAACTATTACAAAGTAAAAGTTGGACATTAGCAACTGCAGAATCATGTACTGGAGGTTTCATCGCCCATTCTATAACAAATATTTCTGGGAGTTCCTCCTATTTCAAGAGCGGATTTATAATATACAGTTTGGAATCAAAAAAGCGAATTCTTGATTTGGAGGAAAAAATAATTGAGAATTTTGGTGTTTATTCACCAGAAACAGCTATAGCAATGGCAAATAATGTGAGAAAAATAGCAAATGCAACTATCGGTCTCTCTACTACAGGAATAGCACCTCCAGATGATGATAAAACAAAAAAACCTATTGGGCTAGCTTTTGTGGGAATTTCATCTTCTAAAATTCAAGAGTTTAGGCAATTTGATATTAAATGTAATAGCAGAGAAGAATTCAAGCAAAAACTAACAAAAGAGGCCCTGGGATTTTTAGAATCCTTTTTGATAAAAACATTAAAGGATAATAATTAACAAACAATGGTATTAATCACCTGTGGTTGGATGTTACCCTTACAATAGGAAACTTTTTCATGTTTTTGCATGAAACGTTAATAACACATGAAAGATGGTTAATTGCACATGGAATTTCTTGATGATTTCGACATTTCAATGGATCTTCTAAGCATTGAGAAAAGAGATTATCAAATAGATGCTGTTAAAGAAATCATCGAAACTTTATCTGAAAAATCTATTTTGCTTAATTATCCTTATGGAACAGGCAAAACAATCATAGCTCTACTCTCATTTTTAGCGATAAGGAAAGTTAAACCAGAAGCTAAGTTTATTTTTACTTCAGCTCGGGAAGCTGCAGCTTTGCGTTGTCGTCAAGCTTTAGAGATGGCTAAAAAATTCGGTTTTATAGAAGAATTAGGCTATTTATATGACCCTCGAGGAAAGGGATTGAGTTTAAGACAAAAACATAAGATGTATGAAGCATCTTCAGTTATTTTTGCTCCTATTACAACAATAATGAAAGATCGGTTTGAAATGCGAAGTAAATTAAAAGATGATATTCTCAAATCTATAGATTTGTGTGTAATTGATGAAGCAACCGATCTCCTTGCAAGAGATATGACAGGTTTTCGATTGAGTAAATATTTTGATACACTATTTCAAATAAGAAAACAAGGGAATATGTTTCCCATCTTAGCTATGACAGGAACAAGAGATAAGCAAAAGGCTAAAGCTATTAAGAAAATGTTAGATGAAAACGCCTATATGATGCAACGTCTTGACCTTTCACCTTATGAAACTATTACAAAAATGCACCAAATTAAAAGAGAAGATTATATCAAAATTGATCATTTACTATCATCTTTACTAAGTAAACCCGTTGAAACCATCCAAAAACTACTGGATTCTAAACTTTCGCGTCTTGAGATAATCAAACTCTCCTATGGAGGGATTGTAGAGAGGTTGCAGACAGCTAAAAATGAATATCCTGTAAGAGTGGGAAGGTTTCAGATTAAAGATAAAGAAACCAAAGATGAATTAATCAATGCTTTCTTTAGATTGTTTAAGTTTGCACATTCGCGGTTACTTTTACTTGAATCAACTCCAAATGAGTTTCTTAAATATATAGAAATTGAAGAAAACAAAGAATTCTTCAAAGACGTTATTGAAGCAAGCAAAGAGATGATATCTTATAGAATTGATCTTCCACTCTATGACAACCCTTCAGAAACAATTACTCGAGCTTTTATCCAACCCAAAGTGTACACTGCAGTTGAGATTATTTATGATCACTTAGTTAGAGGAGCACAAATTTTACTTTTTACTAGATATCTTGCTCTTGGAGAACAAATATACAGATTATTGAGAAAGCTAAATTTTCCCAATGTTAGATATCTTTCTGGTAAAACTCCAGAAGACCTGAGAAGAATAACTCTCAAAGAGTTTGAAGAAGGAAATGCTGAAATATTAATTTTCACCCCTGTTGGAGGAAGGGGACTTAATTTAGATGCTGCTGATGTGGTTATTCATCTTGATATCACCACTAACATTGATGACATGATACAACGAAGAGAACGCGCAAGAGGATGTTTGGAATATGTTCTGGTTCTTCAAGAAACCAGTGAAGAAAAAAAGGTTGAGGATTACGGAAAATTAATAGACAGCTTAAATAATAAAGAAACTGAAAATTAGTGTAAAATTAGAAATAAAGATTTTTTTTCTGATTTTCATGTCAAGTCTTTTCGTTGCAGTCAAAAGCATATATATACCCTCTTTATTTCTTTGAACAAACCGAAAGAGGATGTTGTTATTATGGGACATGATAAAACATGGTTAATTGTAAAAGAAGAACCACTCGCAGGTTACTCTTTACTGAATATTTTTCGAGTTCTTTGGGACAATAAGTTTAGAATGCACCCCAAATACTATTTACGATTTTGGTACGCTATTGGATTGAATCTTGTCACTTTACCTTTAAGAGTAATACAAAAAATAAGGTTTCACTCCAAAATAAAGAATACAGTGATTAAGGAGGATCCTATTTTTATAATAGGTCATTACAGAACAGGAACCACATATTTGATGACTTTAATGGCTTACGATAAGACAAAGGGATATGTTTCTAATATTGAGGGATATGCTACACTTTTCTACCTAGCATTTCCAAAATTCACGAGATGGATAATTGAATCGTCATTACCAGATGTTAGACCTATGGATAATGTGATTATGGGGGCTGATGAACCTACAGAAGAGGAATATTGTATCGGGACATATACACGATATGGTTACTATACTGGCTTCATATTCCCACGTAACTTTGATCTATATTCAAGATTTCTAACGTTTGAAGGAATGCCTAAGCATTTGGAAAAATGGAAAAAGAACTATTATTATTTGGTTCAGATGCTTACTTTAGGTCACAAAGGTAAGCAATTATTTCTAAAAAACCCTGCAAATAGTTATCGTATACCTCACATTTTAGAAATGTTCCCCAATGCAAAGTTTATTCATACATATAGAAACCCATACAAAACCTACTCGAGTACAGTGAAATTTTTTGATGAGGTTTTCGCCATATATACACTACAAACTTGGGATAAAGAAAAAATGAAACAAGATATTCTAGACAACTACAAATTGTTGTATGAATACCACGAAAAAGACTTGCACTTAATTCCAGAAGACCATATTGTTCATGTTAAATATGAAGAGTTCATCAAAGATCCTGTAACCAATATGGAAAGAATTTACAAAGATTTGAATATTGATGGTTGGGATGAACATAAGGATGACATGATTGCTTACGCTGAATCTCAAAAACGTGAATATAAACCTAACATACATATTACTGATGATGATGTTATCCGAAGAGTCAACGAACATTGGAATGATATGCGCGAGAAATACGGTTACGAACGATTAGAGCCCAAAGAAAACTAACTTCAATGTCGTCCTATATTCAATAGTAGTATTAAGATATTCTTTTGTTCTGAAAGTTAATCTATATTCGAAAAAAGAGTGAACTTATGACATGAATTTTGTACAAATCCTTTAGAAGTGCTTGAGGCACATCATGGGGACTCCACATACCCTCCTACACCGCCCACACCTTCTCATAAAGATGCTTACGGTTTCGCTTTTGGATGGTTGTTGGATGTAGACCCAAGGATCACCATGAAGTTGGTGCATATCTACAATCCTTCAAAAGATAATTTATACGACACTATATAAACACCATAAAATGTACAAAAAAATACTTATAAATTCGCTATTTAAAGGTTGAAAAAAGTCAAATACAAAAGCAAGATGATTTGCAGTTAGAAAGTGGATTTAAATGGTTAGCAACATTATAATTTCTCAGAAAGAAGATTGTTCGCCTTTTGAAGATGTTAGAGCAATTAAGGGAGAAGAAGCAATTCTATCAACTCACCAAGATTATTGTATCGATGAATCCAAGCTTGCTGGGGGGTATGCGGATTGGTTATTCTTTCCCAAAAATGAAAGGGATATTATTTCTATTGTAAATAAGATGAAGGAAGACAAAACACCAATAACTATTTCTGGTGCAAGAACAGGAATCGTCGGATCTGCCGTTCCAACATGTGGTGGAGCTATTCTTTCATTCGATGATATGAAGCAAGTAAAGGGAATAAGTTATGATAAAGATACTCAGAAATATTTTGTTAGAATTCAACCAGGGTTAACTTTAGAAGAACTTGCTGATATCCTAAAATATAAACGATTTTCACAAGAGCATAATCTTGACGAAGAGGATTGGGTACAGGCTTTTAAAAAGGTTGAAAGGGGACATATTTTCCCAGTGGATCCTACAGAAATGACTGCAGCTGTAGGTGGTTCCATTGCAGCTAATGCTTCTGGAGGTAGATCTTTTAAATATGGGGCTATGCGTCCGTGGGTTAAACATCTACGCGTTGTTATTGAATCAGGAGAAGTTCTTGATATAGAAAGAGGACAATACATAGCTGTTAATAGCAAGTTTATCATTAAAACTTCTGAAAAAGATATTGAAATTGATATCCCTACTTATAAAATGCCTGAAGCAAAAAACGCTGCAGGATTATATGCCAAACCTGACATGGATCTTGTAGATCTTTTCATTGGTTCTGAAGGGATATTAGGAATCATTACGGAAGTGGATTTGTGGCTAATAGAAAAACCTGAAGTCCTAACAAATGCTTTATTTTTTAAAACAGAAGAGGATGCAATAAATTTTGTAAAAAAATTACGATCAATAGAAAATTTAGATATAGAATACATAGAATTTTTCGATAAAAATGCTTTCAACTTACTTAGGTCTAGACGAAAAACCAATCCTGAACTTGCTAATATTGACACAATTCCTGAAGATACAACTACAGCAATATTTTTTGAAATACCATTTTCAGATGATACTTTTGAGGAGATTTTTGTTACATTAGACGAGATAGCAACAGAGTCTAACACCTCAGTTGACTCAGGATGGAGTGCTTTAGATGATAATGAGCGCGATAAGTTTAGAAAAATACGACATGCAGTCCCTGAAATTGTAAATAGCATAATATCAAAAAGAAAAGCAACTTATCCTAATCTTCACAAACTAGGTACAGATATGTCAGTAACAGATAATCATCTACAAGATATAATGACATTCTATCATCAAACACTTAAGGAAACTACCTTGGAATACGTAATATGGGGACACATAGGTGACAACCATGTCCACGTCAACATTTTACCAAAGAACATGGAAGAACTAGATTTAGGAAAACAACTCTACAAGGAATTCGCCAAGAAAGCTGTTGAATACGGTGGATCCGTCTCAGCTGAGCATGGAATTGGGAAAATCAAGCATGAATACCTGGAAATAATGTACGGAGAAGAAGGCGTAGAACAAATGAGATCTGTGAAAAGGAAACTAGATCCAGAAGGATTATTCAACAGAGATAATGTTTTTTCATTCACAGGCTAATGTAAGTATTTCTATAAATTTCTTTTTAAAAATAGTTTGCTGACTCTGTTAATATTCAACAGAGTCGATTAATTACCAATCAACTGAAATCGAACAGTTTTGGAGAGCATTTCTATTTGATTCAATTTTCTTGAACTTTGGTAAGTTTTTTTGTTTTTATTTGATCTTTGAGCTGTGTGTCTGTACATTTTTTTGCACCTATTTCATTGCGCCTACTAATTGTAGTCTGACTAAATTTGTTAGCATTTCAATACTATTATATTGTTTTCCATATTCTTGTTCATGTCCGTTTTCCAGTTTTTGAGATGTTTTTTTAACCATTTTTTGCACCTATACATACCATAGAGTCTTATTTAATAAGCAATTTTAAAATTCACTTGTTTTACAGCCTAACTCTAAAGTTTACAGAACTTCACTTGAGGAATAAATATACTATAAAGAAGTAAAAGCATTAAACCAGATGGTTTATATTGGAAAAAGTGAAGAATTATCCACTAAAACATATAGATATAAGAATAAAGAAGAGATATTAACTGGGTGAATTTGCTATTATATCAAGAGCTTTTTCTATTTTAATACCCAATTATTTCACCTTTGTCTATCATGAATTGGATTGAATGACAAAAAATTATTCTTTTGTTATGTCAACTTAAATCAATAGGTGACGATCTTTTTTTTTTCAGAATTTTTTTCATTTTATTAATGTTAACAGGTTTTCCATGTGAAATGTATATTTTCTTTGCTCCTTCCTTGATTATACGTTCCCAACTAGATAAAACCTGCTCTATATCTTGTGCAATAGTTGGCAATCCTGAATTTATTCGTAGAGGAAAGCCATGAGCACAACATCCAATGAAAGCATTACCTTTTTCCGTAATTATCGAAATTGTCCCCGAAGTATGTCCAGGAGTGTGGATTACTTTTGCATTTATACCAAATTCTTGAAGAGAATACTCATCCTTAATAACTATATCTGGTTCGACAGGATCAAAAAATTTCAGTGAATTGGGAAGAAGATTGATTAATATCTTACTAATAAATGAAGTGGGTTTTACTTCAGCTGAGATGCCTTTTCGGAGAAAATTTGCATCATTTTCATGAACTAAAACTTGAGCATTTGATATATCCTTCAAAGCTTTAAGACCACCTACATGATCAAAATGAGCATGATTGACTATGATGAGCTTTATCGCTTTTGGATCAATATTTTGTTTCTTCAACAAGCGCAAATATTTTTTCACATTTGATTTATACCCCGCGTCCATCTGAATATAGCCATCACCTGCTTTAAGTAACTGGACTTTTGTAAAACCTAAATTTAGTTCAATGTATTCTTCCATACAATTCGACCTTTTTTTTAACTTCTTATAGTTTTCTAACTTCATTACAGACAGACGCAAAAAGTAAATCAGGGAAAAAAATGACAGATGTGAGAAAATGTGAGATATGATAAATGACGTTGAGTTTATATGTAATCAAGATTTTATCAAATTCGGTTACTTATGACACCTAAGAAAGATAAAAAAGAAAAAACTCCAAAAACTGGTGATGATTCCTTCATTGAGGACGTTTTTGATGCTTACAAGCAATCAGTTATCTTGCTTGTCATGTCAATTGTCTATAATATCATTGCTGGTGGTTTAGGCTATTTGGGTTATTATTTAGCTCAGAAAGATGGCTTTGATTTTACTGATTTTGTGACTGATTTAATGGATGATCCAATGAGTATTTTGGATGTAGAATTTCATTATGGTTTGTACATAATTGGAGTTGCTGCGGTACTTGTTATCATGGGCTTTGCAGCAGCATTCCTCTTCACGGGATCTAGAAATGATAGAATTGCTAAACCATTGGGATTCTTCAAAGCTTACACTGCGACATGGAAAATCTTATTCCAATTTGCGATAGTGATTGTAATTTTCGGTGGAATTTACTTCGGTATTACCTATGTAGAAAATCCTACAGTAGTATTGGTTGTTGGAATAATATGTGGTGTAGTAGCTGTAATAACTCCATTAGCTATGATATTTAGAGTTGTAGACTTTTTACTCGAATTGGAGTAAAAAGTACTGCTCTACCTATTCACTTTTTTTATTTGAAATTTAATAAAAATGTAAGAGAATGATGTAAAAAAAGGAAGAAGAAAGAAGTTATCTCCTTTTTACTACAATAGCGACTAGTGCAACTAAGGTTATACCAGCGACTACTGCTACTACAATAATAACAGGATTTAAGCCCTGATCTATTCCCAGCGTTGGGTCGTGTACCATTTTCAGTCCATCACCATAATTAGGATAGGACAAGAATAGGTTTATGAAATCTTTTCCGAATTTCTTACCATTTCCAAAGTCTTCATCAAATCCATCATTGTTCATTGATGAAGTTACATTTACATCAGAAACTATATTGTCTTCAGAATCATAAATTTGAGCTGTAGGGACCCATGTAAAGTAGCTTGATCTTCCACCTGACTCATCGTAAAATTCTATACCATGTTTGTTCTCATTTTTAGTAGCATTTGCTGGTCTTTCGTAACCATCTTCAGTAACATTCACCCCATCACTTGCTTGTACCCTATGTTTGTAAGCCAGTTCATGAATCTTAACTGCAAAAACTAAACCTGTAGCTTCAGGACTAAAAGTCCAATTGTCAACAATAATATCAAACTTAATCTCGGAAACAGACTTAATCTGATAGGTTGTTGTAATTATAGTATTTGTTTCGTTTATTTCTTCTGTAATCAAAACATCTTCTAGATATACGTGGAAAACAAATGAAATTGTCGCTCCATTATCAAGAGTATCTGATGTTATTGTCCCTCTAACTTCATTTGTGAGTGTTTCTTTTGTAAGTGTCCAATCAAAAGATGAAGAGGCTAAATTGAAAGCTTTGCCACTTAATTCACCCATATTGTTTACCAATAGATCATCACCAAATAACTCAGCTATATGAGTAAAGGAAACATGAAAAACAGGCATCTTTTTCCCTTCAGAACTATTTACTAACCAGAACATCATATCGGGTTTTCCTTCATGTAATTTCATAGACAAAAAGTCGGTTTCAATAAAGGTTGACCCTTCTCTATCATTTACTCCTGGAGCGTTTTTCTTTGCTGAAACCAAGAATGATGTGGGTATGGAACTCATTATCAAAATGGTTAATACCCCAACCAGTAAAATTTTGTTTTTATTAAACATAAATACCAATTACTAATTAGCGTTTTTCTATATTAACACTTACATTTAAACAATTAAAGGTGCTATTTTCACACTGTTAGTCAAGTTCATCAAATCTTATCCAAAACCACTTGCAAAACAATGATTTATGAAAAGGAATATTTGATTTGCTATGAAATAAAAATAATTCTCCACAACAAAGATATTTATAGTAATTTACATATCAATTATATTAATGCTTATTCGGTAAACGAGAAAGCTCTAAAATAATAGGAGAAAATGAAATGAAATCGTTAAAATTTAACATGGTATCAATTATTGTTATTGGATTATTCCTAATCAACATATTTTCTGCGACGACACTTGTACAAGGACAGTTGGGAACATCATATCTAACCACGTTACAATCTGGCACATCATATGCATGGGAAGTAACAACATTGTCTACCTCTGGACCCTATCTGAGTCTGTCTTTCTTGGATTTTGGAAATGATTCCTTAGAAAGTGGAGACATATTTTCAATTAATATTACTCAAAATATTAATGCCATAACTGATGGTGACCCATCTCAACTATTAAACCAGTCAATAACTTGGTGTGACTTTTACTTAAATGGTGACTATAAGACAAATGCTACTGATGATGTTGAAATAATTACTTTCATCTGGTCTGGTCATTTCTTCCTTCAACCTACAAATTATGAAAATGTTACAGGGACATACAATAGTTTTCAACTGATGGAAAACACATACTTGCAAACTGCATATGAATTGAAGGATGAAGACATTTCGGTGAATTATTATGACTATACCCATTCAATTTATAAGCAATCTTCATCTCTAAATTCAAAAACATGGATCATTAAAATGGATTCAACTATCGACACAAAAGAAGATGATTTAACAGATCCATTAGATTGGGAAAAGAATGAAAGAACAATCACAAC
Organism: Candidatus Heimdallarchaeota archaeon; assembly: GCA_019057815.1. Lineage (GTDB taxonomy): Archaea > Asgardarchaeota > Heimdallarchaeia > Heimdallarchaeales > Heimdallarchaeaceae > 18H4-34. The sequence continues at coordinate 85,466 of JAHLWR010000002.1, forward strand.
AACATCTGAAGCAAGATTTGATATAGAAACAGGATTCTTATCCTATCTAGCTTACACCTACACATATTATGACAGAACAGAAATAGAAGGTTCTATAGACATAGATGAACGCTCTATTAACTTCATATTAGAAAGTATAACACTTGCTACCGATGCTCCATACAACTGGTCATTTTCAATAGTAAGTCTTCTGTTCATTGGTTTAGTAGTTATTTATAAAAGGAGAAAATAACTACTTTCCTTCCCTTCCCTTTTTTTGTTATTAGTTTTTACAACTACTATTAACCTCTGCTTGAAAAGATAACTATTGAGTGTTAGTAAAAAAGTATATCACAAAAGGTAGAAGGGTATGATGTAACCCCTTTCCATAGTTTGTAAGTGAATACTTAACTCGTACAGGGGAAGAAGAAGATTCCACTTGACGATAAACAATTTTACCTTCAACAAGTTCTTTTAATCGCTCTGAAAGTGTTTTTGACGTTATAGTTTTGAGGTGATTCTTGATTTCATTGAAGTACAAATGTTCATGAAAGGCTAAAGCATTTACAATTTCAAGAGTCCATTTTCTTTGAAGGAATTGGAAAATATTTTTCATTAACATCCTTTCAATTTTCTCGTGTTGAGGAATATCGTTGAAAATCGCACAATGGTTACTTATTCCTTTTTCTGCTGCGAATTGTATTTCTTCAAGTAATTCTAGAATGTCTTTCCAATTATTTCGAAAACGTTCAGGATTGAAAAAATTATTTTCCATACTACCACCTTATGATTTACTAGGTTTCTGTCTAGAAACCTAGTTTAATGGCTGAAACTGTCTATCTTAATAATACTAGTATTTATATTAAAGTTAGTGATAAACTATGATACCTGCTGAGGATTGGTGGAATGTACTAGCAAGTTATAATGAATCTATTATGCCCTTTCAATTTATTTTGGCAACTATTGGAATACTCATAACATTTTGGTTTATAATCAAACCGAATAAAAAAGCGAATATTTTGCTGAAACTATATTTCAGTGTTAGTTTCGCAGTGATAGCTGTAGTGTTCTTTTTAATAAAAGGTCGAGAGCTACCAGCATATATAGCTCAAGCTATTTGCTTTGGAAGTTTGTCGGTTTTATTTGCATTAGACATAAAGTTTGATAAGATGAAATTTAGAACCCCTGAAGGAAAAATTAGGTTGATTTTCATGTATACCTCTTTCCTTCTTGTTTTTCTTTACCCTGTTGTAGGTATGCTGGCTGGACATGTTTATCCTCGTATGATCCTTTATGGAACATTTCCTTGTCCAACAACAGCTTTAGCGCTAGTCTATGCAACTGCAAGTATGCCAAAAATAGATTGGAAAAGCATGATTCTGTTACTTATTTGGGCAATACCTTTTCCCATTGCAATTCAACTGCCTAAATTTGGTGTTTATGAAGATAGTATAATGCTCTTTATTGGATTAGTTTCCTTGATTACATGGATTTGGTGGTTAGTGAGAAAATATAGAAAAAATAATCTAGAAAAGAAAAGATTATTTTCTTGAATATACAGATATATCAGCTATAGCCCCAGGTACCTCTTTTTCATGTTTTTCAGTCTCTTCAGTCTTTTCCTTTCTACCATATCTTTGACTATATCTATTTTGACTTCTATCTTCATTTCTTTCTTGTTGAGAAAGATACATTTGTTCTATATCTCTATCCATAAAAAGTTCTATTTTACGGATTAATGGCATTTGGTCGCTTTCTACTAGCGAAATAGCTCGCCCTTTTCCTTCCATTCGACTTGTCCTACCGATTCTATGCACATATACTTCTGGATCCCCTTCTGGCAAATCATAATTGAAAATATGTGTTACATGAGGTATGTCTAATCCTCTTGCTGCCACATTTGTAGCTATTAAGCAATTTATCTTCTTGCCTCTAAAGTCCCTCATAACTATTTCTCTTTGTTTTTGTGTCATATCACCTTGTAATGTATCAATTCTTAACCTAATTCGTTTATCTTTTATAAGTCGCCTTTTTAGATTTGCTCCCCATCTCTTTGTATTAACGAATATTATGCAAGATGCTGGGTTTTCTTTGATAAGAATTTTAACAAATTTATTATACTTTTCTTTGGAGTTATCCACTTTATAGTAATATTGCTTGCAGCTTGTAACCGTAAGATTATCATGGCTAACGTTAATTTCCAATAATTCTTGACCCCAACTAAAATCAACTGCTATATCTTTAATTTCTTTAAGCATTGTAGCAGAAAATAGTAGAAGCGTTGGAAAAATTTCTTTCATTGCTTTAAACAGGATAAACTCAACATCAGGAAGGAATCCCATATCCAACATCCTATCTGCTTCATCTAAGACTACAATTTTCACATTATTAAAAGATAGGGCTCTTCTCTCGTATAAATCAATGAGTCGCCCAGGAGTGGCTATTACAATTTGAGCACCAGAGCGAATTATGCTTATTTGCCTGTTAATAGAAACTCCACCATAAACTTCGACAGCTTTCAAGCGTCTATATCTAGTTAATTCGGAAATTACTCCATAAACTTGTTTGCATAACTCTCTCGTAGGCACTAGAATAACTGATTGAACAGAACGTAAGGAAGGATCGAGTTTTTCAGCGATTGGAATAGAATAAGCTAAGGTTTTTCCAGTTCCAGTTCTAGCTTGAGCTAAAATGTGTGTTTTTTCTTTCTCAAGAATCTCTGGAATCGCTCGTTGCTGTATATCAGTAGGGGTATGCATCCCCATACCTTTTAAAGCATCCATAGTCTCGCTTGTTAAATTAAAATCTTCAAATTTCATTAATATCATCTATATTTAGTTTTACAGTAAAACCAGACTTCATTTTTTCTAATATATGATTCTAAGCTTTTTGTATTAATATTTATCAATATGTTGAAAAAAACTAGGTCGCTTAAACGATTATCTCCTAATCTTCCTCAACTCTAAACCTTTTTAGTCCCGGTACTTTAAAAGACTTCATATTTAACACAAATTACTTTAATGGGCAACAGCAGTAAGATTGAGGACAAATGAAAAAAATAGGCATAGTTGGCGGATTAAGTGCTGAATCAACTATTGAATATTATAAAATACTAATCAGAGAGTATAATAAACAAATGGGAGGAGCTTCATCTCCATTATTAGTTATTGATAGCCTCAATCTTGAAATAGTCAGAAATTTGATGGTAAACAATAATTGGGATGAGGTTTACTCTACTATCCTCTCATCAGTGAGAAATCTTGAAAAAGCAGGGGCTGGCATAATAATTATTGCTACAAATACAATTCATAAAATATACGAACAACTATCCAATGTCATCAAAACCCCTATAATTAGCATCATGGATGCAACTGCAGAAACTATAAAGAAAAAAAAACTAAAAAAAATAGGATTATTAGGGACGATCTTTACTATGCAAGATGATTTTTATCCTCTAGCATTTGCTAAATATGACTTAGAAATCATACCCCCATCAGAAAAAGATCAAGAATATATTAACAAGGTTATCTGGGAAGAATTAACACACAACATCCTGAAGGAAGAATCAAGAACAAGGTTTCTAGAAGTGATTAAAAGATTACAAGCTAAAGGTGCAGAAGGAGTGATATTAGGTTGCACAGAGATTCCCTTACTCATAAAACAAGAGGATTGTAATATTCCAGTCTTTGACACTACAACAATACACGCTTTAGCAGTTTTGAAGAAAGCAATAGAATAAGAAAAAGAGATTATTTATTTGTCCATCTCACCCTTTATATCTTTCTCACTGCAAATCTTCTTCTTCCTCTACTTTCGTTTGAAGCTTGATGGTTTCTGCCAAACTATACATTCGATCCAAAATAGACTTTGCTCCAATCCCTTTTAGCATCAGAGCATATTTTTGGGTTAGAAAGAATCCTCTAAGCTTGAACCACGAAGTTGTAACCAACACAGGTACAACGCTTTTTTTAAGGACACATTGATGCTTACCTTTTTTGAGCTTCTCAGCAAGTCCTATTTTTCCACATTTTAAACAGAACTTCCATTTTGCTGATCTCTTGTATAGTGAATTAAAAGTCTCCTTATAGGCTAAAAAGCCTTCTGTAAAAGTAACAGACCATAATCCCATAATATAGTTTTTTGCTATAAGTCTGATTTTGGATTTATCTAAATCTGTTATATCTGGCAAAAAATTCAACTCTAATACTTATCCACTTTTTTTGTGTCTTTAACACTTATTAATTTTATCTCACTTCGAAAAACATAACTGCTGTTTCTATGAAACGCATTTTTTGAAATTCAACCTGTATATTTGTAAATTACTGCTCTTGTATCTATCTCATGGACAATACTGTAATTATAAGGTATAAGAATATCGTTAATCTGTGTTGAATTCACATTATCAAGTGATGTTGAAACCACATAGTTATATATTTCATATTTAACAGAGATTAATACTCTTAAATTTACCCATTTTGTGTTTTGATGGACAAAAGGAACTGTTTCAAGTGAGATATTCTTGTGCAAATAGCTGTACATTTTGCCATGATACCAAGGCTCTAAAACAATGACACCTATAGAATCTTCTTGTTGTCCCACGTATGCTAAAGCTCGTGCTATTTCATCTCTTTCTTGCCAATAAGTGACTGATGCTGAGTAAATATTTGCTATTGAAGCAAGTAGGATTAATATTGTTATCAGTATGGTTGCAATATTCTCTTTTGTTATCTTTTCTTTAAATCGATTTTTTATTGTTTTATTCTCTTCTTTCAGTTTCAGTTTTTTAACTGTTTTGAATATTAACTTACTCAAGTATTCTACAATAATGACACTTATTATAGCTGTACAAATATGAAGGTAAATCGTCCCAAAATATACAAATCTGAATTCTTTATGTATTTGAAGAGAATAAAGAATATATATAAAAAGAGCAGCAAAAAGATAGGTTCCTGTAATTTTTGTTTTGAGCCAATTTTTCCTTCCTTTAATTTTCTTTTTCTTCCAATCAACATAAGTTAAGAGTGCGAAACCAATACAACAGAATAGGTAGCCAATAATTATTAGAAAACCTGAAACAGCTGTAAAATAGAAATAGAAAGGCGCAGTGCCGAAGTATTCAGCATGTCCTTCTATAATGTTAAATTTGAACCAATGAATTGGAGAAACAAGAAATTCTTCATAGAATAATAAATCCACCATTCCTCCCAATAAGAAGGCACAGACAAAACCTAAGAATTGACTTAACAGAGCTTTCAATCGCTTGTAGGGGAAATTGAATATTAGAAGTGCAACAAGTCCAATAATCAAATCCATACGTATATACAAGATTAGACCGATGAAGAAGCTGAGGAAGAAGATTTTAAAATATTGTTTAAATTCAAAAGCTTTTTTGCATCTGATAAACAGAAATTTCGAATCGGTATTAAATGACGCTTTTTTGTTTGTTAATTTATCTATAGTATTCCAATATAGATATATGCTGAAAAACACCCAAGGAACAAAAAAGAAGTTTGTTATACTTCGAAAAGATTCAAACATGATAAGAGGAGAGAAGGATACTATAAATGTCGATAAAAAGGCGTACATTTTATTTCCACCTGTACTTTTTTTAACCAACAAATAAGTAGAAGGAGTTATTAAACATCCATTCAACGCCATAAGAATTCGAATTACGGGTATTGTAAAGGTCCAATAATTCCAGTTAAACCATTTGCCAATTAACATAGGAAGTGTGAAAATAAAAGGAAATATAGGTGATCTACTTTTAGCATAATTAGTGAACGAAGAATGTTCTAACCTATACTCAGGGGGAATGTGCCCATAACCATAAACCATATTATGAGCCATTTCTAAGCTTTGAAATACTTCATCTGAATAAACATGTCCCCAAGTATTTAGCGCAAAGTAGGACTGCAAAATGAGAGAGATAAGAGTAAGGAGGAGAAGAGCTATTACTTCTTTATTTCTGTAACAAAATTGCGTTATGTCCCTTTTCCTTATTTTTTTTACATTCTGTAGTAGATTCATTTCTAGCCTTCCAACTAGTAGAAATTGATTCTTATTGATATACTAATTCTTGATTTGCGGTTTAAGCAGAAATTCTATCTTTAAAAAATTTCCTTAAAGAATAGACAATCCAACTCAATGAGAAGAATTTATTAACGGATAATATTTCAAAATTTGTAGTTTGAAAAAAGCTCGAAAAGGTAAAGTTCACACCTGAGCTTTCTAACTTGAGTTAATAGAAAAAAACATGCAAAAAGAAGAGGATAATTTCATTGTCGAGCAACATCATTGTATCAGAAAAAATTGAACCTGCTCCAATTGATCAGATTCGATCTGTTAGAGGGGAAATGGAAATTTCAAGCTCATTCCAGAGTTACCTTATTGACGAATCGAAAATTAGTGGCGGTCACGCAGATTGGTTATTCTTTCCTAAAACCGAAAGTGATCTTGTCACTATTATTGATAAAATGGGAAGGGAAAACCATCAGATTACTATCTCTGCGGCCAGGACAGGTATAGTAGGAAGTGCAGTACCATTTGGGGGAGCAGCTGTTTCCTTGGAAAGAATGGATAAGATATTTGGGCTTGGATTTGATGAAGAAGTAGGAAAATGGTTTTTGAGGATACAACCTAGTTTATCATTAGATCAGATTAATGAGATTGTAAAACTGAAGAAACTTGAAGACCATCATAGTATTCCACTAGAGAAAAACTGGGTTGAAAAATTCAAAGAAGACTGTACACATTATTATCCAATGGATCCAACAGAAATGACTGCTTCGATAGGAGGTACAATTAGTGCAAATGCATCTGGTGCGCGTTCATTCAAATATGGTGCTACAAGAAATTGGATTAAACGTATAAGAGTCATTCTTGGAACGGGAGAAGTTTTAGTTATTCCAAGAGGGAAATATAGAGCTAAAGATGGCGAATTTGTAATTAAAACTGCAGGAAAAGAGTTAATAGTAAAAATACCAACGTATAAGATGCCAACAGCAAAAAACGCAGCAGGGTTATATGCCAAACCTGATATGGATTTGATCGATCTTTTTATTGGCTCTGAAGGTATTTTTGGGATAATAACTGAAGCTGATATCTGGTTGAAAGAATATACATCTCAAATGTCCTGTGTAGCATTTTTCAATGATGAGTTAGATTCTCTCAAATTCGTTGATTTCCTACGAAACAATAAAAAAGTAGATCCTGAATTTGTTGAAATCTTTGATTGTAACGCCTTGAATCTTCTAAGGAACAAACAAAAAGAAGACCCTAAGTTTGTAGATATGCCCGATATATCTGAGGAAGCAACCACAGCTATATCATTTGACTTATCATATTCAGAAGAAGACATGATGGAAAAATTCAACATTTTATCAGAAATGCTTGAAAAATGCAATTCATCTCTTGAAAAGACTTGGTGTGGATATGAAGAAAGAGAACTAGAACGGTTCAAACATTTCAGACATGCTGTTCCAGAGATGGTAAATAATATCATTGCTGAACGAAAGAAAAAGTTTCCTGAAATTCATAAACTAGGTACGGATATGTCTGTAGAAGATCAACATTTAACCGATATTATGCATTTTTATCATAAAGCACTCAAAGAGGAGGGTCTAGAATATGTTATTTGGGGGCACATAGGTGATAATCATGTCCACGTCAACATTTTACCAAAGAACATGGTAGAGTTGGAATTGGGTAAACAACTTTACAAGAAATTCGCTAAAAAAGCAGTTGAATACGGTGGATCCGTCTCAGCTGAGCATGGAATTGGGATAATCAAACACGAATATCTAGAAATAATGTATGGTGAGGTGGGTATTAATCAAATGCGAGCTGTAAAATGTAAATTAGATCCCAACTGTATCATAAATTGTGACAAAATCTTTTCAAGGAGTAAATGTATATGAAAATTGTAGTATTAGTGAAACAAGTTCCTGAAGCTGATAAAGTAGCTGTCGACCCTGAAACAGGCACTTTAATTCGAGAGGGTATCACTTCTATACTCAATCCTTACTGTGAATACGCACTGGATGAAGCTGTAAAGCTTAAAAATACTCATCCTGAAGAAAATATTGAAATTATTACTATAAGTATGGGACCTCCTCAAACTAAGATGGCTCTACTTAGATGTTTAGAATTAGGCGCGGATAAAGCATACCTTCTATCAGATCGGAAATTTGCTGGTTCTGATGTGTGGGCTACTTCAACAGCATTAAAAGAGGGAGTTGTAAATCTTGAACCCGAATTTGATTTGATCTTAGCAGGTAAACAAGCTATAGACGGTGATACAGCTCAAGTCCCAGCAGAGATAGCTGAACAACTTGGAGTTCCTCAGATAACTTATGGTGTGAAAGTTCAAATTGTTGATAAAAAAGTAGAAGTGAAACGAGAAATTGAAACTGGTTATCAGATCGTATCAGCGAGAATGCCAGCTCTTGTAACAATGAGTAAAGGCTCCAATATACGACGAATTCCTTCGATGAAAGAGGTTTTAAACGCCAGAAAGAAACCATTGGAAGTTCTAACAGCAGATGATATTGGTATTGACGAAAATAAAGTAGGATTAAAAGCTTCACCAACTCAAGTAGCGAGAATTTTTGCTCCACCTGAAAAGGTTGGTGGAGAAATAATTGATGGAAGTGACCATATTGTAGCTGCTAAAAATCTTCTCGAATTTCTGATCGTGAATAATTATATTAAGGAGTGAATAAAATGTTGAAAGTAGATTATGAAGCTTGTACAGGATGTAAAGTCTGTGAAAAAGTTTGCCCTTTTGCTGCTATTATAGTTGTTCCTGAAACTAAGAAAGCAAAAGTGTTGGACACTTGCACTCTCTGTGGAACTTGTGTTAATGCGTGTAAATTTGAAGCTTTAAGTATAGAAAGGAGAGCTATATCTGAAGAAGAATTAGCAAAGTTTTCGGGTGTTTTCGTTTGGGGAGAATGGGAGAAAAAAGAAGATAGTAATAAAATCAAAAGAGTTGTCCTTGAACTTTTAGGTAAAGGAAGAGAACTTGCAGAAAAATTGGGTGAAACACTTTCTGTTATCTTACCAGGTTACAACGTTGAACATTTAATTCCTGAGTTATTCCACCATGGAGCAGATAAAGTCTATCTTTGTGACCATGTACTTCTGGAGCAATATACAACCGATGGTTATGCAACAACAATTTCCAGCGTTATAGCCACAGAAAAACCCTCAATTGTTCTTTATGGTGCAACACCAAATGGAAGAGATTTAGCTCCAAGAATAGCAGCTAGACTAGCTTTAGGTTTAACAGCTGATTGTACTGGTTTAGATATTAACGAATCTCGCCAATTACTTCAAACAAGACCAGCTTTTGGAGGAAATATCATGGCATCAATTCTATCACCATATACTCGACCCCAAATGTCTTCAGTTCGACCTAATGTATTTTCTAAATCAAATCCTGATTCTTCTCGTACAGGAGATATTGTAAGAGTGAACGTAAATTTAAATCGTATTACTATAAGAACGAAAATAGTTGAAGAAATAGTTTCTCAGGATGATTCAATAAATATTGAAGAAGCTAAAGTACTTGTATCTGCTGGTAAAGGTATTGGAGACAAAGAAAACCTAAAGTTAATTGAGGAATTAGCTCAAGAACTTAATGGAACAGTATCTGGATCGCGAGCGTTAGTGGATTTAGGATGGATTCCACACCCTCAACAAGTGGGGCAATCAGGAAAGACAGTTGCACCAACTCTGTATCTAGCTCTTGGAATTTCAGGTGCTATTCAACATCTTGTAGGAATGAGTGCTTCTGATACTATAATATCAATAAATAACGACCCAGAAGCAGCAATTTTTAAAGTGTCAGACTTTGGAATTGTGGGAAACATGTTTGATATTGTACCTGAGTTCATTAAACAATTAAAAGAGTACAAACGAGTACAAACGGAAAAACCTGGATAAATAGATACCAGAAAGAAGACAAGTTAAAATTAGAGAGTTATGCCTTCAGTATTTACCGAGGCTACACCATCGATACGCTCTATTTCATTTTTAATGGTATCAATAGAGACATCCTGTAATTCTTTTGTATCGATATAACCTTCATAAACACAACTATTTTGGGTAAAACATAAACCCGTACTATAGAGAGTATTTACTCCAAAGTCGGAGAAAATTGTTCCCATTCTACGTAGAAAATCTGGTGAAAGTTTTTCAATATTTATATTGAATTTGACTACTTCTTGACTTTCAGTTGGTATAATTCTTATTGTTCTAGTATTTGGGGCAAGAATGATCACTGCTTGTTCAGATTTACTTGGTTTTATAGCGTCTATAAATTCTTTAGGTAATCCAAATTCTTTATCAGTATCCAATTTTGTTACTTTTGCGATGGTTACGCTGGGATATTCACTCATTTTGTTTTTCTCCTTATGATAATAATGAACAAAATCATCTAACACTTTTAATTTGACATAATAGTTTAAAGCGTACCCATAAAAAAACTTTGTTCAATTATAGAGAGTCAACCTGAATTTCAAATAGAAAGTACTTTTCTTTGTAATATTCTCTGATATGCAACATTTTCACTTTCTCATTACAAAAACAACTTAAATGAATAAAAAAATCTGTTCTTGTGTTTCGTAGTAGATTAGCTATCAGTTCAAAAGATTATTATTCATGCGAGATAACAAAAAGGATCCCAGTTAGAGTTTCAATTTTAGCAGTAAACGGAGCAGAGGGAATGGCTGTATATCAAGCGTTGGATAATAATGAAAATTCACTTGAACAATATGTCAAAGAGATGGAACAATCAGAACAAATTGTAGATATTAAAATAACTCAAAAATCTTCAACAGATTATTGGACACGTGTTCAACACAAACTTGATTATCCCTCAATCTATGAAACGATTCTTGAAAGTGGGAGTATGACTATTTTACCAATTATTATTGAAAATGGCGTTCAATACCACGATATACTGTCTCCTACACCAGATTCTTTACGACATTTACTAGTGAAATTAAAGAAACGATTTTCATCAATTAAAATCAAATCACTCTCATCAGAGCTGACAGAATTAACAGCGAATATTTCTAATTTTCTTACAAAAAAGCAGTTAGAAGTAATAAAAATAACATATAGAAATGGTTACTATGACATTCCACGAAAAAGTACTCTTGAAGAGCTATCAAAAAAAATTGGTATAAAACGTGTTGCCTTTCAAGAAAGACTAAGAAGAGCAGAAAAAAGAATTATTGAACATTATATGGAAAATTATCAGTTTAATTATTGATACTCATAACTTCTTCTTTTTTCGGTTTTGTTCGTAATATTTGGACTAATAAAGCGGAAATTCCCAGAATAACTAAACCAACCCATTCAAGTGGTTTTGGCCTTTCACCAAGGAAAATCACTGCGAGAAAAGTGATCTGAATTAACATTGTATTATTAATAATAGTTATCTCAAGGGCTCTTAATTTTTGCATTACTTTATTCCATAGAGTAAAAGCGATGGCAGTATTTACTATACTTAACCAGAGGATGTAGACAATGGCAGTAATAGATATCGTAGGAATGCCTTCTATTATTAATCCAGTTATCAACAGCACTATAGATCCTATAAACATGCTAATTGCAGTTACAATAAGTGGAGAGGCCGTTTTAGATTTGTTAATATTCCTTCCAAATATAGCAGACACAGAGTTAGTAACAACCCCAAAACCAACTACTAAAAGACCAATAAGCGTGGTATTTGAATAATTAATATCCATCAAGGGGATGAAATATACTAGTGTACCAGTGAGAGCTAATAGGATAAAAAATAGCTGCAAAGCGTTAGGTCTTTCTTTAATTAAAAGAATACCAAGAATCATAGCAATTATTGGAGTAAAACTTAGAAGTAAACTAACTGTAATAGCAGGTAGATACAAAAGTCCAAAATATTGAGTTCCTTGAGTAAGAGTGAAGAAAATTATTCCATATCCAGCTAATTTACCCCACCAATTTAAGGGCAAATTCCTTATAGCTGATCTATTTTGAGACGAACATAGAACTACTAATACGAGAATTGTAGCAGCAAGTACGTACCTAATGCCTGCAAAGGTTAAGGGGGGAAGATTTTCTTTTTCCAGCCCAAATTTGATTAATAGCCACGAAGAAGACCATAGTATTGTGACAAAGAATGCTAATAAAATGTAAAAGCTACGATGCTGGAATAGCTGTTTGTAGTTCATTATGCTTAACCTAAGCCACGTTTTTTTGGTATGCTATGTGAACATCCATCCATTCTAACATTCTCTCTGAAAATAAAAGAACTTTCACATGTCCTATGACGGAGATTTTTATATCAACCATAGAATTTGAAGTTAATGAAATGAGTGATGAGCAACAAACGGTGTGAAGAACAACCATCTTCTGTTGGATAAATGTAAAAAAGAAGGGAAGAGTAAAGAAGTACTTCTTATATCTAAGGAATATATTTTAGGTTATCTAGGTATTCTATAACTCCAGGTGGACCTCTTCTTATTCCATATGCTCTAAAGGATTTGACAGTCTTAGATATAAGCTCTATATCTACATCGTCAGCTATTTTCACCATACCCATGGCAAAAATTTTGATCTTACGACCTTCTTTAAGAGCTTTTTCAAATACTTCTCTGGATAGAATAAAAGCTCCAATTCCTACAAAATAGCTTCTATCTTTCGCGTGTTCTTCTGTTAATGCCTTAAAAATAGAGTCATTTTTACCTATCTGCTCTTAGCAGCTATTCGAAGAAATTCCGCTCTTGAATTATAAAAACCCTGGGAAACTAAAAAATCCATCTTTCCCAAATCAACTACAGGTAAATTCACGGTTATTTTCTCGTAGTTCTTGTCAGTTGTCATTTTTTCACTCTTTTCTTTTGCATTTATTTTTCTCACACCATCTTGTGACCATCTTTAGGGATGGGCAATCTATACAACATCCACGTGGATGGACATATATAAATATACTCACTTAACACACAGTAACTCAAGAGCTGGAGCGGGTTTATGAAATTAAAGATTTAAACAATTAAGTAGATACTTGTTTGTATCACATACGTTTTACCATTATACTCGTTTAATCGAATAACCTATATGATTACTCTAAAAAATTGAAAGGTAAGTCTTTTATTTAAGTTGTTAGAATAAGTATATACGAATGCAAGAAGACATGGAGGTGGTTCTGGAACGACAAACTGTTCTAGGGAAATTCCTTGACAGGTTAAACTATCGTCCTCTTCGCTATGTATACACCTTAATGAACGGTCTTTTGTCGGTTATTGATAGTTTTCTCAGTTCAGATGAAGACTGTATGTCCTCTTTACGCGCATCTCTTCTTTCTTACATTTCTTTCTTAGCTAGAACGTTTTATCAGAGTTCTCTAGTCGACAATCTCCGGTCAGGAGGGAAGACATCTCAACAATTTAAGGATCAAGTAGAAAGAGCTTACATGAAGGGGTTAAGTGAAAGAGAACAGATTATTCAAAAGATTGAAATCACAATTTCAAAGGCTGAGACTTTATTCAGGTTAAAAGAGGATCTTAATAGTAAATGGCAAGAAATTTACTATCGCACCTCGGTTGAATCATCTGCTGAGCAAAATATCAGAAACAACATCTCCTTGGTAATTGAGAAGCAAGATGAATATGCTTCTTTCCACAGCCCAACTTTGGCAGATCAAGATTCTTTTAAAACTCAAAAAGAATCAATTAGACAGATCTCTGATCTTTCTTTTCAAGCTGTTGATTTTGGGGATAAAGCCCAGATGACGATTCATGAACTATTGGATCTTAGTATTAACCCATTGGCTTCAATTGCAGAAGATGAAGTTTTAAGCGCTGAAAAAATACTTATGCAAATAGAATCAGATTCTAAGAAGAAAAATAAAAAACTAAATGAAGATGAAATTGGAAAATTATGCGATGTCTTATCTTGGGGATTAGATGATATTACTAATTTTGATGAATTAATCAAGCTTGGTAAAGAATTGAGGAATGAATTTGCTTCAATCTTGTCAGATTTCCTTGTAAACCTAGTTGATATTGACTTAGGGATTCAAGAGCTCGAATCATACATCTTGGAATCATCAGAGCGCTAGAACAAATCTTTCGCAGTAACGTTGAAGAAAAACTATGTTTTCAAAGAAGAATTTTTATAAGTGCAGGAAGTGTTTATTTGATGAGTTATGAATTATTTTTATCTAGGGATTATCTTATTTTTTCTAGTGCTCATTTTGTAATTGGAGAGAACTTCTTTGAGCCACTCCACGGACACAATTATAAATTACAAATCAACATTTATGGTCAACAAGGTTTAGACAACATGGTTATTAATTTCTTATCCATTAAGAAGATTCTAGCTCCTTTAATAGATTCATTGGACCATCGAGTTTTGATAGCCACAGAAAATAAACATATAGAGATACTTGAAAAAGGAGAGCAAGTTATCATTAATATTTCACGCCTTAAGAAAGAATACGAGTTTCCCCGTTCTGATGTAGCATTGTTACCAATCGAAAATACGACTGTTGAAGAAATGAGTCACCATTTTGTTAATGAACTTATTAACAATGACGAGTTAAAACAAGAGAACATCAAAAGGATTACAGTTACTCTTTATGAATATGAAGGCCAAGGTGTAACTGTTGAACTACTCCACGATTGGAAAAAACACTTACAAAGTTAAAGATAGTTTATCTTACACCCATTATGAGTACACCAATTTATTACTGATTTTGCGATAACAAACTTTTTCAATTTTCGATCTTTCTGTTGGCGTGTTAGTTTTTTTACTTTAGAATATTTTCCAATCTTATCTCCAAAATCAAAACCCACTAATACAGTTTTTCCTGCTTTTCCCCAAGTAGATAAGCATACTCCACGATCTCCATCAGTGAAACCGAGGAAATTGTAAGAACCATTGATTGGGTTAAGCTGAGTAGTTATTGCCAGTCTTCCTTTGCAAAGTTGACTTATTACTCCTTCAACAGTCAAGGTATTATGGCTATGAATATGCACAAGCAATATAGATCCTTGTTTTTGAGCGATGATTTGCTCATTCACTTGACCATCAAGATCAGAAACCACTATATCAGGGATAATGTTTTGTGCTAACAAAAATGAAGTTGCTCCATCTGCACTTATAAGAACATTATCGGAGTTAGATGAGAGGTCTAGCGAATGAAACTGTTCTTCTAGACTAGGTCCTGGAGCAAAAACATATACTTCTTTCTCAAATAATATCTTTTGGAGCTCTTCTATGTTGATGTTACTTTTACATTTGGCGATGATATTTCTCAAAGCCTTTTCATCTTCTTCAGGAATTATGTCAAGAAAATCGCAAATAAGAGGATACCAATTCTGTAACCAAACTTTCTCTGAAAATTCTAACTTTTCCAGGATGTGAAAGGGAGATTCAGATGTTTCAAATATCATTGTCTATCAGCTCCTCAATTGTTAGTGACCGCTGGCTATGGAGTTTTGTCATTGCGGTCTCGTACCTATTTTCAATGTCTCTGAAAGTGACAAATCCAAGCATCTTGGTTGGATTATCAATATCGACAACAGGCATACATTCAATCCTATTGTCGGTTAGTTTATCAAATGCTGAAGACAGAGTATCATCAGGATAAGCAACAATCACATCCTTTGACATTACATTCCTGACATATTTATGACCCTTGGCAAAACCTTGTTGGAAGTCTATAGCACTTATAATTCCTATTAATTCTTTATTATCATCCAAGACAACAAGAGCACTTTTCTTGTGAAGATATAAAAGAGCGAAACAATCAGTCAGCTTCTCGTTTTCTTTTACTGTGGGGAAGTCTGTTTCCATTGCTTCGCGGACTTTTAAGGAAGATAAAATATCCGTATATTGGATTCTTCTCCGTAAAATGACCTCCTTACTTTCAATTTGACCAGTGTATAGACTAAAGTCCATTGAAATTATAAACGCAGCAGCGTTGGATAGTATCATTGGTATAATTAGATTTGGGAATCCAACCATTTCAAGCACTAGAATCATTGAAGCTATTGGGGTTTTAGTGGTAGCAGCATGCATAGCAGACATCCCAATTACAATAACAACAAGAGGATTCAAACTAGGAAAAAGACGAGAATAGAGAGCGCCCATTGCTGCTCCAGTAACAAGTGAAGGACCCATCACACCTCCTGAAGCTCCTAAACCCACACATGTTGATGTTACTACAATCTTTCCTAAAAATAATATAAATAACACTCGTAAACCAATAGAGGCATAATTTTCCATTAGATGATTTATAGAAAAGAAACCCGTTCCACCTAGTGAAATTCCCTCGGGAAGAGCAAGTTCAATTACAAATACTAACAAAGCAGTAATAATCATTCCAACAAATGGTAAAAGAAAAGGCTTGAGTATTTTCTCAATGTTTCTCGAAAGAAGCTTATATAATAAGGAGAATAGAATACCAAAAATTCCTGCAAAAACACCTAAAAGAACAAATAACGAAGCATCAACGAATGTTAAAGAAGAAGAGATTACATCAACTTCTAGATAAGTAGGATGGGAATTTAAAAACGTAAGAATGGCTTGAGAAACCAATAAAGAAATTGCACTGGCAACTAATGCAGGAAGAAAGACTGTTTCATCGAGATCGTGTTTATACGGAACCTCTGATGCAAAGACAGTACCACCTAAAGGCGCTCTAAATACAGCAGCAGTGCAAGCAGCTGCTCCAATAGTTATAGCGTGTCCTTGATCTTCTTTTG
Source organism: Candidatus Heimdallarchaeota archaeon (assembly GCA_019057815.1). Lineage (GTDB taxonomy): Archaea > Asgardarchaeota > Heimdallarchaeia > Heimdallarchaeales > Heimdallarchaeaceae > 18H4-34. The sequence continues at coordinate 102,202 of JAHLWR010000002.1, forward strand.
TCATTTTTAGTTTGTCCCCTAAAGAGTAAGCAACCGAACTTCCTATAGTAACAGCTGGCCCTTCTCTTCCAGCAGGTGCATTAACCCCTAGAGTCAAAAGACTCGCAAAGAATTTGGTAAAAATGGTTCTTGATGGTATTGGAGTTGTTGTGTTTTTATGCGTTAAAACATATGAAATGCCTGCACCTTTTACCTCTTTGAACCCAAAATACAACAAAAGAGAAGTGATACCTCCCACAATTGGGAATAGAGCATAATAATAATTAATTTTATCGACCAGATCCCATAATTGAACAATAGAAGCTATAAAAAGACCCATTAGGACGCCGCTAATTAAACCTATAACGATAGAAAAAGGGAACCATTTTCTTGAATATTTCCAGTATTTCTTAAGTTGGAATCTTAGTTGAACTTTGAAAGATTTACTAGGTTTTTCTGTGTCTTCCAGCTCTTTCACATGATTGAAAGTCTATAGCTGATATTAAACTTTCTTGAAAAATTTTATTTCAGAACATTTTATCTTTTTTTTCTTATCCAGAGATTTATAAATTTCTCTGTTTTACTGTTTACAGAGAAAAAATAATTCAGAGACTGTAGAGTCTTCTGAATGTTTTCATCAAAAGCATGATTAAATCAAATATAAGTCTACAACAATGCAAGGATGATCAAATGAAAAAGAAAAGCAAGTTTTTAATCCTAGGTCTCTCAATTGTTCTAATTATCGGATTATCGTCCAGTTTTACAGTAAACTCATTAGAATTTACTAATAAGACTCTAAAACATCCAATAAAAGTCATAGTAGATTACACTGAAGATGTCGATCGTATAATCAAGCTTCCTACAGAATATACTTATAATAATCATCCATTGATTATAGACCTAAATGATGATGGAAAACTAGAAACGGTTATTACATCGGATAGAATTAACGAAACAGCTCCATCACTAATTTTATTGTTTAATGGAGAAGAACTAGTTGAAGGGTGGCCTATACAAGTCAACTTCACAGTTGAAGAAATACTTGGAAAGAGAAAGGTTGAGGGAAAAGAAGCAATAATTTTCCGCGTAGCAGACTATAATTTAGAAAAAAGAATTACATCATTTATTGCAATCACAGGAGAGGGAGAGATTATTGACAGCTTCCAAATTGACTTGCTAGGAAGCTTCATTCAAGGGACAATCTTTTATGATTTGAATGAAGATGGTTTAGAAGAATTTGTCGTGGTTCGTAATGATGGTTGGATTTATTACATAGATCATGATGGGAATAATATCTCTACATGGCCAAAACAGTTTCAAATAAATGCCACTGTGGTTTTGCCACCAATAGCTGAAGATATTAACAATGACAGTTTTCTAGATATTATCCTATGTACAGAATTAGGGGAAATCTTTGTTTGGAACATAAATGGTACATTGATAAATGGTTACCCTTTAGCTCTTCCGATTAAAACATACGGAAGTATCAAAGACAATTTTAGAGTAATGCCCATTGTTACAGATTTGGAAAACGATGGTACTTACGAACTCCTAATAAGTTCGACATTAGGTTTTATGTATGGGATGGTTTTAGATCCAGTTGTTAACGAAAGCTGGACTGTTCCACTTGATTTTTCCATCTGGAAAGAGACACAAGCAGTAGCAATGGACCTAAATAATGACAATTTACCGGAAATTATTCAACCTTTTTATAATGGAATTATATTGTTAGAATATGATGGAGAGTTGAACGAGACATTCAGAAACGCAGGTTTTTTCCGCTGCCATGGAACTCCTGCGATAGCAGATATAGATAATGATAATGTTCCCGAAATAATTGTAGCAGATAGTAATTATTTACGTATAATCGATTCAAGTGGTGTTGAAAAAGAAAGGTTATGGAAAGGAATAGTTACAGATTCCAACTCTCCGTTAGTCTATGATATTGATAATGATAAAGAAATTGAAGTCGTGTATCTGAATAGGGGAGGTGAGATTTACATCTTTGAAACAAATGATTACGGATTGATGCCTTGGATAAGTCAATATGGATCTTCAACACATACAACTAATAGAGATTATGATAATGACGGATTATGGGATTATGAAGAAAAAATTCTGAAAACAAGAGAGGATCAAATAGATACAGATGGGGATGGAGTCTCTGATGGGTTGGAGGTGAATCAGTATGCTTTGAATCCTGTTTCAAAAGATAGTAATGGTGATACAGACCTAGATCTCTTGAAGAATATAGAAGAAATTGATATTCATAGAACGAATCCAATGAATCCTGATTCAGACTTTGATAGTTTAACAGATGGGGATGAAGTTTTAATTTATTTCACGAATCCACTTTCTGATGATACTGATAATGATAAAATGACTGATGCTTTTGAAGTAACATATGATTCGCTAGATCCAAACAACGCTGCTGATGCTTTGGAAGATGCAGATAATGATAATTTGATAAATAAGGATGAACAAAAGTATGGAACAAATCCTGAAGATCCAGATACAGACAAAGATGGTCTTTTAGACGGAGATGAAGTGCATAGATATATCACCAATCCTAGAATACCGGATAAAGATGCAGATTACGATGGAGATGGTCTAACTAATGTTGAAGAAGTAGATATCTACGGAACAGACCCTTCACAACCCGATTCAGATTTTGACGGTTTTGAAGATGGAGAAGAAATAGATAAAGGATCCGATCCTTTGGACCCAAATAGTATCCCAACTACAAAAACAAGTTTTTTGATGAATAATCTAATAATTGTCCCAGTTTTAATCGGAATAAGAAAATGGAAAAAAATGAAAAAAGAAAGAAGGGATGTTAAACAATGAAGTGTCCTTATTGTAGGAAGGATAAACTAATAGTGCTTGAGGATAAGCGAACATGTGAGTGTCAAAGGTGTAAATACCAATTTGAAGTATCAAGAATTGCATTGTTCATCGAAAAAATTTTTTCGTTTCCTCTTTCTTCTATTATCTATTCAACAGCAATAGCAAGTTTGGATTACTTAATTGCTTATTATACACAACAAACTGTGAAAGCTTCATTTGGAGCATATTATACTTTTGTTCTAATGACATCAGGAATATTAGTAGGACTCTTCTATTATACTATAATATCCAGAAAATCACAAAGTTCCTTTCTGATAAGTAGAAAAAGAAATTTTATCGAGAAGATAATGGAACTGGCTCCACTTGTTAAAGTATCGATACTATTGCTTGTTGCTACACTTGCAACAACAATTTATTATGGAGTCACGCAATAATGGTAGCTTACTTCAGAAAAAGAGGAATATAACTAATTTCAATTATTTACAATTAGAGAAGTGAAATTTAACCTCTCAACGCACTTGCAGATGATCCATTTATCCTTTTAAATAACATTTAGATAGCCTTATGGTAGGTTTACCAAGTTTCATGATGTACGCAATATATTAGACACAATCTTAAGAAAAGACAAATATCTTAGAAAAGTCGCTTTGTAAAGGATAAAGAAAAAAGAAAAAAGAAAAAAGAAAAGTTTTGGTTTTTTACTTCCGCTTTCTGTAAAGAGCTACGAAAACAACAGCACCAAGTGCGCCAAGTATAGCTAATAATGACATTGGTGCTTTAGTTTCTGTCTCTATTATAGTCTCTACAGTTGTTTCGGTATCTGTCGTTATGATTGTCTCTGTTTCTAGTGTTGGAATTTCACTAATAACTTCTGCAGCAAACAGCCATTCGAAGGAAGCAGCCAAATCATAACGGTATTTGACTATGTCATGATTGTACCAGAAAGCTTGTACTGGATAGATTGGACTGTCCGAAATGAGAAATTCACCATCATGAAGTACTTGATTCATTTCTTTACGATCAATGGCGTAGTTAAGTGCTTTACGAACTGCTGCGCCTTTAGTGTATTCCTCTTTTCCTGGAATATCTACCATATCATAGTTTGCGTCACCACCGATGAATGGACGTCGTAGGTTGTAGAACAAGAATGAGAAGTATCCTTGCAATTGAGTTTGGACTTCAAACCTTGCATCTTGTTGCATTTGTTTCCTTTCTGCGGGGAACGATGCTAGACCCATGATACTTAGTTTACCAGATTTGAATTCAGCTAGAGCTGAAGTTTGATCTGGAATAACTCTTATGATGACAGTATCGATATCTAAGTCTTGAGGAGTGCCATCAATTGCACCAATACCAAAATTAGTTTCCCAGAATACGCTTTTTTGTAATACAGTAACTGAGTTTTGGATGCTATAATCCAACATGTATTTTCCGCAACCAAATGCTGAAGTACTGAATAATGTCCATGGAGTCTCTAGGAGAATATCATCATAGATACCAGTCATTTCTACTCCACCACCAGATGTGGTGATTGTTGGGTCTGTACTGTTCAGGAAGAATTCAGGAAGACATCGAGAGGTTATTCTTGGCCAGAATGGAGCATAATTATCAAGTTCTGCAGTTGCGGGTTTACCATCAATGACTATGTGGAAAGTATATTCATCTAGTGGATCTATCCATATAGCTCTAATCCAATCGTAGAGGAAAGCATCTTCACTAGTAATTGTGTTAGCCCATGCAAGATAGGTAAAGACAGCGTCTTTAGCAGTAACTTCTTGGTTCGTTCCATCACTTGCTAGACCTTTTAGACCAGCTACTGGTGTTTCAGATGAAAGATCGGTTGAACCATCTCTGGCTGTGGTATCATAGGAAGGATTCCAATAAACACCTTGTCTCATGGTGAAAGTGAAGTAACTATCATTGATCATTTCCCAAGATTCAACAAGACCAGTCTTCAATGGTTCAAAATCCGGACTCATTTGAACAATGGGTTCCATCACTAATGAGGAAATGAGAGAGCTTGAAGAATCATCTTGTAATAATGGGTTAAGTTCTTTCCAATTAGCATCGCTATCAATAAACTCTGTCAAATACTCTTGACCATCATGATAATCTGTCCAATCCATGTAAGGTAGAGAGTCAACGTATCCCCATCTCATATCATAGCCAGTTAATGTTGCCCATGTAGCAGTATAAAATCTTGGACTGTATAGAGGTAACATTGGGACGATTTTGTCCATCAAGAGTTGTTGCCAGTCGTAATAGAGTTGTTGTCTTTCTGCTAGATCGACGATAGTAACACCATCAATCATCAAGTTTTCGCTATCATTACCGTATGGCATCACTTTGTCAATACCAAACATGTTCAGAGAAGCGGTTTCTTTGTATACTCCGGAAGGATCAGGGTCAGCTGTACCTCCAGTAAGAGCTACAATACCCATGTCAAAATCGTATGTAACGGTAAGTGTTCCAATGAATACTACCCATTCTTCGACTTTAACATCTACAGCAATACCAATTTCGGCCAGATATTGAGCAATATATAAACCATAATCTGGACGTGTTCCACCACCATTAGTCTTAAAGGTTAAGTGAGCAATTGGATCAACTGCGGCTTTTGTGTTAGCAGTTTGAAGACTCATTAAGAGAAAACTAGCTACCACAAAAAATGCGATAAATGATTTTTTGTTCATTTAATATCACCTATTCTATTTTCTGCGGCGCAGAAATACTGCGGCCACTAGACCGACCATTGAGACACTTATAAGTATACCGAACAGCGGACCGGTTTCAGTCGTTGATTCTATTATTGTTGTATTAGTAACAATAGTTGTTGATTCTGTAATAGTTTCTGTCTCGGTTGTTTCTTCGGGTTCTATACCTACAACAACTTTGAATATAACTGTAGCGTGCCTTAAAGCTGGATAAGGGTTTGCATAAGCTACTGAGTAATCATCTGCTCTTAGACCAGATACTATGAAGTAGACATAGTTGACACCTATTACTAGATCAAGTGGTGTTTCATCAAATTGTAACTTTTGGTTAGTAGATAACCATGTATAATTATTAGGTCCTACTGAGTATACGTTTGCAAACATTGTTCCATAAGTTGCATTAATCAGAACCAGTTCTGTATCTGAAGCGTTATAAATAACGTGTATTGAAGCATTTGCTCCAGTAGCAGGATCTACATATTGATTACGCTCATCAGGTAGAGTATCATCTGTGTATTGTGCTGCTTCAGCACTTGGTCTGATGTCAGCCCAACCACCGTCTGCCCAGTTATAATATCCGAAAAGATCCATTGATTCAACAGCTTCAACGTCTATTATAGCCATATTTTCTGCATCTACGCGCAGTGTTGGTGTGTCATCACGATTTTCTGCGACATAGAATCTAACTTGGTCTTGAGCATATTCCCAATGCCATTCTGTGTGTGTATCATTTGAAACAAGTTCAGAGAGCACTATTGTAAGATAATGCCAACCAACATCTAATGCTATAGTGATATCTTGGTATGTATTAGCTTGTGAACCGCCAATATCGAAGTTGGATTGACCAAGGTCGTAACCATCTAAGAAAGTCGTCATCTGACCAGCTAGACGTGTTTCTGTATATGTTCCGTTTTCATCGGCTTCATCGTAAAACCAGTTATCTGGTTGCCATCCGTCACCATATGCGTTGACGCCACCAGCAGCAAATGAAACAAAAGCTAAATCATAATAGAACATGAAGTCTATTATATCATCTTCAGTAAAGAGCATATTATCAGCTAATAGTCTTTTGTCAATATCTACAAACACACCACCCATATCGACATAGCAATCTGGATAGTATTTAATTGTTAGATTGACTTTGTTATCATTTGTTTTAGCGTCAGTAAAGGCAACTACACCTATGGCTGAAACCACGAATAGTAGTACAAAAATTAATCCTTTTTTATTCATATTTTTCACCTTTACTTACGTAAACGTAAGCGAGATAATTTATTTTTAGGAAATATAAAAAGATTATGTATCCAAATTTCTGAATAATCTGATTTTTTACCAAACAAGAAACCCGAAAGAGCAGCATATTCTACAATAATGTCAAAGGATTTTTTGAGATTCTTAACCAATAAAAATTATCATTCTTTTTTATTAATAAGCCCTTTAACCGCTTTTAATGAGCTGTTAATATCTTCAATCTTTTTCTCTAAAGATTCCAACATTATTTTAAGTTGACTTATTTCATCTTTTGTAGATTGATGATTTTTTTCCACAATTGTTGATTCAACTCTAGATTCAATTCTTTCAGGCATTTCATAGTCCTTTTCACCTGTTGTATCCCCTAAAATCAGTTTTTTACTCATGTGCTCAAATAATTCATTAATATTAGTACCTGTTAGTGCTGAAGTTTCATAAACTTTAGGTGAAAATTTGGTTAGCTGTTGAATCTTTTGTGCGGTATTAATAATATCTTCTTGTTCAACTAAGCGTGAATCATCAAGATCAATTTTGTTACCAATAAGATATATTTCTTGAAGTGAATCTTTAGCATATTGAGTTGCTTCTTCAGCCCATTTTAAGCTGTTATTCAATGTTGATGTATTTGTCACATCAAAAACTATTAGTGCACATTTACACCCATGATAGAAAGAGGAGCGCATTCCATGGAAGATGCTTTGTCCCGCTAAATCCCAGATTGTTAACAAAACTATTTCTCCCTCAATATTCACCTTTTGAGCAGCAAAGTCAGCGCCCAAAGTTTTTAAGTAATCAGTTCGGAAAGATTTTCCCATATATTTTCTTCTTATTGACGTTTTACCTACTTCAGGGTCTCCAATTAATACGATTTTATAAGCGCGCTTCGGTTCAAGTGACATATGTTAACACCAATTAAGTATTAGTGTAACTTTGTTTTATAAAATTTTGTGAATAATGCATTATAAAAAATTGAAGCTCTCAAGAACAATTTATCCTTGTAAACTCTGATAAAGTAGCTTGTAAAAGGTTCTTACTACTTCCAAGCTGTCGATTTCTACATATTCATTTGAGCCGTGGACATTTCCACCCAACGGTCCAAATTCAATTGCGGGGATATTATCAACACTGAACCATCTACTATCTGTTGCACCCCCCATTTCAAGTGGAGTTGAAAGCAATCTCATTTTCTCAGCAACTTCGATGCTTGTTTTAACAAGTTTTGAATCGAGGGGGGTGTTAACTGGACCGATACTTCCTTTTGACACCACCTTTGATTCGATTAAATACTTTTTAGAAAAATTTTCGAAATATTGTTGTATCACTTCGTGGTCATTACTCATTATTCTCAAATCAAGTTGGCACATATGGCTTTCTCTTTCCTCTCTGTAGTAGTTGAATGTAAGATTGATACCATAATCGCTATAATCAGAGGTTAATTCAACGTTTTTTAGATTGGAAACAGCTTGGAGAAATCTTGTGAGATTTTCATCATATTTATGCACTTCTTCACTTGTTCTATCTGGAATAATATAATCAATTGTTATCTCTGATGGAAGGACATTATTTTTTACAAACACACCTGTAATTTTCTGAACTTTGTAATCGTTTTTCACAAGAAATTGAGATGCTAAATCTGCACAATGAACATCCATTTGCTTGTTAAAATACGCAGCATGCATAGTTCTGTCGTCAATTATTTTAGTTCTGAAAGTTTCAGAATTCTTTCTTCCTCTAATTTCCCCCACGCACTTCTTTAGGTTAAACGTGATCACATACGGATTACGACGACGATTTATTATCTGCAGACCGTTTGCATCACCATTAATAACATAATCTGGAACGAGGTTTTTTTCTTTTAAAATAGGCAGTAATTGACCTGCACCATAAGATCCACCTGATTCTTCATCAAGATTTATCGCATAGACAATTGAAGCTGTTCCATTGTTCTTGAAAAATTCAGCTAAACTTAGCATAACAGCTACTGCTCCTTTCATATCAGCAGAACCCCTACCATAAGCTTTGCCATCCTTTATAGTCAATTGAAAAGGGTCTGTCTCCCACTTTGGTCCTGGGGGAACAACGTCACAATGACCAATAAAGAGAATTATAGGTTTTAACCTTGGTATGTATGATAATAGTGACCAGTAACCATTTTCTTCATAGAATAAACTATCATAATCCAAAAGAGCAAAAATTTGGTCGTTAATATAATCTAGTATATCTCGAGAAGGTTTTGTATTTTCTACAGGATTATTTACTGAAGAAAAAGAGACTAGTTTATTCAAACATGTTAAGAAATCTTCCATGATATAAATTAGTTACATTTTCTTTTTAGATTTTTGGAAAGAGTTAAGGGATTAAGTAATTATTATTAAACTACTTTGGTAAAAAGAATTCTCAATTGCATATCTTCCTCCAGCTTGTAAGAGGTAACGATAGTTCATTATGATATAAAACGATTCTCCAAAACCCAATTCACCTATAGAACCTTCTAAGTTTTCACATTGGACATCAAAATCAGCGTAAGTACCATTTTCTACTTTGTAACCTTCCACTGGTTGCCCTAAATATTCGTTAACCCAGAAGGTATATTCACTGAGGACAATCACCCAAGGAATAGTTTCATCGACTAATTCTCCAGTTGGTAACATAATATCGAAATCATAAATATAAATATCTGGAGAAAAAGCATCATTATTAATTTGAAAGGATATTGTATCATTTAGCGTATCATTATCAGTATCTGCAAATCCAGTAATAATGAATGTAAAATTAACTTGAGAGGTCATAGAAGGGGTCTCTAAATAGTCTGGAAGTTCAATTACATTTATATTAAAGATAACCCCTGCAATTATACCTGCAGCTCCAAGTGTCAGAGCTAGAAGCATTACTGTTGCAATGATGGGAGAAACTCCTCTACGACATTTTTTTAGTATAAGCAACATTTGAAACATTCCTTGATTTATTTAGTGATGTTGTATACAAAGATTATTTTGAAACTATATAACTTTTAAGTTGGTTTGAACAAATTATCATTTTACTTCTTTATCAGCTAATTCATTACTCATTATTTTTTCTTTGTTTCTTTTACTAAACAGGCGTTTGAATGTTTTTATGGTTTCTTTATATATGTAAACTGTATCATCTTTAATCATTACATAATTTTTCTTCTTAAACAAACTTTTGTACATTGACTGAGGTATTAAAAGTGAAACTAGTATAAACAGTATAAGTAAGAACAAGGGATGCAGATGTCTTGATTTAATGATAATTATCCATGTATAGTAGTAAAATGCCCCACAGCATAGAACGAATGAGAAACCTAACGCTAAATCCTTAAGTCTTGGTTTAATGATAATTATCCATGTATAGTAGTAAAATGCCCCAAAACATAGAATGAAAAAGGAACCTAACGCTGAAGCCTTTAATTTTTCAGTATTAACCAATGATTGAACAAAAGATTTTTCTTTTGTGGCAGCTACTTTTTCTTCTGAAACATCAATCTTCTCTGTTGTATTTTCTTTATTGTCTTCAGATTTTCCATCTCTGTGAATTATCTTATTCAGTAAATCAAATAGATAATCATCTAAAAGCATTACAGCACCCAGTAGTAAGAAAGGACTGAAAAATGCACCATAATATTTGTATACACCTCTGGCTATAAACACATGCGTAAGTAAAATCAACCAAGTTGTAAATACACCGAAGTATGTTTCATTTTCCCCGATTTTTTTTCCATTAAAGTATGCTATAAGAGCTGCTATTATATAAAACAAGAAAAATGGAATCTGGTATTTATTAAGTGTTAAATAGAAATTCGAGAGGAAACCTATATCCAGATATTTAAAACTGTGAGCTAGAGAAACAGTTACTCCATTATACATTGGCGAAATAACTGCAGTACTAAGAGCCTTTCCAGGACCTAAAACCCTTCTGACATAAGACATTGGAGTTAATACCAACCAAGGTAGAGAAAAAAGAAATGTTGCGATAAAAAATGGTACTAAAAACTCTACTAAAGCAGTTTTTAATGATTTCTTTTTCCATACAATAAGGAACCAGATCGGGACTATGAATAGTGTCATTTGTTTTGAGAGCCATGCAATTGTGAGGAATAACGCAGAAATCCTGTATTTTTCTTTCAAGAACAATATCAGTGCCAATAAAGTAAAAAATGTCATTTGTGGAATATTAAGAAATCTACTATCAACATAAATTAAATTCATCGGCATGAAAGTAAGACCAACAGCTGCAAGGATTCCAATAGCGTGCTTTTTGATATCGTTACGTTTTTGAAAAGATTTAAGTTGTGTAATGACAATATATAATAATGCTACAGTTAGTGCATCAAAAACAATATGAGACCATTTTACTGATTCTGCGACTAGTAAATCCCTTTCCATGCCTGGATTAAAAAGACCTACAAAGATTGAAATAAAATATATTGAATAAATGAAAATTGGTCCATATGCATAACCATTTAGAGGTCCCTCTCCGCCAGCATAAGGATTCCAATTTTCAAAACGAAAAGCTTGAAGATAGGGTTCATAATAGTGGGAGGCATCATTATAGGATTCGATGTACCATACAACAGATTCGTCTCCTAAAGTTCCACTTGTATGTGTCCAATAAAAACTGCTGCCATTCTGCTCTAAATACCATGTTGAAAACAGATTTTTCATTACCATAGCAAAAGTAAAAAGCATTAATGCTATTAAAGAAATTTTTAGCATCTCAATAGCTTGCTCTCTTGTAATATTGTTTTTTAGGCGCTTGATTGGATTTATGTCAATGTTGCGTAGTTTTGTCATTATTGTCACTTGATACTGAGGACTTGATATTGAGGTTTACAATCTTAAATATATATAATTTGGGGGAACAACTCAAAAAAAGTCTTTCAACAATATCTTTAGAATATTTTGTTTTCATTTTAAAATACTATTCATGTATAATTTCAGAAAATCTCTCGATTCTTCTTTCATGAGGATAGAGTAGTTAGTGTGTGACTCACCCTAGAAAAATAGTGGTCATCTTGCTGTTTATTCTCTGAAGCCCCCTTCTTTAGGTGGGGAGTAGTCACTTTGGTGAGGGTATTGTTTGAATTTGATGGTAAGAATGTTCTGCTTTTTTTAATGAAGATTTCAATACATCGATTTCTTCTTTCGATAAACCTGCCTTCTTCAGTTCATCTATAAATGAATAGGACGACACAGAAATGTGCTTCAAATTTCCACGATTAAGTATCTCACTAACTTTATTTCGCATGTTCCACAAATAGGGACGATTCTTAAAATGTATCATAGCTTTCCTTACTTCGCCTCTTACAATTTCTGCGTCCTCAGCACGAATTTGTTGTTCATTTGTTTCAAGGAAATGGGTGATTTCTTTCAATATTAAAGGATCTATTTCTTCAGTTGTCGGAAATACACAGTTTAAAGCAAATTCTAAGAGTTCCTTATCACCAATTGTAGATACCATCACTATAAAAGCATAATTTAATTTAAAAAAGCCGGATGATATGAGGCTATGATGGAAGACTTAACCTAGGTATTACAAAGTATGATGTCTTACACATATGCTTGATATTCTTCATAATTTTCAATTATTTTTAGATCAGATTCTTTCAGTAATTTGAGTGATTCCATTGCCCCTATTTTGTTTAATGGCTGATTATTATTACCACATTGATAGCTGTAAGTGCATCTAGGGCATCCATCTGTTGTCTTACATGTGCAGTTTTCTAGAATAATTATACTTCTTTTGAATCCTTCTTCTAATCGGTCGTACAGAAGTTTGGATAATCCACTCCCACCTTTAGCTCCATCATAGACAAAAATTGCACCAGAATCACCCATTGAAATACCCCCTAGTTCTGCATTCCCACCTCCTGTTAACATAGAACTTGATTCAATAAGGACATGTTCTACAGCATGGAAAGTTCCATTAAATAGCGCTTCTTCTGATATTTCAGGGAATCTAGAAATAATTTGAGATGGATGTGGGGCTGTAAACATAAAGCCTTTTGTTGGAAAAGTATAAACAATTGGGGGGTCTATTTCAGTTATTCCTAGAAGTTCATTAGAATATATATCAGTGATTTTATACCCAGTTACATATTCAGTTATCTGTAAATCACAGTAAACTACTTCAGTTCCGAGAACATTCTTTTTTTCAATTATTTGCGTTATCTTAGGTAAAGCAAACCGCATAGAAGTAGTTTTTTGGTTTTGCGGGTTCATTTCTTCGACAACTATATCCCCTAGACCTAATTCAGGTTTGTAATTAAAGGAACGTGACCTATAGTATTTACCACCATGAAGATATATTGCACCAGCATGGAGTTCTCGAGCTGCCATTGGCATAGATCGTTCTCCCAAAATCCTTTGCTTTACATCTTTGATAATCAAAGTATCTCCTATTCCTCTAATAGAGTAGTTTTTCAGAAGCTGTTCAATATCTTTTCTTCGAATAGGTCTATACAAGTTCTTTGAGGTTAACCTTATCAATTGTTCTTTCACAAGTTGCTTAATTATTGATTCAATTTCTAGAAATTCTCCCTTTTCAATTGGTTTATCAAGAATTGCTGCTAGAGTTTGATAATAGGAAACAATTTCATTCTTTGGTTCTATATAACCTTTCCTTACATCTTCAAAGTAAGTGAATGGATGAGTACTATAATAAGTGCTGATGGGATCATCGTTCCTTAGAATAAGGACTCCTATGGATTCTTGTCCTTTTCTACCTGCCCTTCCTAGTCTTTGAGTAAAACTCGTAACGTCAACAATGGAAGAAATAACAGCAGAAACATCACCAATATCAATTCCTAACTCAAGTGTTGGAGTGGAAACAAGAATATCTAATTGCCCTTTTCTGAAGCTGTTCTCTACTCTGTCTCTATACTCTTTAGTCAAACCAGCTCGATGAACTGCTGATTTGAGCTTTGCACGTTTTAACATCAAATTAACTATTTCTGCATTTTTGTGATTATTTTGGAAACAAAGAGTTTTGTATTTAGAGTACAAGAGCTGTTGCGCTATTGATGCAGTAATTGTGTATTGACTAACAGCAAAAGGCATTACCATCAATAGATGAATTGCAGCTTTTCTAGCTGTTTCTACAGTTATTGCTTTTACATCTCTCCCAAAAAGCTGTGATGCAAATTCTTGACCATTTCCTATTGTTGCGCTTGCTCCAATAAACTTGATTTTATATTTTGATAATCTCTGTAATCTTTTAAGTATAAAATATAGATTTGATCCGAAAGCTCCCACAGCAATGTGAATTTCATCAATTATAACGAATTTAACACCTTGTAATAACTCTCTGAACTGTGTTCTTCGCATATGATAATGGAGCATATCAGGATTTGTGATGATTATATCAGGAGGATATTGAAAGATTCTATTGCGTACGTCTTTGGGCGTGTCACCATCAAAAATCTCTGAATTTATACCTAAGGCACTTCCATACATCCTTATTTTTTTATGCTGATCCTTTGCTAGTGCTTTAGTGGGATAAATGATTATTGCACTAACTCCTCTTCGCAAAAGAGGGTGAGGATTAGACTCCCAGATTTTTGAAATTACTGGTAAAAGAAATGATTCAGTTTTTCCAGTTCCGGTTGGGGTTACAATTACAATGTCTTTTCCCTTTTGAATCATTTCAAAGGCTTCTACTTGAAATTCAAAAAGAGTCTTTATCCCGCTTTCCTGAAGCATATTATTGAGCTCTTTTGGATAAATCTTTTTTTTACTGCTTATTGGGGGAAATTGTTGCTTGAGAAAACTGTAGAACACAATCTCATTATCTGGATTATCTATTATCCGCTTTACCACATTTGGAAGGGTGTCTGGTTCAATTCCTGCGTTTTTTATGAGTTTCATTTTTTCTTCTTTTGTTTTTCTTTTTATAATAGGTAAGGCAGCATCTTTTTGCTTATTTTCTGGTTTTGAAGATTTTTTATTTCTTTGTTTCAACAATCTTTCATAAGCTTCTTCTTTATCTAGAGTATAGTATTGCTTATTTAACCCACAAAAAGAGCAAAAGAGAATTATAGAATCAACTTTTTTCGAGACAAAGAGCTCTTTTTCACAATCTGGACACTGCATTCAAAGACATAAACACATATTACTTAATAAAGCTGTATCCCTTACTGATAATCGTCTAGTAAAATACCAAAAAGATAGGTTTAAAATGGTTTTTTCTCCCATATACTTGGAAGATAAGAATGGCAGAAAATCTACGTGTATGCAAATGGAAGCAAAGTATTAGTGGTCGCAGTCCAGAGGGAACAGTTCAAAAAATCAATTTTCCTTGCCGTTTCCCAGATTCAGATTTGACTTTCGAACTGTGCGTTCAATGTTTGCTAGGAGAACTATTCTCAGTGTTTTACACCCAAACGATGAACATGCAAAAGAGCGGTAATATGCAAGAAGAAATTATGGCGTTCCTAAAAAATTTCACTTCTGAAGATTTTGATATGAGATGAATAATGAAGCAAATAGAACTATTTGTAATAAGCTGATTTTCTCGAAAACAGAGCTATTACTAGAACAATTATTGTCAATGCTGCTGCACTGATAAGAGGGTACAAGTATGGCAAGGATGAAAATGTTATTTCAATATCTGTTGATATTAGTGGTATCTTGATCTTAATAACTGGTGAAAATGCTGACCATTCAAATGAGAATTGCTCTCCTTCTATCACTTCAGGTACATCCATTTTTATCTGGTGAACTTCTGAAACCATATTAGTAATCTCAAAGTTTGTATTAGCTGTTTGGAAAGTTGTTCCTTGGATTTCATAAAGAGACGAATATATTATAATTATCGGAGGAATAACAATTTCTCCCTCAATATTACTGAATACTTCTTGGATTCTAACCATTTCACCGGGATTTAAAGTCACGTTAGCTAGATTTACTTTAGTGCATGAGAGGGTCGCTGAAGATGTTGTTGTAAGTAAGATTTCATTCTCTTCAGTGATATAGTGACTTGTTACTGATAACGAATCAGCTAGTGAATTATCCAAAACCTGCGATATTGTAAGATTAGATGAAGAAAGACCAGTATTCGTTATTTCATAAATTACGGTTACTTGATTGTCTTCTGTAATTTGGTAATCAAAATCTAGAGATAACTCAGGTACAGGAAAACTTGGTCTTGTCTGATTTTGAAGTAAGAGTGGTGGAACAAGAATACCCGTAACCATTGTAGAGCTTACAACATTCTTAGTTTCTCCACTAAATGTCCAAATTAATGGTTCGTTGGACCAAGGATTAGGAATCTCTAATGAATCTTCTGATTTATCAGAAATAAAACTAATTAATGCCACATAAGTATTCAAACCTATATTGCTATTTGCATTTATTGAAAATTCTTTTACAAAACCTGTGTTACTATCTATATGGCTAATACTAAAGGATTTTATTAGAACAATTTCTGTTGGCAACCACAGATAATTAAGTTTCAAGTTAACAATATCTACACGAACATCATATGCAGTTAGTGTTCCAACATTCTGGATATCAAGCAGAAAAGAAACCTTATCACCTACAACATAGATTGATTCATTTGAAAGTAACGTACTTCTAAGTACAGCCTCTTCATCGCCTATTTGGAGATTGAGACCGTTTGTTAACCCATAATATTCTCTTCCAATTACATCTTGATATTTGAATCTGCTACCTAATGAAACAAATGTATCCGAAGCTGCATAATAATCACTAAGAAACCTTCCACTGATATTATTTTGCGCAAACATAGCTATCATGAGATTCTTATAATCGTATTCATAACTTTGGAATAATATGTAGTCAAAAACTTCATCATATGATTGCACCTCAAAACGAAAAATACCAAACCTATCATTTGTTGTCGGAACATTCGCCAAATTCCATGAGATTTCTACTGATTCATTTACATCAAGAACAGGTATATTACAGTAAAGATATGACCCAAAGATTGTTGAAACGTATGTAAAATCATTTTGATTTAATTGAAACAAAATGATCTCATCATAGAGATTTTCGTACAGTGTATCATAGGCATTGTTAATTGCTGGTAAAAGAAGTTGATAAACTTCTTGAATCTTACCTGTTAGATTAGTATAGAAATCCTCGATATCAAAATCTTTCATATATTCATCGAGTTTTTGTATAATAACATTGTATACATCCAAAGGAATACCATTTGAGCTCAATATTTCTAAATATTCATTTAACACGATAGTTGTGTTATCCATCCACCTTACAAGCATACCTTCAGTAATATTCTCATACCATCCTTGAATATCAAGTACTGGAATAGTAACATTTACATCTACAATATTATCGTAATAAACGCTAATTTGTATGAACGATGAAACAGTTTCATCGATTCTTATATCTTCTTTTAGAACAGGTGCATTAGCCCCATGTAACAATATTTCTTTAAAATCCTCTGGAATTGGAAAAACTATTGTTGTGTTTATTGCTGGAGACGAACCAACATTTCTAACACTATAAACCATATCTAATACTCCATTTTGATTTAGATTATCATCAGAATAAGAAGAAGTTGTAACAACCCGTGGATATTCCATATCTAAGAATGTAGCAGGATAGTACTCAACTAGTGCATCAAAAGCTTGAAATCTTGGTATTAGAAGAAAACGTAGAGACCACTCAAAAACACCTGTAATCTCTGGAGCAAAATTATCTGGAGAGGGAGAGAGATGAGTGATATTTGCGGGAAAAGGCAGTTTGAAACTCACTTTCGATGAAATAGAACGAGGATTTGAAATGAGCTTTTCTCCTAAAACATTACTAACATTCATGCTTCGCAATTGATTATTTTTACTTATACCTTTTTCAAGACCAAGCATAGCTTTACGGACTGTGAAGAACTGTCCATCATCAGATTTTTTAAGGGTATAACCAAATGCATATATTATCGGATTAGCTTTTATTCGCTCAAAAAAGATGTCTTCAAAATTACCATTACTACTATCATTATCTGGAGCAAAAACGTCAACAAAAGCGACCAGAGCTTTAGAATAGGATAAAGCAGCCATTAAGGATAACTGAACTGAATATATACCGATTCTTTGGATATTATAGATTTCAAGCATCACACCATAATGGTCATAAAAAACCTGTTGTACATGTTGGTACATATTTTGAATAATTTGTAGATTTGTTGTTTGAATTACTATTTTTACGCTCAAACCATTTGGAAATTGCCAAAGAGGGTTTGTCCAGATTTTAGAAAAATTAGTTTGTTCAGTCACTATAAAATCAATTCGCGATACCCTTAATAGTGCAGGAGATAGAAAATCAAAGTGAGTTTCATTTCTCATTCCATTTAATTCTAGATTCAAGAGAGCTGATTCTTCTTTTCCTGCAATTATTTCTATGCTCTCATAATATAGATTGTTAAAAAAAGAAGAAGTGGAAGAAGTAATTGAGCCAGTTTCTACTTCTGATGCTTTAACAGAAGGAGTAAAAAACAAAACAGAGAGTAACACAGTGAGTACAAAAACGCATTTCACGATAGATGGGGTATTTATTTTCCAATATATTTCCGCACTCATAGTGAAACCCTCTTATGTTTATTTAAGTTCAAAGTCAATTTTAAGGATTCTTTTCTAATTATATAGTGTTTACTTCGAGAAAATTCGAACTTCATCATAATTACCACACCAAACCATTCATAATCAGAAACGCCAGCCCGTTTAGAGTGTAACTTGTCACTAAAGCGACAATTCCTGCCTTTTCAATCCTTAATTCTTTTATAACTATAATTGCCTCAATAAGTAAACCCAAAGTAATAATTTGTGTAAAAATTAAAATTACAAACAACCATATTTCAAGATCTAACGGAGATACTGGATAATCAAAATCTACTACTAAAGATTCTAGAAGACTAAAAAGTACTAGTGGTATCTGTACTATTACAATACTTTGAAAAAGAGCCAATTTTTCTTTCTTTCTTTTGAAAAGAAATGAAGAAAATAATTCACATAGAATATATGTTACAAGAGTAGAAACAATAAAGAAAATGGGTGCGAAATATGCAGGAGATATTAAAGAAGGAAATAAGAATACAGGACTTGTTGACATGAAAAAAGTGGACACAGTTAATCCTACAAATAGAAGGAGTGTAAACCCTAGAGAACGAACAGAATCTGCATATATTAACTGAAAAACAGATCGAAGAAATAATGTATGAAGAAAGGATAATTTTCCATATGCTTGGATTTCAGGAGCAGAGACATCTAGCTCATCTTCAATTAATACATAAGCTCTTCTTCCCTTTTCAGACAACAAGTATTTTTTAGTAGCATTTTGAGTTATTAATTCTCCAAGAGTATCTAAATGATGGTATAATGTACCAACTTTTGTACCAAAACGTGATTGAATGTCGGTAAACGAAACAACCCTCTTTTCTCCAATAAACACAAGTAAGTCCCTTCTTATTTGATTGGAGAGAGCTTTCCAAATATTCGAAGAAAGCTGTTTCTTGGAATTCATTTATAATACTGATTAATACGATGTTAAATTTAAAACTTAGCTTTAAATCAGTAATGGTTTATAAGATTGTATAGTGTATCACGTTCGACAGGAATACGATTTGCATCTTTTATTATTGCTACAAAATCTTCCACTGTCATCAATTCACCATACGTTCCACCAGCTTTTTTTGTTATATTCTCAGTAAATAAAGTACCCCCAAGATCATTTACTCCTGCATCTAGAGAAATTTGGGCTAGTTTTGGTCCAAGTTTTACCCAAGATGTTTGTATATTATTGATAGATTCACCTAAATAGAGTCTAGCTGCACTATAAAGAGCTAAATCGTGCATTCCTGAACTACTAGGTCGTGCACCTAGAAAGCGGTATAGAATAGTGTTTTGATGCATAAATGATAATGGAACAAATTCAGTAAAACCCTTAGATAGTTCTTGTATCGTTTTGAGTAATACTAAATGCTCTGCTTCATCTATTAGTGATTCAACATGACCATACATCATTGTTGCTGACGATTTTATTCCTACACGATGCCCCGTAAGAACAATGTTTACCCATTGTTCAGTAGATATTTTATCAGGGCAAATTACTTTTCTTACTTCATCTACTAGTATTTCAGCAGCTGTTCCAGGAAAGGAACCTAGACCACTTTTTTTAAGTTCTTTGAAGATATCTTCTATATTCTCCCCCGAAAGTTGTGACATATAAGCTATTTCTGCAGGAGAAAAAGCGTGAATGTGTATGTTGGGCGCAGTTCGCTTTATTGTTTTCAACAAATCCTTATAATAAGCATAATTTATCTGGGGGTCAAGCCCTCCTTGGATACAAACTTCTGTACATCCTCTAGCTAATGCTTTCTGCGTTTCTATTTCAATATCTTCAAGTGACATCCTTTTTGAAAGAGATCGATCGTTTCTAGAACCAGATTTGAAAGAACAAAACCTACATGTCCCTATACAATTATCTGTGAAATTAATATTTTGATTTATTACAAAAGTAACATTTTTCCCTACTTGTTCTATTCTTGCTTCATCAGCTAATTCCATTTGAACTCTCAAATCTTTCCCCCTTTTCTTTAACATTGAAGTAAGTTGCATAATTTCTTCTATGTTAGATTCTCTGAAACTTGAGATACTGATATGTTCATCAAGTTTAGGGGGAGAGAGGTTTTTCATGTCAATCTTTGTCTCCAATTATTATACGAATTCTATTGCTTAAATATTTTTCATAAAGAGGGTAAACAGGTAACCTTTCCTCAAGAATATACCTGTCCTTTTCAAGTAGCTTCTTAATTTTCTTCTCTTCTGGCCAGTCCATTGTAGGATTGATGAAATCTATTGTAACAGGAGAAATACCTCCTAAATCATTAGCTCCATGAGTTAAAGCATCTAGAATACGTTCACTGTTTAAGTTAGGTGGTACCTGAATATTTACAGATTTGGGTAGTATCACTCTTGCAAGAGATACTGAATCAAGAAAGTCTTTTTTTGATGGAGGGAGTCTATCAGCCATTGGTGTAGAAGGTATTGGATTGAAGTTTTGAATAATTACCTCTTGGATGTGGGAATATTGTTTGCTAATATTAGCAATAGATAGCAGAGATTCTATCCTTTCTTCTATATTTTCACCAATTCCAACAAGAATTCCAGTAGTAAAAGGAATTTTGAGCTTACCAGCATTCTCAATTGTCTCAAGTCTTTTTTTCGGATCCTTACCTGGGGAATTGCAATGAGGATGACCGTTCTCCATTAGACGTTTACTCACAGTTTCAAGCATCAATCCCATACTTGCATTTGAATCCTTGAGATACGAAAGTTCTTCATAGGAGAGTATTCCAAGGTTTGAATGAGGTAATAAAGCATGTTCCAATGCAACTTCACAAAATTTTTTTACATATTCAACGGTTGAAGAACAACCATGATTTGCTAAAAAATCATGAGCATTCGAATACTTCGCTTCAGGTTTTTCTCCTAGAGTTAACAGAACTTCACTGCATTTGGTTCTTTTTGCTTCATTAAGGAGTTCAATGTATTTTGATGGAGGAATCCAAGATGAAACATCATCTGATACAAAACCACAATAATCACACTTGTTTCTACATTGACGAGTTACAGGAACGAAAATGTTACGTGAAAAAGTTATTTTGTTTTTGTAATTCTTAAAACGTTTCTCATTTGCTTTATGAGCAAGTTCTTCAGAGTTATTGATAACCAGAGATAAATACTCGTCGAGACTCATTTCTTTTCCTCATCCAGTAATATCATTGAAACAAGAATACCCTCACTAACGCGTTTTGTTTGTATTATTTTAACTGATGTTGTTTTTTTCAAAGTGTTTTGTGATTCATCTCTTAATAGAGGAATACCCCCTAGATGTCCTACTAGAATCGGAGCGAAATAGATAAACATTTTATCAACTAATCTTCGTTGAATAAACTGTGAAATAATTGTTGATCCTCCTTCAACAAGTAATGTTTTAACATTAAAATCGTTTTTCAAATGCTCGAGTATCTGCGTTAAATCAAGAAAATTAGTTGTTTCTTCTTCACCAACAGGAATAATTGTCACTCCAAGATTGTTAAATTCATCTCTTTTTTCGATAGGATGGGTTCTAGAAACAAAAATTACAGTAGGATACTTTTTTTGTTCTTTGATTACATTAGAATCTATAGGAATTGAACCTTTAGAATCGAGAATAACGCGAAGAGGGTGTTTTTTACGAGAAGTAACGTATCTAACGGTAAGCAATGGGTTATCAATGATAACAGTGTTTTTTCCTACAAGGATAGCATCAACACTATTTCTCAATGAATGGACTCTTTCTAAATCTTCTCTACTTGACAGATGTAAAGCTCCTTTGTTAGAAGCAATGAAACCATCTAAGGAAGAAGCAACATTGATAAACACTTTTGGTCTTTTCATTTTATTTTCTTTCCGTTAAACATCTGAAATATAATATCATTAGGTGTTGCTCGCAAAGTTATAGCTGTGTAAACATCTTTCGAATATTTTGTTCTAACACTTTCAAGATTTATTGCTACAAAATCTGCACTATAACCCGTTTCAAGTCTACCTATTTTTCTTTTTGCGATTATACCAGCGTTTACTGTTAATGCTTTCAGAATCTCAATTGGTTCTATTACTTTTCCTAGACTCAGACAACCTAACAAAGTATTTTTCATCAAGTGAAATGGATCTGGATTAGACAACAAGATATTATCTGTTCCCAATCCTAGAAGCACTCCTTCATCCAGAATTTCCTTTATAGGAGGGAATTTCAAACCAAAATACATTGAAGTTAGTGGACAACACACAACGCTTACTTCTCGTACCTTCAATAGCTGTAAATCGTCTTTTATATCTGCATAGTTAGCATGAACAACAAAATCAATATCATACAAATCCAAAGCATGCTGTACATCGGTTTTACCAAAAGCATCAAGAGATCTAGAAACAATGTCTTCAGTTTCTGAAACATGGAGACTCAAAATAATATCGGGATATTTAGATTTAAGAAAATCTATATTTTTTATATGTTCCTCATATTTATCATGAAGAGTGAAAATTGTTGAAAAACCTAACCCCTCACATGTAGCATGCCCTAGAATGTTATTGACATTACAATCCTTATTAGGACGACCAAGAACAATTCCTCTAATTGATGAGAGAAAAGGTACAAGAGCTTTCTTTAGCATAACTACACCTGGCAAACCGCCTTCTCTATAATCAATGAATGAAGTAAAACCATTTTCGATAAGCATCTGTAAACTTAATTTCATTCCATCGATAAGAGCAGGTGACGCAATTTCTTCTATTTTTGAATGTTTGAGACCATTCTTTCCAACAACTTCTTGTAATGACAAACCATATCCTTGATCTTTAAAAAAAGAGTCTCCAATATGAGTATGAGCATTGATGAACCCAGGAATAAGTACAGAGTGAAAAGGAAGAGAAAAATCGGGTTCAGCTAAACTTTTAGAGGATATTTGTTGAATGTAACCTTCAGCATTAATTTCAATATACAAATCATGTTCTAGTTGCAGTCCATTACCAATAAGAGCTTTAGGAGCAAAAATAACAGACACAAAAAAAATATGCTGATGAGTTATAAAACACTTTTGCCAATTTTAGAAAAGGACTAACAAACAATAAAAGCATAAATCATTACTTATAAGTCTGTGTCAGAGAAAATATCAATTAGAACGCTTTCTTATTGATTTCTTTTCAAAATTCCAACTCTCTCTCTGAGTTGTCCAAAATGACCTATAACATGAAAAATGTTCTGCTTAATAGCATCTTTAATAGTTGTTTGTTCTCCCCATTGAAAAGCAAATTCTTCCTCTATTTTCTCATTATCAAAATCTTGGATAGCTTGCATCATACGATCAATTGCACAATTTAAATCATGATTTGGGTCATTTGTTGGGGTATATTTCTTGGAATCTTTTAGAAACCAAGTTCCTGCATCTTCAAATATAGCTTGTACTAAATGATTGAAAGTTTCAATTATTGTAAACTCAGTTGGTAAGACTCTATAATTCCAAGCTTTTTCTAATTCAATGATCTCAATGGTTTTCAATCCAAAAGCGTGAAGATACTCCCAAAACTCAATATAAATAGAAATCTGTTTCATAAAAGAAATACTTTCTTACAGTTAATTAGGTTTTTTGCCAATTTTAATATATACTTATATCCCATATACAAAGGATGTAAAAAAGAGGAAGCGTTGAAGATTACTCTTATTATTACTTCGTTTCTATTAAGTTTCTGACCGCTGGTCTATTTTTTCTTTGTCTTCTTTGAGATTATCCTTGTGAGTATTAAGGGAACTATTAGCATAATGAGAATAAATGTGAAGTTTGATTGATTTTTATCTGTAGTAGATTCAACTGAATGTACGGTAGGTTCATCGAGAGGATATAGATCTTCTGAACTTGCAGAACCATCAATAGAATAAGAACCTGTTCCTGACCAATCTGACCAGTAATTACCTTCAAGTGTTTCAGTACTATACCAATAGTTGTTAGCACCAGAATCATACGCTTGGGAAGTACCACCAAGGTTATTGTCTACAAAGGTATTATGGTGAAAAAGAATATTATCAGAAATAGATGAGGAGTATACTCCATATTTCTCATTTTCTTGTAGAAGATTGTAAGTAACGACACAAAAATCAGAAGAGGAAAGATAGATGCCATAGTTGTCATTGTTGTTGCAAGTGTTGTTGGAAATAGTAGAATTACTAGAATAGTAAAGATAGATGCCAATATCGTTGTTATCGCTGCACATGTTGTTTGTAACAGTAGAACTACCAGAATCATCAAGCAAGATGCCTATGCAGTTATTGCTGCAAGTGTTGTTTACGACAGTAGAACTACCAGAATCATCAAGCACGATACCTCGTAAGTTGTTATCGCAAGTGTTGTTGGAAACAGTATAATCACTAGAAGACAAAAGATAGATACCTCTGTAATTGCTGATGCAAGTGTTGTTAATGACAGTAGAATCACCAGAAGAGGAAAGAGAGATGCCATCCCTGTTGTTGTTGATGCAAGTGTTGTTGACAACAGTAGAACCAACAGAAGAGGAAAGAGAGATACCAATATCATTGTTACTACTACAAGTGTTGTTGGAAATAGTAGAAATAGTAGAAGATAAAAGATAGATTCCGCTGAAGTTGTTGTTGTAGCAAGTGTTGTTGGAAACAGTCGAACTACCAGACGAGGATAACAAGATGCCATAGTTGTTATTATTGCTGCAAGTGTTGTTAGTAACAGTAGAACCATAAGAAAATCGAAGATAGATACCGCTGTAGTTGTTGTTGTTGCAAGCGTTGTTAGTAACAGTAGAAATACTAGAACATAAAAGTTTGATACCATAGTTATTGTTACTGCAAGTGTTGTTGGAAACGGTAGAAATACCAGAATTCCAAAGATAGATGCCAATATCGTTGTTATTGTTGCACGTATTATTATTGACAGTAGCTGTTACATAAGCGACATCATCGATATAAATGCCATACTTTACTGCGTCAACATAGCAGTTGCGAACAATGAAATATTTTGTTGTATCAGTAATATAAATACCATTTTGACTCGTTGTTATAATATTGTAACCCTCAATAAGATAAGGATCCTCGACAGTTCCTGTTCCTGGAAAAACTTCAAAATCGCTGTCACTTGTTATTTCAATAGGATCATGAGATATTAATGCAAAAGATATATAGTTAGCAGAAGAAGACAATACAGAATCGAATTTGACTGTTGTATTATTATTGCTAAATAAAAATATTATTATCAATAAACCTATTAAAAATATATTAGTTATAGTTAAGTGTTTTTTTGACATCATTTTTCCATTATCCCCATTGAAATTCTACTTGATTGACACTTTTTAAGTTCCACCCCAAATAGTTATTTTTTCTTTGTCTTCTTTGAGATTATCCTTGTGAGTAATAAGGGAACTACTAATATTAGAAGAGTAAGTGTGAAGTTTAATGGGTTTTCATCTGTAGTAGATTCAATTGAAGTGTGTTCAGTTGTAGTATGGTCAATAACTTCATCAAGAGGGTAAAGATCGAATGCTCCAGCTGAACCATCAATATAATAGTAACCTGTTCCCGACCAATCTGACCAAAAATTTCCTTCATTAGTGATTACATCACACCAGATATTATTATTTCCATCATCATACGCTTGGGAAGTTCCTACTAGATAATTGTCTACAAAGGTATTATGGTGAATATGATTATTATCAGAACTAGATTCTATGTATATTCCATAACCTTCATTTTCTTGCAGAAGATTGTAAGTAACGACACAAAAATCAGAAGAGGAAAGAGAGATACCTTCAAAGTTATTATTGATGCAAGTGTTGTTGGAAACAGTAGAACTACTAGTATGGTAAAACCAGATGCCTCTCCAGTCGTTGTTGCAAGTGTTGTTGAAAACAGTAGAATTAGCAGAATAGGAAAGCCCGATGCCAATGAAGTAGTTATTGATGCAAGTGTTGCTGGAAACAGTAGAACTAATAGAAGTGGAAAGAGAGATGCCGTACTGATTATTGTTACATGTGTTATTGGAAATAGTAGAACTATCAGAATAATAAAGAAAAATACCTCTGTAGTTGCTGCTACAAGTGTTGTCGGAAACAGTAGAGGAAGAAGAATTGTCGAGAAAGATGCCAATATCGTTGTTATTGTTGCAAGTGTTGTTGGAAACAGTAGAACTATCAGAATTGTCGAGAAAGATGCCAACATCGCCATTGTTGCAAGTGTTGTCTATAATAGTTGAATATGTACAAGAGTAGAGAAATAGACCAGTTGTAGCATTATTTAATATTTGGTTACGCACTGTAACATTAGTACAATTGACTAATATTAATTGACCATAAACTGGTTCAGTAATTATCGTAGAGTCAAGGTTAGTGTAAAAACCTAGTTTTTTACCATTCACCCAATTATTTTCTATAGCATACGATAGGTAAGCATCAATGGTATATTCGTATATCTCTAAACCACAATTAGTAAAAGTGTTGTTGGAAATAGTAGAGTTCCCAGAACGCCAAAGCTTGATGCCACCATAGTCATTGTTGCTACATGTGTTGTTGGAAATAGTTGCTGTTCCATCAGCTACATACCTGATATAAATGCCATGGGATATTGCGTCAACATAGCAGTTACGAATAATAAAATAATTAGTTGTATTATAGATATAAATCCCAGCATATTCTGTTGTTATAATTTCCAACCCTTCAATAATATAAGGATCTTCAGCTGTTCCTGTTCCTGGAAAACTGTAATCGGTGAAATTATCGTCAGAAATTATTTCAATTGATTCATGGGATGTCAATTCTAACGAAGTAGTTCTATAATCGTCCTCTTCAGCGGTTATTTGTACAATGAAATTCGATGCGTAAACTGAGAATGTCAGTATTAGTAGAACTGATATTGCTTTATTTTTCATAAAATCACACTTATCTAAACTCTTTATTGAATATATCTTTTATGCAATAGATTCTTCTGTTGATAATCCTAACTAAAATATTTTTCGAGTCTATAAACCAATTTGGGAATAATTAAGTATACTCATTCGTTCTAATATCTTCCTATCTTCAAAAAATCAAAAAAGATGAGTTTCTCGACTACAATATTAACACTTTCAGAGGTTTTTCTACTGAAAGATTGGAATCTTTCCAATACAAGAATCTTCAAGAGACAAATCTATGTGAAGATAATAGATTGGAAGCGGAAAAGGATAAAAAGGAGCTAACAAATTAAAATTAAGTTATAGATAATGATAAAAATAAAATTGTCTTTTTCGTATGTTTTCTTTGAACGATTATAGTTGGAATCTTGGAATTTCTTGGTTTTAGAGCCCCAGTTCTATTAGTATCCCAAACAATTAAAAATTATTAAACAGAAACAATTCAGATTAAACCAAAAAAACAGTTAAAGGTCAAATTTATTTCATTAGGAGGTTTATCAACGAAATTAAAAGCAGAAAACAGTATCTTTATAAAAAAAAGTTAAGAGCTTCGTATAACTAGATTATTGAAAGGGATAAAGTATGGTTCGCGTAAAGAACGCTGAAGAAATTAGAGATATGATAAAACATCACCCAATGGATTTAAGACGGGTATTTACTATCGCAGCTCACATTGACCATGGAAAAACAACCACTAGTGATTTTTTGCTTAGAAGAGCAGGTTTGATGTCTGATGCTGACGCTGGAAAAAAAGTTATGATGGACAGCGATGAGGAAGAACAAGAAAGAGGAATTACAATTTTTACTAGTGTGGTTCTTCTAAATTATGACTATGGTGATAAACAATATCTTTTTGAGATTAATGACACTCCAGGTCACATCAGCTTTACTGGTGAGGTGTCCCGTGCTTTACGCGGAAGTGATGGTGTCATTCTCTTAGTTGATGCTCTTGAAGGTGTGATGACCCAAACTGAGACTAATATCCGTCTTAGTATTGGCGAGATGTGTAAACCTGTCTTATTTATCAACAAGGTTGATCGTCTCATTTCTGAATTGCGTTTAGCTCCTAAGGATGTCTTTTCTAAGATTGATTCTATTATCTCACAGGTAAACAGATTAATTAAAGCATGTGCTCCCAAAGACTTGGCTAAAGAATGGCAAGTTTCCTTTGTTAATGATTCCGTCTCTGTTGGAAGCGCAAAAGATGGATGGGCTTTTAATATGTCCACCCTTAAACGATTAGAAATCAGACCTCAAATAGTCTTTGAAAAATATGCCGAAGATAACAAGGATTGGCTAAAGACTGAACTTCCTCTCGAGGATCCTCTTCTTGAAATGGTTATTAAACACCTGCCCAATCCTGTTGAAGGTCAAAAATTGAAAATACCTCATATCTGGTCTGGTGATCTTGAGAGTGAAGTAGGTAAATCCTTGATAGAATGCGATCCAAACGGACCATTACTAGGTATGATTACAAAAATATTCATTGATCCTAAGTCTAAAAGGCCGACACTTATTGGGCGAGTTTTTTCAGGAACACTTAGGAACTCAGATATATTGTATTTAGTTGGTAAAAAGACTAAGGTAAAAATAAAAAGATTGGGAGTTATGGAAATTACTGACATTCTTGATGTTGATGAAGTTCCTGCTGGAAACTTATTTGCTATTTATGGTTTTATTTGCCCTGCTGGTGAAACATTCGTTTTAGATGGTGAACAAGAGAAAATCACCGTTTTTGAGGAAATCTCTTATGTAGCTGAACCTGTAGTTAGTCGAACAATTAAACCTAAAGATCCAAAAGACATAGCGAAATTGGGCGAAGTTGTTTCCAAATGGATAATGGCCGATCCAACAGCAACTTTTAGACATGATGAAGAATCAAAGACTTATGTTCTTTCAGGAATTGATCCTCTACAAATCGAAATCTTGGTCACAAGAATTCGAGAGCAAGTAGAAATAGAAGTCAGTGATCCTATAGTTGTCTATAGAGAACTACCTACGACCAGAGGAATAGATGTTCATTCAAAATCACCAAATGGTCATAACAGATTGCTAATTCACATAGAACCATTAGATAACAAAGCTATGGCATTATTCAAGAGCGGAAAAGTAAACATGGATCAAGACAGAAGGACGAGAGCACAAATTCTACAAGAAGAAGCAGGATGGGAAGCAAAAGTAGCTAGAAGGATATGGACAATAAGCGAGACAAACGTATTAATTGATGCATCAACAGGAGTCCAAAGATTAGATAATATTAAACAATATATCATTCAAGTTTTCATTGATTTCTGCAATGGATCAACACTAGCAAAAGAGCCACTAATGGGAAGTAAATATATCATAACAGATGCAACAGTACATGTAGATCCAGCACATACTGGTTTTACTGAAATTTTTCAAATGGCTTTAGCTGGTTACCACACAACCTTCCTAACAAGCGATCCTCATATACTAGAACCTATACTAATGATTGATATCAAAGTCCCTTCCGAATATGTAGGTAATATGTCTAAAGTTATTACTCAACATCGTGGAATTATTCAAGAAATGACTCAAGAAGGTGAAAATACTTTGATAAAAGGAAAGATCCCTACAGCTGAAACAATAGATTTAGCAGATGAAATACGAAGTAACAGCTCGGGAAGAGCTTTCTTTGGTTACCAATTCTTAGGTTTTGAACCAGTACCTAAAAATCTTGAAAAAGAATTAATAGAAAGTATTAGAGCGAGAAAAGAATTACCTCCAGACATTCCAGATGTTTCAAACTGGGATCGATTTATGTACAGACGCACATAACATCTCTTTTTCTTCTTTACTTATTCATCCTTTCATTTTTCTCTTAAACGTCATTTCTAAAATCTTCATAAACTCCTCCACCTGAAGGAAAAGGACTCCTGTTATATTCAGTTAAAAAATGGTGTGAATATGTTATTGCTTATTCTTCTTTTGCACTCAGTTGCTCACGTAATTTTTGATAGAACAGCTCATCTTCATCACCTATTGGCGAAAGTCCACCTTCTGTTACAACCCCTGTTCGTTCCACTTCTTGGTATTGTTTTTCTGCATCTAGCACAGGTTCAATAGCTGATTCTAATCTTGATGAAAGTCTCTCTTGTATGAAACCTATTAACACAGTAAAGAGAAGTATGAACACTACAATTGGAATAAGTAGCAACACTACGCCTTCAGGTTCATACATTTCTAAGGAATTGTATATTGAGGCCGGATAGCGCAGTACAAAGAGTAGTACATTTGGATTCAAAATTGCATATAATCCAGCAATCATTATCCCTACTCTAAACACTACAGAAAATAACACATAGACAATCGTCATTAGCGGAGATATCGCCACTGAAGCTCCTACTAGCTTGTCATCTATTCTTGAATCACTTGCTACTAGACCATCATGATATCTTTGGAGTCTACTCGTGAGCTTGTCTTTTTGTCCTCCAGGTTTTGCGAAAAGCGAATCTGATGCTTTGTCAATCATGAGAGCTACACCTGCAAAACCAAATTTTCTTGATACAGAGCTCCCTGTACTTGTGATTGATCTAGAGGCTTGTTTTTCATCAGAATCTTTGCCTTCAACTTCTTCAGCTACTTCAGGTGTTAACTTTGCTGAATCAGTAGACACTATGCCTAGCCTGAAATCTTTCAACCTATCTAAAGCCCGTAACACACGCTGGTGCCTGTTCTGTGTGGGGTTGAGAATCTTTGAAATATACGATATTTGGAGTGAGATTTCCAAAAACATATACGAAGCTAAAGCCACCATAACAACATTTGAACTAAACATATCTCCGATATTACTGGAAGGAGTGAAGGAAAATACATCTGGAGAATCTTGCCTAAAGAGGAGTTGAACACTGCTATAAAAAACAATAAATTGTGACAGAACAAATGCTGTAGCAGCTGAACGCATATCAGCACGGAAGATAAAAGCAAGAATAGCTATTCCTAAGAGAATAATAGCAAACCAAAGAAGAGATGCACGGTTAATAGCTTTCAATGTTTCTCCTTCCAAACTAAAAATGCTACTGAAGTATTTTCCAAAGGGAGAAAAGAGAAAATCTGGAACTGTAGCGCTAGAAGGAACAGCAAACAGATCATCAAGCCCTAAATTACTAATCGCATTTTGCATCGCAACAGGAACATCAACATTATTGAAAAGATCAGCACTGAGAAAGGCTCTGACAGTATTTAATATAGCCACTGCATCTTGAGGAGAACCAGGTGGAGCATTAGCTGCATTAACAATAGGTATCAATACAAGGAAGGGGAGAGTAAAGAGAACGATAACTATAAGCTCGATGAAAATAAAAATCAGTTTGAGAGTATCAAGAAGATGACCTTCAGGGAATTTAGCAGGATTTTCAAAATCAATGAGATCAAAGAGCGTTATTGATAACCATACAATAGCTCCAACAGCTATAAGGCGACCAATGACGTTGGTTGCCACATTTTGTATACGAGCACCACGTAGACGTCGCTGGACACCGCGGATACCGAGGTCAATGAAACCAGAATCTGAAAGAGAGTCCATACCATAATCACCCTTGACGTTGCATTCGATTGAATTGAGCTAAAACTGTTGGCATAAAATCATCAGGACCAACAGAAACGGAAGTTGCATCAAAGCCACGGAGAGCTTTAAACATAATTTGGCGCTCACCAAGCTGTTTTTCAACAAGTGCATGACCAATCATCTGCTCAACAGGAGAAAGCTGCTGAGAAACGATTTCAAACCAAGGACCGAAGGGAGAGACAACAGTAATGTTATGTTTACGAGCACGAGCACGACGAACAGCCGGAATAATCTTTTGAGGATGCGATTCAAGGTCAGAAATTACAATTAAGTAAGCAGAACGCTTAACACGTTGAAGAATAAAGTCAACAGCATTCTCAAGATCACCTTCACCCTCAGGTTTAGCATGAGCTAAAGCTTCAAGAAATTGGAAAAGTTGTGCTCGGACACCGGTAAGCTCAATAAAAGCACGAACCTTGGAATCATAAATACATAAAGCAACAAGATCTTTTTTCTCAAAAGCAAGATGGATAAAAAGAACAGCACTACGAATGGCATACTCAAGTTTAGTATTTCGAGGAAGACCAGCACCCATACTAGCAGAAGAATCAAGAATGATAACGACTCGAATGTTTTGCTCAGCTTCATACTCACGAACCATCATTTTCTGAGTACGACTATAAGCTTTCCAATCTATAAACTTGAATGCGTCACCAGTTTGATATTCGCGGATACCAAAAAAGTCAGTACCCATACCCTTTATTTTAGTGCGGTGGAAACCAAAAAGGAGACCAAGTTGTCTCTTCTTGCCAATCATCTCCATTTTGCGAATATCCTCGTACGATGGATACACAAGTATAGACGTCTTTGTTTTTATCTCTCCTTCCGTTGCATAGAATCCCATTCTATCTCTAATTATGACTTTAGTTGGACCTATATCAAACTCTCCTCTTATTGGAATCCTTACAATATAACCAAACGTTATTTCTTCTCTTGGATTCAATTGTGTTACGATAAAGTTTTCTCCTAAAATTAGATCAAATACTTCTGGTATAGCATCATATATTTCGATTGTAGGTATTTGGTTTACTGATTTGTTTCTTGCTGTAACTTCTATGTAAACATAATCTCCAGCAAAGGCTTTTGTTTTAGCTACTCTTCTCTTTATCTCAATACTTTTCGGGTTTGCTCCTAGTCTATAAAATGGCAGTCCTAATAGTACTGAAAATATTAGCATTACTCCCGCTATTATAAAATACCAAATTAATGTTGCATCTTTCACGTAAAAGTGGACTATGTCCATAATTCCGAAACCTTGTGCTTCTGCTGTCGACCCCTCAAGTGTTATTGGTTCTGATGTAAAGGAAGCTATTATATTATTCAGTGACAAATATCCCGCTAACGCGAAACCAATTGAAATCATTACAATTCCAGCAAAAACTAGCCATCCGCCTCTACGTGTGAACATTCTTGTCTACACCTAATATTTTCAATTCACTTATTCTAATTATAGTTCTTATATTTTTCCCAACTAGGAATACTTTACTGATTAACTTATGTTTTCTCCACTCTGAGAAGAGAAAGGAGAAAGTTTTGTCACTTACCTACTTACGACTTGTTTTCATCTTTTTTTCTCTAAACAGGCACAACAAGATTCCTTAGAATCTCATCTACAACCATTGTTCCAGTTGTTCCTTCAAGTTCTGCTTCAGGCTTCATCTGCAACCTGTGAGCTGTTGCTATTTTTGAAACTCTTTTTATATCATCGGGGATGACATAATCTCTTCCTCTCATAGATGCAACAGCTTTTCCAGCGTTGAGAAGGGCTATACTACATCGTGGACTACCACCTAGTATAAGTCTTGGGTCTGTTCTTGTTGCGACAACAAGCTCTCTAATGTAATCTATAATATCCTCATGTACATATACTCGTCTTGCAACAGTTTCAATCATTTTTGTTATAGTCATAGGAGTAGTTACTCGTCGAACAGTTTTGCGGATTCCTTTATGAATTAATTCAATAATCTCTTTTTCTTCATCAGGAGATGGCAATTCTACAAGAAGTTTGAACATGAAACGATCAACTTGTGCTTCTGGCAATGGGTAAGTTCCTTCTTGCTCTATTGGATTCTGTGTGGCAATAACTAAGAATGGTGGTTCAAGCTCAAATGTTGTTCCTTCGACAGTGACTTGTTTCTCCGCCATTGCTTCTAATAGCGCGGCTTGTGTTTTTGGTGGACTTCTGTTAATTTCGTCAGATAAGACGATATTACAAAATATTGGCCCTTTTCTCATTTTGAAGGTTCCAGCTTTTGGGTCATAAATTGTTGTTCCAACAACATCACTTGGTAGTAAGTCTGGTGTAAATTGTATTCTCTTAAAATCGCACCCTAGTGTTGCTGCAAAATACTTAGCCATCACAGTTTTTGCAATTCCGGGGACTCCTTCTAATAGACAATGTCCTCCTCCTAGAAGAGCAATAAACATATCCTCTAGAATATCTACGTTGCCTATTATCACTTTTTCAAGTTCGCTATAGATTTCTTCCCAAACACGTTTAACATCCTTTGGTGTAACATATGTTTCTGTTTCAGCTTGTGCCTGTGCTTTTGCTGGTTTTTCTTCACTCATACTTTTCACTTTCCATTTCTCTTTTTATTTTTTACTCTACGATATTCTATCCATTAAATCTTTAATGAATGTCATTATAGTCAAAAATTCAGTTTCTTTCAATAAACGAGGTCTTCCCAAAAAGGCATCAATTCGTTTTAATTGAGGAAGAATATTTTTGACTTTCAAAGATGGATCTCTTTCTAAAAAGAATTCCGTTACTTCTTGTGGTGTATCAAGAGGACTACCAGATATTTTTCTAGCTCCTCTCAATAATGCTCGATATAAGAGACTAATCGCTTCTTTGAATGCTCCTGTCTCTGTGATTCTCCGTATTTCTCTTTCAAATCTTGATTTTCCTGCTTCTCCCCTGTATTTTGTCCACAATACAGGTGTTAATCTTGTTTTCTTTGGAATAAGAGGATATGCTAATACTGCAATAAATATAGGTATAAATGGTGCGTATAAAGGAAACATTGACATTTCAGTTATAAAGCGCATCAAAGTCATTGAATATATAGAAGCACTATAGAATTTTTGATGAACATGTCCTTCATCAAATATAATAGGGTAGGGTTCTCCTGCAGTTATGTTAAGATCCTGTGTGGCATAATCAAACAAGTTTTGACAGAATCTTAAATTGTCATTATCGTCAGTTTTTTCAATCCATTTGTTAATAAAAATATCTGGATCGCCAATCATTATAATTTTACCATTACCTATAGGAAGAGTCATCATAGGAGCAAATTTTACATTTCCCCACTCATCTTCGTCAGGGGTTGCTGTCCCTTCTTTTGCTGCTTGAAAATCTGACTCTAACCATGCAGATTTGGAGGTATAAAATGGTAGAAATGGCAAGAATTGATCTTCTATTGATCTGCCAAATAGAGACAAGGATACAGCCTGCATTGGCATCCAATCAGATTGATAGATTTTCACAGTCTGTGGGACACCTTGGTCAATGTATACACTATGATTTATTTTTATACTAATAACAGTACCAAACTCCATTTGTATACCCTTGGTAATCCCATTAGTTAACGGGTTTGTCCCCTCAAACTCTTTTAAAAGTGGCTGAGCTGGATTAGTAGTATAACTTTCTGCATCCATTAATACTGAATTATTGAAACCAATACCTTTTAACATCCCTGCAATCATCGTGAAAATAAGATCTCCTCCTTCCTGTGTTGCATTTCCAAATAATTCGGATAATGAAGTTATTTTTCCTCCACTTACTGAAGCGACATCATCCCAAGTTTCTAATAAATTGAAGAGTGGTTCAAATATTTCAGAACCTGTTCCGTAATCATCAGCAATGATTAAACTTCCACCTCGTGCAAGAAACGCTATCATTGAAATAGTATCAGCTTGACTATATTTTGTTGCTGGTCCAATGACTGTTACTACAGCTGATCTATTAAATCTATTTAGAATATTAAGTGATGACATACCATTTAATATCTCATATTTCTGTCCATAAGCAGTTGTTTCTTGTTCTAAAAACAAGCGTACGCTAGAAAGCCCATCCCATCCTTCATTGTATATTGAGAACTTTGTCCCGAAGCTACCTAGCCCTACCATTCCTAGAAATATAGGTACCACTATTACCATGAAGAGAAGAAACATTGCAATTGAGTACTTCGTAAAGGAAGGACGCCAACTAAGCTTTCTTCTTGATGCTCTTTCGCTTCTTGACAACTTTCTTCTTTGTTGACTTCTTCTTTTGTTTTCCTCTTGGCTCAACTACTTCTACATCCTGTTCTCTTATACCTCTGAAACAGATATCTAATCGCTGTATAGCCTCTTGATAGTCTTCATAAGTGACTTCTCTGTCAGTATAACGAGCAATTTCAAAGGAGACCATATATTCATCCATTACTTCTGCGGAAATGTTCGCCTCATTAGATATTTCAAAACCAAATTCACGTCCAGTTGTATTAGAAGAACGAATCATATTTAATAAATCATGAGCAATGGTTGTTAAACCTCCAAATGAAGCGATTACAGCTCCGCGATAATCTTGCCTTTGTTCGAAGATTCTAACATCTCCCATGACTGTATTAAATATTTGATCTAATCTCTTAACTTGTTTTTTCCTTTTGAAGAAACCAAATATACCTCTGTTACTCAACTTTCTTTTCACCTACATTTATGTTTCAATTTCCATTTTACTAACTTCTAGTTGATCTATAGTTTTAAGGAGTGCTCTCACTCCTGCATTATAATCTTCTTCGGTTATAGGTTCATGACTATAACGCGCTTTTTCGAAATAATAAGTTATTGTAGCCATAGTTTCTTTTTGGATTTTTGCTTTTGCTGCTAAGAGAAAAGCAAATTCCATCGGTGTTTGATGTTTATATCTTGGAAGTTCGTAGAACTCTCTACCTACACCTTCTACTACGTTCCACATTTTTATTAAACCTTCCTTATATCTTCCCTCAACTCCATCTCTTTTTATTTCTTCAATAATTTCTCTTAGGTAATCTCTTAATCTTCTTCTAAGAGTTTGTTTTTTAGCATAAGTTTGTAAAGAGTGTCTATTAATCCAGAAGAATAGAGCTATTATAACAACAGCTAAACCACCAACAACTCCACCGATGAGTGCACCGAGGTTTAGATCAGTACTACCACCAGGAGGAATAACAGGAGGAGGATTAACAACACTTAATAGCACAGGAGGTGTAGTAAGCAAATTATTGACAATATCATATGATAATAAATAGTAATTTAATGGAAAAGGATCTTCACTTGTTTCAGCTAGGGGATAAATAGAAAGATTAAATGATGCAAAATATGTGTTTGTTGTTCCAACTTGAGTTAAATTCACAAGTATTGTCTGTCCATTATAATAAATATAAACTGTAACATTTTGTATACCTGATCGTTCATCAGTAAGAATTATAGTAAAATTAAGAACAGTGTCGGCTTCTATAACTATGCCTGTATAATCAACAACTAAACCACCAGGGCCAATTACAGGAGCGTCAGAGTCTATAGATGCTAGATTTCTTGTTACACTTGTGAAAGCATTGTTTGTGGGGTCTGCATTATCAGATGCAATATAGTACCAAGTGTATTCATAATTATACTCCCCATCAAAGACATAAAACCATTGGTTAGTACCAGGAACGTTTGTCATTGTGTCATTAATATAATTTTCTTCCCAGACATCACTACCTTCTACACTTCGATTAACATAAATTCTTACAGATGAAATATCTGTGTATATTAAACTGTCATTAACAAAAACTGTAATATTAAACCAAGGATTATCTAGTTCTGGAGATGTTAAGGTAACCGGAACTCCTTCTTCCACTGGTTCTTCATAATCCCCTATTTGATACTCATTATAGTGTGTACTATTATATAAATAAGTAATCCATCCAAAGGTTACATCGTATTGTGCAACAGCTTGTCTTGTTCCACCAGCAGTTAAACCATAACCTGCAAAATCTTTGACCTCAATGTAATATTGTATATAATTTTGTGCATACATCGTATTTATACTTAAAGTAGCTTCATATTGACCTCCCCCAATATCGATTAAAGTAATATTAGTCCATGTTTCTATTACACCTACACCCTCTTCATAAATTTGGTAGAACAATTTTACAAAGTTTATACCCGTTCCCACATCTGATGCAGTGACAGTAAAAGTAACATCAAAATAAGGTTCATGTGGGACTATTATTAATGGATCTGGTGTGCGTATTTCTGCTGTTATTTGAGGTACATCATAATCTGGACCATAAATGTAAATTGTATGAGTTATTGACTCTGCATAAACCAATCCAGGAAGGACGTTTGCTGTGATTACAAGACCAGCAGGATAAGCTATTGATAGATCTAACCCACTGCTATCCAAATCACTCACAGTATAAAGGACATAGTGAACAGCACTAGTGACTCCATCAGGGAGATTGTTTACTTCATCTCCTGCAAGAGTTATTGAAATCATCGCACCTAACGGTTTCCTACCGAATTGATCTCTTACTGTAAGATTATATGCTTGAGCTGTCAATGAAGAATAGAAAGTATTGTTGAATTCTGTCCAATCAGCCACTGGATTATCTTGAGGATCAGTGAAAGTTAAAGTAAGATCATAATAGGTGTTAAAGGTGACGTTTGTTGAATCTACCCCTATTACATTATAACGATAAGTTACTTGGGTTTCATTCAAAGCATCTACTTGAATAGTTTTATTTTCTGTTTGAAGTGTAAAATCCGGGACATTTCTATTCAATATTATATTCCCACTTGCTTCAGTTATAAATTCCACTAACCCTATTTCTGGAAAGGTTAAACTGAATCTTGAAAGAGGAGCTTTATTTCCAGCTTCATCTATAACAGTTATATTATAATAAATGATTTCCCCTGGAGTGTAAAAATTCCCATCAGGGTTATTATACAAATTAATTTCAATTGAGTAGATATTTATTGCATAGTGAACAGTTAAATCATCATCATTCAAAAGAGCTGCTCCAAATTCAGATGAAAGAGCCTCAAAATGGATATTTATTGTGTCTGTGATATCCGTAATGTTGCTTGTGAGATCATAAGTTTTCCGGATTTCAGCTTGTAAATCAGTTAAAAGGTCTTCTACAATATATACTCCTCCACCGCCAATTATAGTTACTCTTATTGTCTTACTAGGCTCAGCACCAGTATCTGAAGTTAAATTAGCAAAAACAGTGAAAGTAGAACCATATACAACCTCAACTGGCGTTTTTGTGTATGATAATATTCCAACTTCAAAATATGCATCAACAACTACTTGGTTGTCTGTCTTTGTAGTGTTATAATAAGCGAGGAATCTATCGTTTTCTGGGTCAACAGAATCATTATCTCTAAAGAAAGTCAACCCTAATGGCGCAAAATTATAGAATACAGTTATGTCTACGTCTTGTACAAGTAGAGGAGCTGTTCCAGAATAAATATCGTTGTAGGGGGAAATTATACCAAAAGTACGATTACCATTGAAATCTGTTCCACTAACCCACCACTCTACCTTAAGGGTATATTCATTGCCTTGTGTGTCTACTACTGACCCATTATCAAAATAACATTGACTAGTAATAGTATAACCTTGACCTGGATTCGTGATTGCTGTTGTCACATCAAGATCTATAGACCCATAGAAGGTTACATTAACATTACCAGGACTAAAACTTCCTCTACCAACTTCAGTATGTCCCCAGAAGTAAGTAAAAAGATCAATTTTGCCTATTTTGGAGAAGGGATTAGCAGAAATAACAGAAGTTAACAGATCAATTTGAAATTCACCTTGTCCAGACGTTGTACCAAAACCAACCTCATATTGTAGGTTTCCTTGATAGAATAAAGGTGCACTCTCGAATTGATATTTCGTAACATTATAATATAAATAAACTGTTTCACCATTCCAATAATCTCCTTCCCAAACGTACAATTGTCCTTCAACTGTCACTGTATCCCCTCTAAAAGCATAATCAGGAACAGTATTTCCAGGTTCATTTATTACTAGCTTAATGTCAGTGGGTGCTTTTCTGGAGTCAGCGATTATTGTACCATTGTTATTTCTAACTACCAGACCATTATCACATGGTCTCTGCAGTTCATTAGAATAATAATTTTCACTCCCTTCATCAAATTCTTTACTAATAATAGGTTGAGTTGATGAAATACCCATTGAATTATCTTTCCTCTCGTTTTGTGTTATTGACACTTTTTCTTTAGAGAGTTGAGAATCTACTAGATTTGCATCCAATCGATCTTCATTTTGATGTAATGTTGCTTGAAGCGGGGTAAACATCATTAAAGCCAATAATGAAAATAAAAGAATCGCAAGAAATTTGGGTTTATAGCTTCTCTGTGTCATTAGAATCCCTCTTCAGTATAACTTACTAAACAAAATTCTTCCTTTAAAATCTTTATTGGATAAGAGTAATGACTAAATGATAAAACACATAATTTATGTGTTCTTATCATGAAGGTTGACATATATAATTTAATTTCCAAATCGTAATAAGAGCTTGTTATTTCCCAATCTGATGTTTGTTTTAGATAATCAGAATAATCTCCTTCGGAGTTCATCTCCAAATTTGGCATCAAAGTTTCAACGGTTATTAAGAGGTCAACAGAAGCGTTCCATCGTTCAAGATAAAAAGTTACAACTTTAAACAGACCTGCTCCAAATTTACTTGCATCTATCCTATATACATCACTAAATTGTCCAGTCAAATCAGTACTTCCATTTCCAAGACTTATGATATTTTTTAGAGGTTTAGAGTCGTTAAGTGTTTGGAGTTCTGAAAGGTATGTGGTTGAATTCTTCGTCCCAGTATAAGCTTCATAATCAGCCAGAGGCATCATCCATACTTGAATTGCTTCATCTTCAATTGAACCTACGGGAACACCTAGTGGAGACATCAGGAAAAGCGAAAAATCAAAAGCTTCAAAGAAAATAAAATCAGTAGGTGTTACAATTTCTGAAGTTGAATTAATGTCCACAGTTGAACTTATGCCGTCCATAAGGTAGAAGTAGGAGAAAGTATAGTTCTGACCATAATTAGCTATTATTGCATAAGCTTGATCAGTTGTGAGACCATCTAGAAGATCTTCACGCAATGGTGATGTGTGATTGAGACTATAAACCCTAGAAACACCAAAAAGATCGGTTGTTCCGTTGCCCAATTCTTTTTCAGGAGGAACGAATGTTCCAGTATTTATTATTGTATTCAATTGGCTCAGTGTATAAACATAATAGTAAACATCGCGATCTGGAAGAACGGTTAAAAGTCCCGGGTCTTCGTAGAGAATACTCGAAATCTCGTAGTTCAAACCTTTTTGTGTTATATAAAGCGATTCTGTGAGCCCCGTACTAGGTATTACTTGTTGTGTTGCATTAATCGAAACACCGCTAAGATAGCCTTCTGGTACTATTGCAAAAGAGGTTATAGCATATGCAGCAAAACCACTGTATGCAGCTAGAATGTAGGTTGTACCCATATAATTGTCTATATCGAATTGAACGTAATCACTAGCGTTGAAACTATATATTAACTCTGCTTCACCTAAAACATCAGTAGCTGCTTCTCCAACATCATTTCCCAAAGCTAGTAAGTTTGCAGGTGTATCTATATTATCAGAAAATTGTTGTAATGTATAAGTGCGGTAAGATATCGGTACGTTTGTTCCTGGACTACCCCCACTTGTTGCTGTTGCCCGAAGTGTATAATCAGTTGAAAAATCAATCATGTAAGCTTCATCTGGAGCTTGTGGAGGAAGAGATGGATGGGGAGGTATTGGCTGAGTTGTTAGTGCAGAATAACCAGGTGGTTCTCCAAGCATCTCAAGTGTAAGATTGTAACTGGAATGTAGAGTATTTTCACAATAAATTAGAGTGCTACCTGACACATAAGGTACTATTTGGAATTGACCCCAGCTATATTTAGTTACTCCTCCTTCTTCATATGGAAGGAGAGCTTCTATCCATGCAAATAGATTTTCAAGTTTTAATTCTCTATTTGTTGATGTTCCGTCTCCTAGTGCAAAACCTATCACAGGACGAGCTGGAATACCTTGTATTCTTAAAGCTACTAAAGCTAAGGCTAAATAGTCAGTAGCAGCTTTATCACTCTGTCCAGTTACAAGAAGTTGAGCTCTATCTTGACCTGTATTATCACCTTGAGCCGTTTCAGGGAGTCCAAAAGTAGTTAAAATCGAATCGATATCATAAGTTATCTGTTGGTATACACTATCAAAACCTAAAATTTCTCCGTTAGTTTTTAAGTCAGAAGCAAAACTCCAGACATCTGGTGAAATAGTCCTGTAATTATCTGGTAGTTGAAGAAACATCGAATAAGTATCATTAAATGAAGAACTGCCGTAACCTCCAGTGGTAAAACCTAAAGCTCCATCCGTGCCATCAGTCGATTTAGTTAAAAAATCTTTTTCGCTTTGTGACATAGATAAGAAGTATGAGAAGTATTCAAATGCACCTATGAATGCTAATGCATTCGTTGTAGCTGTTAGAGAGAGTTGTTCTCTTTGATTCCATCTTACTTTAGCGGTTCCACTTTTTGCAGCAGTTATTTTATTGTCATCAGTTCCTGAATAGACATTATCTGTCCAATCTGCATCTTCGTCAATTAATGGAGTTTGATAGGAGTTCCATGTTGTTAACAAACTGCTTTGAAGTGATGTTGTTGCTGCATATACTTTTTGATCAACTTCAAAACGTGTATATGTTCCACTTGGTGGACCGTAATCATCATTTTCTAAGTCATACAATACAGCATCATTTGACGCATCAAATTCCCAAGTTGTAGGGTTGTACCTATCGTATACTTCCCATCGATAGAGAAAATTCCCCAATGAACCTGAAACCACAGAAATATTAGCAATATTCATATTTGCTAAAGTGTCATTCAAATCGATTGCATCCAATAAATCTAGTAATCCATCAATGTAAAAAGGTGCAGAACCAGTGAATAATGAGGAAAACCAATCCGCATTAACATCTTGTGCGTTTAGTTCACCCTCGGGTAAGTCACGATATTTTCCAATTAAACCCACATATGGGGAGAATAGAGAAATCAGTAATGTCCCTATGGTTAATCCCATAAAAACAATTCTCCAAACATTATGTCTGGTTTGATATTTAATTAATGTAAACGGGAAGAATACAAGACCCGTTATAATCGTTAATAAAATCCTTAGTGGAGTAAATTTAAATGCCATTTTGTAAGTCTCAAACGATAATAACAGAAGAAATACCTCTGCGAAAAGGATTATTGGAACAATTATATCCATAAAGAAAGATGGTAGAGCAATCGGTATAAATTTGATAAAATAGAAATTTACAATACTTGCAACCAAAAGACCAGTGAATATTGTAGTGAAAAAGATATTCTTTTTCCTAACACCCTTTGGCATCATAGCTTCGAGAGGTCTCTGTTTAGGTTTGCGTTTCAACCTTTTTGAAGCTACGACAACAGCTGGTTTTGTTTTGAGTTTTTTCCTAGTAGGTTTGAGTTTCTTTGGCTGCTTAGACATGGATTTTCCTCATTCTACAAAATATATTGGAATAATATATATCATACTATAATTAATCTATAACAACATATATATTCAAAAACTTTTTGTGGGACATTTTTTCTTTTTGGATTTAAATAGGGTTTACAATTATA
The DNA here is from genome assembly GCA_019057815.1 of Candidatus Heimdallarchaeota archaeon. GTDB lineage: Archaea > Asgardarchaeota > Heimdallarchaeia > Heimdallarchaeales > Heimdallarchaeaceae > 18H4-34. The sequence goes on from JAHLWR010000002.1 coordinate 145,794, forward strand.
CTCTTAAACTTGGATAAAGTTGAACAGGAATACACAGGTCTAAAAGTGGCACAGAATAACGTCAAAGAAAATTTTTGTGACCTTTATATATGGATCTACTTCTTTGTCTACTGAGGATGAGATGGTACATGACAACTTGTAGTGTTTGCATCATCAAATCGTGGAAGGATGTCGTGTATTCATCTGCATCATGTGAGGGCAAAATATATTAAGAAAGGAAATTGTCAGTTTTCAATAAGGTTGTGATTCAAATAGAGGTTAAATTACTTTCTTATCCTTCAGAAATGGAATTAGTAGCAAAAATAGGGGCGGCTATTTGTTATTTGGGAAAACAAAAGTTTAGTGAAATTGAAGAAATCGCAAAAAACAAGCCAGATAGTTATTTACAGGAAATTATCAAGTCGAGACATCTCTCGATTATTGAACATAACGTTTTTGTTTTTTACATCTCAGGTATAAGTAGAGTCGCCAGTCATCAGTTAGTGAGAAAAAGAATCGCTTCCTTCAGTCAACAATCACAGCGATACGTCAATGCATCGAATTTTGAATTCGTAACTCCTAATGAAATTGAAGGATCTCAATTCGCTGAAGAATATAAACAAACTGCAAAGAGAAATTTTGATCTTTACCAAAAAATGGTTAATGCAGGAGTGTCAAAAGAAACTGCGAGATATGTACTACCTAATGCTACAACAACACAACTTATAGTATCAATGAATGCACATGCGTTGATTGATTTTTTTGCTCAACGTTGTTGCAATCGAAGTCAAGGTGAAACACAAGAAATTGCTATGAAAATGTTAGAAGAAGTAAAACTCGTTTCTCCCACTATTTTCAAAGAAGCTGGAGCATTTTGCGATTTTTATGGTTATTGTCCTGAAAACTCAAATTCTTGTGGAAAGTCACTCACACTTTCCCAATTAAAGGAACAAAATAAGAACAAACAGCTATAAATTATTCGGATATTTTAACTCTCTTTATACTCTCATCTTGATTTTCTGGAATAGATGTTTTTTTCATCATTGTTTTTGGCAAAACAGCGCTGGCTCTAATCAACAAAACAGAGTATAAGATTGCCATAATAATTAAAGCTGGTCGAACATTTAATTCTGCTATTGCATTTGAAGGTATCATGAAATAAATTAGGAAAGCATAACCTACACCCAAAAGTGTCAGAAGTGTTAAAATAATAAAGGGCCATAGAAAACCTCCTAACATATTAGATAATTTTCGCCAAAAACTAGTAGATGCTATTTTTTTGAACTCAAAATCGGTTTTTATTAGATTCTGTTTATATTGTTCGAGTTGGTTTCTTGAATAATTACTGCGAGGTCTAATAATATCAAAATCGCTTTTGAAATATTCCATGTAGAAGAAAGTCGTAAAAAGACGAATAACGATGAAAAGACCGATAATTATTTGCCAAAGAATAATTTCAATTCTTCCAAAAGTACCTTGAAAGAATATGGAATCAAAGTTCACTAAAAACATAGATACAATTGTCCCAAAAATTAATAGAAAACCAAATCTTAAGTAAGAAGCTGTTCCAATGGATTCATTACTAAAGAAATCTAGTGATACACTTATAACTCCCAGTAATAACCAAATAGCGAATGGTATATAATTAAGACTTATTGCAGATTGAATAATTATTAATGCAAAAGTAATAGCTCCAGAGATGTGATGAGTTGAACGAGCTCTATTACTACCTCTAACTGAAAGAAAAATTTTTTCCCAATCTTCTTCAAATGTACGATCACGGATTCTCATCTTTTTATACCCTTATAGCTTCTCTAATTATTCGTTGTGTGGGAGAGTATTTCTTCATCAAACGGTAAAGTGACAAAATGATATTATCATCATAACCCTTTACATCAACAAAGTCCCCACCAACAGTAAAGAGGATTTCTCTGACAAGTATTTCCCTTTGTTTATATTCATCTTTTACCAAACTTGGTAATACATTTCCCAGTATCTGATTATACTCCTTGTGTATAGATTGATTTTGCAACCATTCAGGTGATGACAACAGATTGAAACCCATAGTTGAAAAATTAACAAAAATTATTCGACTTGCCATGGATCTTAGAAGCTGTAATCCACGCAATTTTTGTGTGATGTCTCCTTCTAAATCGGAAAAAATGATAGCAATAGAATGGTGTAATTGTTGGTTTTTTACAAAATTTATAGCTCTTATAAGGTTACTCTGAATACCTGTAGGCTCTAAATCGTACAAATTAAGCATTAGTTTTAACTCGTCTTTCCCAACCTGTGGAACAATATATCTTTGTACTTCTTCTTCATAGGCTATTATAGCCAAATCATGTTGTGTTCCTTGTATCAGTGATGAAAGTTCAACAACTGATGAGAGAGCATAGTCAAACTTAGGTCCAAACATATTACTACCAAGGTCTAGAAAAATAAGAAAATGGAGATTCTTCTGATCCTCAAATTCTTTGGATATTAGCTTATCTTGTCTAGCTGTTGCAAACCAATGAATATGTTTAAAATGGTCTCCTAGTTGATATTCACGTAGTGAATGAAATTCATCACCTCTCCCTTTAATTCTATGAGCAAATTCATGAATCATTTTAAGGAGGAGATCTTTCTTCGTTTTCCAGGGGATATAAGTTCTAGGCCGTTGAGGAAGAACTTTGATAGATTTAATATCCCCTAATATTCTTCGATTTATAAATATACTTTGAAAGGGGCTCAATGAGATTTCGATTGGACCAACACTTCCACTACCTCTTCTAGCCGCCAAAAGTAACCAGTGTATTTTTTTGGATTCTTTGGGTTGAATCCTTATGTTTAAGGTTTCAGGAGTGTCTATACACGTAAAGTGGTACGAGTAACTCAGTGTGATTCGAACAAACCTTGGTTTTTCAGCAGTATTTGTTATTTCAGCAGCAATAGCTATAAGTCCCCTATTTCTAACATATTCTTTCGAAAGTTTGATTGACACATTAAATTCTACATTTCTATTCGAAAGAAAATAAATAAAAGCTGAAGAAATAATCAACCAAAAGAAGCATCCAGGGATTATAAAAAGAAAATTATCAATTGCCAAACCTAGAATCACAGAAATACTCGACAACAACAAAAAGGTCTTACCATTCTTTGTTAATTCTATGTTCGCTTTACTATTCATAGGATTTTTCCTCATTCATATTAGATAACAACATGTACTTCTGAAAGTATGTTCTCAATTATTTCTGAGACCCTTATTTGCTCAATTTCAGCTTCAGGAGAGAGTATGAGTCTATGATTCATAACTGGAAAGAAAATTGATTTTATATCATCTGGTTCTATGTAATCTCTACCTCTTATTGCTGCTATTGCTCTACTTAGAGTCATGAGAGCTATAGAGCCACGAGGGCTAGATCCTAACGAAAGAGAGGGTATCGAACGTGTTGCCACTACTAAATTTGATATGTATTCCATTATTTGATCGCTAACTACAACATCTTTTTCTATTTCGTGTTTTAGTTTGCTAATTGTATTTTGATCAGTCACTTGCTCAATATCAGCAAACATCTTCACTTTCTTCATTTTTAGCATAGCAATTTCCCCTTCCAAATCTGGTGGGTAAACTGGAATTTTTACTAAGAAACGATCAATTTGAGCTTCAGGGAGCGGATATACACCTGTTAATTCAATAGGGTTTTGAGTTGCAATAACTATAAAGGGTTCAGGAAGTTTGTGTGTTTCTTGCCCAACTGACACTTGTCGTTCTTGCATCGCTTCTAATAATGCGGATTGTGTCTTTGGAGGGCTACGATTTATTTCATCAGCAAGAAGAATATTTGTAAATACAGGTCCTTTAAAGAAGCTAAATGAACTTGTTTCTCTTTCAAAAATAAGCCCTCCTGAGATATCAGTAGGCATCATATCACTTGTGAATTGTATTCGTGTAAAATCCATCTTCATAGTTTCTGCTAGTGTACTAGCCATTAGCGTTTTAGCTATCCCAGGAACACCTTCAAGCAGACAATGCCCGCCAGCTAACATTGTAGCAAACATTAACTCAATGACATTTTCATTCTGCACTATACGTTTTCGCATTTCACCCATAATATTCTCAAAAATATCCTTTGCTTCATTTACTTTAGTCATTTACATCAACCTTTTCCTTTTCTGAATCTCTTCCAATTTTGAAAACAGATAGATGAATGTATCATAATCTATCTTTCTAATAATCATTTCTTCAAACAGTTCTTTCTCCTCTTTAGTTAATAATAATGGTTTAATATAACTTAGCTTTTGCTGAAGATATAAGTTAAAAGCCTGGGGATGTAGTTCGTATTGAAAATATAAAGAAAAAAGAATCTTCTCTTCAACAGTAGGTTTAACAACTTGTCCAAATGTATCATATAATTCTCGTCCCCTGCTCCAGATTTTATTGGACAAAAAATTACGGTATGATTCTGTTGGTTTAAATAATTTCTGTATCCTTGGAGCAAAATAATACAATATTAAAAGTAGGAGAACAACAATAAATATTAGTAATTGTGATTTTGATAGCAAGACTAAATTTCCATAAGATTGGTTTATTATTCCTTCTGTAGATCTTAAAGGCCACTTTTTGTGGCTCTCCTCAAAACATACTAAGCTTGGTTTTTCTGGTGATAAAATACTTAAATAATATCTGATGAGATCAATATTACCATAAAATTTCGTATAAAGATCATTGACCAAGAAGCTTGAAGAAGTTATAGCTATTATTATTCCTCTTCCTCTTCTTATCACAGTACCAATTTTGTGGAGTTGTGTTCTTTCCATTAAAACTGACCAAATTCCATCATTATTAGAGTCTATAAACGTGGTTCCTGCTGTAACTATATTCCCAATTTCTCTTTGATTTCTATCACTAGCTATTTCTAGAATAGCTTTTGGCTTAACAAAGCAGAGAGTATCATTAATCTCTGTAGAATTTACAAGTATGATTTCAGGTGATTTGTAATAGTGAACTGTCTCAAAAAGACTTAATCCGGAATAAATTATACCAAAATACGCAGCTAAACCTGCAACTACTCCATCTCCCCCAAGTAGAACAAGAGTACCACCTCTCAAGACAAAAGAATCAATAATTGCTCTCTCTGGATTACGATAAGTCTTTGTACCACCCGCTATCACTAAAGTTGAAGTAGAGTTAAGGTCCATAATAGGATCTGTTGATAACAGGGTTCTCGAAATATTATAACCATCATGAAATAACAATGCATCAACATAAGACATACCGTCAGGACCTCTATTTTCGATCGAATATGGGGGAGGAGAACTTGCAAAGTTTATACTTAAAGGGAGAAGAATAACCACAAATAGAATTATTGTTTGAATTAGTACTTTGAACAGAGGAAAATTTTGAGCACTATAAAGATTTTTCAGTTTCATTGTTAGCTATCCTTTAGTGATTTTTCATAAATTTGTATTTCATATCTTGATTTACTAAGTGCTTGCATGGTTAGAAGTTTTTCAATGAATAGTATCAAATCTTCATGTTTCATCTCAGCGAGCTGATATCTTGCAGAATAGAAGAGACTGATTATTACATCAATATGTTCAATAATTTCTGGTAAATCAAGTGAGAGAATGAATTCTTTTGGCGTTAGAAAATTCTCTCTCTTCTTACCAATCATTTTTCGCATATTTTGATCTAGCTTGTGATATCCATAGATAATACCTTCAGCATAACTGCCTTTTTGAAGAAACTCACTAAGAATATCAATTAGAGTTTTAATATGTGTTTGAAACTTATCTCTTCGCGAATCAATAATTGTTTTTTTCACTACGGATGACGAAGAAATCATTCGTCTATCTTCAGTTCGTTTTCTGAGGGTCAAAGCAACAGCTAAAACAAGTAAAATCACTCCTATAATTACAGGGATAATTTGCGGTGATATTAAGGGTTCTTTGTTAAACTCAACAGGTTTTTCTGGAATTTCTGGTCCTGAAGAAGGAACAGTAGGAGCAGTTGGTGTAGAAGTAGAAGAAGAGGGAGAGGTAGAAGAAGATGTAGTTTGGTCTGTACTTTGAAGAGATGTTGATTCAACATCATCTAAACTCACATAACTTTCTTGTGAGCTGTTAGCTAAAATAAAAATAACTATACAAGCTATTATAATCCAGATTTTTGTGTTGAAAAATTTCTTAACATTGTTCACCCTTTATCTCACCTCTGTTCACTTCTTCAATTATTGATTCACTTTGTTGAATAAAAGCATACACTTTACATAGACTCCACATTCCTGATACACATATTTGGAGTTTGTGCGATGCGGTTTTATAACCTAGATAAGAACACCTTTGTTCCTCAAAATAAGGACAAACGTTAGTTTGTCTTATCTTTATCATTGCTTCAAGCTTTCTATTTAGATATATCATAGAAAATGCTTTTGTCTTTTTAGTTGCTTCATAATTTGAACCACTACGATCAAAAATAGTAACGACTGAAACTGGTGTTTCAGGAAGAATTTCAGGAGAATAAACAACTTTGGAACCTTTCTTTGGAAATATAAGATAAGAAAGTTTTCTACCAAGTATTGTACCTAGATAACCGCCAACAGCGCTGAAAATAAGAAAACTCGCCGTAAACATGAAAATAAAGCTGAAGAAAAGAAAATTAGGCAAAATTGAGGCTATTAGGTCTATATTTGAAGTTGTAAATAAGAAGATTTGTGATATATATAATAGAACAACGAAGAGAAAAGAAAGTAGTGAACTAATTAAAACTAAATCTATAGCATCTTTTTCCCATACAATTCCAGTTACCAAACCAGCAATGAAAAACGGAATTAAGGTATTAATAATAATTCCATTAATAAATTCCATTATATTTTGCGCTTCGAATGTTATAGAGAAAGGCAAGAATAAGATTTCATCTGGTGACCAAACAAGATTTTCTATTACATAGTTATTTTGAAGGGAAAAAAAGAATATTGAAAAGAATATTGAAATACCATAACTAAGGGAGAGATAAAATGAACCCCTCAATATAAGATTCGTAAAGTACTCTTTCCTACCACGTTTACCTCTATGAGGGAATAATACTTTAAGAAACACTTCCTTCATTGGTTTGTTGGATGGATGTGTTTTAGCACTTCTAGAATTTTTGTGATTACTCATTTTATCCCCTCGCTCAAAATTAGTTTTGACCCAGAAATAACTTTTATAAGATAAGCAATACTTACAAAGAAAATCACCATCACACAAATCAGGCTAGTAAAGCCATATAGAAAACGAAAAGAGAAGATCAGTACTAATGCGAAAACACCCATATATAGTGAGGATACAATAAGAGAAAGTACAACAATTGACGTGACAATTATTGAACTTAACATTGATTGGACTCTATTTTTAGCAGAAAAAAACCACACAAATGTGATTAGAAGAGCTAATAAAATTGCTACAATAAAGACTACATATCCAAGAAAAGAAACGGAACTTTGTATATCCATAAAGACAAATAACAAACTTATCAAAATCCCTACAATAATAACTCTAGTAAAACCGACTGAAAAGCTCACATAAAGCGGTGGAAACGATGAATTCATTTTGTCATATAATGTTGTTACTTCTCTACCACAAGACCAACAATTTCTTGCAAAAGCAGGAACTAGTTGATTACAATTATTACATTGCAGTTTTGGGAAGAACCAACATAAATCACAGTATTCGCTATTATAATTTCTTGTAAAACAGTTTGAACATAAAAACTCCTTTTCAGATTCTTTATACAAGTATGGGTACTTTGGTTTTGATTTTAACACTTTTGCAAGTTTTCCACTTTTATCTCTAAGGACTGGGCATTCAGATGACATATGCTCTGTGAAACAAAACAAACAGTATTTTGGAATTTTTATTAACAATATTAGTGCAAAAAAAATGTATAGAACATATGAGCTGTAATTCATAATAGATAGTGCAGTTAAATTCTCATTAACTACTGAATAATAATTTACTAAACCATGAAAACCGGTACCTAAAAAAAGGAAAACACTAAAAATGAGAATCCTTACTTTTTTCGGGTAACTTCTGCCTATGAAAATTATTCCAATCCCTAGTGCAACAATCATTGAAGAAACACTATGAAGAGGATAGATTGTCCTACCAAAAAGTAAAGAGCTGATCACAAAGTTTGTAGAAAGAGTTGAATAAGACAAAAATTGTTCTATTAAGTCGAACCATGCACCAAAAAAACCACCAAGAAAGACAGCCATTCTTAGAGAGGGTACTAAACGAGTCTCATAGTTAAATTCTTCATGGGAAAGACGAGCATAATTTCCTAATAACATTACTACCGGAAAAATTTTTGCTATCTCTTCTATAAGAGGGATTACAATAGCGTAAAACACATGTTGTATCTTTTGAGGAGTTAAAGGGGATATGTTCATCTGGTTAAGTACAGAATTTATTACAATAAAAAGGGAAAAAGCCTTATTTTCTATAACAACAGAAAAATAAGCAGTTAAGATACCAAGTATCATTAACAGGGGAAATATCAATTTAATTATTGACGACTCTGTTTTAGTAATTGAGATACTAAAAACTAGAAATAGTGTGATTACCCAGAATAGAAATCCTAGTATGAGAAATGAGACAACATAGACTGGGAAATAAGGGGTATTAACGACATTGTAAGATATGTTGAGAAGAAGGATTATAATGGCAACTAGAATACCAACTATAATTGCTTTAATTAGGGTTGAAAAGGAAATTATTTTTCCATTAAGTTGAAAATTAAACAATGATTCATCAGTAGACCTATCCCTAAACAACTCAGCTTTTGATACAGGTTTATCACTATTTTCAATCATAACATATTTTCACTTTACAGAGTATTGCTATTCATAAAACTATCAAACAGTAAAGATATCTTATATTGAACACTTAAAACTCTTTTCAAGAATAAAGAAATTGATTTATATGAGAGAAAAAAAAAGAAAATTTCTTTTTATTCAATAAGAGCAGCTTCAGTTATATCTCCAATTGCTTTTATTAGGAAGAATAAGAATATGACACAAGAACCTACTAGAATAGCTATTTGTGGTCCTCTTCCAAAAGCTAAAGGGTATCCGACACTACCAAAATAAAGCGTATCTGAACTCCCAATAATAATTGAAAATAGTATACCTATTAATGAAGCTGTAAGTGGGATAAACCAAAATAAAGTTACTTTCAATGCTTGAAGAACGCCTACCATTTTTTGACCTCCTAAGATTTACTCTTAGTACTTACACAGCTCTTTAACCATTGAATCTTTTAAATGTTTGTTTATTTCTTACTTTTTGAGCAAAAATAAAGTAAAAATGTATCATAACAGTTTTGTAAGCCTGTCAATTTTCTTCTTAATTTCTTCAACACGCCCTACAGCACCAGATAACTGGTAATTTTGTAGTGCTTCTGTATAATACTTTAATGCCATTTCTGTCTTTTCATCTTCTATAAACAAGCCATTATAATATGCAAGGTGAGCTTTTATAATTGGTTCATCAGAACCTTTTTCACCTATTAGTTCAACAGCTTTCTTAAGGAAACCCTTTCTTCCTGAAATTGTTTTCTCTGCTGCAGCGCGGGATATATAGGATTTGGCTTTACAATCTAGCTCTTCTGCTGTGTTCCCAATTCTTTGAAAAGATATAGCTGCACGCTCAAAAAAAGAAGCAGCTTCAACAAATTTTTTTTCTTTCATCACTTGCCTTGCAATTACAAGAAGAATTTTAGCTTGTTTTTCATGCACTCGTTGGAGTTCTGAGTCCATACTTAAACGTAGATAAAAGCCACCAGACCGTCCAAGATAATTTGCAGATTCCAAAGCTTTATTTTCTTTAATTGATAGGTTTCCCAAGTACTCATAATACAAAGCTCTCGCTAAATCCAATTTTCTCCTATCTTCTTCCCCCTTCAGAATTTCTATAGCTTGCTCCGCAAGATTTGAAGCCTCTTTAAATTGTTTTCTTTGTGCAGCTAAACGAGCTTTCCCTAATTGTTCATTAGCTTTTTCTGTTACTGATTTTCTTAATCCTTTAAACAACCGAACACCTCAAGGAATAAAATATAAACTTGTTATCATATATATGATAATTATTGTTATTTAAGTTTAATATAAAGTTATTTTTAAATGCCAGAACTTTACCAAGCAACTAGCACGACAAAGATATGGGTAATAACACAACTAGCTACTTCTTTTGGCTACTGAAATAGACGTTTTTCGTCGTCAAATTGCAATTCTTGAATACAAGAAATAGGAGATCGTTGGTTATATCCTTTAATAAGTACTACAGGAACCTTTTCACCTGCTTGTCCCATTACTAGTTCAGCAGCAGAACAAATTTCATCTGCCAAACCTATTAAAGTAGTTTTCAGTGGATAACCAAAAATATCTTCTCTTCCTTGAGCATTATCAATGACAGAAAAATTGAATGAACCAATTGCAATATTGATAGCTCCTCTTCTAAGAGCTCTTCCATGTGTATCAGAGATTAGAACAGAAATTTGTTTGTTGAAGTATTTAACAAGTAATTTACCTATTTTTTTAGCGTTTTTTGATGGAAATTCAGGTAGAACAACTGCACAATTTGGTTTGGAATTTGATTGATCAACAGCAGAATTAGCGCATATCCATCCATGATGTGTTTTGGTTATGATTATGTTATTTTGGACTTTAAGTATTCTCTCAGCTTCTTCAGTTATTAGATGAACAAGATGGGGATCTTTTCCAGTCTTTCTTGCAATTATCTCAGAAAAAGGTGATGGATCAATATTTGGGAGGAAGAATTCTAAACCTTCGGCTCTGGAGATGATAGTATGAGCGATAACGAAAATATCTCCATTATCGATAAGATAACTTGAAGATAATACTGAATCAATTATTTGTTGACCTATGTCATCTCCTTCTTTAACAATTGGAAAAGCCAAAGGAAGAATTTCTATCTTGGTTATTGCTCATTACCTCCTTTTCAGATATTTCTTAGAGTTCCAAAACTGGAAGAGGTTTAGCATTTTTCTTTTTAGATGACGAAAGTTTGTTAGCTAGTATAAGAACTTCTGACCATTTTGGCTGTTCAATCTTCTCAACATTCAGATAATTGGATTCTAAAACGCTTTGAAACAACTCTTTTCCAGCTTCAGTTCGAATGATTATGATATTAATATCATCATCTACACCTACATTTCCAACCGATATATCAGCAAATTCAGCACTGAAATCCTTGCAATATTTACAGCCTTCAGGTTTTCCAGCATGAAATAGATTAATTTTTGCTTCCTTTATACCGTCTTTTGTTTCAAAGAAGAATTTTCCTCTTCCACAGTCAGTTTTCGTTATATTTTTGAAATCCAAACCCAACTCCCGGTTAACAATATCTCGAAAAGAATCAGGTTTATAGCTACTCATGCAAAACAATCCGATTCGATATTTTATGCTGGTATCTGTTCCAAGATATTGTTTTTTAACAAACTGTGTTAACGTTTCCATATGGCAGGGTAATCCAACTACAGCAACATTTTCTCTAAAACTGCTCTTAACCGAGTCTAGTTTTGACAACGCTGGGTTTTGCGTATATTTAGATCTAGAAGCTGATCTTATCTCTTCTTCTGTAAAAGCCAACATCGGGAGAGGATGAGACAAATCCTTACCTCCAATTGTAACCAAAGCTCCATCTATGGAACTATTTTTGAGTGCAGAAAGTAATAAAGAAGTTACAATACCACCATTCTGAACATTTTTGTGGATATCATTTTTTGCAGATTTACCTATATATACTTCCAAAATTGTCCCTAAGTCATCTGAAACAGCTGGTTGTTCTAATCTTTGATTAATTCTCAAGCATATATCAACACAAGAACCACATGATATGCATCCACCAACAAGTTTTGGGCGCATTTGTTCAATTAATATTACATTCATAGGGCAAACGGATTCGCATCCACCACAGAGAATACAATACTCAGGTTTGATAACTTCTCTATTTAGGAGTGCAAAATTAGTTCGCTTAATTTTAGCTTTTGTACCTTGCATTAAGACCATCTACATCTTTTCAATTAAAAATGAAACGGATGCGGTACAAAAATTGGTAACGAAAAAAGAGAAAAGGTTAGATATCCTCTAATTCTTCTAGGATGTAACGTTTACTTTTAGGTTGCTGTTGTTTAATTTCTAATTCTCTTTCAGAAAGAATGTCTCGCTCTATTCTATCCAGTGCTACTGCAAAAGCTCCAAATAATCCATAGCCCTCTGAACGAGAAACATAAACTTTGCCTTTGTCTGTTGCTATTCTTGATCTAACCTGATAAAGTACAAATCCCCTAAATTTCTTCTTTGGTATTGCTTTTGCATGAATATAGAATTGCCCAGAATTTCCTATAAAAACCGCATATTTTTTGACTATGTCAGCACCCATTTCCATAACTTGATTCATATCAGAATCAGCAACGTCACCAATAACTCGGATATAATAACCTTCACTTGTTGGAGGACGACTGATGGTTTCCAACAAATCACGAGTAGTGATTATACCAATTGGATGATTTTCTGTATCAACTACAACCATAGCTTTGTGATTATTTTTATAGAGTTTCTGAATCACCTCGTCAACAGAATCATCTTTGAAGCAAGTTATTACATTTTCAGACATAATTTCAGAAACATTTACTGCTAAGACATCTAATTGTGTGGCTTGTCTATCACCTAGTGTTTGCCCAGGAAATTCAGACAACAAAATTCTAGTTAGGTCATATGGACTTACTATTCCGAGTAGTTTATTATTATAATCTACAACAGGAGTACGAGATATATTGTTTGTTCTTGAGATAGCTATTAATTTTGCTATGGTTGTATCAGAAGAGACAGATATAAGATCACGAGTCATAACATCATTAACTGTTTTATCCTCAAATATCTCCGAAGCACTGCGAATTAAATCAATGTCCTTAATAACTCCAATAACCTTACCATTTTCTTCTACAGGTACTGAGCGGATTTTAGCAGATAATATAGATCTAGCAATTTCATCAAGACTTACATCCCTTCTAATAGTCGGAACACGGATAATAAAATTTGAAACTCTTGAATCTGGTTTAATTTTAGATTGTCGAGTTAAGTGTCTCTGAGTTAGATAACCGAGAAGAACTTCTCTTTCTTCAAAAACTAAAATTTCTCTAATTTTACCCTTGAATTTTTCAATTGCTTTAGAAATAGTTTCATCAGCATTTACAGATACAAAGTCAGAAATAATAGAAAAATCTTCATTATTCATAATTAAACTTACGTTTATGGGTTTATAGATTTGTCTCTTTATACACGATTATCACAACAAAGAGTAATTACAAAAAGATGAATTTGAGAGCGATGAAACTAAAACAATTTTACATGTAAAAATTATTGTAACAATTTCTAAAAATATATATGAAAAGAAAAGAGAGTTTACTTATAGAATGCTTTTCTAAACTTCATTAAATCATGGCTGTACTGAATGGATAATCGCGCTGCATGATGAAAGAGAAGTTCTACATTATATGAAGATAAAGCAGAAGTTTCAATATAATCATAGTGATGAAGACGACAATACTCTATAATCTCTTCCCTATTGACAGCACGAGCTTCCTTAAGATCATATTTGTTTCCTGCTATAACAACTGGAATATCAGAACATTTTGATGATACTTCATTTGCCCAAGCTTCTATTTCGTCGAAGGAACTCATATTGGTAACATCATAAACTATTATTGCGCAACTAGCTCCCTCATAATATTTTGGTCTGAGATATGTAAACATCTCTTGACCACCTGTATCCCAGATTGAGAGTCTAGCTGAAATTGGGTCATTTACCAACTTCTTTGAAAGATTTTCATTCATTAGTTCGGTTGGCAAGTCAACAGTTTTTGTCAACCAACTCACTCCTAAAGTTGGTATGTAACTATGGACAAATGTATCCAATGTGAATCTTCTTGCTAGTGATGTTTTTCCAACAAATGCCGAACCAACACATATTATTTTTTGTAGTTGATGCACTTTTTCACCGCCATGTTATTATTAAAATACTTTTAATTAAATCTAAGCTTTTGAGCCTTTGCCATTCTGTTCGAATGGCTGTTGAGAGATTGTTCACTGCAACATGCCTATAGTTATCGATTCCTATCATTTCTATTATATATTCAACAAAGAACTGCAAAAGCTGTAAGAGCTCGTTCTTGATTTGTATTGTAATTCCGCATATGTTATCAACCTTCTTAATATTGAAACAATTATCATCATTTATGTCATAAATATTTTTCAAACAGTCTGTATCAGTTGTCAGATATTCCTTAAAGATTCCAGGAATAGTATTAAGAAGAGCTTTTACTTTTAAATCCTCACTTGATTCACCAAAACCTCTAATCCCATCCCAAACCGAATTAAACACATTTTCAAAAACTTCAACCATATTTCTTTTATCAACATCATCGATGTGTGAATTTAATACATTCCACAATAAAAATGAATGAGTTAGTGATTCTGAGACTTTTCGCCTATAGGATCCCTCTAATTCATTCAATAGATCCCTAGCTGATTGAGTATCGCGAATATCAAACGCGTTTAGAAATAATTTCATATAGAAAAACAATTGTGATGTTATCATTTCTTCTGAATATGTAACAGGGTTTACAAGAATAAATAGAAAAGAAAATTTGCTTAAAAAAACAATTTTAGCTTCGTTTAAATGAATGGTTTGAACTCCATTAAATAAATCACTTCCCTCAACGTTACTATAGAAAGAAAGAATCATGTCTATATTGTTATCAACATCTTCATCAGAAAAACCTTCAACTTGCAAAGGTTTGCAGAAAAGAACGTCGTATGTATCTTTGTTGACAATATAGAAACCTTTCATTGTATCTAATCACCAGATATCTATTAATGAAATAATAAAAAATCATTTAAAAGATTATCCGCAGTTGCAATAACAAAAGAAAAGCAGGTAGAATGTAACCTAAAGTTTCTATGTAAATCCGATTTGAGGTGTTGAAAGTTGGCTTGTTCTCTTGAATTTTTCAGATATTTGTTCGTAATATTTCAGTACTTCTGGTGTAGCAGTTGGATGAATCTTTTTAAGTGCTTTCTTGAAATGTTTCATTGATACTTTGGCTATGTTAAAATCTTGTCTTAATGCAGCCATACCAGCTTCACGGCATAAAGCCTCAACATCACTTCCTACAAAACCTTCAGATTGTGCAGCAAGTATTTTCACATCTACATCATTGTCTAGCGGCATATTTTTCGTATAAATCTTGAAAATTTCTTCCAGTCCTGCTTGACTTGGTGGATGAACAAATATCAATCTATCAAATCGTCCAGGGCGTAAAAGTGCAGGATCAACAATGTCAGGTCTATTTGTAGCAGCAATAACTAAAATATCTTTTAGTTCTACTAACCCATCAAGTTCAGTTAGAAGCTGGCTAATAACTCTCTCTGTGACATTACTATCTGAAGACATTCCCCGAATTGGAGTAAGTGAATCTATTTCATCAAAAAAGACTATTGTAGGAGCAGCTAACCGTGCTTTCCTGAAAACTTCACGTATAGCTTTTTCAGATTCTCCAACCCATTTAGATAAAATTTCAGGTCCTTTTACTGAAATAAAATTAGCTTCAGATTCAGTTACAACAGCTTTTGCTATAAGTGTTTTACCGCACCCAGGGGGACCAAATAACAATATCCCTCTTGGAGGTTTCACACCTATCCTCTTAAGTGCTTCTCGCTGCTTTAATGGCCATTCAATAGCTTCACGGATTTCAGTTATTACTTTATCTAATCCACCAACAGATGTCCAAGGAATATCTGGTGTCTCAATAAACACTTCCCTAATGGCAGTTGGTGTAATTTCTTTCCTAGCTAAAAGGAAATCATCTTGTGTAACTTCAAGTTGATCAAGAACTTCTGCAGGTATACTTTCTTCATCTAAATTAACAGAAGGAAGAACGCGTCTTAAAGTCTTCATCGCTGCTTCCCTTGTAAGAGCTTGAAGATCAGCACCCACATAGCCGTGTGATACATCTGCCATGGATTTTATATCAACATCTTGAGCTAATGGCATACCTCTAGTGTGAATTAGAAGGATTTCTTCACGGCTATCACGATCAGGAACATGAATCTCTATTTCTCTATCAAAACGCCCAGGACGCCTTAAAGCAGGATCGACAGCATTTGGACGATTTGTTGCACCAATAACTATTACTTGACCCCGAGCAATTAAACCATCCATCAAGGCTAAAAGTTGTGCAACTACTCGACGTTCGACCTCACCTGTAACATCTTCACGTTTTGGAGCAAGAGCATCCAACTCATCAATGAAAACGATACTTGGAGAATTGTCCTCTGCATCTTTGAAAATACTTCGTAAACGTTGCTCAGATTCTCCATAGAATTTACTCATAATCTCTGGACCATTAATCACAATAAAATGCGCCTCAGATTCATTTGCTACAGCTCTTGCTATTAGAGTTTTTCCAGTTCCAGGAACACCGTGAAGTAACACGCCTTTAGGCGGATCAATTCCTAGTTTTTCAAACAATTGTGGAAATTTGAGAGGAAGTTCGACCATTTCACGAATTTTTTGAATCTCTGAGTGAAGACCACCTATATCTTCGTAGCTGACACTTGGAGCAGTTTTTTCACCATCTACAAGAGGTTTTTCTGCTACTTTTAGCTGTGTTGACTCAGTGACTACTACAATTCCTGAAGGAACTGTAGTAACAACATTGAAAGGAATAGCTCTACCCAAAATTGGAATTAAAACGGTGTCCTTTCTAGATAAAGGCTGACCTAATAATTTTCTTTTAACGAAATTTTCAAAACTAAAATCAATATTCACTGACATTTGTTCAGGTGCTAAAGTTACTTGTCTTGCAACACTTACTTTCGCTTTTTTAACAAGAACTTTATCTCCTAATGAAACGCTAGCATTCCTTCTTATGACGCCATCACAACGAATTATATCTTTCTTTAAATCTTCTGGATAAGATGGCCAAGCTACAGCTGTTGTCGACCTTTTGCCAATAATTTCGACTATATCTCCTGTTGACACTCCAATTTTAGACATAGCCATACTGTCTAACCTAACCTTTCCTCTACCGACATCGCGTTGTTTGGCTTCAGCCACTCTTAATGTTATCTCTTTTTCAGCCATTTACGATTCCTCAACAAGCTATAGCCATTTAATTACTTCAATTTTTGATAAATATCTATCTTTATAATGGTTTGTTTTCTAACCTATTTTCATTTATCAAATGTAGAATTTAGTATTTAATCCCGTGTAAAAATTAATTAAATGAGATAAAAAGTAAAAGGAAAGAACTTAAAATCGGAAAGTTAGCTTTAGTGCTCCTTCATCACACGCTTCTACGCACTCTAAACAATTTATACACATCTTGTTTTTGATATTTTTGTCATAGGATAATATCGGAACTTGCATTGGACAGGCTTGCTCACATTTATTGCAACCACTAACGCACCGATTGGGATTCCTCTGTATTCCTAGTAAACTATGTTTGCTAAAGAAACCTAATATTGCGCCAGTTGGGCAAATCCATCTACAATAGGCTCTTGGATAAATTGCTATTAGTATTAATACTATTACAAAGATAATAAGTCGAAGAATAAACATGAATCTCCATTGTCCTATTTCTGCACCAAATGAATCCGTTACAAGTCCCCATTTTAAATAATAGTATAAAGAAGCAAATAATGTAGAAGAAGGATCAAGAGTACTAAAAGGCATATCCTTTCCTGCACCAAATGCAAGTTTGTTAATTTCACCTCTATTATATGTTATACCTATGATAGCAGCCATTGCGATCACAAATCCCGCAATAACAATAGCTATTTTACCTAAACTTACATTTGTTGGTTTTGAAACCTTCTTTTTCTTAGTGGGAATATAGCTAACCAAATCTTGAACTAAACCAAATGGACATGCCCAACCACATGTAGTTTTACCAACAACTGCTCCAAATAAAACGAATATGGAGATAGCTAGATAGGGAAAAACCCAGAAAGACAGTGCATATTGCAAGGCTTCAAAAGCATTCCATACCGTGGAAAAAGCAGCACCAGTTGGGTATTCAATCGGGAGTAAAATTGGAAGACGGGGTAATCCAAACATAAGACCATTTAATAATCCAAAAATTACTAACTGTACAATAGTTCTAATTATTCGAATCTTACGATTAAGCACAGGGCGTAAAAATGCCGAAAGATTAAGTTTTTGTGACGTTGCCATATATTATCCCTTTCCTTTTTATTACGACCACGGATGTGGGAAACCATTAAGATAAGCACTTAGAAAATCTTTTACTGACTTATCATTAAAATCGCTAATCAGCTCGTACATACCCATTTGTTCAGGTACAACTATTGCTATAATTAAGAATATTATTCCTATTGAAAGAAAAAATAACAAATTGATTCGACTTCTTGCACTCATTGTAACTAAAGACTTCAAAAAACAAATGTCATTAAAAATGTTGTCTTTAGTAGGTCATCGTTCAGTCATTAAAGACTCTTACAAAAAAAAGAGTTTTTAACACACACCTTTTGAGGAAAAGAGAAAGGAATTTTGGATATTTCAAGCTAAATGGTAAAACATTTATAGAACATTTTTTGCTATTCAACCATGGGATCAAATGACACATGGAAAATAGCTCCTTTAACCTCATGCATTCTAGAAATTTTAGAAAAAAGAGGTGGAGTTATTCTTGAGAATGATCTTGATAACCCTTTAAGAGAAATATATGGTGATTTTTCAATAACAGAGATTAATAGAGCATTAATGAGTCTTGAGAATCAAGGATTAGTACATGTTAGTTGGGTTTCGAAGACTCGCCGTAGAATACAGAAAATGACACAAGACATGGTAATAATGGGAGTCGAAGAAGACTAATTTTTTCCCTATCAACAGCGATTAATGAATACAACAAGTTTTCTAGAAATAACATTATGTTTTCTTCCAATGTCAAGTGGTAAAACAACATTGAAAAATTTTGACTGTTTCATTGATGTAAGACCAGATAATTTCTCAATTTTTATAATGTTAGGTGTAAGAATATTATCTTTTGAGTAGTTGTATGCTGGAAAGATTATGACGACTCTACCCTCTTTTTTGAGTAGTTTTTTACAGTTCATCAAAACTTTTGTGTACAACGTTTCTAAACTTTTCATGGTTTCTTTTCCTTCGTCTAACTCTGGAAGTTGTTTTAAAAACGGACCTAAATAAGGTTCAGTAATTACTGCATCAATTTCAGTCTTAATAATTTGGTTTAATTGCCTTGAATCATATTTATACATATTCCACTTAAGCTCTTTCTTTTTTATTATAGAAGTACTTTTACAAAAATAGGTTAAATTTTCTTTTGATGCTCTCACGCATCTAGGGTCATTATCAATCCCTGCAACATTTACTGATTGCCTAAGCCCACACTGCAAAACAGTTCCTGTCCCAGCAAAAGGGTCGAGTAACCAACCATTCTTAGGAATTTTTGCAATATTAATCAGTGTTCGAGTCATTTTAAATGATAAACCATGAGTAAATAATCTTATTGGGCGTTTTTCATCATCTTCTATATCAATAAAGGGATTCGTCACCCACAGAGTGAAACCGAAATAGATTTTAGATTTAATAACAAAACAATTCAGCTCTATTCCCCTTTTAATCATATTATTTTTGTGATATTCATAAGGGGAAAGCTCCATTGTTATTCTTTTTGAAGGCAGCATTTTTACTTTAAATTGATAATCGTAAGCTAACTTTTTTATTGCTGACCTAAGCTGTGACCCTATTTTTGCTGTTGTATCTTTAGAATTAGTTTGTATATTTAAAGAAAATTTGATTTGTTTGTTTATGTCTATTTTCAAATTTTGAATACATTGAAAGATATGTTTTGAA
Source organism: Candidatus Heimdallarchaeota archaeon (assembly GCA_019057815.1). Lineage (GTDB taxonomy): Archaea > Asgardarchaeota > Heimdallarchaeia > Heimdallarchaeales > Heimdallarchaeaceae > 18H4-34. Next base: position 165,713 of record JAHLWR010000002.1, read on the forward strand.
AATAACTCAAGCATATTAGTATCTGGTGTGTAAGTTTTTTCAAACAGTATTTTCCCCACTTTAACAATACTACCAGTGTGTGACAATTTTTGTGTAAATTTGTTAAAAATAGGTTTATCTATATCTAAGAAGATATGCTCTTTCCATTCAACATAACTGACCTTACTGAATTCAATTTTCTCTAACACTGATGACAAATCCAATTTTGAGAGATTTTTATTGAAACCTAGTTTCACAAAAGTGGTATACTTTGATGACATTTTGTATCAACCAAAAAAAGCGTCAAGTCGTTTTTGTCTCAGAGAAGTATCTTGTCCCTTTTTTGCTTTTTTAAGCGTATTTTCAACCCTATCTTTGCTGAAACCACGCTCATTACAAAGGAAGTCAACAACACCTTCAATATCTAAGGGCTTGAATTTGATGTTATATTCGTTAGATATAACGGGGTTAAGAAAAATATCTCTTATAGCTTCATAGTCAGCATCTATGACAATTTCCTCATTTTCAACAACCATTTCGAGGTTTCCATGTTTTGTGATATATTTATAAGCTGTTTTAGGACCAATACCTTTGATACCATCTGGATTGAAATCGGTACCTATCAATATAGACATATCTACCAGTTGTTCTCTTGATAAATCGAGAGTTTTTAACAGTTCTTTTAGGTTGTACGTTTCAACATTTATGTTAATATACCTATTAGAGTGAGGTAATTTTCTTTTTCCTGAAAGAGTAAGGTTTCTAACCATTATAGGAGAACCAAATAAGATACTGTCATAATCTTGAGATGCAACTGCCCAAACTTTTCCCTTTTTAACAAGATGAGCTGCTTGAGCTTCTCCTTCTTGTTCAGCTTCTACAACGGGAATACCCATAAGATCAAGTAATCGTTTACTATCCTCAACCATTGATTCTGTTAATTTACTTGTTCTTTGAGCTACAATCCTTGCACGTACTAAATCTCCTTTTTCGAGAGCTTCCTCTAGTTCTTCACGAGCTTTCTTTTTAGCTTCTGCTCTTCTTCTTAACTCCTTTCGCTTCATTAATGAAGGGGTTCCATCAAACACATAAACTAATTGGATACCCTTTTCCAATAATCTAGCATTTCTGTAGAGCAATCCTGTCAAATGACTAGTCACTATTCCTTCTTTATCAGTAAGAAGAGAACCATCATAACCACGTATTGATGCAAGAAATTGGTAAATTATATTATAAGCATCAACTGCAAGTTTTTTTTGACTTAATTCATTAAGATTGATGGGTGTCCCCTTAAACAAATCGCTGATATTCTTTACACCCAAGAATTGCCACCACATTCGGTTAGAAGTTGTAATTTTTTAAAGTTTGTTCAAGAGAATAAAACAACTCAATGATGGATTTCAGCCATATTTTCCCGTTAATGGAACAAACGCCACTCCACCTAGATTTCTTTTAGAAAGATTACCATTTTCATCTTTTGTTATTAATACTAATTCTTGATATAACATTTTGTTAACAGGAATAACTAAACGTCCATTGATAGCCATTTGTTCTTGCAGAGGAGGAGGTATCAATTTACTTGCAGCAGCTACAGAAATTATGTCAAATGGAGCTTTTTCTGGATAGCCTTTTCCTCCATCGCTTTCTAATATTGTCACACGATCAGCGAATCCTGATCTTTCGATATTATCCTTTGCAAATGTAGCTAATTCAGGAATAATTTCAATTGCATATATATGACCTGGATTTTCTACCCCCTCTGGTGCAACCATTTCAGCAAAAATAGCTGCGTTATATCCACTACCTGCACCAATTTCAAGTACTGTCTCTCCAACTTGAGGGTCAGTACAAGAAGGAGAAACGTATATCATCACCATATGAATTGCACTAATTGTTTGCCCAGCTTGTATTGGTAAAGGGGTATCAATATATGCACGATTTTTATATTTAGGTAAAACAAATTCTTCTCTAGGCACATTTAGAAATGCCTTCTTCATCCTTTCTGTTATCTTAATATTATGAAATCGTAATTTAGATAATACATTTAATTTTTCCCGAAGAAGTTCACCATCAGGTTTCATTTGATACATACCTAGATTAGACTCAACATCTTATGTTTTTAATTTTATGCAAAAGTCTCGAAGGAATAATGTAAACTTGAATAGTTACAACTTTGTTGTTGAAACCTTTTGTTAAAAGGTTTCCTTAAAAGGATTGAGAATAACATATTCTTTAAAAATAGGTTAATAATACGTACACTATAATTTAATTTAAATATGAAAGGCTAATTATTAGATTGAGTACTAATCATGCGAGGAGTAACCCTTTATGATTTCACAAAAACAATTTGAAGAAACCCTTAAAAAATTGGAAACACATCCTGGCGTAAGAGGCGTCATAATCACAAGTAATGATGGTTTACCTATATCAAGTACAAAGAATTTATCTATGGAAATGAGGGAAAACGTTTCTGCCTTAGTAGCTTCTTTAGTTGGTAGAGCAAAAGCAGTTGTAACCGAATTAAGAGAAGGGGAATTGAATTTTTTCACGTTAGACACCAGCAAAGGTGAAATACTAGTAGCACCTGAAAACGATTATATTTTAATCGTATTAAGAGTCAAAAGCTAATACCAAAGCAAATTATTGAGGATAGAAGATGAGAAAAGACGCATCTGGAAAAATGCACTTTAAGCTGGTTTTTGTCGGACCAAGTATGGCTGGCAAAACAACATTTCTTAAAAAACTTCATACAGATGTAACTGGAATTAAAAAAGGAGGATTGAACAGTATCGAAGATCCTTCTGGACGAACGATTTATTTTGACTTTAGCCCGTTCATGGCAACATCAAATGTTATTCTAGATATATATACGGTAGCAGGTCAAAGAAGACATAGGCATCAGAGATCTTTGGTATTAAAAGGAGTAGATGGATTGCTTTTTGTGGCAGATTCATCAAGAGATTTATTAGCAGATAACGTTGAATCAGCAGAAGAATTGAAAAAAGAATTAGGAGACAAAATCATAACTGAAATTCCTATAGTTTTATCTTTGAATAAAAGAGATGTTCCAGATGCCATGGATAAAAGAGAGTTAATAGATGCATTAGATTTGGGTGATGGTATTCCTGTTTTTGAGACAATCGCAATAGAAGGAATAGGAGTTAAACGAGCCTTTCAATCCTTAGCACGAGATGTTATGTTAAAAAAGTTATATCAAATTTAAATTGTCTTTCTCTTTTACATTGAAAGTGGGTAGAATATTAGCTTTTCCCAGGTAGTAATAATATGTGATTTATATTACTAGTTTCGTTTTGATCTATAATCATCCTTACTACCTTTGCAACATCACTCGAAGAGAGCATTTTATTTCTGTCAATATCCTTACCATCAAACCAAGGAGTGTCTACTGACCCAGGATTAATAGTTGCTACTTTCACCATGGTCCCTTTTAACTCATCACGTAAACACCCAACCATAGCTTGAACAGCATGTTTTGTTGCTGCATAAAGACTACACCTTGCAGCTGTTTTCAATCCTAGATTCGAAGATGTTACTATAATCTGCCCTTTATTTTGTGCTTTCAATAGAGGTAGTGTTTTGTTCATCCAGAGGAAAACTCCTTTTACATTTGTATTGAACTGCTCATCATATTGTTCAATTGTTAAATCTTCCAAATTACCAAAGTAACCTACGCCAGCATTAGCAAAAAGAACATCAATTCCACCTAGTTTTTGCTTGATATTATTGAACATACGTTCTGTATCTTCTTCGTTCCCGACATTTCCAACATCATAATATGCTTCACAACCTAGAGAATGTAGACTTTCTACAATCTTCTTCAATCGACCATCATTTCGTCCCATAAGGAAAAAACAATGATTACTTTTAGCCATTTCAAAAGCAACTGCTTCGCCTATGCCACTTGATCCTCCAGTAATTACAATGCGTAGAGAATCTTCGATTATCGTTCCATTCATATGCTTCAAGTTTTGAACTTCTTAATATCCTTTTAGTATTGCAAAAAGAGCAAGGAATACAATAGGATTCTTACGAAGATAGTAAATATAACAAATATACGCTACATCTCTATTTCTTCTTTCACTAATCTTCTTAATAAAATAATACTAGTTCTTACCCCTTTTTCAAACCATTCCACCATTAGATTCTCATTTGGAGCATGGTTTGCTTCATCTGGTTGGGCATAAGGTATAATGTACATTGGTTTTTCTATAATTTTGTATAGAGAATATAAAGGTAAACTCCCTCCTGCAAGGGGAACCTTCAATGGTTTCTCTTGGAAACCTTCTTCAATAGATTCTTCTAAGATTTTTGTCCATTGAAGTTCTAAGGATGTAAACATTGGATAAAAACTAGCTCCAAACTCTATTTTACATCTATCAATAACCGCAGCCATTCTCTCTGATTTTTGACTTATTTTACCCAAATGCGCAAGAAATAACTTTTCTATCTTTTCTGGGGTTTGGTTAGGAACTAATCGTACATCTATTTCAATAACAGCATCTTTTGGTATAATCGTTTTAGCTTTTCCTCTTACGCTTCCAGATTGAATACCTCTAATGTTAAATGTAGGTCTGAACATTACTCGATGCGATAAAGGTTGATCTAATTCTTCTCCAAAATAATCTATTCCTAATTGCTGTTTGTATACCTCTGGATTTCGATTCAACTCTTTTGCAGCGTCTAGAGCTTCTTTTGAAGGCGTAAAAACATCATCATAAAAACCTTCAATTAAACATTTACCACCATCATTTCTCATTGTTTTTAAAATCGAAATTAAATCCCACACTGGATTGGGTTGGATACCACCAAAATTACCTGAATGTACATCATCATTAGCGCTTTGTAGATTTATTTGTATTGTTTGAATTCCTCTAGCTCCAAATTCTAAAGTGGGTTTCCAAGTTGGATCTGCTGGACCATCAGAAACAATAATTAAATCTACATCTTTGAAGAGCTCAGATTTTTTTTCTAAGGCTTTTTCAAGATTTGGTGAACCTAATTCTTCTTCTCCATCGAAAACAAATATTACTCTAACATCCAGCTCATTAGATTGATGAATACATTCGATAGCACGAAGATTAGCAAAAAGTTGTCCTTTATTATCTCCTACCCCTCTTGCATAAATCCTTCCATCTCGTATTTCAGGTTCAAAGGGAGGTGAAATCCATTTGTCTAGAGGTTCGGGAGGTTGGACATCATAATGACCATAAAACAATATACATGGAACCTTTTGATGAATATTGTTATCGTTTTGAGGATCCCATTTGGCTAGAATAACTGGATTTCCCAAAGTATCTAATAATTCAGCATAGTCAGCTGTTTTCTTCAAACGTTTCATCAACCAGTCTGCAGCGTCCTTTACTGCATTTCGATCTCTTGTAACGCTTGGAATTCTAATAAAATCGAATAAGTCATCTAAACATTCTTTTCTTGTATTGTTAAAAAATTCAAGAGCTTTCAATTATACAACTTCCTTATGTCACTCAATATACAATCCATTAACTACTTACTTAACAGAATTATTTAAAAATGTAAGTTTGAAAACGAAAGTTTTATTAAAAAATGGAAGGGAGAGATGAATGAACGATAGATTTAGGGCAATTGTTCAAGAAAAGAGGGCCATTGGCTCAGCTAGGTAGAGCAGCGGACTCTTAAACAAGATTAGCTGAAAATCATCTCGTAGAGTAATCCGTCGGTCGCCGGTTCAAATCCGGCATGGCTCGCCATATCTCAATTTATTTCAAAAATAATCTTTGGGCGTCTTATCATTCTCTTTAGTACTATTAAAATTATTATAATAGAATCAAGTATAAAATAAAATTTCACCTCAGATGTCGTGCTTGTTTCTGTTGTAACAACTGGAGAAATACCATTTGTTAAGGGGTATTTATCGGTTTTTCCCGCTGGTCCATCTATATCATAGTAGTTTATTCCTAACCAATCGGACCAATAATTTCCTTCGGAAGATAAAACGTCATACCAAATATTTCCTTCTCCAGTGTCATAACCTTGCGATTCTCCTCCCTTATTGTTATTAACAAACCTATTATGGTGTACAGCGTGATAATTAACATCTTGAGCCAGATACAAACCATATCCACCATTTTTTTGTAATATATTGCTGGTTATTAATCCTGCGTCACAGTGTAATAGTTGCAAACCATAATCACTATTACCTGAACAATTATTATTTGATACAATAGCTTTATCACTATAAATAAAATACATCCCTTTTGTGTTATTTGTACAGGTATTATTCTTTAATATAGTTCGAGAAGTGTAATGAATATTTATTCCATTAACTATATTATTAGTACAAGTATTATTCATGATTTTAACAGTTTCATCTTTTACATTACTAATATATATTCCATAAGAATGTCCTGAAAGATAACAATTGCGTATAATTATTGATAGTGTGGTTGTAGAAATTGCTATTGCTTTATTATATGTAGTTGTTATATTATAATTTTCAATAACATAAGGATCTTCTTTTGTTCCATTTCCAGGGAAATTATAAGATATCAAATCGTCATCGGATAGTATAATTATCTCTTCATATTCAACTAAATATTTGTTTTGAAAATAAATATTAACATTGTCTGAAAGAGATTCACTTTTTATTATTGAACTAGAATCAGTTAAAAGAAAGCACGTACTAGTTAATAGAATACCGATAAGAATGAATTTCTTAAAAAAGGAATTCGTTGAATTAACCATTCTACATAATCCCATTCATTAAATGTCTGTTTTTGTGTTTTATATTACCACACTTATAAAATATGTCTTTCTTAGAAACTTAAAAATTTTCTATAGTTTGTATAGCTATTATCTCTCTTTCTTGTTCCTTTATCAGGTGCTTTTCCCAAGTTTCTGAGTCCAAAATCATTTGAAGCATCTGTTCAAATTGCTTTCTATTCTCAAAAATCTCGAATGCTCCTTCGATCCCATCACTATCAAAACTTAACCAATCATTGCAAACTTCAGCAACAAATTCTGCAAATCTTTGATAAGCTTTCTTTTGGTCTTTGTTCTGGGTAATAACAATAGCAAAAGCTTTTTGGATTACTTTGAAATAAATGGTTAGCTTTTCTCCCTCTATTTTTTTTAATTTTCCTATCCCAATAAGTTGCCCTAAATCTAATATTGCGGATACGAAAGAAGAAAAAAGTACTGCATCATATGGTAACAAAAGTGTAGTCATCATATATACTGGTTGGCCTGAACTGGTAGCTATAAGTAAGTCAACGTCACTAATCAATAGAGCATCACTGTCTTCATCTTTGCTTTCTACAGCAATTTCTGTTTCCAATTTAACACGTTTGTTTATAATTAAATTTAGATGCCTAGCGAATCTAGAGATATATTTTTGTTCTTTTAAAAGGAATGATTCTTCTGCTAACAGGCTATTAATCTCATCTTTGTTTACTAAAGGATGGAAATTGTTTTTGAACTCATTCTTCACTCTTTTTACAATTGATTGTTTTGTATATTGATTTTTTACAATTGCCAAAATATAATCGTTCTTCGTTTCACAAATAATCTCGAAATCTTCAAACTCAATATTTTTTGGTGATGTTTCACCTAATTCTGTGATAATAGTAGTGATAGCGGTTAAATAGCTTACAATTCCTACCTGTAAATCATCCTTTCCCCATTCATCGTTGTAAATGCGATAATATCGACAGGAACCACTCTTCTTCAATATCAAAATAGCTTTTACCAATTAACGGCCACATCACTAATTATCTTTGTTTTGTTTCTTATACAAAAAAATAACTCTTAAAAGCTTCCTTCGTGACGTTAATTAATGAAAGATGTTGCTTGTGGAATCCGTATTCCTTACTCTCATGCTGAAATCTTGCGTAAAAAACTAATTTCTCTTGGAGTGATTGACCATTCTTTAGCATTCATAAGAGAGGAGGAGAATTTGATTATTCCAATTGTTCTTACTAAGAAAGAAGCTGAAAAGCTACTATCAAGTTCTTATGAAAAAGTCAATCTTGAAATTGGAGAGTTTACTTTTTTAAGAATTCAAAAATCACCCAACAGTTTACAAGAAGCTTTAGAAGACATAATTCCAGAGGATCTCCAAATGTTCGTTCCAAAATCTTTTGATGTGATTGGAGACATAGTTGTTATTGATATTCCACCAGAGATAACAGCATACAAGAAAATAATTGGAGTGGAGTTATTATCAATTGTTTCTTCTGTAAAAACCATATATAGAAAAGCATCTCCAGTTTCAGGTCAAAAAAGAATAAGAGAATTAGATTTCTTAACAGGAGAAAAAAAGTGTAGTACTCTCCACACAGAACATGGAATCAAATTATATGTTGATATTTGTGATGCTTATTTTAGTCCTCGTCTAGGAAATGAGCACCATCGTGTTGCTTTAAGTTGTAAAAATCGGGAGATAATCACAGATTTATTTACAGGTGTTGGAGCTTTCCCCCTTCACATTGCAAAAGAACATGATGTAACAATCTATGCTATCGATATTAACAAAAGAGCAATTGAATGTTTGGAAGAATCCATAAAAATCAATAAACTCAAAGGAAAAATTATTCCAATAAATAATGATTGTAGGGAAATTATAAACGAAATACCTAAAGCAAACCGAATTATAATGAATCTTCCTAGCCATTCACATAATTTTCTTGATGTTATGTGCAACATAATTCAACCAGAAGGAATCCTTTACTTCTACCATTTTGTTGATGAAGAAAATGCTGAAAAGGAAATTCAACAAATACTTGAAGATGGTTTAAATAGAAACGCGTGGAAAATAAGTAAAATTGTGAATTTTCACAAAATAAGAGAAAGCGCTCCTCGAGAAATTCATGTTTGTTTAGAAGTTAAGGTTTCTCCTCTATAGATTTTTATTGTAACTTTCATTTCCATTTCAGGGTTTTTCATTTCATCAATCATTTTTCTTGAAAGCTGACTTGCAGACTTATTTGCGTTTATCATCAATGTTCTAGGGCATACAAAATTGCTTTTCCTTACTATTATTGCTCTTTTATCGGATAATAAAAGGTTAGGATGACCTTTTCCTATTATTTTTTCACAAAACTTATCCACCTCAATTAGGAGAACAATATCAGTATTTAAGCTCTTAATAGAATTTTTGATAATTTCAGGTAGAACACTTAGAGAACTACTAGCGTTTATTCCTATTATACAATTTCCTTTTAATGATAAATCTGTATCTGTAGTAATTTCAATAGTTGTTTTATGCGTTCCTAGTATTTTTTCATGGCCTTTACAAAAGAAAGAAAAAGATTTCATAGTTCTTCTTTTGACATTCTCTTTTATTTTTGTTTTGCTCTCGAAAGGAAAAGTTTTTTCAAACTATTCCAACAAAATATTAAAAAACAAACTGCAGATAATTTCCTTGACAGGTAGACATCAATGACTCAAAAGTTGCTATTAAGCGAAGCATTAGACTGGTTTAGTAAACAGATATCTTCCACTCTGGCAAGTTACAGAAATAATGCTCATAAAAATATAAGAACAATCCATAATAAAATTGAAGATTTAATAACTGCAGCCCACAGGTTTGACTACTCAGATATTAAAGACCCTGATGTGTACCAAAATTATGCTACAACTATTTTTAATAAAACAATTGAAATATTTGAAAAAATAGTACCACCAGAAGTAGTAACTTACAAAAAGATTGAAGAATACAATAATATTTGTAAAAATCAAATTGCTACATATATGAATCTCCTCTCCAAATACCTTTCATGGTTAAAAAGAGACCGCTCTTACAAAGACAAAGTAAAGAATCTTGATCGAGTTCTAGGGAGATTAAAAGAAGAAGTCCACAAGTTTGAAAATAAGACAATGGTACATTATTCTGAAATCATAAAATATGAAAAAGTTATTGATGACATCGAAGAATTACAAATTAATGTTCAAAGTAGAACTGAGTTGAATGAAGAAATTGATTCACACTCTGAAGATATCAAGAGATTGACAGAAATAGTTGAAGAAAAGAATGGTGTACTAAAAGAACTTAAAGATCATCCTGGTTTTGTGCAATTTGAACAGAATAAGCACGAATTAGAAAAAATCGAAATTATTCTTTCAAACAAAGTATCAGAAATTAAGAAACTCTCAAATAAAGTGATTAAAGCAGTAGAATCAAAGAAAATAGAAATCGATAACTATGACAAAGAAACACTAAAAAATTTGATAAAAGACCCTTTGGGAGTTTTAATAAGAGAATCAGATGGATATAGAGGTTTAAAGGCTATATTGAACACGCTTAAAGAAAGCAGCACTCTTCCAGCTATTCAAATGAAGAAAGATAAACTTGAGAGAGCTTATGAAAACATAGACGAAATATTAAACGATGAGTTGCTAGAACACCAAAAAAGAGCAAAATTCCTGATACAACAAAATGATGCAATAGACTATAAATTCAAAGAAATGGAAATAGATGTCAAAATAAAAAGATATGAAAAGGAAATTGACAATCTTAAAATTGATATAGACAGAATCACCCTACCTCTTCGAAGAGAATTAGAAAATGTAGAGAAAAAAATTACGACAGCAAAAGAAACTATTGAAACAAGAGTTCTTAATTTTACGAAACAGTCAGTTTCTCTAATATTTGATTAATTTAGCCCTATCTAAGTAAGGTTACTAGTGTTGTGGTCATTTAAAGATAAGCTAATTCAATATCTTCTGATAAAGGGGGAAGGCATTAAAGCAAACCTTTCTCAACAAGTAAACGAAACTCGCTCATTGAGAGATTTTCTCCTTCCTCATACTTCGAAAAAGCCTTTTGAACATTCTCCTCGAGACTACTTTGTATTTGATCTTTCCTTTCTTTTCTAATCTGCTTTTGGATGCTTTTCATCTTTTGTCTTAAATCATGCCTGAGTCGTACTTTGGAAAGGAAATCTCTGTGAAAATGGTCAGCTTTCTTTTTAGTCACTAAAAATTTATTATGCCAGTCATTAGCATCTTTTCGGAGCTTATTTACTTGTTGAAAAGATTGTGATCCTAAATTATGATAGATTTGAGATTCTTTTGCATCATTAATTATTCGTTGGTTTAAACTATGAAGCTTCTTCTGTGAAGAATTTATAACCTGCCATAGTAGAGTTCCTTTTGTAGATAGATTAACCTTTTTAGCAATTCCATTAAATTGTTCAGATAAACTCTCTAACTGTTGAATTATCTCTTTCTCTTTATTTATTGATAAAATTTGAGTTTGAAGGTTCCATTCAAGCTTTTTAATTTGATCATTCAACCTATGCATCTGTTTTCTGTTTTTTCTGAGTTCACCTTCACCCATCTTTTCATCTGATTCAGAAAGTAATGAAAGTTCTATTCTACTCTCTTTAAGAGTTTCTTGATCTTTTTTTCTTGTATCTTTCAACTCTTTTACTTGAATATTAGTCTCATCTCTTTTAGAAATGTAATCCTTTGCTATTTTCAAATGATTACTAATCTCTTGGTTAATTTCGTTTCGTTTTGTTAAGGCTTCTTTTGTTAGAGTATTATTGTCATCTCTTTCTTTTTTGAGAATCTGGATTTCTTCTTGAAGTTTACTCAACGCAACAGCTATCTCCTCTATATTATTTTGCTCAACTGTTGGTTCATCTATCATATTACACAAAAGAGGAAGAATAAGTAGTTTTTAAAGACTTTTCGTAATGTGAGTGTTGAGAAAAAAATGTAAAAAAAAGGCTATAGATAATAGTAAGTAATACAAGAGAAAGAAATACTTGAAAATATAATATCAATTTGTTTTTATGTACCAGTACTTGAACATGAACTTCTCTTACCACTTCACCTCCTCTAGAGCGAAGAGCGTGCGACAGTAAAACAAATAACTGTGGTGATAAACCTGATGTTGCTCCAAAGGACAGGGAGCAAAACGGTTACAGTTCCACACTGCAAGGGGAATAAGGGTGAGGAGGAGGTAATGGAGTAAGGTATGCAAGATTAGTGCACTCCACAGGAGCTGGAAACGCACACAAGCGTTATGAGAACATGTTCGGAGGAGGAGAGGACGCATATCGCGGAAAGCATTCTCTATACGGAAGCGACGTTTATACCACTGAACGATCCTGTAAGCACTGTAATGTGCGAGAGAAGTAACCCAAGGGTTGGCACCATCTCGACTATAATAGACCACTCCACGTGTTGTAATATGGCGACGACCAAGGGATTTTCCCGACAGGATACGATGATGGAAAGTATACCCATCTCCCTCCTTGCCTTGTTGTTCTAATGCCAAACAGCTTTTCTTTAGTCCTCCTGCATAATAACCTCTAATAATATAGTCCCACCCATAAGTGTGTAAAGTGTTGAGTAGACCAATATGGTAATATTTACCATCACCAAGGAAAACTATCTTTTGTCCAGTTAGAAACCATTGTTGGAGTTCTTGAACAAGAAGGATAGCTGTCTTTGCTTCTGACTCTTTCATGGGACTCAACGCCACCAACAGTGGTCTTCCAGGATGGACAATATAGAGTGTTATAACTCTCGTAAACGTTGTTGTTGACTGCTTTCTTCTCCCCCCACAGATCCAATCCATTTTTTTACCATAATAAGGTTCGTCATGGGCATCGACAGCTAAGAAAATGGTTTTCTTCCTGTACCTTCTTTGGATGCAGTAGAATTTCTTACTTAAGAACACATTCACTTCTTGTCGTATAGCTTCTGGCTCTCCCCTTTTTAACCTTCTAATCATCGTTTGACTCGTTGGGGTCTGCATGTATGTCTTTCTTCTTACCCCTTCGTCCTCTAATGAATTCCCAGGACTAATCATTGCTTGTATAAGGAATTTTTTAATCTCCTCTGAAGTATATTTGTCTTTCTGTTTTTCCTCACTTGCTATTGGCAGTTGTCGAACGATGTGCTCACTCAAAAGTTTATAAAAGCTTTTACCATATTTTCTATAGAGGTGTGGGTTTGTTTTTGTCATAATTACAAGCCATATACACCTCTATTTTCTCTTTGTATTACCGACAAAAAAGGTGTTCAAGTACTGGTACAAAAAATGTGCATTACAATTAGTATTATGACAATAAACGTTCAACTTCTTGTGAAGCACGTGCCATATCTAAAAAGACTAAACCAAGTTTTGCTTCTTTTCTCGCTGACACAGTAAGTACAGCATTTGCTCCTGCAGAGATAGTAATAATGTAACCATAAGCTCCTTCTATGAAAATCTTTTCTAGTTCTCCTCGTTGCATTTCTTGAGCTACTCTTTCACCAAGTGACAACATTGCTGCAGTCATAGCTGCAAGACGAGCTTCTTCAATCTCTTGAGGGAGTACAGAAGCAATGGGGAGGCCTTCAATTGATACAATTGCAGCGCTGTCTATCTCTGGAACTTTTATTTTTAAATCCGCTAGAGCAGTTTTTAATTCTGTTGTTTTGTCTTCGAATGTTATACCAAAAGCCATTTTGCACTACCCATTATTATATTGGTCAGAGAGGATTTATAAATTCCGCTATTTCGTAAGTATTTTCTCTTTCACATTATTAAACCTATTCAGACGGGCAAGAGGAATTCTTTACATAGGTTCTTTTTTCTCTTTATCCTTTACGATATGTAATAGAGTTTTCACATTATAAACATAATAACATACATTTAATCTCTATTAGATCAAAAGCAAAATCTAACTTTAGATTTGTTAACCCCGCAATAATTTATGTAATGACATGCGTGTTGATTTAAGACGAATGTATAAATAGATGTATACATCTACCTTCTTGAAGTCGATGTCTCAACGGGTCCTAAAAATTTTAAGACGACATGAAAAAAGTATAGGATGCGTTTTTACGGGAGATTTAATGACTTCTATAAATCCTTTGAAGATTGAACAACTATTAGATCAGATTCAGCAAATTGGAAGCATAAGGAAGAATATCATTATTTTTAATCAACAATTATCTTCTGAAACTCATGTCATGTTTATAAGTAAAGGTATATCCCCAATTATTGTTCCTTCCAATAGTGACATCCATCTTACTTTAGAGGTTTTAGATATATTGAATTCTCAGCAAATGGATGTTATATGTATAGGAATAACTGATGATTCTTTACTTCCTGTAGTAATTGCAGCTCGAGAGAAAGTTGAGGTAGTATTAGTATGTCCTTCAAAAGAAGAAGCCAAAAATTACACGCCATATATCGATTACCTAATAACTATTAAGGATTTATCAGATAATAATAATAAATGAGGACACAAAAAATACCCTTCCAAAAAAAACAATCTTCCAATTGCTTAAAAATAGCAAAGAAAATATTGATTAAGAATTGCCAGAACAGCCTAGTTACAAAATACTAGTAATTGACAATGGTGACTTCAATGCACTGGTTAATCCCGAAATTTATCTATAAGATTTATGAAAAGAAATTAAGATCAGAAATAAAAGAAGGCAATGTTCCAAAACATATAGGTATTATATTAGACGGCAACCGTCGAGCAAGCAGAAAGTTAGGTATAGTTTACGAATTAGGTTATGAGTTGGGAGCTGAGAAGCTTGAAGCAGTTCTAGATTGGATATGGGATCTTGGTGTGAAAGTTGTTTCATGCTGGATTTTTTCTACAGACAATTTTTCCAGAGATAAAAAGCAAGTTGACATAATTATGAATCTTGCAAAAAATAAACTGATTCAAATTAGAGAAGACCCTCGAATTCACAAGAACAAGGTGAGCATTAAAGTTTTAGGAAGACTTTCAATGTTGCCAAAAGAGATTCAAGAAGAGATAAAATTAACAGAAAGAGCCACAAAAGAGTATACTAATTACAGATTAAATATATGCATGGCTTACGGAGGGAGAGCGGAAATAGTGGATGCTCTGAAAAGAATCATTTATGAATCAAAAGAGGGAAATCTTAGTGATGAAGAAATAAATGAGGAGTTAATAACCAAATATCTTTACACAAATGGATTACCCGATCCTGAATTAATTATTCGAACTTCCGGCGAAGAAAGATTATCTGGTTTTCTGCTTTGGCAATCAGCATATTCTGAATATTATTTTGCTGAGGTTAACTGGCCTTTGTTTAGAAAAATAGACCTTTGGAGAGCCATAAGAACGTATCAAAGAAGACAAAGGCGATTTGGTGCGTAGTTTTGAATTTGTTCATTCATAAAAATCATCTTTTTCTCCAAATTCTCTTTCAATTGTACCAACAAGGGTATCAATATTAAATCCACTTTGAGAACTGATAGGGAACAAATCACCTGTTACTTTAAACTGATTTAACAAATCAACAATACTTAGACTAAGCTGTTGAGTGAGAGAAATATTTTGGGTTTGCCTTATGTCAGCAATAAGAGTTGAAGGTTCTTCAATCCACCTTTCAAGTCTCTCCAATTGTTGTTTTTCGATAAGGTCTTCCTTTGAAATTGCTACTATTTGTGGAAGTGAAAGTTGGAAAGCAATAGAAACACTAAGAAGTAATAGACTTGAGAATCCTTCAGGACGCATTATAAGTGAAGGATCGATTAGGAATACAGACACAGATTGACTTTCTTCGGCTATAATAGAAGAAACTAGACGACCACTACTTCGATATGCAAAAAGTTCTATCTGCCCTGGAGTATCAATAAGTAAGTATTCTGGTTTTAGATAGTCGATTTCAGATTTAACCTTGTCAATTTTTGTTGCAATAAGATCCATACTGGCTATCATAGCCCCATTTGGTCCAAGTTGATATTTTTCAATTAATTCATCAATATCGATGATATCTCTTACATCGATATCTGGATTATACGGTAATCTACGTACTCCTGCATCTAAGTTTAGAGTCGCAACATCTAGACGTTTATCATCGAACCAGTCATATAAAGTTCTAGTGAGAAATGTTTTACCACTTCCTGCTGTTCCAAGCATAAAAATTGTATAATATCTTTGAGCCATTTTTCTCATTCTCGAATATTTTCAATTTCAACTGATTCTATATTACTCACAAACAGTTGTTCTAGCATTTTTCTGGCTTTATGTATATGCTTTTTAGCTTCATCTCCAAAGCCTGATAAGTGAAATACTATTCCTTTTGATTCTTTATGTACTGGATGAGATTTTATATACAAGAAAGGAAATTTTCCTTTTATTTGGTTGATAAAAGGAGCAAGTTGACTTTCAAAACAGTTTAGAACACGAAACTTTACCTCGTATAGTTTGTCATACCCTTTTGAAGACAAGAAAGGGATTATGTGTCTAGTAAATATATCTTTCATTTCGCTTGGAACACCAGGCAAGCAAAAGATATCGATATTTTCATATTGGATTAGACATCCAGGTGCGCCTCCAACCTTGTTATCAAGAACTTTTGAGTTTATAGGCATATTAGCCATCTTTCTTCTCTCCTTAGTCAACTCTAAACCTTTTGCTTTATAATATTCCCTGACTTGTTCTAAAGCTTCTTGATTTTCATCAATTTCAATATTGGTAGCTTTCGATATTACAGCAAGTTGTATGTCATCATAAGTGGGTCCTAAACCACCAGAAACTATAACAACATTGGGCTTTCTTTCAAATAATTCAAGAAATAATTCCACTGCTAATTCTAAATCATCTCTAATACATGTAATTCTTCTTACTTCAAACCCCATTTTAGTTAATTGGTTTCCAATAAATGTTGCATTTGTGTTAACAGTAGCACCAATTAATAGTTCAGTGCCTAAACAGACTATTTCACAAATTTGGGGAGGCAGAATATTTCACCTATAAATTACTTTTCTCTATATACGCCCATTTTACTAATATTGATAAGAAGTTCTTTATATTGTACATTCAATTTAGGGCTAGCTTTTTCTAAGAAATCAATTGACATTTTAAAAAGCTCTTCTGCCTTCTTTTTAGCATAGTCCACAGCTCCTGTTTCTTTCATTATTAGACACACTTGCTCTATTTCCTCCTGGGTTGCACTACTATTGCCTACAATCTTAGAGAGCATTTTCTTTTGTTCCTCTGTGGAATTCTCTATCGTTTTAATTAGTAAAATAGTTTTTTTTCCTTCCTTAATATCGCTATCTACAGGCTTACCTGTTTTCGCAGGATCACCAAAAGTTCCAATAATATCATCAACTATTTGAAAAGCTATTCCTGCATTCTTTCCATAATTTCCGAGGCTTTCAATTTGAGATTCTGTTCCACCGGCAAATATTGCCCCTATTCGAGCTGATTTCTCGAACAAAGCAGCTGTTTTTCTTTTATTCATTTCGATATATTGTTTTTCAGTTACTTCTAACTTGTTTATCATATCTGTTTCTAAAATAACGCCCTTTACGATACTCATAAAACCTTCATTGAACTCTTTGTAGGCTTTTAACTTAGTTTCTGCGGAGAATTTGCCTTCTTGAATCGCTTTGTATGCTAGATTATATGCAAAATCTCCTCCCAATATACCCATGGATAAGCCATAATTCAAAGCATCGGTGTTTTTTGATGGATACATTTTTGTTGCATAATCTTGAAAAGTACAATGAAATGCCTTTATTCCTCGTCTTGATTCAGCTTTATCCATGATATCGTCATGAATTAAACTAGCATTATGCAAGAGCTCGAGTGAAAGAGAAACACGAAATAGATCTTTTCCCAAAATTTTTGGATTAACAGCAGCAGCAGAAACAGCCAGTAATACCGGTCGAAACCTCTTTCCTCCAGAGAATAAAAAATTTCTAATTTGTTCATAGTAGTAAGTGAAAAATTCATTGTCTCTAATCGTTAATGATTGATCATTCATAAAATCTTGAAGCGCAGAATCAATGTTAACCCTTAGATTTTCGAAAGATTCTTTCGTCATTGAAAATTACCTCTTGGTTTCATTAGAACGAAAAAAAGCAAGTATTAATCTTTTTGCTTCTTAAGTCAAGTTTACCTAATCATAAGATATTAGTAATCCTTTATTAGAGATTACTTGAAGATGATAGATACATCAACATTTCAGACTTTATCAGAAAAGATAGAAAGAAGATTGGTTTCACTTAATGAAACCAGAGACAATTTAATGAGATTATCCCGTGATGTTGTGAAGTATTCGGGAAGAAGTATCGAAAGTTTTCATAGAAAACAAATTAATCAAACTGAACAGAATTTGGAAAAGGCAGAAAATAATTTAATCGAATTGACTAAAATTCTTGAAACAGAACCTTCTTTTTACCAATTAGGGTTAGTTAACGTGGCTCTACAAGAGTATACCGAAGCTAAATTGCTCCTTGATATTGTAGAAAAAGGAAAATTTTCTACTGTAGAGGAACTTAAGGTAACAGAACAAACGTATTTACTAGGCATTGCAGATTTAATAGGTGAGTTACGAAGACATACTTTGGAAAAACTTCTAGAAGGTGAAATAGGGAAAGCAAAATCTGTTTACAATATTATGAAAGAAATTTATGGAACATTCATGCAAATTGATTATGGAAAGAATTTAGTTTCTGATTTCAGAAGAAAAAAAGATATAGCTAGAGTGTTAATTGAAAGAACGTTATCAGATCTACTAGGGGCAATCCAAAGCGAAAAAATAAGAGTAAATATTAACAAAGACAATATCTAACTACATAATTTGCTCAATTAAAATAATGATGATATCCATCAGATTTGTACCAGTGTGACCAGTTAATATTTCTCCTCCTTCTAATCGAAAGAATCGATTAGAATCATGCTGTTCTAAACACCTTAAAGCTTTTTCTCTTTTCTGCAAGTTGGATAATGTAAATGGACCAACTATTGCTCCAGCAGCAGACGAAGATCCATCAATACCATCAGTACCTAATGCTATCATAAATACTGGAACCTCTTTGTTAATAGTAAGAGCAAAAGACAAAGCTAATTCTTGATTTCTCCCTCCTTTACTACTAGATTTTGATTGAAGTGTTACAGTTGTCTCACCACCGAATAAAAAGACTAGAAACTGTTCAGAACCTTTCTTTCTATTCGAGTATTTTGTGAGTGCAAAATGTGCAAGATTTTCGCCAACTGCAGAAGCTTCCCCTTGAAGCGCATAATCAACAACTGAGGCGGTAATAGCACTGTCTAAACCGTCTTTAGTTCGCTCTAAAAGTTGTTGATTATCCCCAATCATGAAATTGTGAACTCGAGAAAATAAAACTGAATCTGAAGGTGTATCGGGTATTGTCCCATTAATTCCTTTATTTATGACAAAAAGAATAGAATCAGGTAATGTAGGAATTAAACCGTATTTCTGGAAAATCTGCCAACAATCATTCCAAGTTGTTTTATCAGGAACAGTTGGACCAGAAGAAATGGTGGAAATATCGTTTCCTATTACATCAGAAATTATTAAAGAAACTATAGAAGCTCTAGTATTTATACAAAATTTTCCACCCTTAGTTTTTGAGAAATGTTTACGTACTGTATTTATTTCATGTATTGGAGCACCGCAAGACAACATGGTTTCCATAAGTAAAAGATAATCATTGAAAGGAACGTTAAAATCTGGAAAATCTAGCAATGATGAACCACCTCCAGATATCAAGAATATACACAAATCATCTTTTTTCAGTGACCGTAAAAGATTTAACACCTCTTCTGCCGCTTGAAGGCTTTTATTATCAGGTTTAGGATGTCCTGCTTTGTAAAATGAGCAAAATGACTCATTATTATATTTTCCACTACTCTCTGATGGAGAGGAGATAATAATATTCTTGAATTTTTTAGTGCTATTCTCAGTCATCCACGCCGCCATAGGCTGTGATGCTTTGCCAAAAGCGATTAAATAGATTTCATTATATGAAGAAAAACTGAATTCTGTATCCTGAACCTTGAAGCTATTTTCGCCAAATGAGATAGAAGTTGCTAATAGCTTTGACGGTTGTGCGTTGGAAAGAATTTCATCTATTTTATCAATAAGAAAAAGAAGAATGGACTTTTCATTAGCATTACGCGCTAGTGAAAATATAGCATCACGGTTCTTAATGAACATATCAATGAGTAATACTTTCTCAGATTTTAAGCTATTGTTTGGATAAGAATATTACAAGTAAAGGAGCTTTAGCTATTTTTAAAGTTATAATTTATAATAGTTTGAACAATCTTTGAAGTTGACTTGCCTGGAATGTATTGCTTCATTCTTATGATTTTAATATGACCAAAACCTCTTTCAGAAAGCTGTTTGTGAAGACTTTTTTCCTCAAATACTTGATCGTAACCTAGTGTTATAATATCCGGTTGTATGAAATCTATGGTTGAGATGAAGTCTTCTTCAGTTCCTACCAAAGCACAATCAACTTCCTTAATATGTTGAACAACTTTAGTTCGTTCATCTTGAGAATTTGTAGGAGTACGACTTTTTAATTTCTGAACATTCTTATCTGTTGCTAAAACCACAACAAGGATGTCTCCTAAGAGTTTTGCCTGTTGAAAAGTAAAAATGTGTCCAATATGTAACAAATCAAAAACCCCCGATGTCATCACCACTGTTACTAATTTTCGTCCAAAAGGTGATAAAGAATAAATCTCATTTGAATTAAGCTTTAAAGTATCTTCTGTGACAAGAGAGGAGAGGACAGGTTTAAGATATGATGGTTTTAATTCTAATTGTCTTGAAATTGTTAGCAAAGAAGATTCAATATTATTAATTTTATTAGAAAAAACTAACTTAATGACAGTTTTCTCGATTGATTTATCCATTTTCATCTTACTCTTTGCTTTGTTTCAAAGAATATTCAATTTCGATTTCATCACCATCTTCAAGGGTTAAAGCTTCTCTTAAATACACATCACTAATTAGTTCAAGAATGTTTTCCCCATAATGTGTACGACGTGGTATGATAATCGCTACTTTTGCCTTTAGTTTAGGAAGTTGTGCAGGGTAGCATAGAACATCTCCAAAGCGTCTTTCTTTCTCCTCAAAACCAGGAATAACAACAGGCCAAGAACCTTTAATCACGTCAAGAAAATCTTCATCTTCAGAACGAATTCTAATATTTAAAGTCCCAGGAAAAGGTCGATAACCAAGTTTAGATTGAAAAGAATCCATATAAGGAGGACGCGAGATGTAATAACCTCCCTCTCTCAAACCTGAAAAAATTTTACCTTTAAGAATAATAAAATTATGTTCAGGGTGGAGAGCTCTTTCTAATTCGTATCTCAACTTGTGAAGTAGTGAAAGACTAAGATTCGTTAAACGAACTTTTGACCCCTTTGGGTCTGAAGCCCAAATGATTAAACCTTCTTCATGAGCTTGAATAAGGCACCGCGACGCGCTTTGTTGAGAAATACCAAAATACTCAGCTATTTTGGAAGTTGTAAGTTCAACTTCCCGATCTATAGTACATCGCTGAGCTAAATAAATCAGAAGACCTATATCACGACTGGAACGCTGAAAGATATTCATTCCAACACCACTACAATAAGATACAATTAAATCAACAAATAAGAGTAGTGTTACTCATAATAAAAATTGTTGCATATGTAAGAAAAAAAGCAGTAAAAAAGTAGAATTGAAACATTTTAAGTAACTTTTTTGTAAATATAGTAAACCATTTTATTAGTTAACCAACGAAAATTTTATTAGACTTTGAAGAAAAATGAAGATAACACGATAAATCATGAATTTTTTGGGCTAGTAGCTCAGCTAGGCAGAGCAGCAGGCTTTTAACCTGATGGCCGCCGGTTCAAATCCGGCTTAGCCCGCCAAAACACTCTTTTAATGGATTTGTTCGATGGAAAATTAGTTAATTTATTCTATGATAACATATTCTTTTTATGTTGTTTAAATTCCGTTAAACTAAACAAGGTGCATGAATTGAGATTTTTTCAGCCTATTTCACAATATGGATTTGCGAGAACATTAGTTGAAACACGCACCCAATTCCCATTATCACCAGGGATTATTTCAATAGAGGATACCATTCTATCCAGTGGTTATTCAGCTTCTTTCAAATTACCATTTCCACCCGATTTTAGTAATAAAAAAGAAAAAGAAATCTATCTCTCTTGGAATATTCCAGAAAAGCTGAAATCGAAAGCACTTTCAAACGACTTTGTTTTATCTATTCAACCATTTTATCCCTCATCAATAGACAAATCAATTTCTGAAGATGATCTGATATCATATATTAACTCTTTTCTTGACTTACCATCAAAATATAAACAAATATTCACACTTCCTTATACGTTCATAGATCATCCCATCATTGAACAGATTTTAGACACAGAGTGTTCACTTGTAATATTATCCGGTTTCCAAAATCTTTTCAACAATCAACGTAGGCTAGCTGAAACGTTTATATCTCTTAGAGAAAATCTCTCACCAGATATCGCTCTCTATATTCCAGGTCCTGTATCTCCCTCTCATTATTCATTCCTTATATATTCTGGTATTGATTTCTTTGACAATTCGATTGCTTATTATATTTCACAAAATGGTAAATTTCTATTGAATGATGGCACATATAAATTAACATCACACCCTAATTGTTATTGCCCACATTGTTTCAACTCTCCACCAGATGTTTTCAAACATAATGAACTTATTCTTAAGAATTCCATGTCTAGAATTCAGTTCGCTCTTGGGAATGGAACACTCAGAAATCTAGTAGAAAAAGACGTTCACAATTCTGTTACTTTAGCTGCTACTCTACGATATTATGATAAAAAATACTCTATTTCTTTCCAAAAAAGAATACCATTAGCATCTAAATCTAAAGTTGAATGTATAGGAGAAGAATCTCTTTTTCGACCGGAAGTTATGGAATACAGGAAGAGGATAGAAACACGCTTTAAACCCGTTCCCTCCTCTAAACTGATTTTATTACTCCCTTGTTCAGCTAGGAAACCATATTCTCTCTCAAAATCTCATATGGTTTTCAATAGATCTGTTAGTAGAGGTGGTAAAGGAATATTTTCTATTCTCTCTGAATTAATATTGACGTCTCCTCTTTCACTCGTCCCCAGAGAATTAGAACAAACTTTTCCAGCAAAGAATTATGATATCCCCGTAACAGGAGAGTGGTCCACCGAGGAAATCGATGTTACAGCTAAACTTCTGGAAAAAGTTTTAGCAAAATATCCAGAAGATGCAATTATTATCAACCATACATGTGGTAAGAGTTATTCAGAAATTGTCAAAAAGGCAACTTTATCACATAATTACGAAGTCTATAATACATCACTAGAATCCCCCCCCACAAGCTATAAATCACTGGAAAACCTATCAAAAATCTTACACAAAATAAGATCTGAAACTAGATTTGATGAAATAAATAAATTATCACATTACGCAAGACGTTTTCAAGCTATAGCAGATTACCAATATGGCCCAGGGACAGGAAAAATACTCTTCCCTTCAGGTATAAAAGTAAAAGGAAAATATCCAAGAAATTTGAATGTATTCTACGATAAGAAACAAGTAGCAACTTTTCGTACAGCTGAAGGATTACTCTCTATTTCGCCAGAACATGCACAATTAATTGTTGAGCATTCTCTTGTAAAATTAGAATTTGGTGCGGAGAAAATAGTGGGAAGCAGTATTTTTGCTCCAGGAGTATTAAAAGCAGATAATACTATTTTACCCAAAGACGAGGTTCTGATAATTCATGCAGGTGAAGTTATAGGAACAGCTATTTCACTAGTTTCAGGAGTAGATATGAATAAAATGAGTTCAGGAAGTGTTGCAAAAGTAAAGAAGAAAAGGAAGGTATGATAAGTTGAAATTCAACCCTAAATTCGCAAAACTAATAAAATCAACACGAGAATCATTTTTAGCAAAACGTTCTCATACTAGAAAACTCATTTACTGGGAAGAAAACCACCGCCTTCGTGATGGCCCAGGAAAAGCCCTTGTTTTTATAATCCCCACCCGAGGTTGTTCTTGGGCTATGTCCAAAAGTGGAGGGTGCTCAATATGTGGATATTTATATGATAATCCTGAACAACCAGATTTTGAAAAAATTGTTGAGAGCTTTGATAAAATTATAAGAGAATGTATCCAAAATAATCAAATTCATTCAATCAAACTTTTTACCAGTGGAAGTATATTGGACTCAAAGGAAATGCCAAGAAATGTTCTCAAAGCAATTCTTTCCACTCTTAAAAAATATAATGAAATAGAAGAAGTTGTATTAGAATCCCGCCCAGAGTACATAACAGACCAAGTTCTAGAGCAAATAGATTCTAACATCGATATTTCAAAAATCGAAATCGCAATAGGGCTCGAAAGTGCTAATAATAAAATCTTAAAAGATTCAATAAATAAAGGTTTTTTGTGGGAGGATTTTGAGAGAGTTGTACCAAGAATTTTGGATAATGGTGCAAAAGTAAAAGCTTATCTTCTATTCAAACCTCCATTTATTTCAGAATATGATTCAATTGTGGACATTATGGAGTCTGTGGAAAAATGTGTTCAGTTGGATATTGATACAGTTTCAATAAATTCAATAAGTATCCACAGAGGGACTTTCTTATCGGAACTATTTGATAGGAGAGTGTATAGAACACCTTGGCTCAGATCTCTGACTTATTTGTGCAAAAAAATAAAATTGGAATTTCCTAGTTTACGTGTAATATGTGACCCTGTTTCAGGAGGTAACGAAAGAGGAGCGCACAATTGTGGAGACTGTGATAAGTCATTTATTGATGCTCTAAAAGAATTTACTTTGACACAGGATATAGCTGTCTTTAACAAAATTCAGAATTGTAGTTGCAAAAGTGATTGGAAAAGCTATCTCATTCACGAGAAAATTAGTAACAAAGAAGTGGTTTTACCTTAGGTTAATGAAGCTAGATTGAATTATGTATTGCTTGATTTATTCTACTGGAAATTCTACTCAGTATGGGACCTAGAAGAACCAAATTAACCTCTTTTTTTGCTATAATGTAGAGAAAGTGGTCAGCATCCATAGGTGTAAAAGTTAACTTATAATTTTCAGCTATTTCTAGAACATTTTCAAGATTTTCATCTTTCATTATCGCTATAATATCCTCTAAATATTTTCGTATAACCTTCATGGTTCCATCAACATAGTGTTCTGTCAATTCACCATCATGAAAATAGACTTTTGCATTTGTATTATCATGCTCAACAATAATTAAATGAGAGATTCCTTTGAAACTATGTCGAAGTGAGTATGTAAGGTTGGTCAACACTTCCTTCTGCCCTTTACCAGCAGATTTTTCTTTCAGTGGAAGAATTTCTTCCTTTGGGGAGATAAGCAATTCCTCTTCTGAAGAAGAGGATTCTTTTTTTGTGTCTGCTACAACCTCTTGACGTTTTTGTTTTAACTTATCCTGCTCTGCTTTAACATCTTTAAAAAGATCATCTACAACTTTTTCGAAAGCAGATGAAGCACCTGAAAAGACTTCAGACTGATTATGAGAGTAGAATTTTAATCTAGACTTTTCTTCAAAAAACTCTACTATTGCTTTAAGAAGAGTTCTTGCTTTCTTTATATCACTAATTCTGTGATTAAGAACAAATACAATATCAAGGTATTTATTAAATGTTATACTCGAACGCGAGAGAACAATTGTACCATGGTTAGAAATTTTGGTTTCTTCAGCAAATGAACAAATAGCTTTAACTACATTTTTTAAGATCAGTTGGGGACAAAATTCATTGTTAAATACTCGCTCCTTTAATATTTCTCCATCACTATTGCCCAAAAAGAATCCATATATCGATGCAGCATTTGATAAAAGTATGTTCTTAATATCAGTCGTAATTATCCCCTTTAAAATTACTAACACTCTAGAATATCTTTTTTTTGGTTATAACAATATTCGAATTAACTTTGCTATGAAGAATTAAACAAAACAACTTTAAACTTGTCCCGTTATGTGTTAAATATGGATAAGGAAGCTTCATTAGATGAAAATCTTTTCACAGAAACCGATTACAAAATCTATGGCTTTCTATGTAAACAGGGTTTTGCTACAGTTAAGGAAGTATCAAAAGCGTTGAAAATACCTAGTTCTTCTGTGCAAGCACTGGTAGAAAAATTGTATAGGGCAAATTGGTTAAAACAAGATGGTAGCAGTAGGAAATATCATGTTAATTTACTAAAAATCCCTAATAATTCAACAAACAACCTGCTTAAAGAATACCAAAATAATAGAAAAAAGGAAGAAGATTTCGTTCTAAAAACATCTACTAGTTTAACTGAGGCCACAACAGCCGCTAATAATCATTTAACAAAATCCATGGAGAATCTTTTTAATGAATCAGATTCATTAGGAGGAAATCTTGTTGAAGAAATAATATCACAGATTAGTAAGTTTGAAAATAACCGGCTTCGTGCTTTTGGATCATATAGAATTAACTTAGATTCCTTCATGAGAGGAGTAAAAGAAGACATTTTCCGAGATCTTAGGAAAAACTTAGGATTCACATCATCAGGAGAAATTATTTTCAAAGAGGCTTCGTTAGATATGCCTGAGATGCCTTCTGCGTTATATATTGCTGATACAATAAATAATTCAAGAAAGCTAATTAAAAGAGGTTTTTCTGATATAGAAAGCAAAACAAGGCAAGTTTTTGAAAAAAAGAGGGAAGAATTTCAAAATAATCAGAATGAACTAATTTCATCGTTAGAAAAGGACATGAAAATAATAAAAAACGAAAAAAAAGAGATATTCTCTTCAAAAACTGAATTATTCTTATCAATAGTTAAAAAATATCAAAATCAATTTGAAATTCTTTATTCTTCAAATATGATATCAATTGAAAACGCGAAAAATAGTTTAATTGACAACTTTAATCAGAAGAAAGTCTTGTTCAAGAACGAATTTGAACAGATTACAAACAAGCTAATCGTTAAAACGAAAAGCACCATTTCAGATGTGTTGAAGAGGTTTACTGCATTTCCAGAAATAATAAAGAAAGATTTAGAATCTGTAAAACAAGAAAAAAGCCAAAAGAAAATACAGAAATTAGGCAATATACTAAGGAAAAGTAATTCAGGGTTTGTTCAAGATGCAAAAGAAATAGTGCAACAAATCCAAGTTTTGTTAAATAGTAATAAAGAATTTGCACAAAAACAAGGAAATATTATTACCGACATCATGAAACTTAAAACAACAATTAACGACCTTGTGGAAGAAAGAAACTACGAAGAATTACGAATAGGAATTGAAAATCTAAACAATTTTCTTGAAAATCTCGAGAATGGTTATTCACATTTTTCCTCTCATGGAATAGATATTAAAAAGCGCTTGGAGAGTTACAATGAGAGACTAGAAGAAAGATTGAATAAAATAGAAAATCAAGAGAGTAGTATCGAAACTACACTAGCTACATCTTATGACTTACAAATGTCAGCTGTTTTTCAAAATGTACAGCTATCTCTCGGAAATCTTTTACAAAACATATCTAATGAGTTGTTATTAATAAATGATGGGTTTGAAAGAGAGATTGAAAATCAGAATCAAGTAATTTTGGAAGAAATAGACAATTCTTTTGAAACAATTTTAAATAATATTACAAAGAACATTCAAAATCAAAAATTATCGTTTGAAAACGGTATCAATAGAATTAATGATGAGTTTAGTAAAGTTTCTTCCGAAATTGAGATAGATTTAACAAAAATGATGGAAGAAAACAATCAGTTTCTTGATACTGGTTTCACAACATTGAAAGAACATACCTTTAAGGTTACGAATATTTACGAAATCAATCACGTAAAATTGATATTAGATTTGAAACAATTATTTGAGAACATGTCAATTTCTTTTACTGGTTTAGTCAACTCACTTGAAAGTAAATTAGGTGATGAATATAGAAATCTACTCGAGTATTTCGAAAAAACAAAGGAAACAACAATGGGAACAGCAAAAAACCTACTAGAAGATTTAACAAATCGTCTTACAGATCAGATTGACAAAATTTGGACAAATGCATTAAAAGAATTAAACACATTACAAGAGAAAACACAAACAACAAAAATTCATCAAACATTAAAAAACAAACTTTTGGAAACCAATGTAAAAATAAGAAATGCGATCCAAAACCAAATCAAAGGTGGAGAAATTGCCTTAGAAATGCTTGAAAACAGCATTAGAATGTCTTTTGACGATTTAAATATTCAAATGAGGGAAGCCTCAGAGAGTTTTAGTAAAAAAACAGAAGAAATTAAATAACAAGTTACTGAAACTCTATTATAAAAAACCGATTTACTACCAACTCTCCGTTTTATTACCTTTGTCCAAAAGAATGTTTTTATAGAATGTTGAAAAAGAGTATTTAGTGTTAGAGAGAAATTAAGTACAAGTCTTTTTTCTTCGATAAAAAGATTAGTGGAATATTAAATCGGGGAATCTGTATGGATAGAACTAAAGAAACTAACAATTTAGTAGAATTTCTATACCAACTAAGAAATAGAAAAATTAAGGATTCTAGTAAAAAAGAACAGATTCTTCGCCAAATATGCAATATTATCCCCAATAAACTTGGTGATGTTCAAGTTACAATTGGTTTTTATGATAAAAATAACACACACTTTCACATATTTGTAGCTACAGACGAAAATATTTATGAAACATTTGAGATTGACACTTTTGACAATTCTGATCTTATTGCTAGTTTACAGATGACAACAGTGCCAATATGGTCTAAAGTCGAAAATATGCCGGAAAGATACAAATGTAAAAAGATATTTCTCGAAAAAGGTCTTCAAGAATTGTATATAGCTCCAATAAGATATAAGGTTCAAACAGTTATAGGAGGTTTATGTGTAATTCTCTCACCAAGAACAAGCAAACTTGGTACTGAACAAATAGTTCAATTCATAACTGAAACTTCTAACTTAGTATCTTTAATCATTACTTCTTGGGTAGAACAATATGATTACCAATTGAAACAAGAGCAAACAGAATTAATTGTTGAGATGTCAAATCTAACATTAGAGACAACTGAAATCCAAATTATACTTAACACAATCATCCCAAAAATCCAAAAAATAACGGGAATAAAACAATATGGAGTTTTTATAAAAGAAATAAATCAATTTAAAATTGTTAACAAAGTTGGTTTATCAGAAGAAATAATCGAATACATATCTCAACCATCTCTTGAAATCTCTAAACTACCTTATTATAATACAGTAGAGAAGATAATAGAAGAAGAAACTGCAGGTCATCACCCTGAATACAGGATTATTCTTCCTATTGGTTCCACAAACTTAATGCTCGGTTTCTTACTTATCATTTCGGATACGCAAGATGTTTTATCAAATACTAATGTCAATTTCCTAAGAATAGTCGCCAATCAATTATTCCTAACCTTACAACGCAAAAGATTACTTGATGATATCCAAATAATAACACAAACAGCTGAATTTTCATCTTTTCCATTAATTCTTGTAGACAATAGGCTTGATGTTATATATCTAAATATGCAATCAGAAAAAACATTCAATATCAGTCATGGAGAGACAATTGGAGAAAATATAGAATATGCTTTGAAACTAGATACCGACAGAAAAATATTGTTAAGACAAAAGATAAATGAAGTACTCACTAACATTTCAAAAATTTCTTTTCAAATAGATTTGGATATATTTGAAGCAGGTAAGATGGATACTAGAACATTCTTAGTTCAACTATCTCCTACGATAAATAATTTAACAGGTGAGTATTGTGTTGTAATGTCCTTGGTTGATATTTCAGAAGCAACTAAGCTTCAAACAATAGCAAAAGAATACAATAGTAGAACACGAATGTATCTGAATGTTCTCACACACGATATTTACAACATATTTTTCGGTATTTCGGGTTATTACGAATTATTACGAAACACTATCTCACCAGAACAACAGGAAACAATTAAGCGAACAGAGCATCTTGTAAAACGTGGTACAGCTATTGTTCAAGATATACGATTATTGAGCAATGTTTTAGAATCATACTCTGAGAAACAATTAATATCCGTTCCTTTGAAAATGGCAATTACAACAGTCGTAAACAAAATTCATGAAGAGAATAATGAAAAGGGAATTGTGTTTAATATAGATGTTTCTAAAGAAATTAAGGTGCTCGGTGGAGCTTATCTCAGTAGCTTATTCTTATATGCAATCACAACTTTACTAAGAAAATCAAAGAAGAGAGAGATAGAAATAGAAATTAAAGGAACAACTAAGGAGATTGATTCCAACATTTTTTACGAGATAAGTATTTTTGATGAGGAAGGAACAGCACCTTCAATAAGAGAAGAAGGTAAAAGAGCATTTAACAAACTATTTGATGAATATGTTAGAAAATATTTAGAAATAATGATTGTTTACGAAATCGCAAGAAAATACGATTATGCAATCAGTTTCAAAGATGTAGATGAAACTGATTGGACCAAAGGTACTCATATAATTATTACCATGCCAGTTGCAATTGAAACAGAAAAAGAGTAGTTTAAAATGAAACAATTATAGACGAGTAACAAAAGTCATTTGTATTGTTGAAACACATTCTAGTGCATTTATGTAATCTTCTAACTCATCTTGTGCTCCGTCTTCTTCAGGAATAATGAATTGTGCAACAATACCAGTTATACCAAAAAATAGTGGTTTTTCTTCGACTTTTTCTTTCATCTCATATTTATCAGAAAGACCACCACGAACAGATTTCTCTAATTCTTGAGGGGTGATTTCTGGTTTTTCTGGTCTAATTTCGTAAACTAATAGTACTGAACCCATTTATATCACATCTCAACATTAAGGACCGGTAAAACCGCATTTAGGACAGATATATTGGTTCCCAAAACGCCTACATTTATTACATCTAATTATTAACACTTCATTACAATTAGGGCAGGAGAATCTTGTAGAACCTGTTTCACTTGGGGAGATGTTTCTATTACAACTTGTGCATCGAGGCATAATTATTTCTTTACTCATAATTACCACAGTTTACTTGTCTGTAATGGAACGAGCATGGTCTTGTTTTAAGCTTTTTGTCTTTTGCTTTATTTCAATCTCGTTAAGAAAATAAAAAATGAGCTTTAAAAGATAATAACGAAGCTTTAATATATTGATTTTGACTTTCCCTAGTTAAGAACAGTTGTTAAATTCTACCAATAATGGATGATGAATATGAGTGGGTATTCACCAATATGGACGCATAAAGGTAGCGATAAACTACGAACACTACAAATTACAAAAATATTAATGAACTCCTTAAAGAGAGTAATTTCCTCTTTTGACCTATCAAAAAAAGACACAAAGGAAGTAATCATCTATGCAATAGCTGAGACCATTCACAGATATTTCACTCCAAATCAAGAATTAGGGCTAGAAGAACAAATTAGGTTGTTCATTGAACTTTTGGGATGGAAAACTCTCACTATTAACATGAGTGAGGAGAAAGCCGAAGTGAAACTTGGAGCCAATCGTTTCTTCGTTTCAGAAAGTAAAGATCCAACATACTTGGTTATTGTTTCAGGTATAATGAAAGCTGTTGGGTATCTGCTCTTCAATACTGATGTTGAACTGGAACAAATTCCAAGCCGCTTTGAATCTCAGCAATTACAAGTAGATATTAGTAAAACATCAAAAGACATTCCTGCAGCAAAAGAACACCTAATCGAAGCAGAATGGAATGTAAGTACACCTATAACACCAACCCAAACTTCTTCAGAAAAAACAGCAGATTCAAGTGATGTTAAAGGAAAGGAAGAAGTAGAAATCAAATCAACTATAGAGGTAGAACTAAGCGCGATTTTTTCTCCAATTCTGAAAGAATATCCAACACTAACAATGTTTCCGATATTCCATAAGGTTTTATCAGAAATTACATCTACATTCTTCAGTGAAATAGAGGATGCAAACATTAAGAAAGCAAAAACAGAATCCACTGAAAATAATATTCTATTCTTGATAGAATTCATACTAATCAATACTAGAGATTCAGGACAAGACTTACATGAAATCGCGGGAATGATAGGACAATACGTAACAAAAGCATTACTAAGCAAATCAGATGACAACTTGGTAGAATTTTTACCAGATGAAATAACATCTACAATATCAAGAAGGGTTGTTTATGTAGACTTCCCTGCAAGAAATTACTGTACATATGCACCTGGAGAAAAATGTGTGGAAGAGAAAAGAGATTTATGCGATTTTGTAATGTATATCTGGGAAGGAATGCTTCAAGTATTATTACCAGATAAAAACTTCAAACTGGGAGATAGAATTCCAGCAACAAGAAGAGGAAAATTCTGCTTGGTTGAATTCTTAAAGAATGAGTAGAATAAGAGAAAAAATAAAAAGAATAAAGAAATAATTAGTATAGGTGAAAGTCAAATGGGTAGAAGAGTTGTAAAAAGAGTTTATAGAGATACATATGCAGCTGGGCAACGAGATACTAAAGAATTCGGCGACAGGTATATGGTAAGAATAGAATTGATATCTTTAAAAGTACTAGAAGATAGAGATTTGTTTGGGAATGAAAGCGAACTATATTTCAGAGTAGGACGAAGACCTAGGTTTAGCCACAGAATTCCCCAGAAAGGAACAATAAACATGGAGAAAAACGAAGTTTTTAAGCCACAAGAAGGATTAACACTATATACAGAATTTAAAAAAGCACCAAAAGGAGGATTAATAGAGGTACCATTCCACTTATTTGAGAGAGATCCAGGAAAAAACGATGATTGCATCATTGACCACGAATTATCGATTCCTTTGGGTTCTTCTGATTATAGAATTATCACGCAAAACTCTATTAAAATCAAGCTCAAATTGTCTGGAATACGAACTAGATACTAGTTATCTAATTTCAGAGCACTTTCTTTCTTTTTGTTTTTATTAGAAATTTTACGCTAGTTTTTGCTACAAAAGGTAAGAAACGCAAATCTAACAGTAATTTAAAGACAATCTTTTTCTGATTATCTACATCTCCAATTTTTGATATTTTTTCTTTTCTCTTTTGAGTACTCAATAATTCAAAGAGTCGTTCAAGCTCTTTTTCGTTTAATGAATTAAGATATTGACGAACTAATTTCATTATTGTCAAATTACTTCTCATTTCTTTCTTCCAATACTTTTCATAATTTGAAAGAAAACGTGCGCTATAATTTCCGGTTTTTAGCGCTTCTGCAGCCATTTCTCCTGCTTTTATTGCTGCAAGACCACCTAATATTACTCCTCCACCTGTTGTTGGTTTTATTTGACCTGCTGCGTCTCCAACCACCATAATATTATCTGTATAGGTCTTTCGGATGAAAGAACCTACAGGAATCGCACCACTCATCTGTTTTTCAATAGAAGCAGAAGAAAGCTTATGTTTTGCAATCGGATGTTTTGTAATGAAATGTTGCAAATGTTTCCCTGTAGGGCGAGAACGTGAGCCTAAGCCCACTTTTGCTTCATCTTCACCTATTGGAATTATCCATGCAAAAAAACCTGGAGCGAATTCAGGAGTTTGATATACTTCTACATATTTCAAGTCTATATTTTTTACGCCAGACATAATATATTGAGTAGTAAAGACTATTTTACTATAAGATGGAGAAGGAAGACCAATTTGTTGATTTAAATGGGGAAATCTTCCTTCTGCAAGTATTAATAGTGGGGAAGTTACATTATTAGTCAGACTCTTCTTCCCTAAAGTTAATTTTATTCTATTATTATCACGTTTGATAGAAGTGACCTTAGAATTGGTATGGATTACGACACCTTTTTCTTCTGCTAATCTCAATAAATGTTGGTCAAACTTTGATCTATCAACAACCCAAGCTGTTACACTACTCTTTTGAACAGTTATGTTTATACCAGAAGGAGAAAATAATCTAGAACCTATAATACTACGATTTTGCACCATCTCTGGAGGTAAATTGCTTAAACCTAATCGATTCAAACCATCTACACTAAGCAAACCAGCGCAATGCTCGTATTTTCCAATACAAGATTTTGATTCAAATAAATGGGTAACTGAACCATTTTTTGCTGCTGAAATGGCTGCAAATAATCCAGCGGGGCCTCCACCAACTACTGCAATTTCCGTTTCGAGAGATGACACGTAAGACATTAACTAATGAGAATAAAAAAATAGTCATTAATATCTTAATAAATCAAACTATTTCATTAACTCTCTAAGTAAATTAGTAGCATATGAGCCCTTTTGCAGTTTAAAAGACAGATTTATCTTGTTCTTTGTCTTGTTAAAATCGTCTTCTTCAACTTCTTTTAACTTCAAATCTTGTGGTGTAAACAATAACGATCTCCTCGCACCCTTTCCTCCAATTCTTTGAATTAACGGTGTTTTAAACTGCGTTAGAGTAATATTTTCTTTCTCAAATATTTTTGAATATATCTCTGATGTTTCTCCCTTTAAAGTAGTCTTTGAACCAACAATTGGGATGTAAACTTTTTCTTTTATCATTTCTTCACCATTCAGAGGTTTAGTGAAATCTGAACTATAATGATTATATCTTATGTTAACATAATTATTGAAAAGAAACGCTTGGTAAGCATGAATAAACAGCTTACGTAATTGTAATGGTAGAGTATTAAACACGTTTTCGTAGTTGTTATTTCTCTTTTCCAAATCATGAAGCATCTTTCGTTCTAGAAACAGATAATGCGGAAACATCTCTAGAGAATCCTTGTTATTCCCGGTTTCCCAATAGAATTTACGTGCTTTTTTTGTTTCCTCAGGTTCTCCCTTAAAGACCATGCCGATATAGTGACGAAACGCTTCCTTCAGATTTCCTAGAATAATATGTTTTCCTACAAAATGAGTAATTGGTCTAATATCTCCAAATCTTTGAATCCCAAAACAGTTAGGAAGGCCTCCAAATTTTTTTATATCTCTTGAAATAAGAGAAAATATTTCAGTTATATTTTCTTCACCATATTTTACATTCCTGATAGTGATACCAAATGAATTTCCCCATAAACTTCCTAGACGAACTTCAGTAAGTTTGAAACAGTGAGAATGTGTTTTTATAGTCGGTAAATTTATAGGAGAAAGAATACCTTGTTCTGAAAGTTTTCTCGCTCCCCATGCTGAAACTCTTTGAGCTGTAACAGCGCGTTTGTCTTTTGTTCCAGCTATTCCAAGATTTTCTCTAGGAATTGACCAATATCTTGCAACCAAATCAAGAGCGCGATTAGCTTCTATATCTTTTTTCCATAAAACAAAATGTAAAAACAATCCTGTCTTTCCTGGAAGATCAAAATGCATTTTTTCAGGATCAAGAACTTGGTTATTTTCTAATATTTCTCCCACAGTAAAATCTTCAGGAATACTCTTAATATTACCGTCTAACCCTTTCTCCTTAGAAACATAAGGAGACAAGAAGAGAGAGGATTCTATCTCTCTTTTTTTCACCCATATCACCTATAAAAGAGGTAAATCTGCTGTTATTTTATCAATATGTTTCTCAGGAGCTGGTCCAATTCCTATAACTGTTGTAGTTCCAGGTGGTAGTTGAGTAAGTCCAGCGTCATTAATAATAGAAAATGGAAAATCTAATTTTTGTGACTTTGCAGCTAGTTCCTTTATATCTTTCTCTGAATGAATCTTTACAGTTATCTTTTTTTGACCCTCTTTCAACCAACTATTTGCCCATTCAGGGTAGTATTTTTCTGCTTTAACATACGCAGATAATGAGCCATGAGCCACTTGAACTGCTGTTTTACCTTTTGACATCTTCAAATCTAAACGAACAGCTATAACTTGTTTATACTCAAATTTCATTTCGTTCTGTGAATATATAAGTTACCTTAAATTAATACCGGTTGGAAGAAAAAAACAACTAAAACAATAATTGTTGAAAATATATAAATGAAAAGAAAAAATATCATACATACTCAATGTACGCCTCAGTACCCAGAACTGATGCAACTGTTTGAATTATTATACCTTCAGGAATTGGTAAAGAATCTTTGTATTTTTTTTGGATTTCGATTTTGTATTCTTTATCCGAAAAAGGTGGTATGTATATTATTGAAACTTGTTTGACAGGTATGGGATCAAGTAGACTTTCAACTAATTTCTTTGGATCTTTTGTTCTTTCGAGAAATCTTATTTCCTTTTGAGTAACATCTCGAATTTGGGAGATAATATTTGGGGAGGAAAGTAGACTAATATCTTTCCCACGTGTAACAATTATCACATTATCTTCAAGTTCAAGAGATGAATAGAAAGCAATATCTTTCAGTTGTTGATTTGATTTAGACATAGTGAGAAATAATTTAGAAAGTTTAATGTCAATATCATCGATTTTTCCTTCTTGATAGAGTTTTTTACATTTTCGACATAAAATGCCAGTTTGAGCGTCAATTGTACATATTGGTAGTTTCAATCTATGAATCTCCACAAACTTTTATGTGTCAATAGAAATAGAGAGATTTTAAGAATTGCGAATGTCGATTAATTAAAGGATAATAATTTAAATAAAAGTATTTATTACTAAAACGTTAAAATTCTATATTAAACCTCTTTCCATTAAAATCTTGAATTCGTCTAGATTTAACTTTGCTCCCTCTTTATAACGCCCTACTATTTCTTCAACTTTATCATCAATTTTTCGTTGGATAGCTTTCTTTGCTTCCATTTTCCTTGCTTTGCGTTGAGCTTGAAATTCATTAGAGAATTCACTCCCAATTTTCTTTACTTCTTGTGTAAGACCATCGAGTTCTTTACGAAGAGTAGTAACGGTTCCATTTAAAACTATAATTTCAGCATGAATTTCATCTGCTGCTTCCTTTATTTTTCTTGCTTCTTTGTTGGATTCTAACATTTTTTCTTGATGAACCTGAGATTCATGAGCAAGTGTTGTTACACTTGTATGATAAGTTCGGATTTCGGTCTGCATATAGCGCAATTTTTGTTTCATATCACGGAATTCATTTCGTAATTCTTTGAACTGTTCCATTTTTTCGAATTCTTCAGAAAGCTCTTCAAGTTGTTTTAATGTTTGTTTTTCCATCTCTTTTGTCAAAAATGGAGTAGTCTCAAGCTGACGTTCTAGACGTCGCATCCTTTCTCCAACACGTTTATTTCTAGGAGCTCCAACTGTTTTCATTTGCGAACCTAGTTCAAGAAGACGTTTACCGATAACATCAGCATCTTCACGAAGGATATCTCGCATTTGCTTTCGAAATTGAACTTCTTCATTAATTTTATCCCTTTTCTCTTTTTCAGTTCTAGCCAAGATAAAAAGTTCTTTTGATTCCTTGTTTTTCACATCTCGAATCTTACGTAGTTCATTACGCTTATTATGAAAATTATGAAATTGCTGTATTTTATCTCTTCTTTTGGTTTTTAATTCCAAAAGATTTTGTCTTTTCTCTTCCAGTGTAAGTTCTTCTGTTTCAGTCGTCATTAGCAAATCACGCAAATCTATGCAAAGGATGTTCCAAACTACTATTTACTTTCAAGTACTCAAAAGAGGAGGTGTATTTATATTTTATGACAAATCACAGATAGTATGATAACAAAGAGAATTATTCTCTTCTTATTTCCTATTAGAACGTTTCATACGTAACTCAGTGGATCGACATTTACGACATTTTTTTGCATTTAAAGGGTTAGTTGCAGAGCATTTACGGCATACTTTCTTCTGCATTAAGTGTTGACGCGCGATACGACGATATTCTGGATTTGTAACAGGCATTTCAAGCTCTCCTCAGTATGTTTAAGTGTCGTTTAAGAGTGGTAATAAAAAAATTTCTATTAAAGTCAAAATTAAGAAACAACATAATCAGTTGTTACAAAATTCAGAACACTTAATTATGAAGTTATTCATGATTAATAATAACATTACGAAAAACTAGAAGTTTCCTTCTTGTTAAATCAAATGATTTATTAGAAAAATATAAGGAAATTGCAGCCAAAAAATGCAAAATAACTCAAATCAGAGAAAAAATGGGTAAGGTATTCAAATATTTAGGTCTATTTTGCTTCATGCTAAGTAATAATATCACTTCTACAACTTTATGTAGTTCTACTTTTTACGCCCCCTTATGGCGTTAGTGCAGGGTTTATGGTGATAATACGTTTTTTTGTATAATGATTAGATAGGTTTATATAGACATACAGAATAATGTAAATACAGAATAGTGTAAGAAGATAACAAGGTGAAAAGAATGTCAGAAAAAAGATTGAATGAAACGCGAAAATCAGATAAAACACATAAGAAAATCTCCAGTAATGAGATTCTAACTCAATATATTAAACATCAGTTATTGGGATATTAAAAAATAGAGAGGTAGATAATCATGAAACAAGAAGAAACTCTCCGTATTATCGATCAAGAAATTAGCAAGCTTAAGGCGGATCTTAACCGCACTCGTAAAGCTAGAAAATCCATGCGTAAGCGCCAACCTGAATACATAGTTGTTGCTTGGTGAGATGATTACATGGAAATTGATGATATACCCAATCTTGTCTCCAATCTCCTCGAAGATATAAAATTTGAATTAAAGGAATCTTTAGAAGATCTTACTTTCTCTCTTAATTCAATGACACACTCTTTCAAGGTTGATTTTAAAAATAATCTTAAATCCAATCTTACTGATTTAAAGGAATTTCTTTCAGACCTTCAATATAACTTGAAGGACATTTCGTCTGACCGTTCTTCAGATGAGAGTTGAAATATTATTAATTATGAGGTATTTATATGGCAAAAGAAGATGTTGATAATCTTAAAAAAGAGGTTGAAGAACTCAAGAAACAGAATGAGGAGCTGGCTAAGCTAATGAAGAATGTTTACAAAAAAATTGAACAATCATCTATTCCTCCTTCTGTACCCCCTGCTTCAGAAGTAGTTGAAGCACATACAGATTTTTCTAGACCACTTAGAGCACAAAGAGCACCTATTGCTCCCAAAAAGCAAAAAAAACTCAAAGATAAGGAAAAAAGAAAATACGAAAAAGTCTTAGAAAAAGATCTTTCTAAATTGATCAAAACTGAAAAGAAAAAAGGCAATGAGGTCTTTGACACCAAATTTCATTTTGACACAGAGAAATTTAATATTCAAATCAATGAAATCGCAAAAAAGGCGCAAGAATTTGCTAACAAAATTTCCAAAAATTTTTCCAGTGATTTTATGACTGGTCTCGACAAGAAGCTAAAGAAAATAGATACCACTATTGCAAAAGAAGCAGATCGTATTCGCACAATTAGCGTCATGACAGATGAAGAGTACGAAGATATTGTTGAGGAAATTGAGGAGGCTAAAGAAGAAATTGAGGAGGCTAAAGAAGAAATTGAGGAATATCAACATCAGATTGTTGAAGTTCGTCAAAGGATGAATGAACTCAAACGAGAAATGGCAAAAGCAAAAGAACGATTTATGAATGCTAAGCTCAATGGAGATATTGAGGAAATCGAGGAAACTAAAAATCATCTTCGCGATCTAGAGAACGAACTCCGTGAGAGTGGTGAAGATTTACA
This sequence comes from Candidatus Heimdallarchaeota archaeon, assembly GCA_019057815.1. Classification (GTDB taxonomy): domain Archaea; phylum Asgardarchaeota; class Heimdallarchaeia; order Heimdallarchaeales; family Heimdallarchaeaceae; genus 18H4-34. The sequence continues at coordinate 205,060 of JAHLWR010000002.1, forward strand.
AGATTCTCTGCACTATCTCAATGATGCAAAAAGAGAGTTTGAACGAGCACGTCGTGAATATTCTAATCTTCTCCGTCGAGCTCAACGGCTTCGAAATGTTCATCGTCAATCTCCAAAAATGTTTGTAATCGGAGCCTCTAAAGGCAAAAAAGAAGATGATTTTTCTGTTAAGATTGAAGATCTTGTCACGTCTGTTGCATCTAATATTAAAAAATCTCTTGTTTCAACAATTGAAGGAGGTAAAAAAATCATTAGCCAAATCACAGATATTGATGGTGACAAGATTGTTATTACAGATGAAAAAGGAACGCGCATATCTTCTGGATCAATAGAAGATTTCATCACAACTACAGCAGGTCTTTTTTCAGCTCTTGGCGACGAAAATCGTCTTAAAGTTCTCAAGACTCTTGAACTTGGTCCAGAATTTCAGAAAGAACTTTCTGAAAAAACTAACTTAAGAGGTGGTACTTACAAACACCATACAGACATTCTTCAAGAAGTTGATTTCATTACTCGTGAAGCTATTCGAGGTCGCTATCTTATCACTCAATTAGGTATTGAAGCTTTGAAATTATCTGAACTACTATTTTTGCGTAAAAAGAAACTTGAAGCAGCTCAAAAACCTACTAAGAAAGATGAAAGAGATGATGAAGACGAAACAACTCTAGACATTGATATTGAATAAGGTGAAATCATGTACCTGCAAGTGATTAACCGTCCTTTGAAAATAACTCATAGTTTTGAGCATACTTTTGACAACAAACATGTTAAAATTACATGTGCCAAAAAAGCTTTTCTTTTTCCGGTTTTCGAGGTCACACGTGATGAACAAATAGGCTTTCTATATGATGGTCCCTTAGGTATCACGTGTGATCTTTTAGTTCACTCTAAAGAAGGAGCTGTAGGGAAAATCTTTGAGGAAACCTATTCCTCAGCTCTATTTGTTCCAGCTAACTTAGATTTTTTGAGAGATCATGTCAAAGAGTTAACACCTATTGAAGAGGAAAAGTTTCCTAAGTACGAGAAAATTATCTCCTCATTTGAGATCCACCTATCTTCCAAAAAGTTCTGTTACCACAGCAATAATGACTACTTCCTCCTTCTTAGTGGTAGGACATTTTCTATCTGGTTCATAAATGGTGAGACTACAATATCTATCACTCATGAGGAAATCATGGGAAGAACAGGAGAGCGCAAGTTATTCTGGTTCTCTCCCAAGAATATCGTTTTCACTAATGATAAAGGAGATATTTTCTCTACCTCAAATATGTTTTCAAATAAAAATATTGTCAAAATGATTCTCAAATCCTTGGAAACTAATCCTGTAAGAGATTATTTCAGTAATTTCGACAAACTTCTTTCACATTAGATACAGTTTTTCACAGCTGTATCTTATTTTTTATAAATTCCGCTATCTGTTTTGCGATTATTGGAGGTACTGCTTCTCCCACTTGATCGAACATAGAATCAGCTGACCCAACAAACTTGAAATTATCAGAAAACCCCATCAATCTTGCATGTTCTCTTATCGTTAGAGCTCTATCTTCCTCTGGATGAATAAACCTAGATTTACCCATTATGGTATTTGCATTTTCTTTAGGTGCTATTCTAATCCAATTTCTTTTTTCCCTTGTGGCTCCTGAAAAATATACTCCAGCCCGACCTTTTGCTATTTTATGCACTTTTTTTGCAATTTTTTTAGGAAAGTGGACGTAAAAGTGATTATAGAAATCATTTGGGTATGAAGGATTAGGTAGATCATTAAGGACTTCTTCAGCTCGTATTTTCTTCTTTTTTGGAAGTATAATATGTATATTAGAGATGAATAATCTATTCCTTGAAGAAGGACACCCATGTTCTTCTGCTCTTATGAAGTTGAAATGTATTTTACCATAGCCTGCAGTGATTAGTGCATCTTTTATTATTTGTTTACCCTGAGTTTCAGCCATTGGAACAACATTTTCTATCACAAAGAATTGTGGTTGTATATCACCAATTATCCTAATTGCATGAAAAATGAGATCGCCTTGAGGATCTTCATAAAATCTTGCCCAAGGATTCTTTTTCCGTTTTGGATTTGCTGAAGTGAATGGCTCACATGGGGGAGAAGCAAGTATTATATCTGGTTTATCAGCAATTTTTGACATTATATCAAGTGAATGAACTGTTCGAACATCTCTTTTCATCATCACGGTTTGGGGGAAGTTTAGTTCATAAGTTGCTGTAGTATTTTTGTCGTTTTCAATTGCAAGCAAATCTCTGAACCCAGCTTGAACAAATCCTAGACTAAAACCACCTGCTCCTGAAAACAAATCAATAAAAGTAGGAATTTGATTTGTACTTTTTTTTTCAAACATTTGACCACCATCTGATTCTGTTAATCAACCCATTCCTTTTCCAAATAATTCTTCTTTGCCTAGTTACTTGATATCACCCAAAAGTATTCTTTCCCCTCAAGTTGTGGAAGGTTTTCACATCCTTGCTAAAAGAATTGGTGGGCAAAGCAGGAATTGAACCTGCGACCTACTCCGTGTGAGGGAGTTGTCATAGCCACTAGACCACATGCCCGTAATTCAATCAGATATAGCATCCAAAGCTATATATTTTTTCTGTTTGGTAATTTAGAAAAAGCAATATAATGCCCCTGAGGTTAACACACTGCTTCATTTTTTGGGTTAACCCCACATCTACTAGTTGAGCTCCTCAGGAGCATATGTTGTCTACCAGGGTTGACCTAATATCATTGTATGGAATGCTTCATTCCACTCAATAAGGAGCCCGTATGGTAGCCTGTAGCCTTTCTTTTTGCACTTTTCTTCATTGTTGGCCAAAGCCTACTATGAAAAGTCCTCGATAAAAGGCAAAATAACATTAATCTCAAATATCTTTAATGTTTTGTTTTTTAACATTAACAAAAAACAACCCTTATTCTTAATTATAATGTCACGTCATACATGTTTAATTATAAAGTAATTTTTAAAATAAGATTGTAAAAAGGGAAAAGAAAAAGGGAATAAATTACAGGTCCCTATACTCAACAATTTTCACAGATGCAGGTTTCTTGGAGATTTCACCCAACCTTGCACCTATTACCATTGCTATACCTTTGTTGTGAGCTCGTTCAAGCAATCTCTGTGTAATAATTCCATCGATAACAATAATTTCGGCTTTTTTTATTTCATCTAGTTTGTTGAATATTTCCGCAGCGGGAATTCTGAGTAATTCTTTGTTTTCTTCTTCGAAAACCACAGCTTCAAGTTTTTGTTTCACACTTTCAACGGTTTTGTTAAGATATTCAGGCAATTCTATTTTCCTTATAATCCTTCTAGGAGGTCGTGTCTCAGTATCGCGATACGATGTAGTGCGCCTAGAAGTACTCTCAGGTCTTCTTGTTTGACTATAACTTGTTCTAGAATCTGTAGGTCTGTATTCCCTCCTAGGTTGAAAGCTTCTTGTATCGCGTGGTCTTCTCTCAGATGTATAAGAAGGTTGACGAGGTTTATATGTAGATGGTCTTTCATAACTTTTACCTTCGTATTTGGTCTCTGGTTTAACATACGAGGGTTTTACTTGTTTTCTACCTGTTTTCGTGGATTTTTGTATGAATTTTTTAACTGTCAAGCCTTCATCAGTTCCTGTTAGGAAAACAGCTTTTTCTAAAGAAGTACACTTCTTGAGAGCTTCATTTACTTCATCCTTATTCAAATCTTCTACTTCTTTACCCTTTGGTGCTCTAGCAACATATTCCACGTGCGCAACTTGAAGTAATTCTTTTAATATTAAATCTCCTCCTCTATCACCATCAAGAAAAACCGTTACTGTTTTATTTTTAATTAATTCAACGAGTCTAAGTGAAACGCTTGTACCATTAACAGCAATTGTATTATCAATTCCCATCTTCAAAAGAGTAACAACATCTGCTCTTCCTTCAACAAGTATAATTTTCTTTGATTTTTCAAAAGCTGGTCCTGCAGCAAAACCATCAGCACCAATTTTTATCACTGAACCAACTTTAGACGATTTCTCTACCTCAAGTTTAATTGAAGAACTAAAAGGACTCACATTTTGATCCCATTGACGGACAATCTCAGCTGCACGATCCACAATTGACTTTCTCTTATCAATTCTTACATCAACAATTTCACCTAGTTTAATCTTGCAAGTACAAGGACCTACACGATCAACAGTTTCAATAGTTGCAGCCAAAATTGCTGTTTCTGTTCGTGGAAGACTAGAAGGAATAATAATACTTCCTCTAGTTTTCCCTTCTCTACTGGTAAGGTCTACACTTATACGACCTATTCTACCCGATTTTTGGAGTTCACGAATATCTAAATCTTCACTTAAAAGTCCAGAAGTTTGACCATAAATAGCCCCAACAATATCGGGTGTCTCCACAACTCCCTGTATTTCAAACCTCACTACAATATTATACTTCGTAGTCGAAGCGTCATTTTTAGCACCCATATAATCACCTTTTATAATGTCCAATATTCATGCATTTGATTAGTCGCACATAGGTGACACACACTACTCAAAATCCCCTGCCCAAATACACACTTCAAATTAATTTATGAGTTATTATGAATATAATTAATTTTTAACATATTATATCTTAATTCTATGTGATTGTGATAATTTTGAAATGATGATTATGATAGTGAATTGTAATGTCCATTTTGAATATTAACCCTTTATTTGTGCTAATCTAATAGGGCATGAATATATATTACTTTTACTTAATTTTCAATCATAGTCTGAACATTGTTCCTTTCTTTCAGACTTCAAGACAACATAGATTGGTCAATGTTAAAAAACTTACCATATGATACATTACTAACTAGTTTATAAGTTCTACACTTTCATAAAATTATGGGATCAAAGTAATCAAAAGTATTTAACTATGTTTAAATAATTTGAGTTGAGAATTTTAAAGTGAATAACAATGCATCCAGCGATTATTGTCCTATTTTGTATAGGTGGAGCACTAGGTCTGCTAACAATTATTTTTCTAATCTTAAGAATAAAAAAGAAAAAGAAAAACCCTCTGATTGAACGAGCTGAATCCATATTTATCGTTATTAATCAAAGAATCCACAGCATACTAAATGAAATCCAGAAAATAGATTCAGAGGTTACAAAAATTCTAATTTTGAAGAATACAAAAGACAAGTCAAATGAAAGTGCAGAAGAACTACAAATTAAGTTAGAGGATAATCAGGTTAAAATCAAGAAGTTAATGCTGAAAATTGAAGACTTAAAAGATTATCAAAAAGAGATTAAAAATGAGATATTGAATAAAAAACAAGGAAATTTAGACGAAATTGAAGTTATTTTTGAAAGGATAAAAGAAAAAATCGACAATTGTTGAGAAATCCTTAATTTTAGAATACGTTTCTAAGGCTAGTGTAGTTACAGATAGTTTAATATTCTCTATAATAAAACTTTAAATGTCTTCAGCTTGGAGGATGGCACACATGTATGAGATTGTCGATAAGAAGGATTTAAACGTTGAAAATATCATGTTTAAAGTTAAAGCACCTCAAATTGCTAGTTCTTGTAAAGCAGGTCAATTTATTATAGTACGAGCAAACGAAAAAGCAGAAAGAATCCCTCTAACAATTGCAGACTGGGATTCAAAGGAGGGGTGGATACAAATCATTTTCCAGAAAGTTGGTGCTTCAACTTATGAATTAGCTGACTACAACAAAGGTGATGAATTAATGGACTTTGTTGGACCTTTAGGTCTCCCCACGCATGCAGAAGGTGCCGGTAAAACTGTAGTAATTGGTGGAGGATTGGGAATAGCTATAGCAACACCGGTTGCTCGTGCATATAAACAAGCTGGAAATCATGTAGATGTCATTATTGGAGCAAGAAATTCAGAACTATTAATTTTAGAAAAAGAATTGGATAAGATAGCGGATAATCTGTATATTTGCACAGATGACGGATCAAAGGGAAGAGAGGGTTTTGTGACAGAACAACTTGAAGAGTTGATTAAAAGTGGAGCAAACTATAAAACATGCTTTACAGTAGGTCCTCCAATAATGATGATGTTTGTTTCAAAGATAACAGAAAAATATGATTTAAAAACAGTAGTAAGCTTGAACAGCATAATGCTAGATGGAACAGGAATGTGTGGAGCTTGTAGAGTGTCTATAGGAGGGGAAACAAAACTAGCATGTGTAGACGGTCCAGATTTTGATGGACATCTAGTTGATTGGGAAATTTTAATGCATCGTTTAACAGCATACAAAGATGAAGAACGTGAAGCGATGGAAGAATATCAGAAGAAAAATGAATGTTGTAACGAAAAGAAGGATGGTGCATAAATGGAGAAAGCAACAGAAAGACCACAAAGAAAACCAAGACCAATGATAATAAGAACAAAACTACCTATGCCAACACAGCACCCAGAAGATAGAGCTAAGAATTTTGATGAGGTACCATATGGCTATAACGAGGCTGAAGCAATGTTTGAGGCACAAAGATGCCTACAGTGTAAAAATCAACCATGTGTGAAGGGTTGCCCAGTTGAAGTTCCTATCAGAGACTTCATTATTTTAATTACTGAGCGCAAATTTATGGAAGCAGCAGCACTTATTAAAACTAAAAATGGTCTTCCAGCTATTACTGGTCGTGTTTGTCCCCAAGAGACTCAATGTGAAGCTCGTTGTACTCTCGGCAGACGTTATGAATCTGTTGCAATTGGCTATCTTGAGCGTTTCGTTGCAGACTATGCACGAGATCACGGCGAAGAAGTTGCTGAAATTCCTCTCAAGACTGGTAAAAAAGTTGCTATTGTTGGTGCGGGTCCAGCAGGTTTGACTTGTGCGAGTGATCTTGCTCTTATGGGGCATGACATCAGCATTTTTGAAGCTCTTCACAAACCTGGTGGTGTTTTAGTTTATGGTATCCCCGAGTTTCGTTTACCAAAAGATATTGTCAAGTATGAAATTGATTATGTTAAAAAATTGGGTGTCGAGTTAAACACCAATTTCATTGTTGGGCGTAATAAAACAGTTGGAGAGCTTTTAAAGGAATATGATGCTGTTTTTATTGGTTCTGGCGCAGGAGGTCCTCGTTTATTAAAACTTCCAGGCATCAATTTAGTCAATGTTTATAGTGCTAATGAATATTTAACGCGGGTAAATTTAATGAAAGCTTACCTCTTTCCCGACTATAAAACCCCAGTTAAAATAGGTAAAAATGTTGTTACGATTGGCGCGGGTAATGTTGCAATGGATTCTGCTCGTACTGCTAAGCGTTTAGGTGCTGAAAACTCTATTATTATCTATCGTCGTAGCCGTAAAGAATGTCCTGCTCGTGCTGAAGAGGTTCATCATGCAGAGGAGGAAGAAATTGAATTTAAGTTTCTTACAAATCCTGTTCGAATCATTGGAGACGAGTTGAGCAAGGTTAAAGCAGTAGAGTGCTTGGAATATGAGCTTGGCGAGCCAGATGAAAGTGGTCGTGCTAAACCTATACCTATCCCAGGTTCTGAGCATTTAATTGAATGTGATGTTGTCATTATTGCCGTTGGAAATGATCCTAATCCCTTAATTCCAATGACCACTCCAGAGCTTGAAACAACTAAATGGGGGACTATTGTCACTGAAACAGCTACTGGTAAAACAAGTATGAAGCAAGTTTATGCTGGTGGTGACATTAGTACAGGAGCTGCTACAGTCATTGCAGCTATGGGAGCAGGAAAGATTGCTGCTAAGAGCATTCACAAAGAGATAATGGCTATTAGTGATGATGATGAAAAAGTTAGCTTAGCTCAAGGTACTTGAAAAACAGCAGGATAAATACAGTTGATTCTTTTTACGCTTTTATCCTCAGGATATAATTTCTTGAAAAAGCTAAAGTCTATCTGACGAAACATGCTAATTATTATTTGAAATTGTCATTATTATTTCTTAGTCTAAATTATTATTTTTTCTTCTAGAACCACTTATATGTGCTTAATCATCACATATGCGTCTGTATTATCTTCGTAATATTTTCGTATCTTAGAATCGATATGGAATCCTTCTTCTTCATAAAGCTGAATAGCTCCAGCATTATCAACTTTAACTTCTAATTTTACACTTGTGTATGCAAACTTCTTACAGCTATCAATGAAATGTCTAAGCAATTTTCTCCCATATCCCTTTCCTCTTACATCTTCTTCTATTGCTATGGATAATATATGGGATTGTCTAGGTAATGAGGTATATCCCCCTAGAATAAATCCAACGATTTCATCGCTATCAAGAACAACGAAACATAGTTCAGGTGCTCCAAGATATAGATTTGTGATTAAAGTTCTTCCGAAAGGAATTTTGAAGCTCCTTCTTTCAACATCAAAAACATCATCCATATCATTTTCAAACATATGTCTAATCGTAATCACATGTGACCCTTCGTTCTGATATTTTAATGCCCCAAAGCCCAATAATGAGTTTAGGATTTAGCTTTTACTTTTATCTATTAATCTAGTAAAAAATAAACCTTACCTTTCTCTTATTAAATTGGTCTAGTTTGAATAGAGATAAAACATTTGTCAACAAAATCCAAGAGTAGATTAACAAGATATTACTCAGAGATAACATCCCAAATCGGTAGGATTTTATTACTATAGATAATATTGGATACTACAAAGAACATTCAGAGATGCACATATTGAGTAAAAAAAGAGCAACAGATTATGAAAGAAAACTTGGAGAGATATTCTGGGAAAATGGTTTTGGTGTAATGAGAGCCCCCTCTTCCTCAGGAACAACTAATATTCGTCGCCCTGATCTTCTTGTTGGATCATCGAAAAAAAATCTGACTTTTGCTATTGAGGTTAAAACATCTCGCCAAAATCAATTCTATGTAACTAAAAAACAACTATCTGGTTTACAAGAGTTTGCTTCATGTTTTGGTGCAGAACCCTATCTTGCAGTAAAATTCGTTGGGAAACGCATGGATTTTATGTTTTTAAAGGTTCCAGATGATTTAATTTTAAGTAAGGGAGAAAGTTACAGAGTAGATATAGATATGGTTAAAGAAAAAGCAATGGAATTTTCTTCTTTAATCAATCAATAATACAGAAAGAAGTGAGTAAACAATGAAACTGCTGAAAAAAGATTACAAGCACGGGATTATTGAATTCATTCCGGAAACGATTGATGACCTTTATTCACTTTACCGTATTCTAAAACCTGGTGATCTATTTAGGGCTTCAACAAGCCGAAGAGTGAGAAAAAATACGGAAGACGGAAGGTCTGATTCTGGTGATAGAGTGAAGATGGTTTTAGAAATTAGAATTGAAGAAGTTTCTTTTGGAGGTTTTGGTGATAATCTTCGGGTTAAGGGAGTTATAGTTGCAGGAAGAGAAGATTTAGTTTCTCTAGGTTCATACCACACTATAGCATTATCAACCAAGGAAAAAGCTAGAATAACAAAAGAAAAATGGGCAACGATTGAAAAGAAAATAATAGAAGAAGCAGAAAAAAGCTCCGCATCAAGCCCAATATTAATTGTCACATTAGAAGAAGGGTCGGTTTGTATTGCGCTAATATCTCAATACCAAATGAAAATAATAAATGAATCACGTTCAGCTATCACTAGAAAATTCAGTGATGTAAAGCAACATACTTCTACAATGGGAGTTTTCTTCCAAGATGTGCTGCAAATGATTCAAGATGCTATCTCACAATACAAAATAGATATACTCATTCTTGCTGGCCCTAGTTTCACCTCTGAAAACTTCATGGATTTTGTGAAAAAACGTAACCAAGATATTGCAAATAAGATTCAAACTGTTCATGTTCATACAGGAGGAAGAGTTGGTCTTCATGAGGTGCTTTCAAAAAAACTACCAGAAAAAATCGCTGAAGAACAACATATAGCTAGTGAAACACGACTTTTAGATGAATTCTTCAAGAGGATAGGACAGAGTACTGGTACCGTTGCCTATGGAGTAAAAAACGTAAAACAAGCTTTAGAAATGGGAGCCGTTGAAACCCTAATGATTAGTGATGATATGTTGAAAATAGATGATATAGCAAAAAGAGAGAGTATCGATTCATTTGTTGAACAAAATTCTCGACTTAGAGGTAAAACAGTAATAATGAGTACAATGCACGATACGGGAGAACAGCTTTCCAAATTAGGAGGTATTGCAGCTCTATTACGTTATCCTATCTCAGAATCTTGATTTTTATTGTGAAAAATTGGATTTAGATATGTTATGAAGCCGCCATCATATGGATATTGATGGATAATTTCGATACTAACAATATCTCCTGTAAACTTTCGAGAAAGGCTTTTCCCAAATTTCTCTGCATATTCCCAATGGGTAGATATTGTTTTATCTTCTTTTTTTACTTCTATAAGTTGGTCATCTATATTGTGGTCTTCTTTTAAAGCTTGCACAATAGAGGGAATAGACTGACTGTTTTCAACATTGATTCTTGCCCGAACTATCAAACCTTCTTCTGTTATTTCATCAAATGGTTTTGCATAATTCTTAGCTCTACGAATAAATCTGTTCCTAAGTTGCACTTTGTCTTTATAACTTGAAGAGCAATAATGAAGTGGTACAGCAGATTTTCTAAATTTTTTAAGTATTTCAAGAGCAAATGTTTCGCTTCCTTTAACTGCTGCACTAGAGTTATCCTTAACTGAAAAACCTCTTTCCCTCAAAAAATGAAAATTTGTCTCAGTGAATTCAAACTCATTTAAGTTGATAAAATCAAGACGAACTTCTGAAGCAAACGTTATAATCTCTTCCAAGGCTTCTTCATTATTTGGAATTACTGGGATTTCTATTCCCACATCCCAGTCTAGATTTTTAGCATTTTGTATGGATTCTTTCATATTCTTTCCCAAAATAAGAAGAGGTGGATGAAAACGTATTTCATCAAGACCAGCTTGATGTAGCCTTTGCAAAGCATCCTTACTCAATGCTTTAGAAGTATAAAGATGACAGTGAAAATCCTCCCCAAATTCTCTCTTAAAAGAAAGTATGTACCGAATAATCCTATCTAGTTTTAAAGTAGGCTCTCCTCCAGTTATACCCACACCTAAAGCAGAGATTTGTTTAGCTTCGTGAATCGCTTCCTCAACATTGAAAATTAACTGTTCATCAGCAAATTGGACATCTAGTCTCCTTTCCTTCGAAACGGGGCAGTAAAAACAGTTTGTAGAGCATTCTCCTGTAATAAAAAGAACTAGTTTGGCACCAAGCGCGCAAAATTCGCACCCTTTTGAGGGTTTACCTACTACCTTGTCTCCGTACCATTTAGCTATTTTTCCCATTTCAAGCTGAAATTCAGATTCGATAATAAAAAGAATCAGATTGAACATCTTCGAAAGAGAGAAGCACTAACAAAACTAGTCTAATCTTTTCTATTTTAAAAAGGTCTCTCCTCTGACAAATCGATAATCCTATCAGATATTTCTAGCTGAATCCAGTTTAGTAAAGCAATGACTTCTTCCTCATAAAGCGCTTCATAATAGAAATAACTTACTAACCAAAAATCACTTTCTTGTTTAGCTAATTGTTTAAGATACCAACCCTCTTGTAGTTCAGAAGTATTAATCTTATTTTTTTCAAGCCTTCTGTTTTCATTTTCTGAGAGAGCAGATTTAACAAAAATTTCACTATCAATTGAGAACGCCGTTAGTAATTCTGAGAAAAGAGCAACACTATTTTTCTCTCTTAACTCATCTCGCGAAGAGATAGCATATACTTTACCTTGATCTATATCTCCTATAAACAAGTCAACTACAAACATTTTAGCTTCTTCTTCTAAGTTTCTGAGTTTTTGTTTCAGCTGGTCTATGAAGACTTTTTCAAGTTTTTCTTCAGGGAAAATTTGAGTATATTTAGCTATTTCCTGTACTCTCTCCATAACCTCACTAGGAGGGTCAAATTTCTCATATGAGATATAGGGAGAAAGAATTTCGAATATTTTTTGACCTCTCATCTCTAAATATTCATTGTTCTCATGTATATCAGTAAAGAATACAAAACGTAAAGGATTAGTTTCTCCAAGAGGAGAAAAGAGATAGATCTTTATTTCTTCGAGTGATGCATTTACTAGCCCTCTTTTACTTGATGTACATTCTTTTACAAAAGTATTTAACGCACAAATCATAGGCCAGATTAATTCTTGGCTAATTTGCAGGGAATCGTCGTGATAAATAGTACGACCTAAACCTATTCCAATATCCATAAAAGAAACTAAATGTATCATTATTTAGAAATTATTCCCGCTCTTCATAAAAATATCTCTAGTTTTTATTGTGGTTTTTACTTGAATCTGATTTGTTAAACTTGAAATCTTTAGAAAAACCAAAAAAATTCTGTTTTCCGCTTTTATGGCTTTAAATAATTAGAATAACAGATATTATTTTTGTAAAGCTAAAAGAGGTCAAAAAAGACATTTTTTATATGGTTGAAATGAATAGCGATTAACATAGGTGATTACTATAAATACGGAGTTTCTGATTCTATTAATTATTTTTTGTGTATTCATGCTCCTTTCTGTCCTTGGTACATGGCTTAATTTGGAGAAGTATGGCTTTTTATTCTTCCCTCTTGGATTCATTTACAAAACTGAATTTTTCAACAAAATATTAATCAAAATAGCAGATAGGGGAAAAAAACTACATGAAGTAATTTATAGATTTGGTAAAATCCTAGCTTTAGTAATTACTGGAGTGTTACTTATTTACTTCATCGTTAATCCATTTCTTTTAATGTTCAGTTCACCATTTGGTATAGGACTTAGACTTATAATTCCTGGAGTTACTATTGATCTGAAAACTGCACTTCTCTTTATAATCCCAATAATTTTTACTTTAATTCCTCATGAAATGGCTCATGCTATTATGGCTCGAAAAGAAGGTATAAAAATTAAATCTTCAGGTATTTTTATCTTGCTTATCCTTTTTGGGGGATTTGTAGAACTTGCAAAAGACAGTTTGGAGAAAGCTCTTCCAAAGAAAAGAATCAAGGTTTACATGAATGGAGCCTCAATTAATGCTGTTTTTGCTGTAATATTTTTAGGATTATATTTTTTAACACCCGCTATATCCTTAATAGGTTTCAAACAAGCAGATGGGGTTTTAGTTACAAATGTCTATGACGGATACCCAGCTGATAAGGTGGGTATTCAGAAAAAAGATGTCATAATAGGCATGGGTAAATATAATGAGAGTTTACAGGAAATTGTTTATATCCCTGTTAATAGTGTTAAAGATTACAATTTAATTATTTTACAATTTGATAATAACAGCTCTTTATATGTCCAACTTCTTCAAAAAGAGACTATAGTTGTAACACCTACAATAACCAACCCAATTTCAGGACAAAATGTTTCAGATAAAGTATATCTAGGAATAAATATTTTCGATTACTATTCTCCAAGAGTCAAATGGTTATCGCCTATGATACCTTATTACTTGAATATTGAAACACTATACACATTGAATCTTTGTGTAATGGCGGTTTTTGTTAATATGTTACCATTGGGGATTACTGATGGAGATAAAATATTTAGAGAATATATGAATCTGAAATCAAAGAACGAGAGTAAGAAAAGAAAAATATTATATGGTGTAAGAATCTTTTCTGCTTTAATTATAATACTAAATATTACATTTACAATGATTAGATGGTAGTAAAAATGAAATGTACATTTTGTAAACAAGATGCCGTTTATGTTAGACCTTATGATAAATCACCATTGTGTATAGTTCATTTTAACGAGAAAATCATTAGAAGAGTCCAAAAAACAATTACAAGATATAAGATGTTTGTGAGAAAAGGTAGAATCGCAGTAGGAGTTTCAGGTGGAAAAGATAGTATTGCTTTACTTGATGTTCTTACTAAAGTTGAACATAAATTCCCTGAAAGTGAAATAGTAGCTATAACAATTGATGAGGGAATAGAAGGATATAGAGAAGAAGGAATGAAATTTGCAAAAAAGCATGTTGAAAGATTAGATTTGGAGCATCATGTTTTTTCCTTCAAAAAAGATTTTGGTTATGATTTAGACGAAATTATTGGAATTTTAGGGGAAAGAGGTAAAGGAAGAGAATATGGTGCTTGTAGCTACTGTGGAATATTAAGAAGAAAACTGCTTAACTTAGCTGCTAGGGAAGTAGGTGCTAATGTTATTGCTACAGGGCATAATTTAGAAGATGAAGCTGAAACAATTCTCTTAAATGTTATCAGAGGAGACACGTTACAGTTAGGTAGATTGGATCCTCATCCACGTAAAATACATGAGACTTTAATACCTAGAGCTAAACCATTTAGGCTCACTCCCCAAGCAGAAATCGTAATGTATTGTTATATAAACGATTTAGAATACCAAGAAATTCAATGCCCTTATGCTGTTGAAGCATTCCGGGGTATAGTCAGGGATTTTATTTTTAAAACGCAAGAAAAACAGCCTATGTTGTGCTTTAGCATAGTTAGGGGACAAGACAAAATAAGACCAATTTTACAAACAGTAGAAGCGACAAAAAAACTTCAAAATTGTCAAAAATGTGGTGATGCGACAACAAATAGTCTATGTAAAGGCTGTTGGTTAAAAGAAAAAATAGAAAACATTGAGCAAATAAAAGAAGGAAGAGGAGGAACTTAACTTGATTTTTGTCCGCAGTTCATGCAAAACTTGTCTTTTGATTTCAATTTCGCTCCACAGTATTCACAGAAACTAGAACTTGAGGATTTTGATTTTTGTTGTGTGTAAGGTTGGCTTGAAGGTGTGTATGGCGAGCTAGAAGGTGTGTAAGGCTGTGATGAATATCCTGAAGGAGGTCTACTTCTTCGACTAAACGATCTAATTATACTGAAGACAATGAGAATGAATATTACAATAAAACCAATGGGGAATATAGTGAATGTGAACCAGAAGAAATCTACATCTAAGACAATCATAATGATAACAGCAATAATAAGTGGAAACAGAAGGAAAGATAAAAATCCACAAGGTGACCTTCTATATCTTCTATGACCATACCACCCATAATGTCCTCGATAAGGTCGTCTACCATAATATCCTCTACTACCAATATAAGTTCGAGAACGAGAAGATGGTCTATGTCCTCTACTACCCGAAAAACTAGTCCTTCTTACACCACTTCCTCCTACTCTTCTAAATGACCCAGAGCTTCTGGATCTGGAACCGAATGATCGAGAACCACGCGAACCTATTGAACGAGATCTTCCACCACGAACAGGCATTCTAAGAAATTAAAGATTGAAGTTCAATATAAACTATTGCAAATATAAACATCCCTATGAGCTTACCTTGAAAGTAATAAAGCAATAAAAAAAAGAAAAACTACTATAGTAGTTTACTGAAGTTAATTGATCTATTCAGTCTTGACAGTAAATACTTTGACTAGTTGCAGTATGCAGATAACTGCTACCAAATATGCAATAAAAGCTATAGGACTCCACCAAGCACTAGTTGAGGTACCAAAGAATGCAGTGAGCATTCCGAAATCTACTGCCATGTCTAGATATCCAATTGCAAGAAATAGGCCTACTACTGTCTGAATTGCTGAGATTATTTTATATCCTGCCATGTATTGACCTTCTGATAAGTGTATAAAAATATTGTTGACATATTAGTATGTATTATTATTTCATGTTTAACTTGATTTTATGACCATTTTAACAAATTAAAACAGCGAAAAAAATCATAAATGTTCATAAAGAAAAAAATTGTTGAAACTAAAACCGTTTGTAGGGACCTAAAGTTCGATTCCACATCAGAAGCCGTTTCTTACTCTTAAGCTCCACGCTGATTGCTACAAGCATCATATATTGACCTTAGCGCTGCTTACTTCCGTACCTCGCGCAGTTTGATCTTATCCTTTCTAACAGCTTCCTCCGAAGCTGCCTCTAGAATATACAATCCCATAGGTCAACGCTTCGACGCCATCCAAATAAGGCGTATCAACCTCAATGAAACCTCAGCAGTAGCATTCACCCTGGCATATAGAGCATTTCCAGTGCAGGGTAGCCCTAGCTCCCCAGCTAGTCCTAACTACCGATTCAGTTTCTTACCTTATCTGATGAACAGTAAATTTAAACATTGCTATTTCTGGGAGCAAAACAGTTAAACTTTTTATAAGAATCAGAGAAATTATAAAAAAAGAAAAGAAAATACGTTATTTATGTAGCGAATTTCATGCAAGTAGTCAATTACTTACATTAAATTGTGTAACTTAAAGCCAATCAAGGCTTCTTTTCTCAGATTTTTTTCCTCTTATTATTTGTTTGCATTATCAATCCGTTCTAGCTCTTTCCTTCTGTGACGATGAAGCATTTAACCAATTGTAAAATTGCTACTACCGCAAATAAGTAAGCCCAAAAGGCAAATACAGACCACCAATCAGAAGTCGAGGCTCCAAAAAATGCTTCATTCATCCCAAATTCTACTGACAAATCTAATATAGAGACAGCAGTAAAAAGAATGAATATGGATTGAAAAAATGACAAGATTCTATAACCAGCCATATGGTTAATTAACAGTAATCCTTTAAGAATATATCCAAATAAACTTGGATGACTAAAACTAACTATTATTTCTTACAGAAAGAAGAATTTATCAATAACAATATATTCACTAAAATGATGCCTAAATCCATTGAAAATCAGTTTACAGATGAGTTTATACAGAAAATAGATCGTTTTTTGGATAAAGCAAATGTTTTAGCTATTCTGGGTGTAGGAAATGAAGATAATGGGGATGATGCGGTTGGTTTATACATAACGCGTATTTTACAGAAAGCAAGTTTAGCCAATTGGGTTGAAATTTTCTACTGTGAGCGTGTTCCTGAACATTTTTTAGGAAAACTAGACAAGTTAAAACCTAACAGGATAATAGTTCTAGATGCAACCGATATGAAAGAAATACCAGGAGCAATCGCAATATTTCCTAAAGAGATGATTTCTCAAGGTTATCATTTCTCAACTCACACACTCTCCTTAACAATGCTTGAAGAATTTTTAAAACCATCAATAAAAGATTTAAAAACTTTATATGTGGGTATTCAACCAAAATATACTGTTTTTGAAACGCCTTTGTCAGAAGAATGTAAGAAGGAAGGAGAGGAGTTTGCAAAACTGCTTATAGAACGAATCAAGTTACGAAATGAAAAGTGAATTTTTCTCGTTTTGCAAGAAAATAGAAGAATCCCACTGAAGGTAAATGCTATTTTACATACAGAAGAAGTGTTGTGTACTAGTTGCTACTTTATTTGGGACAGTTTTATCTTCAGTCGTTGCCATTATCGTAGATTTTATCTACTTAATTTTGTGAAAAAAATCATAGATAAAAATAAAATTCTGAAATTAGAAAAAGAAGGAAAAGAGAGATTATTGTTCTTGAGGTATTTCTTTTTTCTCAATCCCAATCAAATCTACTTTTAGTTTGCCAAGCAATGCTACAATAGCAGCTATTATGTTTTCTGGTCTAGGAGGACACCCATAAACCCAAGCATCTATAGGAAGCATCTTATCAATACCTCCAAGAACAAAAGGGCATTCCTGGAATACTCCACCAGTCGTACAACAATTTCCCACTGCTACCACAAACTTAGGTGCAGGCATTTGCTCATATACTCTTTTTACCCTTTCCGCAACTTGTAATGTTACAGCTCCTGTTATTACTAATACTTCAGCTTGTCGAGGTGTTCCTCTTAGCAATATCCCATATTGTTCGAGATCAAACCTTGGTGTAAGAGCATCTACAATTTCAATATCACAGCCATTGCAACCACCAGCGTTCATATGAATAATCCATGGTGATCTTACTGCACAATTTACCGCAAGTTTTTTCAGCCAACCCATCATTCTCAACTCCTGAACTCCTCAATCTCTTTGATTGTTTTTGCACCTTCTTCAATAACCTCTGCTAGTTTCTTTTCAGCTTTTTCACCTTTGAAGCTACCTTTAGCACAAATCATCTCATAGTCTTGTCTAACATTGAATGAGAACAAAGAAACAGACAAAGATGGTTCTCTATCAATGTGAATTGCATCTTTTGGACAGTAGGTTTGACAATGCCCACACCACATACATTGAGGACGTAAAAGCCATATCATCCCATTATCTTTGTCATCTTTCTCCATCCACAAACAATGAGTTGGACATACTTTTACACATGTTCCACACATTATACACTTTTCTTCGATAATTCTAGGAATAGTTCGAATATCTTCTGGAGGGGGATGTTTTTCTAGTCTTTCAGAAATATGTAATGTTACAGGTCCTTTTACTTGATTTTTTATTGCTTCTCCTCCCATCACTAGTAGTTTTTTCTTAGACATTCATTTCACCTCAGAAAAAGGGTCTATTATATTTCTTTGCTTTTATAGCTTTTAGGGCAAATTCATCTTGCCCCATAATCTTCTTTTCACCAGTTGATTGGTTAATTATCATCACTCTATTAGTGCAAGAGAAACAAGGATCATAGCTTCTAAGAATTACAGGCATATCAGCGATATATTCACCATCCATTCTTTTGAGTGTAGCATCAATGTTACCCAAAGATGGTGCTCTTATTTTATATCTTTCCGGTTTATCTGTTCCATTAGCAATTCCGTAATGAATGTCCTCACCTCTAGGGGCTTCAGCTCTAGTCATGTATTTGCCTTCAGAAATTCGGGGTTTAACTCGTTGTAACAACTCTCCTGAAGCTGTTTCTAACCGATCCAGTATTTGATTAAGCATTCTAAGTGATTCTAGTGTTTCATCTAGTCTAACTAAAGTTGTTGCTAGTACGTCTCCTTCAGTATAATAAACTAAGTTCCAATCAATATCGTCATACAGTTCATAGGGGAAAGTTTTTCTGATATCATATGGCAATCCTGATCCTCTAGCGGTAGGTCCATTAGGTGTTAGTTTCTTTGCATCTTCTTTTGTTAAGACACCTACATTTTCTAGCCTATTTACTATGGATGCTTCTTCTGTAAATACTTTCTTATGATATTCAACTTGTTTTATTAAATCATTAATCATTGGCCTTGCTTTGTCAGCTCTTTCTTTAGGAAGATCTCTCTTCACACCACCAATCAACATCAGTGCTGGATTTACTCTATTTCCAGAGATATCTTCAACTATATCCATGATTATCTCACGGTCCCTCCAAGTCACGTGGAATAAGGTGTCAAATCCAGTATCATGAGCAAGTATTCCATACCACAACATGTGTGAATGTACTCGTTCTGCTTCACAACTAAACATGCGTATTAATCTAGCTCTTTCGGAGATTTGATCTTCAATACCAGCCAAACGTTCAACTAGACGAACATAGACATTCTGGTGAACAGCACTGCAGATACCACAGGCTCGAGGAATAAGCATGGTGTTTTGACGCCAAGTACGCGCTTCCATCGCTTTTTCCATTCCACGGAGGTTAAAACCTATACGAATATTCGCTTCAACCACACGCTCACCTTTTACATGAATAATGAAGTGAGCAGGTTCTTCTGCCCAAGGATGTTGAGGTCCTACGAAAATATGGTGATCAGCTCCAAGAGGGGCATCGCTACCATCTGTTAGTACTCTAAATCTTGATCTAAAATCTTCTGCCATACTTAATCATCCTCTGATATCTGTTTTGCTAGATTCAGTGTGATTTCTCTTATCTGTTCCCAGCTATATTCTTTTTTCATCGGTCTTACATCATCTGGCCATTTCTCTGGAAGTATTAACCGTTCCATGAATGGATGGTCATTAAAGTAAATCCCATAGAAATCGTAACATTCACGTTCATAATAATCAGCTGCTACAAAGAAGTCTATCATACTTGGTGTTTTTGGATTATCTTTGTCAATTTTAGTAATGATGAAGTTAATTGGTATTTCTTTAACTTCTTCTTCTATTCGATGTTGTATATGATAACAAACATTGAATGAATCATCTTTTTCGTAGGCTGATATTGTTGTGAGATGATAAATTCCCGCGTCATCATGAAGAATTTTCATTAAAGCGTATGCTTTTTCAAAAGGGCTTATTATATCAAAATGCCCTTCTTCGACCTTAACTACTTCTTCTACAAAATCTTTAGGTATAGTTATGTTCAAAATATTCTCTAATTCACTGAGTGCATCACTCATAAGAGTCAACTCTAGATATGCTATTGTAGGATTTTGCTAGCTATAAAAAAAGGTTATGCTTCACAAATACAAAAAAATAATTTTTTGTGATATTTACATAGCTAATAAAAAGAAAAAAAGGTTAATCCTAACCTGTATGAACAAGAACATAATCATTATCTTTGTATTGTTCAGGAATCTCTTGTAAATAGTAACCTCGTATTTGTAGAGCAAGAAGATTGGAAAAAGCCCAAGGCATCATATTATAGCTTTTATAGCTGAAAACTTCATCAGAAATCCACTTTCCTTCTTTTTCTTTATTCTTTATCCACTCACTAATGGAAATGAATCTTCCCGTATAAAGGACACCTATAGATTTTTCAAAAAGCCCAGGTATAGAACGAATAAGGTTTTTACTCAGAATTTCATTATCTTTGTCATCGGTCTCCAGAAGCGCCTTTAATATCTCAGCTTTTATAGTGTCATTACTACCGACTGAAGGTTTCATGGTTGGAAACCTTTCAAATGCAGGATCTATAGCTTTTTCCTCACATAGAAAGGCTCTTTCCATCACGTTTCTGAATTTATACCCTCTAATACATAGAACAATAATATAGGAAATTTCAGCATTACTTAGTTTTTCATTTCGTTTAACAAAATCTATCCCGTCTTTTATGCTCATAGGGGTTATTGAGTCTCCTCTACATTCTTCCGAATCTAAAATTTCAGGTAAATTACTGGACAAATTTGTATACAAAAATTGGTTTGATTTGGTGCTAAAATCGACTATGTTTCTCAAAATTTGAGCATCGGCAGCATTATCTCCAAATATCATTTCATGAGATATAGAAATACTTTCTATTTAACTTATTCGGATTTTTAACCAAAAAAATGACAAGTAAATAATGTTATTAAGCTTGAAGTAGTTCGTCCCATAACTTAAGATCTTCTTTTGCTTGCTTTTTATCAAGCTTGGAAATGACAAAACCAGTATGAACAAGAACATAATCCTCGATTTCAAGAGTTTCTTCTAACAAGGAAATATCAGCTTCACGCCTTACACCAGTGATATCAACAATAATTCGGTTATTTTTCAATATTTCACAAACTTTAGCGGGGATAGCTAAACACATGGGTATCTAAAGTTCCTCTAACTAGATATTAATTAACTTTTGTTATACAGCAATTAATCCGGTTTCACAAATCTATTTCCTCATAAGTAGCAGCAACATTACATGTTCCTTCATGACTGACCATACAAGCTCCAATGGGGTGATCAGGGCGACACGATTTCATAAATAACTTGCACTCAGAAGGCTTTGTTTTTCCAATTAAAATCTCATCACATAAGCACCCTTTATGTAAATCAGTCAGTGGTAAATCTGGAATGGTATATTTTTTCTTTGCATCAATATGAGCATATTTTTTACTTATTTCATGTCCGGTTTTAGGCCAAACACCCAGCCCTCTCCAACGTGCGTCAGATATCACAAATGCATCATCCAAAGCTCTAATAGCTGCGAGATTTCCTTCTTCTTTCACATACCTCTTGTAAACATTATCAACTTTGGGCTTATTTTCACGAATTTGTTTAAGTAGAGAATAAATACCTAACAAAATATCTACAGGTTCAAAACCAGCGACAGCAACAGGAAAATTATATTTCTCGGGTACAAAATCATAAGGTTTACTACCAATAATTGTTGATACATGACCAGGAGCGAGAAAACCATGAAATTCAATATCATCACGTTGCATAAGCAGTTCCATGGCAGGGGGGATAAGTTTGTGAGAAGAATAAATGCTGAAATTAGGTATAGACGTTCTAATAACTTCTGCGGCTGTAATACTGGAAGTTGTTTCGAAACCTACGCTAAAGAAAATAATATCCGTTTTAGGATTCTTTTCAGCAATTTTTATAGCATCACTTACACTATAAACAACACGAATATCGACTCCTCTACCCTTAGCTTGATAGAGAGACTCAGTTGAGCCAGGAACACGCATCATATCACCAAAGGTAGTAATAATAGCACCGTGAGTGTCAGCAACCCAGAGAACTTCATCAATATCTTGGGCACTACAGACACATACTGGGCAGCCTGGACCTGCTATTAATTCTACTTCTTTTGGTATTAACGAACGTAGTCCTGCCTTTACAAGATCATGTTCATGTGTCCCACATACATGCATGAGACGTACAGGATTGCCTATTTGCCCTATTTCTTTATTTATCTTTTTCAACAAAATTTCTGTCACATGCTTACTTCGATATCTTTCTGTTGGGTCAGACATTTTACTCATATCCACTTTTCTTTCTGTTTTTCGCAAATCATTGAGGGATAAATAATTTCTTCTCTATGACAAAAATTTCTTTTACTTACTAAAAACCTCAATTGTATAAATGTTTCACTCTTTCATTATTATACTCTTTAGTTTTGTTAATTTAACGGCTCCAATAACTTTTGAAGATATAATATAGTGTATTAACTATTGTAAACAATCAAATTGAAATTAATTCTTTTTATCCTATTTTACCCCCCCTAAAGAATGAATTCTGGTTTTTCTATTTAATTATACTTTTATATGTGATGCCTATCTTCTACTTTAAATGGAAATAATTTCTGGTGAAATATAGATGAAAGTTTTGATAGTATATTACAGTGAAACAGGTAATACAAAAAAGATAGCTGAAGCTATTTATGAAGTTACATTACAAAATCATGATACCCATCTTAAGAATCTCAAAGAGGTTAAAGTAGATGATTTAAATAATTATGATTTAGTTTTCTTGGGGTCTGCATGTCATAGCGCTGATTTAGCTCCTCCAGTTTTAAAATTCTTGGAAAAAACTCCTACTTCTCCTGATTTCAAGCTTGCAGGATTCTTTACTCATTCAGTTATTCCTCCAAAGGGAAGTGAGATAAATGAGTCATTATATGAAAAATGGGCAGGAAAATGTGGTAAAGCATTTGAAAAAACCAAGACAGAAAAGGAAGTAGATTTTAAAGGATACTTTAGATGTCGGGGAGCACCTTCACCTGCTATAGAAGAGTTCATTCATAAAAGTATAATAACAGATGAAAATGAGTTTCAGAAATATGTAGAGGAAGCAAGGAAGCATCCAGATGAGACAGATATAGAGGATGCTAAAAAATTCGCTCAGGAAATACTGAAAATTTCTCTCTAAATTATTATGACACTTTAGCTTGACACAAGTTTATTTCTAGTAAAAGAAAATTGTTCCATCTTTTTTGTTATATCTATTAAAATGAAAAAGAAAAAGAAAAGAAAAAAGGAAGTTTAAGTCCACAAGGGTAGCAATCCTTGAACAGCATCGACTATGTATTCAAAGACTTTTCCTGGCCATACACCTAATAGAATGACAATTACCATCATTATTGTAAGTGGTATTGCTTCAAATTTGGGTATTTTTAGTTTTTCCTCAGCTTTTGCTTCTGGTGGGTCAAATACTATGTATTTGAGTATATATAAGTAACCTCCAAGAGCCAGTACAGAGTTAATCACAGCAAATATTACCAATATAAGGTTCATTATTTGAGCGTGATTACCACTATAGACTGATAGGATGACTAAAAGTTTTGATACAAAACCGCCTGTTATGGGTATTCCTGCTAGAGACAAAAGACTTGTTGTCAGGACTATAGCAATAAAAGGCGACCTTCTGCCTAATCCTTTCATATTTCGAATATCTCTTGAGCCTACAGCTGCTATCATGGTTCCGCTGAGTAAAAACAGAGCTCCTTTTCCTAATGAATGGGTAAAGATGTGCATAACAGAAGCTTCTAACCCAATTGCGGTTCCAGCACCAATACCTAAAATCACGTAACCAAGATGTACAGTAGTTGAATAGGCCAATATTCGTTTTAAGTCTATTATATCCTTCCGTTTGAATTGAGAGAATACTAAGTAGTTCCCTTCAATCATTGTAAGGATACCTAACCAAGATATGAATACTGAAGTGTTTGGAAGGAAGTTTCCATTGCCTGAGAATCCCCAGAATATCGTTCTATATATTGCAAAAGCACCAGCTTTAACTACAATACCAGAAAGTAATGCGGAGATTGTTGAAGGCGCATTGGAATGTGCATCAGGTAGCCATGCATTCAAGAATAACATAGCAGCTGTTACACCGAAACCTACAATATACAAGGCACTAATAACACCTGTAATCTTACCAATTGGAGCCATTCCAACTAGAGCATCAAAGCTTACAGTTCCATAGTAACCATAGGTTAAAGCAGTGGCCAATAACACGAGCATACTTCCAACTGTTGACATTAAGAAATACTTGAGTGAGGCTTCTACAGCTCCGCGTTTTGCACGATCAAAAGCAACTAACGAATATGCACTTAGGGCAAATAATTCCCAACCAATAAACAGTGTAAAGAAGTTAGAAGACATAACGACAGCTGATAGACCTGTTAATAGTGTAAGAATCAGAGCATAGTAGTATCCTAAGCCGTTCTTTCCTTTCATATAGTCAACACTGAAAAGTACAGCCATTAGTACTAAGAAACTAAATATTGAAATCAATATCGCTTCCAAGTTTCCATATTTGCCAAATTCTAGCAATTTATCGTCAGTAGTGTTAAGTTTCTTGAAATTATCTACAAATATCGATATTATTGCTAAGACAAAGACAGTAAGTGCAACGACATTAGCAAAAATATGGTTTAGACAATCAGTACAAATCCCCATTTTCTTTAGGTATTTTCGCATCTGTTCAAATAACACTAGCAGGACTGCTCCAACAATTGGAACAATTAGTATAAGAGAGAGATAGGTTATCATTAGACAATCACCACCAAAACAACAATGGCAGCTATAGCTACCAATGATCCTAGAACCATGTTCCAGTTAATTTTACCAGTCTTCAAGAAGGAGAATTGTTTTCCTATCCAGAAAGTTGGTTTAACAAAGACATAATCATAGAAATGATCAATGTAGTATCCATTTGCAACAAAAGATCTTACAGCTTTTAGAGCTTTGTTGGTTTCAATGAATTTGACTTCAGTTTGTCCTTTACCGTACATTAGAAAGGCACTGCCGATTCCTAATAATAAAGCACCAATTGCTATAATAAATGGTACAACATTGAAATCTCTTATCAAAGCATAAGGATCAGAGTGTTCTCCCATAAAGTTGTGTAAGGGACCTTCGATAAAGAAACCCGTGGCAACGACTAGGACAGCTAGAATTCCCAAAGCGATTCTCATTATGTATTTAGGCTTGTGTACTTGAGCTCCACGATTTTTTCCATGGAAAATCATTAAGAACATCCTTGTAGCGTATAAAGCTGTCAAGAAGGCTGTAAGTATAGCTATAATGAAGACAAACCATGAACCATTATCATAAGCTACAGTGATAATCATCTCTTTGGAATATCCACCATTCGTAAGTATTGGAATACCAATCAAACCAAGGACACCAACTAATGCGAAACCATAAACCCATGGTAATTCCTTTCGGAGACCACCCATCTTTTTAATATTTCTTTCATTAGCTAGAGAATGAATTATTGCACCAGCTGATAGGAAGAGCAATGCTTTGAAAATGGAGTGAGAGAATAAGTGCATTTCACCTGCAAATAATCCTTTACCCTCTGAATCGCGTATTGTTAAAGCTAAGAACATGTAACTCAACTGAGAGATAGTACTATAAGCTAAGACTCTCTTCAAATCTGTAGTAACAAGAGCAGCAATTGCGGCTAAGACACATGAAACTCCAGCTATTATCATTAGTAGAACATAGAAGACTGTTTCATTCCATATTGGGCTGAATCGAGCTACTAAATATATACCAGCTTTGACCATTGTTGCGGCATGTATAAGAGCTGAAACGGTTGTAGGGCCTTGCATAGCATCAATGTCTACAGTATCACCAGAACTTAACCAAGATTGAAGTGGAAATTGTGCTGATTTTGACACAGGTGCCAACAAGAGTAATATACTCATCACTATAGGATAACTTCCACCTAGTAGAGGTGAAGTAGGATCGATTATTAGACTGTGGGGTGTTGTACTGAAGTATGCAAAAGCTAGGAAAGCAAGAAATCCAACATCACCAATACCAGTCATAAGAAGAGCTTTTATACCGCTCTTTGCTGGTTTTGCACCTTCTTCGCCTTTCTTCATGTAGAAGTGACCTATTAGGAAACAAGAGCACAAACCTACGATTTCCCATCCAATAAATAGGAAAATCATATCATGAGCAAGTACTAAAAGCAACATTCCTCCAACAAACAATTGTAAGAAGAACCAGTATCGGGTACGATATTTGTCTCCAGCCATATATTCTAGAGAGAAGAAAGCTATCAACATGCTGAGCACAGATACAATCAAAGTCATCAATACTGATAACGGATCAAGATAGAACCCAGATTCTATACCATTACTTCCTACCCAATCTAGCCAAGCAAAATCGTGAGAGATAGGTTCTCCACCATATAAGATGAAAATTATCACCGCGGAAATTGCCGAAACAGCTATAGTAGTTACACCAAAAACATCTCGAACAGCTGACCATTTCTTTAGTAAGGGTACTATAAATGCACCTATTATCGGAGATAAAATCGCTATTATTGTAAAGATAAATATTGTTTCCATTTATTTCACCTCTTCAAAGTTGCCATCTCATCCGTATCTACGCTTTTAGCGTGACGATAGTTATTGATGACAAGTGCTAAGCCTAGGGCCATGACTGCTGCACCTACAGCTAATGATATCAATGGAAATACAAGAGCAAACTCTGTAAACCAAATGAAAGTTCCATCTCCAGTTGTTTCAAATTCAGTACCAAGAGCAATGAACACAAGGTTGGCAGCAATAGTCATAATTTCAATTCCCATCAATATTTTAATCACATTTCTTTTACCAAGTAATGCGTATAATCCTACACCAAATAGAACTATAGCTAAAATTAGTAAAACAATTTGGTCAATCATGATTTTGTTACCTCCTTGTGTTTCTTTTTGTGTTGTAAGAACAACACTCCAATTGCAATAGAAGTAGCTAAGAACAACACAGCTTGTAAAATAATATCAGTAACTCTATTTTCCCAGATAGAAGCAGGAAATTTGGTCAAGGGATCACGATCACCAACTATAGTAATATCCCCATGACTGGCTACTACCCATATCAATAGAGAGACTATTATCGCAACAACTGCTAAAGCAATAGTTGTTCTCGTCAAGTCAAATGTTTCATCTTTTTGATTCTCTGTTAGAGAGACTACAACTACAAAGAGGGCAGTTAAACCACCACCATAAACAATCAACTGTATCCAAGCTAACAACGTTGCTTCAAACATTAGCAATATTATCCAAATGGCGAAATTCATCACGATTAAGGATATTACAGCTATCATCAAGTTCTTACTTTCTATAGCAAAAATCGCAGCTAAGATGGCTAAACCCATCACAATGCTAATCCATACTATTAAACTCATAAGTCTGAACCTCCATCAAGTACTGGATCCATCGCATCTCTTGGATATTTCTTCTTTACAGCTACTAGAACAGTTACAAGAACAATAGCTGCATAGATAAGAGCTGCTGTAATAGGTCTTGTTTCTGAAGAAATAAAGAACACTGTTGCTAATATAAAGACCGAAACATCAAAGAGCACAAAGAATGCAAGGTAAACGTATGTATCAATAAACATTTTTCGAGGTTTTGCTGGCATCGAGCCTTCACCACTAGCGAAAAGTTGCCTTTTCATCTTGCTCTGTTTTTCTGGTTGAGTACCTAGAATCTTTCTTACTCTCTTACTTATCACCCATACCAGTGCAACAACTAGAACGCTCGCCACAACATCTACAATTAAAGCAATATACCATTCCATTTTCATCACTCCTAAATCAACTTAAATCCAATGGTTAGCATGAGTGCAACGAGTGCAATAGGTAAGATAGTTTTCCAAGCTAACCTAACCGATTGATCTATTCTTATACGGGAAATCAGTGTTCGTAAGAAAGACATTAGAGCTACTACTAGAATAAGCTTTACTACAAAGATAACTAAGTGTACAAAGAAACCCAAGTATGGGTTTAGACCAAGTGTATTTCCGAGGTATGGACCTCCTAGAAAAAGTGTTACAATCAAACCACCGATAAAGAAAGCACCAAATCTTTCACCTAGGCGAATTAGTGCATATCTCCATCCACCATATTCAACAAGCCAACCATCTGCCAACTCTGTGTGAGCTATAGGAGAGTCGAATGGAAACTCTTCTAGTTCTGCCATCATAACAACAATTGATACGCAAAATGCTATAACGAGACCTATTATAAACCATGGATTCTCGCCTACAGCAGTATAGACCTTTTTACTTATTTCACCTAAAATAAAATCAGATCTATCTTTACCAACCATCAATATTGGTACTAAAATAGCAAAACCAAGAGGAATTTCAAAACTTAAAACCTGCAATAATGACCTTGTAGCTCCTGTTTGAGCATAGGGATTTTTCGTTATATAACCCATGAAATAAATCAACAATCCATATGAAAGGAGTAGGAATAGAACGAAAAACACATCGAATTTGAACGAAGTAAAACCTATAATAAAACTATCAGTATTATCTAATATAGAAATGGGTATCATCAAAGCGCCTGTTATAGCCGTTAAGATGAACATTATAGGTAAAACAGTGTACCAGAATTTACTTACTCCTTTAGGAACAATTGTTTCTTTCGCAGTAAGCTTTACGATGTCATAAAGCGGTTGTAAGAATGGCGGACCTCTTCGATTCTGTCCTCGAGCATAAACTTTACGATCAAGCCAGTCTATAAAAAGACCCATGACAAGAATGAAAATTATACCTGGAACAGTTATCATTAAAATAATCTCAAGCCATAATGTTTCCATTAATTAATCCTCCAATTGGGACAATATTATTTTTCACTTGTAACCCCTAACAAGGGATTACATTGACGACATAGTAGGTCAAAAGCAACTAATTAAAAAGGTTTACCGTCAATCGCGTCGAAATTTCTTAATAAGACACACAATCATACTTAAGAAAAGTATCACCACATATAGAAGCGTAATTTAACGCTCCAACACTTCTTGTTGAGAGTATTGATATAATGAAAAATAGGAACAAAAAATTATCTGGTGTTTTGAAAGGTTACAACAAACTAGTAATATCCCAATCTTTTCAGTGCAAGTAGATAAACTTGCCCTACTGAAATTCCTCCATCACCAGGAGAAATTTTCTCATTTGTGAGAAACTGTAAATTGGATTTTTCAAGCTCAATAGCAAGTTCATTAACAACAATGCTATTCAAGCTTACACCACCTGAAATCAGAACTTTTTCAATTCCAGTTTGTGCAGCTATTTTATTCGCAATTCTTCCTAATCCTTTTCCTAGTGCAGACTGTGCACTATAAGCTAATGAAGCTGTTGAATAAGATTCTTTCATATCACTTAATTGTGTAAAAACTTTCGAAATTTGTAGAACATATTCACTATTTTTCTTTGTGTATGGTAAAATTATTTGTGGTATGTCTTCACCCTTTTTCATTCTACCACAAACACCTTCTAGTCTTATTGCTGGTTCACCTTCATAAGTTTGTAAACCACAAATATCTAGGAAAATACTAATAGAATCGAGAAATCGTCCAGCACTCGTTGTCACATGAGCTTTTGGTGAGCTTTTCTTTTCTAGCTGGTTTAGTACAAATTGTACTTCATCAGAATCTTTAGGAAGGTAATGGTGCAAGCGTTCTGTTATCTTATTAATATCTTCATTTGAATAATTATGAGTCAGTAATGACAATAACGATCTTAATGGATATTTTACTGCCAAATCTCCTCCAGGAAGAACAAATTCTTCTAAGTGACCAGTACGTTCTAGATTGAAAATAGGACCGCTAAATATTTCTCCACCCCAAATTTGTCCATTTCTTCCATAACCTGTCCCATCTATAGCTATTCCTATAATCTCTTCTTCAGGCGTAATCTTTTTTTCTAAAGCTACACTTGCTATATGTGCTTCGTGATGTTGAAATGAAGAATATTCTTTCACACCAAACCTTTCAGCAATCTCCTCTATGCTTATTGATGTTAGGTATTGTGGATGCATGTCATATGCTATAGCTTCAAGCTTTGTACCATATAGTTTGAGTAAATGTTCAATTGCATCTTGCATATATTCAAATGTTTCAAGCAAGGTTACTGTTCCTACATGTTGTGTTGGAATCACTTTTGTTCCTTTCATAAGAGAAGGAATAAGATGCATTTCAGCACCTAACCCCAACAAGGTTTGATTACCAACATCTATGTGTGAAATCAATGGCTCAGGAACCCACCCTCTTGACCGTCTCAAGAATTTTGGTGATAAGAATTTCCCTATTTTATTAACACGAACAACTGAATCATCACAACGTTGGAATATTCTCCTATCATGCAATAGGAAATAATCTACATAGGACAATTTTTCCATTATTTCTTTATTTTCTATATACATAGGATAATTAGAAGGATTAGCACTTGTCATGACAATTGTTGGTTCCTTCATTTCTTTTAGGAGCATGTGATGAATACCTGCATAAGGAAGCATCACACCAATATTATGCAAACCGGGTGAAACCCACTTGGAAAGATAATAATCAGCATTTTTTTGTAGCAAGACTATGGGTTTTCTAAAGCTTGTTAGAAAAAATTCTTCATTCTCATTAACATTAGCAAAATTTCTTATTGCTGAGAGATTTTGTGCCATGATCGCAAAAGGTTTGAATTTTCTTTTTCCTTTTGATATTCTTAATTTTAGTAATGTATTATCATCTAATGTAGAACAAGCTAAATGTGTACCTCCTATCCCTTTTATTGCGATTATTTTCTCGTTATTTATTGCATTTACAGTAAATTTTACTAGTTCTTTTTGTTTTGCAAATGAAAGAGGTTGACCATTTGAGGTATAGAGCGTATAAACTGGTCCACAATCCGTACAACAAGTAGTTTGTGCATGAAACCGCCTATCCTTTGAATCAGTATAATCACGCTCACACGATTCACAGAATGGGAAATCTTCCATAACTGTTTTGGGTCTGTCATAAGGTAGTTCTTCAATTACAGTGAATCTTGGTCCACAGTTTACACAAGAATTGAAAGGATAATCAGATCTTCTTGCTTCCTCTGAATCTAATTCCTTTAGACATTCCTTACATATTGAAATATCAGGAGGTAAATATGAAAATCCTGCTCCTTTTTTTTCATTTGAACTTTTAGTTATGTTGAAACAACTAAAATTTTTTGAGTTATGTCTCCACGTAATTTCAAAAGAATCGTACATACACAAATTAGGCTTCTTTTCTTTAAGAAATTCAAGAAAATTTAATATCGTTTTTCTCCCAGCTTGTGCAATTATTCTTACTCCAGCATCACCTAGATTTTGGACTTCTCCTTTGACACCCAATTCCACCGCTAGATTGAACACAAAAGGTCTATAACCAATACCTTGAACGATTCCAGAAACAAGAATTTCACAAGTTTCCTCAGACATAATTACAACCCAATTTTAACACACTCTAGGGATAGGCTCCCCTAATGGTTTTCTCAATAATCTATGACCACCTATAGGAGTTTTTACAACAACCTTTCCTGAATATTTTTCTATTGCTTCACCAATAATTTCAGCATCTTTCCCTAAGGGGTGTTTTTTAATTGATGAAAGTACCTCATCTGCTTTATCTGAAGTAACAGCTATGATTGCTGTTCCTTCGC
The DNA here is from genome assembly GCA_019057815.1 of Candidatus Heimdallarchaeota archaeon. Classification (GTDB taxonomy): domain Archaea; phylum Asgardarchaeota; class Heimdallarchaeia; order Heimdallarchaeales; family Heimdallarchaeaceae; genus 18H4-34. Next base: position 236,916 of record JAHLWR010000002.1, read on the forward strand.
ATGAAATTGAATAAGGATCCAAACCCAAGAGCTCACAGATTCCATTCACTTCTGGATTAGAAGGAATTTTTTCTTCTTCTAATAGAAGTCCAACATTAGATTTTTCAGCAAATTCGTTTATTGCGCTTCCTAAACCCCCACGTGTTGGATCCTTCATCGCGTGAATATTTCCGGTTTGAACAACTTGAAGAAGCATTGGTATCAGAGATGCTACATCGGATTCGAGATTTGTCTGTAAGTCAATTCCTTCTCTTCTTGCAATTAAGGAAGCTCCATGTAATCCAGGAGCTCCGGTTAATATTATCTTATCTCCTATCTCTACACGATTATCAGCTATAATATTTGGTGAAATCCTGACACCAATTCCAGTTGTACTCATATACATTTGATCCACTTGACCTTTTGGTAGAACTTTTGTATCTCCAGCTATTATAGCAACATCATTTTCTTCACATGTTTTGGCAAAGGAAGAGATGATTTTTTCAATTTTGGAGTAAACCATTCCTTCTTCTATAAGTATTGCACATGTTATGGCAAAAGGTTTACCTCCCATCATCAGCACATCATTAATTGTTCCTGTTGCTGCTAATAATCCCAAATCCCCTCCTGGGAAAAAAATAGGATAAACTGTGTGAGAATCTGAGCTAACTATGAGTGTTTCACCGTTTGAGAGAGGTATGGTGGCACCATCGTCAAGTTCATCTACACCTATTCCGTTAAGTACAGATTTCTTTTTGTAAATACTAAGTAAGGAAGATAAGAATACATCCATGATTGCACCGCCAGCACCATGATTCAGCTCAATAATGGTATCGGGTTCCATTTCAAAGGTTAAATTTTTAGAGTCTTTTTAAGTATGAAGATATTGCGAGAAAAGATATCATAAATGTCCCCTCAACTTTTTAAAAGCGCGCTTCCACAGATATTCGAAGATACTAAATGGAGATTCTAAATGTCTTTAAGTAGGGATTTAAAAAAAGCAAAAAAGGCTTATGAAGATGGTGATGTAGATGCATCGATTGAAGCTCACTCAGTTTTTGCGCCTGAAAGGCACCAACAAGAAGCTGGAAGATATATTAAAAGTATAATTTATGGGGGGCTTGATGGAATTATAACGACTTTTGCCGTTGTTGCTGGTGTAACAGGAGCAAAATTACCTTTAGCAATTGTTGTAATTCTAGGTCTTGCTAATTTATTAGCTGATGGTCTTTCAATGGGAATAGGAGATTATCTTAGTTCTAAATCTGAGAAAGAATATCAAGCTGATGAACGCAGAAGGGAAGAATGGGAAGTAGAACACTATCCTGAAGGGGAGAAGCTAGAAATGTTAGAAATATATCAAGCAAAAGGGATGAGCAAAAACGATGCAGAAACAGTTATTGAAATAATTTCAAAATACCCAAAAGCATGGGTAGATATTATGATGGCTGAAGAATTGGAGATTATTGAAACAAAAGATTCACCAGTAAAAAATGGTCTAGTAACTTTTCTTTCATTTGTAGTTTTTGGATTTATTCCACTATCATCTTATGTTATCGCACAACTGATTCCAGCACTAGAAAACAACCCAACATTATCATTCATAATAGCATGTGCTTTAACAGGCTTAGCACTGTTCACACTTGGAGCGTTAAAGGTAAAAGTGACTGGAAAAAACTTCATTAAATCAGGACTAGAAATGTTTGCATTAGGAGGGTTAGCAGCAGCAGCAGCATTTGGAATTGGATACTTACTAAGAGGGATAGCGTAGAAAGGAACAGAAGAAAATTTGGAGCCACGACGGGGATTTGAACCCCGGAGCCTAACGGCAATGGATTAGCAATCCATCCTCATTTCGCGAATTATTAGAAACTTCAAATATTTTACCGCTTGAGTATCGTGGCTTGTCCAGTTTTTAACCTAATTATTTCTAATTTAAATATTTCGACCTTCTGCTTCTCATTATTTTGTTGTTTTTCGTGCCTATAGTAACCTTAAAAAATAAATTTTTAATTCGTTTTTTGCCTAGTATGATCAGACATCATCTGGATGCGTTCCAGATGCACAGGAAAGTTAAGTTCTTCCCCTTGAGGCTTGGTACTAAGATCCGTGAGGTCTTGGAAGGGTTATTAGCTGCGATACGTTGCGACCATAGTGAAGAAGTAACACTCAGACTTATTCTGAACCTAAAATCCATGCTTGGTGAAATCTTTTTAGACGCCCTATTACTTTAAGAAATTTGCTTTCCAAGTTTCAATTTAGCAAAAACTTTAAAAATTAGCATTCGCTTTCAATCTCGTTCTGGAAATAGTAGGGGAAACTATGCTGAAATCAGAAACTAATCCACCTGACACAGAGAATTTCAAACCAATTAGTCCACCTTTTATTTTCCGAGACCCTAATTCTCCTAAAACTATTTTTAGTGTGGCACATACAGTGCAGGAATTAGTAGAGATTTTACCTTATGTTCCCTTCTTTTCTATTGAATTCCACCTATATAGAATTGAAAAAGACAATTCAGTTATAAGCGATCTAGGATCATGGATTCGTTATATACTTGGTTTAGAAGAACTATCTAAAGAAGTAGAACGCCTAGGTTCCGAATTTGATGGATTAGAATTGAAAGAAAAATTCATTCATCTAATGAATGATCATATTTTTGATGAGTGATTAAACTCGTTCATGCCTTTCTAAATACTAGAGCTGTTGGTTCAAAAATATCTCCACGATTCAGGAGGTCGTGTATTATTTCTTCCACAACTGCTTTTTCTAGTTTGGTTTTTTCTAATATTTCATCTAAGGTAACACTTGAATTAGATTCAGCTATGATTTCCCATACTATATCTCTAGCTTTCTCTTTTTCCTCATCTATTTCTTTTTCAAGTTTTTCTCGCTTTAGAGCAGGTATGGTGAAACCTTTATCTAAATACCGTTTCACTTTTTTTACCCTCATATAAAGCTCTCTGTCATGAGAATCAACGTTTATAACTGTTTCAGGCACAAGGAAAATTTCATCCTCAGAGCTTCTAGGTCTTCCTATAATATCAACTTCATTTCCAACTCCATACCTATTAAGCACTTGTGCCCCTTCTTCCCAACCTTTTACTTGTATCGTTTCAGTTCCATCATCAATGGAAATCGCTGTGAATTCTTTTTTGTCTGCGGAACCAAGACTATGGTATTTGTGCACTAGGGTTCCAGTTATTCTTATCCTGTAAATTTTCTCATTGTTTGCTGTCATTAGTACATAACGAAATCGCTCTTCACCCTCTTTTATTACTCTACCATTTATTACATCAGAGATATACACTAATATAGCTGGGCCTTGGATAAATTTATTCATTTTTTTCCCTAAAAATTCTTAATTCTAACTCCTATCTTAATATTAAATACTTTTCTTTATACATTGTTAAATACATCGACAAAAAAGTAAAATAACTAAACATGCTTGAGATAACCTGTAATTCACCATTCTAAAGATGTATTTCTCAACTAACCAATCCTTTTTTAAGCAATTAATGAAAGATTATCCGTGAATGAATCCTTAATGTTTCGATTCTATCTAAAAAGTTACGGATGCACGCAAAATCAAGCTGAGGGGGAGAATATTCGTCAGATTCTTTTGCAATCCAATGGTTCTGAAGTTGATGACATTTACCAAGCTGACGTGATTATTATTTGTTCTTGTGCTGTCAAAAGCCCGACAGAAGACAAAGTCATTCAGTTTATTTATAAAAGTAGCATGACAGATGCTGATGTCATTGTTACTGGATGTCTACCAAAAATAAACCCTGACAGAATTAAAAAAGCGTGTCCAGACGCTATATTGACTCCACCAAACATTGGAAAAAGCATTCTAAAATATGTTCCTCTTCAAATTCCTAATGGGGAAATATATCAAATGGCTAGATTGCCCGAAAAACCTGCTTTCGTACCTAATAAACCTTTAACAGCTATAATGCCTATATCACAAGGGTGTTTAGGCAGTTGTACATATTGTGCGGTTAAATATGCACGTGGATGGCTAACAAGTTATCCCATTGACATACTAGTAGAATACGCAAAGAAAGCACGTGATGTTGGTGCAAAAGAATTATATGTTACAGCCCAAGATACAGCCGTTTATGGTCAAGACAACTGTGTTACATTACAAGAATTAATTTCTCGGTTGTTAGAAAACGAGGGTGATTTTCAAATAAGAATAGGGATGATGAATCCCAAATATGCAATTACAATAATTGATGATCTTCTAGATATTATGGAGAAAGATGAGAGAGTATATCGTTTTCTACACATTCCTGTCCAAAGCGGTTCAAACAGAATACTTGAATCGATGAAACGAGGATATTCAATTGAAGACTTCAATAAATTAGTTAAGAAAATTAGAATAAGAATTCCAAAAATTACATTGGCCACAGACGTAATTGTTGGTTTTCCTGGTGAAACTGAATACGATTTTGAGTTAACAGTAGCAAACTTAGAAAAAAACAATTTCGACATCGTTAACATCTCAAAATATGGCGATAGACCTTTAGCAGCTTCAACAAAATTCCCAAACAAGATACCGTCAGAAATAAAAAAAGAAAGAAGCAGATTTTTATCAGAAAAGGTAAAATTACTTCAAGAAACTAATAACAAAGAGTGGGAAGGATGGAGAGGAAAAGTTCTTGTTGTAAAAGAAGCTAAAGAGGGAAAAATGTTTGCTAGGAACATATATTATAAACCAATAATTTTGCCCAAGGGTAATTTAGGTGAAAGAGTTAAGGTTGAGATTAAAGAGTGCTCAAGAAATGCACTATTTGCAGAAATTGTTGAAAGCATTGCACAAGAAATAATACTGTAATGAAATAACACTCAACAAAGAAAAATAATAACAGATTTATCCTCTGTCTCAGTATATCGACAGAAAAATGATTTATATTTGGGTTTAAAACCTTTTTTAATATTAGTGCAATAAACGGAAAGAAAATTGGTTGTCCTAGCTTTGGGAGGAAACATGATTCTTCAAAGAGGACAGAAAGGAACATTTGAAGGTGCTATAGCTGTTATAGATAAAGATCGAGCATCAGCAGTCCTAGCTGCCCAAATTGGTGCGCGTATCTTAATTATTCTAACTGATGTACCTAATGCGTTCATAAATCACAACAAAGAAAATCAAGAAACTATTGGGAAAATAGACATAGCTCTAGCTATGAATTATTATGCTGAGAGGCATTTTATTAAAGGTAGTATGGGTCCAAAAATTGAATCAGTAATTAAGTTTGTCAAAGAAACTCAGGGATTAGCTATTATCACTAATCCTGAAAATGAATAAAAGCCCCTCATGGTGAAGCTAGAACAAGAATTACACCCTAAGTACAAATCTGTTGTTGAAAATCATTTTTTGACCCTATTTCACCGTTTTTCTAGCTGTAGAATAGGGTCTCAACCAATTTGTTTTTAAAGGATAATTCGATTATTTTTATAGTGTAAAGTTAAAAATCAGCCGACTTTAAACGAAAAGAAAGCAAAATTGTTTCCATCATGGGGAATAAAAAAAATTCAATTAATTAGTGATAGCTATGAATAAAGATTCTTCTGATTTTGTTAAAAAGAAAGATTCCTATGGTGTTGAAACTATTAGAGCATTGGATGGTACTGAAGGAATAAGATTACGACCAGCTATGTATATAGGAACAACAAGTGAAGATGGATTACACCATCTCATCTGGGAAGTAATTGATAATTCTGTAGATGAATATATGGCAGGTGAATGCGATAACATTCAAATTGTAATTCATAGAGAGGGTGGAATTTCAATCCTTGATGATGGTCGAGGAATACCTGTTGGTAATCACCCTAAATACAAACAAAACACGTTAGAAGTTATATTAACTAAAATTCACTCTGGAGGGAAATTTGACAAAACTGCTTACAAAGTTTCAGGAGGTTTGCACGGCATAGGTTTAGCTTGTGTTAATGCATTATCCGAAAAGTTTGTTGTAAAAGTATACAGAAGCAATAGAGAATACGTTCAAGAGTATTCAAAAGGTAAAAAAATAACTGAAGTAATTGAGAAAGAACAATATGGAATGGAAATGGAAGGAACATTCATTTATTTTGAGCCAGATAATGGAATTTTTCCTGTTACCGATTTTGACTTTGATATCGTATCGCGCAGAGTAAAAGAAATGGCTTATTTAAATAAAGGATTACGTTTCACACTAACAGATGAAAGAAAAGAAGAACCAATTCGTGTAGAGTACATTTTTGAAGGAGGGATAAAACAATTTGTAAAGGATCTGGTAGGTGGAAAAAAAGTAATTTTTGATTCTGCCGATAATCTTTTCCACACTGAACAAAATATAAAGGGTACCATAGTTGAAATTAGCCTTCTTTATACTGATGGTTATAATGATGTAATCATGGGTTTTGTTAATGGAATATATAATTCTGAAGGAGGTACCCATGTTACAGGCTTCAAAGCGGGGTTGACAAGAGCAATAAACGATTATGCTAGAACAAAGAACTTGATGTCTTCAAAAGATGATAATTTACGAGGAGAAGATGTTAGAGAAGGTTTGATATGTATAATAAGCATAAAACATCCAGACCCACAATTTGAAGGTCAAACAAAAACAAAATTAGGTAACAGTGAAGTTGAAAGTACTGTTCAAAAAGTAATGAATGATAAATTCAAAGAATATCTTGGAATAAACACTAAAGTTGCTCGACAAATATATGAAAAAGCTACAGAAGCGCTAAGAGCTCGAATAGCTGCAAGAAAAGCACGTGAATTAATAAGATTAAAAGATAAGAGAGTAGGTCTTCCCGGAAGACTAATAGAAAGTCGAGAAAAAGATCCTGCAAAAAGAGAATTATTCTTAGTCGAGGGATTATCAGCAGGGGGAACGGCAATTAAGGCGAGAGACAGCCAATTTCAGGAAATCCTGTTTTTAAGAGGGAAGGTGCTTAATGTATTAAAAGCTAGATTGGTTAAAGCACTGAGTAACAAGGAAATCCAAAGTTTAATCATGGCAATAGGTACAGGAATTGGTGATGATTTTGATCTCGAGAAATGTAGATATGGGAAAATCATCACTCTTACAGATGCTGATGTTGATGGTGCACACATTATGACTCTGCTTTTAACGTTTTTCTATCGATATATGCGTGAACTCATTGAAGTTGGAAAAATATATGTAGCTTTGCCACCTCTTTTCAGAGTTTATCTAGCAAAAGGAAAATCTGATTTTTTGGATGAAAAGACCCATGAATATGCCTTTGCTGAAGAAGAAAAAGATGAAATATATCAAAGGTTAGTTGAATCGGGCATAGAACCATCTAACATAAAAATACAGCGTTATAAAGGATTAGGTGAAATGAATGCTGATCAGCTTGAGATAACATCAATGCGTCCTCATAGTCGACATTTAATACAACTAAAGATTGTGGACGCAGCTTCAGCAGATCAACGATTTGAACAATTAATGGGAACCGAAGTATCTTTCCGTAAAAAATTTATTTTAGAAGAGGTATTCAAGTTAGATTCCTCTGAATATGCGAAAGAATATGGAGTTGATTCGCCAATAGAAGAGAGAGAAGTGGAAGAAACAGAAAAAGAATTTATTGATATTGATATTTCTGGTGATGAGTTGCCAGAAGAATTAGAATTGTAGAATAGGATTAGATTAAAATGACAAGTAACTTGGATGATGAAGTTATTCACCGTAAACCCTTAACTTCAACTCTAGAAAAAGCATATGCTGATTATGCTTATTACGTTATAAGTGAAAGAGCTATACCAGACGCAAGAGATGGATTAAAACCTGTACATCGAAGAATTCTATGGGCTATGCATCAAATGAAGCTATACTATAACACACCTCATAAGAAATGTGCAAGAATAGTTGGTGAAGTAACAGGTAAATATCATCCACATGCAGGAGGTGTATATGAGACCCTAGTACGATTAGCTCAACCATTTTCTTTACGATACCCTGTAGTAGATGGTCAAGGAAACTTTGGATCGATTGACGGTTTCCCAGCGGCCTCCATGCGATACACAGAGGCAAGATTAGCAAAAATTTCTAGTGAACTTCTAGAAAACGTTATTCCAGAAATTGTAAAATTCCAAGAAAACTTTGATGGAGAAGAAATGGAACCAACTGTTTTACCAGTAAAATTTCCATTATTATTTGTCAATGGTACTTCAGGTATCGCTGTAGGGATTAGTTCAACTATTCCCCCACATAATCTCACGGAAATAGTGAATGCTACTATTCAATTAATTGATTACCCAGAAACTTCAATAGAGAGACTATCAGAAATTGTAAAAGGACCAGATTTCCCTACAGGAGGAATAATAGTTAATGGAAGAGAGATGTTAAACTATGCTAAAACCGGAAAAGGTCCAATAATTATAAGGGCCAAAATATCTGTAAAGGAATCTAAGTCAGACAATGAAGGAGCAATTATTATAGTTCATGAATTACCCTATTTATCAAATAAGACTACTTTGATGGAAGATTTACATGATCTAATCTCAAATAAAAAAATTAGAGGACTAGTAGATGCACGTGACCTATCTAAAGATGAAATCAACATAGAAATAGAAGTAAGTCCTGATTATTCCCATGAAAAGGGTGTACGAGTCATAATTAGTCAATTATATAAGAAAACTCAACTTGCAAGAACAATTCATGCGAAAAATATGGCTTTTGCTCGTGGAAGACCATTATTGCTAAATCTAAGAAGATCCCTTGATATATTCCTTGAACATCGTGAATATGTAGTTAGAAAGACAATCCAACATTGGTTAAATAAAGCATTAATGCGTCTTCATGTTCTTGAAGGCCTATATATTGCTTTGCAAAATATTGATGAAGTCATTGAGTTAATCAAAAAGTCAGAAAATAGGTCTGATGCTCGAGACAAATTGATGAAACGTTTTGATTTAAGTGAGACACAAGCAAATGCAATTTTGAATATGCAACTTGCTCGTTTAGCAAAAATGGAAGTAGAATCCGTTATAAAAGAGAAAGAAGAACTCGAAAAGAAAGTAGAAGAATATAGGGATATTTTGGCTCTTAAAGAAAAAAGGATGGCCATTATAAGAGAGGAACTTGTTGAAATAAAGGACAAATTTGGTGATGAGAGGAGAACAGAAATTCGAGATGAAGCTGATATTCCTCTTGACACAGATGTATATGACATGATACATGATCGACATTTACTAATTACTGCTACAACACAAGGATATGTTCGATCTATTGATATTTCTGTATTTAAGACTCAAAGAAGAGGAGGAAAAGGACTAAAAGCTGTAACTCTACGAGAGAAAGATAGATTATATGATATGCTAGTAGCTCTTAATAAAAACACCCTCCTATTGATTACAGAACAAGGTATTGTTCACTCAACTCCTGCTTTTGAAATCCCTGAAGCTAAAAGAAGAGATGCACGAGGAAGTCTTTGGAAGACATTGTTACCTATAGAGTCTCCTGTGGTCAAAATTGTACCAGTAGACAGGCACTCTTTCGACAAAGGATTGCAATTATTTTTTGTGACAGCTAAAGGCAAAGTAAAGAAAACAAATCTCAAATCTTTTTCAAATGTTAGAAAAACAGGAATCATAGGTATCAAAATTGAAAAAGGTGACAGAGTTGTTGACTCATTTGTTACAACAGGACAAGACCACATTTTCCTATCAACTAAAAAAGGTTTAACTGCTCACTTCCATGAAAAAGAAGTACGTTCAATGGGAAGATCAGCGCGGGGAGTTACAGGAATGAGATTCAAGTCTCCTGATGACGAAATAATAGATGGTGCTCATGTCCATGAAAATGAAATCGATAATCATTCAATTTTAACTATAACAGAGAAGGGTTATGGGAAAAGAACAGCATGTAAAAAATATCGTTTCACCCACAGAGCTGCGCGTGGAGTTATTGATATCAAAACAGGGGAACGAAATGGGTTAATAGCTTCCATGTTGGTTGTCCCAAAAAACCCATCACGAGATGAAACTTTATCCTTCATAAATAACAAGGGTATAGCTATACGAACAAGAATAGAATCAATACGTGAAATAGGAAGAAATACTAAAGGCGTTAAAATAATGTCTGTTGGAAAAACAACGAGAATAGTATATGCCTCATTAATTGACTTAAGTGAAGAAGATATAACTACAGAGGATATCGACGAAGATATAACTACAGAGGATATCGACGAAGAATATGATGATGAAACACTAGACTAGAATAGTTCAACAAATGTTTAAAAGCCTAAAACTCATATATTTTCTTGATGTTGCCTATTCTCTCTGAATTTGAGTTTTCTCACATTATTCCACTTTCAGAATCATCAACGCACAGAATAGAGATTCTAGAGGGAATCAATGTTTTACATGCAGAAAATGGTTATGGAAAAACAACTCTTCTTGACATTATTGAAAGATCTATTTGTTCTGATGCACATGCACAAAGATATTTCTCTTTTGCAAGGAAAAGAGTTGACAAAAAAGCATACATAAAATCAAAGTGGATAAGTGAAAAAGAAATATCAATCTATCAGAGCTTAACAGATGCAGGTATACGAACAAGAGTCACTGAAAGAGGGAAGGGACAGAAGACGCTTTCAAAAGAAGAATATTCAGATTATATGTATAGAGAATTTTGTTTAACATTATTTGATTTCCAAGATCTCTTTCAATCATTATATTATAAAAGAGAAGATGACCACTCAATGCTTGGAAGACAGGAAGAAGCAGATTTACTAAGTTTCTTTGAATTAATCAATAGGTTTACGAGTGGTGCTCCCGAAGATTATCTACTTAGGCAAAAAATTAGAACAAGAGAAAATGAAAGAAAAAATATTCTTGATCAGATAAGAAAACTGGAAGAAACAGAAGACAACATTCGAAATGCTATGAAATTGCTAGGGATAGGTGAAGTAGATGAAAAACTTGTATTTGCGAAGCTTAAAGCCTTTGAAAACGAAAGAAAAAGCAAAGAAGAGCTGATTCAAGGTGAAGACAAGTATATACAAGAGCTTGAAAAAGATGAAGAGAAAAAGAATAAAATCCTTTCAGACATAAGAGAAGAGAATTATGAGATAAGAGTCAATCTTGATAGATTGAAAAGTAGAAGACGAGAATATGTTATTCAAAGAGAAATGTTAATCAAAACTTCAAAAATAGCAACAAAGATTGGAAATGAAAAATACGACTACTTAAGAACTAAAGTAAGAAATGATTCTCTGTGTGAGTTTTGCCATACGAATCTCGAAAAAGTATGGGATGCAAGAATAAACATTGGATGCCCTTTATGTGGAACGGATTGGTCAAAATTACCTTCTTCTCTGAGAGAAGGTTTATTTTCTATTGAAGCTCAAGATGAGCCTAAAACAGAAGCACTAGAAGGGGAAAGAACTAAAGTTGACAATCTATTGTTTGAAATTAATCAAGAAATAACAAATATAGAAGAAGAAGAACTTAGAATTGCTAAACAAAAGGAAGAAAAATTGCATGATGAGTTATCAGAAATAAGGTTGGGTTTAAAGAACCATAATCAGAATATTCGTAGGATTTTGGAAGAGATCAAAGAATCAGATAAGAAATCATCTGGTATAGAGATACAGATGGAGATTTTAACAAAAAATGTCAATTTAAATGCAGTACAAGTAAACAAGAGAAAAATACTAATCAAATTAGAGAAAATACAAGAAGAAATTGCTAACATTAAAAAACAAGAATCTACTATAAACGAAAGGGCTCAAATAATAAAACAGTTTTCTGAAACAACAACACAAATTTTTGGTTATGGGATGACAGTTGACCCTAGAACATTAACGATATCATTGATGTTTGATGGAAGTACAAGAGCATATGATAGTATGTCAGGAGGAGAAAAATATTTCGTTGATTTATGTCTCAGAATAGCAGTCTGGAAATATCTACTTGCAAAAGGTTTCACAAGTCAAGCACTAATGCTAGTTGATAGTCCAGAAAATGCTTTAGATAGTACAAGATTAAAACTTCTAGCCGATGTAATCAATAATGAGAAAAAAGATTTTGTTTTTATTATTACAACAAGAAATGAAGAATTCTCTAATTTACTAAAAGGAGAACAAATGAAAGTTAGAAAAGAAGTTCAAACCTCGCTTTTTGACTTCATTGAGCAAAATGAATAAATAATAAAAAAAGGAAAGAACCTCTTAAGCATAACCTTCTTTTTTCTTAAATTCACCTGATAAAATCTGCTTTATTAGTTTGTCAAAAGGAGCTTTTCCAACAGCTCCAACTACATTTCCTAGAAATTTACCGTTGTGGAAAACTAGAAAATTGGGAATTGAAGAAACATTATAACGCATAGCAGTACGACGATTTTGATCAATATTAAGCTTACCTACAGAAACTTTTTCTTTCATATCCTTTGCAATCTGTTCCATAACAGGAGCCATACTTCTACAAGGACCACACCAAGCAGCCCAACAATCTACAATCACGATTCGTTGTTGTTTAACAAATTCGTCAAAATCTGCATCTGTCACATCAACAGCTTTTCCTGTTGGAAATTTTGATTGATTAGTATTAGTTTCACCTTGTAAATATTGTCTATATTTTTCACGTTTTATTTTCTCAAGTTCATTATCAACCATTTTTCATCCAACTTATACGTTATGTGCCATGGTAGCACATACCGGTTTTTAAAATGTTCTATTGGGCAGTAGTTCCGATAAATAAGAAAAACGTAAGGTTTAAGTATGTGCACGATTCATCCACATACGAGTGCGATGCATAAGTGTTTAGTGAACTTACCACAGGTACTTGATTCAGGTGGTAAATGTGCTATTTTTGAATGTCTGTTTGGCATAAAATCATTAGGTGTAGAAATCTATTTCTATGTCTTAAAACAAGATCGAACAATCAAAGAAATTGCTACCAAAGTGAAACGAGACCGAACTACAGCATTAAGGTTATTACAGAAACTTATGAACCAAAATTTAATTTTAAGGAAAACTGAAATGCTTTCTCAAGGCGGTATTAGACACATTTATTCAGCTACACCTCAAGAAAGCATTAAAGAGAGGCTTCAAGAAACGATTAACGATATTGAAATAGCTGTAGAACATCTAGTAAAAAGGGATTGGAAAGGGTTGTCTGATTAAAGCTTAGTGTCAGAAATCGAATTCCTCAAGATCATCCAATGATCCAGATAAATCATCGGTTAACTTTCGTTTTTTCTTGTCTTTTCTCCCAGCTACTTTAGATGACAATTCTGACACGAATTCAGTAGTCATCTCTGTTTCAGTAGTTATCTCTGTTTCAGAAGGTTCTTCGATTGTCAAATCTGGAGCACTAACGCTTTCCGAGGGTAGACTTTGTGATTTTTGAGTCTCTAATGACGAATTTAGTGGAGATTGACTTGCTGAGGGTTGCTCTTGTGGAGGGCTAATAGGAGCACTAGATGGAGTCTCAGTTGGTGATTTAACATGAGCAGGAAATGACATGTCAGAAGAATCAGAGACTAAACTTCCTGCTTGAATTATCTTTACTATATCCTTGCACAATGTTTTGAATGCTGGACTTAGTTGGTACATATATTTTGGTAGATTAGCTCTTATTTGCTGCAGATAATATACACCATTCTCATAATCTTCTGAATAGAAGGATTGTATTGCTTGAATCAATAACTGATGCATTAATTTATCAGGTGGGATACCACCCGAGCTTTGAGTGTGTGGAAACATAATATCTAAGAATGAAGATGTCATAACAGTTTAATAAAATTGTCATAGATTTTTTAAAATGGAAAAGAATTATCCTTATATTCCTTAAAAAAATCGAATACTTAACTGAAGGACTTGAAAATTCTGAGTGAACGAGAAAATTACCTCGCTAGGACGATGAATTATATTGTTGAAAAAACCTATTTGAATGATCGTAAACGTCTTTCTCCTGTTTTGCTTGGTATTGTTGGAAGTTTTTCCTTATCAATTTTTGGTGCTTATGTTGGTCTTCACTTAGAGGATATTGGTACAACAGCAATAATAATTGGTGTCATTCTAGCTCTAAGAAACATCTACCAACTTTTCTTGCGAGTTCCTCTAGCTCAATTTAGTCAAATGATAGGTAGAAAACCACTTCTAATTGCCGGTGTATTTTTTTATGCGTCTAGTCTGTTAATCTTGTCATTTTCCTATAATTGGATTGTTGTTCTTATTGCAACAACACTACTGGCTATTGGCATGAGTTGTTTCTGGCCGGTAATTTTTGCATATATTGGAGATTTTGAAAAAGATAATATTGGTCAAATGCAAGGAAGAGTATTCCAAGGAACAGATTTCGGAACAATTATTGGTGCATTGTTGGCTTACTTGTTACTCAAACAGTTAGAGGTTCAATATAGGGTGCTTTTCGGATGGAGTGCAGGAGTAGCTTTTGCAGGAGCGATAGCTTTAGCCTTTTTTATTCCTGAAGTCTTAAAAAAAGAAGATCGTTTACAAGTAGAATCTCGTATAAAAGCTCTTGGAAGTTCATTTTTAGCTATGTTTCGTAACCTAATAATTGTAACAAAGCAAAAACGCTTAGCTTTACTTTACCTTTTTCAGTTCGTTTTAGCTTTTATGGAGTACATGGTAGTTGCATTTGTACCATTTTTGATTGTTAACGAAAAAAATTTCACAAACGATACTGTCGCTCAAATACTGTGGATAACAGCTGGAGTCTTAATCTTTTTCAAACCATATATGGGGTCTGTAATAGACCGGCTTGGGTATAAGAAACCTGTAATTCTTACATTGCTAGTTGCTTCGGTAGCTCTTACTTTGATTGTGTTTGTTGATCTTTTACCAGTAATTATTCTATTGTATATTGTGTACAGTGCTAGTATATTAACAGCATATTTAGGGATGAATACCGGTGCTACAAGAGCTTCAAAACCAGCTCACAGGGGGATAGCTCTTGGGGCGCTTGGTTTTTATGTTTCAGCTGGAAGGTCAATGTCAACACTAATATTATCACCAGTCTGGGAGAAATTTGATGTAAACGTTGTTTTTATCTCAACAGCAATAGCAATAATTGCTGCTACTATCATTCTCTCTTTATTTTCCAAATTCTTTGAAAAATCTGAAACAGAACAGTTGTAAAGCCAGATTACTGTGATATTTTCAAGCTTGAAGAACAACATTAAAGAATCTAAAGCTAAGCATTAACAAAACTTAGGTGCCAGTGTAATGAAAGCTGAACCACAATTGAATAAAGGTGTGTTAAAGGAATTTATCCTCAGAATGTATGATATTGATGTTGAATACTTTGAGTTCGTACCTATTGGAGAACTATCATATTCATACATCATAAAAACACAAGACAAAAAGAAGTATTTTCTTAAACTTTACAAACCATCTAGATTAACTCAATCAGTGATATTAAACCTTGATTTTTCTCTTCAAGTTGTAGAACAACTGAACGAGAGAGCACACATCACCAGAATTCCCCACCCAATAAAGAATTCTGATTGCAGGAATATATCGCAATTAGAAGATTTCAATGTGGTTTTGTGGAATTTTATTGAAGGAAAAATGGTCACAAAAGATCAATCTAATTCAAAATACTTTGCTAAACAAATGGGAGCATTATTAGCAGAAATACATAGAGCAACAGACACACTTGAATTATCCAAACCAGTTTTGGAACAGTTTGAAGTAGATTTCAAACAAGATTTGAATAAATGTATGACACTTTTACTATCTAGTGATAAACTAGAAAATATATATCAAGAAAAATTGAGAGTAATGATTACCACAGTTTCTAAAGAGATTTTTAATTCTATGAGACATTTGGAAAATGTTGTAATAAAGCTAAAGAAACAAGATGTTGAAAGAGTAATATGTCATAAAGATCCAATTCGACATAATGTACTAATCAATGATTCAGAAGATATTTTTCTTATTGACTGGGACGATCCAACGTTTGCTCCTTTTGAACAGGATATTTGGTTCTTCATCAATGATAAACATTTCAAGACTTTTATCAATAGTTACAAATATTTGAGAGACTTTCCGAAGATAAATGGAGATATTGTAATTTATTATTTTTTTAAACGCACCCTCGTTGATCTTACTGACTGGTTGTATAGAATTTTGTTCGAAAATATGCATGAAGAACAAAACATTAGTGATCTTAATGAATTGGAAGAAGACGTTATGTCAGTAATCACTGTAATGGAGAAAGAAGAAAATATTTTCAGAAAGAAGATTAAAAAATGGGTGACTGAAGCAAAATAACCTCAAAATAATTCAGAAAAAACACCGTTAATACTGAAAAATTGGCTGTTTTGAAGCTTATATGCAATTTTTAAAAGATGAAATACTTCGCAGTTTCTAATTGTTTTTTCCTTTCTTCCAAGAAGGATGTCCTACAATAAGATGACCTTAACACAAGATAAAAAAGAACTAATATAAGAAAGGAAAGAAGGAAAAACTTAGATAGTTGAAGACAATAATGATTTAAAAGAATCTGAATATACTGTATTTCATGAAACAAGAAGAAGAGATTTGTTCAAAATGTGGAACTATTTTGCGATATAGTAAAAACTCTTACATTGTTGAAAGTGAGAAAAAAGAAAAGCCTAGTAAACGTTTCAGACGATATAAATTTTGGGTCACACCTCTGAATATCTTGTTCTTATGTCTTTTCATTGCAGGAATTGATATGGCAATAGTTCCTCTTGATGCACCATTTAGTTCTCATTGGGCATTTTGGCCTATAGTTGGTATTATAACAATTTTTCTATTAGCACTTATACTATCTAAACGTCCAGAGTCATTTTGGGTTATTGCTCCGCTTATTTTTGCTAATATTGCTATGTTATTGTACTTTATTGATATATCTTATGGCGAGAACGATGGAGCTTTTGGTCTCGATTGGGCACTAATACCGATACTTTCTCTACTAATTTTTGGTTTTGCAATTCCAGTTGTTTCACGCTTTGGTTATATCAAAGAAACACCAGAAGACAAATTCAAAAAGATGGTTGGAGAAGAATGAGTTTAGTACATAATCACAAAAAATTCACTTTTGGAAGAAAACTTCTTTCTCTATTAGAAGGATATTATAGTACGTACTTATGGGCTAGAGATCATGTTGCTCCTCAAGAGGGTTCATCTATAATCGATGCGTTAAAAGTTGCTGGATATGTGAAAACTATTTCAGCTATTATTGATAATATGAGATCTTCTCCAAGAAGGACAAAAGTGAAAAAGGCATGTAGATCTTTTGAATTGGAAGGAAGTGACACAGGAATTCTTTTTACTCATGGGTTTGGAGCAAACCCTGAAATTTTCCGTAATCTTGCAGAATATTTACACGAAGAAACAGGATATACATGTCGAGTACTAAGGTTGGAAGGTCACGGTACTAGTGTTCAAGATATGGAACGCACTACCTTTTTAGATTGGTATAAATCCGTTGAACTTCACTATAAAGAGCTTTCAAGTAAGACTAATGAAATAATTCTACTTGGTCATTCCATGGGTAGTACACTCTCTTTACTCTTCTCTGTATACAACCCCTGTAAAGCGGTAATAACAATCTCTCCACCATTAGATTTACCTAGACCAGATGCTAAATTTCTTCCACTAATTACTTGGTTCAAAAGATATTGGCCTACAAAAGAATCTGAGGCAGTGAAATATAGGAAACGTGGTCATTATATTTATCCAAAAAGACCCTTAAAATGCGTTACAAGTATGTTTGATTTGATGAGTGTTACTAGAAAAAGATTACATAAAGTAACTGCGCCTCTTTACACTTCAGTAGGCTTAAAAGACCCAAGAGTACCATCAAATAATATAGAACTCTTACTTTCATCTGTAAGTAGTTCCATTAAAAGAGCTGATTATTTTACACAATCAACTCATTCGATTCATCTTGGGCCTGAAAAGGATGAGATTAAGAGGAATATATTGACATTTATTAGAAAATTATGATTTAATTTTGTCATTTGAATGTGTTTCCTTTTCTTCATTCTTCTAACCACTTTTCAATAGCTTCTAGAGCTTGATATCTACCAGCATCTACTAGGATGCTATGTCTTCCTTTATTCACACTAACAATTGTTTTATCCCTTGAACCAACAGTGTGGTATATTTTTTTAATTTGCTTTGAAGGTACAGTTGGATCATTTTTACTATAAATTAGGAGAAGAGGATTTTCTATTGATGATAAATTTTTTCTCAAACTTTTCATCAATTTAGCAAACTCAATTGCACTTTCCGTTGGGAATTTAGGATAATGTTTTAATCTATCTAAAACACTAATATCATCCACTTTCGGTTCATCCATGTTATGCCATTTCTTGAGATATTTAACAAAAGGGAATAATTCCAGCATTTTCATTTTGGAGTTAAAAGATTTATATGGCGTTGCTAGAGCAATAAGCCCATCAATATCAGGATTTGTTGAGCCTAAATGGAGTGTGAGGGTTCCACCTAATGATGTCCCGATAATGTAAACTTTCCTACATTTTTCTTTGAGATTATCTAAACAATTTTGACAATAATCAGTCCAGTCAGTCCACTTAACACCAATCATATCTTGTGGAGAAGTATTATGCCCAGGAAGATCAAGAGCATCTACAACATAGCCCTTGTCTTTCAATGAATCAACTAGTATCTTAAAAGAGTATTTTGTACTAGCAAAACCATGAATTAGCAGAAAACCAATTAATGCACTTTTTGACATAGATTGACACCTCACTTTTACTAATAGAACCCGGTTCTATTACATGAAAATAAGCAGATTTCTTAAATATTACCAGAGAAATTGTGTGTTGTATGTTAATTAACATCGGTGGTACGAGTGTCTTAGTTTCTGAAGTTATTGGAAAATTAAGAGACAAAAATACTGAACCTTCCGTTTTCAGGGAAAACCTCAAACGATTAGGATCTTATCTAGCATATGAAGCTTCTAAAATGATGGGAAAATCAGTTAAGAAAGTTGAATCTCCCTTAGGGGAGGCTAAAATAGACTATCTTAAGGACAACATTTGTGTTATTGCAATTTTAAGAGCAGCACTACCTATGTTGGAGGGAGTACTTGAACAATTTTCACGTGCCGCAGTTGGAGTTGTCTCTGTTTCAAGAGGAAAAATGCTTCAGGAGAAAGGAAGAGATTTCAGAATTGATGGAACTTATGTTAATATTCCATACTTAGAGGATAAAGTTGCAATAATTGTTGATCCTATGTTAGCTAGTGGTTCCACAATATTATATATTTTAAACATAATAAAGGAACAAAAACCAAAAAAGATAATCATTCTATGTGCTATTGCTTCTCAGTATGGAATAGAAAGAATCCAAAATAAGTTTCAGGATAGTATAATTATTGCTGGAGCTGTCGACTCAATTTTAAATGAAAAAGGATATATTGTCCCTGGTTTAGGAGATGCGGGAGATAGAGCATTTAACACCTAATTTAGTAATATGTTTAATATTCTGTATCAATTTTTGGTGTTTGGTAATAGTTAATAATAGTGGAAGCATTTTACAATTGATTTATTTATTTACAGATGTTTTAATGTGGAAAATGAGAAAGTTGCTGAAATATCAGAAAAAAAATTTGCGATTCCTTGGAATGACTTCTTGAGCTATAATCTAGTTTTTCTTGCCATTTGGATCGGTTTTCTGTTCTATACGTTTATTTGGGCTCCAAAAGGTCAACCAGGAGATCCGACTTTTAGCAGTTTAATGAATATCAAAGAAAATAATCCTCTATTATGAGAGACTTTTTTGTACATTTTTTGTTAGGTTTAAATAGAATAATCAGAATAATAGTGCAGTGTTGTGGAAACATCACTGCTGGCACGGTGTGTCAGGATAATCTCTAAAGAACAAGACATATGATAGGATCCTTCCCCTGGGTTCGTCTACCTAGAAGGAAGGTTAGATGACCTTCACAAGGTCACGTGTTCCACATGAGCGGAAGAAGCTTGTCTTCTCCAGTGTCTGTGACTAAGGTGTTATAGTCCATCTTCAACGGCGCGATGATTGCTTCCCCCTCGTAGGGGTTCTTGAAGCGCAAGATTGTTGTACAACAAAAATGTACAAAAATTAAGACTATGGGCAGTATTCAACCTAATAGCTGTTTGGTCTTTATTGTATACTGCAATTCTCTTAATTGAACAAAGAGAGAGATTTATACCTTCATGGCCTTTTATTCTCGCTTCTTTTGCTGCAGGTATGTATGCTTTAATGCCTTATTTTTCAGTAAGAGGTGTTTGGAAGAAGAAAACTAGGGAAAAAAGAAGTATTATTATAAAAATTGCTGATTCGAAAATAACAGCTACTGCAATAGCTGTCTTAGTATTCAGTTTATTTCTATACGGGATTATTGCTTCTGCAATCAATAGCAGTTGGGTAGAATACGGTAATTTGTTCATAAACACACGTTTAGTTCACGTAATGACAATAGATTTCACTTTTCTTACAATCCTATATCCTATTTTAATATGGGACGATATGAAAAGAAGAAACTGGGAAAACAAGAAGATTTTCTGGTTATTTGCACTTTTACCAATCATTGGTCCTACAACTTACTTAGTTGTACGCCCCAAATTAAAATAAGTAAAGTGGTTTCTTTTGTCTTTCTGATGGTTTTTCTTATAGATTAATATATTTATAAACACATAAGAACGTCCAGAGTATAACTAAAGAGTTGTAGAATAATGAAAGTGCCACTTAAAAGATACTGGGAAGTGCAAAAGAAGTACTTAACTCCCTTCAAAAAGAGAGTTGCTATCTTAGGTGCTCTACTGTTAAGTGGAACTTTATTACAAATTTTTATACCTTTAATTATTGAAAATTATATCAACTCAGCAAAACAAGGGATTCCTCTAGAAGATTTGAATGCTTTCTTTAGAACGTTAGCTCTAATATTCGGAAAAATTGACACGATTCCCAAAACATTAATTTTCCTTGCCGCACTCTACATCATTCTAATGGTAGTTCAACAAACAATTACTGTTCTTGCTGTTTATTTTGGACAGAATCTAGCTTGGTTATCAACTAATATGCTACGATATGACTTAACAAAACACTGCATAAGTCTAGATATGTCTTTTCATAACGAACATAAACCTGGAGAGATGATAGAACGTATAGATGGTGATGTTAATACACTTGCTATGTTTTTATCCCAATTTTCACTTGAATTACTGACATCTTTACTAATTATAATTGGTGTTTTAGCTATATTATTCACTAAACATTGGATTATTGGGTTGTCTTTCACTATTTTTACCACCATTGCAGTCGTTGTTATGTATTTAATGAGAAATTTTGCTAAAAAAAGCTGGGAAGCACAAAGACAAACTAGTGCTGATTTATATGGAATAATTGAGGAAAACCTAAGCGCAATAGAAGACATTCGAGCAAATGGAGCAGTTAACAATGCAATGCAAAAGTTCTATCGATACTCAAAGAAAGATTTCAAAGCCTTTCGACACGCGCTGATTAGAGATCAGTTTTTTGTTGCATCAATCTGGGGTATAATAGCTTTAATTAACACTATGATTTTTGCGCCTAGTCTGCCTTTGTATAATAATGGTTACATAACTCTAGGAACGATATTCCTAATTCAAATGTTTGCTGGAATATTACTAAGTCCAATCTTTAGAATAACGCGACAGATGCAGAATTTTCAACGAGCTGGAGCTTCTATTGACCGTATAAATACGTTATTCCAGATTGAGACCAAAATTAAAGATGAAGGACAAAAAAAACTCGCCCCAGGCCCATTGTCAGTAGAATTTAATGATCTAAGTTTTGCTTATAACAAAAATGATTATGTTCTTCGTAATATTTCCTTTAAGCTTGAATCTGGAAAAGTATTAGGAATCGTTGGACACACAGGAAGTGGTAAAACTACTATTTCGAGATTGCTTTTTAGACTATATGATATTAAGCCAAAGGATGGATTTATAAAACTAAATGGTGAAAATGTTAAAGATATATATCTAGAAGACCTAAGAAATAAAATTTCCTATGTAACGCAAAACGTAGAGTTATTTCAAGCTTCAATAAGGGATAATGTTACGCTCTTTGATAATAGAATTCAAGATGGCAAGATTACTCAAATACTCTCCGATGTTGGTCTTTCGGACTGGTTTAAAAAACTGCCAAAAGGATTGGATACTATAGTTTCTTCAAGTGAATATGGTATTTCTGCAGGAGAAGCGCAACTTTTAGCCCTAGCTCGAGTATTTATTAAAAAACCAAATTTGGTTGTATTAGATGAAGCGTCATCTAGATTAGATCCAGTTACCGAAAACTTGCTCGAACAGGTAATCGATAAACTGTTAGTGAACAGAACAGCTATAATAATTGCTCATCGATTAACAACTTTAGAGAAAGTTGATAACATCTTGATACTGGAGAAGGGGAACATCATTGAACAAGGAAGAAGAATAGATTTGGTTAATAATCCAAATTCAAAATATAGTCACCTTTTACATACGGGCGAAATAGAGGAGTGGTTACAATGAGTGTTCTAAAAATATCTTGGGAACTACTTAAGTATAAACCTTTGCCAGCTTTTATTGGATTCCTATCTGACATTTTGTTTTATATACAACCACTTGCTGCAATGTTAATTATTCGTGAGATCTTTAATCATATTGAAGGCATACAAAATTGGGAAATCAATATTTGGATTCTAATTCTCCTAATTCTCCCACTCACATTGAGTTTAAGACTTGTTGGGGATTTTATTTTTACTTTTACATTCATGGTTTTCGTCCTCGCTATTAGGGTCTTGCTTCAAAAAAATATGCTAGAAGGTATCTTCGCAAAACCTGGAGCTGTAGCATTACCTGATTCTCCTGGAGAAGCAATATCAAGATTTCGTGGAGATGTAGAAGAAGTATCGTGGTTTATTTATCACCTTACAGCACTATTCAGTTTCGGGATTTTTGCGGTGGTATCTTTTGTCATCATGCAGTCCATCAATTGGAAGCTGACGGTGTATGTGAGTTTACCATTACTGGTAATGATGGTACTTATTCTTTTTACAAGACCAAAATTTACTGCACTAAGAAAGAAGCGAAGAAAAGCTGCAGGAGCAGTAACACGTGCTATAGGTGAAATATTCCGTTCAGTGCAATCAATTAAAGTTGCAACAGCAGAAAATAATTTTTTGGAACACTTTAATGATATTAATGTAAAAAGACGCAAAGCTGAAGTGAAGGATGAATTCTTTCATCAATTCATTCACAGTATTTACAACGTCTCTATTCACTTGTGCATTGGAATAGTTTTATTATTAGTAGGTCAGGATCTCAGTAATAACGTGTTCTCAATAGGTGATTTAGCCTTTTTTGTTGGAATTTTAGGTGAAGTTGGTGAATTTGTCTGGAATATGGGAGATACGATCCCAAGGTATTTACGAACAAAAGTTTCTATTGAAAGGATGTTTAAGTTAATAAAGAGAGAAGATCAATCAGTTACAGAGATAGATTTAGCAAAACATGGTCCGATTTACCTTTGGGAAAATATACCTGAAATACAACCATTACATCTACAAAAAAATTATAGCTTAAGTAGGTTTGAAGTTCGTGACTTATCTTATTCTTATCCTGAATCTGAAAAAGGAATTAACAAGGTTAATATGAAAATAGAAGAAGGTTCTCTTACTGTAATCACGGGGAGAATTGGTTCAGGCAAAACTACATTGCTGAGAACATTACTAGGGTTGTTACCAAAGAAGAGCGGAGAATTGTATTGGAATCAAGGAGCTGTGGACAAGGCTGAAGAGTTCTTTGTTCCACCAATAACTGCATATACAGCACAAATACCTCAGCTTTTTAGTGAAACTTTGAAAGAAAATATATTGATGGGATTACCTGAAAATTCAGTTGATATTGAGGAGTCTTTGAAGTTAGCTGTAATCGAAAAAGAAGTAGAAGAATTAGAAAATGGTTTAGATACATTGATAGGACCAAAAGGGGTAAAACTGTCAGGAGGCCAACGACAACGTTTAGCTGCTGCAAGAATGTTTGCTCGAAAACCTGAATTATTAGTTTTTGATGATTTATCTAGTGCGCTCGACGTTGAAACAGAAATAGAACTCTGGAAAAGGGTTTTCTCTCAACCCAATACAACTTGTCTTGCAGTGTCACATCGACCACTAGTTCTGAGAAGAGCCGATAACATAATTGTTATGAAAGATGGCAAAATTGAATCTCAAGGAAAGCTTGACTTCTTGCTAGAAACATGCGAAGAAATGAGACAATTGTGGGCAACAGAGATAATCACAAAGCAATAACGTCCTAAGATTACTAACTTGTTGTGAACACATCTTGTGATGTTTCTTTTTATATACTCTGAATTATTGTTTTTTAGGTGAAATTCTTGGATGATTTTGTTGTAAAAGAAAACGAACAAATAGAACTGACAAAGGTTGATGGGGACCTTGAAGTAAAAGACGGAGCTGTAATAAACATTCCAGCTGAAGTTGAATATCTTGTTGTTAATGGAGATCTAAATTGTGATGGAGATATAGTTATTAAGGGTTCAATATCCGCAAATAATGTCTTCCATCGAGATGGGGACCTTGAGATTACGGGTAATGTAAAAACTAAAGAACTTACCGTCGAAAGTAGAGCTTTTCGAAATGGACCTTTACTAATTATTGGTGGGTCTCTAGAATGTGAAGAAGCTAGTATTGATGGATCTCTAGAAGTTGGAGAGGATTTATCTGCCAATGATGTTGATATCATGGGTTCTTGCTCTGTTACTGGTATATCAAAAATTAACGAATATGAAGTTAATGGGTCAGCTAAACATGGTGGAGATATATATGCTGGTGAGGTTGAAGTTAATGGATCACTCAAAGCTGAATCTAATGTTATCATAGAGGAAGAAATGGAAATTGGAGGATCAGCTAGCATATTAGGTGATTTAAAATGCCCAAAAACAGAGGTTGGGGGAAGTTTATCAGTAAAAGGGACTACTGAATGCAAACAAATAGAAACAGGAGGTTCTTTTAGAGGAGAAAGAATATCTGCTGAAGAGGTAAGTATTGGTGGTTCTGGCCGTTTTGCATCGGCTGATATAAGCAGTAAACTTACTGTTAATGGTAGTGTAAAATGTGAAGGAGCACTAAGAGTACCCATGTTGGAAATCAATGGTTCTTGTCATGTAGGTGACGATTCTAGCATCTCTGAATGTGAAGTTAATGGGTCAATGTCAATGGGTCACAACCTCAATTTTGAAACACTCAACGTTAGTGGGTCAATGTCATGTGGAAATGATGGAACAGGTGATACAATTAATGTTAATGGATCTTTCAAATCACAAGGTTTACTCAAAGTTGCTTCAGAAATAAATGTGGATGGAAGCATTACTGGAGATAAAATTGAAACAGGAACAATGAAGGTTAATGGATCTTTGAGATGCGAAGAAACAAAAGCAGACCTCATAATACTTGGGAAACATTCACGTGCAAGAGGAACGTTAATCGCAAAGAAAGTGATTCTTAAGAAAGGTGCAAAAGCTGAAACTGTTATAGCTGATGAAGTTGAACTTGGATCTCGAGCTAGAGTAACAAATCTTCAAGCTAAAATTGTGAATGAAGAAGAATATACTGAAGATATGCAAGAAGAATACTAATTTCCAAATTAATTTCAGTATCACAAATCTTTTTAATTTTTTTAAAATTAACTCTTGAAGCAGATGAGAAGGTTGACTACAGCTAATAGAAATCGTTATGATATTTATGCCGAGGTGTTAATGGTTCTACGATTCTATGATGAAGCAGGCATTTCACAAATAGGGAGAAGAGCCAATATACCCTTAGATAGGGCGAGAAGTGTAGTTCAATTCATGATTTCAAGAGGTTTAATTGTCAAATTCGTGAATCAAAAAAAGCGTCCTAAATACCTATACAAAGCAACTACAAGAGGAGATAAATATTTAGAATTGTATAAAGACCTTTCAATACTAGTAGTTGAAACCACAGAGGAGGAACTTGATTTGTTGGATAGAGAACTCATGGAATAAGTTATCGAAATTCTTATTTTACATTAGAAAAAAGAAACTCGATGAGAGAATTCAGGAACATAGAAGAGAAAAATTGTTTAGAATTTGTTGAATTAAACGCAAGTGCATTCCAAGATGACCATATGGAAAAGGAAAATTGCCTTAACCATATCAAAGAAGATAACCTCATTGGTTTATTTATTAACAATAAACTTGTTGGATATCTATTAATGCGAATCATGGGTGATTATGGCCATTTAGCTCATATCGCTGTATCTGCAAAACATCAAAGAAAAGGATATGGAACAGAATTAATGAAATATTCAATTGAATTTTTCAAAAAGCACAATGTTAAAAAAATGGGCCTGTACGTTGAAACAAAAAATGTTGTAGCCATAAACATGTACAAAAAGTGTGGGTATAAAGTTTCAAATGAATCTTGGCACTATTGGATTGAAAAAGAACAATTGGAAGAAATCGAAACAAAACATGTGTCAGATACTTCAGGACACATAATAGAAGTAAAAGAAAAAGATCATGATAGGATTGTAAGAGTTTTTCCAGATATTAACAAAGAAGAACTTCTGGTTCATCTAAAAAGCAAAAAACACATGACATTGGGTTATAAAATCAAGGGAGAAATCAAAGTTTACGCACGATTCAATGTAAACTTTTCTGGTTGTAGACCTTTTCTATACATCAATGAAACTAGATATGTTGATGAATTTATAGTTAAAATGAAGAAATATAGGGAAAAGGAATATCTCAGACTTACTTTTGACAACTATAAGGGATTAAGCGAAGAATTTGAAAGACGAGGATACAAACTATGGCACCATTTATTCAATATGGAGAAAAATCTCTAAAAAGTTAAAACAAAAAACTATTGTCGGTTTCAAACCATAGTATTAACATCATTCAGTAGTTTTTCTAAGTATGTTGATTTTCCCTTTGTAGCTAGTTCAAAAATGTGAGTTGATGCAATTTTAGGCACGGGAAGAGATTGTATTTCATCTCTAGACATTTTTGACAGAGGTTTGCTAAGAACTTCTACGATCGCTGAGGATTTTCTAAAATCGCTTACTTCTCTCCAAGAACCGCGCAATATATATTCCTTGAGATGCGCTATTTCATAGAGGGATTCCGCCCATTTTACGTTTTCTTCGATTAAGCCTTGTTGAATGTATCGAGGAATCATATATGAAAGGTTATAAGCTTTACACATTTTATATCCTTTCAAAGCTGGATCAATAACACCCATTTTTTGAACATAAGATGAATCAGGATATCCGTATTTGTTATTATTTCCATATAGTTGAAAATATTTGGAATAAAGGGAATGGAAATGTTCTTTGATTGTATTCATGAAATCCTCCTTATATTTTCCAGGTTTAAGGCTTAATCCACCACAAACAATATATTCAGCACCAGAAGATTTAGCCATTCTGTAAAGGGAATGCATATTTTCTTCAGTATCACCTATCCACGGTAGAACAGGAACAAAATATACCCCACCGTGGATGCCAGCTTTACGAAGTGTAGTAAAAGCAGAATAACGTTCTTGAGTCGAACTAGAACGTGGCTCGAATATTTCCCTTATTTCGTCATCAGCAAAAGTGATAGTTACAGAAACATTAGCATAAGAGTCTTTATTGATTTTTTGTAGAAGATCAAGATCTCGAAGAACAAGATTGCTCTTAGTTATTATTGTAACAGGAAAATTGTATTCATGTGCATGTTGGAGAAGTTGACGAGTAAGTTCAAACTCTTTTTCAGCTGGTTGATAAACATCACAGACTCCACCACCGATGAAAAGCATAAATTTTGATGGTTGTTTAGTCGAGGGTTTAACATTATTCGAGGGAGAAAAGAAATCATCGAGGGTAACAGGTGTATTACTAGAAGAAAAATGACCTTTTGATTGAAAATACTGTTCAAGAAGTTCAGGTGAATTGACTTTAACTCTTATTCTATCACCAAAATCCTTGTGAAGGTAATAATCATCAGATTTTCCCCTACAATAAACACAATCGTGATAACATCCCTGGTAAGGATTAAAAAAAACATCAGTAGTATGAGCAAAATGACGAATGAGAGATTTAGCGCGATATGGCTCAAGAATCATATTTCAACCCCATAGCGTTTACAAAAAAAAGTGATTTTACTATAAAAACAATTTATCAAGAGGGGACAAGGGTGAAAAAACACCCAATAATCAGACTTAATAGTGCTTGAGCTCATCGCTCCAGAGTAGAATCATGAAAATCATCTAACCAATTGCTAGTCATCGCTCAAAGCATGATGATTATGTCCCAAGAAAAGTTAACAAGAATCTTTCTTAAATATGTTGTAATAGAGTGAATAGAATTAATAGATGAGATTTAGAGCTATACGATTTTTAAATTGATTTAGTTTTATCTTGGGTAAGTGCAGCTTGAGATTCTGCAGCAAATTGTTCACCCTCTGAACTATGACCTCTCAAAAGGCTTCTCTTAACAGGAGATTTTGTTGAAAGTCTTAGAGAGTGTCTTCTTTTAAGTGTAATCAAGACACCAATAAGAATAAAGAAACCACAAATAGCAAACAAAATAAAAAGACCAGTTGGAAACATCTAAGAAAATAAGGGAAGGGAAGTTAATAATACTATCGTTTTAAAAGCAGAGAAGAGGTAAATAGTTGGAAAATAGAGTTAGGAGTAAAAATTTGTGGTGGGGAAGGGGTGATTTGAACACCCGACCAATTGGTTTCTTCGTGGATTGTCATTGTATTAACAATGAAAAACTCTGGAGCCAACCACTCTACCGAACTGAGCCACTTCCCCAACGCCTTTTCATATCTTGTTTTTTTCAGTTATTTCAGTGGTTTCCTCCTTTTTTTTAAAGATTTCTCTCGTACAGCTACTTATATCCCCTCAACAAAAAATCAGATATTAGAAAATCATCTTCGTTTATATCCTTTATACGGATTATAAAAACTGAAAATGGATTATTTAACGGTTTTATAGTTTCATAAATTGTTCTTGATTTTCCTGGCAAAATTGTTTGGTTTTCTAACAAGATACTTCCAGCTTGTGTTCTTTCAACTTTTTCAATATTAAATCAAACAATATATATCTATCCCATTAATAGAAATTAGAAATAATGGAAAACAGTGATCTGTGTTTTGTGTCTTTATAAATGTATTACCAAGAATATATATTAGAATGAATTATATGTTAAAATTAAGTTATAAATACAAAGTCTGGAAATTCTCATCGCTTCTAATAATTTTAATTGGATTAATTCTTTCCATAATTGGAACAGAAAGAGCTTTTAGCAGGGATATAGAGTGGTTGAAAGCAGTAGGACCTTTGTTTTTTGGAGTCTGTTTCACCAACATCACACCATATATCTCTATATATGTAAAAGAGTATAGAACTGATAAAAGAGAATATAAAGAACTTAAAAGTAAAATTTGTGGGATTATGAATATACTCCTAATAGAGTGTAAAGAAGAGAAAGTTGATTATTATGGTTTATCATTAACCAAAGCATTTGAGGGATTATTCGAGTTTTTCACATCTAATTTACATAAATTCAAGACATTCGCGACAGAGGAAAACTACAACGAATTTGAAGGATTATATATCAAACTCAGGAAAGTAGATAGGATGAAATACAGAATTCTTCCAGAAAATTCTCCGATGCTAAAACAAAGAGTAGATTTAAGCTATCAAGTAAGAACAAAGAAGGATATTGAAAAAAAGATGAAGGAGATAATTGAAGAAATAAACAGAATTTATAAAACTCTTACTGAAAAAGAATGAAGATTAAAGAGGTGATTTCTATATGAGGGAAAAAAAAGAAGAGTAAAGATATAATCTTGTACTCATTCTGTTAATCATTTCTTGCTTTTAGAAGCTGCTTTCATGGATCTTGCTTTAAAACCTTGGTTTTTACCAGATTTATCAGCATGGCTTTGAATTTTTCTAGCAGCTGTTTTACTCATTTTAGTAGATTTTTTAGTCATAACAATCATCTTTTGATTAGTTATTTTGAAAAGTAAATAAAACCTATCCTCTCCTGTAAAAAACTGAAATGTCATTTATTTGATTGAGTTAATTCCCAGAACTTATAGTTCTACACTGTTTTCATGAATATTGAGATATCATGCTAATTACGTAGTATATATCATTTTTTACTTTTCAATAAACAATAGAGGTTTTTAGATATATAAAACTAATCAAATAAGATTAATCAGTTTTACATGGAATTAAAAATAGGACTGGGGTCTAAAACCCAATAATTCTCAAGTTTCCGACAAATATAGTTCTGTGAAAAATTCTCTTATCGTTTGTTGGATTTTCTAAAGTAGTTGTTCTGCAGACTCTACATGTAATTATTCATAAGTTGAAGAGTATAAAGAAGCGTATTCCAAGTGTGAAGTATGAGTAGAGGCGAAGGACCCTTCAAAGAAAGAAGTAGTGAGATTACGATTTAGTTTAGGTAAAAGATTAACATCTTCCCAATATTGGATACAATTATAAATAGACTCACCATATTTCTCTTCATGTCTAAACCTAGTTCAGGTAGAATTGACACAGAAATGATTGGTGACGTACTATTTAGTAATATCTTAGATGCTATAGAGGAGATTGAGGACGAAGAAGAAGATGAGAGTGAAATTTCAATAATAACAATTGAATATTATAAGGATGAATTGACTTCAATTCAGTTTCAAAGAATGATTAAATATGTTCAATTTATTACTTCTAATATCAAAATTTTAGAGTCTTATCATTGTATTGAAAATAAAGAAAACTCATCCACTGATGAAGTGATAATAAGTTTAAAAGATGAAAAGGGTCTTTTTCATACTTGTTTTATAGAACTCTGGTTCAGAGAAGAAGAGAACTTTTCAATAACAGTAAAAATGTGTTCATGCGACAAAATTAGGGAAGAATTGACTGAACTGTTGTTATTTGTACTTTTCGCAGATTCAAGGAAATTATTCGTTCTTTTAGACATTCCTTCTTATATTCCTGAAGATATGAGTGAAAAATGGAATTCTGCACTGAAAATGTATCTACTAAATCATTTGGTTGAATCTTGGCAACACATAGGTTTTTTAGCAGAGCAGATGACAATAATAATGTATAAAGATTGTTTTAAGGACAGTGAAGACATAAAAGAGAAGAATTGGAAAAGGATGTTAGCAAGAATAGAGCATAATGCTGAGGATCCTATGCTTGAACATCAAGCATTTTTATTGGATTCACTGAGACCTATCAGAAATTTAGTTGTGCACCACAACTTTGGACCAACGATAGAAGATGTTGAATTTGGACTTAGTGTAATACACAGAGTACTCAAGTTATATTATCAAAATGACCCTACTTCAATCTAACCTTAAACAGCAATTACTTTCTAAAAGTTTGAAGAATTAGGTCATACTTGATTAATTTTTATATTGAAATATTCTTCAATAAAAGATGGGTGAGTTAGAACAAGTACAGAAAGAACAAAAGATTCTATTTATACCTAGAAGAGTTCTGAGAGTGTATGAGTTCAGAACAACATGCTGGAATTGTAAGGAACAAACCAAGAGAACAGCTTTAACAGAAGAGTTTGTATCACCATTCTCAAGTAAATGGAGGATAATAGCTTACAGGTTAGTATTGTGGGGAGATAAACTGAAAGAATTAGCAGTAGAGAAGGGAGTGGAGTTTAAGATGAGGAAGAACAGTCAAACGAAGAAGATGAACTATGTGAGTGTATGTTATTATTGTGAACAGACACAAGGAGATGGACAGCTGTTATACGAGTTCCCAAAAGAAGACTCAGAGAGATGGTTAAGAGAGCATTGTAAAAAAGAGATAGAGTTACCATATAGCAAGAAAGAGAGACGTTTGATGAAAAAAGAACAATGGGTAACAAAAGTGAAAGAATGGGGAAAAGGAGAGAAAAAGAACTATCAATGTCCGTATTGTGGGAAAATATTGGGAAGAGAACCAGAAGGAAGGGTAGAGAAGATAGGAAAAGAAGAGCACAAGATGAAAATAGAGGGAGAAATGTGGAAATGTAAAGAATGTAAGATGATGATGAAGACAGAAGAAGGACAAGAGGAACAAGAGCAAGAGTTAGTATGGTCAGAAACATATGATGTAGCGCAAAGGATGAGAAATTACAAATACAGTCAAGTTTCACTGGAAGCGTTCATTAAACCTGAAAGGAAGAAAGGGAAGAAAAAGGGAGAAAAGAGGGTAAGATATGTAATAAGGAGATAAAGAAGAAAGGGGGTTGAAGCGAGAAAAAAGGAAGAATATAAATGCACTGAAGAAACTCGCTTCAATAAGATAATATTCAATTTCATTTAAAAGCAAGAAGAAAAAGTGAAGTATTGAAAAGCAAGAAAGTGATTTTAAAAATTATTATTATTTTTCAGCTTTGTTTCTTCTTCACTCTTCCTTAATTCCTGTTTAAATAACTGAACATTTCTTCGGAAATTAGAAATATACTCCTTTATACTCTTTCTTTTTAGATTAGATTTAAAAGAATCATGGTATGTTTTTGCATAATCTACAATCACGCTAAATGCGTCTATGAAAAGAGTATTATCATAAATAAAATTCTCAGGAGAATAAGTTATTTGTTTTTTACTTAGATCATATTCAACGTAAAATCCTTTTTGTTTTCTTTTTTCCATTATAGTAAAATCTGCTTCCAATTTTTCAAGAATATCCATTATCTCTAATGTTTTTTTAGCTAAAGGGATAGATTTTGTTTCAGATAGAATGATTTTTCTTAATTTACGTTCAAAGGCTTTTTTATTAATAATTTCAGTCTTAAGCTCTTCATATATTCCTAGAATCTCCTCTTTCTTTTCAGAAGAATAAAAATACTCTTGAAATACAATATAGGAAAAGTTATTCCAACCTGATATATGTTTATCAACATGACTTGATTGCATAACTTGAACTTGTTTATCATTCTCATCATAAATATCAAAAAAAAGACCATAAATCATCCAAAATTTTGACAACTCCTCAAACCCGAGAACAGCTAAAGAATAAGAATGACCAAAAGAACCATTGTTCCTTAATAATTCGGCATCAGTGAGAAATTGTTCAGCATTTTCTAAACAAGTTTTTTGTAAGAGTAAATAAAAATCATATTTGCTGGAATTCATTACGAAAGAAAGAAAATCGCAAATAAAAGGGTTTTCAATTAACATATGTCCAAGTTAGATTCAGAGCATTTCTTACCGAAATCTAAAAGGAAATATATTCCAACATGTAATAGCACAAGTTTTTTAATTCAGAATGTTATCTACTCTTAAATTAAGAGTGTGGAGCTATGGAACCAGAGAAGAGAGCTCGGAAACTCATAGATATA
>JAHLWR010000015.1 GCA_019057815.1 Candidatus Heimdallarchaeota archaeon
ACCTCTATTTTCTCTTTGTATTACCGACAAAAAAGATGTTCAAGTACTGGTACAATCTTACAGACACTACAATTTCCGGTGACCAATACGGTCAGATATTCCTAGTAAATTCCATGAATACTGAAGTTGAAGGTTATTCTTTTGATGAAGTAAACGTTGGGATACAAGTACAAAACAGTACTAACATATCAATTAACAATGTAAACGTTACAGGTCGTTCAGGTATAGAAATTGATAACGTTGATGGTATTTCAATAGAAAATTCCCATTTTTATGGTTATAACTATGGAATAAAAACTGATGAGGTAAGTGGTAATCTTATTATACAAAATAGCTACTTTGAAGGTTTCAGTTATGCTATTGAATGCGTCGAAACAGGTTATGTCAAGATCAAAAACAACACAATAATTGATGTACAAGAGACTGGAATGTACATGGATTACGGGTCAGATGCAGAAATTATGTTTAATATTGTAACATGTGACACAGAATCCGCTGAAAGTGAAATACTGATCTATATCGATGGTTATGAAACTGCGAGGATATACTATAACGTATTCATTGGTCTAGGAAATCAAGCAACATCTCTTGCAGAAGAATGGTCAGTAACAAGCGCAGTTTGGTATAATGAGAGTTTGGAGATAGGTAACTTCTGGTCTAATTGGAATGGTTCAGGTGCTTATGCGATAGAAGGAGATGGAAACCTTGATCTCTATCCATTCATTGACGTAGATGAAGATACGCTAAATGAAAGTATGGAAGTACTAGTATATCATACTAATCCATTTTCAAGCGATAGCGATTCTGACGGTTTAACAGATAGCGAAGAACTTCTTGAATATGGAACAGATCCTAATGATGAGGACAGTGATTCTGATGGTTTAACCGACGGAGAAGAAGTTTTTGAATATTACACCTCACCTACAAATAACGACACCGATTCCGATGGATTAAGTGATGGTGACGAAATCATACAGTATGACAGTGATCCTTTCAACAATGACACCGATTCCGATGGTTTAACTGACGGAGAAGAAGTTTTTGAATATTACACCTCACCTACAAATAATGACACCGATTCTGATGGCTATTCTGATTTTGAAGAAGTACAAGCTGGTACAGATCCATTAGATAACACTAGTTTTCCATTCATACCTGCAGACAAATCCTATCTAGGACTTATCTTAGGTATAACAGCTGGTTTTCTAGCAGTAGTTGGTGTCACTGTTTATATTCTAAGAAGGAAACGTGTCCTTAAACATCCTAAAAAATCTTAAAGAAAGAGTAATTTCTCACTCTTTATCTTTTCTTTTTATTTCATTCTAGAACCCTCTGACACATTGTTCTTATTCACTCTATGAACTCTCTTAATTCAAGCGTCATTATCTGGGTTCTAGGTGAGCAAGGCGAACATCTGACAATTGACCCATTAATAAATTAAAAATTTATAACATAATTTGTGTGGAAAAGGAAAAGGATTATTAAGCTAAAAACTACTTTTTTATCAATGACAATAGAATCGGAGTTAGAAGAAATAAAGAAACAAATGCATGAAATGTCTAAGAAATTAGATGATTTGCTTTCAGATAGAGATGTAATAGCTATGTTAAAGCTATCAGAACTTTCTCTACAGGAATTTTTTGATAATGAACCGAATCTATATTCTCTTGAAGATCTAAAGGTTAGATATTAATGAAAGGAAAAATAGTTCTTTTACCTTTTCCGTTTACAGATTTAACAAAAGCTAAGTTACGTCCAGCTCTTATTATTTTTGAAAGTACAAAAGATGTAATTGTTATTTTTATCTCTTCAAAAATACCTGATAAAATATTAGAAACAGATATCTTACTAGTTGCTGATCATAAGGATTTTTTGCTTTCAGGTTTGAAGGTAGATTCAGTAATTAAACTTGATAAAATTGCAACTATTTTGAAAGATTTGATAATTGGAGAGATTGGTGAAGTAGGGAGCATTCTAAAAAAAGAAATCAATTCTAAGATATGCAAAATCATTCAGATCTAGCAGAAATGCGGAAGTATCCAAATAACGACGCTGATTCCACTGGTTTCTCTGATTCTGAAGAAGTACAAGCCGGTACAGATCCATTAGATAACACTAGTTTTCCATTCATACCTAATGACAAATCCTATCTAGGACTTATATTAGGTCTAACAGCTGGTTTTCTTGCCGTAGTTGGTGTTATTGTTTATGTTCTAAGAAGGAAACGTGTCCTTAAACTTCCTAAAAAATCTTAAAGAAAGAGTAATTTCTCACTCTTTTTCTTTTCTTTTTCTTTCATTCTAGAAACCTCTGACACATTGTTCTGATTCACTCTACAAAATATCTTTATTTTAAGTGTCGTTATCTGGGTTCTAGGTGAGCAAGGCGAACATCTGACAATTGACCCATAATAAATTAAAAATTTATAACATAATTTGTGTGGAAAAGGAAAAGGAAATTTTGTTCTTTCCCTCTTATTTTGTAAATCCTTCTTTCAATCTAAATAACACGCTCTTGAGAATATCGAGTTCACCATAACTGTATGGATTCTTGAATCCTTGGTATTAATGATCCTATCCATTTCTAGTAATTCCTTTTAAATTGTAAAATTGTTGATTCTATGCTATATTTCTTTTAATTCTTAAATTGGTCAGAATTGATTACCAGTAATCATCTGAGTTAGCAAGCTTATTACAGAAGCTTATCGAACTTTTTCTCATCCTGGAATAGGTTATATACCTGAACCAGAAGCTAAACCCAGACCCAAACCTAAATCTAGAAAAAAGAAAAAAAGCAAGAAGAGACCATTAAGTAGATTTTTGAAACTATTTAGAAGAGAAAAAGGGAAGTAATTCTCATCACAATTTCTTATATATCTTATTATTAAACTGAATATAAAAAGTCTAAACATATCTTAGATTGCGAGCTATTTATGAACTACTAGAGTATCACATCAGTTAATAAGGAATATCTTTAAATTTGATTATTTAGAGCTGATTTGAATGGATACTCCATACCAAACTTTATCATTATTCAAAAAATCATTTGAAGAACAGAGAACTAATCTAGCTAACATTCAATTGCTGAGAAGTTTTATTGATCCTTTTTAGAGTCTTTTAGTTGATTTGAGTAGACAAAAAATTGAAGAACACTGGCAACTTCCAAATGATTTCACAAAGCAAACATCTACAAAGATTAAGGGACGTTTGAATATAGGCAGTACTGAACCCACTGGAATTTGGATTGACAATTTCATCTCGAAATATGTAGAATTAGAAGTTTACTTATCACAGTGTTATATTCTAGATCCCTCTGGTAGTATTAAAGTCAGAAAACCATCAAAATTTATCTCATCTGCTCTTGAAGCTCAAAAATTTGATACAATGATTAATAGAGTTATAGTAGGATTAACGAAAATTCTGGCTTTTGGTAATAGAATTGTATTAAGAAGTGATTATGAAAATGAAAAGAAACATAGAGATCGTTTGAAAAGAATAGCAAAATCTAAGAGAACAGAAATGAAAGTGACAGAAAAAAAGAAAATTGTTAAGGATAAAATTATTAGATTTAGAACGACATTTCTCTTTCTCTTTCTAGAACTTGTAATAATTGTTCTATCCTTTTTCTTTAATGATATAATTTGGGTAAGAATCCTGCTTTACACTCTGATTCCAGTTTTTCTAATATTGGTTGTAATTGGTTTCTTCCTAGAAAAAAAAAGAAGGACAAATGATAAAGAGTAAGATGATCAGAAGAGAGGGTTTCTTATAGAGTGAAATTGTCTTTCGAAGTAGCTTTTTAAGCGCTAAGATATAACTGACTACTATCCTTGAAAGAAGCGTTTTCAATAACTTAAACAGCTGTTTAGAGTGATTTGAGGTTTGGATAAAATAAGTCAGAATTGATGACCAGTAATCAACTGAGGAAGCATATATCTGTAAAGGTCTAAAGCTCGGTAGAAACTCTCAATAACAAACATAGTGAAGAAGAAAATTAAAGAGGGGGAGGTTAATACAACCCGCGAAAAAGTGAAGAAAAATCTTACCACGTGAATTAATATTTGTGTGGCAAGATATTTTGATTTCTCTGTGCGCTTTTGAGAAAAAAGTCTAATTCTTCATCCTTGAGAGTTAAAAAGTAAGTTTAACTGTTGAAATGAAGGGTTGGTTTTCAGCTTATAATCTGTCTTTGATATTACCTTCACTTTCAAAAGATTGCTGAAATCACTCGAAACACTGACAAAAATAGCTATATAGAGAATCAATACTTTCACTTTCAATGAACTCCCTCTTTCGGCTTATAAAGATGTTTGCAGATAAATAGTTTAGACAAAAATGTCAACTCAAACATCTTTCGAACAAATAGAAGAAGAAGAATCTTTATTGTATTGCACAGATTGCAATAGTACAGATATTGTAGAAACACTTTCTGATTATTGTTGTAGAAATTGTGGTGCAGTCGTAGGGAGAAGAATGGAATCTACTCATTTTCTGAGTAGATCCTCAAATGGTGAACGTTCTGGTTCTCCTGAGAGTATACGTTCGTCCAAATCGACAAGTTTTCGAGTCTTAGATGCCAGAGCAGGAGAAAAAAGAGAAAAATGGAGGAGGCTATGGAAGATCTCAAATAGCCAATATTGTGCAATAACCGAAAATAAGAGCAGAATCTTGAACATTTTAACTAACCTTGGATTATCAGAGACTTCAACAAATGAAATTATGTTCGAATTAAAGAAGACCTATACAGCTGAAAGAAGAAAGGGCAACAAAGTCACAAACATTTTCTTGATAGCTGCTGCTATTACACTCAAACAATTAAAAAATAAAAAGCGTGCAACAAGCATAAACACAATTGTCCAAACTTTCAAGAACTTTGGATGCAAGCTCTCTAGCAAAAGTGTTCGCGACTATATCATTGATAATAATATCGCCTTGAGGTCAACATCCCCTGCTATTTTTGTTAATCAACATATGGCTAAGTTAAGAAACAGCGATTCTATTAGAAAAAAGTTTACTGTCTTAACGAATGGTAATGACCTCGAACTGGATATGCTCTATACAACCATAGAAAGAATGGCCACTAAGCTTAGCATCATTAAAACTAATGGTAGAAAGCCTTCAGTTCTCTCCGCTTCTTGTATTTATTTAGCTTCTGAACTTTTAGGTCACAAAATTATTGGTGAAAGTATTCTAACCAAAGACGAAATGAGCCGTATTTGTAAGATTCCAACAACGACAATGAGAGCACACGTGAAATATCTCAAAGCTCAAATCAACATCAAAATCTAGTCATGCCTCAAAGAAACATGGCTTTCTAATCTTTCTTTTTATTTTTATTCTCGTCATCTTTCTTATATTTACTTGTGCAAATACTCTCGTTAGGATTATTAACAGAAGAATTCATTGCACAAGATATATATTAGATTAAGAGTATAGTTTGATTAATGTGATTTAATGAAAAAGAGAACAACATTTATTCTATTTCTACTTATATTGTCAATCTATACATTGAATATCAATGTACAAAGTGCTGTTGAAGAGAATGATAGTAGACCTACTTCGTTAGAGTTGACTCCTCATGATCCTATTGAAATAACAAGTGATAGCGATTTCGAAGTTTTTCCAGGATCAGGAACACAGGGAGATCCTTATGTTATTGAGGGATATGATATCACAACAACAGATAATAGAGGTATTTATATTGATGACACAACGAAATATTTCATTGTTCGAAACTGCTATGTTGACGCAGAAGAGTATGGGATTTATATTGATGATGTAGCTGATGGAACAACTACTGTCATCAACAACACGTGCAACTACAACAAATACGGTGGAATCGTTCTTTCCTCTTCTGTTAGTTCTACTGTCATCAACAACACGTGCAACAACAATAGCTTTAAAGGCATCTATCTTTACCATTCTGGCAGTTCGAATGTCATTAATAACACGTGTAACAACAATTACGATGGAATCATTCTTTGCTATTCTAGTAGTTCAACGATTGCAAATAACACTTTCAGCAATAACAACCATGGCATCTATCTTTACTCTTCTAGTAGTTCAACGATTGCAAATAACACTTTCAGCAATAACAACGAGGGTATCTCTCTCTCTTCTTCTGATAGTTCAACGGTTGCCAACAACACTTTTACTAATTGTGGTTTGTATATATATGAAGGTACAGGTGACGCATACATTTCATATACTGTTGAAAATAATTTGGTGAATGGTAAAATCCTAGGTTTTTACACTAACATTTACTCTATGATAATTACTGAACCAGTTTATGGGCAATTAATATTAATCAATTGCGCTAATGTGATAGTAAGTGACCAGATTTTAAATAACGCTTCATATGGTCTATTTCTCTACTCCTGTAGACATTCAAGTATTATCAACAACACTTGCAGCAATAACAACAGAGGTATCAATCTTCAGTCTTCTGGTAGTTCTACTGTTGCAAATAACACTTGCAGCAATAACTACAACAACCCTGGCATCTCTCTTTCCTCTTCTGGTAGTTCTACTGTTGTCAACAATACGTGCAATAGTAACTACAGTGGCATCAGCTTTTCCTCTTCTGGTAGTTCTACTGTTGCTAACAACACGTGCAACAATAACCAGTACAGCATCTTTCTTTCCTCTTCTAGTAGTTCAACTGTTGCCAATAACACCTGCAGAAATAATAACAAAGGCATATCGCTTTTGTATTCTGATTTATGTGTTTTTACTTACAATCTTTTACAAGAAAATGAAGGATATGGAGTATACTTATACAACTCTGATGATAATCTTATTCATCATAATACCTTTGTAGATAACAATGTAGGAGGTTTTAATGGTGGTTTTTCTCAAGCTTTCGATGATGGACAAACTAATACTTGGTACGACCCTGAGACAAAAGAGGGCAACTTCTGGTCTGATTGGTCAGGAACTGGTTCTTATTCTATTGATGGTTCTGCAAGTTCAGAAGATCTATATCCTCTTGAAGATGGTGAACATACTATAACTGCATCTACTACAACTGAAGACACTACAATTGTATCTACTACAGATGAAAAT
The DNA here is from genome assembly GCA_019057815.1 of Candidatus Heimdallarchaeota archaeon. GTDB lineage: Archaea > Asgardarchaeota > Heimdallarchaeia > Heimdallarchaeales > Heimdallarchaeaceae > 18H4-34. The sequence goes on from JAHLWR010000015.1 coordinate 7,065, forward strand.
CCATTAAACTTCACGTTTACTCTTCTAATATTAGTAGTTCCCTTAATGCTTACAAGGATAATCTCAAAGAAGGTAAAGAAATAATGGAACAGCTGTCAGAAACTGCATAAAAAAGAAGTAATAACAAAACCAAACCTTCAACCCTTCCTTTTTTTGATTTTTTCAAGATAGGACGATATTAGAACGGAAGGTTTTACCTATTATTCTCAAATTAGTATAATATCTCTTTATTTTTCTCGACTTACTTCCCTTTACTGAGATTACATTTTTTATCTTGATTTGTACTACTCTACTTTAATAACTTTAATGCTTCTCTAGGTGCTAAAACTTCTATTTCAGGTATTTTTCTAAAGTGTTTGTCCAATGTGACAATTTTCTTTATATCTAATTCTTGCATACATGAGAGCATCAAAGCATCATCAAAGTCTAATTCGAATTTCTTTTGATTATTGAATGTTTTTAACATTGTTAAATAATCAGGTTTGTGAATCTTTATCCCTTCATATGATGCTAAAGATTGGATGAATTCTGAAGCTATGTCGATACTCTTTGTTTTAAATTGAATGACTAAAACAATAGAATATATTCCAAAATCATTGATAAATGTTGTATATGGTGATTTCTCAAGTTTTTCTAGCATTTTCTTACAATCTGTAAAATGTTTTTGTTTAAGCATAACTTCAAGAAATATGTTTGAATCTATGAAAAACAAATTTCATTCACTTTCCTTTAAAAACAGTTTGGTAGCTAGGTGTTGTAATTCTACACTTCTTTCCTTTACTTGTTCCAACATACCACTTATTCGTTCAGTTGGGTTATTGATTTTAGAGATATTATTTTGTGTTCTTAACCAAATGTCTACAGCTTCTTCTAAAGCTGCAGATAAAGAACCTTTTTTATAACCAAATTTCTGAAATGCTTTCTGTCGAAATATTCTCTCTTTCTCTTCATCAATTTGAACCTTTAATCCCATATTATCACTTAGGTACTTATGTCCTTATGGTTATAAAAAATCTTTCTAATACTACTAGATGTGGGAAGAATCTACCCATGTATCTTTTTATAGGTATTTTGAGAAAATTTAATCGAATTTCTTATAGAATCTCGAAAAACTCAATTACCTAAATAATCGCATAGAGTTGAGTATTTATTCAACTGATTCTTCAGCTATGAAGGAATAAAATCTAAATTGCCTTTTTAATGCCCAATACTCCCTGAAACATAAAATGGATCCTACAACTAAACATCCAGCTCCGCAGAAAGCTGCTATGGGCGGAAAAAACCATACCACTACAAAAGTGAATATCGCTGAAGTTACTAAAAAGCTGAACAAGAAAAGTATTCTAGGTATCATTATTCCTTTTATTAAATGAGCAGGAACATAAACTGGTACTAAAATATCGTGTCTCTTTTCACCTTTCTCTGTTAAAACATACATGTTTGAAGGAAGTTTTTTTACAATATCTGCATCTTCTAATTTGTCTAAATGCCAACTAATTGTGCTTGGACTCTTTAGCTCTAAGGCTCTTTGTGTTTCTCGTATTCCTACTTCATGAGGAAATCTTGTTTTTAGATAAAGGTAGATTTTTAGTGTTGTTGGATGATCTAAAACATTACTTGATTTTCTAATATTCATAATTCTAGACATTGGTTCTAACTCTCAATACTTTTCTTACTAATCTAAACATTCACTTTCAGATTGGAATAGTTTACATTATTCTTCCAATTTTTTAAATATTTTTGCGTAACTTGAAAAAAATATCTAGATTAAAAATTCGAACTTTTTTTCTTTTTTCTTTATAAGATTCGCATGTAAAGAGAAGCATCACTGTACTCGATGAAACGATTGGAAGTGAATTTTCAATCCAATATGGTAAAGCTGGAGGATTATTACTTAGCATTTCATGCCATTCTTCATCGGTTAAACGGTTAGATATCGGTTGAATAAATTCATAAAAAGAATAAGTTCCACCTTTAGTAACTCTAAGATTTCCTTCATCATCTTGAACTATAACATATATCGCAAAAGGATTTCCTGTTCCTACTTCTAGCACTTGATTTGTATTGGTATCAGTATGAACATCAGCTATTATTGCCATTCTCTTATCAGTATCACCTAGCCAAATCTCATAACTAGAATTGGTGAATGTTGTAATTTCTTCAAGCTCTTTACCTACTTTGTAAATAAAACTAATATCTTCTAGAGTAAAAGGTTGATTTTCTAATTCTTTAATGCTTAAATCGACCAAATTATTGAAAATCTCTATAGTACTATTAAGTCGATTCTTGAGATCATTAGATAACAGACCATAGTCATCAAATCCATATAACATTAAACTAACAAGACTACTAAGACGACTGTATAGTTCAGGATAAGGTTCAACATATCCTGTACTTGATCCTCCACCTCTACCTGTATAGGATTGTTTACCATAAAGAAGTGAGTCATGTCTTAATTCAGCCCATGAACCTAAAGTTGTCATCAAAGCTTTATCTGTCCAAGTATCATTTAACATATAACCTGGATAACCTACATCTGCAGGCTCAAGCAAAGGAAAGAGAGTATACAACCATAACCAGTAAAGATTCTGTGTCCAATCTAAAACTGTAAAATTTCCAAATTCTTTTTGCAATTTGAGGATTTGAGAACTGTAATCGGAAAATGTTTCATTTTCACCTTGGAGGTAATGACCAGCTCTAGCACTACCAAACACATAGAAGATATCAAATGCTTTTGGTATCAATCTACCTCGAACTTTAGAATGAACCAATTGTTGAAAAATGTAGGAATCAGGAATAAAACGTTGTCCCATCAATCTCATTCCTCTTGTATAATCAGCTACATCTTGGGAATCACCAGTTATCATTGAAATGATACGAGGAGAAGGATATGTTTTTAGATTCTCAATAATATTTTTAATTAGGTTATCATCAGCTAGATTATTTCCCTCAGGTTTTCCGTAATGGACCCATAGTTTATAATATTCTACTACTGTTAAATCGTCACTTACACCAACAAAGAAAGAAGTAGGACGATAGATACTCTCCCAATAATCCCATACCGTGTTGGTGTCTATAGTGCTATTAAAAGACGATATCAATAGCATAGCCATTCTTGTTTGTTCAATATTTTCTTCTTCTGTTAGAGTTTCACCTTGAATTAAGAATCCCATTCTTCCAACGTACATCATTGCTTTAAAATAACTGCCTAAAATCTCATTTCTAGTATAGTGTCCCCTGATTTTATATTGAGAAAAATCTTCTAAGTAACCAAAAATAGCTGAATATGCTTCAAAACCATTTTCAATATTTGTAAGTTCATCTTGTGTCATTTTTTTAACTTCAACTGGAATTGAATTAGAGTCATTTAGTAGTTTAAGTATAGTAGAAAGATAAGCTATATTTTTGTTCAAAGCAGTTCTTATATTCTCTTTTAGAAAAGGGGTTTTTTTGGCTTTTTGGTCGTCTCTTAGGGCTTCTATCATTTTTTCTAAGTTTTGATAAAAACTTTCCCCTTCCATTATTCGTAAATTCATATCATATAGAATATGATAAGTATGCAAACAGAGATCAGTTGTAATGTAATTTCCTCCACTTCCTGCTTCAGAAGCATCATAAAAAGCAAAAATGTCATCTTCACCTTCATCTCTTAAAACAAAACCATATTCTGCAAGGAGTTGCTTCGTTTCACTATCCAAATTATACGGAACTTCTGCTACATTAGACAAATCTGGTTCTATTTCTGTTGGGATAATAGATGGGGTAAAACTAATTGAATTAGGGGAATATAAGCCAAAAGGGGTCGCAATATCATTTTTTATCCTGAATGTACAAGCTGAACCATTCACTGATTCCGTTGCTACCCAACTTGTTTCCCAATCATAAGGATTATATTCTGGCCATTTGGATTCGAAATAAATTGGAACAGTGATTGCAGTTAAGATTATTGTTGATATAATCAAAGACAATGAAACACCTGCTAAGATGCTTTTTTGAGCTCTGTTTATTTTCATATTATCAAAATAAGGTATACAATAAAGAATTATAAAAACCTAGAACAAGAACAATTAACTTCTTTCTTGTTCTAGTTCTAGAACGAATATTCAATTTGAACCTTTAATCCCATATTTATCACTTAGGTACTTATGTCTTAAGGCTATATACTTCTTTCTAACACTACTAGATGTGGGATGAATCTACTCTGTATTTTTATATGTATTCTGAGAAATCCTCAACATAAACTTTTTTAAAACTAGTTTTTTCTAGTTGTTAAAATTTAGTGGTAAAGAACAATGAACCAAATACCCATATTCTTTGATTTAGGCGGAACTATAATAGATAATATTGAAATTGGAAGAAAAGCTTTCAATAAGGTATTTAACAAAAATTTCACTACAGCAGAAATTAAAACTATGTTTAATGATATGTCGAAGAAAATAACTGTGAGATCTCTTTTCAAGATTCCAATTAATCCTATTAAAATGATTACTAAACGAAAAGAATTTTCTCGATTACAGAATCAATATATTCTTTCAGAAGGGAAGTTGTTTCAAGGTACAAAGGAATTTTTACTTAAACTCAAATCAAAAAAAGAAATAGTATTAGTAATAGTTACTCAAAATCCACAATTTAAAGATCAGGAATTTGTTGATAAACTGTTTAATAGATTATTTGAAGGAAACCACCCTTTTGATTATGTCTTATCAAATAGAAACAAAATGGGTATTATTAAGGAATATTTTGAATCAGATGACATCTCTAAAGCTCTATTTATAGGAGATTTACCTAATGATATGAACATTGCTAAGGAACTTCAAATCCCTGGTGTTGGAGTTGCTTGGGGATATGCTGCTGGGAAACTGGATACTCCGTTCATTGTTGAAAGTTTCGACGAGTTGTACGATCTAATAGAAGAACATCTTCATTCTCTAAAGGCTAAGGGTGTTGGTTTATTACAAAGAAATGTAAAAAAAGTAAGAAGCTGACATTTTAATGATAGAAAATTATTATAAAGCATTATGTAAGGATTAGTCAATGATTATTTCTACTGTAGGTAGCCACTCAGCTCTACAAATTCTACACGGAGCTAAGGAAGAAGGTTTCAAAACGCGTGTTTATGTAATTAAAGGCCGAGAAGATTTGTATAAACGCTATCCTGTTGCTGATGAGATACATACCCTTGAGAATTATGATGAAATGTTAGAAATTAATGATGAAAACACTATTCTTATACCTCATGGAACTCTTATTTCTACTTTAGGTGAAAGAGTCGTCGATATTCCTTTGAAAATCTTTGGTAATCGTCAAGGGATGATTTGGGAGATGAAACGTGAACTCAACCTAGACTTACTGGAAAAGGCAGGTATACGAACCCCTAGAACATTTTCTCCAGCTGATATTGACACTTTGTGTATAGTTAAATTTCCTGGTGCTAAAGGGGGAGCTGGATACTTTCTATGCTCAACTCCTAAAGAATATCAACAGAAGTTACAGGATTTGATTGCCCAAGGAAAAGTCTCTGCAAATGATGTTGAAAACGCTCAAATCCAAGAATACATTGTAGGCGTAACTATGTACCCTCATTATTTTTACTCCCCTTTACAGGATAAAGTCGAAATGTTGGGGATAGACCGAAGATACGAAACTAACGTCGATGCTTTAGGCAGGTTATCGATGGAAGATGCGTCAATTGATCCAACTTACACTGTTGTTGGAAATCAACCTCTAGTAGTTAGAGAGTCACTCCTTCCAAAGATTCTGGAATATGGAGATAATCTCAGAGAGATGTCAGAAAAACTCTTTTCTCCCGGTTTATTGGGTCCTTATTGCCTTGAACTAGCCCTAACACCTGACGAAATTATAGCTTTTGAATTCACCAGCCGAATCGTTGCAGGAACAACTTTGTATGTCCAAGGATCTCCCTATTCTAAAATGCTTTATGGAGAAGATATGAGTATGGCTAAAAGAATAGCTAGAGAAATTAAGTTTGCAATAGATACGAATCGTCTTGAAGAAGTTTTAAGCTAAGGAATTCAACCGACTAAAACCGTTTTGTATTTAAAAGCCTTGAAACACACAAATACTACCGACAAAAACATAACAGAAAGAAATAAAAAGAGTAAAAATAAAGAAGGTTTACGAAAGACTCAGGCTTATGTTCTTAGAGGTTTTCAGCTCGAGCCTTTCGTATTTTTTTCCATTTTTTTCGTGAAACTCTTAAACATCCTTAGAGGATAATGTCTTGCGGTTGTTCATTTTTGTTCGTTTAGCCGCGTCTTTGATAAGACCAACAACTTCTACATTCAATCTCTCGATGAAATCAGAAGAGACATTGTATTCTCCTAGTCCTTTAATATATTCACGAACTTTGGATTTGACCAATAATATATCTACAGATTTACCTTTTGCCATAATTTATTACCTCTTTGTTGTAAGGTACTTAAAATGTACTTAAAGTCATATTTAAAGTTTAGTGGTAAATCTGCTCTCTTCTTGATTCTTTCTCGTTTTAGAAATCACAACACTCGATAATCTTCGAGAAATGGTGCCTAAAGCCTTTTTCCGACAAAAAACATTTGAGTTATTAAGACTTTATTTGTTATTTTAACGAAAACAATAGTTTAAAGCGTTTTTGATTTTCTGGTTCTCCTCAAATATGCTCTTTTCTTCAATCTTAAAGCGTTTTATAGATCTCTAAAAATTTTCTTTTATTCTGTTACTCAAAATTGGGTTTCAGAATTGTGTGTAAGGCATACAGACCATGCATTACTATTTTGTTAAATTCCTATGAAATATGCTACGTAGAATGATGAAAAAAACTAGCCTAAGTAGTATTAGGTTAACAGATAGTTTTGTAAGGGATTCTTCTTGTTGAAAAGAAAACTTCGACATAGGGTCAAAAGATAGTTTTATGGGGGTTGTATCTATGACATGAATTTTGTACAAATCCTTTAGAAGTGCTTAGGGCACATCATGGGGACGCCACATATCCTCCTACACTGCCCACATCTTCTCATGAAAATGCTTACGGTTTCGCTTTTGGGTTTTTGTTGGATGTAGACCCGAGGATCACCATGCAGTTGGTGCATATCTACAATCCTTCAAAGGATAATCGATACAATCCTATATCAACACCAAAAAATGTACAAAAAACTGCTTATGGAAACGCCAAAACTGATTCAATAAAATAATTTGAAGAATTTAAAAAATATTAGAAACTCTGATTTCGTTTTAGGTTAAATTTAAAAACTAAAACAGACAATCTAAGATATGTCACGAACTGGTGGAAAATTGATTATTCTTCTGCTCTTGTCTACATATACAATTAATAATTATCAATTAGAGGCAAAAATTGAAGGTTTTTTCTACTCGTCTCTAGTGAATAATGCCCTTGAAGACCATGCAGCAATCGATATAAATAGCGATGGAGATTTTGTTTCTCTTGGTTTACCTGGAACTGGAACAAAGGAAGATCCATACAGAATTGAAAATTACAATATAACAGAAGAACAAAGTTTTAGTGGGATTTCTGTTTCAGGAACTACAAAGCATTTTATCATTCAAAACTGCTATATTAGCTCAACATTGTCAGGAATAAGCCTTTTTTCAGTAGAAAAAGGAACATGTAAAATAATTAATAATACAAGCATAAATAATCATTATTCTGGTATAAATATTCTTTATAGTGCATCTGGTATAGAATTAATCAATAATACTTGTATAAGCAACAATTTTTACGGAATTGAAATTGCTTCATCGGATTCAGTTTTACTCAACAATACTTGCATTCAAAATAAAAAAGAAGGAATTGTTTTATCTAGCTCTATTGGAACTATTCTTACCAATAATCTCTGCGATGATAATGACTATAACGGCATACTGATCTCTGAATGTTACAGAATTACTCTCAAAAATAACAGTTGTATCAACTCCTATTATAATGGTATAAAATTGGATAATTCAGATTCTAGTACGCTCACCGGTAACACCTGCTCTAATAACGTTGGAGATGGAATATATCTATTTGAATGCTCAGGAGTTAGTATCATAGATAATCTCTGTTATAGAAATAACTATGGTGTTAGAATATGTTCTTCATCGAGTTCTAATATTTCACAAAATACTTGTTCTGATAATGATCGTGATGGAATCTGCTTATGGGATTCTTCTCAGTCTTTTTGCTCATATAATTTATGCTCAAATAATCTTTATTCTGGTATCTCTCTGTATATAGGAACATATTCTTGTACTCTAAATCTTAATTATCTTAAAGACAATGCAGATTACGGTGTTTATTTAGGAACGAATACAGAAGGCAATTCTATTTATCACAATATATTCCAATCAAATATAGGAGATAATTCTCAAAGCTATGATAATGGCGTTAATAACAATTGGTATACTGGATATTCCAAAGAAGGCAATTACTGGTCAGATTGGATAGGTTATAGGTATTATGATATTGACGGAAATGCTAATAGAACAGATCCCTATCCAATGGTGCTAAATTCTACGTTAGATATTGATGGTGATGGTATGGCTGATAACTGGGAAACTAGAGTTGGACTTAATCCTTCGATTAATGATTCTTTATCTGACGCTGATGAAGATGGATTAACAAATATTGAAGAATATACATTGAGAACTCACCCTAAAAGAGAAGATACAGACGAAGATGGCATGCCTGATGGTTGGGAAGTACAATACACTCTTAACCCTTGTATCGATGATAGTGAAGATGATGCTGATGAAGATGGATTAACAAATGAGGAAGAATACAACTTAGGGACAAACCCAAGAAACCAAGATACAGATGGTGATGGTTGGACTGACAAAGAAGAAGCTGATAAGGAAAACGACCCACTCGATCCAGAAGATTATCCTGTTCCTTATTATTATCTAACAGGGATTCTAGTATTATTGGGATTAGCTTTTCTCAGAAGAAGGAAATCAAGAACTCCTTGATAGTATAAGGTAATATTTCACTCATCAAAATGGTTTGCTTGTTCTAGACTTTTGTAAATATTCCAACGTCTTTTTATGTGCTTTGCAATTACTTCTATTTCTTCATCTTTAATATGTATAAATCTCCCCTGTTTTAACAAAAATTCTTTTAATCCTGTAAACTCTGGTGTTTTATTTAGAGTTAATTTTCCTTTCTCGCATTCCATTAATATCCAATAGCCTGTTTTTACAGCTTCTTTGACTAGTTTTGGACCTATTTGCGAAGGTATTTTCCATCCTGAAGTACATACTGACAGCGCTTCTATATATCTGAAACCTTTCATATTTTTAGCTTTCTCAATTTTGCTAATGAAATCTTGGATATAAGCTGTTGACACTGTAGCAACATATGTAGCATCATGAGCCATTAAGATTCTGGGAATATCTTTTGGGAAATTAGGATTACCAATATGCCCGTTAATTATTGGCGTTGTATTAGACCACGAAGCGTATGGAGTTTGCCCTGAAGCTTGTATTCCAGTGTTTTCATAAGCTTGATTGTTATAACAAATGTAGAGTATATTTTCATCTCTTTGAGCTGCAGCTGATAAATCTTGCAATCCTATGTCCCCTGTTCCACCGTCTCCTGCCAACCCCATAACTACTATGTCATCTTTTCCTTGAACTTTTAGAGCTCTACTTATTCCTGTTAGAGTTGAAGCTGTATTCGAGAATTGCATATGGAAATACGGAATATCCCAGTTTAATTTTGGAAAAATGCTCCCAAACACGCTCATACAACTAGGGGGAACACTTCCTATTGTATTCTTCCCTAATATTCGCATGATGTTAATAGCTATGTTTGCTGCCATACATCCTGCGCAGGCTGAATCTCCACTTACATACAATCCTCTATCTTCTAAATCTTTCAGTCTCATTCTAGGATTCCTCTTGTATTGATGAATACTATTGGATCTTCAGGTTGCTTGTTGTTCATCTCGCTTATTTTTCTGAACATCGTCTTTATGTCCTTTTCCCTTATATCTCTTCCTCCTAGCCCAGCTATGAAATTAAGAATAGGTATAGTTTCACCATAAAGAGCGTTTCTTACTTCTCCGAAAATTTGACCTGTTGATCCATAAGATAGGCTACGATCAAAAACTCCTATTGCTTTAATATTTACTAACATTTCTTTAATTTCATCCACAGGAAATGGTCTAAAGAATCTTAATTTTACCAATCCTACTTTTTCTCCCTTCTCTCTTAATGTGTCTACAACAATTCTGGTGGTTGAGACTGTCGTACCTACAACAACCAATGCATAGTCAGCATCTTCCATTCTGTATGAGTCAATTAAACCCCCATAATCTCTATCAAATTTCTCTGCAAACTCATCATTTACTTCTTTAATAACCTTTTTCGCGTTCCTCATAGCTTGATGAAGTTGATATTTTGCTTCCATGTGATACTCAGGTGGAACTATTATTCCTTGAGCTAATGGTTTTTCTACATCCAGAAAAGCGTGTTTTGGTTCGTATGGAGGGAGAAAATCGTCTACATCTCTTTGACTCAAGATTTCAACTGTGTCTGCTGTATGTGTTAAAATAAATCCATCTCCACATACCATTATAGGTAGCAAGACCTTCTGATTCTCTGCAATTTTGTAAGCTTGAATTATCATGTCAAATACTTCTTGATTATCTTCAACAAAAACTTGTAACCAACAAGTATCCCTCTCAGGCATAACATCGGAATATTCAGGCCAGATTCCCCCTGGGCTCATCAACGTTCTATTGGCAACGAACATCACGACAGGCAACCTCATACCGCCAGTTGCTGCGACGACTTCATGCATGTAAGCCAAGCCTTGACTGGCTGTTGAGGTGAAAGTACGTACTCCTGTCCCTTCAGCTGCTGCTACAACTGTCATCGCTGAATGTTCACTTTCCACTCTTACGTACTCTGCGTCTAAATCTCCTGAAGCGCAATATTGAGCTAAAAATCCGACTATTGGAGTCTGAGGTGAGATCGGGTATACAGCTATTACTTTAGGTTTTGCCCTTACAGCTGCAATCGCTACAGCTTGATTTGCCGTTATCAAATCATCATAAGACTCTTTAGGAAGCATTTGATATATCTCCGAAGTATCTGCTTACTTAAATATCACCATTCAATATTCATTTACACAGTTATCTACTGATTATTATGTTTGGTTTTTTAAGTTTTGACCTCATTTTTACGATAAGATAATGAGGTTAAAATAGATTTTATAAATTCTATAGTTGTGAGATGTAAAAAACGGAAAGTTTAGTCTCTCTTTCCTCAGTCTTTTTTCTCTTCTTTGGGCTTTGTTGGAATTTTTCCTTCTAGTTTTGCTGCTACTTCATCAACATCAGAACTACTCTCACCTGTTTTTTCGAAAAGCTCCTTTTTTAAGTCTTCGGGAATTTTTTTCTTCTCCTTTTCTTCACTCATAATTTTCACCTAAATTTATCTAATTAGAATTTATTCTCTCTTAATAAAAGTCTTGTGTTAGCTTTTTTTCGAGTTTCCTATTTTTTTCTTAGGACGAAATATCTGAGACTTATAACTCCAACAACACTTAGCAGAGCTAAAGGTACTTGCCATAGGAGCCCCTTCCAGCTAGGTGAGTCTGGGTTGTATGTTTCTGTAACTTCAGTAATATCCTTATTTGATTCACATTGAATATAAGTTTCATCTCCTTTAAAAAACACCAGAATCCATTTTGCATTCTCAGGTATTGTTTCTTTTGGAATTTCGATGTTACAAGAACCTAAAACATCAGTCGTATATTTCTTGATACTAATAACTGTTCCATTAGCCATCAAGAAAGTTACTGTAATTTCTTTGTTCCCTAAAGCTCTATCTTCGCTATCTAACAGTCTTATTTTTATATGACTATCAGTAGTTTCGATCATAAAATGCGTTTGAACAAGTGTTATTTCTAGTTTAAATTCTTCTATCACTGATTCATAGTCTTGATTTCCTGCAAAGTATACTCTTATTGTATAGTTACCGATTGGTAGTGGTGGAATGCTAAAAAGCACTTGCCCTAATCCATTTGTGAAAAGAGTGTAATTTATGTTATTAAAAGTGATTTCTATAGTTTGAGAAGCTAAATACGCTCCACTTTCTGAAAGTAATGTAAATGTTATCTCATCTGAAGTGTTATATTCTATTATCAAAGGATTACATGTTATATTAGTTTTACTTTTTTCAATAGGGATAGTAAGAACAATTTCTAGAGCATTGAAATAATCGTTTTCTTCTACAGATATCGTGATTACTAACAAATCACTACTAGTAATTGTAAATGAAAAGCTAACATTACCATATTCATCCGTTAGAAGTTGTTTAGAGCTATCGTAATATGCTAAAGTAAAGTTATAATTTGGTATGGGATCATTTAAAGAATCAGACCAGCTTATGAAAATCATTAAGTCTTTTTCTACAACATTGTCAATCCATTCAATAGTTATTTGTGGATTGTCTTTTAAGATAGTGATTTCGAAATTCTTAGTGGTTAATGTGAAGTTTAAATCATCTACTTCTACAGTTAGTGTAAGTAAGTAATCGTTTGGAAGTAAATAAAACACATTGCTTGTGATAACGAAATACCCTTCAGCATCAGAGGTAAAGATTCCAACTTGGATATCATTAACAAAGACAGTGATACTAGCATAACCGATTCCTAAACCTTTGAATGTTACTTGTCCTGTGCTATCTTCTTTGTCGTTAAAAATTCTATTTAGCTGTGATAATTCAATATCGACATTTGCTTGAGTTCTTTCGAAGATGAAATAGTATATGAAGTCAAAATATGTAGAAGTTTCATCTATGAAAATAATCAATGTGTATGATCCTACAACTAAAGATTCGACTAAATCAAATCTGAAAATGCCATCAGAAGCAATAGAAATTGTGTAATTAAGATTCAAGAACTCGAAAACTATCTGGACCTCTGTTAAAATGCCACCATAAGTGTTGATTTTTCCTTCAACATATCCATCTTCTCCATATGTTCCTGCAAATGATGTTATGTTCTCAATTATTATTATACATTTCACTTCTACATTAATGGTCTTTGAAGACTGATAAAACTCTTCATTTCCTTGATACTCAATCAATACAATATGATTTCCTGGTATAATGTTTGTAGGAAGAATTAGAACAGCATTTCCCTCTGAATCTGTAGTTAAAGTAACTAGATAGTTCCCATCTATCGATATTATAAGATTTCCACTTATTGGATTATCTTGAGAATCTCTTAATTGAATACTTACTGCTGTCTCATTATCGTATTCATGAATCACACTATCTGTCGAAATTATTTCTGTTGTAGCTTTGTACATTGTCAAAATGAAATGTGCTTCTGTAAACAAGTGATTATCGTTTCCTTGAAACACGATAGTTACTTCATATGTTCCTACAGGTAATGATAATTCTATTTCGAGATATCCATCTGTAGAAGTTAAATATGCTTCATAAGAGCTTCCGTTAACAACTAGAAGAATTACTTCATTTTCTAATATATCAACTCCTTGAAGATAACCTGTAATCCATGGGATGTTGTTAGAGTAAATTATCTCTAAATCTAAAATACTTTCAGCTTTAATTACTTCAATGAACGAATTGTAAGTGATAGACGAATATACAACATCTCCTTCAAAAAGAACTTCAAAATTATGATAACCAGCTTCTAGGAATTTATCAACTAACAGTTGAACATAACCTGAACTGTTTGTTAATCCCATATATTCTTGAGAATTAATAATCAGAACGATTTCTTTATTTTGTAATGGATCTCCAGAAGAACCCAAATATACTGTGATTGAAGTTGATATCGTACCATAAATCCCTTGAATAAGAATCACGCTCATTTCTGTTTGAAGTTTTTCTTGTTCAGCTACAATTTTTAGAAAACTCTCCTTGTAAATAGCTGTCTCCTTGAAAATAATATCTATTTCATATGCTCCTGGGATTATTTCCTCTATACTCCAAAACGCTTTCCCCTCAGCATTTGTAACATTTTGACCAATGAGAGAGTTATTGATATAAAATTCAATTATCTTTCCTTCTAAGGGATTGTTGCTACTATCTCTTAGAATTGCTTCAATTTGAAGAGACATTTCAGTAATTTCGACTGTACCTTGAACGTGTGTATTAACTTTCCAAATGAGGACTGTTTTAATAATCGATGAAGGAAGAAAGTCAACATTGCCTGTATATACTATCTCAATTAAATATGTTCCAGGAAGAAGGTTTATAGAGAACTCGTAATAACCTTGGAAATCCGACAGAGTGGTTTCTACTACTGTTCCATTAATTATCAGCTGTATCTCCGTATCACTAACAGGTTGTTCGTGAGCATTCTGAATATATCCATCAATCCAATAGATTTCCGAATAATCTCTATTCTGCAAATTGCTTGTAAGATTTGTGGGCATTTTATTAATCTGCAACGAAATAACAATTTCACAACCATAGAACAGATTAGAGCCACTGTAAGTTATTTTAATCTCGTACAGTCCTGATGGAAGTAAAGGTACATTCCATTCCACCCATCCAAAAGAGTTTGTGAAAACGAATTCTTCAGTATAACCAGTTATATTGATTTTAAACGATTCCCCTGACATACCTCCAGCGTGTGAGTAGAGGTTGATAGATAAAACAGCTGTATCATTGTAGTAAATGATCAAATCGTCAGCAGAGAGATAACTGTTTGCTTTTACCACCTGAAAAACGTCAGAATCTGAGCTTGTAATATAATTTCCTGATTGAACAATTTCAGCTGTTAATTCATATACTCCTGGAACAATATCTACAACCCAGTTTATTATTGCTACTCCTGAAGAGTCAGAGGAGGTAGTTCCAATTAAAGAACCATTTATGTAGAAAGCTACCTCTACCTCTATAGGGGAACCATAAGCATCCGTAGTAAAAGCTGTTAGTTCAATATATTCCAGATATTCAACAGTTTCATAGCCTAATATTGATATTTGACTAATTATACCAAATTGAAGGATACTTACACTTTCAGCTGAATTATAGTTAATTGATGATTGGACTTCAGCTTTCCATTGCCAAACCCCCATTGGAAATTCATAGAAACTCGTATATATAGCGATTCCAGATCCATTTGTAGTTGTCGAGCTCAAATAGTTCCATGTTAATCCATCGTACCAGTAAAAATCTATCATGACTCCTGATGGATGTGTCCCAAATTCTGACTCCACACTAACTGTAAAAGTAGTTGGAGTCAAGCTTGTTTGAAAAATATCTTCAGTTGTTAAAGTCAATATACATGCAGAGCTATTAAGATAAATCGTTTCAGATGAAAAAATGTAATTAGGAGAAGTGTTAAAATCAATATTAACTTCAATTGTGATTCCAAAAGGAACTAGATAAGTAAGGGTGAAAAAACCATTTTCATCAGTTAATACATAAAAGGTGTTAGAGAGTATTGATATGACAACCGTTTCGTTTATGATAGGAGCGATATCAGATAACAGCTGACCTTGAATTGTTATTGTTTCTTGATTAGTACAATCAATGTCAGCCATACCTATTATTGTACTTGAAGCTGTTATGCAGTTAACATAACTTTCAAACCATGCAGACTGACTATAATATAACACACCATCTTGATAATAATCCTCAGCTGCAATTAAGATATTTAGATAATCGCCTGTATTCAAATCTAAAACAAGTTCTAGAGCTGCATATCCTGATGAATTTGTTAAAATATTATATCCTTGATCCCACATGTTAGGTAAATTGGCTTGTGAGACTAGAATGGTTATAGTAATGTTCTCTAGTGGATTTCCGTATTGATCCGTTGCTAGAACTTCAATAGATAACAATGTGTTGTATGTATATACTTGAATTGTATCTAGATTGATGCTTATCTGCAGTTGGTCACTATTTATAGATAAATTGATAGTTTCTTCAATATAGAAATAATTTGAAGATGATGCTTTGATATAAATGCTATATTCTCCAGGTGTAAAGAAACCTGATTCGAAAAGATGAGTGCCATATCCAGATGAATTTGTTAGGAAAATCCCTAAAGAAGTGTTTGTGAGATCTTTAAAGCTGTAAATAACCAATTCATAATTTAGAAAAGGTACTAAATCTTCTTCAAAATCCCTAAAAGCTATAACTAATTCCGAATCTTCATTCCAAACAAAATCTAGCGTTTCAGGGTTATCAATATCTAGTGTGTTTGGAGTGACTTCTATTGCACCATAAACTGTAGAAGAATAATCGTACAAAGCATCATCGAGACTAATTACAACCCAATAAGCATTCGGATAGTTTCCTACATCCCAATTTAAGAAACCAAGTGGTGTACTAGCCCAACCTGATGAGTTGGTTAGAGTATATATTGGAAGCATCTCTCCTTGAAGATAGAATTGCACTGAGACGCCGCTTAGAGTTTCATCATCATTATCCTTTACTAGCGTTTCAAGAACAAATTCAGCACTTGTTACAGAACCAACCTTACTTCCATAAATAAGGGAAATGAGAGGTGTTAAGACAATAATTTTCTCTTTTTCTCTAAGAGTTTGAGCATAATCTACTATTTCATCAGAGATACATTTGAAATAAACACTTCCGGAAGCAGCTGTAATCTGATAATCGAAATAAGCAAAACCTTGTTCATCAGTAATCGAACTAGCTAAATATGTCCAAGTAATATTATCTTCAGAAATATAGAGATCAACGGTTTTATTCTCCAAAACTTGGTAGAATCTATTGACTGCTTTAGCACTTAATTGTATGAAATCGGTATACTCTGCTGTACCAGGGGAATTTAGAGTTAAATATTCGGTAGAAATAAGATCTATTACATCGCAATCAGCAAAATCTGATGAACTATCATAATGTGATGAATTATCATGATAAGAAGCTGTTATCCTATGGATGCCTCCCTTAGAATCAGCTGTTTTGTACAGAACATTAGATGTCCCATCTGCAATGTCTACAACTTCAGCAAACTTGCTTCCTGTATAAACACTGAATTGAACATCTATATTGAGTTGCTCTACCCAAGAGGTACCAGATTTTATCCAAACAGTGTTGTCATTAGAGCCGCTAGTATCATTAGATTGTTGAACAACTAGAGCGCTAGAAGCTGATAAAACAGCATAATAACTTTGCTCTGAATGAAGAGTGTTGTTGAACTGTTCTGCTAAAGGATGATCCCAGAAAACGAAAAGGTAGGGTGATTCAAGGTTGTTTTTATGAAAAGTATAAGTGTAGAGAGAAATTTCATATTTGAAAAGAAAATTAGACTGGTAGGTATCTAAATTTTCAGCTAGATAAAAGTAAATGGGGTCAGCTGATACAGAAGATGAGATTTGTGATAAATCGAAAGAAAAAGCTGCGAAATCAGTTTCATGAGCTAAAGAGAATTCAACAGCTATTTCAGGATTAGATATTGTCCCTTCAAAATCATCTGGATCTTCTAGAATGGTTTGGAGGTCATACCAACGAACATCTCCTTGTTCTACAGGTACTCTTGACATGAGCTCCCATTCGGTAAGAGAGCCCAATTGAACCCATTGACCCTTTTGAACAGAAGAAGCATTAGACGAAACAGCTGTAAATGTAGGATAATTATAACCTGCTAAATGAACTCGATAATCGTCACTAACTTCTTCATCTGTTTGATCAACTGAATTCATTGGATGTATTTCTTTAATGACAAGCGTATTGCTACTCTCTAAAGAATTTATGATAACATTGGAAATTTTAGTTGAACCTTCATATTCAGGGAGATTAATCTGTAAGATACCCTGAGCAATAGGAAGGGGTAAAACCAAGAAGATAAACAAAACTAAAGCATATTTTCTCATTTAGTCACCTCAATCCAATGTGGCGAACTCCGTCTTAGCTTCTGTCTCTTTTTCTTCAGAAACACCCTCAAATAAAACCCCTAGTTCACCAGCTAATTTTCTATGATTAGCTTCTTGATCGACATTACAAACACCAAATGGACCCAAAGAGAAGTAGCATTCATTCTGAGGTAACCAACCACAATCTGTAATAAGAGCACGACGAGCATTAGGAGCATCATTTTCATTTCGAATTTTAGAAGTAGCTCGACGCAACCAGATACGGATGTCACTAGCATGACCTAAAATGAAACCACCAGTTGGCATAACTTTATCCATGGCGGTAGCGAAAGGATCAGGGTTCGCCATTACTTGATTAGTATAAACGACTGCAATATCAAAAGCTTCAGCTAGTCGCATTAACATGTGTAAGAGCTTGTTCAGGTGTTTTTGTCTTACTGCTAGTTCACCCAAACCACCATATTCGGCTCTGAAGGGGTCCATTAGACTATCTATAATCATTAATTTAACGTTATTTTTTGGAATGATTGTTCCTGCTTCTTTAAGAGCTAGTTCGATTTGAGATAAGGTTCTAGTATTAGCAACCATGAATCTATCTGTCTTAACATTCTTAATGTTGTGAGTGTATTCGTAGTAGCTTATTATCTGCTTGAATCTTTGAGTGTTGAAAGATCCTTCAGTGTCAAGCCATATAACTCCTGCTTCTAACCCCCCAAATTCTGTGGGAAGCATGCAATTCGCGCTAATTGTATAACATATTTGCGTTTTTCCAGATTGTGGAGATCCGTATAATTCTACAAAAGTCCCTGTGGGTATTCCACCACCTATTAATTCATCGAGCTCTGATGATCCTGTCATTATTTTCTTTCTTTTAACTTCTATTTGTTCCCTCTCATCTAAAGAGAGAAAGAGTTTTCCTTGATTAGATTCAACCTCTTCTAAAAGTAATTTAGCTGTATTTTCGCTTACTCCTGGTAATTCCATCAGTTGTTTCAAAGTATGTGCTTTGATCCCTCTAGGATCTGTAATTCCTTGAGTACCCAAAACTTTGTGTAATCTCTTCTTCATTACTTCAGAAATACCCTTGATACTGGCTAGAAAATCCATTAAATCGTCTTGAGGTTTGGATGTAGATGTTTTCTTTTTCTTGGTTGTCTTCTCTTTTGTAATAGATTCTTCTAATTCCATTTCGTCATTCTCTTCTTCTGCAGCCATGTCATCACTTCAATAATTTCTTTTTCTTGTTCAACTAATAATATCGAGTTTCATTTATAAAGGAGTAAAATTATCTGATATATTATATTAAGAATAAATGCTTAACATTCCTATGCTAATAGAAAAAGAGAGAAAAAAAAGGAATTTCTTGTGTTTATTTATGTTTACAACCTGTATTTTTTCTGTTAAAGTGATACATTTATGATGAGTTTTTGTCCTGTTGTCTTATACGACAGACATAGGTGAGTGTATTTCGTAGAGGTCACAATATAGCGCACAGGAGATGGTCTATACTCACTCTAAGCGGATACATCACGTATCCTCCTACCCCGTTCACCTTACATTTAGGTAAAGCTTTCGGATCGCTTTTTTTCAAGATATTGTAGGCAGCATTGACATCAGCGTTGATCAGATGACCATGAGAGGATCTAAACAAGCCTCGAGTTATCCGTTTTCCAGCATAGTGCTTCCTAGCTTCTGGGAATTCGTTATCAAGGAAACTACATTTAGAGGTATACTTTTCGGGGATGGTCTCCACGTTTATCCCTCTCTCTGCTGCTTTGTAGCGTAAGATGTCGATGATTCGCATGAAGGGGATGGTGACAAACATTTGGGTTATCTTCTTCCAGAAATGCATCCCTTGTTTCCATTTCTTGTTGTAGCCGATAATCACCTCATGTAGCCCTCGTTCTACCCACAAGTCTACCAAGTAACAAGTGAGCTGGTGGATAGCTTCTTTAAGTTTCCTTCGCCACTTCTCCTTAAGCTTGTAGTAGGCTTGCCCATAACTGAGCCTAGTGTTTCCTTTCAGTAGCTGCCTTTGCTGTTGAGCATATTGGATCTGTAATTGTTTCTGTTTTTTCAAATAGAATTGTGTTATACTCTTTATTCCTTTCCCTGCATCCTTGATAACAATCGGTTGGTTTCCGAGGTTATCCACAAAGGTGGCAAGGTTGACCATCCCTAGATCTACTGCTCCTTTTCTGATCATCTTCTTCCTAAGATTAGGTATACTCTTCAAGTAAACGAGTTCAAGGGTATAGCCTACTCTTCGGGGAACGATTCGCACTTCTCTTAGCTTTGTGATGGAAGTCAATCGTGTTTTGTAATTGTATCCTACTTTCTTTGGAAGCACTAACCACTCGTTGACAATCCTTGCCTGCTGGTTGGTGAAAATAGCTACCACTTCCCCGTTCTTGGGTTTGTAATTCGGTGGCTTGGGCATAGCGAAGAACTGCTCAGGATTGCTTTTCCACTCCTTTAACGCTTGAAAAAATCCTTTCCAGTTTCTGCACAGGAGTTTAAGTGTGTGTTGTGCGGTGTGCGCAGGAAGCATGCGGTAACACTCTTCTTGCTTAAGTAGCTTATTCAAATCGTTATAGAACAGCAGTTTCTTCTCTTTGTTTAATGATCTTTTTATCAGAAAATTTGCTCGATTATAGAGATTCTTTACTTGATGACACAGTGTGCTTAATGCAGGATGATAGTTCACTTCTATACACTCCACTCTCAGAACTGTTGTCATCGCTTCTTTATCTAGATATTCTTATAAAAACGCTCTTAATATTTGCGCTAAACCGTCCCATTAAACTTATTCATTTGTAGTTAAGAGGACACCAAGACAAAAACCATTTATATTTAGGGCGTTTATTGTAATATAAAGGGATTAAAAGATGAAAGCTCAAGAAGAATCAGATTCTGATTCAACCTCTCTTACTAGTGATTTCTTCGAAATAATTAATAATCGAAGATCTATAAGAGATTTCACTGATAAACCTATTCCTGATGTAATATTAAAAAAAATCCTAACAGCAGGCACTAGAGCTACATATTCAGCACAGCTCTGTAGTATTATTTATACAAGTGATAAAGAGAAAATTCAAAAACTTCGTAAAATTGGTGTTTATCCAACAACTCAAACGTTATTAATCTTCCTTATAGATATTAGAAAACTAGAACGATTGTTATCCTTCTATGGTAGAAAACATACTCTTGACCGTGAAGTGAGCATTTGGTTAGGTCTACAAGATGTTTTTTTGGTAATATCAAATATCCTTTTAGCAGCTGAAGCGCTTGGTTTATCTTCAATTTTGCTTGAAAGAATCCCTATTCATTCTAAACTTGTTTCTGAAACATTCAATATTCCCTCACGGGTTATCCCAGCTGTTGGAATGTCCTTAGGTTACAGAGATCCATCAGTAAAAACAGAAATACGACCACGATACCCTCAAGAAACCGTTGTTTTTGAAGACACTTACAGGGACATCTCTGAATATGAAATGAATCACTTAATGGAAATCATGGACAGTGGTACATTCAAGAGAGAGTTTTACATCAAGGAAAGAGTAAAAGTACTCTTGAAACAAAAGAAAGGGGAGAGCGATTTTAGCCCATTTTCGTGGCTAGATCATGTTGAAAGGAAATTCTTCTCAAGTCATTGGACCAAAATATCTATAGGCAAGATATTAAAGTATCTAGGTTTCAAATTTAAAAAAGAAGAAGATAAAGAGCAATGATAAAATTCTCTTGAAGAAGTAGTACCGCTCTTATTATTCTCGTGTAAGGAATTCTTGATCAGTTAGCACTCCATAAGCGAAATAGAGATTCTATTTTTTGTACTCTACAATATTGGATCAGAAGAAAAAGAGATAGAACAAAAAATATACGTTGTAGAAATCCCCTATGATTGGATCCTGTTCTAGCCAAAGAAGATTAAAATAATAGTTATCTAATATTATAGTATGGAAATCTCCTTTCTTCCTTCTAAATACTTAATTAATTGCATTAGAAAATTAGAAGACATCAACAGATTAGAATCGAATTTCTTTCTAAGAGCGGTAAGAATCAAAAATAATTCTGAAAAAACTATTCGACTAATTCAATATAGGTTTGATATTAAAAGAAACAATAAATGTGTAAAAACAATCATATACAATGAAGGGACGATTAAAGAGAAATCTGAGGATGTAGAACAAATTCTTGAAAGATTAGATAACCCAGATGTAGCAAAAATATTCATGGGAGTAGAGGAGTTCTGGAAAAAAGAACTATATTCTTCAAATATTCTTGAACCCAATTATGAGACTGGATTCAGATTAGAACATTTTACACATATGGATATGGATCCCGTAAATCAGCTGGTTTTGACAGTAACATATGTTGAAGAGGAAGAGGAAAAAAAGGAAGTCTGTACTATCCCTCTAGTTCAATATAAAAATGAAAATCAATACACATTTCCACTCAAAGGTGCGTGGATTGCTATTAATACATTTGATAATCTATACGAGCATAGAAGAATGCATTCACAAGAGTTTGGCTTTGATCTAGGACAATTAGATGAGAACATGGTTTTCATTCCTCCAAAAGGAAACAAAAATGAATTCTTCTGTTTCCATAGGAAAGAAGTCATAGCTATAGCTGATGGAGAAGTTGTAGAAACTTTCAATGAAATACCTGAAAATCCTTCAGCAAGTGAACTATTACCTAAAGAAAAGATGGGAGAAATAATCAATAAGTATGGATACATACCTCTAGCTGCTGGGAATTTTGTTGTTGTGAGACACTCAGGAAATGAATGCTCCTTTTATGCTCACTTAATACCAAATAGCATAAAAGTGAAAAAAGGAGAAAAAATCAGACAAGGACAGGTTCTAGGTCTTTTAGGAAACTCAGGGAGTTCTTCAGCACCCCATCTTCATTTCCAACTAATGCAAGGTTATGACTTCTTGACGGCTAGAGGATTACCATGTTACTTCACAAATATAACTGATATCGAAGGAAATAAAATAGAAATAATAGACAAGAATTTTTCAGTAATTTATGCAGATTAAATTCCTCTTAGTCTTCTCTCTTTTAGTAGTGTAATCATTTCTGATGCAATTTTCTCAAACATTGGAAGATTCTATAATTCTTGGTGGAAGCAGCTGTTTTATTGTTCCCTAGAAATATTCCGAAATATTTACATACCAATAGAATACTTTCATGATGAATATCAACAAAATTGGTGAAAAGTCTGAAAAAGGATTTTTTCTCAAAATTATGGAAGAAGGGTCAAATCTCTTATTTAACAGATGAGGAATTAAATGAATTAATCCAATTATTAGAAACAGGTAATTTTGATAAAGGGCTCTCTTTAATTCGGCAAATAGATCGAAGGAGATACCTAGATATTGATGGTAGAGCAATTACTTATGCATTTAAACTTTTTATATTATTCTTTAGGGGGGAACTCGAAGAAGACGATATGTTACTTGTTGCTGATGAATTAAAGGAACTAGAAAAACAAGTAAAAACCTTACGAGGAAAAATCTTTGGGAAGCTTATGTATACAAGGGTTTTGGTGTATGCTAAACGTGAGGAAAAACATATTAAAACCTTAAATGAACAGTTGGAAAAAATAGAGAAAAGCCAAACTGTTATAGATTCATATTTTCGAGATTGGGTTTTAATGAGTATAATTGTTACTCTAGGCATGATTTATGTGAATGATGGAGAGTACGATTCTGCTCTTAATTGTGTTTCAGAATCTACTGCTCTAAATGATAAACATAATTGGAAAACTAGGCAAGTAGATGTTTTAGAAACTACAGGCATCTGCTACTACTTACAAGATGAATTGGAACTAGCAATTGTGAAATATCAAGAAGCAATCAATCTTGCAAAAGAAATAGGATATACTCTAGGAATGTTTACTAATGAAAATAACTTGATAGCGTGTTTTTGCGAAAAAGGTGATTTTCAAAGAGCGTTGAAGTTAGCTAAAATTTTATATAACAAAGCTCAAGAAACAAGATTTACCCATATAATTGGGTTTTCGTTGTTCAGTATTGTTCAATCACTATTAGAACTTGCCTTAGATGATCAAATAAAACCGTATTTAGATGAATTAGAGGAGTTAGCAACAACCTTTCCTCAAAATAATATTGTAAATTACTCTGCGCAATATTCAAAAGCCTTGGTTCTAAAATCAAGTAAACATTTCGCAGATCGAATCAAAGCTGAAACATTATTCACACAATTATTAATTGATACTCCTGGTGCTGTGATTTACCCAAAAATAGTTTTTCATTTAGCTGAACTCACTCTTAAGGAATTACAAACTACAAATAACGAAGAATTATTAGTGGAGTTCGAACAGAAAGTGGATTTATTGAAAGAAAAAGCTTCGCAATTTAGATCTCATTCTATGATCGCAGAGACTTATCTTCTAGAATCTAAGCTAGCTTTAATTAAAACTAACCTTAAAGAATCGCAGCAAAAGCTTGATCAAGCATTAAAATTAGCAAGAGAGAAGAATTTACATAGAATGGTATTTAAGGTCTCTAAAGCCTATGATAAGTTTTTAGATGAAAAAAATATTTGGGAAAAATTGATAACTAAAAAAGCTCCCCTTAAAGAGAGACTAGACAATGCTCAATTAGATAAACTGATTGATCAAGCGATTCATCGAAGGTTAGCAAAAATCGAAGAAGTTCCTCTAGAAGAATCAGTCTACCTTTTTATTCTAAGTGATGGAGGTTTGACAGTTTATTCTTACGATTTCCAAGAAGAAAAAGTTATAGACGAGCAACTTGTAGGCGGGTTCCTTTCCGCTATTAACACTTTTTGTCAAGAAATGTTCTCAACTAAAGGTTATCTTGAAAGAGTGAAATACCAAGACTATACCATCCTTCTTGAACCTATTGAAGAATCTTTCATCTGCAGTTATGTTATAAAAGGCGATTCTTATCTTGCTAGCAAACGCTTGATTAAGCTTATTGATGAAATTACAGAATCTCCTCTTTATGCAGATTTTGAAGAGATAAAGACGACAGGATTGGTAAAGCTCGACTATGATAAAATGAAAGATATGATTATAGAGATCTTTTAACTTTTTAATTTCTTAATCTAGTCAATTTTCCTTAATAACTGATTAAGTTAATATATGAGCTAACCTGTTTTGTCTTGTTTTGTTACAAATTCTTCTATTGAGGCTAGAGAGAAATTTTCTTTATTATTCCATTTTCTCTTCTTTTTTTGAAACTTCCCTTTTCATAAAATCTTCTATTTCTATTATGAAACTATCGAGTTGTTTTGAAATATTCATCTTTTTTGATTTTTCTTTTAAGAATTCTATATCCATTCTTTCTTTATTACGAATGAAAACCGCTAAAGCATCTTCATAATCTTGCTCTGAACCAAATTTAAGTTTAAAAAGCACGATATTTACCGGATTATCAATTTTCAGTTTTATATCATTATAGATTCCTTCAATGGCCATATCAATACTTTCTTGTTCTAGATTTGAATAGACTCCTTTAATATCTATTCTAAACATTCCTTCTCTGTAAAAGAACGTACAATGTGATTTTTCATCCAAGCCTTCTAGATCATTTAATGAAGCATCGAAATTATTTTTTCCGAGAAAATTTACAAAATCTTCTCTATCAAGTTTAGTATGGTCTAAGATAATATCAATATCCATAGTAAAGCGTGCTCTCCCCAAAACTAATACAGAAACTCCTCCAACAATAACGTAGGGTATCTGTTTAGAATTAAAGTATTTCACTAGTCTTTTCAAACTCTCTGAAATTGGATCGTTCATTTCTCGTCCTCTTTAGTATCGATGATTTTAGTCTTTTGTAAAGACAAAGCAAATTTTATGAAATTTGATGCTTCTTTGGAAAGCTCTTGTTCAGTAAAACTTCTAGCCCTAAAAGCAGCTCTCATTACGTCTCTTCTCCGCTCTTTAATTCTTTCCAAATTTGGTTCAAGCAAAGGCATTCTATCTATATAATTTGAATTTGGTTTAAAAAGTATATTCCTTTTCTCAATAAACCAACTCATGTTTTCAATTCAATCATAGAAAACAAATAAATATTAGATAGTTTTAATGATTTGTTAAAATCATAGATGATTATAATGAATGAAATACTGATAGGTTTTCTCACTGGATTTGCTCCTGGTCTAATCCCGATAGTATTTTGGTTTTACAAACTAATTGCTAAATTTATCAAATTTAGACCTTATCGTGATATATGGAAGGATTTTGATTCTAAAAATACAGTTATTTTACTTACAAGTCATGAACAAGGTCATTCACTAAAAATAAGTTTCAATGAATATGAAGCTGCACAGCAAATACAAAAGTTACTAAATGTTCCTCTAGAATCTATTCCTTCTATGATTCATACTGATCAAGATCTTATTGATTATTCAGATAAGAATATAATTGTTTTAGGTTCTGAACATGTAAATGAATTAACGAGATTGTGTATGGAAACTATCTCAGGAATAATGAATTATTCATACACTGTTGATAACGATTTGATTGTAAACAATCGAGTCTACGAAAGCGAATATAAAAACGATATTCTAGTCAAAGACTATGCCCTTGTAATCAAAATGGATAGTCCCTTAAACCCAAAACGAAAAATGTTTGTTTTCGCTGGAAATCATGGATTAGGTACGCAAGCAGCTGTCTTAGCTTTAATCAACAAGATTAAAGTTGAAGAAGTTATTAAGGAAGTTGGAAATTCTAATTTCTATCTAATAGTCGAAAGTTCATTTGCACAACGTTTTTCAAAAAAACCCCTGGAAACTAGAATAGACCACTGCGTTCTTCTAGGAAGATTAGAAAAAAGTGCTTCAAAATCTATTACAGTTAAAAGAAGTGAAAGAGTTAAGGATTTCTTGTTACATCTGGGTGCTAAAAAACAGCTTATTGATCATTTAGAGCTTACTTCAAAAATTGCTCTTTCAATAGGAAGAATTGTTGAAAAACGGGGGAAGAATCTGGATTTAAATGCTATATATTTTGGTGCAATGTTTCACGATGTTGGAAGAGTAAGAACACAAGAAATAGATCATGGTATTGAGGGGGCTAATTTGATAGAAGAAAATAGAGATGAACTTGTCCGTCAATACAACTTGATGCCTCATACTTTTATAAAGATAATTGAAGCTATTGAATGTCATATTGTTGGTGGTATTCCAAGTCGATGGATAACGGAAAGTTCATTAAATCTCCCTGAAAGAGATTTCATACCAAAGTCTATTGAAGCAAAAATTGTATCCATTAGTGATCAATTAACACATAAAAGAGATGTAACACAGATGGTTTTCAGGGAGGATCCAACAAGAGACAAAGAAGTTTTTGCAAATCTCTATAACCTTTGTAGAGATATACTACAGCTTCCTTTTGCTTCAACTATCTAGTTAGAGTCAGTTTTAGCTAATGATTCTAATCCTTGACTTTGCGAGAGCCATTTTTCTATTTCATCCCCCTTTTGTCTCTTTCCTAGGAAATAGTTTATGAATTGTATTAGTTTCAACATTCGGTAAATTTTTTCTCTAAAATCTTCGATAAAGCTGTCACTTAAATTGTATTTTTTACACAAATCTCTAATATGTTTTCCTTTAGATACTTCTTGAGCCAATCTGATTGTTTTCAGCGTATTAAGCTCATTTGATTTGATACTCTGTCTAATACTATGATCTTTTCTGACAAAAAGCCGTAAATATGTGGATATTGTTCGATTTTGAGCCGTGCTACAGAATTCCAGGTAGTCTAAGAAATTGTAGGGGTGGACAAAAAATGATGCAGCTAATTTTCCTATTGTTGTAGGGTTCAGTCTTCCTCCCGATGATCGTACCACAAATCCTTCCTTTATCAAGAAGTCGATAATTCCGTAATTATTTAGCCATCTTTCTTGAGTTGATGGATATTCTTTTAGCAGAAATCTTTGATGTTTACATAGAAAATTTGAATGCTTATTTTGACACGTGCAACTTCTTCTAGACGGGGATAAATACAGTTGGAAGAGTTTGGATTGTTCTCTTATATTTGCCACAATTATACCTTTATCTATTCCTTCAATTGAAGTAATTGTCATTTTTTTCTCTTTTTCATTCCTTGCTTTGTCATATCTTTTGTAAAAATCCATAATTTCTTTGGTTTCCAATATCGATTCAGCTGAAGAGAAAAACGCATTAAATATCTCGTAATCAGCTGAATGACGCATTAGAAGAGATTTATTTTTGTAAAACCAGAAGGAATCTTCTATGTTTTCCACTAAATGTTCTATTTTGCTTGAATAAGGATCTTTTGAATAGACTATATTTTCAAGATATAACTTAACTAAATAATCATAATTTCCTAATTGGCTGTTTAAAGAGTTATAAATAGGTTTATTCTTACCTTTTTTATCTATCTTGAAGAGTTTTTTTTCTGTTCTATCCTTGAAATTTTTTCCTGAAACTAGCACAACTCCTTGACCTTTATCCGAATAACCGAGTCTACCTGCTCTACCGAGAGTTTGGAAAACTAAGTTATTTTCAATTTTCATTCTGTTATTTTGAACAATAAAGATAGCTGTTTCAGCAGGTAAATTCACTCCAGCCGCAAGAGTAGAAGTTGATACAAGGATGTCTAACTCACCACTTTTGTACATTTCTTCTACAAGTAATCTAACTATGTCGCTTAGTCCTGCGTGATGATAACCTACACGTTTCTTTACTATTTCTTTCAATTTATCTGGGAAGTATGTGTTCCTTACAAGTTCTTTCAGCTTTTTATCATCATTAGCTGAAAATAATTCCTTAAAGGTCTCTGTTATATCTATGTTAGCATTTTTTTCTCTGGGATTAGCTATTTTTAAGGCAAGTTCTTCAGTTTTTGATCTTGAATTACAAAAAACAATTAGAGGTTTAGATTTCTTTTGATTTTCTTGTATATAATCAATGAAGTTTCTTGATGATTCTATAGCATATTCTAATGGAACTGGTCTGTTTTTTTCTAGTATTGGATAAACATTTAACCAATCTGCGATTTCTATTGGGTTAGCTATTGATGAAGAAAGCAAGATTAATTGAGTCTTATTATCGTGTCTTTTAATTTCTAGCAATATTTCTTCAATTACTCCTCCTCTTTGTGTGCCAAGGAAGTGAAATTCGTCTATAACGAGTATTTTAAGGTATTTCAGTAGAATTGAATATTTTTTTATCAAAGTCAGAATTTTTTCGTATGTTCCTACTATTATGTTACTCTCTGCTATCTCTTCTTCTTTGATTTTCACTCCTCCAACAGCTAAGAGAATCTTAATTCCTGTTTGGTTCATTAGATCTGAAAAACGACTATATTCTTCTACTGCTATTGATTTATAAGGTAATGCCACACATATTTTGATTCTTCTGGGAGCTCTTAGGAATTTGCCGTAATTTGACTGAAAATATTCATAGATATATTTCTCTGTTATGAAAGTTTTTCCTGAAGAACTTGGTGCTATTAGAATACTATCATAACCATCACTAAATATGTCAAAACACTTCTTCTGGAAATCTGTTATTTGCATTGTTTGATGGTGCTTAACGCCCATTTTACATCTTTTCCCTAATGCTGGTAATAAGTTGTTTTACAAAGCTGTTTCGCTCACCTTCTTCTAAGTCAAAGTCAAAGGATTTATTCTCTTGTTGAATACTTTCGATTATTCTTCTCCGTGCTTCGATCAACTTCTTAGATGATAATGATTCGTTCTTAGTTAAGATTGAATATTCCCATAACAGCTGAAATGTCTTTTCAAAAGGTTCAGGAACTGTTGCTTGTTGAAAGAAAGAGTTTACATTTTCTAGATAATCTTCAGCTTCCATATTGGGATAAAATTTCGTTTTAATTTGTAGAAGTGAAGCTATACCTTGTTTAATAATAGCTATAAACTCTTCTTTAGGGAGATTTTGGGATTTCTCTAAAGCATGTATAACTTCATCGGGATATTCTGATTTAATCATTTTCAATACTTTTGAGCTTTCTTTTCCTAAAGACGAAAGCTCTGGAATCTCGTGCATGAAAACTTCTTTATCAAATTCTTGCCATTTTTCAGTTTTTAATTCATTATCTATCATACGTTCTATGAACTCTTCATCTTCAGTTCTATTGTTATCACCAAAAGTCACTCGAAGTTGAATAGCATCGATTTGAGAGAGAGATTTCTGGAAAATTCTTTCTAGAACCTTTTTTGGGATGTTTTCTAGCGCTTTTTCGTCATCCAAAATGTCTTTAAGCGATATCAAGAATTTTTCTAGTGTATGACTCTCTTCTACGAATTCAACATCTAACATACTGGGTATTTTTGTTAGTAAAGAGTAAAGAACATCAAGTTTTGATTTTGCCTCATCAGTTGAATCTCTAACCTCTCTAACAAGTTTTCTGATTTTTTGTAATTCAGCAATTATGTTTTTATCATCTGTTTTTTCTTCATCTTGAATAATGATGCTTGGTGATTCTATAAATTCTTCTAGTTCTTTCTTCTCTTCTAGTTCTTTCTTCTCTTCTAGTTCTGTCTCCTGTTGCTGTATTTCGCTCTTTTCTTCTAGACTACTTTGCTTTTCCTTCTCTATTATCCCTTTTACTTTCAGTTTTTCTAAGAATTTCTTACCTCTTGGAGTGATCTTCGTCCAATATTCTCCTCGTTTACCCTTCTTATCCACTGTCTCTTGGAAGATGTAACCAAAAGTTTCTAGAAGAGTTATAGTTTCTTTGACATTTTCTTCTGACCACTTGGAGAAGAGTTTTGGAAGAGATTCTGTGTTAATGCCTCTATGTGCTTTCGAAGAAAGTTTGATTAAGATTACTTCCATTATCGGGTGAAAACTTGTGAAATCTTCAATATCAACGGAAATTTTCTCTTTTTGTTTAACTGTTTCTACATCCCTTTCTGCTGATTTTCTAGCTATGGGTTCCATTTCATGTCTTTGAATTTCTTCGGGGAAGAATCTGAGTAAAATGGGTTTCTCCAATAGCTCTTCCCTTACAATTAGAAATGAGTTCCTCGGTAAGCGACGGATATATTCCGTTTGATTTTTTTTCAGCCCATGAGTCTCAGAAACTAATCTTAGACACTTTGCTGATTTCAAATTACCTATTACTCTATTTTGGTTCAGATCATAGATACTGTTAGCCAAATGAGATGGATAAGCTGTTGAAAATATCAGTTTAAAGGGACTATTTTCAAGTTTTTTCAGTATATGTGCAATAATGGTTCTTTCTACGTCTCTGCTGAAAAATAATTCTGCATCATCAATGTAGATAATTACATCTTCTTCTATATCCGCAATTTGAGCAAAAGTTGTTAGTTGCAGAAGAAAAGAATAAAGAAATGCTTTCTGTATTTTAAATCCCTGTTGACTAAAGTCTATTATTTTATTAGTGGTAAATAACTCCTGAAATTCCCTTTTACCATCAATTTCTGTTAAGCTACTTATCGAATGATCTCTTATCTCATTAACTAACGATCTTACAGCTGACAGCTGGTAATCAGTTATTACCAAACCACCAGGTTCTATAGTCAACATAGTATAAAGATCGTCTAAAGTTACAACAGATTCTGCTTGAGGATAGAGTATATCCTCTCTTTCTTCTTTGTATTCTTTAAGATAGAAGTCTACTAAATCCCTCAATAGCACTACAGTATCACTTCTAGCATCTGCAACAACTCTCAGTATATCTAGAAAATTACTTAGATATTGAGAAGCTAGCTGATCAGAAACGAATTGTTTCTCGAAATCAGGATATAAGATGTTTAATCCAAAGTTTTTTCCAAGGGTTAAATTAGTAAAATCTGCTTTAATCCTTTGGTTAAACTCTAGATTTGACCTAGGATCGAGTATGATAAACTTCTTATCTTGTTCTAACAAACGGCAAGTGATGATTTCTCTTGTTTTTTTATCTCCTGCAAGCAATAGAGGATATGAGAAATTAGCTGAAAATCCTAAATTCTTATCATTTTCAGTTAACCCTAGAATTATTCCATTGTCCGATTCAATTCCACTAGGAAACGTGAAAATGCCTTCAGGACGTATATCTACTGCTGAACCCGGCATAAACGTTTGATTGAATTCTTCACTTTTCTCTATTAAAGCATAATCTTTTGTTATGCTACTTATCCCCTTATTTCCTTCTAGTGTAGAAGAATCTTGATTGATTGTTCCATATGAGATAAACTCTTCCAGTGTGTCATCTAACAATCTTCCTATTTTACCTGTGTTCTCAAGTTTTGATTTGAGTTCATTTCGTAAAAGCAAATTAAAATCTTCAACTATCTCATTTGTAGTTAAAAATATCTGAGACAAATCGTATTCCTTCCATGCTTTAATTATGTAGAACGAAAGAGTAACATCAATAGCTTGATTCTTCTCATTGACTACTTCATCAATTAAGGAGTTAGAATCCTTCTTTACTGGATTCTTTGAACCCTCTTTCTTTTTCACTCTTGCAGGTATAAACATCCGATGAAGAGTAACTTTCAGATTAGAAACCTCATTTAAGACAGATAGAAGAGGATTAGGTGTTTTCTCATTGTTATCTTGAAAGTTTCTTTTATTGTAATGATTATTATTGTAATGATTGGTATCTTCCTTATGTGGTTTAACGATGAAACCTGCATAAAGAGCAATTTTTCCTTCTTCTCTGATTAAAAATACTGACCTCTTAGGTCCAGCAAAGTTAACATAGTTTTTTCTATTTAACATCTTAAGCATTTTTCATCATCTTTCTATTTTTTTTTAGAATACGAGATATCACAAAAGCTTTAATTGCTGGGGAAATATCTCTGAATTTTGCTTCTAGAGTCTCGTCTAAACGTTCTTGCGATCTTCTTTCCAATATCCCTATACCCTCGCTTTTACTCCACTCTTTTTGCTCTTCACGATAAGAAGAATCGTCAAAAGGGCATAAAACATAAAGACGATTGCAAAAAGGGAGATAGATCTGAGGGTGATGCAACCACAGACCATTTTCAGCTTCAACAAAGATTATTTCATCTGTAAAAGGGTCATAAGCCGCTAAATCTATTCTTATGTACTCTCTTCCTTCAAGATAATCGTCATAATATATCTGATGAATAATAGGTACGTGTAATTCCTTTACAACTATTTTGTTTTCCTTAGACATGATTTCTGCTAACTGATTAACAAGAACAGATTCCGTAGCCATGAGTCTTCAACAATATATCTTTGAAATCATTAATAAACTGGCAGAATACTTCAATGCATTTTTCACCAAAATTAATGATAATAAAAATTCAAGCAGACGTTTCTAATACCTGAATCATCGATAAAATAGTCTATATTTTCATCGTGAATCTGCAGAACTAGCTTTTCTGATTCTTTCTTTGCATGAATTGTAACATCACTGAAAGATTCTATTAAATCAGCTGCAGGAGCGGTATTTTGATAGGAATAACCATTAATTAGTATAATTTTACAGTTTTTGTTATCAGCTAATAAACATAACTTCTCAATAATTTCTCTAATTTTGTTCTTGATTTCTTCCTTATTTAAGTCCCCTCTGAAATAATCTGTAATGTGATCAATAACTATTAATTTAACATCTTCACTATAGATACTTTCGATTTTTACCAAGTTTTCAATAATTTCTGTGTGATTCTCTACAACTAAAGGGTAAAAATTATGTTTGAAATCTCTTATTTCAGACCATCTTCTAGAATTTAACATCTGCTTGATTCTATTCATTGTTGATGTTGAATGACTTGTCATAATATAATATGTTTTTAACGGGGAGATTTCAACAGCTGCTTGAAGCGCTAGAGATGTCTTTCCTGAACTCGGTGGTCCATAAAGGTGAATAATTTTTGTAGAAGCGGAGATGTCAATAAACTCATAATCTTCTTCTAGTTCATTTTCCTCTTTAACCATTGGGAGTTTTTCAAATCGCTTAACTTCTTGAGATGTTCCTGTTTTTCTATGAGGAGTAAGTTCTCTTGCTTTTTCATCTTCTTTTTTGGTTTTTTGTATAGGTTTAGGTTTGAATGTAGTGTTTTCTATTTCTGGAATAGGTTTAGATTTATTACTTTCTTCCTCAATAATTTTTTCATCCAAAGAAATTTTAGTGTAAATACTCTTAGTTTGAATTGTTGGATCAATACAAGTAAGAGGAGAAGGAAAGTAGACACTCGGGTGAGGAAGTATCCTTGGAATTTCATTTAGTTTTCTTGCATCTTCATTCTTAAGATCTAAGGAGTTACTGAGTTTAGAGATAGCAGATTCTACGTTCTCTATTAGTTGGTCTACAACATCGTTTAACTCAGAATCACTTCCCAAAGGGATCGACCTCTAAAATATTCATGTCTTTCTTCTTCTTTTTGATAACCTGAACTCCTTCTGTTTCACTTCTGTGGTGGTAAATTGGTATTAACATCGTAATAATAAAAGCTACTTGAGCAAGGATTTCATTGTCAACATAATGATGAATGAGGAGGTAGAGCGGTAAAGAAAACAGAACAATTTTTCCTAGCCATTTGAAAATGGATATGACAGAGACATGGAGCAGTTGCTCAGTTTCTTGAATATCAGGAGCGCTCATCAGAATGATAGAGAAACCAAGTACGTAGAATATTATTGCTATCCATAGAAGGTCTTTCTCCATAAATTGTTGAGCGAAATATAGCAGAAAAGCACCTATATAGGACAAGAGAAGCAAAGGTCCTGTGATATTGGCTGTGATTCTGCAGTCAAAATCTTTCACTTCTTCTGTCTCAAAAATAGATTTTTCGAAATCTGTTTCTAGAACTTTGACACCATATAGAAAGTAAAAGAACCTCTTAATTGGAAACCTAACAAGATTACCTAGAAATCTTATCATATCCATTATCTTTCCAGGTAAAAACGAGATTAACCATCGTAAAGCTAGAGAAACAAACCAGAATTTGATATAAAATTCAATGATCTCTAAAAAGAACAGCACTTCAAACATTTAAGTACCTCCCTCAACAAGAATATCCATTTTTGTATTTGATGGAGCTTTAGGGATAGAGGATAGCTTTTCTGTGCTATTATCGTCATTATTGGAACTTGAATCAGTGTTACCATTTTTAGATTTTTGGACTAGAAAGCTGCTCAACTGTTCTTTAACTTCAGTTGGAATTAGGATGCTTGTATATTCATTAGCAAGTTTAGTAATGTAAATCTCAACTTCACTTGAAGAAGGTAACTCTATCTTGTGAAATTGATCTATTTTGTTCAAATATGAATATGATGGGTAAAAGAATGGTATTTGTTCTTTATGACAGAACAATGAGACTGTACTAAGAAATTTCTCTGTTGGTATTGAATATTTTTGTTCTAATTGGTTCTCAATAGACTTCTTATAGTAAGCTTTTGAAGTATTCAAAAAGCTATCAAATGAGAAATTTAACTCTTGTAGTAATAGTTCTTTAATTTTTTTCTTCGTGTTTTCTAATACACTATCTTCTTGCTTAACTTCTTCTAATTCTCTGACGATTTCCTCTCCCTTGGAGATAACCTTTTCATTCTTTTCTAATACATCATCATGTTCGGAAATTTCTGTTATATCTTCCTTGGTACTTTTAGGAACTATTTTTTTCTCATGTAATAATAGATTATTATTGTTTAAATCGATAATTATACCAAAAGTTGGAAAGAGTTCTTTCAACATTTCACTCTCTAAAATATCGAAATCAATCTTTGTCTCTCTCTTTAAATCCAGAATTAAATCGAATACTTCGTTGTAGAACAATTCATTAAACTTCTTTATTGTTCCAAAGACTTTCTTTGTCCTACATTTTATAATTGGTCCTTTAAGTAAGAATATTTCATATTGACTTGAATCTACTATACTCAAGTGAAATTTAAGACTAAGTTTTTGCTTTGTTATAGACGAGAGATTACCTAAATAGGATGATGTATCAGTTGAAATTGAGCTAACCTTAAGCGCAACTATAGGAATTAATGAAGCGTTATTTTTCTCTTTTTTAACTAAAACAACTCCTCCCCTGTTAACATGTTCATTCAATATTATAGAGTTTCTATTAATAGATCTTTCAATATCTTCCTCAACATCCTCATAAACCTCTATTTCTTCAGAATCCTTTGCTATAGACTTCTTAATGACTCTATTGAGTAATTCTACTGAAAGAAAAGAGAATACCATAGCAATGATGATAATAATCCACCTAGTATCAGGATTCCAGATAAAAAGGAGGATAAGAAATAATACTAGCCAAGAAAATGTAGCAGTAAGGATTTGAATAGACCAAGGTAACTCTCCTTTGGTTCTAACATGCTTTTTTATCCTTTCGCTAAATAATGCACTTCTTTCTTTTAGCTTAGCTATTAATAAATATCTAGCCATGTCTCTCACTAATCTAATTTAGTATTTGATATTTAAACTAAGTAAATTATCCAAGCTCAATCATTTTCTGCATCAATCTGCATAATTTCTAAAATGAAATCGTCATTTTCAGTCAATTCCCTCTTCTTATGCTTATATCCTTTGTAAATACGCATTGTGATTCCTAGAACTAACCAACAATCAAACAGAACAACAATACCTATGAAAATGGTTTTTGGTGTTTTGAACAATGGGACATTGAAACTATCAGTTGTATTGCCATCATCCACCTGTTCATCTAGCACAGAAACAGTATATTTAACATCTTGGAGGTTGCAGACA
Organism: Candidatus Heimdallarchaeota archaeon; assembly: GCA_019057815.1. Lineage (GTDB taxonomy): Archaea > Asgardarchaeota > Heimdallarchaeia > Heimdallarchaeales > Heimdallarchaeaceae > 18H4-34. Next base: position 43,569 of record JAHLWR010000015.1, read on the forward strand.
TATCCTGAGCCAATAACTTGTATAATAAACTCTATTTCATTAAAACTGTTAATTAACTCTATATCTCTTTCTATGACAATAAGACCATAATCTTTGATTAATTCTGTGTAAAGTGTATAACCATTAATTTTGAGTGTGACACTGAAACTGTCGTATTCTATCTCTGATTGTTTTTCTAAGAACAATGAGAAATTAGATTTGAATCCTTTTATAGAGTCAGTATGGTAGATCACATCGTAGTATTTTTTGATTAAATTTCCTTGATTGAGTAAACTAATTTGATCTTCTTCAATTAGTAACCTCTCTGCAAATTGCCCATCAAAGTTCTCCACTTCATTGATAGTAATAGCTGTAGAGTTATATATGAAAATCGTCCCTTCTCCCAAAGTAACAGCATAAAATCTAATCTTCAAATCTTTTAGGTAATTAGTCGTGTACAAATCGAATGTAAGTGTCACTTTATCTTGAAGTTGATTATTGGGAGTTATTTCGCCTTCCTCTAAGAGCACTATCCCTTGAAATAACTGATAACTTATTCCTGGAAAAACAACTGTTCCTTCACAGCTGTAATCAATTTCTATTTTTAATATCTGCGTATCTTTAATACTAGAAGGTTTAAGCGGAGATAAGTCTACAAATTCGTCTATACCAGCTAACCAAGAGACTACTTTGAGGTATGAGTCATCTTCAACAATCTCTTCAACTAATTGTCCTTTCAACTCGATATTAGAAATATAAACTGTATTGATTGATATACCTATGGCAAATCTGAGTTCTAAGACGTTCTTCCCTTGATAGAGCGGTAATTCAAAATACTCATTGAAACTCTCTCCAGAATCAAATGACAATGTTTCATAAGAATTCGAATTAACACTTATATCAACAGAACTAACAAAAGCGACAAATTCACTAGTTTCGAAAGATAAACTAACATTTTGAGAATAAGAATCATTATTTGCACAAAATGAAATCGTCTTTATAGTGTAATATGTGAAACCACTCAATTTGCTATCAATTATAATTTCTTCTGTAGCAAGATCATAATTCTTTTCTACCATTCCTAATGAGATTATAGATAGATTCCTTACAGCTGATTCAGCAAGTATTCTGATCTGACCACTTTCACCATATGAAGCTTTCCCTGAAATAGAGATAGTTAAATTAAACTCACCATTATAATAATCTGGATATTCAAACGCTTTGCTTACATTTTGTACATTTCCATCTTGATAAGCTCGCGAAATGTCGAATTTTACTTCAGAACTGTTGAAATCAAAAACTATGGTTAAACCACTCGAATCTGTTTGATCCCCTTCTACAACAAATTTAAGGTCTAAAGCATTGAACTCACTTAAAATTAGGCTATCTAGAGTAAAATTGAAAGTCTGGTTACCTTCGTTTTCATCATAAAAATAAACAAATTCTTGATCAAAACTATTAAGATAAGAACTGTTGGGAATAGAAGAGGTAAAAGAAAGAGACTGGTTACATCCTTGAGGTGAAATGGTAATTAGCGCTATGAATCCGATGCATAAAATTACATAACGTAAATTAGTGGATGTAACCATGTCTTTCAATATTCTAAGTTCGAGATTTGTTTATAAACTTGACAAAGTAAAGTACTGGAATTAACGTTCAATTAGACTAGGTTTAAATATAATGTTATGTCAAAACTTGGTATGAAATCTTCAGAAGAAGAGAAAGATTTTACTCCTTCTTCCAAGTTAATCGAAATGGAAAAAGGTAAGGTTTTATCCAATGAGCATGATGAACCCCCAATATCTCCCAAATTACAAAGAAAGAAAGATAAATCTTCTAAAAAGAGGAAAAAGGTATACTATTTACTTGAATTTCTTGCTATTCTCTCTGTAATTTCGATGAATATAATTGGTAGTACTTATGAATATGATTACGATAGTATTATCGCTTTTCTACCCTTAGCTGTTGTGTCTATAAGCTTACTTCTGCTTACTACATATCTCTATATTTTCTCTTTAAAACCAGAAGAACGATTTGTTGCATATATTATTCGATTTATATTGATTGTTGCTTTGGCATCTTTTGTAATTGGAATGGCTATTGGTGTAGGATTTTCTTACCCTTCGTATTTTATTTTTCTGATGCTACACATTTCTTTATTCTATCCTTTGATCTCCCAATTCATACTCCAGACATTCCTCGTAGCTTCTGATAAACCAACTAAAGAGCTTCTTTTTAAGAAAGCAGTCGAGGGCAGTCCGTCTGAATTAGAATGGCGCCAATATGATACTTTTTCAGGATATATTTCGATTATTACAGGTATTTTCATGTTACAAGCATTTTGGTTAATCTACCACTTTATAATTCGCTCATTAGTAATCCTCAATGCAAAGAGACGTATGATTATCGAACACTTAGACTTTGAAGAGGAAACGAACCTTTCTACTATTTCGTTGGAACTTGGAATCTCTTTGGAAGAAGTTATATTCACTTTAAAACAATTACAGTTGAGAAGAAAAATAAAAATCAATTTCACTCGATATGGTGCTATACTTAAAGAAATACGCACTGCTAGACTTTTTACTCCTGCAATTGATGAGAAATTCGAAGAATTTTTGAAAAAGCAAAAGATGACAGAAATTGAAAGAAGAGCCAGTGGATTCATAGAATTCACCGAGAGAGAGAAGGTACAAGATAAAGATATGCGAAAATTGCTTGGAATCAAAGACAAGTTATCAACAAGTGATTTTATTCTAATGCTACCTCCAAAAGTTGCTACAGTAAGGTCTCCAGTTTTCAAAAAGGGTAATTGGATATTCTTTAACAGAGAAGAGATCTTGAAAAAACGTGAAAAGATCATCAAAGTACTAATCGACAACCACGATAAGATTTTCAACTAATCATTATTTAACTCTTTTTTTCTTTTTATAATATGTCACTTTTTTACTTTTTTACTCATTTTAAACCCATGTCTTTCAATATTCTAAGTCCAAGATTTGTTCATAAACTTGATAAAGTATAATACTGGAATAACCTTTCAATTAGACTAGGTTTAAATACAATGCTAGGTCAAAACTAGGTATGAAATCTTCAGAAGAAGAGAAAGATTTTACTCCTTCTTCAAAGTTAGTCGAAATGGAAAAAGGCAAGGTTTTATCTGGTGAGCATAATGAAACCCCAATATCTCCCAAAGTACTAAGAAAGAAAGATTATTCTTCTAAAAAGAGGATAAGAATATATTATTTTCTTGAAATCCTTTCAATTTTGTCTGTAATTGGTTTGAATATTTTAGGCGTTGCTACATACTACGACTACCATTATTGGATATTTTTGGTGCCTTTCTCTGTGGTGACTCTATGTTTGTTTCTGTTTTCAACTTTCGTTTACATCTTTTCTTTAAAACCAGAAGAAAGATTTCGTGCATATGCTGTACGATTTTTGACGATATTTGCTTTTACTACTTTTGTAATTGGAGCGGGTATTACTATAGAAGGGTGGTATGATTGGCAAGCTCTTGACATGTTTCTTTTTTCAAATATTTTTCTATTTTATCCTTTACTCTCCCAATACATACTCCAGACCTACCTCGTGAATTCTGATAAACCAACTAAAGAGCTTCTTTTCAAGAAAGCAGTCGAGGGTAGTCCATCTGAATTAGAATGGCGAAAATATGATAATCTTTCAGGTTATATTGCAATTGTTTCAGGTATTTTCCTCTTACAAATATTCTGGTTATTTTACCACTTTATAATTCGCTCAAAAAAAATCCGCAAAACAAAGATACGTATGATTATCGAACACTTAGATTTTGATGAAGAAACAAACCTTTCTACTATTTCTTTGGAACTTGGAATACCTTTAGAAGAAGTGATATTCACTTTGAAGCAATTACAGTTGAGAAGACAAATAGATGTCGATTTCACTCGATATGGTGCTATACTTAAAGAGATACGCACTTATAGACTTTTTACTCCTGCAATTGATGAGAAATTCGAAAAATTTTTGAAAAAGCAAAAAATGACAAAAATTGAAAGAAGAGCCAGTGACTTCATAGAATTTACCGAGAGAGAGAAGGTACAAGATAAAGATATGCGAAAATTGCTAGGAATCAAAGACAAGTTATCAACAAGTGATTTTATTCTAATGCTACCTCCAAAAGTTGCTACAGTAAGGTCTCCAGTTTTCAAAAAGGGTAATTGGATATTCTTTAACAGAGAAGAGATCTTGAAAAAGCGTGAAAAAATCCTCAAAGTACTAATCGACAATCACGATAAGATTTTCAACTAACTCTTTCTTTTTCCTTTTCTATAAGGTTAATATAGGGGAAGAAATTCAATGATTTATGCAATCTAAAACTAAGTGTTTATTTTTCCTTTTTATTTTGATGTTAGCATTTGCTTTGAACAATCAGACTGTTTCTTATGCTAAAACCGATGTTATTATCTTTTCTGAATCTTTAAATGCTGAAGAAAGCGCTTTTGACCATAAATATGGTCCACCTGGTTACTATGGATTAGCAATAGATGAAGAAGAAAATTTGATTTTTTCTAATGCCCCTGAAGGTGTAGCTTTTATTCAAAGAGACAATCTATCGGATCAAGTAGTCTACAGAGATGAAATTGGCTTACAAGATGTTTCTGTAATGAATTTAGAAGTTGATAAAGACCTCAAATTGCTTTATGTTGGTTCCATTCAAGGTGTTGACGTTATTAATTATACTCTCTTTCCTATTCAAGCTACACCTATTCTACAGGAAGTAGCAACAAATTTTATTTTAGGTGATTTCATAGATATCGATCCTAACACTCATTTTGTCTGGATAACTACACAGTCTCATGGTTTGTTTATTTATGACCCAATAAATCAAAGAGAAGTAGATACAACAGGCTACGATTTACCTGATCCCAGTGTGAAAATGCATACAATTGAAGTGAATCCAACAATAAACAGAGCTTTTATCGGGACTGATCAAGGTATTTACGTAATTGACACTTTAACTAACTCTTCACACCAATGGCTAACTACCAATGATGGTCTACCTTTCAATATCACTAAAGTGATTAAAGCTTACCCTGAAATAGAAAAAGTATTTATCACAACTAATGAAATTGTTACTACTATAAGCGGAGGATTAACAGTTCTTTTTTTGAACAATGATTCTCTCAAAACATTTACCTACATTTCTGATCCTTATAATCCAAGAACAATTTATGACATTGTTTGTGACACTCAAAGAAATCTGGGTTACTTTGTTTCAGGACCAGGTTTCGAAGCTGAGAGTGGTCTTATGGTTTTTAACTTAACTGATATGACTGGAGTGATTAAGTCAATGTGGGGAAGTTTTGGTGATTTTGGTGTTACACGTGTTTGGGGTTCTCCTTATTTGATTGAAGCTATGATCGCAGGGATAGAATTAGATGAAATCACTCATGAGGTCATTTTAGGTTCAATACAACTGATTCAAAAAGCCTATCTCGAGTTACCTGCAACTGTTACAACAGAGAATGAATGGGTAGACTGGGAGCATAGTTTATCACATAATATTGCTTCTGATGTTAATTATGATCCTGTTGATGATATGATGTATATTTCAACACTCTTAGGTCTAGATAGAATAGATCCTACAAATAACGAAAATGTTGAACACCTTGTACCCGTTCCAGGAGCGGGTGGTTCAACAGCTGCTGAAATATTGTCTTCTGCTAGAATGATCTATCATCATCATTATGAATATGATATAATCGCGGATTCCTACATAGACATGGAAACGATGATTCCAGCTTTAGATGAGTATGATTACATCAAAGATATTTCATCATCACCTAATGAAACACTGATTTATTATTCTATAGGCGCTGAGAATGGTGGTCTAGGAAGCAATGGTTCAATTGTAATTTACAACAGAGCTAACTATCAGTATTATGTCGAAGATTTCGGTTTTGACAAGACTCAACTGATAGTTAATTGTATTCTACAAGACCCCAATCGGGAAATGCTATATGTTGGAACAAATACTGGACTAATTTTGTATAATTTGACCTCAATGTCTATCTATTCCATTCACGGTGAAACAGAAAATTGGGAGATAACAACACTAGAATGGATTAACGAGCAACTCTGGTTTGGTCTAGAAACTGAGCCACATCTATACACTTATGTCAGAATCTATGATCCTATTTTAGAAACAATAACTGATTTTGAACACTCATCAATGATGTATCCTGTTGTTAATGATATCTTATTCAATCAAGCAACTAACGAACTGTTCTTTACAACTAATTATGGTTTCCATGCTTACAATATATCCAACGAAGAACTCAAATTCTTTGGTGAAGAAGATGGTCTTTCTACTTATATTCTCGCAAGAATGGATTATTCTACTATATCCAATGAAATTTACATAGGTTCAACTTTAGGTGGAGTTAACATATTCGACCCATTATACGATGATATCCCACCTCAACTCTTTATTAGCGGAATTTCTACAAATGATATTGTTACAGGTCAAATATCTATACAGATAACATCTCAAGACTATAGTGGAATCAATTGGGTAAGTGCAACACTTAACAGCAGCGATAATTGGAATTCAAATATTCGTTATCTGAACTTCGATTTCAATTCAAGTGAATATTCAGATGGTTATTATGAATTCACGATAGTAGCCACAGATTTCAATGGATTGACTACTGATATTGTAATATCTTTTACAATCTCCAATGTCATAATAAATGAGTTCTCAAAAATGCTCTTAGTTGTTGTTTTATCGACAGTTTCTATTATTATATTGTTTAGAAAAAGAAGAAACTAATTCTTCCTTTACCTTTTTTATTCTATTTTATGATGAAGCTATTTTTCACCTTCAAGTCAAACAAGGAGAAAAGAAAAGATGGTAGTTTTTTTTAGAGATTAACTCTGATATTTCATTGCAGCTGATACACCTGATGCTGCAGTAGCCAATAGTTGAAATATTTTATAAGCTTCAGTCATTGTTTCTGCAGTATATTCAATTGTCATCCCATCCACCCTTTTTACAAAGGGTAATAAATCAGCTACATACGCAAAAGCTGTTCCTCTGAAGGTAAGTTCAACTTTCACTGGATTTTCAGTTACTAGTGTTTTAACTTTTCCTTCCTTAAAATTAGTCACTGCTCTGAAAACCGATTCTTTCAAGCTTTTCACTATTTTTTTCATGCTTGGACTCCTAGCAGCAAAACGGCTGTAAGATTGTTTTAAAGGTACAACCTCAGCCCAAGGAATATGTTTTTTGACATCATCTTCTAATAATTGATTATCTCCCGCGACCAGTATCACGGGAACATTATATTCTCCGGCTGTAAAAGCGTTGAGTAAACACTCACTTAACTCTATGTCATTGATTACAAGTTTATGAATACTAGTTCCACTGTAAGTGTGATCAAAAGTAGACTTAGCAGTACCATGTTTAGCATGATAACCTAAGAAGAGCGCAACATCACAGCCTTCTACTCCCTCAACCATCGAAATGGGACGAAAACCTCCTCTAATGATTTCAACATATTCAGGTAAATCATCGATAAGCAAATTTACACAAGGACCATGACTATCAGCAATGATTATTTGCTCAAAACCGTTATGATATAATTCTTCTGCAACAACGAGAGTAATTTTTGTAGCAATTTCTCTAGCTTCCTGATACAAAGAACCTTTCAAGTCTAATTGTCCTAGAATAACAACAAATGGTAATCCTTCCAAATCAACTGAAATAAACGCTTTCATTTTTTTTCGCTCATTTATGAATTGTAAGAGTGATATTAAAAGATTTTTAGTAATAAATGTGTTATTTATCTTTTACTGGGATTTCATTCTAATAATCTCTTATTTCTTGGATTCTTACCCCCTTCTTTTGCTTTCCTTTCTTCTTCTTCAAGAAACTTCAAAATCCTCCTAAAACTTTTTATTTTTTGAATTAGAGTGATAACTATGAAAAAATCTCTCTCTTTTCTTCCTGTATTAATTATATTGATGTGTCCTTTTATTGCCCCTGTAATTCATCAAGCTGATGCTAGTCCCCAATTTGTTGACTATATCTTCTGTAATGGAAATATTATCACCATTGATGAAACTAATCCTTTGGTTCAAGCTATTGCCATTAATGATGACCTTATTGTAGGTTTAGGAAGTACTGAAGAAATTCTAGAAAACTTTGCAACAGAAAATGAAACTACTTATGATTTAGATGGTCGAACAATCATGCCAGGAATAATAGATGGTCATACACACTATATGGCATCATTATTTTGGATTGGAGAAACTGAAACAATCTATGAATCTCAAATTATAGCTTTAGCTAATGGCTATACAACCTTAAACGAAAAAAGTATAGACATGGGTGAATTTCAATGGTTAAAAGAAGCTGAACAAAATAATACGCTTCGTCTTCGAGTAAACGCTTTTCTTATTTATAATTATGCTTGGCTTGAAAATAATGAAACTGTATTAGTTGGACACTGGAATCCAGATCTAGAACCTCTACTAGATCATGACCGAAAATTACGCGTTCCTGGTATTAAAATCTATTTAGATGGTGCATATGGAAATAGAGGTTTTCCAGCAATGAGTGATCCCTATACTCAAGAAATGATGGATTTATGGGGAATTATCAATCCTTATGGAGATCTTTATTTTAATCAATCAGAATTAAATTCAATAGTTGATTCTATTCATGATAGAGGTTTTAGTGTAGCTGTTCACGCGATGGGTGATAGAGCAACTGAAACTATCCTAAATGCAATAGAATATGCGTTAAACGGGACAGATAATGATAATGCAAGACATCAAATTGAGCATAACAGCTTCATCAGAGAAGATCAAATCGCTAAAGCTTTATCACTTAATACTATTCATTCTGTTAGAGGGTACTTCCCAACTTATTGGCAGCAAGAATATGCAGACCTTTACAGTTCTATATGGATGGAAAGGACGGTAAACAGATACTCCCTACCTGGCGAAGGTCTTCACTCTTATCTAGAAACTGATTTTGGTTTTCTTCATGGTTATGATGAAGATAATTGGAGTAAATCAGCTAATATTAGACCTTTCCTACATCTTTGGGGTTTGGTTACTAGAAAAGCTATTGATGTAAATGGTACCATCCATACACCTGATCCTTGGGTAGCTGAGCATGAAATTACAGTTGAAATGGCTCTAAGAATGATGACTATTGAAGGAGCTTACGCGGTAAAACAAGAGGACTATATCGGTTCTTTAGAAATTGGTAAGTATGCAGATCTCATTGTCTTAACAGGTGATCCTCTAACTATGGAGGTTGATAATCTTAAGGATATCGAAGTTATGCTTACTATGGTAGATGGTAACATTGAATACCAAATAGCTAGTCATACCTTCCCAACACCATTTACAAGTCAAACCTCACAAACAGCTTCTGCAATATGGATTACTCTTCTAGCATTATCAAGTTTAATAGTTGTTAGGTCTGAAAGAAGAAAATAATTCTTCTCTCTTTTTTTCTCTTTTTAGAACAATTCTTATAAGCAATATAACTAAGAACATTATATGTCTAAAGTGCTAATTCTAAATGGTAGTCCTCGGAAAAAAGGGAATACTATCTTTCTAATTCAAGAATTATCGCGAATGATAATTCAATGTGGACATGATGTAGAAATTCTAAATCTGAATGATTATGATATAAAACCTTGCCAAGGTTGTTTGTGGTGTTATAAAGATTTTCCGCTTAGATGTGTTCAGAATGATGTTATGAACGGACTATATCCATTAGTTTTAGACTCTGATGTTATTGTCTTTGCGTCTCCAATATACTGGTTTAACTATTCTGCACAATTGAAGCTGTTTATTGATAGATTAGTGGCTTTGCATGTTAAAGGAGGGCATTCTCTGAACGGTTATAGATTTGCTAGCATTTTTGTATATGGAGATACAAATGCACAGGGATCTGGTGTCCATAACACAATAGAATCGATTGATCATATGATTCGCTATTTTAGAGGAGAAAATTTAGGAGTTGTTCATGGGACAGGAGGAGAAAGTTTAACAGTTCAAAATGATGCGGAAATTATGAAAGACTTAAGAGAGCTTGCAGAAAAAATATGCTCAATTTAGTTTCATTCTTTTTAATATACAAATTGTAATTTAACCATAAATCCCTTATGATCAGAAGATTGCTCATTTTTATACAATTCAGCTGATCCTTTTACAACAGTGCAATAATCATTTACGAAAATATAATCTACTCGTAAAATCGGAAACGAGACATGCCAAGTTTTTCCAGCAAAAGGTGGTTTTCCAGAAGATATCCATGCATCGTGAAAAGTTGTGAATAATCTCCAATAAGTTAAGTCAAAAATAGAATTTGGAGTATTAAAATCACCGAGGACTATTGTGGGGACACTGAAATTTACTGCATTAATTATTTGGTTAGCTTGTTTAATTCTGTTGAAATAAAATGCTGGCCAACTAAGATGTGTAGTAATAACTGTGATTACAGTTATATTGATTTTTATTTGTGCAGTAATAAAACCTCTAGGGAGAGAATTCTTGGCATCAGGTAATTTAGTGAAGGTTGAATTAATTATTTCATATTTAGAAAGAATAGTTAGACCATATGTTATTTGATTATATTCTTCAAGAGAAACAAAATATTCATAGGAGAGTAAAGAAGCTAATTGACTAATATTAACTTCTGATCCTTGGTAAAACATCCTATATGCTTCTTGTAATGCCACAATATCTGCATCAACTTCAGAGAGTAAATCAATAACTCCATCATCTAACCCTTTTCCTACATTATAAGTAAAAACTTTAACAGAATTAGAGTCTTGGCTTGTTACATTTGCTGAAAAAGAGACAAAAAAGGGGATAAGAATCTGTAAAAGACAAATCATCATTATTATTGCTAATAGCCAAATAATTTTGTTCTTATGTTTTTTAAAGAATTTCAATATAATTTAAATCTAAGTCCAATATTATTAAAACACTTGCAAATAAAGAAGAAATATAATCATTAACATCCTAAGTCGTTTCTAACTAACGACTAGGTACCTTAGTAGTCGTCTCTAACATACGACAACAGTACCAAAAGTTATTTTTACACTCTCTAATTACTTAATAATTTTTTCTTCTTGATGATTCAACAATTTAGTCGAAGTTTTCTTTCGACAAAAAGATTCCCTTATAAAACTATCTGTTGACCTTCTTATTTTTCCTTAATTACAAAGTTTCAAATCAAATATTACAAGACATAGAAGTAGTAAAAACCAAACCTTTGGGAATGATTAATCTAGGAGAAAAAGTAAGTTTGTGGAAGAGATTATTTAGACGATATAAACACAAATAATTACTCCCTTATGATGGAAACTGGATAACGATAAAATACCCAAAAAGTTTAAATAAAAAAAAAGAATTAACGAGTCTATGACCTCGAAAAGAAAAATAATTTCAATTGTAATGTTATTGTGTTTTAGTCTCAATTTATTAGTTTTCACAATAGATAGAACTGCAGCAAAACTAGACGAAAAACAGCCGTTAGATCCTAAAGCAGAGCTCGATTCTCTCACAATAGCTGATTTAGATTGGCAGGCTTGTGATATTGACCGCGATATTACTCTACCGTTTACTCCCCGTTCAAGTGGAGGATACTCATATGATAAAACAGACACTTCTTTACATATGGAGGAAACGACTGGAACTTACCTTCTTAGGGCTGGATGGTATAGTAGTTTTGATATTACCAATGAAGTTTTTTCATTAGAGTTTGAAGGAAAAGCAAAAGCAGGACATATAGATGCAATTAATCTTGCTATGTATGTCTTTGATAATAAAACTAAAAAAAACCTGTATATGGTAGGTTGTTATCTTGGAACAGGTTTGGAAACTGATTATATATCTTTTAATTCAACTTTTATAACTCCGGATATTACTGAAATTCTCATATTTTTCCTTTACAGCGATGGTTTTTCAGCAAATTGGGGAATAGAATTTTGGATTCAGAATCTGGTCATTAAGACAGATATTGAAAAGTCTTCATTAATTGATGAAGAAGTATCGGAGATTTTCACTAGCAACCACTCTAAAACAATGGGGCTTTTTTGGAAAGATAACTATCTATTGAATACAGGATTAAATGCAACAAGTGGTACGAAAAGTGTTGCTAAAATTAACCCTTTATCAGGTGAAGTTGTGGAGGTATACGAAGTTAATATGTTCTATGATTTAACTTTCGATGGTACGAATTTTTGGATAGTTTTTGCAGATAGAGATTATTATCTAGTCTACAAATATGATTCCTCCTTTAATAATGTAGGCTCAATTACTTTGCCTTTTGATCTTATTGGAGGTATAACAACGGATGGTACGGATTTATTTGTTGTAGATTATGAAGCTGATTTAATTCATAAGATAAACCGAAATACTGGGGCGATAATTTCATCTATTCCTGCACCTGGAACAAGAGTTAGAGGTTTGGAATATAGAGAAGGTTTTCTCTGGGCAACTGACTCAGATTCTCATCAGTTTTTCAAGATTTCTCTAACAGATGGCACTATACTTGAAACTTATAATTCTGCGTTTGAGAATCCTTTTGGAATAACTATTGATGATGAAGGTTTCATTTGGTTAACTTCAGTGTCATGCAAATTAATATACAAAACTAATGTCAATGTTATTTCAGACGCTGTCCCTCCTGTCATTACTCATCCTTCTGATATAACTTATCCTGAGGGTACATCTGGTCACTCTATCATTTGGACTGGCACTGACGACAATCCTTCCATTTACTCAGTTTATCGTGATGACATTCTAGTTTCTTCTAGTTCTTGGTCTTCTGGTATAGGTATTACTTACAATGTTGATGGCTTATCTGAAGGTACATACAACTTTACTATTGTCCTTACTGATGCTGATGACTTGTCTGTTAGTGACATTGTCTGGGTTACTGTTACTCATGCTTTCATTACTCCCATTATAAATCAACCTGATGACATAACATATACTGAGGGTACAACTGGTTATTCTATCGCCTGGACTGGCACTGACGACAATCCTTCTACATATTCAATTTATCGTGATGATGTTCAAGTCTCTTATAGTTCTTGGTCTTCTGGTGTAGTGATTTTGTATAATGTTGATGGCTTATCTGAAGGTACCTACAACTTCACTATAGTCCTTATAGATGTAGATGGTTTATCTGTTAGTGATACTGTCTGGGTTACTGTTACTGTTATTCCTACTCCTCCAGTTGTTACTCACCCTGATGATATTACTTATATCACGGGTATAACTGGTTATTTCATCATTTGGACAGGTACTGACGACCTTCCTTCCACTTATTCAATCTATCGTGATGGTGTTCTAGTCTCTTCTGGTTCTTGGTCTTCTGGTGTAGGAATATCGTATAATGTTGATGGCTTATCTGAAGGGATATACATCTTCACTATTGTCCTTATGTCTACTGATGGTTTTTCAGTTAGTGACACTGTTTGGGTCACTGTTACTCCTACTCCAATTCCACCTATTATTGATCAACCTGATGATATAACTTATACTGAGGGTACAACTGGTTATTCCATCATTTGGACAGGTACTGATGACAACCCTGATTATTACTGGATTTATCGTGATGGTGCTCTAGTCTCTTCTGGTTCTTGGTCTTCCGGCGTAGGAATTGCATATAATGTTGATGGACTTATTAATGGTGTGTATAACTTCACTATCCTCATTACAGATTTTGACGGATTATCTGTTAGCGACACTGTTTGGGTCACTGTTACTTCTGCTCCAATTCCACCTATTATTGATCAACCAGATGATATAACTTATACTGAGGGTACAACTAGCTATTCTATCGTCTGGACAGGTACTGATGACAATCCTTCAGCATATTCTATTTACCGTGATGATGTTCTAGTCTCTTCTGGTTCTTGGTCTTCCGGCGTAGGAATTGCATATAATGTTGATGGCTTATCTGAAGGTACCTACAACTTCACTATCCTTCTTGTGGATGACGATAGTTTTTCAGTTAGTGACACTGTTTGGGTCACCGTTACTCCTGCTCATACTCCAACTCCTCCTTCTATTAATCATCCTGCTGACATAACTTATATTGAGGGTACAACTGGTTATTCTATCGTCTGGACAGGTACTGATGATAATCCTTCCACTTATTCAATTTATCGTGATGGTACTCTATTCTCTTCTGGTTCTTGGTCTTCTGGTGTAGGTATTGCTTATGATATTGATGGCTTATCTGAAGGTACCTACAACTTCACTATTGCCCTTATGGATGTGGATGGTTTTTCAGTTAGTGACACTGTTTGGGTCACCGTTACTCCTGCTCATACTCCAACTCCTCCTTCTATTAATCATCCTGCTGACATAACTTATATTGAGGGTACAACTGGTTATTCTATCGTCTGGACAGGTACTGATGATAATCCTTCCACTTATTCAATTTATCGTGATGGTACTCTATTCTCTTCTGGTTCTTGGTCTTCTGGTGTAGGTATTGCTTATGATATTGATGGCTTATCTGAAGGTACTTACAACTTCACTATTGTCCTTTTCGATACTGATGGTTTGTCTGTTAGTGATACTGTATTAGTTACAATACTAGAATCTGAAACAAGCAGTACAGTGAATGTAGGGTATAGTTCCTTAGCTATGGTTGTTTTAGTATCCCTAGTATCCCTAGTATTATACCGAAAGAAATATCTTAAGAAAAATAATTAGAAGAGAACATCCCTAACTTTTTCTTCTTTCTCCTTTTTATGTCAATAAACTTCTATTCTTAATTCTTTGATAAAAGAGTAGTGGAGAGGGATCTCGTCCGTAAAAACGAAGAGTGAGTTCTGATTTTACAAGGGGGTTTGGGAGGATGTTTCCATCCCCCTCGGAAGATAGGGTTTGTGACGGAGCCCTTCTCCAATAAATCAATAGAGAAAATGGTATTTAAAGCTTGAAAGACACCCCCATAATTGAAAGTAATAAAAACCCTAGAAAAATTCACTAAAAACGACACTCTATTTCATACATACGCATCTGGATTTTTCTCTTCAAAGAACTTCTCTATGGCTTGAATCATTCTTTCTATAGACTGATGCCTTTCAAAATGAAATTCCCTTGAAAACCTTGTTCCTCTGGGATCAAGCAATATATGAACTGCTGCATCACCTTTATTTCTTATCGCTCTTCCAAAACTTTGTGACAGTCTTTGTATTGTTGGGATAACTATCGAAAATTCTTTAGCGAGTTTTTCTCCAAACTGATTACTTAATTCATCATAAATAAGATTGCTTTCTTCAGATGGAGGTGGAAAGGGGAGTGCTGTAGCAATTATACCTTTTATCAAACTTCTTCCTTGATAAGTGAATTCTATCCCTTCAGCTATTTTCCCCCCTGTAACACAGAGTATCAGCTTCTTACTCTCAACATTCGTAAGTATTGTCTGTAAAGTAGTTATGTCTTGACCTTTTGTTTCAACTATATCAGGTTTAAACATTCCTGTATCTATTAGCTCATTAATGTAAGCATAACTTGGTGTGAAAACAAGTGTGTGACCTGGTATAGATTTGAAAAGTTCTGAAATACCTTTAGCGACTATACTAAAATACTTCTCATCTCTATTTTCATATTTGGCATTGTATAATTGATTGCACAAAACCAAATATTTACTCTTAGCTTCTTCTTTTTGAGGAAAAACTCTCAAAGTTTTACAAGCTGGGATTTGGAATAAGCGAAGATAGGATTTTATTGGTTCAAAACTACCTGACATGAAGGTTAGACGCTGTGCGTAATGAACTTTTTTTAACATGTCTGAGGGCATAATATTGACAATTGACAGTTTTTTTCCATCTGAAATGACTTTCTTATCTTTTGCTGAGAGAATGAAATGATAACATAGATAAGCATGAATTGCAGGTAATTTTTCATTTCTAATCTGAAATTGTAGGTGTTTTAGAAGATCCTCACCTAAAACTTGAAGCAGATCTTCAGAATAATTCACTTCGAATATCTGTTTCTGCTCTAGTTTTTTAAATAAATCAGAGTAGATACAGTTCGGGTATTCTTTAACAGCTTTTTCTAGAATATTTCTCTGAATTTCTTGATTTAAAGGTTTATACAAATTGTGAGCTTCATCTATAGCTATTAGCGTTTTATGTAGGGGGACAGAAACGCTATACAATAACCTTGTATTAAGTGTAGAATTTTCAAGGAATGGATATGTTGCGATGATTATATCCGCTTTTTGCATTAAGAGATAAGACAAGAAATAGGGGCAATATTCTTCTTTATTAAAACAAGAATATAAATCATCAGCAGAAAGAATTTGAGGAAAAGATCTGATAAGTCTACTTATTGTCTGTAAAAGCTGGTTCTTATTTATTTTTTGAGTTTTCTGTTTGAGAGAGCATTTAGTTAATCTGCATATATGTGTATACAACTCTCCTGGATATTCGCTTCTTGCTTTCAGGCAAAGTTCATTTTTACCTAACATAGGCATCATAATAGGAAAATTATCAAAATGTTCTTCTAGCAAATTCCAGTTATTCATTATTTTTTGGAATATTTTTGATAATTCTCGCAAGTAAACGTTTATTTGAGCTTTAGTTCTTACGAAGATTATTATTTTTTCCTCACTTTTCTTAATTGTTAATAGAGCTGTTAACAGTGCAGCTGTTTTCCCCACTCCTGTTTCAGTGCTTATTAGTATAGGTTTTTGGGAGGATAATAAGGATAGTATCATACTTTTTTGAGTTTTTTTTATACTTGAATATGGGAAAATAAGATTCGCTATATCCCAAAGCTGCTCTATATTTACATTAGTCTGAAACAAGATCTAACCTTCCTTTGACAGCTTGATAAAGTTCATCTGCTCTTGGTTTAATGAAAAGGCTTTCTAGCATGTCTAGATTTAGACTTTGAGGATTAAGCGATTCTTCGTTTGGAAAATAGGAAGAGATCTTTTGAGCTTCTTCTCGAGTACAATTTGAAAGAAATTGAATATAGACAATGCTATCATTATAACCGTCATCAAATTTTTTCATTGTTTTCGAGTCACTTTGTTGCTGGTTTTTTGAGAAAGTTCTAACAACATTGAGCATAGCTTTGGTTCTATTATTCATCCTTTCGCTAATTTTGTTGTTGAAGAGTTTCTGCTGATTTCTAGCTAAAACTTTCTGAACATTCAGTTGAAGAGATATTTTCTCAAAATTTTTCTCTCTACTCAAGTATTTGTAAAGAATTTTTTCTTCTAATGTTCTATGAGTGATGAAAATATATCTTTCTCCTTCATTCTCTTTCCTTTCAGTAAACCATGTCACTCTTTTTGGGACATTGAAATAAATCTCAACATCTGATTCTACATTTATTTTTTTTGTGACTATCAAAACATTAAGCTTACCTGAGTTGTAATCTTGAATTAGCTTCTCTTTTTCTTTTTTAGAATAATTACTTGACATGAACCTATTTGATAAACCTAAAGTCGCTATACGAATAGGTAATATATTAGCTATGGTTTTATTATTAACTATAACTAAGAATCGAGAATAACCTTTTTTCTCTCTTAAATTACTGATTAACTGTATAAATCTAGAAATTTTTGGGTGTTCTGTTTGAGTTTCTAAGAATTCAATTTCACTGATTAAATCTTTAATTAAACGTGAATTAACGAATTTCTGACGCCATTCGTAAAGATAAGCTGAACAATTACCTTCCAAAACTTTTTTTCTTTGAAATAGAATATATTGTTTAGCTGCTCTAAGACCAAAGACTTCCAATAATTCTTTGATATTTTGGATATTGATATACTCAACCATTTTTTGTATATACCCATCTGCTTCCGTATAACCATATTCTAGATGTAGTTTTTCAGAAATGTTTTTTATCTTGCTTTTAATAGTAAAAGGATTAAGATGTAATTTTTTCTTAAAAAGCGTTTCATACTCTTTGAGAGTTCTATTCAAATCGTAAACTAAATTGTATATAGACTTGTTTAAGGGTACAACTATGTGTTTCTCATGCGATTTCAACAAGCTATTCTGGATCATTGGGTTGCTTGATTTGCAAAACTCTATCTTTGTTATCAGTAGATGAGAACAGATTTCAGCTATTTCTTCTGCTTGCGTAAAAGGATAAGCTGTAAATCCCACAATTTTAATAAAAGGATTTGTTTGATAGAATACTTCCAGTAATTTTACACTAGCATGTTTACCTTTGATTGTGTGTGCATGATCAAAGATTAGAAAACCAAAATCGTTAGAATTAAGGTTTTTACGTAACAAATCGTTGTGAAATAGGTGAGGTGTTATTACAACTATTCTTTTCTGAGCATAAGATCTTTTACGTTTCTCTGTAGATTCTAATGAAGTCGGAAAGTAAATTTCTTTTTCTGCAAATTCTTTATTCTTGAAATAATTCTCATAGTAGCTTTTAAGTGATGATTTAGGGATGATTATAGCTATTCTTTTTTCGGAAAATTTGCGACTATAATGACCGATTATCGATAGAATGATATTTTCTTTATCCAAATTAATTGGATGGAGTAATAGCAAATTCTCTTTTGATGTAAGACCTAAAATTATCTGGCTATATGTGTCAGGTACATAATTCATTGTCAAACCCTCTTATAAGACCTAATCTTCCTGTTATTTTTATCACTCATTATGATAATCTGTAAATTAGTTTATAAGGAGGAAAAATGTTGTAATATTTAATTCTTCCAAAAAAGAACTAAAATTGGGAAAAACTTACATATTATTAGTTATCTTAACTTATTATGCTCTTTAACCCTAATTATCCAAAAACCCCAAAACATGATTTTAAGGAAGAATTACATGGTAAAACCATTAATGATCCCTATAGATGGTTAGAAAGTCTTGATTCCCTGGAAGTTCAAGAGTGGATAGCAAAACAAAACGAATACACAAACGCTATATTAGCAAGACCAGAAAGAGAACAAATAAAGAAGCAGTTACGTGAATTATTGGATCTAGAAAAACAAAATCCCTATGAGTCTTATGGTAACTATTTTTTCTTTAGTAAAAAGATTAAAGGAAAGAATCAGCCCTTTTTAATGGTGAAGAATAAAATCAATGGAAAAGAAAGGATATTGATTGATCCTAATAATTGGAGTGAAGATGGTACAGTAGCTATAGACTGGTATTTTCCTTCTCCTGATGGTAATTTTCTAATCTATGGACGTTCATCTCATGGAGATGAAAGAAGTACTCTTTATATCCTGAATGTGGAAACAAATGAAGTATTAGATGATACAATACCTTATACTCGCTATTCTTCTGTAGCTTGGAACGCTGATAATTCAGGTTTCTTCTATACACGATATCCCAAACCAGGTGATGTACCTAAGGGTGACGAAAATTATCACAGAAAGTTGTACTATCATCAAATAGAAGATGATTATCTTGAAGATAGATTGATTATTGGTGATTTGAGTGAAAAAGAAGAAATAATCGAAATATCATTATCTCTTAACAAAAAGAGCTACCTTATCACTCGTACTACAGATTGGGCGAAAAAGGATTTATATTTTAAAGTTGAAAAAGATGCAGAAATTATTACTATCTGCAAAAACTTAGATGGGCATTTTAGGGGTGATTTTGTAGATGATAGGTTAATCATAATGACAAACTATCAAGCACCTAAGGGCAGAGTAGTTCAAATAGATCCTGATAATCCCCAACCTAAAAAGTGGGTAGTTTTAGTTCCTGAAAGTGAAGATATTCTAGAAAACGTCCATTTTATTGGGGGAAAGATTGTAGCAAAATACATGCATAATTGTTCAAGTATTCTAAAAATCTTCGACATTTCAGGAGAACTTTTACACGATTTACAGCTTCCTACATCAGGCACTGTGTATTATCTTCATGGAAGTTGGGAAGATGAGGATTTCTATTTTCAGTTTGAATCTTTTCTTTATCCATTTACTGTATTCAAATCAAACGTTGAAATAGCTCAAATAGAAGAAATATATCAGACAGAAAGTAGCATCAATGCTGATGATTACATAATCAATCAGATCTGGTACGAATCTAAGGATGGAACTTCAATTCCTATGTTTATTTTGAAAGGTAAAAATACAGAACTCTCTTCAACAACTCCAGCATACTTGTATGGTTATGGAGGATTCAAAATAAATCTTCAACCTTCCTTCAAACCAGAATGGAAAGTGTGGTTGGATAATGATAGTATTATAGTTATAGCTAACTTGCGTGGGGGCGGGGAATTTGGTAAAGAATGGCATGAAGCAGGAAGAAAAGCGAAAAAACAGAATGTTTTTGATGATTTCATTGCAGCAGCAGAATGGTTAATTGATCAAAAATATACTGATCAACACCATCTTGTTATCGCTGGCGGAAGTAATGGTGGTCTATTAGTAGGTGCAGCGTTAACTCAAAGACCAGAACTTTTCAAAGCTGTCATTTGTGCTGTACCCCTTCTAGACATGTTAAGATACGATAAATTCCTAATTGCTAGATTATGGACGCAAGAGTATGGAGATCCAGATGATGTTGAAGCTTTTAATTATCTTTACGCTTATTCTCCCTATCATAATGTGTCTGCAAATGAATCTTATCCCGCAGTTTATTTTAAAACAGCTGAATCTGATTCACGTGTTCACCCTCTTCACGCCATGAAAATGACTGCTAAATTGCAAGATATAGAGAATAACAACCCTACACTTTTCAGGATAGAAACTAAAACTGGTCATGGCGTTGGGAAACCCGTTACGAAAATTGTTGAAGAAACTGCAGAATGGTTAACTTTTGCTTTGTGGCAAGTAGGGAAAATAGAATGATTTCAGATTTAAAACTAGTTCGCGGAAATTTGTTGTACAATCTGAATAATTCGGGATTTCTACCCTATTTCAACGATTACCTACCCCTCTAACTCTTTCAAGTACGAAACAAAATAAAGAATGTATTTTTATTTAAATATTGTAAGGGAATAATTCTACTTCATTAGCTAGAATTTCACAATTAGAGGAATTTATAGTTTCAAACAAATTTTCTTCTATCAGCTTCAAAGGTTTAGATAACTAAATATATAAAGACAGAGATGTTAACTATTCAATTGAACCAATGGTTCAAGTGAAACAACATGAAAAGAATAGGTTTTATATCGATTCTTCTTCTAATATTAATTAGCTTTGGAAGTTTGGTTCCTGCTATTCCTATTATCTCTAAAACCTTCGATAAATCCTCCCCATTGTTTAATATGACAGCACCATACGTATCAGAGATTGAAGTGGATGGCGTTATCGATGATTCAGAATGGGATTATACAATAAGAGAAACTGTGACATGTCAACCGATGGAGGATATGTCCTTAAATGCACTAAGTGGAACAATTAATTTTGCTTATAATGAAACTTACTTATTTGGTTCCATATACTTCCCAAATACTGCAGGATCAGTTAATGCGGTTGCTTTAGTTTTCTTTGGAAAAACTGGTCAGAAAGATGGGGTGTACATTGATAGCTTTACTGGTGATTCTCTTGATCTTACATTTGACGATTTAGACGGTCCTTACATTTCTGATGAAGATGTAGGAGGGACAAACAATGTTATTTCTGCTGTTAGTCCTTCATTAGATGCAAGTGGAATATCTTTTGAATTCGCAAAATTACTTGTTTCAGGAGATGCATTGCCAATTGAAGATATTAGCTTAAATTATGGACAGTCTATTGCTGTTTCCATATTTGCATGGGTTGGTTCTCTGGTTACTGTAGAAGATACACCCGCTAATTATGGGACAGTTTTTGGTAACATTCTAGGATATATTCATCTTTCGATTGGGGAAGACACAGGTGATGTGCTTGATGACATGCCTTTAATATTCATTCAAGACATGGTTGTAAAAGATACTTACGAAGTAATCTTTAATGAAGAACATGATTTTGTGCTTGATTGCGAAGGAAATGATTCAGTTTGGGATGACGCAATGGACTTGAATTTCAAACTTACAGAATGTGACCCCAACAGCTACACATGGAATTCTCAAAACACTCGTGATGTAAATCTAAAAATTGCTCATGATGGTGAGAATATTTATATGTTCATGACAATCGAAAATACTAGTCTTTTACCCTACAAATTTGCTGGAATTATGTTTTTTGATACTCCTATCATGAATGAATCTCTTGAATATGATATGATTTACATTAGTCAAGGATATTATGATGATCTTTTTTACTCTCCTGAAAACGCTCAACCTTTAAGTGATACAATTGCTGGAGGTACAATCGACGGAAACGGGACTTTAGTCATTGTGGATACAAAACTAATTTTGGAATTCTACAAACCTATTAATGTAAATGATTACTTTGGGAAAGATTTACAACCAGAGATTAACGGAGATGCTTTTTACATAATGATTTTTCTTATGGAATACGATTCAACATATCAAAATATGAAACAATTTTACGAATTCGAAATTGATGAAACCTCACCCAATCAAATAAAATTTCAATGGATCCTTCATGCTGTAAAATTATTAGGAGCTGGAGAACTTCCATCTGACAATGATACCGTTAAGATTGGTTTTGAGTTTGCAGATTTACTAATTATATGTTTGTCACTAACTCCAATAGTAATTTTTATCCATAAAAGAAGAAGAAAATAATAACTACAATTTCATTTTACTTTTTTTCTTTTTTCTTAATACATTTTGGAAACTCTATTCTTCAGTGTCCAAACCAGCATCTATATGGGAATTAATTGTTTCAAATAGATTTTCTTCAATCTTCTTCAAGAATTTGTTTAATTTCTTTCCTTTATATGTTCTGACACTAACAATAAACGAAAGTTTTCTTGAAGTCATGAAATCACATATTAGGAGTTTTTATCAAAGGAAGAGTTGGTGATAGTAATAAGTTGTAAGTCGTTATTCCTCCAAAGGTTTTGATTGTAATTGGTATTCATGAAATTTATTGATTAATCTATTAGAAATCATTAGATTTTCACCTTTTTATCATAGATTAAGTTGATATTCCACGTATTGAGTCAATCTCTTGATCTGGAAATCTCTTTCTGTTTCCTTACTAATTTTCCTTTTTATTTGGTTGTATGTTTTTTCGGTCATTTTATTCACAAATATTGTTAAGAAACCTCTTTATTAAACAGTTTTAAAAAGTAAAGGCTAAAGAAGTAAAGTCCATAATTGAAGAGTTTAACTTAATATAAGAAAGATTAAGCTTGTTGGTTAAAAGATGATAAAAATAGCTCTCTTTTCTCCCTCTTTGTTTAACTGTTTATAGCAGAAGTCACCTTACTTTGTGTGATGGTAGTTTATAAAAACGCCTATATCCATATCTCTGAAATAATTTGCATTGATGAAACTACCATGAATATAAGCAAATTCTATTTTTTCATTTTCATTAAGTAAGTTACAAATAGTTGCTATTATTTTTGCTTTTTCATCTCTTCTAAGCTATGAAAGGTTTGCATACTAATTCTCCAATAACTGTTTAGTTAAGATTATTCAATGAATGTAATTTCTGCTTTTTTGGCTTTTCCTTTAAGTATCACATCAAATGATTCCAAAAACTTTCTTCCTATTAGAGTTTCAGTTAACGATTGATGGGTATCAATTGTTGTCACTATTGAAACGTCTATTCCTTTTACAGTTACAGAACCACTTGCAGTTCTTAAAATAAATTTCTCTCCTGTAATCGTTTCAGCTTTAGCAAAAAGATTTTCACTATACTCAAAAGCAGCTAAATTTAGGTCTTCATATAGCTTTACTGGAATAACAATTTCCCCATCATAACCAGTATCTATCATTGCACTACATTCTATTGACTTTGAACCAAGAGGATTACTTATTAATAGATCAACATATGGAGCTAGTTCGCCTGAACTTGATGACGGTTTGTAATCGAAGGTATTCTTCAAGAATCCTTCCTCCTGAAACCAAATTCTGTTCTTCGTCCCTCTTTACGAATTGGTGATACGATATTATTTTTATTATCAAGCTTGTTGGTTTTAACAGCTTTTATCGCTTCATCTCGGTTTTCGAAGATTCCTATTATTAAACCTTCAGAAATAACTATCCATTTACCTTCATGTTCTTTCAATAAATTTGGCAGCGCTCGTCTATACGTTGCATTATTCTGTTGTCTCATCAAATCCTTCTCATCTTTTTCTTGTTCTTCAGTTAACCATTGAATCATTGCTTCAGTAAAAGCTTCATTTATACGTAAACCCTTTAGAGCTGCTTTTGATTTGAATTTTGCATAAAGTTCTTTATCAACTTCTTTTATGAGCACAGACATATTATTTCACTAAAATAAACTTACATAACTGAGTTAATAAAGTTAACCTAATGCAAGATCAGAAAATATTCAATAGTCCCGAATAATGGTTCATTTCTTGGCAACTATATTTGAATTTATTTAAGAAATATTTTTATGGAATTCATATTATCAATATTTATGTAAACATTAAATGTAAGAAGGAAGAAAGTAACTCTTCTTGTTTTCAGTTCTATTTTCATTGTTCTTGGATCTTTATGTCTCATTTTCCTAAATTGGACCACATAACTTATGAAACATGTAACATTCGCTTTGTTCAGTAGCACTACTGCTGCAATCTATGTTGTTATTGGGTTTGCAATACTGGTTCTTATTTTAGGAGGAGTTCTAGGTGTTCTAGGTTTAAAAGATAAATCAGAAGAAAGCTAATAATGGAAGAACACTATTTTTATCTTAATTTTTCACTGTTTTACATACCTTAAATAAAGTTTATAGATGAGAGTTTAATCATTTAATCTTGATAAGATGAAAAAGGTAGCAATCTATATTTTTAATGATGTAGAAGAATTAGGTCTAGATATCATCTATAATATATTAAAGAAAACTAAAACACTTAAACAACAAGGATTTCTTCCGATAGACCAACCTTTGCAAGTAGATATTCTAGCAGAAGAACAGTTAGTTGTTGGTACAAAAGATAAGCGAATCACCCCACATCAAATTAGTTTAGATTTTACCGATTATGATATTCTCATCATACCAGGAGGAAAAGGAGTTGAAAAAGTTGTTCAGAATCAAGAAATTTTGGACAAGATAAAAGAATTTGGTAAAGAAAAAATAGTCTGCTCAATTGGTTTAGGCGCATTTGCTCTTGCTTCTGCTGGATTATTGAAAAATAGAAAAGCAACTACTCATCAAAAGCATTTTCTCAGGTTGCAAAAATATTGTAAGGTTGAAAACAAACGTATAGTTGTTTCTGATAATATAATAACAGCAAGGGGTATGCTCTGCGCAGTAGATTTAGCTGAAAAAATTCTTGAAATTTGTTATTCGAAAAGCATTGCTGATATTGTTTTAGAATATATAAATGTTCAGAGAAAATCTAAAGGAATAAGTATAGTTCTAGGAGAGACAGACGAAGAATAACTATGAAACTTAATCTGTAAATACTTCACTAAGGAAGAATCTTGAGTAAGTCTATTTTATTTGTTTTTTTATTAAAACAATAATCTCTAGCTCTTACACCTCTAACACTTTGACTTTGAATTTTTTCGCTAGTTTTGCTTGATTCCTATCTGAAGTCAATAAACTTGCTTTTTCTTTTAATGCTAGCAAAATATAAAGTATATCATAAATGGGTACTCCTTCTTGGATTGAAAATTTGAAAGCTTCATCAATGTATTCAGAAGAACTTAGTAAAATAAGAATATCTTCACAGAGCATTTGCAGTGCTTTAAACTTACTTATCGCATCCTCTTTTGTAATTCTTTTAAGATAATGATTTTTCCATATTGCGTTAGTTGCTTCTAATTGAATTAATTCTAAGCTATGTCCTAACAATAGATGTTTTTCTATTTTCTCCCACCCTTTCTCCTTCAAAACGTATTTAGAAAGAGCGGATGCATCAATGATTATCACGATCTTCCCTCACTGTTTTCACAGCAGTTCCTTCGGGTACACTTGATGTTTTAACTATAATTTGATGTACTTCTTCTAACCTGTTTTTGCTTTCTATTTCCCTTATCTTTCTCTTCACATATTCTCTTAATTCCTTACTCCATTCAACTTGATTCTTGTATTTTTTCATTTGCTCTTTCAATTCTTCGGGTAGCTTGAATGACATGGTAGTACTCATGGTATCACTATAAGGTTTACTCAATCGTATTACTTAAACCTTTTCGTGAAAAGATTGATTATTAGGTTTCTGCAAAAGCTGTATTCTAATCAGTAAAAACTTCACTAATCTCCGATATCCATTCCGCTGACTGGTGTTTGAAATAAGTATCATAGAGCTCTGAATACAACCCTCCCTTCTTCATTAAACTATCATGGTTTCCCTCTTCAACTATCTTACCTTGATCCATAATGATGATTCTATCAGAATTTTTAATTGTTGTTAGCCGATGAGCAATAACTATTGATGTTCTATCAGCAAGCAGCTTATCTAGTGCTTCTTGTATTTTCCATTCAGTGTAAGCGTCAACAGCTGCTGTAGCTTCATCTAAAATCAAAATTTTTGGATTAGCTAATAGTGTTCTTGCAAATGAAATCATCTGTCGCTGACCAGCTGAGAGCCCTTTACCTCGCTCTCCTAATTCTGTTTCTAGACCGTCGGGTAATGCGTCAATGAATTCTTGAGCTGATACGATATTGATAACTTCTTCTACTTCTTTTATGGTGGCAGTAGGATTACCATAGCGGATATTATCCAGCACAGTTCCACTGAACAGAAAAACATCTTGACTCACTAACCCAATTTGAGATCTGAGATTATGTAAATCGTAATCACGGATATCAATACCATCAATTTTTATTGAGCCTTTATAAATATCATAAAACCTCATTAACAAGGAAGCAATCGTCGTTTTACCAGCACCTGTATGTCCCACAATAGCTATTGATTCGGCTGTTTTAACCTCAAGGGTAATATCTTTCAAAACTGGTGTTCCAGGTACATATTTGTGAAAAACATTTTCAAATTTAATATGCCCTTTTATCTCTTTTAATATAGGATTAGTAGGATTTGTGATTTCTTTTTCAGCATCTATAATGCTGAATATTCGTTCCATAGCTGCAAAACCACTTTGAATTACTGAAAATTGTGATGCTACGCGTACAAGAGGATATAAGAACCGATTTAGTAGAAGGAGGAACAAAAGTATTGTGGATGGAGTTGCAAGAGTGCCAAAAATTAAATAACTTCCATAGAGTGTGATACCAAAAACTCCTATAACACTTATTCCATCCATCAAAGGATATATACCCATAACCGCGAAAGCTCTTTTCTTAGCATAAAAGAAGGTAGCGTTATTAATTACTTCGAATTCTTCCTTAGATTTCCTTTCTCTACCAAAAGCTTTAGCAACTGATATTCCTGAAACACTTTCTTGGAAAGAAGCGTTCACATCTCCTATAGCTGCTCTCCAATCTCCAGTTGTCAATCTAGTAATTCTTCTGAAAATAAATGCTACTAGAAAAACAAAAGGTGCCATTCCAAGTGTTATGAAAGTTAAACGCCAATTAACAACAAACATCCAAATAAGAACAGTTGCTAATATCATGAAATTAGAAAGAAATTGCGCTACTATATTGAGCATATCTGCTAATTCTTGAGAATCATTAGTCACTCTACTCATTATTTTTCCTGTTGATTGAGTATCAAAAAACATCAAGTCGTGCTCTTGGAGACTGATATAGGTTTCAATTTGAATCTGTTTGATAACCTTTTGAGTCACTATTGTTACTAAAATCCCTAAAACAACTTGAATTACCCACAAAAATAATGATAGAAGAACATAGCCCAGAGCATAGGGCAGAACTGCTATCCAGGCTGCATCAGCTTCTAAAGCATCAAAAGCATTTTGAACCATGGTCGGGGGGAATATAGTTACAACAGCTGAAGCTATGATACCGACAACTATACCTACTAGCATTAGAAAATATGGTCCTAGATATTTGAAGAATCTGCGTAGAAGCACAATATCTGAATACTTCCTGTCATATGATTCTGTTGAACCAGTAGTTCGTCTCATCATTTTAGACATCCTCCCTAATTTGCAATGGTGGGAGCTCGGAAAATCGTTCAAATAGCCTCCTATAATCAACGTTTCGGAGTATAAGTTCGTTATGTACACCAGAGTCTATAAGTTGACCATTGCGTAAAATCATTATGAGATTAGCATTCTTTATTGTCGCTAATCTGTGAGTAATAATGAAAGTTGTTCGATTTTTCAAGACATTAGCTATTGCTGTTTGGATTTTTCTTTCAGTTTCTGCATCAATCGCACTACTTGCATCATCTAGAATTAATAATGAGGGATCAATTAAAAGCGCTCTTGCTATAGCAATTCGTTGTTTTTGCCCGCCTGATAAAGTTACTCCTCTTTCTCCTACAATCGTTTCATAGCCTTGATCAAAACTCATTATAAAGTCATGAGCCTGAGCTAATTTTGAGAAATTCTCTATTTCTTCTTGAGTAGCATCAGGTTTACCATAAGCGATATTATCTTTAATCGATTTACTAAACAAAAATACTTCTTGTTCAATTACACCAATGTGTTCTCTAAGGTTAGATAAGCACATATCACGAATATTAATTCCATTGATGTGAATTGCTCCTTCCGTTGGATCATATAGTCGCATTAGAAGTTTCATTAGAGTTGATTTTCCAGACCCAGGATTACCAATTATAGCAACAGTTGACCCTCCTTCAATTTCTAAATTGATTCTATCTAAAGCCTTCTTTCTACTACTTCCCCTATTATAAGAGAAGGATACATTATCAAATAAAATCGGTCCCTGACTTCCAGTCCAATCTGTAGGTGAAGTGGGTTCAGGAACATATTCTTCTCTTTCTTTCATATCATAGATTCTCCTTGCAGCTGCCGACCCAATTTGAAATTGAGTAATAGTCCAGCCTAGCTGCCACGTAGGCATCATTAGGGTCATTGTTAAGAAAACATAGGTTATCAGTTCATCTAATGCTAAATTACCAGCTGTTACCTCAAATGATCCCCATAAGAAGCTAAGAGCTATGATTAGAACTGTTATCGCAACGGCATAATATTTTGCACTAATGATTCCTCTTTTAGTATTTATATCTCTTAATTTATCCGTTACGATATCAAATTCTTTTATCTCTTCCTCTTCTTTCACAAATGTCCGAATTACTCTAATCCCAGTGATGCTTTCTTGTAACCGAGAATTCAAAAGACTGGTTTGTTCCATCTGAGCTTTCGAGATAGGACGCAATTTTCTGTTATAGTGATAAATCGTTATAACATAAAAAGGTAAAGCAGCTGCTAAAAGTAATGTTATTTTTGGACTTATCCAGATCATTAAGGAAACTGAAAAAAGCACAATTAAAGAAGCTTCGAACAAAAATTTTATTCCAGGAGAAATGAAAATATTCATCTGTCGAGTATCATACGTTGATCTTGTCATCACATCTCCTATTCGAACTCTATCATGAAATTCTTGGCTTTTTTCAAGCATATCATTATAGAATTCTTCAGTTACATTCTTTGTTACTTTATGAGCCAAAACTTCATTAATGTAACTTTGTGTAAAATCTGCTCCCGCTCGAATTACTCCAGCAAGTGCGATATATAATGATGTGATTAAAATTGCTCCAAAAGATCTGTTTACTTTGACTAGTTCCTCAAAAATGTCACCAATGAGTAAGGGAGTAATAGAAACTGTTCCTATGAAAATAATGAGAAACGTAAAGAATACTGTAGTTAACAGTTTCTCTTTGAAGAGATGTTTTAGAAACCAGATCTTGTAACCCATTTTTTTACTCTCACTTATTTCGGTCAATAGATAGTTTATGCAAGCGCATAATGACTATATGGTTTACGACTCTTGAAAAATCTGCTGAACTTAACTCATCGGTTGCTTGATCCCATCCAATGATAGACTGAGCATGATTTGGATGAAGCCTTACATATTTTCGAAATACTGCCTCTTTTTCAGCTAAATCATCAATAATCTCCGGAATAACGCTAAATTTACGCCAACCTATTTGAACTTTAACCTTTTTTGGACTTGCTAGCATGTTTTTTACCCAGTCTGCTTTCATCCCTCCACCAGCATAGAGATGAAGAATATTATCCATCCGAACATATCTAACAGGGAAAATTCTTTTTTTGCCTGTTTTCCTACCAATAGTAAAAAGGAGAAGGAAGTTTTTGGAAAAACCGACTAAAGGAAGGAATCCTAGCTTGTAAAATGGAATAACGAAATACTTGTTTAATCGCTTCCAAAGAATGAACTTCTTTTTCAGCAAGTTTTGATCATTTGATAAGTATAACGCAATAAAAGATTTGGGTCTGGGAAAATCGTTTTTGGGGAGTGTATTCAAAATGCTTTCGTAAAAGAGTGATTCGGGATAATTTTAAAACTTTTGGAGAATAATTAAGGAAAATTGAACTCTAAAGAAAAAAAAACCTATTTAGAAAAAAATAATATCAATAAGAAGATTAGTTAGATGTTAGTTCTTCTGATAAATCTTCATAATAAGACTTTCTTGAAGAATCGTACTTTGTACTTTCAACTTTGTCAACTAATTTTCCCCACCAGCTCTAATATTTTTCAGGAATGTCTTTGATCTTGTTATGGGCTTTAATGTAGTTATCAGGCATTGCGTGAGTACCAATAACAACTTTAACGTCAATTACTTTCTCAATAAAATCTTTAAATTGTGTAATATATGGACAAGGAGGATAGCCAGCTAGAAAGCCTGTAGCGAAATGAATAAATTCTGCACCATATTTTTTCATGTTTGTGGCAACATACTCGATATTACCTCCTGGACACCCACCACAAGAAGAATAACCTACAATTACCAATTCTTGATCATTGTATCTTCTGAAAGCTCCTTCCTTCTCTCGCACAGCACGGAAGCATTTCCCACCATCACAGGACTTATAACGATCACAGATAATTATACCAATTCTTTTCATTTTTGGTCTCGTAAAAGGATGACTAACGATAATTTTAAAGCTTTTGGACAAAAAATCAGAATAATTAAAGATTTTAAACTATCGAGAGGCTTGCAAGAGATAAGGATTATCTTACCACGCAAATTTTTTATTATGTGGTAAGATTTTTTTCCTGTGTTCTCCGCGCGAACTAACCATTTTGTTAATAAACAAGAAGAGTTGCTTCTTATTGATAGTTTGAAAATAGAAATACTATGCTATGATTTGTATTTTCTCCTCAAAATGTGGTATCATCTGGAAAAAGTTCTTTTTAGAGTTGTAGGACCAGCCCTTACCAAATTTACTAATAGACAACCAAAAACATGAAAAATGTTATATAGTTATATGATAGTTTTTATCAATCCTACAAAAATATGATGTACCCAAATATGGATGTTTTAGATTGAATCAAGATAGTTCTGATGCTCTAAATATGCACGATTCTTTTATAGAAAACTCTCCACTAGGCATAGCAACAGCTAATCTGGAAGGTAAGTTTGTTTCTGCAAACAATTCTTTTTTAGATCTGGTAGGTTACACGATGGACGAACTAAAAGAACTTACATATTTAGATCTTACTCATCCTGATGATAGAAATCAAAGTATCGAGTATCTTGAAAAGATGTTTAAAAGAGATAGTACACTAGAACTATTCGAGAAAAGATATATTAAAAAAGATGGACAAATAATTTACGTAAAAATTACGACTTGGTTACTCAAAGACAAAGATGGTAATCTTACTAATCATGTTGGTGTTTTTGAAGATGTTACTGAAAAGAAAGCCATGGAGGAGAAGATACAAGCAAGTGAAAAGCAGCACCGTATGCTAATTGAAAATATGAATGATGGCTTGATTGAGACAAATGAAAGAGATGAGATAAGATTCGTAAATGAAAGATTTTGTGAGATGTTGGGATATTCAAGAGAAGAATTATTAGGTAAGAGTCCCTCTGTATTTTTAGAAGAGAGTAATAAGAAAATATTTGAAGAAAAGGATCACCTAAGAAGAAAAGGATTAGAAGAACAACATGAATTAACTTGGCAAAAACCTGATGGTGAACTTGTTCCAACTCTCATTTCACCCAAATCTTTTCTGGATGAGAATGGTGCCTTTACTGGTGCGTTTGCTGTAGTAACTGATATATCTGAGTTGAAAAAAGCTGAAGCAAAACTTAGAGATTCAGAAAAATTCTATAAAGCCATTTTCGAAAACACAGGCACAGCATCTATTATTGTCGAGGAGGATCATACTATCTCTTTGGTTAATTCACAGTTTGAGAAACTTTCTGGATATTCTAGCGAAGAAATCGTGAGGAAAAAGAGCTGGACAGAGTTTGTTGCTAAAGAAGATCTTGAAAGGATGAGAAAATATCATTCTGAACGAAGAAAAGAAGGTATATCAGCTCCAACATCTTACGAGTTCAGATTTACAGACAGAGAAGGTACAACTAAAAATGTTTTTCTCTCAGTTGACTTAATTCCAGGAACCAATCAAACCACTGCTTCTCTATTAGATATAACGAAAATTAAAGAGATAGAAAATTCACTCGAGGAGAGTAATATGAAATATCGCACTATTTTCGACGAAGCTAACGATATGATGGTTTTACACTCTCTAGTGAGAGGTACTTCAGAAAGCTCAATTTTTGATGTAAATAAACAGCTATGTTTGAGACTAGGCTATTCAAAAGAAGAACTTCTCACTATGACTACTTTTGACATAGATTCAGAAAGTACACTCAAAAATATTACTAAAATCAGAGAGTCATATACAGAACAAGGTCACGGAACATTTGAGATAGAATTTAGAACGAAAGAAGGAGAAATTGTCCCTGTTGAAATGAGTTCGCATATAATGAAAATAGGTGATGAAGAAGTTGTTCTATCAACAGCACGAGATATATCGGAAAGGAAAAGATTTGAAGCTGAGCTCCAAGGAAAAGCTCAAGAGCTTAGATTATATCTAGATATATTAACGCATGATGTTAAAAACTATCAAGTATCAGTTGTTGGATACTTAGATCTTGCTTTATGTTATGAACATTCTTTAGACGCGGAAAAATTCATCAAAAAAGCTCAAGCTAACGTTTCTAATACCGAGAACCTCTTACACAACGCTTCGATTATTATGATGTTAAAGGAACCATCAGTCGATACTTTGAAGCCTTTGAAATTGAGTAAAATCGTTAATGAAGCAAAAGAGTACACTATCGACCAATTCCCACATAAGACCATAGAAATTGATGTTTCGAAGATTGATAAGGACACTTCAGTAGTAGTTGATCATCTTTGTCAACAACTTTTTGTGAATCTATTCTCAAATGGAATAAAATTCACGACTCAAGAAGATGTAAAAATAGATGTCTACCAAGAAAAGAGCACTAAGGGAAAATGTTCAGTCGTTGTCGCTGATAATGCAAAAGGTATCCACATGGATGAAAGAGAAAAAATATTCGAGAGATACAGTGAATTTAAAAGAAGAGGTAAGGGGAGCGGATTAGGGCTATACATAACTCAAACATTAGTTAAACGCTATGATGGTAGAATATGGATAGAGAGTAAAGTAGATGAAGATTATACTAAAGGAACAAAGTTCATAGTTGAGTTTAATACAAAATAAATGAAAAGCTTTAAGATTCTTTTAATACTTTCAATAACAATTACTTTTCACTCTAATATAAAAAAGAGAGTAAAAAAGCAATGAAAAGACATTCAATTTAGAAATTATTTCATAATATTATTAATTCCATCATAATTGGTTGCTTTGGAGCGATATAGAAAGTCTGCTTGGAATCCTTCATGAGGTGCAGCTATATCCATTAAAAAGGTCTGATTATTCACAAAAACCTTCTTGATTGAAGGATTTTGTAAGAGTTTCTTGGCTTTTGAAGGATTATCTGTTAATAATCCTAATGAAAGGCTGTTTTCTACAAGCTCTTCTGCGAAGTAATCGTCTGGTCTTGTAATTGTTCCAAATGCAAATGGGTACTCATCAGTTCTCATGATATGTTCTTCATCAAGTTCGAGTAGCGTGGGCATAAGATAAGCTAAATCATTTTCAACATGTAGGAAATCTTCTGTTCCACGATATTTAGCTGTTACATCATGGATATTTCCTGTCATTCTACTTTTAATGAACCTATGTAAACCTTGAGCAGCTGAAATGCTCATTGCAGGTATTTCTGCTCTAGAATCCATTGGATCAAGCACTTCTACTGTAGCCATTCTTTTAGCTAGCTTTTCTTTAAACTCTTCATATCCTTCTTTAGAATTATAAACTATACCTGAAGCATTTATGCATCCCCGTCCACCATCTAAAGTTATACTTTGGTGCGAAATATCAACAGATAGATCTGTAAGTGTAGGTGACAGGTTATCAATGTCAATTAATATCTTGCTTCTACCAGGTCCATAGGTTTTAATTTTAGAGTTGTTTTCATAAGCTTTTAACACCCACTCATTGCCGAAAATAACACCTAAATCTGAGTTTCTAACAATTGTATCCACTATACTTCTATCAGTTACAAAATGGAATAATGCTTCACTGGGAAGTCCTGCATCCCATAGAGCTCTGCAAAGTCTAAAAGCTGAGAAGGGTTCAGCTGAAGAGGAACGTAATATCGCAGGCATTTTGAATAAAGGCATAAGTGCCCCCAACATGGAAACAGCAGGATGATTTCCAGGAAGTGCAACACCAACATTTCTTCCTCGGGGACTCCAAGCAAATCTTGTCGTTCCTCTAACTCCTACAAAATCGTCATAAATGTCTAGATGACCTGTAGGACTGTTAGCTTTTAGAAGTCTTTGTAATTGTCTTTTTCTGAAAATTGCAGGAATTGAGCCTAGAGCACCTTGCACATACTGAATAGGCATCCCCGTACTGAGAGTTATAAGTTCAGCCCATTCATCGATTGATGTAGAAATTCCACCAATGAGCATATCAGAACTATATATCTTCCCTGCTTGAACATAAATGTCAATAATGTCATCTATTGGCATTTCTTGTAATAAATTGTATCCTGCTCCTTTATTGATTGGTAAAGCCATTTGAACGTGAATTTCAGGAGCTATTGAAACATCTAGGAGCTTCTCCCCGTGAATCCCCATTAATGTCTTCTTACTTTGAGATAAATATTCTTGCCCATTTCGTAATAATGGTAACGATTCTATAGATGTAGCCATTTTAATCACTTATATTATTATGTCTCAGTATAGTAAGAGTCCAATTGGTATTTAAAGGAGGAGAAAAAATTTAACGTGTTTTTATAGCCAAAGCTTTTATCAATTACTTAAGAAACAATGTTCATTCTTTTTCGAGTAATTCTTCTTTGTTGAAGCCTGCTTGTTTTAGAATCGAGATAAGTGTTCCTTTGGGAATATCTCTCTTGTGGTAAGGAATTACGACTCTCCTTTTTGTCTCTGGATTGAAATAAATCCTATGACTCCCTTTTGTTCTATCTAAAACAAAACCTCTTCTTTTTAGAAATTTAATAATTTTGTCTGTATTTAAAACTGGTAATTTAGGCATTTATTTCAACTGTTATCATTGATTCTAGCATATTTTTCTCAATAGGGATTTCTTCACCATGAGCAATCAAACTTTCAATGTATAATTCAATAGCTTCTTTAGCCATTTTCATAGCTTCATCAATATCCTTGCCATATGTTATACAACCTGGAAGTGTTGGAACGAAAACAGTATATCCTCCTTCAGGTTCTTTTTTAAGTAGAACACGAAAATTTAGAACTTTCATCTAATAAAGAATAGTTTATTTCATTTATGTATTTTTCGTTGCTAAATGAGTTATCAATCTCCTTTATTAATATCCTAATATTTCTTCAAAACTCTCTTATTCGGATTTTTTACTATAGAAAAGGAAAAAAAAGGAGGAAGAAAGTTATTTCTTTCTTCGTTGTAGCACTACTAAACCACAGATCAAAAATAGAAAAGTTATCGCGGGGAGGAGAACAGAGAACATTTGAAACTCTGGTATAACCTCAGAAACAGTAAATGAGTAATACAAACCAGCGTTAGTATTAATAGCTAAATTGTGATTAATAGAATTATCTACAGCACTAACATAGTATTCAATAGTATCACTAACTGCAAAAGGATCAAGAGTTACAGAATAAATGTCACCTGTTATAAGAGTCATACTTACTTCTGTCCAATCTCCACCATTAACCCTATAATAGAGTGTAACAGATTGTACACCAGAATCATCAGTGATTGTAGCATTAATGCTAATAGTATCTTGTTCTGTTGGTGTAGAGGGAGAGTGAATAATATCAACAATAAGTGGAGGATCAACTTCTACAACAGGTTCATCAAACGGATATAGGTCGAATGCTCCAGCATGACCATCAATAGAATAAGAACCTGTTCCAGACCAGTCAGACCAATAGTTGCCTTCAAGTGTTGTAGTATCATACCAATAGTTGCCTTCAAGTGTTGTAGTATCATACCAATAGTTGCCTTCAAGTGTTGTAGTATCATACCAATAGTTATTAGTACAATCATCAAAAGCTTGGGAAGTTCCTCCTAGATTATTATCTACAAAGATATTATGGTGGATAAGATTATTATCAGAATCAGAATCTAAGTATACTCCATGCTCAACATTTTCTTGTAGAAGATTGTAAGTAATATTACAAGAATCAGAATCCCAAAGCCAGATGCCATAGTCGTAATTGTTGTAACATGTGTTGTTTGCAACCGTTGCAATCACAGAAAAGGAAATCTTGATTCCAAAGTTACTGTTGCTACAAGTGTTGTTTGCGACAGTCAAACTACCAGAAGAGTCAATCACGATGCTTTCGCCATTGTTGTTGCACGTGTTGTTTATAACAGTAGTACTACTAGATTCGTAAATATTGAAGCCATATTCGTTATTGTTGCATGTGTTGTTTATAACAGTAACACTACTAGTTTCGTAAAACCCGATGCCCCCATAGTTATTATTGCACGTGTTGTTTGCCACCGTAAAATTACTAGAATAGTGAATCGCAATACCCCAGTTGTTATTACCCCAGCAGCTGTTATTGATAACAGTTACTGTTCCATCGGCTACATTCTCGATATAAATACCATAGTCTTTTGCGTCAACATAGCAGTTACGAACAGTAAAATATTTTGTTGTGCCGGTAATACGAATACCTCTACTATTTGTTGTTATAATGCTATATCCTTCAATAACATAAGGATCTTCAGCTGTTCCAGATCCTGGAAAAGCCTCAAGTCCAATATCAGACATAATGAATATAGGATCATGTGGAATCAGTGAAGAGTAAGATGATGGGTCATAAGAAACACTCGTAGCATTTAATCTTACAGTAGAGAATATACTTATTCCAACAATTAACAGTGAAACACATAAAACGCTTTTAATTGTAATTTTAGATTGTTTTGAATCTTTTTCATAATTTCACCTATAAAAAGTATAGATTCACATAAAATTATGTTATAGGAAATTTAAATATTTCGTAAGGAGAACAAGACAATTCATTTTCTCTCAATTTACTAAATAAGGTCGAAGTTTCAAAACAACAAAATAGTGAAAAGAAAGTAAAGATTACATGCCGAATCTCATCTAACTAGAGTATTGAAACAAGTTATGAAATTATAAAATGATTCTGTCTTACTGTCATGTTAATATTTTCTGAGTTTATATAGGGAAAACAAATCAAGATTGTGATGAACAAAGTCTAGCGGACAGAGCTGTACTTTACATTACAATTATTCTATTTTAGAAAACTTTTTACATCTCAGCTGAGCTATTATTCAATCATTGTTCAGAGTGTTTTAATTGAAAATGAAATTCCAAGAAATAAAAGAAAGAAATTTCAAGCGTCTAAATATGATTCAAGATCTTCTTATAGCAGAACTTCTAAACAAAAAAGATATTAAAAGAGATCAACCGATGGAATGGAGTTTAAAGCATCTATGTTCATGTTCTCAACTATCAAAATTGTTGGCACTTAACAGAGGAATAGATCCTGAGATAGCAGGTATAGCAGGAGCAGTTCACGATCTGTACATTATTCGAACAGGAATATTTGAAAACCACGGACCAACTGGTGCTCCCATAGTTAAAGCCTTTCTAGAAGATTTCAATTCTAAATTTGGTCTTGAATGTGGTGCTATTTCAACCTCAGATATAGATTTAATTGTTGAAGCAACAGAAAAGCATACACAGAAGGCAGAGTTTAACGATAAACCATTTGTAGAACTAATAAAGGATGTTGATGCACTTGATAGATTTTTACATGGAAAAGCTACGAAAGACTATTATTTCACAAGATCTGAAAAATGTTTGAAAGAGATGATTTTTTCCACTGAAATTTCTTCATAATTCATGCTATATCAATATAAAGCAATATAGGCATAGAATTACATTTTATAAATAAGTGATTTATCCATTTCATTTATGACTAAGAATTTTGCAATTGTTGTGGATTCTATTTCAGATATTCCTGAGGAACTGGAAAAGAAGTATAACATTCCTATAGTTCATGCAAAAGTAATCATAGGAGAAAAAGAATATTTAGATAGAATTGGTATTAAGAGAGAAGATTTTCTTTCACAGCTTATCCATTCTAAAGAGAAAATTTCTACGACACAGCCATCGCCTATGGATTTTGATATAGTCTTTAGAGAAGCTTTAGAAAAATACGATCATGTACTTTTTCTTAGTGTTTCAACGAAATTATCTGCTACATATCAGAACGCTGTTATCTCAGCTAAAAAAATAGGTAAAGATAAAATAACATGCATTGACACTTTATCAGTAACTCATGGAATCACTCTGCTAGTTTATCATGCTATTTTACGTAGAGAGCAAGGAGTGGAATTATCAGAACTCGTCGCAGAAATAAAACAAATGATTAGCGACATGAAAATCTATTTCTTAGTAAACGAGCTAAAGTATCTTCAAAGAGGTGGACGTATTGGAATGGCTAAGCGTTTACTTGGCACTCTCTTAAACAAGAAACCATTACTCACTATCGAAGAAGGTGGAATTGATGCTTTGAAATCTGTTAAGGGAACTGAAGCTGGTTATGAAGAGATGGTTAAATTGGTTTCAGAGTATGCAGATAAAAATAAGAATTTCGTTCTTGCTGGTGCATATGGATTAGAAGCCCTAATTTTGAGAAATTAGCTCACTCAGTGAAAACAAAACTTAAGCCATTGTACTACATCTATGAACCGATTGGACCTGCCGTTCTATGTCATGTTGGACCAAATGTTGATGCATTCATAATTATTAAAATCCCTGAATCATCTAAAGAGCTTTACCAAAACATCTGAAAAAGGACAACAAACCATTATTTGAATAGTCGAGATGTAAAATTCTTACTTTAATAGAGAATTCTATGAATCCTTACAGAGATGAACTTCACACTTAATGCAAGATATCAATTTTAGCTCTTAAAGAAGAAAATATTGTAGAAAAAACCATCAGCTATTAAAAGAGGAAAAAAAAGAAGAAATGAATTTAATAGACACCCATTTGTTGCCCTTGACGTAAGTCACGGTGGGGATTTCTAACTCCAGAACCTGAGAATCTGCCTTTTGGTTTGATAAATTCTCCTAAGTCACCATTTTGAACTAGCGCGGGAATAACTGTTTCGGGAGAAACTCTTTGAGATGTAACAGTACCCACTTCTCCAAAGTTGACTCTAGATGAGATGTCATTTTCATCACTGATTACGAACGTGCTAAATCTTGGATGTGGGTAGTAGTCTATATTGTATCCATCAAGTTCTGATGTTTGGAATAGTGTTCCAAAGAGTGATTGTCCATAGTAACCTGTAACTGGGAGACCTAGATCTTCTGTTAAGACTTTATATGTCTCTTCTGGCATAGGTGTACCGCCGTGCGCAATTGCTTGAAGGTCCCCTTGTTGTCTTAATCTTTGAACCATTGGAAACATTTTCTCTAGCAAAACACCTGTGGTGAATATTCCTTGAATGTTTGGAAATTCTTGCTTAACAATGTTCATTGTCTGGTCTTGAAGGTGCTGGAGATACATTCCACCTATTTTTGGATCAGCCATCATAGCCTTCTTAATGAATCTTGGATCAAGATCGATCGTGTAAATTAAGTCTGCAACATCACGCTCCCACGTTTTGATGAAGTACTTACCTATTGTATGAGGACCTGTTGGAACTATTACTAACCAATTTAATCCTAGAGGTATATTGAAATCTTTGAACACTTCGAGGTTTAATTTCACTAACAATTCAAATGAAGTGTCATTGATATTATACCAGTTCATATTCTCAAAATCAGTTCGAGTCAGATTTCCCAGTTGTATTCCTTTCTTAGGTAGACCTGTTGTTCCACCTGTTTCAACTATCGAAAGCTCAGCTCCTGGATGATTTTTCTTGTAATCATATGCCCATTTCGTAATTGTGTACTTTACTGAGTGATCTCTGAACGTATTAGGGTCAGTAGGACCGAAGTGCTCTGCTAATTCTTCCCAACTTGTTATATCTCCTTTCTTAACACCCTTTTCAGCTGCTGATTTAATCATGAACGGAGAACCTAACTCGGGATCTATTGCAATGTCAACACATTCTGTTAAAAAATTGCGTTGTTCTAATTTGCTTGATACATTAATTTCTGTTGATATAGCCATTTTTTTTTCACCTTAATTATTACATCTAACACTATATTGATAAAATTCTATATAAAGGTGGTAAAAAAATAGACTGTAAAATGATGATTGACTGTCAATTTTGAACTGTTTTTACCTTAACTGTTTTTGTACAGCATTTAGCTTCTACAAGCATTAATTCTTTTTATGTTCTTTGAAAAAATATCTTTAAACTTTTCCTCATCAGAAGGCTTGAGAGTAGAAGATGTTGCAATATATCCAAGATCTGTTTTGTTTTCAAACTCTCTAAAAGCCGAATATATTGCTGCTTGTGAGTTCCTATCTACTTTAGTACCAGTCACTATAATATGAAAATCTTTAAAGTACAAGTGTTTTATTTCTTTATTTCTTAATTTGAGTTCTTCTTTTGCCTTATCCTTTGAATTCAAGCTTTCTGCAATGAAATCCCTTCCAACAATTAACAATTTAACTTCTTCAAGATTATGATCGATTTCTCCAT
Organism: Candidatus Heimdallarchaeota archaeon; assembly: GCA_019057815.1. Lineage (GTDB taxonomy): Archaea > Asgardarchaeota > Heimdallarchaeia > Heimdallarchaeales > Heimdallarchaeaceae > 18H4-34. The sequence continues at coordinate 84,651 of JAHLWR010000015.1, forward strand.
CTCTACACTTGAATCTAATCAAAGGATAGTTGTGATTGGATACTAGAATAATCTCATCTGGTATATTGTTTGAAGCTAGCATATTTAGAGGGTCAATAAACACAGCAATTCCGAGGCATAGCATCGCAAGAGGGAAAAGGTATCTTCTAATAGGGTGCATTTTTTGTATATGAGCTGAAATCATCCAGAGAGCTAGAACCAAGAATCCTAGAAAGCTGATATCAAATTGCTTAGCATTAACGTTTTTAACAAATTTTCTAACAAGATACAATATAAAGAATGATAAGAAAATGGCCATGAATATCCCTGTTACTATGAAGAATAACAGCGAATAATACTTGACTTCCCACATAGAAGTGATACTATCATACCCCAAATTAGATAGATTAAGATCAGTTAATAGGATGATTGAAGCTCCAATCATGAGAGCTGATAAATGTGAGAAAATTGACAACTTGTTGTTTTTTATCAATATCAGAGAATTAGTAAAACAAAGAAAAGCAAAAGCTAAGAAGATATCTGTTAAAATTATAAGAATTAACACTGTTGTGGTTTTGTTATCTTCTGGTTGATAAAAGCCTGTGATACTAGCAAAGACATAGCCTACAAAAGCCGATAGTTGTACTTATGCTTAATATTAGATATGAGCTGTTTCTTGTGATTTTCGTTGCTCTAACAAATGCAAAAAGTGCAAAACTGAAGAAAAGAACAGTTTCGACAGTTAGCAGTATCGTCGATATAGGCACAAGAGACATCATTTTTTATTTTTTTGTGAGTCTTCTTAAACTTGATTATTGTCTTACTGTTACTTATTATCTCAAAAAATCTGAAAGTTCTCTAATTGCTAAGTCTTTTTTTCTTTTGCTTCTTAATAAGAAATCTTGCACATAATATAATAACTCCTGCACCGAACATTGCTGTTAATATAATGTAATCAGTATTAGACGACCATATACCATGAAGTACCGCTTGTTCTCTTGAAAAAGGAAACCATAACATCATCTCGGAGTAAATAATTGCATCAAAGAAAATGTGTGATATTAATCCTAACAATCCAGAAATAAGCGAAATATAAGGGTTAAAAGGTTTGAAATACCGTTCAAGTTTGAACCATCGAAAAGATAACCAACTGATTAATGAAACAGGTATTAGGAAGATAATTACTCCTAGAAAACTATGAACTATTCCGTGGAGTTGTCCTACTCCAAAGATGAGATAGAAAATAGGTTCGAGGTCTATAATTACGCAACCGATTAGGAGAGCAATTGGATCTAAAAAAGTAAAGATGCTGAATAAAAAGATAGCAAAACCAATATGAAAGGGAGTAAAAGGCATCTAATATTATATTCTTATAATAGCTTATATCATTTTCGTGAAAAAATAAGAAGTGCTGATTCTTGTAGTATACGACGTCTAAATTCAATACATATATGTTTATATATTTGCACAGACAAATATTACTAGATTTATTACACTCTGATTAAAAGGGGATAATAAAGAAAAAAATAGGAAAATCAAATGAAAAGACGAACAATAGTGAGTTTAGCTTTAACTTTTTTTATATTACTAGGGTTACAATTTAATTCTGTTACAGCTTTTTCCCAAATGTATTATTCCGACAAACTCATAGTTGGTGACGAATTTGTTTGGGATCTGACATATTACACTGTCAATACAGAAATTGAATACCCTTTTATGGACTTAGAAAGCGAAAGTGTAATAACACTTGAAATTCTTAAAAGGCTAACTAATGTGGATTTTGCTCAAAAAGATTCTAGTGATTTTTCTGATTATTTCAAACTCACTTTTGGAGAACAGATATTTGATTTCAAAGGGGATGATGAACCTTTTTATTGGTTCATTTGTCCAACCTATATTAATTTTGAAGGTACAATAATTAATATTGTAGAAGAACAATGGATCTATATTATAAATGATGATTATTTATATGACGAAGAAAACGCTAAATTCACCATCGAGATAAATAATAATCAAGTTAGATACGTTGGTGATATAAAATACGGTGATGATACTATTGAGCATGTTGATCTGATAATAGAACAAGATACAGGCATAATGATACAAATTAACATTAAGGTTGAATCTATAACTAGCGAGGAAACGAGCTATCGGCAAGTCTTCAAAAGGAGAGGAGTAGGCATTAGTTTTAGTGTTCCAATGAATTTGTTTGCATCTATAATTCCATTAGTGTTGATTACTGTGTTTCTACGAAAAAGAAATTGATTCTTTGAGTATAAGGCGTTTAATTTGAAAATAGACATGTTTATAAATGTGCACAGTCAAATATTATTAGCTTTATATCACTCTGATTAAAGAGGACAATAAAGAAAAAAACAACAGGTAAATCAAATGAAAAAACAAACAATAGTGAGTTTAGCTTTAACTTTCTTTATATTACTAGGACTACAATTAAATTCTGTTACAGCTGCTTCCCAAATATATTATTCCGACAAACTCATAGTTGGTAACGAATTTGTTTGGGATCTGACATATTATGAATTTAATATGGAAATTGAAGAACTTTTTATGGATTTAGAAAACGAAAGTGTAATAACACTTGAAATTCTTCAAAGTCCAGCTAATGTGAATTTTGTTCAAATAGCATTTAGTAATTTTTCTGATTATTTCAACCTCACTTTTGGAGAACAGATATATGATTTCAATTGGGATGACCCGTTTCATTTGTTCATTTATCCTATATCTATGGATGGAGTAAACTCTGTAGAAGAAGAATGGATCTATGCTGTCATTGATGATTTTTACTTTAATGAAGACTCTTCCTTCACCATTGAGATAAAAAATAATCAAGTTAGATACGTTGGTGATATAAGATACGATGATGATGCAACTGTGGATGTTGATCTAATAATCGAAAAAGACACAGGCATAATGATACAAATTAGTGTGGAATTTGGGACTATAACTAGCGAGGAAACGAATTATCAGATAGTCTTAAAGAGGAGAGGAGTAGATATTAGTGTTCCAATGAGTTTATTTGCTTTTATAATTCCATTAGTGTTGATTACGGTGCTTCTACGAAAAAGGGACTTATATTGCAGTTGATGAACTAAAAATCACATAATTTTTTCTTTTTTTATGAGTCTTATTATGGTATTTTTCTAAGCACTGTCATTATTTGATTTTCTATTTTTTGAAAATCTGACAGATTCTCTGCTATAATCTTATATGCAAGTTCGTCATCAAGCTTTCCATATCGATGAACAAGTATATTTCGAAAACCTTTCATTCCTCGGATAATGTCTGCTAAATCCTCATCCAGGATTTCATTCTTACAAAGTTGATCTATTATGTCACTAGTTCCATTAGGAATGCCTAATTTTAGCTCTGCATTAATCGAAGAAATTATATCGATTATTAGTTCAATGCTATATTCATATCTTTTGTAAATACCATCTTTGACTATGCCTAGTTTTTCAAATTCGACATAGCTTTTAGTTAAATTGTCTTCTATTATTCGAACATTTTCTCTAATTTGATCGAATTTGGCTATAATGTGTTCAACTTTCAAACATTACACCTTTCACATATTGAATCCTGTATTTCTCAAAATCCTCGAATTCACGAATTATTTGATAAGCTAAGTCGTAAAGAGACCTGGTTTCGTAAAGAACTCTCCCTCCTAGAACTTCCTTTTGAACTGCAAGAGGTAGCAAATTTAATACTTGAAAATCAAAAAAATCAGGAAACTTACTAGAAAACGCTATTCGTATGGAGAACATCTTCTGCTTTGGAGTGTCTTTTTGAAAAGCAAGAGCTATATCAATATCATCAAAATACTCATTCTGATTGTAGGAGCCATATAAAATGATTCCAGATATTGAATCATCCTGTTGAGCTAATTCTACTATCTCTTGTATAGTACTCTCAATTTGAGCTCTTTTCAAGGTTTAACACCCAGTAACTATTATCATAAAGCTATTTGAACTTTATCTCTAACAATAAGAGAGTAATGCAGAATATGGTTTCCTTATAATATTTTCTCGCACTTATGAATGAATTTGCTCCTTAATAGGTTTAAATAGTCAATCGATTTTCAGAACTGTTTTCAAATCTCCTAATCATGAAGATTGTTTGTTATTGACAATCCTACAGACATCTCATCAGAATAAGTATGTGGTTTTTATCTAGAACTGCTACTGACATAAGTTTTATATCACATTTCGTAAATTGAATATTATGTCTGATTCAATAGTTATTTCATCCCTTAGAATTCATAAGGATTTAGCTACAAAGCTTAATTTTCTGGCAAAGAAGGAAGGAATTAGTAAATCAGAAATTATTCTTCGTGCTTTAGAAAGATTCTTATCTGAAATAGTAATTGAAAAAACAAGAAACGCAGAAGAAATTCTGAAATTAGTTGAGTTACGAACAGGAAGAAAACCCAAACTTATAAGAGATCCAAAGGAGATATACAAAGAAGAATATCGATTAGTGGGAATAAAATGAGAATGGCTTTAGATACTTCTATACTCGTTGATTTTTTTACTAAGGAAAAAGAGATTGTACCAGTACTTGAACATGAACTTTTCTTACCACCTCACCTCCTCTAGAGCGA
>JAHLWR010000045.1 GCA_019057815.1 Candidatus Heimdallarchaeota archaeon
CATACCCTCCGTAACCCACTCTTTTAAACTGTTACCAAGGTGGGTTTAGTTAACACAGCGAATCCTTAACCCAAAACACTTATTAACATGTATTTGTTTTGTATTCATGTTTCTGCTACAATTATAATAGTTGTAGCAAGAAACAAAATAGGTGAAAATGTATGAATAAAAAAGCAATATTCGGCATTGCCCTAGTTATTTTGTGTAGTACTTCAGTTTTGCTTCTACCAGCAACTGCTCAAGATGTAGAAGAACCATTATTTTTCATTAATCTACTGTCACCAAACACTAACCCTGCACGAAATCAATGGGCAATCCTAATGGAAAGCCAATTACCAAGAATTGGAATTGGAATAACGCATCATGAATCAACAGGATGGGGAAGTATTTACACAAGAACATGGGAATTCCCGGTAGGTGTAGATTACGACTACATACCCACATATGGAGATGGAGGTTATGACATCCTCTTTGTAGGTTGGTCATGGGGATTAGATTGGGATCCAACAGGTTTGTTTGACACAGCTAGTATTGTACCAGCTGGAGACAACATGTATCAATACAGTAATGCTGCTTATGACGCCTTACTCCTTCAATATACTTCTGAACTTGATGCAGCAGCTAGACTTCCTCTAGTTAAAGGACTTCAACAGATACTTTATGATGATCTCCCAGCAATTACACTCATCTATCCAAAATCACTCTTCGGAATAAATGAGAACGTCACTGGCTATGATGAACTGTTAATTGCAACAAGTAGCCTCCGAGCAGAATACTGGGAAGAAACTGGCACTGATGCTGATGATGTCATTACATATGCTCTACCAGCTGAACTAACAGAATACAACACTTATGTTCAAGCGTCATATTATGATGCTCAATGGATGGCTTGTGTATATGGATCTCTATACGCAAGAGCACAATTTACAAGACTTATGGAACCCCTAATTGCAGATGGTATACCTGTTGTAAGCGCGGATAACTTGCAATTTAACGTTTCAATTGATCCTCTTGCTAAATTCAGCAATGGAGATCCAGTTCTCGCAGAAGACATCAAATATACTTATGAATTACACATGACGCCAGCAGTAGCATCTGCAAATTATGGGTATCTGACTCAATTCTTGGAAACTAATGATTCTATTGTCGTTCTTGATGAAGCTACTATTCAATTCAACTTGAAACAACCTTACTTCTTAGCTAAATCCTTGTTCTCATTTCAGATAATTGATAAATCTGTAGTGGAACCATACTACGTTATTGAAGGAGCTGGGCTTTTCAATATGGAACCAATAGCTACAGTAGAAGGAACATCTCTTGTTACATCTTGTGGTCCATTCATTTTAGCTGATTATGACACAGTTACTGGCACAGCAGTGCTTGAACCCAACCCATACTGGCATGGAACGGCTCCATCATTAGATCAATTAATCTTCACATTTATCAGTGGTAAAGACTCAGCTATTGCTGATCTCGCTGCTGGTACAGTTGAAATTGTCGACTCTCAATACTCACCAGTTCTTGATGACTATGCTGATGTTGTTGGTGTCGACGCTGTTTTGATTGCTGACCCTGGTACACAAGAAATGGCTATGAACCTCAAACACCCAGTCTTTGGTACTGGAGAGTTAACACCTAATGGTGATGCTGCCGCAGCTTTAGCTATTCGTAAAGCTATCAGCCACGCAGTTCCTCGTGATGTACTTGTCGACGAGATTCTTGAAGGTTTAGCATCTCCTGCTTCAAACCCAATGCCTGACGCATCTCTCGGTTTTGATGCCGCGTTAGAGCCTTATGCTTATGACTTGAATCTTGCAAGAGAATACATGGTTGAGGCTGGATACGATCTAACTAAAGGTACAAAACAAGGTGGAATCGCAGGATTAGTCTTCATTTCGTTCCTCGGATTAGCATCTTTACTTGCTCTCCGAAGAAGAAAATAAGGGTAAATCTCAATTTCTTTTTTTTTCTTTTTTCTTTTATTTATTATCTCTTCAAACCTTATTGTTTCTTGATATTCTGTGCAAAATTAGTGTTGTTTTACAGTATGGACATCGTTCATTTTCTTCTATCCATGTTACCAGATGATCAATGTGGTAAAGTCTTTCACAAAATGGGCATTCGATAGCATTTTCATATATAGGTTGAAAACAGATTAAACACTTATTTCGGTCACCTTTTACTTCTGTGATTTTCTTACTTTTGACCATTACTTTCTTAAGGATTCTAGCTGTTCTTGAAATGTTTTCAGCTACAACTATTATTTCTTGTACTATTTCTTTTTCTACTTTATCTTCAACAAGACCTATGTTTACTACAGCTGATTTTTCTTTAAGATAATCAACATATTCCCCGAGAATCTTCTCATTGATTGCAGGATTACCAACCACTACCAGTTTTTTCTTGGCACGTGTAATTGACACATTCAACCGACGATAATCTCCGAAACCCTTACTTCTTCGAGGTGTTAGTTCCGTCAGAGATAAAATTATTATTTCTCTATCACTACCTTGAAATCTATCAACAGTATCTACTGTGATATTTGGTGGTAAATAACGTCTTATTTCACCTACTTGTCCCCTATATGGTGCTATAACCCCAATTTGATCAATATTAATACCCATCTGTAAGAAATGGTTTGCTATCTTACCTACAATTTTTGCTTCTTGAAGGTTAACTTTTCGATCAGGCTGATATATCCCAGTTATTGGAATAAAAACCAAAGGCGTTTTAGGAGAATATATCTGTGGATTGTCTAAGTTTTCGTAATCTCCTGTAAAAGATCCTAAATCAAGCAGATTTTGCAACTTTACGAGATTGTCAAATGATTTTAATTTACCATCATAAAAAGTTTCATTTGAAAATTCAACGATTTTTTCGTTCATTCTAAATTGATGCGTTAGTAGGTGAATGGTTTGGGAAGACATTTGTCCTAATCTTTCAAACAAAGACAGAGATAGTCCACCCTTTTGCGATTTAGGGTTCTGAACAACCGGAGGAAGCTGTTTATGGTCTCCTACAAGTATCATTCTATCCCCTTCCATAATAGCAGAGAGTAATGTGGGTTCGTTCATTTGACTAGCTTCATCTACAATGATTGTTTGTATCCCTAACTGTTCAAATGATGGATTAGAGATTGTTGCGGTTGTTGCCACAATCATAGGAATCTGCTGTAGAAGCTCTCTTGAAGTCTTATCAGGATTGTTTTCTCGATATTTTTGAAGTGTGTATTCACGTATTTCTTGTTGAATTGAGTGTGAAGAGCCCAGTCTAACAAAGTTGTAATATCGATTATTTACTAGATATTTGCATATATTATCCACAGCTCTATTAGTAAAGGCAGTGAGCAAAATTTTTTCGCCCTTATTAGCTAAAAGAATTGCGGTCTTAGCTATTACATGAGTTTTTCCGGTTCCAGCAGGACCTTGAATTAAACAATAGCCCTTAGTTCCCAGAATTTTTTCTATTGCACCGTTTTGAACTGGATTGTTCTTTATATAATCCCCTTTGATAGGGTTGATTTCTGGTTTTTCATTATCAATAACATAACGGCTGAAATTATTTCTCCTGAAAACATGATTGAATAAACCTCTTTGTTGTCTTCTAAATCCTACATCAATAGAATATATATCGATAAATGTAACTTTAGGAAGGTTACCTCTTATTTCGATTTCAACTGAATTATTGGAAATTCTGGATATAATACAAGTACTTATAGTATTTTCCAAAACATTTCCTTGACTCATGACAACAATATCACCCTCTCTCAATTCTGAATCATTTTTACAGGAAAACAACAATCTATTTATTCCATCCTCTAAAATACTATTTTCAAGAACTAAGCTACCGATTGCTTTTCCTTTAGCAACTCGTTGATCAGGAGATAACATCCATAAATTTGCTTGATTTCTAGCCCATTCTGTCTTCTCCAATCTAAGCAGATTCGAATATTTGCTGAAATATTGTTGATAATTCTTTGAAAGCGCATTCTTAGTACAGAAGATATCGTGAGGGCAAGAAGAACAAGTTTTTTGCTGTTCTAGACCAGCACACAGCATTGCACAGAAGTGTTTAACTGAGCATTTGTAACACCTTTTTTGTTGCGATTCAGATAGAATTGGGGGAACATGCCCATGATAAGAGATACCGTAAGCAATGTTACGCATTCGCATAGCAAAACGCAATACACCCCAAGAAGAATCAGCTGGTTTTTGAACAACTTCATTTTTACCAACATAAATAACGGATCCTTGACCGAGTTCTTGGAGATCAGTTGAATTCGAAACACCAAAAGCATAAACTACAACTTGTGTAAGATCTGAAAAACGAATATCATCAGTCCTAGAAATTTTTGCGGTTTTCAACTCGTAAATATGTTTATCATCCAATATGTCAATACGTCCTCTTACACCAAACATGGGTGAAAGAAAGAGAATTTCAGGTAGAGATTGAGATGAGATTCCATCAATAAAAGAATCTAAGGCTTCAGCCATTTTGTGGACATCCTGATAAACATCATCTTTAGTGTAACCAAATCGTTCATATTGTATTGTCATTGAATCCAATACTTGAGAAAGCTCTATAGAAGGTTTGGAATTCAAAGCTACAGCTGCTCCTAAACAATTATGTATTACTGTACCTCTTACTGCAATATAGGGAGAAGCAAGATCTCCGACAATCTTATTAATATAATAACTGCGTGGGCAAAAAGACACACTATTAATGTCGGTTGTGTTAATTAAAATGTCTGGATCTACAATAACAATGGAATCAGAACCTGTAGAGAAGTAAAATGAATCACTTGTGACAACTTTACTTACCTTATAAACACGAAGTTTAGAATAGGGAAAGAGAAAGTCAACTAAGGTTTCCCAAGGTGACCACAAATTCAAAGTAACATTTTGACCTTTAGTTTCAACTAAAATAGTAGAACGAGGATTGTCACCATGAGTACGAGAGAGGGTTTTAAGGTAAATACAAACTAAATCTTGCATTACAGTATATTAAAAACAATACAATAAATAAATATGTAGGTAAAAAAGAGTTTTTTAAGAATTATTTAGAAAGTGGTTTCAGCCCAAAGACAATTTAATAATTTCAAGGTCACTTTTTGGTTGGGTTAAGCTTTATAATAAGTTTTAATATTATTTTACCATGATTTTTTCTCTTATCTTACCTAGTACTTTCGAATTATCGCAAAATTTTAGGGTCAGAGTGCCGACAAAATTATTATGAATTCAACTAATAGAATAAACTTCATAAGAAGT
>JAHLWR010000016.1 GCA_019057815.1 Candidatus Heimdallarchaeota archaeon
GTTCAACTGAAAGAAGATATACGGAAATAATATTAGATACAGGTGATTTTGTTAGAATAAACTAACTTTAGTAATTAATATGATATTGCGACTAAATCATTCGTTTTTCTTTATCTTCTTTTAATTTCCAATATTTTATCCATCATTTGAATTCTATATGAAGAATCAATATATCGACGCATTTTTTCAAATTTAACCTTATTTTGCAGGACTTCTAACCATTTATTTACCATATCTTCAGAAATCTCAAGTTTCTCTGAAATCTCTTTTCCTTTCATTCCCTGTTCTAAAAACTGTGAAATTAATTTCTTGTACTTAGAAGCCAAGATGATTAATCTTTCTCTAGCAGATGCTTCTCTCCTAATATGGATGAGAGCTAATCATTTCGAGTTAGAAGTTCCGAAAGGAATTCTAGAATTTATAAATTAAAGGTGAATAAAAATGGAATGATCTTTGCAGATGAGAATATGTATACTGTTTATCTTAATCATCGATTAGAAGGAAGGTTATTTCAACATCTTTAGATGGGGCTTACAAATATCTGATGGATAATGATACTGAAAAAAAGGAAGAATTAAAATGAGTTTACTTGGTATTAGAAAACGTCTAAAGAATCTTGATAAAGCTAAAATTTTGATACTTGGGTTAGATTCTGCAGGAAAAACAACTCTAACTAAATATATGAGATTTGGAATTTACAATAGTCAAACATTACCAACCATTGGACAAAATATAGATACTTTCAAACTTGATGATTGGTTAGTTACTGCAATAGATGTTGCAGGACAAAAAAATTTCCGTTTTCTATGGGAAGCTCACTACCATGGAACTTCTGCGATAATTTTTATTATTGATGCTTCTGATTATGAAAGAATTCCTGAAGCTAAAGAGATTCTTCGAACGCATGTATTTAATAATCCCATACTTGAAGGTATTCCAATTGTAATTATAGCAAATAAGCAAGATTTACCTGGAGCTATAGATGCTCCATTGCTTATACAATTGCTTGGTTTACATAAACAATTTCTTGATCGAACTTATGCAATATTCAACTGCAGTGTTTTATATGGGCATGGAGTTGTTGAATCCTTCACATGGTTGGTTAATGAACTTGAGAAAAAAGCGAACTAATCAAAATTTCTTTTTCATTTTTAATCATTTTTTTCAAAATTGCTGCTCTTGATATCAATGATATTTCCACTTTGGATGAAGAAAATATTTGTGTACTATGTGAAGTTAATTAGGTAGAAGCGAATGATTTAGGGTGTAGTGTTTATTCCTTGATTTTCTAAAAAACCTTTTATAAGAATTCTCTAAGAATGAATCTATGGCAACAATTCTTACAAATCCTTCTCTAGAAAGAATTAAGCAAGTCATCGAAGAAAATTTCCATGAGTATTGGGGAACAAAAGAAAGAGAAGTAAAAGGTTCTCGAATTAAGTTTATAGAAACAGAGGAATATACAATCACTGATAGTGGTATCCCCTTCTCTATGTGTAACAATGTTCTAAAAACAAATCTACCTACAGAACAACTAGAAAAAAAAGTAGAAGAAGTTATCAAGTATTTTGAAGAGAAAAAACTTCCCTTCATCTGGCACACAGGTAGTCAAACAAAACCAGCTTCCTTAACTGATCTACTAATTTCAAAGTATAACTTTAGTCAGGTAATTCTCCCTGGAATGTATCTGAATATAACACAACTAGAGAAAGGAAAGGAAATTAAGGATTTAGAAATTGTGAAAGTTGAAGAAAAAAATCAATATGAGATTTGGGAAGATTTACTGATGACTACATTCAATTTTCCAGAAGAGATAGCCAAAGGTTACTTCCTTAATTTTTTTGAACACAAAAATGAAGGAGATCAAACTGCATTTATAGGGTATTATAAGGGAAAACCTGTTGCGATTTCTTTAGTTTGTTTTAAACAAGGAGTTGCTGGAATTTACTGTGTAGGGACAACTAAAGAAGCTAGAGGTAAAGGGATTGGAACTGCAATTACCTATGCTGCAGTCAAAGAAGCACAAGAGAGAGGATATGAAATTGTAATTCTACATGCTAGCAAAATGGGATACAATGTTTATGAAAAAATGGGATTTAATGAAGTTTGTCAAATCAATTTTCTAATATGGAGACCAAATCAAACAAGTTGAAAGAAATGAAAAATATTAAGGTTTTATAACTGTTCTAAAATCCGCTTTAAAGTTTTTAAGACGATGATGTACTTCATTTATTGCATCAGCTTCTAAAGGAACTGTTTTTGTCACTACCTTGCTTAAATCCAATTTTCCTTGTTCTGCAAGATCTAACAGAAATGGTAGTTCAGATAATAGATGATCAGAAACTCCTATAATTTCCTTTTCTTTACATATTGCGTCGTATGAGTTAACATCAAAAGTATCCTTTGTGATTCCAACTAAACCTAAGCGACCGAATCTAGCTAATGATCTAACTCCTTGATCCATGGTTAAAGAAAGACCAATTAATTCTAAAGCAACATCAACACCGACTCCATTCGTCAATTCCATTATCTTTTCAACTGGATCGTATTTCTTTGCATTAATAGGTATAGCACCCATTTCTTCAGCAGTTTGTAATTTACTTGTGTCTATATCCACAGCAAAAACTTTGCGAGCACCAAAAGCTTGTGCTAATTGTAATGCTGAAATACCTAACCCTCCCAACCCAAAGATAGCAAGTGTTTCTCCTAGTTTAAATCTGGTTTTTCGAAGAGCATGAAGAGAAGTTGCAGAAGAACACATCATAACTGAAGCATGTTCATTTGAAATTGAATCTGGGAGTCTATAAATCCCCCTTGTAGGTACTGAAATATATTCTGCATATCCTCCATCAATGTCTTTTCCGATCATTTTTCCATGGATACAAAATTGTTCTGTTCCCTGAACACAATAATTACATTTTCCACAAGTAATCATGTAATTGAGACATACTCTATCTCCAACTTTGTGATCATAAACATTGTTCCCTATCTTTTCAATATCTCCTGCGATCTCATGACCTAAAGTAATTGGAAGATTACCTACAGAAGAAACACCCTCTCGATAATGAACATCAGAATGACAAATCCCAGCAGCTCTAATTTTGATTAGTACTTCATCAGGTTTAGGTTCTGGAGTTGAAACCTCTCTATTCTCCAAATCTTTGTTGATTTCAATTAGCTGAACTGCTTTCATATTCCTACTTAGCTTTGTACTTTTTTAAATTGTTTTCCTCCTTTTATTCTACTTTACTTGGGATTCTTAACATTTTTTCAGACTTTGACTTTCACATCTTTCTCCAAAAAAGGTAGAGCTCTTATGATTATTTGCTATTAAATTTATCAAGAACTGAGTATTTATTAATAGGTCCACAATTCTCTTTCTAAGTTAAAAATTTAAGCGATTGGAGTTTTATTTAATCTTAAAAGAGTTAGTAATTTCTGATTGGTATTTTTAATTTGGGTTGAGTACACAAAGTATCTCAACCGAACACATAAAATTGGAGTTAATCCAAATGAAAGGAACAATTAAAAGAATATTGTATGAAAAAAACTTTGGTTTCCTAAGTGTTGAAGATGAAGAAAAAGACATCTTCTTTCATCGTTCTGGAGTTAAAGAAGACTTTAATGACCTAAAAGATGGAGAAGAAGTAGAATTCGAAATTGAAAACAAAGATAGAGGACCACAAGCAACTAATATTGTGAAAGTTTAAGATTTCCAATCAGAATTTTCCCAAGAAACATACTTTAAAGTATCTTTGAAATTACGAAATGAAACAAAGAATTTGTTTCATTCTTATTTTTTCTAAATTTTGCATTTCAACTAGTTTTATAGATAGTATACCTATTTCTAAAGCAGTTCCTTTGAATAGGCAAAATTCATATGACAAAAAAGCTTTGTTAAATCATGAAAGCAATAATCAATGTGAAAATATATGATTATGTGACCTATATAGAAGACGGTTTTTGTATTTTCGAGGAAGAAATTATCGAAACAGGACCCATGAAAGATTTTCCAGATTTTGATGGGAGGATTATAGATGGAAGAAACAAAATACTACTTCCTGGGCTCATAAATTTTCACACTCACATTTATTCTACTCTTGTTCGTGGCGCATCTATCCCTTTTAATCCTAAAAGCTTCAGAGACATTTTGGAACAACTTTGGTGGAAGTTTGATAGTAAACTAGATAAGGATGCAACATTCAATAGTGCGATAATTTATGGATTGGAATCACTGAAGAGCGGAGTAACTTCTCTAATCGATCATCATGCAAGTGGTATTGATATCCTTGGTAGTTTAGAACAACTCAAGAGAGCAATTGTTGACATTTTAGGAATGCGAGGTGTTTTCTGCTTTGAAACCAGCGACCGTTTTGATGTTGATGCCTGTATAACAGAAAATCTAACCGGTATCAAGTATAATTCTACTGACGCTCGAGGCTTTTTTGGTCTACATGCGTCCATGAGTCTTTCCGAGGAAACTCTTGCTAAAGTAAGCGATGTGATTGAAACTACTCCAATACATGTTCATGTTGCCGAAAGTAAGGAAGATGAAGATGATTCACTGGAGAACTACAATATGACAGTAGTTGAGAGATATACAAAACACAATCTTCTCAACCCAGATTCCATACTAGCTCATTGTGTTCATATTAATGATCAAGAAGCAAAAATTATTGGTGAAAAGAAAGCAGTTATTGCTCTGAATCCAACCTCTAATATGAACAATGCAGTTGGAGCATTTAATATCAATATCTTTCGAAATAACGGTATTCAGATACTTATAGGAAACGATGGACTTGGAACCAACATAGCTAAAGAATGGACCTATCTACTATTTGCTGGTAAAGCTGGTATTATGGATGCAAATGGTATTGGTTTTGATGAAATAATAAACTACATTACTAATTCCTATGATTATTTTGGTCGAATGATGGGAATAAGAATAGGTAAGATACAGAAGGGATATGTTGCTGATTTTGTGCTTGTCCCATACTATAACCCAACTACAATGGATAAAAACAATGCATTTGGACATGTTTTCTTTGGTTTGTTTGACAATTTCAAACCATCTTGTGTGATAGTTAAGGGTAAAACCCTCATAGAGAACTACAAAAGCATATTTGATGAGGAAACATTATATAATAACGCTCAAATGGCGTCTAAAGCCTTATGGAAAAGGTTAGGTGAATCTTAAATGGATCTTTCAGTTAGCTTACTTGGTTTGCATTTTAAAAATCCTCTAGGACCCTCAGCAGGTCCACTCACTGAGGGATTAGAAAACATGCGATTTTTTAACAATAATACTTGTGGTGTAAATGTTTCTAAAACTATTTCTATTGAAGGAGCAATAGTTGCAAAACCATGTATTGCAGGAACTTCAAACACAATTTACAATTGTGAACTTTGGTCAGAACTTCATTCTGATGTTTGGATAAATGAGATACTTCCAACAATCCACAAAGAGAAGAAGAAACCCTTGATCATCAGTGCTGGTTACCTCGAAGAAGATTTCAGAACACTGATTCCTGAATTAGATCCTTTTGCAGATATCTTTGAGATTTCAACACATTATGTTAAAGACAATCTCGCTGGTATTGTTCAGAGTATTAGAGAAAATACCGATAAACCAATTTTCATGAAACTCAGCCCACATGTGGATGATTACCTTGGTTTTGTACAAACTGTGCTTGATGCTGGTGCAACAGGTATTGTTGCTATCAATTCATTAGGACCTGGAACAGCAATAGATCTAGAGAATCGTTCAGTACTTCTAGCAGAAGAAATTTGGATGAGCGGTCCAGCAATTAAACCAATAGCACTTCATCGAGTATATCATATTCGAAAAGCTTTTCCAGACATACCTATCATTGGTGTTGGAGGAATTGGGAAAGCTGAAGATGTTCTTGAATTTATTTTTGCAGGGGCGGATTTGGTGCAAATGCTCTCTTCAGCACTTATTAAAGGGAGACATTTGTATGATAAAATTGTAAAAGATCTTCCAGCAGCAATTGAAAAATATGGTTTTTCATCAATTGAAGAGATTCGAAAAGTAAGAAAAGAAACCATTTTCAAGACACCAGAAACATTTGAAAATAATCCCCCATCATTCAATAAGAGATGTAATATGTGTGGGCTTTGTGTTCGTATTTGCCCAGCAGGTGCTTTGTCAGAATCTGATACTATCATCGTTGATAAGGAAAAATGTATTCGCTGTGGATTATGTGAATCACGCTGTCCTCAAGATGCAATTTATGGTGTGCTCTCATGAGCAATCACATTTTGAGATGCATAACTTGCAAAAAAGAATTCAACCCTAAACCCGGTCTCTATTATTGTACAGATTGTGGTTATATTATGGGTACCTTGGAAGTAATTTATAATTATGAAACTATCAAGGATAATTCAAAAGTAAAGCAAAAAAAGTTCGAAAAAAAAGCTTCTATGTATCAATTTGATTTTCTATTACCAACAGAATCAAAGTGCAAATTTGACGAATATGTTGGTGGCACACCGCTATACAAATTCGACCTTTTAGGAATTAAAGAGGTATTAGTCAAATATGACGGTTCCAATCCCTCCAGTTCATATAAAGACAGGGCGAGCTCTGTTGCTATCAATAGAGCTATAGATGAAGGTAATAATACTCTTTTCTGCGCATCAACTGGTAATGCTGCATCATCACTCGCTATGCTCAATGCACATACAGATATGAACACTTACATCTTTGTTCCAGCAACCATTCCAATAGGGAAAAGAACACAACTTGAGATTTCAGGTGCTCAAGTCATGGCAGTTGAAGGTACCTATGATGAGGTTTATGATCTATCACTAGAGATAGGACTCAAAAAAGGTTGGTACTGCAGACATGCAGCAATAAACCCCTATCTTCTTGAAGGTAAAAAGACTGGGGCTTTTGAGATAGTAATCCAAAACGATTTTGCTGTACCTGATTATGTTCTAGTTGGTGTTGGTGACGGTACTGTCATAAGCTCCTTGTATAAGGGGTTTTGGGAATTCAAGAAAATTGGACTGACAGACAAAATTCCTCGAATCATTGGTGTTCAAGCTGAAGGAATTCCTGCAATAAAGGGTGTTTTTGAAAAAGGCAAACCCTATACACCTCATGCAATCATAGGTAAAACCGTTGCTGACAGCATCGCTGTGGGTAATCCCCGTGATGTCATAAAAGCATGTACTTATATCGAAGCGTGTAATGGCTTTTTTATCTCTATCACCGATGAAGAAATCCTTGATGCTATTTCAGAATTAGGGAAGGAAACAGGTCTCTTTGCAGAACCAGCTGGAGCTGTAGCCTTTGGTGGGTTGAAAAAACTTATTTACGAAGAAAAGATTACAGATTCAGATAAAGTCTGTCTTGTCATTACTGGTAATGGTCTAAAAGATATCAATGCAGTTAAGGATATGATACATACAGAATCCCTAACAGTTGATGATGTAGTAAAAAGGTTTGAAGAATGAAATTCATATTAAATCAGGAAATTATTGAAATAAGTGTACCTCTGGGTACACCTACTCTTAATTTCTTACGAAGTGTTGGAATGAAAGGAGTCAAAGAAGGTTGTCATGAGGGCGATTGTGGTGCTTGTATGGTTCTTCTTGGTGAATTGAAGGACAACAATCTCATGTATAAAGCTACTACCTCTTGTTTGCTTCCAATAGGTGAAGTTGCAGGAAAACATGTTGTAACCATTGAAGGACTCAACCAAGAGGAGCTTAATCCTATCCAACAAGCACTTGTTGATAGAGGAGGTGTACAATGTGGTTTTTGCACTCCAGGATTTGTTGTTAGTCTTACAGCTTTCTTCATGAATGGTAATCTTGAGAAAGATAATATTCTAACTTCTATTGAAGGTAATGTTTGCAGATGCACAGGATATGCTTCAATAATACGTGCAACTGAACAGTTGTCTGAACAGATAGATATCGTGAAAAATTCAAAAAAAGAACGCATTCAAGCACTAATTGACGCAAAAATTCTTCCTTCTTATTTTACCGATATATATAATAAATTGAAAGAATTGAAAAAAACACTCCAACAGAATGAAGGAACTTTCATTGCTGGAGGAACAGACTTGTTTGTTCAAAAGAAAACTGTAGATGACCCAATATTTCTTTCAAAGATGAATCTTGCTGGTATATGGACGGATAAAACACACATCTTTATTGGTGCAATGGCAGACACAGAAAGTATCCGTTCTTCTGTTGAATTGAATACAATTCTTAATACTGAGAATCATCTTGCACAAATCTCATCGCTTCCTATTAGGCAAAAAGCCACTATTGGTGGAAATATTGTAAATGCGTCACCTATCGGAGATCTTACTATCTACTTTCTAGCTTTAGATGCTGATATAAGTCTCAAATTTAATGGAAAAAAAAGAATAATAAAATTAAAAGATTTTTTTAAGGGTTACAAGACGTTAGATCTAAAGAAGGGAGAGATTCTTGAATGGATTAGAATTAAAAAAGAAAAGAAATTGTTTTCTTTCGAAAAAGTTGCAAAAAGAATGCATGTTGACATAGCTAGCGTCAATAGCGCTCTATCGCTTAAATACGACAATAATAAAATACTAGAACCTCATTTATCAGCTGGTGGCATAGGACCGATTCCCATGTATCTAGAAAAAACTTCCAGCTTTCTTGAAAATAAAAAAATCTCTTCAGACAATGTAAAAGAAGCTGCACAAATAGCTGACACAGAAATTAGTCCAATATCTGATGTACGAGGTAGTGCTCTCTACAAAAGATTGCTTCTTAGACAATTGATATATGCTCATTTCATTTCATTGTTTCCTGAGCTGGAGGGATTATTATGAATGATTTAAATGACTTAACACCACCTCATACTCGAGGAGAATCTATTTTTGTAGATGATATGCCTGAACCTAAATGTATGTTACACACAGCTGTTTTTGCTTCAAGTATTGCTCATGGTAAAATCAAATCTCTTTACATACAAAACGCAGAGAAATGTGAAGGAGTTATTAAAGTTTTAACTGCTAAAGACATTCCCGGTGAAAATCAAATAGGTCGAATTATTCAGGATGAAGAACTTCTTGCTGATGGAAAAGTAGTATTTATTGGGCAACCTATAGCTGTTGTCCTTGCAGAAACAAAGGAACAGGCTAAGCAAGCTATCGATTCTATAATTATTAACTATGAAGAGCTTCCAGCAATATTTGATCCACGTGTAGCAGCTAAAAAAGGTTCTTTGATTGCGCCTTCACGTACATTCACGCTTGGTGATGTCGATTCAACATGGAGTAAATGTGCAACTATCATCAAAGGACGAGCTGATTCAGGAGGACAAGAACATATTTATCTTGAAACACAAGGTTCTCTAGCACTCCCTGGGGAGAGAGGTAAAATTATCCTTTATTCAAGTACTCAAGCTCCTACAACAATTCAAAAAACTGTATCAAAGATACTTGGATGTGATATGAACGCAATTGAGGTTGATGTGAAAAGACTCGGAGGAGCTTTTGGTGGTAAGGAAGATCAAGCAACACCATGGGCAGCTTTCTGTGCTCTTGGAGTATATCATACTGGTCGTCCAGTCAAATTAGTTCTTGATAGAAAAGAAGATATGCAAATGACTGGAAAGCGCCATCCATATTCAACTGATTACAAACTAGGTCTTGATAAGGAAGGTAAGATCCTTGCTTTTTCAGCAGAATATTATCAAAATTCAGGCGCAGCTGCAGATCTCTCAACAGCTATTCTTGGGCGCACTCTCTTTCATGCGACAAATGCGTACTATATACCTCATGTTCGTGTTACAGCTTATCCATGCAGGACAAATATAGTACCATTCACTGCTTTTCGTGGTTTTGGTGCTCCACAAGCGATGTTTGTCATGGAATGCATATTATCACAAGTAGCAGAGGAAACAGGAATTCCTGTTGAAGTCTTACAAGAAAAGAATTTACTCAAGGACAGAGACCAGTTTCCCTATGGAATGTACGCAGAGAATTGCCATGCAAGAAGAAGTTTCTCAAAGGTTGTTCAAGACTCTAATTTTGATGAGTTAAAAAGAAAGATAGAAGATTTTAATGCTAAGAATCGTTTTACAAAAAAAGGTATTTCCATCATGCCAATTTGCTTTGGAATATCTTTCACTTCTGCTTTTCTTAATCAAGCAGGAGCACTTGTCCATGTTTACAATGATGGTAGTGTAAATATCAGTACTGGTGCAGTCGAAATGGGACAAGGTGTAAACATGAAGATCAAAACAATTGCTGCTCGTACTTTGTCAATAAAACCAGAACGTATTCGTATAGAAAGCACAAACACGGGACGTGTTATTAATACCTCACCGACAGCTGCAAGCACTGGTGCTGATCTAAATGGTAAAGCAGTGGAATTTGCATGTGAAATGATTCTTGAGAGATTAAGAGATGTTGCATCAGAAAAACTAGGAACTGGAGGAATTTCCATAGAAGATGAAATTGTATTTCTAGAAGGCAACAAAACTGAATTAGTTTGGGAAGAACTCATCTGGTCTGCATACATGAATCGAGTTAATCTCTCTGCTCAGGCATTCTATGCAACACCAAGCATTTATTATGATTACGAAAAAGAGAAAGGAAAACCATTTGCTTATCATGTCTTTGGTTCTGCAGTTACAGAAGTAACAGTAGATTGTTTACGGGGAACATATACGATTGACAAAGTGCATGTAGTACATGATGCTGGCAGAAGTCTGAATTATCTAATTGATCTCGGACAGGTTGAAGGTGCATTGGTACAAGGAATAGGGTGGATGACCATAGAAGAACTGCAATACGATAATGGAAAACTTATCTCAGATACACTAGCAACTTACAAGGTCCCTGATCTTCGCTTTGCACCAAAAATAGATACCACATTCCTTGAAGATGCTGACAATCCTGCTGCGGTTTTACAGTCAAAGGGTATAGGTGAGCCTCCTTTTATGTATGGTATTGGAGCTTACTTCGCTTTGAAAAATGCAGCACAAGCCTTTCGAAAAGATAAAGAATGGAACTATTCATCACCAATTACCCCTGAAAAACTCTTGCTTTATCTTCATGACATGGAATAATTGATGTAAAGAAATTAATTAGGATCTGCTTATAATGAATGAAGAACATTTTTGGAAAACAATTCTCACAACACTTGAAAAAGACGTACATGCTGTTATTGTTGTTATGACCCGTCAAACAGGTTCTGCACCTAATTCACCAGGTGCAAAAATGTTTGTTACTCTCGACACTGTTATGGGAACAGTAGGTGGAGGAATTTCTGAGCAAAACTTGCTTGCTCGTGCTCGAACCTTACTTACAGAAGAGAAACAGTCTGTAGAAACAGTACATATGGAACATCGTGATAATGCAAAAAAAAACCGTTCAGGAATGATATGTTCTGGTTCGCAGACATTTGCACTTATTCCTCTTGGAAAAAAGGATATTCCATCTAGCCAAAGGATAACAGAGGCTTATGCTAAAACACAACCTAGTGTTCTAACTATCAATGAAAAAGGCATCTTCTTCGATTTGGGAAAAACATTAGCAGATAATAATATCTTCTCTGAAAAAGGGACTTCATGGACTTATAAGGAAAACATCGGCTTACAGGAAAGACTTTTCATAATAGGTGGAGGTCATGTATCTCTTGCATTATCACGAATCGTGGATACACTCGGTTTTCATACAACAGTTATAGATAATAGAAAAGAACTACCAACAATGATTAATAATACCTATGCACATGAAAAAAAGGTTCTAACCTATGATAATATCTCCTCAATCATTCCAGAAGGAGACAATGTCTATGTCGTATTAATGACTTTTGCTCATGCATCGGATGAATTTGTGCTTGAAAGAATTATTACTAAAAAATGTAGATATCTTGGTATGATGGCAAGTACAACCAAAAAACAGACTATCTTTACAAATCTTGAAAAAAAAGGTATCTCAAAAGAGATTCTAGAGAGTATATATTCACCAATCGGTGTGAGTATTAACAGTAATACTCCTGAAGAAATAGCCATAAGCATCGCAGCTGAAATAATACTTGTCAAAAATAATACCATATTAGCTAAAGATAACGTCGTGTTATAGCCTAATAATGACATCTTTCAATTGAAGCTTTATCATACAGTGTTAATCTGCTTCCGCATATTTGAAGCTTAATTTAATCCTTACTCTGTAAGCTTTGATCATACCATCTTCTATTATTACATCTTGCTTTACGACTTCAGCTATCCTTAAATCTCTTAAAGACCGAGAAGCTTGTGTAACTGCAGCTTTCATAGCTTCTTCCCAGCTGTTAGGTGATGAACCAACTAATTCAATTACCTTGTAAACCTTTTCTTCACTCATTTTTTTACCTCCATTACGATTATTATAGCGAATTTTTCCCTATTATTTCATTTTCTTGTTTCTTTATTTAAACATTCTCAAAAATATTTCTCATCGATGTGTTTTAGGAATCTTGGTTATTAAGAAACAATAGTTTAAGTTTGATATCTAGCAGAGATAGCAGAAACGGTCTTAGTGAAGAGTGAGGAGTAAAATGCACTATTCTTTGTTCTATGTTAGAAATTCTTTAGCAAGATTGTAATAAACCCTTAAAGAAAGTTCTATGGTTTTAATACTGATCCTTTCATTGATTCCATGTATAAGTTCTATATATTCGTTCATTGGAACATCAGGATCACATAAAGAATAACCATAAGTGTCAACATTCTGTTCTCTTAGAAATCTTCCATCTGTTGCCCCCATAGCTACTAAAGGAACCAGCTTTGCGTTGGGTATTTCTTTTTGTATAGCTTTTTCCATCATAATAACAAAATCCGAATTAGCTGGACTTGCAGATCCTATGGACTTAAATCCTCCTTCTTCAACTTCAACAATTTCAACTTCTTCTGCTAAATTCCCTAAGGCTTTCTTGATATGAGATATAACATATTTTTCATCTTGTCCAGGTAGTGTTCTAATATCTAAAACAAGCTGAGCATCTGTAGCTATGATGTTTGTTTTAGTTCCACCTTTTACAATATTAGGAGAAATAGTCATTCGAGAAAGAGCATGAAGTAATTTAGCCATTTCGGGTTTCCGTTTTTTCAAAATCTTAAGAGTAAACGGTAGAAGCTTTTTTTTCGTTATCATGAAACGTGTAAGAAAATTCATGTCCATCCCTTTTACTAGATCAGACAAATATTGAGTATTCACGGGTATTTTCTTATCACAATAATCAGAAAGAAGAGTAGCGGCTTTAGAAGCTTTCAGAATAGCATTGTTGCTGGCATAAGGCATGCTGCCATGACCGGGGGTTCCCTTGAATTTTAGTCTCTTCAAAAAGATACCTTTCTCCCCATTTATGAATATCAGTTTGCCAGGAGCAATAGTAATACCTCCTGACTCTGTAACTGCATACATTTTTTTATTTTTGAATCCTAACTCTTCAAAATGATTATCTATCATCCATTTTGCACCATACATACCTCCGCATTCTTCGTCTGCAACGATAAATAAAACAAGATCTCCTTTAGGTTCGAAATTTTCTTTATGGAGTTTTGCAAACGCTTGAACTTGTGTGGCTACTATGAAGAGCATATCTAATGTGCCACGCCCCCAAATGTAACCATCTTTGATTACTCCTGCAAATGGGTCAACATCCCAGTCTTCCAGTTTAGTAACTGGTACCACATCAACGTGACTTGGACCAAAAATAAGTCCTGGGTGATTTTTTTCCAGACCTTCTATTTTAGCAACTAAGTTTCCTCTATTTGGAGCTGATTCAAAAGTTTTGCAATTAACCCCTTTTTTCTTCAGAAACTTCTCAATGCTTTTTATTGATTTCATTTCATCTCCAGGGGGATTAACACATTTGTTCTGAATTAATTCTGTTAAAAGACTGAATGTTTCATCTAGAACGCTATCACTCATTTTCTAACTACCAGATGAAATACAATATAAGTAATATAATAGGTTTATTGGAGTTTAAAACGATTTTTTTAAGATGTAATGAAAAATAGTCTTATTCTAACACTATCAAAAAAACTTATTTTTATAAACTAGAAAAAATCAAGAAAACTGGGATGATAGCACTAAATTACGAAAAAATGAAAGAATTGGTTTCAGAAGTGTTTTGACATATCTTGGACTACTGTAAAATAATGAAAAAAATATTTTCCTCCTATAATCTGCAAAAAGTTCAGCAAATTTTTTTTCTTTCTTTTCATTCTTTTGATATTGGTAATTTCTTTATTCTAATTCTATGTTTTTCAATGATAATTATAGAACCTTCATCTAGTTCATCTTTAATTTTTGGTAGTGCAAGTTTTAATTTTTCATTAACATTTTTTACTTGAAAATCCTCGATTCGTAAAACTATTGTGGAAGGACTCGAAGATTTGCTATAAGCTAAAATCTCTCCGAAATCTAGATCTGCAGTTATAATAGTATAATTATTTTTTATTGCAAATTCAT
The DNA here is from genome assembly GCA_019057815.1 of Candidatus Heimdallarchaeota archaeon. GTDB lineage: Archaea > Asgardarchaeota > Heimdallarchaeia > Heimdallarchaeales > Heimdallarchaeaceae > 18H4-34. The sequence continues at coordinate 14,478 of JAHLWR010000016.1, forward strand.
ATATTTCAATATCTTCAATTGGTTTACCTTTTATTTTTTCAATAACTTCGTTAACTCTAACAACATCATAACCATTATTCTTTAGAAATTCAACTGATTTTGGAGATAAAGCCATGTCCATAAGAAATTTCATCCTATCACCGGAATTGAAGTCTCAGAAACGCTCCAAGCTGCAAATTCAAGGCACGAAGTTATATCTTCTTCAGTTAGTTCAGGATATTCATTAAGGATTTGTTCATAAGGAATTTTTTTTGAAAGAAGTTTGAGAATTATAGATACAGGTATTCTAGTGTCTCTTACACATGGTTTTCCGCCCATAACTTTAGGATTGATTGTTATTCTATTATTAAACATCATGAAAATAATTGATTTCAAGTATAAAAACTTAATATTATTAAACAATAAAAAAAAGAATTACTCTGTTAGTCTTCCTATTTTTCAGTTTGTTTTTGATTATTCTGTTAAAAAAACTTCATCTGTAATCATATCCTGAAATGTGGATAATTCTTAATCTACCAAATGTCCATCCTTTTCGCTTTCGTTAACACATATAAAGCATCGATAGTCACCCATTCATTCATCTTAATTTTGCTTGTTCCACCCCAGTTAGCGGGAGAGTAATGACTCTTCTTAGTATTCGCTGATTGATAATATTTTGCTTCTGCTGGAAAACCTCCATCTGATAGTTGTTTTGATTCTAAGATATCAATAGCTTCATTACACCTTGAATCAAAGATTTTATCCGCTTCAACCAATATTTTTAATGCCATCAAGGTATCATAATGCCAAAAAGGAGGATAATGGAGTTTAATCCACTTATTGTTAATAATTTCATTGTTTTTTAGACTTCTGAAAAGTTTTCTTTTAAGAAATAATTCAGCAGCTCTATTCACTGCAATTCTAGAAGCTTTATCATTGTTTATTCTTGTATAAACATTTAATGCTCTCATAGGAATAAGCCTTTCGTGATAGGAAGAATTGATAGCTTCTGGGTGTTTATCGCAATTCCAACCACCATCGCCCCACTGATATTTAACTAATCTATCTGCTAGTTTAGAACATCTTCCATCATCTAAACCTAAAGATAAGATTGAATATAAAGCATTACCTTCTATTGAAGCGCAAAAACGCTTCCTACCAGCTATTGTTTTCCTTTTAGACCAATGTTCATCGCTTAATAACCAATTCAGTTCAAGATTCCTACTAGGAATTAGATCATCATCGCTCAGAGGATATCCAATATCCGCCAAAGAAGCTAAAATCCAATGAATTCCATGCTACTTATTATAAGCTTGAAATTCGTAACTCTTCTCGTCTTTAGGGAGAAAAGAAAATAAGGAGGATAATAATGGTGAAACTTTCTTTATGTTTTTTGTAATTTTTCTAACAGTAGAAGAATTATTATCATAATCTAATAACCGCAAATATGTTTTTAGTTTAACAGCTGGTTCATGTGATTCTAAAAGTCTCTCAATAACGTTTTTTATCTTCATGTTTATTCCTTCTTTCTCAAAGTGACTTTTATTGATTAATTACCAAGCATTACAGACTTATTCTAACTACACTTCTGGTGTTTCTGAAACCATTTTATCTATGTAATCTGTCCAATCTTTTCCTGTAATCTTGTTTAGACTTTCAATATAGTCTAATGTTTCGATTTTATCTTTTATCTTACTTTTTTTTGCTAAATCCTTAATTACATCCTTCATTTTTTCTAATCCAATTTCTTTGCTAACGTTATTATGTATAAGAGTTCCCCAATAATAGTATAAAGTATAAGCTTGTTTATGATCTCTTTTGGTCTCTTTTATAGAAGGAAGATCCTTTTCTTTTTTTATTAATTCAGTTCTTTTCTTGATTAGTTGATTAAAAAACTCTTCTCCATACTCTTCTTTTGCTACAATAAAAGCACAATAATCAGCAAGAGACTCATCTATCCAATTATGCCACTCATCAGGATTTGTTTTGTTGAACCATATATGAGATAATTCGTGAGTCCAAGCTGTAACAACATTTCTCCACAACTCCGTGAAGTAGTTATCTGGTAAATCCTCTGGATAGATCATCATGTTTCCTCGCACATAAGAGCCTCCTTTACTTCTGGGGACTAGTATTATTTTAAAATCACCTTGGTTCGTTGGATCCAACCATTCTTTTAATCGTCTTTCCATTTTCTTAAAGTTTTTTTCTAAAGATATAAATTTGTGATAATTTGTTACTGAACCCCATATTCTCATTTCTTTTTCTTCAGGAATTGCGTTTTCTTTAGGAAAACCAAACAAGGCAATTGAATTCTGTTTTGTAGAGCTTCTCCACTTAAAACACTCTCTACATGATAATAAATTTCCGTTTGACATCCAAACCCAGTTTTCAGGACTATGTAATGTTAAATCAAAAGAAAAGATCTCACCCCAAATAAGAGGATACCATGCTGCATAATCTGCTAATTCGACAACATTTTCTCTAATATAATTAATATCAAAAGAAGTTTGCATAATCTTTCCGGAGTATTCAAAGTATAAAGTTATATTCTCTTCATTTTTTACAGCATTAGGTAGGATTATTTTCCAATTTTTAGCAACTTTAAGAAAACTATCATCATCAAGCTTTTCCTCAAATGCATCAACTGAAAATTCTTTTTCATTACTTATAATAGCTAATTTATGCCAAGTGAGATCAGGATTTAAGAGAATGCCAGAAACTTCAGTTTGAATATTTCTAAAAGTAATCTTCCCACATGCACTTATACTTGAGACAGAAGGATTGATTATTATCTCTAGGGAAATATGGTTGATACTCATATTTTATAAGAATAGAAGCTGTTAAAAAATTTTTAGATATTTGGTTTCTATTAGTTGATTTATCTCTAGATGAATATCCTGGAGAAAATCTACTATAATAAACTAACTCAAAGACATAAATTTCCCTAATCAATTAACTTATATACATTTTTGACTAGAATTACTATTTAATGAGGGTTCATAACTTATTTTTTAGAAATAGTAGTACTCTGTGTACTCATAATATTATCCTTCATCGCATCTGGAGCAACTTTCGCGTTACAAAGCGATTCAACTGAAATTGAATCATCTTCACTAGTATTAGAATCTCAAAATACAAGTGCAATCGATTATTTTTACAGAGAATATGCTTACATTGACTTTGGATCTGAAGGATGGATTCATTCCGAAGTAGGAATTGAAGGAGTTGGGATACATCTGGGGAATCTAGATTTTTGGTCATTACCTACAGTTTTCATTGAAAATCTGGATCATTTTCACATGGATACATGGGATAATCGCGATCCCTTTTCTGATAATACTAACCTAAATGTACGGTTCCACTCGTTGTCATTGTCTGAAGCTGAATTCTATGCAGAAATGCTTGTATCTATTATTGAACAATTCTTAATTGTAGACTTCTCTTATGGAGGATACAATAGTTTTGACGACTGGTACGGTGACGAATGGCTCGAAGTTGTAGAAATATACTACAATGGCCATGCAGATTGGACTTCTTGTATCAATACTTATGAAAATGCACTTCCTGTAGAGAAAGGTGGGATTGCAGCAGCAGTAGATATGTCAGAAGCTAGTTCTTTGCGTTTTAACGCGTGGTACGACGGTGGTCTTAATGATTTCGTTGGATCTATTTCCTTGAGCTTCAATCCTGTTTGGGATACCTTATTTGGATCACATGCTTTTTCACTGAAAGAGATGCTTCATCTTACTCAATTTCAAGTTTCTTCTGAAGCTACTGATTGGTTCCTCTTGATTATCGAACTTCCTGATGTTACTAATTTAGTTGTAACTCCATGGTTGAATGAGGATTACATAAATATGGGTCAAGATTATCACCCTAATATTGAAGAACCATGGTATTTAGACCATACTTACAATGTTTGGGTAGATATAGCACAAGGATACAATATAGCTGATTTCAACTTGAACTTCGATTTTGACGTCCTTTATTGGGAAACAATTCCCACTGAAAGAGCTGATTATCAAGTCGATGCACGTGGATATAGTTACAAACGAATTGAATTCCGAGGACCTAATGCTCATCTTGATGTCACGCCTTTTAACGAACTTTTACTCTCTGATGTATGGGAAATGTGCTTAAATTATAATCCCAATGCCTTTGATATTGCAGTGCATCCACCACTATACTTAGATATTAATTATGTAGATACCAATGATCATCAGACAAGTGCTGATGGTATAGCAGACTATTTTGAGACACTTCTAGGTAGTAGCTTTACGTATAACGATTCCTTGATTGAATGGAGGTGGGATGATAAACTTCAAACTCAATTTGAGACTATTCGATACTATTATGGAATAGAAATATACAATTTAGTAGACTTTAACGCTCTTCTTCAATCTAGTTTAGCATATCAATATTCCTCTATGATAAACAGTAGTACTATGCTAAGTTCTTACACAGACTTTCGTTGGAATATTCGTTATGATTCATACTATAATATATTTGGTTACCGTGTCGAACTAGTTGAATATTCACTTGATGAATATATTCAAGATCCAATTAAGACTTATACTGAAACTGCATTACCAATTGATCATTCCTTTGATATACTTACATTATTTGGTTGGACAACTTTACCCTATAGTGCCTTATCATATAGACATGAAATTAGCCTGAATCTGCCAGTTTCAGATGATAGCGATATTACTATCGTACCTGGAGATCCTAATGGTTGGGGTTATCATTATTACTATTGGATAGATAACTGGAATCTACAAAGAAATGTAAGGCTAGATATCAATTATTATGTTCAAGAACCATGGACTACAGACGAGTTTGGTGTTAAAATAGATCCTATAACAAATTGGGTTGGAACTTTCAACAATGATTTTAAATCAGATACAATCGACTTAGATCAACCAGGAATAGGTGGATTAAGTTTCTACAACGTTGATTACTGGGACTATGATTTAGAATCTGGATTTTCAGGACTGACAATATTAAGTGTTGACGTTTGGGATACTCATATGGACTATTGGGATGTTAGTGAAAGCAATTGGATTCCTCGATTCCCAAGTTCTGGTATTTTAGAAGTAACGGGTGATTTGTTTTATGGAGATCTCGCTTTCGATATAGAAGGGTTCTATATTCCTGTAATTTTCGAATATAATTCCACTTATAATAGATACATTTCAACTATAGATTTCAGCGCTCCTGAATTTGCTGATGGTGATTGGTTATTAACTGTTGAAGCAGAAGATAATTCAAACAACATTGGATGGAACTACTACGATATATATGTAGATAATTTCGACGATATTCTTTATGACGAACCAGCTCTAGTTGAATGGGTACCTCCAACACCTGATGAATTTGCTGCAGTTGCTGGTGAAATAACCATATCTGTAAATGTTACTGATGATGTAGGAGTTTACAGTGTTATTCTTTGGACAAACTTCGGAGGATATCCTCTTGAAGATCCTGATTTGGATGGAATATACTCTATGGTGTATGATACTACATACGATTTTGATGGATCACTTGTGCTCATTGCAGAAGTATGGGATTTCGAAGGACATTATTCTGCTATAACTAGAGATTTAGAGATAGATAACTATCCTTCAGGCGATCCACCAACATTATCAATAATTTCACCTACAGAAGGTGAGACTATTAACGAAACCTATCTTGTTCAAGCACTAGTAACTGATGATATAGGAATAAAAGCTGTATCTCTAACAGTGGACGATAGAGCTCCTGTTATTATGACTTACAATGAAATTTCTGGTTATTTTGAAACATTGTACATTACAACGCAATTATCTGATGGTTACCACTCATTTACCATTACTGTAATTGACGAAGATGAAAACACACACTTTGTTTCACAAACTGTTAACGTTTATGTTAACAACGGTGGAAGTCCTATGGAAGGTAATCCACCTGAATACAACTTAGTGAATGTTCCAATCAATCAAACACAGGAAGAATTACAAACGCAAATTAATCAAGTAACTGATGAATCAAAAGCTATCAGTGGTACTTTTAACTGGCAAGTTGAAGTAAGAGATGACATAGGAATTTCACAAGTAGGTATTGCAATCGATGATCAAATCTATGTTATGTCAGGTAGTGATTCAGGACCCAACATGTGGTCAATGTGGGTTTTTGAATGGGATAGCACTAGAGTTAATGATGGAGCACATATTGCTATAATTTCCATAACTGATATAGATAGCAATCAACATGAGATTCAGATAATTATAGGTTTTACCACTAGCAATGGAAATACTAAAGATGATGCTACTATAGGTATTGATGGTTTTGAAGCATTATGGGTTATATTCGCTATCTTACCAATAACTGTAAGTCTTAGATTCGTTAGGAAACAGAGAAACAAACTCTAAAGTTTTTTTTTTACTTTTTTTTTGAAGACATTCTCTAAATTTCGTAAGATTCAAAAATAAAGACAATTGAAAGAAAAAGGAACAGAGCTATAAACGTTGGAAAAACCATAAAATTCTTAATTTCACTCTCTTTACTTTGTTTGTTTTTTATTTCTTTGTTTTTTCTCAGAATTTATGCGTACCAAATTGAAACTATTATGCTATATAGATCTAAGGATAACTTAACATGCACATATGAAAGTGATTTATCAGTCTCTTAAAAGAAAGAAATAACACTTTGAGATCTACTTTCTTTCCTTTTTTATAAAGAATGTAGAAAAAAAATTCTATCTCATTTCATTCAATTTATATTTTATAAGTTTTTTTTGTACTTATGTTATGCCCACATTGTCGTAATAAGCAAAAGAAAAAAGTTTCTATGAAAGCTGTTAAACGAAAGGGGGGTTTTCATAAAAAAACCAAATTTCAATGCTTAAAATGTGGGTTAATTAGAATGAAAGACAACAAGTGAGTTTCATTGAAGAATTTTAGGGTTTACATGTTTTTAAGTTCACTTTATCATCTAAAAATATCGGAGTGCGCATTGTAAAGCCTTCAAAAGGGTATGAGAAAGACAGTATTTTGTGTGCTTTCATAGGTGGAATTTTTAGTAAACATCCTTCTGGAACGGTTAGTTGTTCTTCTTCAACAAGAAGCACTTGTTCTCCTTTTATGCTTAAATACCATTCACTACTCTTAGAATGATAATGAAGAGAATTATCATGTTCATTTTTGTTCATCTCATTTTCATTTGCATAGCTCATATATGCAAGACATAATTCTTTAGTTTCATATTTCGCTGTTCCTAGCCCCAACAGCCAACAATTTTGATTTTCTTGATCATTCAAATCAGCTAAATAACCTTTAGAGGAGTTAATTGAATTTTGACTATAATTCTGAAGAGACTTTTCATTGATTGTACACTCATTCTTTCTTACATTGATTTTCTTATCCTCTTTATGTGGAACTTTTATCCCTATGTGTTGAATCTTTCCTTTTCCACCAATCACTGAATGAGGAACATTTGGTTGAACCAGCAGAAGTCCTTTTTCCTTAACCCTAAGAATCGTATCCTTTCCTACTGAAATCCACATTTCTCCATTTAGAACTATGTAAAGTTCTTGTGCATGTGTGTGATAGTGCACAGCTGGATCACTCCAAGGTTCTACAAAACTTGTTTTCCCTAGTTGTAGATAAGAATCATAGTAATTTTTTTCTTTAAAACAACCAATAATCCATCCTTTTTTATCCTTTAAATCATAGATGAAGGAATTATCAGACATTCTTTTCAAAACCATAATTAGAGGTTTTTAATAACAACATAAAATTGCTCAAGCATCATTTTCAGACGTCCACTCTCCACTTCATATGGAAATTGAGGAAAGTCAGTTCGATTGACCAGTTCTTCTTTGGGGACATTTTGTTCCACAAGCTCCTCAATTTTCTTAGTAAGTTCAGTTAGATATTTTTTATGAAGTTCAAGTTCTTTATTCGATGTTACAGGTCCATGTCCTGGAATAATAATATTAGCTCGCAACTCTAGCATTTTGTCAATAGCTTCTATCCATAAATATGGATTAGCAGTGGGATCGCCACCATATGGGAATGTTTCAGAAAATATCAAATCACCTGAAAATATCAAAGCATCGCTAGGGACATAGACAAATGCACTTCCTCTTGTATGACCATGTGTTTCAATAATCTCTATTTGCCTACCTTCATCATCTAGTGTTAGTTTACCAGTGAATGTCTCGTTGGGAAGAACTATCTTCAGATTTTGCCATTTTTCTTTTAAGTCAGGATTATTTTCAGCCCACGTTTTTAGATTCTCTTCTGTTGATTGTTTTCGCTCCTTCATTATTTCATTTGTAAAAATTGTAGAAATAATGCGACAATCCTCGAAAACCTGATTCCCAAATACATGATCACTATGGCAATGCGTATTTACTAGTATTCTTACTGGAAGCTTTGTTTCCTTTTCAGCTATATCCCTTATATTCTTCAAAGTTACTGGGTCCATTCCTGAATCTAACATTACTACAAAGTTTTTCAATCTCACAAAAGCTACATTACCTCTTGTTTCTCCTTTTGTATGTGCCCAAACATTTTCTGTCAATTTCAACATCTCAACCATTTTAGTCACCAAATATTCTAATGCTCAATTTACAGCTTATCAATTTCTTTTAATATCGTTTTCGATATTTTTTCGACTTTTATGTCGATAGTTTCAATAGATTTCCTTTTAGTTTCCATTTTTTCGAACAAATCATTCATTTTTGTTACGTATTTAGCTCGTGTCTTTCCTTCTTCACCCTCACTTCGCAAAACTTGTATGGATTTGGTTATATTTTGATATTCGCTTTCCATTCTTTTAATGCTTTTTTCCTCTGAATCTCTCTGTACAACAAGCTTCTGTTTTTCTGTTCTCAAATCTCTTATTTTCTTTATTATCGTTCCTTGTTTCTCATCTATTGTTTCTAAGTCAAGTAATTCTTCTAGAACCTGATCTGATACAGAGGCGATTGATACACTTTGTGAAGTTTTTCGAAAAGTGTGAATTTTCGCTTTAAGGCTGGATTTTTCTTCAATTTTTATTTTTGCTCGAAAATAGTTTGGAGTTTCTTTGACTTCAATTTTAGATTTTTTCTTGTCTACTTCGTAGCCATATAGTTTTGGTGTTTCAAGAATTATCTGTTTCTCTTCATCTGCTTTATTTTCGATCTCAAAAAGATATTCTGTCTTGTTTATGAAACTTTCAACATAATAATATCCAGAAAGAGAGATGTTTACTAGCTTAGTTGAGGATTCTTCGCTTTGCTTGATGTATATATCTTGTTCTAAACGGTGAGGGATAATTTGTTTCTCATCTTTTGGAACCCTTTGCAGCATAGCCTCCCCTGAATAATCTCCTTTTTCATATATTGTTACAGGTCCTTCTTCCCAAGCATATCCAGATTTATTTTCAATCTCTATTGCACCAAAGGGATGTGATGCATGGTTAGCTCTATTGTAGATGTAAATCTTCTCTTTTGGCACATCAGTAGAATGTAGAAGTAGAAGAGCTGATTCTCCTTTTTTAATAGTAACCAGCTGTTTTAAACTGAAAGTAACACTTTCTGTTGTTGTTACAATTTCAGCTTCTTGTTCTGCTGTTTCTTCATATTCGTAAGGTTCTTCAATCGCAGCAGCACCAACAAAGTCCATTTTAGCTACTGCCCTTTTTGCTCTTTTAGGAGCAGCCATAGGAGCTAATTTAGGAGAAGGTCTTGGTTCGAATTCTGCTTCAGGTTTCATAACACTAATACCTGTCTGTGTAGGTCTAGAAACGTAAGGTCTGTCTATTAGCCATGGAGAGCTCATATCATACTTAAATGAAATTGGAAGGCCTGTTAGAAGCTGAACTTGGGCATCGATCCAATCAATTTGAGTATTGTTACTCACTAAAGCCCACAGCTCAAATACAGCTTTTTCTTCTCCTATACTATATATTCGGTAAGATGATTGCCATGCGGGTAGTTCAGTAAGATATGAAACTACAATATCCTTTTCACTTTCATCAGTAAATGAGATTTTTATGTTTTTAACGTCTTCCTTTTTGCTTTTAGAAAGCAAATCTAGCTGATCATTTAGTGATTTTCTGAAATACTCTTCTGCAGGAAAAATACTTTCTATCTCTTTAGAAGCAACTTGTTTAATCAGATTGTCTGGAGATGAGAGAACAATTGTGATTTCAGCACCATCATCCTTATTCTCTGATTCACTTTCTTGATACCCTACTAATCTTCCCTCATATTTTTCTCCATTTAAGAGATTAATCTGAATTCTAGAACCCGAAAGCAAGTCTAAAATTGATGTTAAAGCACATCCACTTTGCTCAATCTCTATTTCTCCTTTCGTTTCAGAATCAAAAGAAATTGAAGATAATAGTGATTCCCCTTCGATGTCAACATGAAACGTTTTTAAAAAATCATCAGTCTGTTTTTTCAATACAGGGAATAAAATATCCTTTTCCTTACATCGTGCTTGAGCTGAAAGCCATCCAACACCCATTTTATAGAGTTTAACTTCTTTAATTTCGAAAATAACCATATATCAAAATAATAAATACTCAATAAAAAGGTTATTAGAATCATCATTCGAGTGTATCGAAAAAGTCTTTTACATAATCACCAATAATTTCATGATTTCCAACTATAATTCTATGAGCATCCCCAAAACTTATGAGCTTTGACTTAGGATGAAGAGTTGCAAATAATTTTGAATTTTCTGGATCTGTAAACCAATCTTGTTCAGCAATAAGCACTAAAATAGGAAGGTCCAATTCTTTTTCTCTACCTCTGATATCATATTTATGAATGAATTCTATCAATATTCGAAGCTGTATATACAAACCTGCTTCCTTAAATCTTTTTAATGCATAATCTAGATTTTCTGTTTCTTTTGGAGTCTTAAATTTGAGATAAATTCTAAGTATAAAGACTACGAATTTTTGTGCTAACCATAATAAAGGATAAGGTAGTAATTTTAAAACATCAAACCACCATTTGGTCTTGAACTTCGATTCTGGACTTGCTGATAACATACCTTTAGGTTTCACACCATTCTTTGTTAGGTAATATAAATATGATAAAGCTGATCCTATACAACTTCCCCAGATGAAGAATTCATCATCTTTTAAATTATATAATTTAATAACCTTAGATAAGTCATCTGTATATTCCTCAACTCCCCATATACCTCGTTTATGCGGTTTACTTGATTTGCCAAATCCTCTAGGTTCATATATTATAATATTTGCATATCTCTGAAATGACTCAATCAGAGGTGTTCTTGCTTCGATTGAATCTAACCAACCAGGAATCATAATAATGGATCGATTTTGATAACTCTCATTTAAGCATTGAAAATATTTGTACCTAAGCTGTATAAATGGCTTCTTTGAAACTTCAAGATATCTATCTTCCACAAGCAGCGTAATATGTGAAGTTAAAAAGTTTATTCAAACACTACTCCCATAAAAATTCACGAAAGGTTTATTTAAAACATGTTTTTCTCCACTGTTATGAAAGTAAAAATAGTAGTTGATAGTTGTGGTGACACTCATCAAAGTGTTTTAGAAAAATATGATATTGGAATGATTCCTCTAAATATCCATATAGGAAAGATGATGAGAGATGGAATTGACATAACACCTGAAGATTACTACAAAATTATTGAAGATGTTGAACTCCCAGATACTTCCGCTCCTAATCTTTCCCAATGGAAAGAATGCTTTGATACTTATCTTGAAAAAGATAATTATGATAAATTGGTTTTAGTAACAATAGCTCAGAAATTGTCTAATACTTATGAACAAGCGTGTGTTGCCGCTAGAAAATATTATCCAAGTAAAATAGAGGTACTTGATTCAATGAGTGCATCTGCTGGTGAAGGTATAGTAGCTATCAAGTTTAGTGAGCTATTGAAAAAAGGATATGACTCTACTACTGTATATAATTTTATGCAAAATCTTCGCTTAAAAGTTGTTCAAATAGGTTATATGAATACTTTGAAAATGTTAGTCAAATCGGGCAGAATAAGTAAAGCAAGTGAATTTATCGCGTCCATAGGAAGATTAAAACCTATGATTATTACGAAAAACGGTGAAAATTTACCCTTAGGTAAAGCTATTAGCTTAAAAAGCGCTAAGAAAAAAGCAATCGAAGAAATGGCTGAAAGAATAGATCCCTCTTTAAGTTATTCACTCTTTGTTACACATGCAGAAGCAAAAGAATCAGCTAAAGAACTAGAGGAAATTATGAAAGAACGGTTTTCAATTAGTAAATCATTCATAAGCTATATGGGACCTGTTGTTGGAAGCAGAATGGGAAAAGGTGCGGTTTTTATTACAACTATTCCTGATTTGGAACCAACTGAATAATAGGAGACAATCAGGTCAGTCTCCTTCCTTCAATAAACTGTCAGAAATTAGATGCCTTCGTAAAAACTTTGCTAAAATATAAGGAAATAGAATTTAACAAAATGATTCAAGGGTATGATACTCACTGGATCTAGTCTGTGTCTTCTACAGATGCCCATAACACTTGACCATTACCAGCATCTACTATGATTTCATAATATGCATTATCATATATTAAAACTATTTTCCACACCAAATAACCATTCTCATTTTCGAGAAAACTGGATACTATAGTTCCACTTGTAGTATAATCTAACGCAATTTGTTCTGCTTGTATCTGACTGATATCTGCAAAAACTAAGAGATCACCATCGTAATTTTCATCGACAGCTATGCTTCCTACATAATCAGGAAACTGATGATCGCCTTCAAAATTGCCGTCTTCCTCTGGTATTATATTAAATGGTAAAGTTATTACACCAGTTACACTAAGTATTCCAATAACACCAAAAGCCACAAGTAGAAGTGTGCTTGTGCCTAGTATGTATTTTGTTTTTGTTTTCATCAATAGATAAATCTCATCTATATTAAATAGGTTATTGGTACAGATTTTTATTCCTCTAGTACAACTATTTAATTTACAGATATTTCTCAAAAAAAAGATAAATAGCACATCCGTCAGATGAACTACTCCTACCTTAAGGAAGGGAACTTCTGCCATCCATCAGTTAAATTTAGCTTCAATGGAATCTAAAAATCTCTCCCATCTATTTGGGTAAATCTCTCTCCCCAATTTGCTTATCAGTTCTTTATCAAATAATAATTCTAGTGTAACTTCTCTACCCCTTCGACAAGGTTTAATCAATTCATCTTCAGTTAGTCTTTTTATGTGCCAATGTAAAGCAGAAGGAGACATTTCAAGAACTTTTGCTAATTCCTTAATAGATAGATTATGCATTTCTGGTGATTGGCTTAATAGCAACAAAATCTGCCGTGGGACAGTTTTTCGCAGATTAGCAATAAGTATCATAACACTTCCAATCCTCAACCTCCAAGTAAAATCAAAAAATAGTTTCAAATTGCGATGATGGACACTGATAATTCGTTCTCCTTTTTCCAATCGTTGCAGATGATATTCTACTACACCTAATTGTCGACCTGATTCTTCTAGTATCTGCCTGAAATGAATCCCTGGATGGGATTCAATTATCTTGTAAATATCTTCTGCAGTGTCGACAAATTCAGTCACAAGATTATTCCTCCTGAGGTTTTTTAGGAAGGATTTTTTCTGGAAGTGTTTTATCAAAAGACGAATTTTCCTGACTTGTCTTTTTCTTTTGTATTTTTTCCTCAAAAGTTATTGGTAGATGTTTTTCTGGTACTAATAAAACAATTAAGATCAATAAAACCATAATAAATCCAAAAATAGCAGCAAGCAAATTTGGAATCTCAGAAGACCAATCTTCTGGAAAAAGAACATCCAAATTTCTGATTACCACTTGTACAGCAGCAGCAAGAGATGCTAAAAATATCAAGAAAAACTTACGCCTTTTATACCGAACAAATAAACTCAAGAAAATAATTGCAATTATAAATAAAATGATTCCACTCAAGAAAACAAGTATATCTTCAATATTTGATATTTGAATTGACATAACTACTTCAAGTTTGCTTGATGAAAAAGGATTTTATAATGTTTGGTACGAATCTTAAATTGAACTAAACAAATTCAGATAAAGAATAAGAACAATTAATTCTTTTTATCTCAGAGCTCGATTAAACTACGAATCTTTAGAATGTCATTCAAAATCATAAATACAGAATTGTCAAGTGTTCTAAAAACATCGCCTATAGATATCATTAAAGTAAGATTTTTTCTAGAACGAGCTTCTTTGTACAAATATTTTTTGACATCTAAAGGTATTTTCTCAGCTGGTTCAATAGTCATCAGAAAAAATTTGGTCGAAGGGCTGTTTAGGGAAAGTTCTTCAAGATTTTTAAAATGCCTTTCTGCTGATTTTAAATCTTCAAATGATCCGATATATAAGTAATAATTTATATCTCTGAAAAACTCGATTCCTGCAATTGTATCAAGATCAAAAAGCAATGACATTACAATACGCATAAACAATGTATCAATTCGGACAACATATTCATTTCTTGTTAATTCGTAAATGAAATCTATGTTTTGAAAATGAAACAGTGATTGAATTAGGATATTATAAGCTACAGTATCTGCAGAAATTACTCCAATTTTTATTCTCCTATTAAGGAGCTGAGTCAACATTTGAATATTATGAAATCTATTAGCAATATCACGGACAATATCCTCTATTCGTTTAGACTCTATTTGTTCATCTAAAAGAATGTTCTCTATTAAATCTTCACTCAGCATTTCTAAGTCTTTTATTTTTATTTGTTGAATATCTTTAAATTGCTGCAGAAACAATTCTATAGTTTCGTAGATGCGGTTATAACCGAATTTAGCTTGTTGATCGCTTCCTTTGTGATAAAAAACTAATAATTGACACACAGCTAAACCAGTTTTAGTAATAGCTCGTTGATCTCTGACTTTTGAATCTTTCTTCCTAAAAGAGGCTACTAGTAAGTGATACTGATCGTGATGTGGGATCGGTAAAGGTCCATATACTTGCAGATTTGGTGTCGTTGCAGAAGATACTACAGTACTATAAAAATTTCCCAATGCGGTTATCTCTTCATTTGGAATATCTGGTATTGATACTGTATTTCTTAATTCCATTCCTGTTTCATCTAAAACTAGAAGAGAAACATAGGGGAGGAAGAGCGTTCCTGGCATTTTAATCAACTTTCATGTTTTGAAGATTTTTCCTAGTAGGAGTCACTATTTTTTACTCAATCTTTTCTTTAATATCTTTTCTGTTATTTCTTTATCTGAAAGTTCAAATTGTTTATGAGCTGGTTTTTCTATAAATGAAAATAACAAAGTAAATATTAACAAGATTCTGCATAGACGAATCACATGATAACCCAGACTTACCGTATTCTGGATATGTTCAGTTGGTATTAAGAATCTTAGACTTTCAGCCCAAAAGGTATTTCCTTCTGATAGCCATACATTTACTGACAATTCTAAACTATAAGCCATTGCTATAGCTAAGGCTAAAAGAAGAACTCTTACCACTCTTGTATTCGATTTTCTTATCAAGTTTATACCATTAAAAAGTCCTATATCATGTGCAGCAACCCACATAGTTGCTGCCAAGTAAATCCATAGTGGTGGGGATTCTTGTATATCCAACCAAGTCAGTGCATATCTATCCTGAAAATAAACAGGCATAAATATTGTAAGAAAACCTACAATAAATGCAAGGATGGAGAGTTTAGAAGAAATCCTCATTACAAATCTTTTTGAAGCAGAACTTATATGTTTATCTCTAAAAAGAAAAAATATTAGATATTTTGATTAAATGGGTACATTAATTAAACAGAACTCCACAACATTAAATATCACACTAAAAAACAATGATTTATATGATTTCAGACTCCACTAGAAAGCATATAACCAATGCTGCTTTATCTTATGTATTTGCAGCAATGCTTTTTTCATTTCTCAGATTCTTTGATTTTAGTAGTCTTTTAGTTGTAGTCAGTATTTTTATTATGTTAAAAATATTTGCTGTAAGCTGGTTAGGTTATGGTTTATACGTTTTTCAATCAGAAGAAAAAAATAAGAATCTTTTTTATGTAAGTCTTTTAATTTTAGGAGGAGCAGCTCTTGAATTTATTATTGTGGTGCTACAAATTCTAATAGGATATGAAATCTTATCTTTTGGAAATTCAGGAGATTTAATCTTGAATATTGCTTTTATTTCACCATATATCGTTTATCTTATTGGGTTTTTCTTATTACGTGAAATTGTTGATTCTTTCTTTAAAACTAAAAGAAATGTGTTTAGAGGACAAATGTCTTTACCTCTAGGTTATGGGATATATATTGTTTCACTAATCGTTTTAATTGTAAAACCTCTTGAGTTGATTTTAGAAGATGGAAAACTAGTTGCAACAGATCCGACTTACTTCATGGTAATGAATTTCATGGAAATTGCTGTACTAGTAATGCTTGTTCTTGGTTATTGGAACCTCAGGAGAACTTTTCTTGTACTCGATAGAGTGCCTAAACAATTATTAGAGAGGATTAAACCTCTAACTTACACACAAGCACAAAGTCCTTATGATTCAAGATATCAACAAATTAAACAACCTACACAACCTGGATTTGGAGCCATACCACCAGAGCAAACAGTAAAAGAGATTCAACAACCAGTTGAAAGAAAAAAAATGTTCTGTATTCAATGTGGACTAGAACTTGACCCTGATGCTAGATTCTGTCCTCATTGTGGATCTGACAACCCTTACTTAACTTGAAAAAAATAGTGATATTACTATGAAACTCCCTGCTGATATTAAGAAACATCTATTTTATAGTTCTTGGGCTTTGATGATTTTACAAATGATATTAGTAGCAACTAGTACTATACAAATAGATATTTCACAAGTAACTATCATTGCTTACAATTGTGCATTAATTCTATTTGCTATAGGATTATTAAGAATGAATTCCCATATCGATTTCAAATTTTGGAAATATACTGCATTTTTGCTCATTGTTGCTCCTCTTTTAAGTCTAGTTCATACTATTCTATTTTTTATTTTCGAAGAACAATGGGAAACATTTCTTACAGTACGGATTGTCTTTATAATAACAACCCTAGTTCTTATAGCTACAGCATTTATTGGTGTCAAAAAGATAATAGATACACTTTATTCATTAAAAATAACCGGAAGGAGCGGTAAGTACTACCTTTCTTTTGGGAATTTATTATTATTATTTCCATACATAGCAGCTTGGTATGAGGAGTATATCTATCCAATGAAAATTGAATCTTGGCTAGAAACATCATCACTCATAATTTTCCTAGTATCTACGTTCTTCATTATATTGGGTTATCTAGATTTAGGTTTTACATTGAAATCTCTTACAGATGAAGATAATGACATAATTTCCAACTTTAACAATGATGAAGATGTGCTAACTGAATTACCAGGTGATAACAATTAGTCGTTTTCGAGACTCAAAAGTAATTGGAAATGGTGGCTTTGTTATCAGTATATTTTACGTAATACTCGCTTTTTTGACAAGGGGATTGTTTGATACTACAGCTCCCATTTTCAACTCTTCCTCCATTCTTTTCATACCAATTATCCTTGCTTACGTTTTAATAGGTAAGTCAGCTCACAATTTATACTTTGATCCAAAAAAACCATGGAACAAGGGTAAAAGAATTTTTATCCTAATGATTGTTGGAGCCTTTTTACTATTAAGTGGTCAAATTATGTTCAATATTCAAGAATTCGGAGAAATACTACCACTGGAGTATTTAGGCATAATTTTGATGATATTACATTGTTTCGTTATTGCTACAGCCTTCTATTTCCTTTATAATCAATTGAAAGAATTCTATATTGATGGTTTTATAATTAAAAATCCTAATTATATGATATCAATCGCTTACTTAATCCAGATGACGGGATATATTTTTTTCTTAATAGGATGGTTTATCCCTCAAAATTCCGCTGGAATAATCAACATAATTGGAATAGCCATTTCTGCAGTATCAATAATTCTTATTATCGCAGGAGCTATTCCTTTGAATATATCGTTTCGAGCTTACCCTTACCTGGTGGAAAACGAATCTTTGATAACAAAGAACAATATGTGATGCTAGATCATCAATAATTTAGCTGTATCAAGGAAATCCATTATTTTTCTTTCTATTTCTATTTCTGAGTATGAAATTGCAAAAGAAACTATAAATTTGGTGTCAATATTTAACTCTTTTACAAGTGAAAACATCAGTTTTGAGAACTCTTGTAACTTGGTTACATTAGGGTTTTCATCTAGTACTGCTATCAAAGTAATGACCAAATCTTTCTTCCTTTTCTCAATAATCGTAGTCAAAACTTCTGATATCTTCACAGCTTGTAATTTATCGTCAGGATTAAAAATAATTAGAAATCCTTCAGGTATTTCATAAAGCAAATTCGCTAAAGAGATTAAGCTGCGGGAATAATTAATAACCGAAAATTGACATTCTATTGATTCAGTTGTACTTCTGTAATCAAAGATTAAAGGTTCATAACCTCCAATATATTGGAATTTTGGTTGAATATGCTCTTTCTCATAAAAAGGCTCTAGAACTCCTTGTACTAAGCTGTTAACACCGAAAACGGATACTTTCAGTCTTTTCATTGCTACTTCTCTAACATGACCTTTTATTCTTTTCACTAAATGTGGGTAATCTTCAACTTTCATAGGAACAAAGTCATCAGCTTGAGTGTTCACTAACCAATCAATAAAATTAGTTTTAAGTTCTGCTTCAACATCTACAGTAAGTTCAGGAGTGATGTAGAGTCTATTTGCTCTAAGTACAAGTCCATATGCCATTGGAAGAGATTTGATGAAAAACGAAAACTCGTATGAATCGATATTAAGTATTGTACAAAACGACTCGAATTCCCAAACATTTTTCTTTTGGATTAACTCGAAGAAGTGATTAGCACGTAGATTCTCTTTTTCATCACTCATCAAACAATAACTTAAGTGATAATATAAATACTTTTTACTTTGAGTAATCATGTACTGGAACGTTACTTATACTAGAAGTTGAGAAATAAGAAAAAATCTCTTTGCACACAGAGAAGGAGAGAGAATATGCTTTTTTGAGCTAACCTCAAAGTTTTATATATATGGTTCTTCCTCAACTCAAAAAGTGAAATCAGTATGGTGTTCTTTACCTTTACTTGGGGTATAGGTTTATCTTTGGTAGCTTTTGGTCTAGTTATTGGAGCTATAGCACCTACTTTCGGAATTGGTGGAGGTCTTTTAGCTGTCCCGATACTTATACTAGTTTATGATTTAGATGGAAATGTAGCAACTGCAACTTCGTTAGGAGTAATAATTTTTACCTCTATGAGCGGTACAATTGCTTATTTTAGAGAAAAGAGAATAGATTTTAGAATCGCTCTTTCATTTATGGTTTTTGCAATACCAGGGGCTACATCTGGTGCTTTTCTTGCCAAATTTCTAAAGGATGAAGAAATTAAAGTTGATGTTTTTCAAATTGTTTTTGCTATTACAATGTTATTGATATCTATTTATAAAATTGTTACGATAATTATTAACAAAAGAAAGAATTCTAATCATCATAATGAGGAAATAATAGAAAAATCTTCTAATGATAATAAACCTTGGTGGAAACAAAACAAACTATATCGTCATTTTTCGGACAAGAGAGGAGTAGAATTTAGGTATGAAGCTAAGTTATTACCTGGAATAATAATAGCAACTATTGGAGCGTTTTTGGGAGCTATGCTGGGATTAGGAGGAGGAATTATATATGTTCCAATCTTGACTATGGCTTTAGGTGTTCCAGTTGCAATTGCAGCTGCTACATCAACATTAACAATATTTGCTATTACACCAATATCTGTTTTAATAAGAAGAGCTTCAATTCTATGGGATTATGTTTTTTGCATAGCGTTAGGCACGATTATAACCTCAAATATAGTGCCAAGATTCTTATATAAAATCAAATCAAAATCGATTCTTACAGGTTTTTGGATTTTAGCCATGGGAGCTGCTATTCGCTTGTTAATCAAAGTTCTAACTGGAATCGATGTTTGATTTTCCTTTTTTATTCTATTATTTGTACTATTGCTGTAGACTTTTCTAGCAATTTTTCCGTAATATCGAGTGGATGCCCTTTATTATTGTAAACAACACAAATCTTACACTTGTACCGCTTTTCAAACTCTTCTTTTTCTATATTCTCTTGAATCGATATTAAGGAATAGGAGTAAGCTCCTTTTGTATATGTTAGTGTTTGATTAAAAGCTGCATTTTGCCATTTTTGTTCTATTATGTCTAGTATTTTTAGACTTGAATCTCCTTCACCATAAGGATTTTCAATTTTCTCGAAAATTTGTTGAATTTCTACATCAACTAATGTTTGTTTTACTGTTTCAGAAATAATTTCACCTTTAGCCGGAACTAAGAAATTAACTCCATTTTCAACAGTTTCTGGTCGTTCAGTGTTTGGCCTAATAGTTACACATGGCTTTTTTAAGATTAAAGCTTCTTCTTGTAAACCTCCAGAATCAGTTAAAATCAACTTACATTTTTGATCTGATAAAATTTTCAGAATAGAAAGATAATCTACTGAAGAAAAAACAGAGAGATTGGTTATTGAGGTTAACCTTTTATAACAATTGATTTCTTGTATTTTTTTCAGTGTTCTGGGATGTGCAAAAAACACAATTTCAATACCATTGAGTGATTCGAAGGCTTTTATTATTTCCACTAAATTTTCTGGATTCTCAACATTTGAAATTCTGTGAATAGTGCATAAGATATAATCATCTTTTATTTTCTCTTTGATTTGAGTAATATAATGAGAATCATAGTGCTTGAGATTTTTTGAAAATACTTTTACAGCATCGACAATTGTATTTCCTGTAAGAAATATTCTGTCAGAATCAATTTTCTCGTGTAAAAGATTAATTACAGCTCTTTTTGAGGGTGCAAATAGAAATGACGACACTCCATCAACAAGCCTTCTGTTTCTCTCTTCTGGCATGGTGTTATCAAATGATCTTAATCCTGCTTCTATATGTCCAAAAGGGATATTATTTACTGAACAAGCCAAGCAACAAGCTAAAACACTGTTTGTATCACCTGCTGCTATGACCATATCAGGTTTGTTTTTTCTTAATATCAGTCCTAATTGCGAAATCATCTCTCCAAGCTGTATATCGGAGTCTGTAGTATTGGTAGTCAGATTAATATTGGGTTTTGGAATTCCTAGATTTTGAATAATCAGCCCTGACATCTCTTCATCGTAATGTTGTCCTGTATGAATAATTGTTAAATTGATTTTACGCCTTTTAGCTTCTAAAATCACTGGGGCTAGTTTAATTATTTCAGGTCGTGTTCCAAAAACAGCGGTTAATTTAAGCATTATATATACTAGAAAGTGTTTATTATTTTAAGTATTAGTGTCTAATCAAGCTAATAAGTAGAAATTATTATCCAAAAGTGATATAATATGATCAAGTTGTTCTTGATTTGGCATAATATTGGGTTTGAGTTCCTCCAAATAATTATCCAATGCTTTTAAAACGTCTGAAGATGTCCTTTCTAATCTCTTGCTAGAAATCTTTGTTTGTAAAATCATAAAAACTTTTTCACCAGCATAGAAGTTCAAAGAAGATGAAGTCGTTTTAAGTTCTTTAAACTGCTCGTCTTTAGAAGAAGCAATATAATCATGTACAAAATGAAAAATCCCAGAAAGGTAACCAGAAGCAGCAATGATTTTTTCTTCATAGTCAATTTTTGTTCTTGCCAGAGGTGAATAACCAACAAGTGGATTACCTTCTTTATCTACAACTAATATAGTTTGAATTCCATGGGATATGGATTGAGCCAAGTAGAATGCAACTGTGATAAGTACTGCAACAGTATATAAATTATCAATTAGTATAAAAGATAGAAGATAAGAATCAGTTAGTTCTTTTATCATCTCTCTTCGGACTATAAC
This sequence comes from Candidatus Heimdallarchaeota archaeon, assembly GCA_019057815.1. Classification (GTDB taxonomy): domain Archaea; phylum Asgardarchaeota; class Heimdallarchaeia; order Heimdallarchaeales; family Heimdallarchaeaceae; genus 18H4-34. The sequence goes on from JAHLWR010000016.1 coordinate 36,446, forward strand.
TAGCCCTCCGAATCCAATCAACATTATAATTAACAGCAAAGTTATATTTCTTTTATTCTTCAGACGTTTATCGTTTGTTATTGATGCTGAACGTACATATCTAACAAAAAGAGGAGCTAATAAAAAAGCGCTAACTACAATAAAAAGACCATAAATCAAACCATAAATATCACTAGGAATGAAAGAATAAATTCTAATTGAAATATCCTTGTATAATTGAATCATAGAATCTAAAGGTATGAGGATAAAATACACAGCTAGCATGTAAAGTGAAATAGCTAAAATCCTTGAAGCCTTAGATGAGAGAATCATTGCTTGTTCTAAACATGCAGCGAAAAGAAGAATAATTGCTAGTGCTTGCATTGCTTGAAGAGCTCTATATAGCCATAATTCATTGTATAAATATTCAAGCGCATCAAATAAATCAAAAACACCATAAACAAATAAAAAAGCTACCCAAAGACCATAAAAGGGACTCTGTCTCTTTCTACCAATAATTGCAATAATGAGCCCTCCTACCATTAAAGCAGCTGCAGAAGAACATTTCAGAATTATATAATTACTCATGATTACCCCAGATAACCACCTATTACAGTTAAACATATAATCAATGCATATTTAAAAATTTATCCGAAATTGTAATCATCACTCTATGATTTGATTCTGTCTTACAGTCATATTAACAGAAACTTACTTAGAGCATCATGGCTTGGAAGCTCACTCTAAGGGGGTAAATCACGTACCCTCCTACCCCGCCCACACTTCGTGGAGGAAGTGCTTGCGGATCGCTTTTGACAAGAATATTATAAGCCGCATTAACATCAGCGTTGATAAATTGACCTAGAGATGAACGAAATAAACCTCGTTTTACTCTTTTTCCAAGGTAGTTAGAATGATGACAGATGGGTTCATTATCAAGGAAACTGCATTTGGAAGTGTGACTCTCATCTATGAGTTCAACCTTTATACCTCGTTCAGATGCCTTGTAAGTCAGTAAACCGATGAGGTGGTGAAAGGGGATAATAACAAAGAGTTGAGTGGTTTTTCTACGTAATCGTACATGCTGTTTCCATCTGGGATTATACCCTATTACAATAGTGTGAAGACCCTTTTCTACCCACAAATCGACAAGAAACTTGCTTAGTTTATGAAAGACATCTTTCATCTTCAATCTCCATCGTTCTCGAGCGTGATAATATGCTCGTCCATAGATCAATCTGTTCTTCTGTTTCAATTCATTTCTCTGCTGTTGTGAATACTGTTTCTGTAACTTACTTATTTTTTTCAAATAATATTGTGTGATACTTTTTACTCCTCTCCCCTCGTCCTTGACAATAATCGGTCTGTTGCCGATATTGTCCACAAAGGTAACGAGGTTAGTTAACCCTAAATCCAAGGCTCCTTTTCTTCTAGGATCCTTCTTTTTTGGTTTAGGGAGGTTTCTGTTATAAACAATCTCTACAGTATAGCCTATTCCCCGAGGAACGATTCTTACTTCTCGAAGCTTATGTCTAGCATCTAGTCTAGTTTTAAGAGCGAATCCTACCTTTTTAGGTAGTATAAGCCATCCATTAACTATCCTTGCTTGTTGGTTGCTGATAATAGCAACATATTCTCCATTTACTGGTTTATACCGTGGAGAATGAGGAAAACCAAGGAACTTCTCAGGGTGTTTTTTCCACTCTTTCCTTGCTAGAAAACATGCTTTCCAGTTTCTCGTTAAAAGTTTGAGCGTGTGTTGTGCTGTATGAGCAGGAAGGAGTTTATAACATTCTTCTGTTTTGAGGGTTTTGTCTAAATCATAGTACGAGAGGAAAATCTTCCTTTGCTGTCTTTGTTTGACAATGTAGTTGGCTCGGTTATAGAGATTCTTCACTTGATGGCAGAGGAAACCTAAAGCTTGATTTTTTCTTACCTCCATCACTTCCGTTCTTGTTATAACTGCCATCGTACACTATTCTTTATTTCCCTATTTAAACTCAGAAAAAAACACTAATATGACTATATGACAAAAACAATTCATAATTCTTCTGGTCCCCATATTTTTGAGACCCTCTTCGATTTTCTAGCTGTAATTGTTAAATAGCCTATTACTAAAACTCCAATAACCACTGCAGACACCCAGAAAATCCATGGAGATTGGCTCTTTACTTCTTCTTTAACATTGAGTTTTACTTCAGTTGTATCATGTATCCAATCTGTGCCATCATAAACTGCAACTTTCAAATAATATGAACCAGAGTTAACAGTAGATAATTCCCAAAAGTAAGCTCCTGCATTTGATAAATCTGAAGCAATCCGATCCCAATTATATCCATCCTCAGAAATCATAATATTACATGTCAATTGATCATTATCTGGATCAGTTGCTACCCATCTGATGGTATAGCTTTGTATAACTTGATTGGGTTCAGATGGATTAGTAACTTTTACTTCAGGAAGCGAATTATTATAAGTTAATCTAGGTTCTGAAGCAAGATAAATTAAAGCTTCATAAATTAATTCACAATTAAACAATATCCCAGTACCTGAAGGGTTGAAGTAATCAAAATATGAACCATTAAACGGTTTTTGATAGGTCTCTAGAGTAAAACTTAGGATGTTATAAGAAGAATAACAATAATCATCCCATCCTCCAGTTGTATTATAACCTGTTTCATTCCATAAACTAAAACCTGTAATATCTTTTAAGTCTGTCAACAGAGCGTTATACTCATCTTTATCATCTATTGGTAGTGAGAGATTATAACACCAAGGTGCAATTATAGCCTTGAACCCACTATGTAGACTGACAGCTAGATTAAATGAATGTCCTTTCATAAAATCTCTTAACGCTTGTGTTTCAAGTTCACTAAAGGGTGTTTCTCCTCTGTATAATTCACTATTTTTGTCGTTAGAAGAACCTAATCCATCCCAAAAAACGGGATAATTTCTGTTTAGATCAGTTCCTCCTGGAAGGTCTTCTGCAATATCACCATCATGATCTAAATCCTTTTCAACAAAATAGGATGTGTTCTGTTCACTATCCCAGAAGTACATCCTTTCTTCTTCATCAAATAAACTACCATCTTCATCATCGTCAATCGGATTCATGTTCTTCCTTTGTTCAGGAAATTTATGAATAATAGATACACCATCAGGATTTAACATAGGGATGATGTAAATTTCAGTATTTGCCAGAAGATCACTGTAATTAGCAAAATTGATTTGATTATAAATGAGGTTATCGATAAAATAGAGAGCGTTTTCAACCGTAATTAACTCTCTAGCATGATGAGCTGCAACTATGTAAAATTCTGTTTTCGCAGAAGTAATTGTCTCATTTGTAATCTTTACACACCATAGTTCTCTATCTTGCCAAGATTTTCCAATAGAAAAAACATCCACTAAATATGGAAAATTAGAATTTAAATTCATCAACTTGTCTGTCATTTCAGTATAGTTATGATATGGACCGATATTTTCTCCCCAGAATACTACATCCTCTCCATTGATATCCCCTGGAGGATTAGATAGTTCTTCCCAAATCCAAAAGTAACCATTTTCCTGTCTTTTTGATGGTGTAAAAATATAAGCTGATTCTGTTATTTGTAGAACTTGAAGATTAGTAAGTAATATAATGACTGTAAAAACTAAAATCTTCTGTTTTTTGCTCATTAAGAATGGAAGATTATGAGAACTTAAAAATATTCACACTAAAGCCTACATTTTGAAGAAAGACAAAACTTAATAACGGTTATGCACGATTATGCAACAACCTATAATAACCAAAGTAGGCGTATGAAATGGTAGATTACGAAATATCAATTTCTATAGATGCTAGGGGTAGTTTTTGCCCAGGCCCAATGATGGAGCTAATCAAAGCTATTAGACAATCTGAAGTAGGGGACTTTGTTGAAGTACTGAGTAGTGATGAAGGATCATTACAGGATATTCCTGCATGGATTGCTAAGGCTAAACATGAACTGATTGATACAGTGAAAAAAGCGGACTTCAATCGATTTATTGTTAAAAAAACTTGGTAGGTACTGAAATGCCAATAGCAGTAATACTTGGAGGAGGTTTTGCTGGCCTTACAATTGCAAACAAACTAGCAATAAAGCTAAAAAAAAGAAAAGAAGTCGAAATAGTACTAATAGAACCAGCTGATTCTCATCTTTATGAGCCTGGTTTGCTCTACTATCCTTTTAATGATAAACCATTGTCAAAGCTAGAGAAACCTATTTCTAAAATACTTCGTAAGAATGTTAAGCACATAAAGCAGAAAGCTATTAAAATTGACTATGAGAACAAGAAAATAACTCTAGAAGATGGTGAAGTGATTGATTACAACTGTTTGGTTATGGCAACAGGTGTTGATCTAAAAGAAGAAAGGCTTGGTCTAACTGATAAGGATAATGTTCATCATTTTTATTCAGCAGAAGCGACTTTAAAAATAAGAGAAGCTTTGAAGAATTTCAAAGGTGGGAATATTGTTATTTCACCATCCACAGTACCCTATAAATGTCCACCTGCACCGATTGAATTTGCTTTTCTGTTAGATGAATATCTACGTAGAAAAAAAATAAGAGACAAAACTAACATCAAATTCCTATATCCTTTACCACGTCCTTTCAACATTCGAGTAGTTGCAGCTAAAATACTGAAACTTTTCGAGAAAAAAGACATAGAATTTGAACCATTCTTCAATTATGATAAAATTGATACAGAGAACAAGAAAATTCTCTCTTTTGAGGGTGATGAAGCTTCTTATGATCTTTTAGTGATAATCCCTCCTCATGAAGGGCAAGATATTATCAAAGATTCTGGATTAGGAGATAAAGAAGGATTCGTACTTACAGACAGAGAAACTTTGCAAGTTGAAGGACAAAAGAGTATTTACGCTGTTGGTGATTGCACAAATATTCCAGTATCAAAAGCTGGTACAGTTGCTCATTTCGCTGCAGATGTCATAGTAAAGAATATGATATCGAAAATAGATAATAAAGAACCAACTGCGCGTTATGACGGTAAAACACTTTGTTTTCTAGTTACTAGCTCAAGTAAATCATTCTTATTGGATTTTTCATTTAAGAAAGAACCTAGAAAGATTGGTTTGCATTCCTGGCGCATTTATGGGATTATGAAAAAACTATTTCAATACTTTTACTTTGGTGGTCTAATTACAGGTAGAATTTAGGTGATTAAAATGATGGATTACACAATAACAAAAACTCTTGATGTTAAAAAACTCAATTGCCCTTTTCCTATTCTCAAAACAAAGAAAGCAATAAATGATATTGAGATAGGAGAGTATCTAGAAGTTTTAGCCACTGATCCAGGATCAGTTTCAGATTTTCAAGCTTGGTGTAATTCTACAAGTCATGAACTTGTGGAATCATCTCAGGAAAATGGAATTTTTAGGTACATTATAAAGAAAACTAAATAAAAAGAGGTATAAAAATGTCAGAAAAAAAGAAAAGATTAGCAATAATAGCCTCACAAGCTAATATAACAGGAGCATATCCACCACTACTCTTAGCTACAACAGCAGCTGCTATGGACTATGAAGTAGGAATATTCTTCACATTCTTTGGGTTAAATATGCTTAAGAAGAATAAGTTAAACAAAATTAAGATAACACCAGCTGGTGAAACAGCAATGCCTATGCCTATTCCTCAAATAGTAGGTGTCTTACCAGGAATGACAAGTATGGCAACAAAAATGATGAAGAGCTGGATGAAAAAAGCAAATGTTGCAAAATTGCAAGAACTTATGGACATCGCTGTAGAATCAGGAGTGAAACTTATCGCATGCCAAATGACAATGGAAGTCATGAAAATCAAGCGAAAGGATTTGATTGATGAATGTGTTGTTGGTGGCGCCGCTACATTTATAGAATTTGCTTCAGAAGCTGATATTAACCTGTACATTTAGGTGCATTGAATGACTGAACAAGACAAAGTAATCTTTGTTGTAACACATGGGGAAGAATATAAAGATCGTCTAGAATCTCCCCTTCATTTAGCTTCTCTTGCAGCTATGCTTGATGCAGATGTGAAGATGGTTTATACAATGTCTGCTGGTTTGCTTCTTAAGAAAGGTGTAGCAGAGAATCTCATTCCGAAAGAAGGAAGAAAGTCCCTCATTGAAACAATTCGAGAAGCAAAAGAAGCTGGTGTTAAAATCTATGTATGCAGTCCAGTTCTAGAATGGAACGATTTAAAGAGAGAAGACTTTATCGATGAAGTAGATGATATCGTTGGTGGAATGTTTTTGATTACTGAATCCTTGGATGCAAAAGTAACATATACGTTTTAGTGATAAATAATGTCTACCGCGCTTTATTCTCTTCTTTCGGACGAATTATCATGTTTTGATATTATAAAAGCGTTTTTTGCCCTTTCAGACAATGAAATAGAGATTCTTTCATGTGTTCATAATAAACAAGGAATTGGCATTGAAGGATTAACGGAAATAATCCCAAAGAACAGAACTACAATTTCTAGATCAATTCAGAGGTTGACTTCAATAGGCGTTATTCGAAAAGATAAAGTTAATCTTGTAAAGGGAGGTTACAAGTTCGTTTACTACAGCAAACCGGTGAACGAAATAAAGGAATTTTTGCTAGAATTAATTGATAAATTAGCTATAAGCATGAAAAATTCTATGCAAAACCTCTCTGATGAACGTTGTGCAGAACTGTTCAAAGAAGTTGTTAATAAGTATAAAAAATAAAAATCCTAAAAACTTAACTTCGTTCTTTTTCTGATCTTTAATTTACACCATTATTCGTGTAATAAACGTTTCATATACTTACTCAGTCTAGCTTGGAACTTATTCCTTCTAGAAAATGGGATATCCAACTCATATCTTTTCGTAAATAATTTCTGAAGTTCTTTATGAGAATCAATGTGCATCCCAATGACCCACTTAGCTTTTTCTTTGAGTAGAGCTTCATGATCATCTTTCAAAATCATTTCAATATAGTCATTCAGATACCCTTTCTCGTCTCTAGCAATTGAAATGATTTTTCCTTTTTTGTTCTTTATGGCAACAGAATCTCCTTTATTCTGCTCTTTGGAGAAGGAGTATAGAATATTATGCACTAGTTGCTTCTCACAACTTTTATCAGAGTAAGTTATTAGAGAAAAATCGTAAGAAGCTTCATATGGAATAGCTTTGTCGATTACGCTAGCTAACTCTATTAGCCCTTTTTCATCCAAACTTGGTTGTAACACTACTTTGGTTGTAATCATTGCAGCTACGATTATCTCTCTTAATGTTGTTAAGTCAACTTTTTCAAGAATTGTATTAGGATCACTACGAAAGATTTTTTCGTTTAGCATCACAGGTTCAGCTTCTATCTTATCAAAAATATCGGTTTGAAATAAAGGAGATGAGTAAAAACATAGATTATTGAAAGTATACTCCTCTGAAGGAATTATTAGACTGTGAGACAATGCTTTTGGTCTTCCAAAAGGATCCAATCCATCACTTCTAACTAGCTTCACAATGATATTACCTGAAGTATGAGTGTATTTTGAAACATATTTAACATGCTCTTTATGCTTCGTTGATAATTCTGGCATGAAAACAATAGTATCATCGGATAATTCTTGAGGTAAATTTGATTTTGATATATAATAACCTTTTTTGTCATCTCGACATGCTATTGCTTGAAACATGATTCAAATACATTATCTAGTTAGCAGAATTTAAAGGTTATTAATAAAAATCTAATCTCTTCAAAATATTCTTAAACAGAATATAGCATTGGTTTATGATGACTGAATATGAAGCTCTCTCAGAACTAATAGAAAGGATTGATGAGCTTGTCAAAAAAGATCAATACAATTTAGCGATTGAGACCATTGAAAATCAGATTGATAATTTCGGAGAAAAACAAATTTTGTACGATTTTTTGGGAAAACTCAATATGCTGGTAAAAGATCCTCAAAAAGCTGCTGGTTTTCTAATCAACTCTCTCGAAATACAACCAGAAAATGCTCTCACTCTTGAACTACTGGGTGATGCCTACTATGCGATGGAAAATTGGGAGGAAACGATTATTTCATGGCATAAATCATGTGAAATTGATCAACAAAAGTTTGATGTGTGGAAAAAACTGGGAGAGCTATATTATCAAATTGGTGAATATGCTAAAGCAACCAAAGCGTTGCAGGTTTTTCTAGAATTTGAAGAAGATGTCGATGTTTACAGTCTTTTAGCGGACATATTTCGAAAAATGGGAAATGATATCGAAAGTTGGAATCAATTGATGAAAGCAGAAAAACTAGCCCCTGATAATCGAAGAATATTAATTCAAATTGGCCAATCATATTCAGATATTGGCAATTATGAAAGAGCTATTGACTATTTCCAAAAAGTAGTTTCGGATGAACCAGAAAATGCCTCTGCGCTCTTCTTCCTTGGTAAAATGCATGTTTCAAAGAAAAATTATACTCAAGCTATAGAATTTTTCTCTCAAATTATAGAAATTGACCCAGACAATGCTTTAGCATATTATGAAATTGCGGATATTTACACTTCTCAAGCTAAAATCGATGAAGCTATTAAAATGTATGATGAATGCTTAAACAGTGATCCTTCAATCGAAGAAGCTTCAGTCGCGATTGCCTCCTTACATTGGGTATCCAAAAAATACGAAAAAGCTTTGACATATCTAAAAGATGCTCTCCGATACAATAAAGCAAGTATAGATGCTCTTCAAATGATTGGTGATATTTACGAAGACATGGATGATAAAGAACAAGCTGAAGAATATTGGTCCAAAGTTGCTGAAATTAAGGAAGATTGATATGTATTCTTCGTGGTCCTGTAATTGCGTTTACTCACGGTTTGAAGGGGACATATATACTTTTTACGTTTTTAAGAGATAGAATCGATGTAAAGATAAGAGATAGAAAAGTAACCATTAGCACAGGTTATTATGTTTATATAGGAAGCGCTTTCGGAGCAGGGGGACTTGCTTCCAGATTACATCGTCACTTACGGAAGAAAAAGAAAAGATACTGGCATATCGATCAGATAACTACTTCGGAATTTTGTGAAATACAATCAATTGGAATAATAATTGATAAAAAAATGGAATGTGAAGTGAGTGAAAAAATTTCAAAAATCGGTATTATCGAATTAATAAATGGTTTTGGAAATAGTGACTGTAACTCGTGCCAAAGTCATTTATATAAATTACCTTAGAAGATTATAGCCATCAATTTTGTTTTGTAGCATTATTTTAGTGACTTTAACACGTTCTCTGAATAAATGAACTACTCCTACCTAAAGGTAAGCGTTTCTTGATTCATTGAAAAGACTTGACCACTGATGATTGCTGAAGCAGTGATAGTGATTAGAGGTCTGTTCTCCACAAGTAAAGAGGCATATCCCTTACCCCTCTTCAAAATGTTTATTGAAGCGTTATAGTCGCGGTCTATCTCTAAGTCGCAATAAGGACAAGAGTGTGTCCTATCATTTAATGTCTTAGGAACTATCTCTCCACATCTGGAACATTCTTGAGTAGTACCTCTTGGTGGAACTTTAACTAGTTCTTTATCAGCGTTTACAGCTTTATAAGATAAATAGTTGAAGAATATTCCCCATGAAGCGTCGAGAATGTTACGATGGAGTGTGCGTGACCGCTTGTGTTTCTTATTACCTTTCTGTGTGAGTCCTTTAATATTCAAGTTTTCCACACAGATAATATCATAATTATCTACATAAAAGTTTGAGACTTTATGTAAGAAGTCTTTACGCTGGTCAACAGCTTTAGTGTAGAGTTTAGCCAACTGATATTTGGCTTTTAACCAATTCTTTGAACCTTGCTTTTTACGACTAAGAGATTTGTGCTTATTTTTAAGTTTCTTTAATTGTCTTTCTATGTTTTTAGGATTCTCTATCTCTCGTCCATCCGAATCCACTGCGTAAGAATTTATCCCTACATCTATCCCTACGCTTTTAGAGGTTTTAGGAAGAGATATAGGAGCGTTCTCTACTTGTATATTAGCGAACCATCTACCTGTTTGAGAACGTTTGAGTATTATGCCCTTGACTTTGTTTGTACGTATACGATTGTTTAATCCTCTACAATTGATAGTACCTATCTTAGAAAAGGTTAGTTTATTTTTGTTTTCATCTATCTTGAATCCACTCTGGTTATAGTTGATAGTCTTGTACCATCCTTTTCCTTTGAAACGTAAGTGACCGATCTTATGTCCATTCTTCTTTAATTGTGCTAGACTTTTGATATTTGTCCATAGAGTGTAATTGACCATCTGTAAAACTTTAGAATGTACTCCTTTCAATTCGGGAATAGAACTGTTTTTTAGCCCTACTATAAACGATTGAGTTTTGATTTGTGTGAGTTTTTCTCCCTTCTCTTGTGCTTTCTTACACTCTTCTAGTAGCCTATTATAGAGTTTTCTACAAATGTCCAACTGTTCAACAAGTTTTGCTTGTTGCTGTTTATTAGGGTACAGTTGCACTTTGTATGTTAGCATTAGTCCATTTCCTTATCTCCTTAGTACTTTTTTCACTATAAAAAGCTGAGTAATAGATGAATAGATGTGTCTATAGCATTCATCCCCCACCTAAAGGAAGGGGATTTCTGCTATGTATTAAGATTAAATTCGCGGTTCTTACACAATTCTATATATTCTTGTCTTACATCTTTTAATGTAGGTACTTTCATATTTTTTAATTGCCCAAATATCAACGGATTATTCATCGCAGCTCTGCCAATCATAACTCCAACGCAACCGATTTCCTTCATTTTCTTTACATCCTCCTTAGTTTTAATATCGCCATTAGCAACAATGTCTTTTCCTGTATTTACACATTCAGAAAAAACCCCCCAATCTGCTTTTATTTCATAGGACTCGGATCTATGTCTAGCATGTACTATAAAGAAATCTGCATCTACTCTTTCTATTAAACTAAGATATACTTTTTCTTTTTTTTCAGTTTTGTTTACTCCAAGACGTAACTTAATATTGACATTATAACCATAATTTTTAACAATATCAACCATTCTTTTGATTTTTGTTGGTCTTTTAATCATTGCACTCCCAATACCTTGTTTAACATACGTTTGTGAAGGGCAACAAAGATTCAGGTTGAAACCTTGAAAACCTTTTTCAGGAGAAAAACCAGATATAAACTCTTCTAGTTTTTGCTCATTCTTACCCATAATCTGGATCATAGTAGGAGTATCATCGTAAAGTACAATCCTCTTCAAAGCAGATTTATTTTTCTTCACTAATGTTTCAAATCTTGTTAGTTCTGTAAAAGTAAGATCAGCACCATATTTGTGACAGAGATATCTAAAACTAGAATCTGCCAACTTTTCCATAGGTGCTAGCATATACTGCATGATAGCTTGTTGTTTCTTTGAAGCTTTAAACATTTTTTTATTTACATGAAAAGAAAAAAAAGAAACCATAGGAAGCGCTTTTGGTGCAGGGGGACTTACATCTAGATTACATCGTCACTTAAGTAAGAAAAAGAAAATATACTGGCACATCGATCAGATAACTACTTCGGAATTTTGTGAAATACAATCAGTAGAAATAATAATCGATAGAAAAATGGAATGTGAAGTAAGCGAAAAAATTTCAAAAATCGATTTAATCGAATCTATAAATGGTTTGGAAATAGTGACTGTACATACTGTGCCAAAGTCATTTATATAAATTACCTGAAAAGAAAAAAAGATGTTGAAAAGAAGAATTTCCAAGAGATAAATCTATTTGAGGATATTAGATTGGAATCGGATAAGGATAAAGATAGATTAACAAATTGTAATAACAAAAATAATACATAAATATATACTAATTTACTCTATATATTAGAAAGGGATAAAACAATATAAAATGGATAATAAAGATTAAGGTGATACACAATTACGAAACTAACAAAAGAAGAGATACATGATTATTTTTTCAAATTCTCATTACACAAAAGTCTCGATCATTTCTTCTCAAAAGAAGAGCAAACATCGACAGTTGTAGATTACCTTACAATCAAAGGGAAAAAAATATCAAGATACATCAATGAATTTTGGACTTCAAAACAGAGAAAATCTTCTTCAATCCATGAAATATCATATAGAGCTTGTTTTAAAGCCCAACTTCCCCGTTTTTTTATCAAACTTCTAACAAAACCAAAAGATATTGTTTATGATCCTTTTAGCGGAAGAGGAACCACTATCATTGAAGCTGGATTATTAGGAAGACGTGTTATATCCAATGACATTAATCCTTTAAGCGAAATTCTTGCTTATCCTCGTTTCTTTATTCCTGAAATTCGAGATGTTGAAGAAAGGTTGAATAATTTAGATTTTGATTATTCTAATAGAGCTGACATTGACTTATCTATGTTCTATCACCCAAAGACAGAAGCAGAAATAATTTCTTTACGAAATTATTTGATTGAAAGAAAAAGAGAGAACAATGAAGATAACCTTGATCGGTGGATAAGAATGGTATCAACCAATCGTCTAACTGGTCATTCAACAGGTTTTTTTTCTGTTTATACATTACCCCCAAATCAAGCAATACTGCCTGAAAGACAGATATCAATTAATAAGAAGAGAAATCAAAAACCTGATTATCGTAAAATTACAGAACGTATTTTGAGAAAGACAAAAACACTTTTACAGAATGTCAGTCAAGTAGAAAAAGAAAATTTGATTCTTGCAGGAAAAACTGTTAAATTTCTAACAAAAGATGCTAGAGAGACTTTAAAAATCGAAAACGAAAGTGTCAATCTAGTAGTTACTTCTCCACCGTTCCTTGATGTTGTTCAATATTCAAAAGATAATTGGCTAAGATGTTGGTTCAACAATATTGATGTTGATGAAATTGAAAATAAAATCACTATGACTAAGAAACTTGATGATTGGTGTGATGTGATGAGTGATGTTTTCAGAGAGTTATACAGGATTACCAAAAAGGGAGGTTATGTAGCTTTTGAGGTAGGTGAAGTCAGAAAAGGTAAAATAAAACTTGATGAATATGTTGTTCCTTTAGGAGTAAATACAGGTTTTGAACCATTAGGAATTATTATTAATTTACAAGAATTCACGAAAACTGCCAATATCTGGGGCATAAATAATCTTGAAAAAGGTACTAATACAAATAGGATTGTTTTATTTCAAAAATAATCTAGTTATTTTTTGCTTTCTTTATATCGCCTTCAGCGATTTTCGTTTCCATTGTGTATAAATCCTTATTTGATGCATTAAACTCGTGTTTTATTTGTCCCTTTAATGATTCCAATGAATACAGCTTCCAATATACAGGAATAAAAACTGTTTTATTATCTCTTATTTCGTTAACTATTTCAAAACCAACCATTAGATGAAGTGCATCTGTTGTAATTTTTGGATTTTTTGAAGGAGAAACATAGAAGGAACGAAATGTCGTGTCTATACTTTTTTTATTATAGGTTTTGCATTCTAAATAAAAGGGTGATCCATCAATATCTTCAACATAGATGTCTGGATAACCAGTTGCTTTTTTTGAACCATCTTTTGTTTTAGGAATTCTAGCTTTCATCCCCACAGAATTTAATGCATTTATCACATAACGTTCAATATAATTCCCCACTTCATTTACTCGTCGTGCATAGATACCATCTCTGTTAGTGATTTTACATGTTTCAATGCATGCATCTACTAATCTTTTATAAAAACCGGGTTTTTTTGCTTCCTTTTCATCATAAGGTTGGACTTTATATCCTGTTATTCCACTTATTAGAACAGAGAATGGCAAATCCTTTATAGGTTTCAGAAGTTTTCCAATAAAACTCTCTAATTCTTTTACATATTGTTTGTCTTCCATTTTGAACAATTTTAACTAAATCCTAGCTAAATAAGCCTTTCTCTGTCAAATTCTGAGAATGAATTCTCTTTTTCTTCTAGCTTTTAAATGAAATTCAGGATTATTTTATTGAAGAGAGTTTCTTCACTATGATATTCTTTCTTTTTTCTCGCTTCAACCCCCTCTCACTCGTTATCTCTTTATTATATATCTCACTCTCTTTTCTCCCTTTTTCTTGTCTTTCTTCCCTTTTGGTTTAATGAATGCTTTCAATGACGCTTGACTGTATTTATAATTTCTCATCCTTTGCGCAATATCATATGTATCTGATTATACTAACCCTTGCTCTTGTTCATCTTGTTCTTTTCTGTTTATATTCTAACTCACACATCTCTAATTGAGTGGTTTTTCACTATAAAAACTTACTGTCCACCTTAAAAAGGAGTTTAAAAATATTCAAGATAAAAGAAGAATGGAGTTGACCAAGTGACTGTTAACTCGATATCTTAAAGGAAAGGTTTATAGTTTTTAAAATCTCTTGATTTCATATGGTTCTTGTAGAGAGGAAGCAGTTTGAGAAAGCGTTAGAAGAATATCTAAATAATGTTATGAAAATACATGAACAAGAAACGTCTACAGAACAATCCTACTATACAGCTCTCTCTAATTTTCTGAGTGATATATATAATGTCCCAAGGAAAAATATTTTAGTTAATCCTGTTGAGAAGTGGGGGATGCCCGATTTCGTAATTTTAAATCAAGAACTAATAGTTGGATATATTGAAGCCAAAGCACCTACTATTAATCTTCTTCCTATTTTAGAGAGTGAGCAACTAAAGCGATACATAGATGCTTTTCCAAATGTTTGTCTAACTAACTTTACTGAATTTATTTTTATTCAACCTGGTGTTGATCCAAAAACTATCAAATTAGTTTCTAATATCCGTTTTACAAAAAAAGATTTGACTGATATTCCTAAAGCTGTTTTGTCACGTTTTCACATTTTACTTGAAGAATTTTTGCTATTTTCTTCCCCTCTAATAACAAATGTAGAAAAACTGACTAAAAGATTATCTAGGTTGACTTTTGTGATGAAGGAAATATTTATTTCTCATCATACTAAGGAGAAGGATATATTCACACATCAATCTATTGAGAACCTCTTTAATGGTTTTAAAACCTCATTAATTGAGAATATTTCACGAGTAGAATTCTGTGATATCTTAGCTCAAACTATCTCCTATAGTTTATTATTAGCTGTTGCCCATCATAAGGTTGCTGATAAAAACAATACCACTCTAACACTTTCAACAGTATGGCAAGATATTCCAAAGAGTATACCAATTTTAGTAGAACTATATACCCAGTTCATGGTCAAGATGCCTAAAAATGTAGAATTGTGCTGCAATAGTATTATTCAATTACTAAACAAATGCGATTTTAACCTTATATTCGCTTTTTTTGACGAACACAAAGATGATCCAACAATCTATTTCTATGAAAACTTTCTAGCTTCTTATAATCCTTCTCTTAAAAAACTTAAAGGCGTATTTTACACTCCTACACCTATTGTAAGATATATGATAAGTTCAGTTGATGAAATACTTATAAATTTTTTCAATAAAAATAAAGGTTTGATGGATGATAGTGTTTATTTATTAGATCCTTGTGCAGGAACTGCAACATTTATTATTGAAGCAATTAAGCAAATATTTGGTAAACTAGCAAATGCTAGAAATTTGGGTCTCTTCAAGGGCATTGTAAAAGAACATATACTCAAACATTTTTTTGCGTTTGAAATAATGATTACTGCTTATGCAATAGGTCATTTTAAACTTAGAAACTTTCTAAAGTCTCTACAATACCCACTAGAATCAAAAGATTTTTTTCAACTCTATCTTACAAATACCTTAGAAACAAAAGCTGAGGATGAAGGTTTAACAGGTTTTTTTGCACTCTCTGAAGAAGGAAGAAAAGCTAACATAATTAAAAAAACTACTCCAATTCTTACAATAGTAGGAAACCCGCCATATAAAATAGGTTCAACAAATAAAAGCTCGAGTATCAATAAATTAATGATAGACTATCGTCCCAAAAAGAAGAAACAAAGAGAAAATTTACAACCACTCTCGGATGACTATATTAAATTTATAAGATTTGCACAATGGAAGATCGCAGAGAAAAACAATGAGGGCATTGTTGCGTTTATCACTAATAATAACTTCTTAAAGGGGCGTATCCATCGAAAAATGCGACACAGTCTATTGAAGTCATTTGACAAAATATTAATTCTAGACCTACATGGAGATGCAAGAGAAGAGAGACCCCCAAAAAACACTAAAAATGAGAGTGTGTTTGGGATACAAACAGGTGTATGTATATTCTTTCTAATTAAGCTCAAAAATAGTAATAAAGATAATGAGGAGTTAGCTGAAGTATATTACAGTGAAGTTTGGGGCTCTGCGAAGGAGAAACTGAGTCTATTAGGAAAGAATGATATCATTAAAATGCTTAATGATAAGAAATTGAAGAGAATTCACCCTTATAATCCATATTTTTTTCTATTTCCTTATTATGTAAGCAAACAAATGCAACAATTTTGGGATAGTTTTTTTACCATTAGAGAGGATATTTTTCATGTTGCATCTATAGGTGTCCAAACAAGTAGAGATAAATTATCAATAGCTCTTGATGAAAAAACTCTATTCGATAGATTCACAGAAATTAGAAATTCAAATTTGTCAACTTCTGAAATAATTGCAAAAAATGAGTGGGGTCAATGGAAAGGTGATGATTGGACGGAAAATAGAATAAAATCTTATCTGACGGATTTAAGAAGAAAGGAGAAGAATGGGAAAGTACGACCTATCAATGATTACATTCGCAAAATACACTATCGTCCCTTCGATTTTCAATATGTTTTCTATATGGATGGATTTGTTCAAATTACATGTAGAGAGAGAGCTGAACATCTAAAAGGGAATAGTTCTGGTGAAATAGCACTTATTATTGGAAGGTCAGGTAGACCGAGTAAATATTCTTGGGATATGGTAATTATGACATCTGAGATGCCCGATCAAGTTCTTGTTACATATCGTGGTTCTTCGATTCTCTGCCCTATGAATTATAAAAAGAGTACAGACACAAAAACTCTGTCCAGTAACATAAGAACACCTTTCTTATTAAATTTAAAAAATCATTATCTGAGAGAAAATAGTGTTTCTCACATTGATAATGCTGAATTTCCAAGAAATGTAATGTATTATCTATATGGTATCCTTTATTCTATGGTATATAGAAAAAAATGGGAAGAATTTTTAAAATATGATATGCCTAGATTTCCCTTCCCGAAGAATTATCACCTTTTCTCATCAATGTCAGAAAAGGGTGAATTATTGGCAAAAATGCACATGTTTTACACCGATCTGTTATCAGATACTATGCTAGACGAAATAAAATTTCCAGTTCAAGGAATAAACGTCATTACGAAAATACGATATGTTAAGGAAAAAGAACAATTGTGGATTAACAAAGAACAATATTTCACTGGTGTATCTGAAAGAATTTGGAATTATCGTATTGGAGGATATCAAGTTCTAAAACAATGGTTAAATAGGAGAATTAATAGAGAGTTAGTGACTCAAGATATCAAACACCTTAGAATGATGATTTATATTATTAATCAAACAATCAAATCTAGTGTAGAACTCGATAATATCTATTTAGAAATTGAAAAAGACTCTATTTCCTCCAAAATATTCAGAACAAACATGGATTATTATATTTAGAATAATGTCAAGAAAAACAACAAATAATGTGCTACAACATTTAGAGTATATAACTATCAAAACACATTATTTTTTCTTTCTTTTCCTATAATTTGTTTTACTTTATGAATAGGCTATGACTACGATAACTCGTTCTTCCTCTCCTCTTGAAATATATTTAAATTTCTTTTATCTATTCACTAATTGATGACAGAAGAAGAACGAGAAATATATTTTAAAAGTTCACTTAATAAAATTCCATATTCTTGGGAAAGGATGAAATGGATCAAGGAAACCGAAAGAAAAATAGATATTGAGAATGTAATTACCCGGGAGATAACAAGGTGTCTATACCATTCTGGAACACTAAGCTATGTTAATGGTAATTATTCGGCTTCGATTCTTTCTATTTCCTCTGCAATTGACTCTTTTTTATCCTCCATCATTTCAGCGACGGAATTTTCTGAAAGAACTTTGTTATCTGCAAGGATACAAAAAGCTAGAGAGGATAACAAAATTTCTTTAGATATCTCTAATGAGTTAGAGATTTTTAATGCAAAAATAAGAAATCATCTTGTACATCCTAAAGGTCCATTTACACACTTTTTCCTTGGTGGTGAATTCGATAACAAGAAAGGTTCTTGGACTAAAACTTTCCAATTAGATGATATAGCTATTGTTAAAGATAACACTATACATGCACTCAAGATGGATCCAAACACTAACGTGAAACATGTCTGTGAATACTCTATATTGTTATTTATGCGAACTGTTCGAGATCATTTGAATTTAAAAAAATTATCTGATACACATGAATGATAGAAACGGGGAATCAGTTGTCAATCTCTATTAAGTAATTTTAACTAATTTTTATCTGATTCCTCTCCTTCCTCTAAAATCACAAGTGTAAAATCTCCGTTCTCATCTATCTTCTTTTTTTCTTATCAAATTATTCTTTTTGCAAAATCTTTTATTATTTTCTCTTAGGTAGCATATTCTTCATAATGATGTGAAAAAAGTTTCTAAAACAAGTATCTAAATATTATTAGTACAAAGAATAAAGCGAAATGAAAAGATTATATAGTGCTGTAGTATATTTATTGTCATGGATTGGATGGGATTAACTGCATTGGTTGTGTCTATAGTAGCTACTTCTGGGAGTCTTATATTCATAATTTGGAAAATGAGAGTCGTAGGACCGAAACTTGAAATAAATGAAGTTATGATTATTCATCCATGGGATAATGATTCTAGTAAAATAAAATTAAAACTTCTGTTACAGAACTATGGGGACAGAATGGCTTATCTTCGTGTTCAGAGGCTATATTTAAGACATATGTTAGATGAAGAATATTATCGTATTTTAATGAATGAGCGAAATGAAATTGTTCATACATATTCAGATTCAATAGGATTCCAAAGGCTTGTTGCCTTGTATAATACAGTAAACATTAATCAGAGAAAATTGTTTAAACAGCATAGTGAGCTATTACATAAGGCAGTGGAAAGAGGAGACATTTCTGAGAAAGACAAAATTGAGCTTAATTATCTCAAAAATAAACTTTCTGAAGAATTGGATGATTTAGAAAAAATTAGAGAAACTATTAGAATTCATGCAAATTTAAACAGATTCTTAAACATATCTGATGAGTATAAAACTGAAACAACAGAATTTATTTGGGCATCACATCCCCAAAGTCAAGAAGAAATGGATTTCATAATTAACATAGGTTTTTCTAAGTTTCAAATGAATGATTTTGATTTAGTTATAGAAGGTTATTATTTCAACCATCGTGGAAAAAAGAAAAATCTAAAAACAATTAAAAATTTGAAGGAAATTGAGATTAAAGAAAATTCTAACCAAATTCTTTGAACCAGTAGGTAATGAACTAGAACTCATTATTACCACCTTTTTAAATAAAATTTTTCATATTAGTTTACCTACACATCTCTTGTTCTACATCCCACTGAAAGCAAACAAAAAAATGATGGTGATTATAGTGGATACAAACACACATACAAGAGTAAAAGAAGCAGTAATAATTTCTTCGACAATTTTTCTCGACTTACTTCTTTCTCTTTTCCTAATCCTTTCCAATTCCGTATTAATCTCCTTCTTTCACTTCACTAACAAAACTAAGTCGTATTTTTTCCTCAACAAAAAGATTCTCTTATGAAATTATATGTTTGTTTCCTATATTTACGTTTTTCAGATGTTTTAAGGCGGTTTTCTGACAACTTTCAGCTAATTCTCTTGATGTAAATGGCAAGTCGTTAAACTCGTGTTGAGGGTGAAAACCTAATAATGAATATGGTATATTTTCATCTATTGAAGCTATGAAAGAGGCTATATTTTCTACTTCTTCTTCATCTATATAACCAGGTACAAGTAAAGTGGTTGCATTTAGAATGGGAATATTTTGACGTTTACCAAAATACTCCTTTCCTATCATCTCAAAATTTTCAAGAGTTCTTTTGTTAGATACACCGGTTAGAGCTTTGTGAATAGAAGGATTCCATGCTTTCAAATCAAATTTGATGTTACCTCCTGATTTAAGTGAATATTCTGCTGCTTTTTTCACAAGATTTGGATTACCTGATCCATTCCATTCCCAACATATTCGAGCGATTCTATTTTCATTTTCTGCAATTTGCAGAATTTCTTTGGAAATATTTAATGCAAAAGGAAAATGCGGTTCAGGTGAACCCCCAAAGAAACAGACACAGGATATTTTTTTATTATTTTTGTAAATACTGGAAAGTTCTGTCCTAGACACTTTACGTCCAGCTTTAACACTTTTATGATGGTAATTTTGACAAAATAAGCAGTCAAATGAGCAACCATAGAAGAAGACAGAGAGATTGTAAAATCCTCTTTCTTTTCCTTCCTTATATGCAAACTCCGGGAATCCACTTCCAGTCCCAGCTGGACAAAACCAAGCAGCACAGCAATTACAAGGCAAAGGATCAAGGTAATATTCAAGAATCCCTGACTCTCTGGTTGCTAGAGAAACTAGTTTTTTGTTTTTTACATATCTTAAACCACAATAACTCGTCTCTAATTCATCCATCCCACATCGATGAAAACAATAAGAGCATTTTACTAAATCTGAATTGGGGGAGGATGCAGGGAGATTGAAACGTTGTCTAGAAATTTGGTGAGTTAAAGAAATTTGCTCCTCAACAACTGAGCTACCTTTTTTAACACAATCCTTGCAAATTTTAAGACTGTTTGATAGAATTTTTGGGCTTTTACAAATCTGACATTCCTTTGTTACCTCTGGTCTTTGGAAAAAGGTCATGAATATTTCAACCCATATTTTCTTTCTTCCTGATTCTTAGTAAAAATATTTATTTATATATTTGGTATTTCAAATATATGGCATTCGATTGGACAGTATTTTTCACACTTCTTATTGCTACTGGTTTGTTTTATTTAGCCTCTGCAATAATGTGTGGTAGTATGTTCGGAAGAAAAGTTAAGAAATGGAGCTGGTTGAATCTTATAATGGCAGCTGCTTGTTCTTTAATATGGGTCTTTGGATTAAATATACCAGGAATTGGAAACGCTGGTCAGGTTACATTTGGTATAATACTGTTTCTGGTGTGTTATTTTATCTGGACACTTGGAGCTGATATTTCAGAAAGAAGAGCTGTTTGGGCAACTGCAGCTACCTTAGTAATTTGGTTTGCTTTATGTTGGCTACTCATCATAATACTGCACTTGTTTGAAATTGACACATTTGACAGCCTTCCCACACTATTTACGTTCTTCACATAAGTGCTTTAGGTGAAAAAACTAACAAAGTTCTCCCAGTTCAAAGCATAATTCAACCTAAATCTCTTTTTTTTCTTTTCTAAAAATTTCTTTAGAAGCCCAGGATAGTTTTCGATTGTTTTATAAACAAAATATGCAGTAACCCTAAAATAAATGTGATTCATCTTGCATTCTATTGAATTTACATCTTTGAGCGCATTTCCCCCTTCTTTAACTTGCCAATCCAGACAAGGACCACCACAATAGTACTTAATTCCACATTTTGAGCAAGTTTCTATTTTATCAACATTCTCCTGCACAGATTTCCTTGAGATATTTTCTAGATTAGATTCTTGAATAGAGCCGAGTTTAAAATCTTCGATTCCTATCAATCCAGAGCAAGGATAGTAATTTCCATTCCAGTCAATTGCCACAGCTGTTCTTCCAGCAGGGCACCTAGTGAGATGTTTTTCTCTTGTTAAGATTTTTTCTAAATATCTACCAAAATAGTCTGAAGATCCCAAACTCTCAAGAAATTCCAGTAAATTTTTCTCAGCTAATTCTAATAATGTCAGTATAAGCTTTGACAACTCTTTTTCAACTAAATTAAGATTGTCTTGAGTCCAAGGATATTTTGCATCTTTTGGTATTCGAACAGGTCTTAAGGAACTTAAATCAAAATGTTTCAAGCATTCAACATATATACTATAGTAATCTTTAGTTTCTGAGTTTATAGGAATATAACAATGTTTAACCACTGAATCATCAAGAAGTTCTAAATTCTTAACAACTTTCTTGTTTTTAATGAGATTTTCATAATCCAATGAAACTGTGAGATATCCATAAGAATTCATAAAATCTATAAAGTCTGCTGTTGGTTGAAGAAGGTTAGTAGAAGAAGGAAAAAAGGATATTTGGATATTTTTCTCTTTTTGAATATTTTCAATGAATGTGTTAACTTCCAGAAATTGATCAAAATTGAGAGTAATTTCACTAGTATAACCATAAGAAAAGCAGATCTGTTTATCACAACCAAGTTTAATATTAGCTTCTACTACTTTTTCAATTAATCCTTTGATTTGATCAGTTGAAAGTTCCCTTGAATTGTTTTTTCTAAGATGGTTAACATAGCAATACCAACAATCAGAGTTACAAGTGGTTGAGGGATTGATCACTATACAATCGATAAGAGCTGATTTATTATTATTCAAGTGTGGTTCTTGTTTTTTTTTCACAAAAAAATTGAATTTTTGTAAATATCTGATTCTGTTTTTTATCCCCTGGTGATAGATATTATTGTACTCTTTGATCAGATTTTCAAAACTAATAATACTGGAAATATTTTCTGAAGAATCTTCTGAGATAGTGTAATTCTTTTCTAAGAACCAAAACATCTGTGAAAAAGAATCTAATAAGAAATCAGTATCTCTGAATTTAAAAAAAAATACTTCGTCACTCTTAGTCATTTTTCTCAGCATACTGATTCTGTCTCTTCTCTGTTTTCATCACTTTGTAACACAGAAGCTATTTTACTCAACGCATCATCTTTATTGAGAAATCTACCAATAATTTTCTCATCAGATATTTTTTTTACAATCCACCAGTCATTTTCAAAATAAATTTCAAAATCGCCACATATTTCTCTTTCGCTCATTTCTTTCTGAAGTTTTATTCATAATAGCATATTTAATTATTTCCAGTGAACTCAACACAATAGTCTTAAATATCCACAGAATTTAGGGTTTAAGAAGATGATAAGTAGAAATTACAAAATCTGTTTAGTTGGAGATCCAGGCGTTGGGAAAACGTCTTTAGCTCTCAGACAAGCTCATGGTACATTTCCTACTTCACATCACCCTACTCTGGGAATTAATTTTGTTATTTGGAACACTATTAAAGATAACATCAGAATCAAATTAATAATCGCAGATTCAGGTTCTCAAGAACGCTTTTTATCTGTTTTACCCACTTATTTCAAAAACTCACTTGCAGCTGCAGTAATTTATGATATTTCAAAAAAAGAGACTTTTATAAATTTGGATAATTGGATTAAAATTTTAAGTGAAAGTGTTAGCCAAATACCCTTTATTTTGATAGGTAACAAAAGTGACAAGAAATCAAAAAGAGAAGTTACGCCAGAGGAAGGAAAAAGATTTGCAGAGAAACACAAAACTGAGTATTTTGAAGTCTCAGCAAAGGAAAAGACCAATATGCGAGAAATGTTCTCAACAATAATAGAAATTGTTATGGAGAGAGACAAATCATTGGAATGATTTTTTCTTCAATACAATGGAATAGCTTTTTATTTATTTTAAACTATTATAATGTGTGACAGATTCAAAGTCAAAGTACAACATAATTATCTTGAATATTGACTCATCGGAAGAACATTTACCGTTTAGAAGTATTTTCAACTGTGGAGAAGGAGAAGAAGTAACAGATTTAAGAGATGGTAAAGAACAAGACATTTCAGAGTATTTTGAGGATGAATATCTCCAATTAGAAGCAGTTAAGTATGCGAATTATGATAAAAATAACGAACTATTAAAACTATTTTTCTATCAATTCATAAGTAATCACAATTCTGTGTTTCTTTTGAATTTCTTTAGCAGTAATTATTCAGATTTATGTATAAATAAAACAAAAGAGGAGCTAGATTTTATTTGTAAATCTGTAAATGGTCTTTTCAAGCGTTTAGAAGACCAAAAATACGAAAGGATTATAAGTAAAAATGATCAATTAGAAATTTTAAATGAGAATTTGAGCAAATTATGCAAATATTATCAGTGGCAACTTTTTGAAGAACAAAATCTTAGGGGGAGTGATGAGAATGATGCTCCAACTCCTATGATTTCACAAGTTATCTTCCTAAATTGTACCTTAAAAGAAGATAATAGGAACCTAATACAACTTGAGTTTAATGAAGTTTCCTTTGTTTATCCTGAAGTTTTAAACCATCCGACCTACAAAGGCATAATAATCCCATACAAGTGTCTAAAACAAATACAGAAGAGTTTCATGTCTAGTAACCTTTTTTCTACTGTGAAACTTGCTAATTTCTCTTTTTTTGAAGATTTAATTTCAGTTCCTGATACTGCATATTTTAAGTCACCCGAAACTAGTGATAAGATTAAAATTGTCTTCGATTATCATTTCCATGGTGAAGATAGTTTACTTATCTCTGCATACTTTATTGATTCAAGAATTTCTGATAGTTCATTACTTAATTCTCGTGAATTACCTCAGATTAGAAGAAATATATCAGCATATTTGGAAACAGATGGCGATTTAGAGAACGCAATAGTGAATTCAGCGTTTAGGAATTGGTACAAGGTTTTGAGAGTAAGAACTGAGGACATAGAAAAAGATCATGGTTTGGATCGAATAGTTGAAGACAAAAAGGTGGATAACTTATGAATCACGTGATTAATCAAATTTCGGATATTGTATACTCACCTGAAGGCATATTTGATAAAGTCAATCAATTTAAGACTCTATTTAATTACTTTAATGCAAACTACAGAGATTTCATCATGAATCAACCGACTTTCTTGAGTGAAATTCGCAAGAAATTAAAAATGGAAATAGGTTTCCTCTCTCCTCAGAAAAAAGAGATATGTTTAGCGGTTTATGGTATTTTACTAACTGAGGATCTAATAGATAAATATAGCGAGTTCCATTATGCTGAAGATATCTCAACCTTATTGGATGCAACAAATAAAAAGAATATATGTACAGAAGACGAATTTGTAGGTTTGCTAACATCATTTACTCATTGCATCAAGATGTCAACAAAAGCACTTGATGTTATATTAGAAAATCTTTGTCTTATCAAAATAAAGGAAAAAGATAGAGATCTAATTGAAATGCTTTTAATTAAAAACAATTTCTTACCTGCTCTATCTGAAGCTTGTTTAGAATTTGAAGTAGGTGAATTTCAAGTAGATTTACGATTTATCACCGCAATATTCGCATATTTAATAGAAAAAAAAGTTCTAACTGATAGCTCTGATAAAAAATTGAAATCTATTAGTTATCATTATAACGTAATCAAATCAAAATATCCGCTATCTGAAGGGGAGGATTTATTTTATGATTTAATAAGGACACAGCTAGTCGTTCCATATTACACCGAAATTGAAAAGTTCATTCTTCCAAAAATCGAATCACTTTCACTAAAACAATCATTAAGTAAAATTGATAATCAAGAGGAAATTGGAGAAATAACTTCTGATGTTGAAAAATCAGAAATTCATCCAATTATAACTTTTGTTTCAGGGATAGTAGAAGAAGTGCTATATCAAAATCAAACTGTAAACAGTGCTAAGAAGCAACACATTGAAAGAAATATTGCATATCTACTAAAGAAAGGTTCAACAGAGAATGAGACTTTTACCAGTTCGACTCTTAGTAGTGGAGTACTTATTGAAATTATAGATATTTGGTTTATCATATTTTCAATATACCCTCAACTTGTTTTACATTTAGTTAATCTACATGATTATGCAGATTTTACAGAAAACCCTGAAAATTACCTTCAAACAAATCGTAGAAAAATTATGCAGCAGCTTAATATTAAATTTAGAAAATATATTAGTGTCGATGAAATGAGCATAGATAATATTGCTAAAGCATTTGCTAAAATATTGATAGAAATTTTATCAAATCCTACAATTAAAACCATTGATTTCCAAAAATAAAATGGCTATTGTTTCTTAGAGCACAAAACTTATTGAAATGTTCGAATATATCACTTGAAGATGATTCAATCTGAGATAGAATTTAGAGAACTTACACATTACTCAGATTTCTGTGAAGTTGAAGATATACAACGCGATGCGTGGGGAATGTCTAATATTGAAATTGTCCCTAAAAGATTGATGTTTGCAACATGCAGAAGTGGAGGAGTAGCCATTGGTTGTTTCTCCAACAATATGATAGGCTACTGCTGGGGATGGGTAGGTAAGACAGATAAACATGATGTGTTCCTTTATTCCCATCACAATGCTGTGAGAAAAACATTCCAAAATCAAGGTATAGGCCATTTACTTAAACTTCAACAAAGAGAATGGAGTATACAGAGTAATTTTAAGATGATAAACTGGACATTTGACCCCCTTCAATCTAAAAACTGTTATTTAAATTTTCATAAGCTAGGAGTGATATGTAATACTTATTATTCAAATTACTGGGGACCAATGCATGATGCTGAGAATGTTGGGATGGATACTGACCGTTTTTATTGCAATTGGATTCTGAAGTCTGATAGGGTAAAACAAAGACTAGATCAAAAAGTTGAGCATTTTGATGAGGAGATACTAAATCCTTCAAATCATACAATTAATACAGATATTAGAGGTGACCATTTGATAATTAACAAAATTAATTTGAATCTTATTTCACGGACGTTAATAGTTGAAATACCATCTAACATTAATTTTATGAAAAAACACAATCTAGATTTAGTAGTTGAATGGAGAGAAAAAACAAGAAAGGTTTTTCAAACCTATTTCAAAAAGGGTTATGCTGTAACTGACTTTGTCTTGAAGAGAGACGGTACTAATATTCTAAAGACCTTTCATATCTTGACAAAAAATGGTGATTTCTAGTGAAAATTGATTATGCAACGTTTTATACTGTGAAAATGGTATTGAAAAACCCATTCAGAACAAGTTTTGGAATTATGCAAGAACGAGAAATACTTTTGATATGTTTGCAATCAGGTGATTTTAAGGGTTGGGGAGAATGTATAACTGAAAAAGGGCCTTGGTATTCATCAGAGACTACAGACTCGTGTATTCATATTATTACAAAGTTTATCATACCTTTGTTAAAAGGGAGTAATATTGAGCATCCAACCGACTACCCTCCTCTAGTAAAAAGAATTCGAGGTAATCAAATGGCAAAGGCTTGTATTGAGGATGCCCTTTGGGATCTTTATGGGAAGATTGAAGAGAAATGCCTCAAGACACTGATTGGTGGAGAAAAACAATATATAGAAGCTGGTATTTCTCTAGGGATTCAGAAAGATTTCTCAATTTTATTAAGCAAAATCAATGATGCTTTAGAACAAGGATATCAAAGAATTAAGATTAAAATTGAACCAGGATGGGATGTTGATATTGTCAAACAAATCAGGGATAATTATCCTGAGATAAAATTGATGGTTGATGCTAATAGCGCTTATAGACTAAAAGATAAAGATATTTTCCATGCATTGGATCGATTTAATTTAATGATGATTGAACAACCTTTGCAGTATTATGATATCATTGATCACGCTGCTCTTCAAAAAGAGATTCAGACACCCATTTGTTTAGATGAATCGATAAAAAGTGTTGATGACGCTAGAACTGCAGTTGAGTTAGATGCCACTAGAATAATCAATGTCAAACCTTCACGTGTATCTGGTATCACTGAAACACTGAAGATTCATGAACTAGCTAAATTAGTAAGTATCCCTTTATGGTGCGGAGGCATGTTGGAAGCAGGTATAGGCCGAGCGAAAAATATAGCAGTTGCAAGTTTATCATCGTTCAAATTACCAAATGATTTAAGCGAAAGTTCCAGATATTACACTGAATTCATAATCAAGCAACCCTTTAAAATGAACAAAGAGGGTTTCATTCGAGTACCTGAAGAATTCCCAGGTTTAGGAGTGCAGGTTGATGAAGAAAAAATAAAACAATTATCCAATGAAAAAATGGAGATTTAAGAAAAGAAAAAGATTTAAGAAAATAAGCAATTATCCAACAATTTCTAATTCTTCATTGAAAGAGGGACTTAAAGTTGCCACTACTGAACCTTTTCCAAGGGTATTGATCATCATTGGAACCATAGGCCATTGGTAGATGTTTTTGATATTTCTTACTTTTACAATCTCTTCTTCTAGTTTTTTCAGTAATTTAGGTGCTTCTGCGCCAGTCATGAATAAATCATAAACTATTTTTTCATCAGTTTTTTCAATTATATTAGAGATTATTTTTTTGACTGCTCCTTTGAATCCCATTCCTCCTCCTAGACTTGTCACTCCTTTTTCATAATTGATTTCAAACATAGGTTTAAGTCTCATTAGAGTAGACATAATTGTGATACCAGCACCTTTTTTCACTCTTCCTGTCTTGAAAAGAGTTTCAAAACTTTCAGAGAATCCAGCACAATAAATTTTGTGTTTCTCAGATTCTATATGTTCTATGATTTCTTTAACATTTTTTCCTTTCTTGACAATGTCAAGAGCTATTAAGGTTATCATTCCTTGAGGGGGTCCCATTATCTCACAGTCATAAACTGTGAGTTTAGCCTTCTTAATTTTCTTTGCAGCAATATTGGCTGCATTTAATGCTTGAGAGATATTAGTGCCAAGACATATATGGAGAATCTCATCATATCCATCAGCTTCAGCTTTCTGGAAAACATCAAGGTAATCTTGTGGACTTGGTAGACTAGAAGTAGGATATGGATCAATATCTTTAACTTCATTCATAAACTTCTCCCGATCTATCTCAGAATAATCTTTAACATGTTTACCATCTATCAACAAATAGAATTCAACAAAGCCAATATTCTCTTTTATCATCATTTCCATTGGAATACATGTAGTTATATCAGTAATGATTTTTACTTTCATAATTAATTCTCAAACAAAACAGCTATTTAAATGATTTCACAAAACGTAAGCAAAATAATTGTTAAAATCAAGAAAAAGTGTGTTGTTTGTCTTTAATCTGGTGTTAGAGCCCATAACAAAGCCTCTAGCATCTTTGATTTAAATTCTGAAACACCTGTGTAACTTGCAGAAAAATAAGGCAACCCATGTATTTTTTCTTGTAATCCTACGAAGAAATCTGCATACTTCTTACTTGCATCTTCTAGATTCTCTGGAAGAGACATTATAGTAGCAATCTTTGGAGAAGATTCCAAGTCTGATAAAAGATCATAGATGTACTTGTATTTTCCAGTATCAATATTTACAAGAAAAATTAACGCTTTTTGCTTTGCTATAAACTCCTTGGTTAGCGAAGTATTGGTTACAAGAGTTAGTTTAGTTGTTGATGTTTTGATATAAGCTTCTTCTACTTTATAGACAGACTCTTCATATGGAAGTGAAGATAGTAATATTGTGAAATAGTTTCTAACTAATTCAGTATACTCTATCGGATAAATAACAGAGTAATTTAATTCTTTTTCTTCCCTTTTGTCAGGTTTTTGCTGAAGAAAAGTAATTATCTGTCCTGATAATTGTTCTGCTTGCTTTTGATTCAATAATCTCGTGACAATACTATTATACTCTTTTATGATTTCTGTAAGAAATTTGTCGCTAACCTGCTTAATTTCGTAAATTTTCCTAAATCTGTAAACTAAGCTTTTAGCAAGTTCTTCCCTAAAATCGTCTATTTTTGAGACCATTTCAGGAACTAACATCAACAGAAGTCCTATAGTTTTGTGTTTCATTCTCTTATCTTGAACAGTTTTATCATCTACCATGAATGAGTATGCATATTGAACGAAACCAGAAGAAAATGCGAAGGGAAAGGGACCGTAAAGCTCAGAAGTCATATCATCTAACGTAACCATTCCTTGAAAGACTAAGGAATAAGTCATAGTTCCAGAAAATCTAAATTTGTCAACAGTGGTTTCATCGAAATGGACGTCTTGGTCTGCAACCATTTTTGACAGAGTTGGACCAATATCTTCCAATTTGAACAAACAGATTAGCATAATACAAGATTAGATTTATGACTTTAAAATTTTTTTATGAGAAATATGATTGGATTCTTAGTGATTCTAGTTAAGTATTTGATTTGTTTTTTGCTGATGAACTCTTAGAAACAGTTTTCTTTGTTTTGGATGTAGGTTTCTTTGAAGTAGATTTAGAGGTTGAAGATGGTTTTGTTATCTTTTTGGTTGGAGATTTCTTTGCTATGGGTTTTTTTTCTTCTGATTTTGTCTTGATTTCTTTTTTACTACTAGTTTTAGTTACTTTCTTAGTTGTAGTTTTTTTCGCTTGGGTTTTTTTTGCAGGTTTCTTAGTTTCTTTTTTAACAATAGGCTTTTTCTCTTTCTTTTCTTCTTCAACTATTTGCTCTTCTTTCTCATGAGCTTGGACGATATACAATCGCCCATTAACAAGTTCAATTTTTGCAGAGATCTCTTCTTTAAGTATCAAATCATAAGTTAATTTCTCTACTTCTTCACTTGATAAGCCAATTCTTTCAGCAAATATATCCAAAGGAATAGATCCTACTTTTGAAAGACTCTCAATATACTTTTTCTTTAACATCTCGAATTTAATTTTTTCAGGAACATCCCTACCACTCAATATCATCGCTAAAGATTCATATGCTCCATCTTTAAAGGCATCAATTATTTTCGATATAATGTGTTTTGAAGCCCCATTTATATTGTATTCATCAATTGAATCGCAGAAGAGTTTTAGACTCTTTCCGGACATTTCTCCAATTATAGATAAACCTGATATCCATGAATCGAACATAACAACTAATTCTATTATTCTATGCAATATTATCTCATTAGGTTTTTCTGTTTCTATTGCTTCATTGTAAAGTTTAATAAGAATTTTGGCTATTATACTCATCATTTGAGGATCATCAGCACTGATTACGTTTAGAAGGCGTCTTAACTTCTCAACTACATTTATTTCATCTGTGTAAAGGTGCTTGACTATAAATGAGTCAATAATTTCCTCTGCGATTGGTAAAGAGCTATTTATGATTAACATTGAAGTCTTGAGATAATTCAGGAATTCTTTATCGTCTATTGTCCACATACATTTATTTAACAGCTCTTCAAGACGTTCTCTGTAGTAGTTTCGTTTGTGTGCTGCGAGAAAAGTCACAATATCAGCTATTCTTTCTTCAGGTTTAAGTGCTATTACTTTTGCTAGTTTCACTAACAGAAGTTTGAATATCTTGTCAACTAATAGAGGATTGTTTTGTAAAGATAGTAAATCAGAAAAAATAACTTCTACTCCCGATGAATTCAAAGATAATGCTCGATCTATAAACGACCCAATTATTTGCTCATCCGCGTCCATCGATTCAAAATCTGTCCATTCTAACTGATTTATTTGTTCTATTCCAGGAAGAGCAAAGTGTGCATTTTCACTAATAGATATTTCAGATTCAGGAAGGCTTTGGTTTTCAGTAACGCTTTCTTTAGGAGGAGGAGCAGGAATCGTATCTATATCTTTTGTTTCTTTAATGATGTCCATTTCAAACTCGTCAGTTAGACTTTCATCTACAATTTCACTCAAGACAATATCTTCTCTTGAATCTTGCACAGTTACCTTAGAAGCGCTCTCTTCTAAATTAAATTGTTCTAATAGTTCTTCTTCTTTTACTCGTTCTTGTTCACTGATGTCTTCCGACAAACTTTCAGGTTCACCCAGTAGGTCTTCAACTTGATCATCTGATTCTCTTTGTCTAAATAAATTAACTAATTTGTCAGCAACACCTTCTCTTCGCTTTCTGGGCTCTATACTAATTGATTCCAATGATACTCCTACAGTCTTCAAAATAGTTTCGAAAAACTCTTGAGATTGTTGATTTTCAACATCTAATTCTTCTATTATTACACGAATACCAGCTTCTCGTAATTTAGAAACAAGCTCTGTGTTCTTCTTTTCTATTATTATTGTGTCTACAGTCTCTTTTATCAATTCAACAATATTAATCAAGCTAGATTCAAAATTCATTTTGTTTAAAATAGCTTTTTCATAGACACTTAACTTTTCCTCAACCCAGAATGGAGATAAGAACACAATTTCACCAGTTGTTCTTTTAAGTGCTTCGCAAAAGCTTTCAGATTGAAATAAAATATATAAAGATACTAAGTCAGTTGGAACAATTATAACAGCTGTTGCATTAATAATTCTCTTTGAAGCTTCACTGCAGAGTCTCATTTTTTCTATTTGCTCTATATCGATAATACCTGTTATCTTTTCTAACTCAGCTTCGATTGATTTAGAATTAACTTTCCCATCCTGTTTTCGAATTTCTATTTCTTTACCGATTAAGAACTGTCTAACAGGTATCTCTACATCACCATTTTTCATGTGCAGTATTCTTATTTCATCAAATATAGGAAAAATGAAATCTTCATCGAATACTGCTTTTGTGATTTCTCTCCAAGCTTTCAAGTAATTGTCATTTCCTTGTTTGATATCTGTTGCAAAACGAGAAATCAAATAATTCAAGGTTGATAATTGTAAAGGGTTATAAAAATCGAAATATTGACCTAAAGCTTCGAAAACACCAAGAGATTCGATGTTGAGTTTAGCTTTTATTTCAATCAGACTTGTAAACTCGATGTGATATCTTAATATTTTTGAGGGGTCAGAATGGTGAATTAAAAAGTCACTAGAATTATTTGCAATCATAGAAAGTGCAATATCCCCTTTATGCAAAAGTTGTTCAACAAAGGGGCTTGTTCGAAACCCTACATTCACAACTGCAATTTCCTGTTCTGATGACATCAATATACCCCTAAGTTAATCAAGCGAAGCTTTTGTGATGTGACTATTACAATGTTAAACTAGATAGAAACTAGATAGACTAATTGATAAATATTGTCATAAATTACACACAGCTTTTATATAAGATTCATAAATCTAAAGCGCTCACAATAAAAAATCAATGATAATTTCACTAGTTCTATACTTTTCGAAGAAAAACCTTTAAGTTATACTCCTAAAATATAGCTGATGGATAGAGAAAAGCAAATTAATATGTTATCTGAAGACGAGTTTGATTTGCTAGTAATAGGAGGGGGAATAAATGGTGCTGGAATCGCAAGAGATGCTAGTTTACGAGGTTTGAAAGTAGCTCTAATTGATAAGGGTGACTTCTCTTCTGGAACTAGTTCAAAAAGCGCTAAACTTATACATGGTGGGCTTAGATACATAGAAAAATTTCAATTTAAAATGGTTTTTGAGAGTGTTAGGGAGAGAAATCTTTTACTAAAATTGGCACCTCATCTGGTAAAACCTTTAGAATTTGTGGTTCCAATTTACAAAGAAGATCGTGTTCCTAAATGGTTTTTACTTCTAGGTCTTGTAGTATATGATATCTTCTCTGGTTTAAAAAAACCAAGACACAGAAGACTTAGTAAGAAGGGAATTGTAGAACTCTTTCCATGGTTGAAAGAAGATGGTCTCAAGGGAGGAGGATTGTATACGGATGCAAGAGCTGATGATAGCCGTTTAACAATTGCCAACGTGCAATCTGCTTTTGAAAACAAAGCAATAGTTGCTAATTATGTCAAAGCGATAGACATAGAAAATTCAGAATCTATGAAATGTGTTTCCGTAAAAGATATGCTATCTAATCATGAATTCAAAATTAAATGTAAAATCGTCGTCGCTGTTATAGGTGTATGGCAAGATCAACTTTTTACTGCCCATAAAAAATTACCTAAGATTATCCCTTCAACAGGTAGTCATTTTGTAATAAAACAAGATCTTTGTAATGATAGAGCCTTGGGATTCATATATCAACAAGCCAAATCCACGGGATATATTATCCCTTGGAAAAAACATACTATAATAGGTACAACAGATATTCCTTTCGAAGGTAACCTAGATAATATCCTTCCATGCCAAGAAGATTTAGATTTCCTTTTAAGTGAGGTTAATAGGATTATCAAAAGTGAAAATTCTATAACTGAATCAGATATTTTCAGCGCTTTTGCAGGAGCTAGACCTCTTTTTTACAGTAAAGCAGAAGTCACTGACATATCTAGAGAATTTAAAATAGCTGAATTGGAAGATGGAATAATTGTAGTTACAGGCGGAAAGCTAACTACATATCGATTATTAGCAGAAAAAACAGTTGATAAAGTTTACAAAAATTTAAAAAGAAGAAAAGCAAAATGCTTAACTCATAAACTTACCCTACCCGGATCTGAAGTTGAGGATTACAGTTGTTTTTATTTAGAATATCATAAAAAACTAAGCGATATGGGTTTTAAGGATGAAACTGTCAATCATTTACTCAATACTTACGGAACGAGAGTTAAAAATATTCTAGAACTAATTAGAAAAGATGAATCCTTAAAAAGGAAAATTTCTGAAGCAAAACCACACATATATGCTGAAATTCCATATTTAGTGCAAAACGAGTATGTATGTAGAATCGAAGATGTATTTTTTGGAAGATTGCATTTGGATTTAACTCTTGACAATGGGTTTGATTGCATTAACGTGATTGCACATGAAGTAAAAGAAACTTATAATCTAAGCAATGTAGAAATTGAAGACCAAATAAAAGAATACAGAAATTATATAAAATCAATAAGAGATTTTAAATGAGGTCAACAGATAGTTTTATAAGGAAATCTTTTTGTTGAAGAAAAAAAACGACTTAGTTTTGGTTAATAGAAGAAAAGGATATAAAATATTGAGTAAAAAAGGTTGAAACGGGAATATTTTGAAAAAGATTTTGTCGAAGGAAAGATTAGACTGAATTGTAGAACTATTATAGTAGAAAAAAACTTCGAGGAAAAGATTTCATAACATTAAAAGATTAGTCTATCAGCAGTATCAACGAAGGTAATTATTCTAAAATAAATATTAAAAGTGTACCAACATTTTTTCTATTTAATGTTACTTCTCATCAAATTGGCAAGCATGTTGGAATTATGGTTTTTGAAGAGTTATTTACGTTTGTTAATTCGTCTTCTTACATGGGAAGTATTAAAAAATACATATAAGTTTCTTTAAGAATTTAATAACACAAGATTTATGTTTTTTTACTTAAATATTTAAAAGTCATATGTTAAAGAAAAAACTGTTACCAAGGTGGGTTTAGTTAACAAGCAAGAAAAACTTGTAAAAAAGCTCTAATAATACCCTTTTCTACTCTAATTTTGGAAATTTAGCAAGTTTACGTAATTTGGTTAACTCCTCTTGTTCCTTTCCAGCTTCTTCAGCAAAAACTATAATTTTACGGTATAGTTTGTCCACAAAATCTTTGTTAACAGGTTTAATGCCGTGAGCTAAGATCGAATCGTTTCTATAACTTAATAAATTCTTTAACTCTTTGTCTTTTCTGAACAAAAAACCTAGAGAATCCTTTAGATCACAAAGTAGGTCATAACTAGCATGCAAACCAATCTTTATTACTCGACTTCGAGTTTTATACTCCTCATATTGCGAGATAACAATAGGTTGTAAACCTAACTCTAATAACCTCTCAGTATCAATATTACTAGTATCTAGAAGATAAGAAGTTTTAAGGCGAAATTGTGCAATAAGTTCAGCACACCTGTACAATCTTGCTGTAGCATCGTCATATTTCTCTTCTTCCACTCGACGTTCGGTATTATTTAATAAATCAGCAATAAGAAAATACTCTTTAGAGACTTTCTTATCTCTTGAATCAGATAATAGTTTAGAGAGGAAAAGCTTATTCTCAGCATATTCTTTACTAATGTTCTTTAGTTCGAGAAAAGCTGATTCATGATGGAATTTATCCCAAAGACGGTAAGCATTAATTAGAGCAGTATAGGTCTCACGTATATCATCATCAAAAATAATTATTTCATCCAGACAGTTTTGTGCAGTACTAAATTGGTAATGATTAAATGAATCATGTAGTTTGGCTATAAGTATCTTATCATAAGCAGAATAAAGATTTTGTTCTATTATGTGTTCGGTCCCAGAAATGATAAGTCCATGCTCACCTCTTTTACCAGAGATCAGACTCAGCTTTTTGTGGAAAAGAACAGAACAAATTGCTGCACTCACAGTCATTGTTTTAGTTCCAGAAGTGTAATCAATGATGATCTCAGTGTTAGGAAAACGTGTGAGAGAAGAGGAGATTAGACGAAAACATTCATCAAAACTGTCAATTTGCTGGATAATTATAAATTCATAATGAGAAAATTCTTTCTTCATTGTCTCGAAATAAAGTTTCTTAACAACATCAACTGTAGAATAACTCTGGTCAGAACCAAAAAAAATAACCTTATCTGGACGAAAATGTAAGATGCAAGATAATAAGCCATGAGCTAAACTGGAGATACGACCCTGTTGATTAGAACCCACACCAGTACCAACGGTCATGAAAAGGACTCTTTGCAAAGAATAACCACCTATAAGTAAGTGGGTAACAATAAAACTATTTAAGGATTAAGAAATCGAAGAAAAAGAAAAAAAAGCAAATAAAAAATTAATAACTGAATTAAAGTAATTCAAGCGTAAATAAAAATCAACAAATTCACTGATTATTAACAAAGCTAGTTTGTATCAGTTTAAAAATTTTTTTAACGAGGGGGAGCAAAAAAAGTTACCTCCTTCTCTTTAACGAAGCTAGTTTGCATCTTCTGACACTATCTGGTTTAACACTACTAATAGTAAGTTACCACCTCCTCTTTTGACGGAGCTAGTTTGTAACAACTATTGAAACCTTTTACGACGGCGATTTTGCTAGGTTACCACCTCCTCTTTTGACGGAGCTAGTTTGTAACATCCATCAAGAAGAACTCTCTTACACAACTATACAAAAGTTACCACCTCCTCTTTTGACGGAGCTAGTTTGTAACCAGTTAATTATCATGGGAAAATTAAAAAGAATTAAGGTTACCACCTCCTCTTTTGACGGAGCTAGAATGTAACAACAACAAGGAGGTGAAAGGGCAAAATGAGATTTCGCGTTACCACCTCCTCTTTTGACGGAGCTAGAATGTAACGGAGAATCAAAAAAGGGCGATGTGTGACGCTCTTTGGTTACCACCTCCTCTTTTGACGGAGCTAGAATGTAACGAAAATTGTTCAGATAGAAGCCGAGATGGCTTTCAAGTTACCACCTCCTCTTTTGACGGAGCTAGAATGTAACCCCTTACCTTCCTTTCAAGGGAGGTAAGGAGAACAGTAAAAAGTCTCGTTACCACCTCCTCTTTTGACGGAGCTAGAATGTAACCGCGGGGATTCTGGTTCTAGTAAACGTTTTATCAGTTTTCACTTTCACCTCGTATACTAGTTGTAGCGTACGCTATTTTCTCTTTCTCCCTCATTCTTAAAGTTTTTGCTGTTTCTCGAGCTCTAGCATTTTTTCTCTTTTTACGTTACTTCGTTTAAGGCTCTAAGAAAACGTTTTTTATTGTTCATATTACTGTTATTCTATTCTGAATAATGGATAATATTTTCTGTCTTTATTGTGATATTCATATAGTTTTACTGCTCTTGCTGTATTCAATTCGTATCCTATCATAAAGCTTAGAAAAATTGGCATTGCTCCATAAAAAAGTATTTTATCTGTTCCTTTTTCTTGAGAATAATCTCTTATCTTTGTAGCTATTGATTTTGCCATTTGATTTGCTTTTTCATCTGTAAATATAATGTCTCTACTTATCCCTTCCTTTGGATGTATATGTATCCTTTTCCTATAATTAATATTATTTGTGTCTATATAATCTGATACAGCTTCTCTTATTGACTGAGCGACACTAACTTCTATTGTTGTAATTGTTCCTTTCTCTTCATCACCTGGGATTATGTCTTCTTTTAACAACTCTGGAGCTTCAGCTAACTCTTGTAATGTTCTGTATATGTTTTCATTGTGTAATATCTCTAAGTTATATCCAGTTGTGCTTCTAAATATGAAACCAAATGCTAAAGTTAATATAATATGAACTTTTGGGTTGATTATTCTTAATTTTCTTATATTAGATATCTTAGAAAGACTGTCTCTTACTCTTTTTATGCACTCATAAACAAGTTCACTTTTCTCTTTAATTATCATCTTATCAACTTCTTCAACTGCACTTGTTAAATCAAAGGCAAAATCTGTATCATTATTGATTTTTTGATGCTCTTTTGAAAATAACTGAATGTTAAAATACTTATCTTCACCTTTTCTTTCATCTATTTCTGAGATCATCTGTTCAAAAATTCTTTGCATAGTGTCGATATTATGCTTTTTTTTACTATCTTCATCTTTTTCAAAAGTAGCAAAGGGTTTTATTAATGTATCAAACTTTTCAACACTCCAATTTTTCACTCTTTCTTTATTTATTTTATATAATATTGGAAAAATCTTGAATTGTTCTTCATTTTCTATTAATAGTGCTTCTTTTAGAATGTTTTCCACTAGTGATGATTCTAAACTTTTTGGTGTAAGAAGTATAATTGCTCCATCACATTTTTTCATTTGTTCAATTAATAAGTCGCTATTTTCATATTCTACTAGTTCATATTCTAAACAAACATTTATACCCATAAACCTTAAAATCTCAGCTAAATTCGTCATTATTTCTTTATCTTCGTAAATGAAGCAGCAAAAAATTGAAGGAGTTCCCATTTTCTCAATAACTTTACTTTCTTTCACTTTTTCAAGTTGAGTCTTACTTGTTTCTCTCATTATGATTTCAAATTGTTGAGATTTTATCCCTTCAGTAGGTATTAATTGAAATTCTGTAGTATTATTTGGTCTTGTTTTTGTAGATATTTTAGCGTAGTAAGTTATATTTGCTAAATTTTGTTCTCCTATGCTAGTAATTACTTTAAATAGCTTCTTTTCGTTTGGTTTTAAGATAAAATTGCTTGGTTCAATATCTTTTATCGTAATTGCTTCTTTTGGTAATTCATTTTCAAAATTTTGATCTTGAGCAAGTTCCATTTGAAGGTGAGTGGATATTAACTCTCCTTCGCTATCACCTATGTTTTGAATAGTCAAATGCCATTCGTGGTCAGTTTCTATTTGACCATCATTAGATATATCTACAATTAATAAATTTTTGCACTCTTCTTTAAGAATCATTGGTGTAAAACCTTTTTTTAGTTTTACTGAGACTTTTTTAGCAAAATTATATTTTCTTGATTCAACAACATCCCTTTGTACTATGTTAACAGCTAGTTCTATTTGTAAAGAGTCACTTTCAATAATAGAAGGATTAAGGGGTTTAAGAGTAAATAATCGTTCTAGGATATCTTGAGTAAAATAAAAATCACTAGAGAGATAATGTGGTTGATAAATTTTTTCTGGTTTTTCAAGTGAAGTAACATTATCTATCTGCAAAACTATTTTATTTATCTCTTCAGGTAATGGAATAAAACTTAATGAACATTGAATACTTTGATCTCTAAAGTCATCAATTGTAATAGTAACAAAATCAGCAATGC
The DNA here is from genome assembly GCA_019057815.1 of Candidatus Heimdallarchaeota archaeon. Taxonomy (GTDB): domain Archaea; phylum Asgardarchaeota; class Heimdallarchaeia; order Heimdallarchaeales; family Heimdallarchaeaceae; genus 18H4-34. Next base: position 75,929 of record JAHLWR010000016.1, read on the forward strand.
GATCAAGGAAATAATCAATATCAACTTCAAAAGGTAGTGACGAAGTGAGAAATTTAGTTACTACTTCATCTATTTCTTTTTCTAATTTACCGTTTCTTATACGAAGATCCATCTCTGTTTTGATATTTTTTGCTAAGACTTTTTCTATTTGACGACACATCATTTCTTGAAGGGTTTTGTTTTTCAACCAACTGGTAATATCCTTGTAAACTCCAACAGCTACATATTTGTCTTGGATAGTAGTGTAAAGTGCAAAATAATCAGCATTTTCAAAAATAAAAAATTCAGGAGCAGTATTGAACAGTTCAAGAGATACGTTCCGAATAGCTGAAAAAATACCTGCTATATTTGAATCATCTGCTGATAAATCTCCTTCCTCTTTCTTAACTCTAAAATCTGAATACTCTGGGAGTATACTAATAATAGGAACTCCTTCGTGATATTCAAAAACAATAAACCATTGTAAACTTTTACCATAAGGAGTTTTAGGTTGTTTAAATGTTTTGGTATCCTTTACTGCTTCACTGAGCAAATCATCTGTACATTTCTTAGCTATCTGTTTAATGCGTTCATTAAGGAACATTTCAAATTGCGGGAAATGTTTATTTAATAATTGATTAAAATCAATCTCTCCTCTTCCAAAACTTTTGATATTTTCCTGGATAGTCTCTATTCTTTCATTAAGATTACTTTGCAATTCTTTAAGTTCTGGAATGATTTCTACTTGTTTTTCTGTTTGTTCTATGAAATTATTGAATTTTGCTATCTCTGAATTAAGACATTCATTTACTTCTTCAAGAGCAGTAATTTTGTCACGATTACGATAAACTTGACTAGATAATTGATTTAAAGCTTTAAGTATTTGATTTATAGTATAGTAAGCTTCTTTTATTTTGGGAAACCAAGAACTCATATGATTTATGATTTCACTTTAACATTTAAAAATATAGCTTTTTTTGTTGTATTTTTAAGAAAAAATAAATTCCTTTAGAAGAAGGACTGAAAACTATTTTGGATTAGTATATAAACTACAATACATCAAGAAGGTTTGTGATCTTTTTTCCTTTAAGTATAAACATTACAAAACGAGAAAGAGGTTCTTTTCTTAAAAAGTGTTGATGTTACCTTGTTTATATAACAAAAAAGAGTAGATGTCCTACTAACTGATTGATACAACATATAGATTAGTGAATAGATAAAATAGTGAATAGATTTCTGATTATTTTGAGTGTCTTATATAGATTTTTGAAGCTAGAAAAATCAAAAAGGTACACTAGTATTATTTATATACAGTTTTTACTTAGTTACTATATCACATATGAAGTAGTTTTATTCATAACAAGTAAGGATCAAATAATGGCTAGAATATTATTTATGACAGTTGGAACTGGTATTGGTGTAAACAAAGAGGAAAAGATCAAAAGTCTTGCTCATGGATTATTGGTCTGTATTGAACACCATCGTCCAGATAATGTAGTTTTTTTTGGTTCTGATCAAAGCATGGATACAATCGAATCTGTTAAAGAACAATATTATGAGCGACATCAAGAAGAATTTACTGATTATGAATTTGTAGAAATAAAAAACGTTGATAACTTTGACGATTGTTTTTATATTTTGACTAAAAAACTAGAAGAATATCAGCAAGAAGAAGTAATTATTGATTACACTTCTGGAACTAAAACTATGACTATAAGTGCTGCTATTGGTTCTATTCTTTATCATAGAACACTAAGTTCGATTTTGGGCAAGAGAGGAGAGAAAGGAATAGTTATCCCGAATACAGAAAAGATTACTGAACAGAACCTTTATTCATTCTATGATAAGCTGATACTAAAAAAAGTTAAAGAGTTATTCAACAATTATAGGTTTGGCGCTGCTGAAAAAGTTCTTGAGGAAATAGTGATACAAGAAACAGAACAACAAGAGAACTATAAAGCTTTGATTAAAGCTTATGATTTATGGGATAAATTCCGTCATCAAGAAGCTTTTACAGAATTAAAAAAAGTAACTAAAATATATGGAGAAAATAAAGCTTTTCTAGGAAAATTACTTCAAACATCAGAAGAAAAAAGAGAGTTGTACTATATTGCAGATCTTCTAAACAACACAGAAAGAAGAATAGAGGAAGAAAAATATGACGATGCAACTGCAAGATCATACAGAGTAATAGAGCTAATTGCTCAATACAGATTAAGAGATAAGTATCAATTGATCTCAAGTGATATTAAGATTAAAAGACTAAAAGAATTAGGGTTAAAAAACCAAGATATAGAACAATATAAAAGTCCAGAGGGTGCTAATAAGAAAATAAGTTTACAGGATAACTATAAACTTCTAAAAGCCCTGAAAGATGAACTGGGGGAGATGTCTATTAAGGATAAGGAAATGAAAAATCTCTTGCAAATAAGAAATAACTCAATATTAGCACATGGATTACAACCAGTAGGAAAAGATGATGCAATCGATTTTTTTAATACAGCGAAACTCTATGCAGAGGAAGTAAGTACGGAAAAAGTAGATTTAGAAGAACTACGGAAAATAGCTCTCTTTCCAAAATTAGAATAATAAAATATCTATAAGATATAGCGTGTTATAACTGTGACTTTCCAGTTTTCCTTTTAGTTTTTTAGTGTTTTTGGTAGCTTAACTGGAAACCTTTTACGAAGAGGGATAGAGGGTTACATACTTCATCACTGTCTGACTTTCACGCTCCTATGTTGTTATGAAGGAACGAGATACAAAGTCTGTCCTCCACCCATTCAAGATACGGACCTGAGCAAGAACGAGTTTTCCCCAGTTGGTGAATCCTATCGCAGCATAGCGACTATCCTTTGTTCGTGCTTCCCAGTCTTTTACCGTACCCATACGCTTATCGACTCTAAAAGTTCCTTTGATAATGCTTCGAACCCCAAGTGTCTTGAGGTATTGTTTAGGTGTTTGATAGTACTGTTCGATACACTTGTTTTGTAACGCATGTCCTACTTCTGTCACTCTCCCTTTCTTGTAGAGGAACTGTAGAATAAACTCGTCAGTACACCCTGGGTCATCGAATGGCTTGAAAGCGGAGTCTCTCCAATATTTTTGGTACAGTCGTCTTACCATGGGCATGTGATTAACAATGAACTCAACTAGTAAACCAATACCTATACAATAAATTTAAGGAGAGAATGTTAGATTGAATGAAAAACAAATTCAAAAAACAATGAAAATAAGAACCAAATAATCAGAGTAATATCCGAATAAATTGAATCTTGAATATATTTAAAAATAAAGTAAAATCGGGCTAAACCTTTTCATTGAAACTGAAATATGCACAGTTCAAAACAGAGTAATCATTGTCAAGTTTAAAAATTAAAAATATATATTAAGCAATTTCGAATTTGCCAAAACCATAAGAAGTTTTGCTACCAATTTGATAGAATTTAGCAAGAGACAAAAGCTTACCAATTTCATCATTCATTTTTTTGAGTTTGTAAGTGATTTCGCCAAAAATACCTTCTAATTTTATAGGTTTACCTTTACGTCTATGTTGATTCCAAGAGAACAAACGAAGATCATAATTTTCAACAGTAACAGGAATATTTCTCCAGCTGCGATCCCAATGAATAGGGTAGCAACTAAGAAGATGGAATTTGTTAAAACGATTGACACTTCGAACCAATGAATCGAGAAGAAGGGAAAAATCAACAAAAAGACAAGGCTTACCAGAACGATAGAAAGAAGTAGGAGAAATAAGACGGATACGGAGAAAAGGAGAAGGGGAAAGAGGGGAGAAAAAATCATTACGAATTTGAACATGAGAAAGAGAAGCATCTTTACCTGCAATATGGAGATGCTTTATGCCAGAAAGAACATGAACAAATTCAGAAACAAGGTCCTCAAAAGAATCTAAAAAGAGAAAATGGGCGAAAATGCCAGAAGAATTATGAGTAGTATAGAAAAAATAAGGACGAAAAGGAATAAGAGAATCACAAAAAACAGAGTGAAGAGAAGGGGAATCAAATAAATGAGAACCGAACCAACCACGAAGAACAGGACCATAATAAGGTAAATGAGAGAAAGAAGGAAAATCAATGAAAAAAGAAACATGAATGACTGAATGAGAAAGAAGCGATGAAAGAGAAGGAGAAAAAAACGAAGAAGAGGAAGAAGAAGGAGACATAAAATGGAAAAAGAAAAGAAATATATCAAGTTTTAGATAAGCAAAGAGAAGAAAAAAAGAAAAGGTTAATAAAGAAAAAAAAGAAGAAGAAAGAAGAAAAAAAAAAGATAAGAAAAAGAGAAATGGAAAAAACAAGGACTAGAAGGAATTTCGTTGCGGTTACAAACTAGCTTCGTCAAAAGAGAAGGTGGTAACGAAAAGTTTCTTTCCTGAGGGGATTGCAAAGGGCATGTTACAAACTAGCTTCGTCAAAAGAGAAGGTGGTAACATCCTTTGATTATGTTGTTCAAGTTTGGCTAAGTATGTTACAAACTAGCTTCGTCAAAAGAGAAGGTGGTAACCAATACGATTGATCAAGGAATCAGAATTATATAACAAAAACGATTTTTATGTGCAAATTCTTAGGTTAAAGCTGTAATATTGCTACCAGCGTCTCATTTTCTTTTAGACTTTTGAAAGAATATTCTATCAGGATCTATCATGCAGGTTCTTCTTCACCCATTCCCCAAGAGAGATTCTAATCTTCTTTCTTGGGCTTGAAAGTAATCAAGTGTAAAAGCAAGAAGGAAATATCCTTCATTTGGGAGAAACCAAGGTTCTTTTACTGTTTCTTTATATATTCCTCGTTGTTTAGTTTTTAGTAGTTGAAGAAAGACTTGTAAGCTTGTTCTGTTTTTCGTGTTGCTTGTTGTGCAACTTGTGCTGGAAGTCTTTGATAATACTCATTTGTTTTAATTGTTGGGTATGCTTTGTTGTATGTGAAAAAAGTCCTTGTTGACTCCCATTCCTTTTTCATTAACCATAATGTGAGGTAATAAACATCTTTTGACCATCGTGTAAGTTGTTTGAGTATCCAGTACGTTTCTTTGTTTAATGATCTTAAATGGTTTTATTATACTAAAAATATCATTTCTTCATCTTTACTTTCCTATTTAAACCCCAGTAAGACAATCAACTGAATGTATTAGTACTCGAAAAAGTTCATTATTGTACAAAAAAACAAAACCTATAGTAAATTTAATAAATTATATATAAATAATACTAAGATAAATCATGTACAGTAAATTAAAAGAACAAGAAGTGGCATTACTTAAGACATTGATACAAGACAATAGTGAGAATTTAGACTACAATATTATAAATATTCCACGATCTACTGAATTTTTCATTAATCTTGAAATTGAATCAGATAAATGGAATTTAACACACATTAGTATTGTCACTAGAGCAGACCATCATAGTGAAATTATATTATTGCTAGCTTTTAATTTAGATGCAAGACGTTTAGTGTTATGTCTCTTAGATGATAATTATGAGATTAATATATACACACAGACTGATGATTCACAAATAATTTACATGAAAAGTCCTAATTTACTTGATGGTATTGTTATCAGTGATATAGAAACCGTTATAGTAAGTATTTTGTTGGACTCTATGCAGAAAGAACAAAAGAAATTTAGAGAGTTTTTTACATACTTTCAAAAAAATAATAACCTTCCTCCCATACGTTTCAACTTACTTAAAGAACTACTCCTAAATAAAAGGAGAACATTATTCTTACTACATAACGCTTCTTGTACTATAGAACAGCTAATAACTTCACATAGGAATGCAAAGGGAAATTTATTTAGCTTACATTCCTTAAATACTAAAAGTGTCAAAACTGATTATAGCATCTCTAGTTATTTGTATAGTTTCAACTTTAGTAATCTCACTGTAGGTTTCTACTTTTCTTTATCTTCAATAGAAATAGGAAAATACAAATTTTGCTCTATAAAAATAAGTCCAGCAAAGAGAGGAAGTTCTACTCTCACTTATACTTGTGACTTAACAACTTTAACTAATGTTTTTCAAGAAAAATCAACAACTCTATTTGATTTAAGTGCAAATACTAATTATCCTAAAATAGACAATAAAGATGATAAAAAAGCAGTAGCCATAATTTGCGATTTTCCTAACCCCATAATTGTCAAATCAATTCCAGAAAAAGAATTGAATGCTATTATTGATTCATTTTCTATTATTGCAATTTATGCAAAACTTTCCAACAGATTGAATTTAGCTAAACTAGAGAATTTGTTAGGATTGAAAATAGAAAAAACTAATATCCCTTTTTGTACTAAAATACGTTCAGCTGCAACAATCAGTAAACATATCCTTAGAAATTATTTAGTCCAAAAACTTAATCTAGATTTATATATAATTCAAAAAAACATTAAAAAATCACACAATTTCCTACAAAACTACAAACAGACTTACTTAGGTGGAAAAGTTGAGTGCTTTATTCACGGACTAGTCGAAACTACACTTGAACAAAAAATCTATTATTTAGATTTTACTGCTCTTTATCCTCATGCAGCTTGGATTTGTGAAGCACTATGGCTTTATCTTGTTTGTTCAAAGAATGAAATACAAAAATACATTAGAAAAGATATTAGCAATGTTATAAAACGTATTAAATTGAGTGTTAATGAAATTATTGAGAGTATAATAAAAAAGAAACCTTTACAAAAAAGAATCTTTCAAGGATTGGTAGGAAATTGCACTATTCACAGTGACATACTCCTACAATTACCTAGAGACTTTAAGAATAAGAAAGTTGATTTGTTAGTTAAAGGACAAATATCAACTACACTCGTTGATCTCTCTCTAGCTATTGTAAGGGAAATTATAATTCATAAAAGACAAATAGATGAAATCTTTAGTCAAATTTCTTTTATAAAAGCAGAATATATCGATTTTCCTGTTTCATCTGAATATGGCAAAGAATTTTTTTCAATTCTCTGTTTATTTCGTAAAGATATCAAAGCAGAAATAAGAGAAATAAAAGAAAACCTCAAAAAAGGGAATAGCGCTAAAATTACTATTTTAGAGTGTGAGCAATTATTTGTAAAAATTTTGATGAATGCTTGTTGTGGAATAAGTGGAGAAGGGATGTTAAATGAAAAATATACAGGAATTTTCTGTAATCCAATAGTGGCAAATGCAATATCAACCATTGGTCGCGCTTTTATTACTGTTGCTGAAATAACGGTTGATCACATTAACGCGTTAAAAATATATACAGATACAGACAGTATCTTTGTTCGAGCTACAAAGACACAGCAAGAATATTTGTTATCTGTTTTTCAAGAAACTATTTTACTGAAAGACGAAATAGAAGAGAAATATAAGGATGGAGATTATATTACTCACATTTACATAGCAGGTAAGAAGAAATATGGCTACAAGACAAGTAAAGGTAGAATAGTATTCACTACTCATAGTAAGGGGCAGTACTTGACAGAACCCTTCAAGAAAGCTCTTAAAGAATCCTATAAATACCTTTTTACGCCTACCTTCACAGAAGATACAACAGATAAAGCAGGTGAGATAGCATCACAATATCATAGTTATTTACAGAATGTTACTCTAAGCAGTCAGAAAAGCAGTATCTATACGGGTTTAAGAAAATTCAATAAAAGAACAATTACTTCTTATACTTGGCAATGGGAAGGAATAACCATCTATGTTAAATTTAATCTTCCGAATGGAAGTTACCTTGTAACTAATACTAGACAAATCACAAAAGGATTAACTGGGGAATATTTGAATATTACAAAAGGAAAGAACAAATTGATCTTTTTCATTACCATATCAATAGATGTTGATAAACTAATTAGTGATTTTATAAAAAAATTTGATACAACAAATGAGGATATATTATTTAAGAAACAAAAAACCACCAACTCGTTACAAGGGTTTTATGGTTCTAATAATACTTATTATCTACAATATCTCTTGAATGATTATATCAGTTTTGAACGAAAAAAAATTGTTAAATATTACAAAAATTATTGGCTAGATGTTTATTATGACTGTAAGATAAATAATAAAGAACCTTTAGGAAAGAAAGAATTACTCTTATGGGAACAAATAACAAATTATAATAATTTAGAAGAAATAAAGAAACAAGCAGCTTTACTGTTACATTCTTGGTATTTCCAGGAGTCAAATCAATTGAGTTTTGAAAAATCAGTAAAAGAGATTAAAGATTTAGATTTAAACTTTCTTAACCATCCAACTTATCAGCTCTATCAAAACATTCTCTCAGAAGTATGTAAGGGGGTAACTATTACTAAGATCATACAAAACTCTATTAGTAAAATAGTAGCAGGATTTCAAACACTTGATGTTCTTATTGACCAATTAGTTACTAAAATAGAGAATAAGGAACACATTAAAAGAAGGATGCAAAATTACTTTCAGTACAACGAGCACAAAATTACTCGAGATATAGCTGAATATAAAGAAACCTTCATAATTACAAAACCTCAAGATGACAAAGTTAATGATGAAGAAATCCAAAACATTAAAGAAAAATCATAATTTAATGAAAAAAGTATAGTGTGATCATGAAAACGACTAGATCCTATTTTATAAAAAACTATACAATTTGCACATTTCAAAGAGTTATGATTAAATTTGTCAATTATCAGTTATCTCCTCTTCTTCTACTATAGTTAGAGAATAGTTATGGGATAGAAGGAGAATGAATCCGAAGTGTTATCATAAGTTATTATCTCCTCTTCTTATTGAGCTAAAATGTAACTAGAGCTGATTCTGTCTATTTAACTCAAAATGTCTATACGTTACCACCTCCTCTTTTGACGGAGCTAGAATGTAACCCTCTCTCAGCCACCCTCCCAAGAAGAAATTTTGGGTTACCACCTCCTCTTTTGACGGAGCTAGAATGTAACTTCTACTAGTTTTTACGAAGCTGCAAGGATAGAGTAGTTACCACCTCCTCTTTTGACGGAGCTAGAATGTAACTTATCAGGAGAACTGGCTGATAATCACAGAAACCCGTTACCACCTCCTCTTTTGACGGAGCTAGAATGTAACCTTCTCAAGCAGAAGCCAATCAATAATGACCTGCGCGTTACCACCTCCTCTTTTGACGGAGCTAGAATGTAACGCTTAAGTGGCTTCCCAAGAACTGATTTATAATCTTGTTACCACCTCCTCTTTTGACGGAGCTAGAATGTAACAAAATCAGAAAAGAAGTACAACACTGTCATGGAAGTAGTTACCACCTCCTCTTTTGACGGAGCTAGAATGTAACGACTCAAGAACGTCTTCGTTACGGAGCACTTTGTAGGTTACCACCTCCTCTTTTGACGGAGCTAGAATGTAACTTAATAAGGTGAGTTTTACAAAAACTGAATAATGAAGTTACCACCTCCTCTTTTGACGGAGCTAGAATGTAACGCCCTTGACATATTCTTAAACAAATTGGTTACTTTAAGGTTACCACCTCCTCTTTTGACGGAGCTAGAATGTAACGCCCTTGACATATTCTTAAACAAATTGGTTACTTTAAGGTTACCACCTCCTCTTTTGACGGAGCTAGAATGTAACGTCTTTAATGTGCGGAGGATTGTGGACTGCAAGTTTTTGTTACCACCTCCTCTTTTGACGGAGCTAGAATGTAACGTGAATATCCTAACTTCTGCTCAATTAATTCTCCCCGTTACCACCTCCTCTTTTGACGGAGCTAGAATGTAACCTGATCAGTTGGGGTATAAAAGGTGGGCTCCAGATGTAGTTACCACCTCCTCTTTTGACGGAGCTAGAATGTAACGATTGCTTCTTGAAAAGGCCCGCAGAGTTTATCCTCAGTTACCACCTCCTCTTTTGACGGAGCTAGAATGTAACGTTTGGAGAAAAGTATAGTAAGTTAAGCGGAGAAAGATGTTACCACCTCCTCTTTTGACGGAGCTAGAATGTAACGGCACGTTCGGTAGAATGACCGCTGGTTTATTAGAAGTTACCACCTCCTCTTTTGACGGAGCTAGAATGTAACGTTTGGAGAAAAGTATA
>JAHLWR010000046.1 GCA_019057815.1 Candidatus Heimdallarchaeota archaeon
GCAAAAGGACTGTTACCGGACAGAACTCTGGAGAGCTTTATACAAAAAAGCACCAACGGGGCAACTCCTAATCTTTAGGAAAACCCTTACAGGGTTTACTGAAAGAGATATTTCCTGATTTTAATTGTATATATTTTATCACAAGGAAAGATCCTTTGGTGTGGTATTATTATACTTTTATACTATTTTACAAAATACAATATGACAAATGTTGAGACCAAATCCCGTTGATTTTCCATTGATTTATTCTTATACAAAAAATTCTAAAAATATACTTTAAGAAGTGTAAATTAATTCAAAAGTTGGTACTACTCTTATGGCAAAAATAGTATTTAAACGTAAAAAATTTTTAATTTCATTCAAGGAAGTGATACAGGCAACATTTAAGCTTCCAAAGAATATTAACTTGACTTTTAGTCGAAGCTTCTTGGGTCTTGTATTTTTACTTACTCTTTGCATTTTACCAGTTATGATCTTTCACTTCTATATGTCACCGGTTTATCCTGATGCGGCAAAAAACTATATACTCAGTAGCTTATCACAGGTTCTAGCGGCAGTCTTCGCGCTAACATTTACAATTGTTTTGGTGGTAGTTCAACTTGTAACAGGTTATAGCTCACGGTTAGCGTTTGCTAACAAGCGGATGTTATGGTATACATTAACCTACCTGTTTTTATTCATCCAAGCAATAATGCTTCCGTTAGTTGCTCTAAGAAACCCCACAAATTTTTTTTTCTATGCAAGTCTATTTGAAGGCTTCTTTGCGCTTATACTGCTTCCTTTCTTTTTACTTTTCCTATTCCGTGAGTTGAGCCCAGATAATTTATTAAGAAATCTGACTTCTGAAATTGTTAGCATTATCAGGAAAAGACAAGATCCGGATAATGAACTGAAGGCTCTTAGTAATTACTTAATGCGTTCCTTCCGCTCGGGTGATTATGGCACTGGCGGAAGAGGAATTGAATACTTAATAAACTTAATAGAAGAAATCGCAAAAGATATCAATCAATGGGAGTTTATTAATATTCCATATAATATAAAATGGTTATTTTTGGGGGGAAGTTGTGTACAAAGTAGCATTATTCATTCAATTAAGGAGAGGACAGTATTAAATTGCTTTACACAAATCATACACTCTTGCACTGTTGCAGGTCAAGATCCATATATCCCTCTGATTCTTCTTTCAACTTTTAATTATTGGGGCCTTAGACTACTTGAGAAGAAGAATCGTGTTTGTTCAGGAATTGTGAATTATCACATAATAGCTTGTTCTGTTATGCTACTCCTGTGTATTGAACGGAAATATCTGGATTCAATTTGGTGGCTCTTAAATTTCTTTCAGCAAGCTGGGTCTTATCTTTCACGTCTTAAACGTAAAGAACTTAAGGGACGGGAACAAGTGTATATAGACTTTCTATGTGGTATACTCTGTGCATCTGCTTCTATTGAGATGCACACACCGGAGTTTGGACCTTTTGCAAGTAAGATCAAAACGAATGCATATAAAAAATTTGGAAAGAAAATTCAGGCCAAAGCTAAGTCTCAAGCATTGCAATTTCTATCCGAAGTATTTCCGGAGCTCCCGAATAGTGTTATAAATATGCAATAGGAAATTCAATAAATCTTTGATGATGATATGTCTGTTTTTTTATGTATCCTTTTAAAGAAATCAAAACTTCTTCCAATATCAATACAAAATAGGGATAAGGGACAGACACCTATTTTCTTGTGAATGCGATAGCAAGTGTACTAAATTAATAATTCGGTAACTTTTTCTAATTTTTTGTAAGGGGCCTGATAAGCCCGGGTTACCAATTTCTTCTCAAATGATTAGAATATGACAGGAGATAGTCCTTTATTATACTTTTGTAATATTTTAAGAAATTAGAGTTTGTTAAATGTTAAGACCCGGTTAAAAACATCTAAAAACTTTCCGGAATCCTTGCATTAAAAGAGCAGGGGTTTTTTAAATAAGTTTTTTAAAAAGAGAGTTTTTAAGAGATTTGTAGTATTAATGAATATAGAAAGTTATAAAATAATTAAGTTTAAGAATGATTTATTAAGAGAAAAATAGAGATATCCTTTCAAAACATGACAACTTACTATCATAAACGAAGTAATTCGGTTATTTTAAATTATATGGAAAACGCCTTAAGGAGGTAAAAATGACTAATAAAAAAATCAAAACCATGAAGAAATGCTTTGTTATCGCGCCAATTGGCGAGGAAGGCAGTGAAATAAAAGAGCGTTCTGATAAAATATTAGAACATATAATAAAACCGACGGTTGAAGAATGTGGGTATGAATCTATCCGTGCTGATGAGATATCTGAACCAGGAATTATTACCTCACAAATTATCCAACATTTGATTGATGATGACCTCGTAATTGCTGACCTTACTGAAAGAAATCCAAATGTATACTATGAGCTTGCTGTTCGACATGTTGTCAAGAAGTCTATTGTTCAGCTCATCCAAGCAGGAGAATCTATCCCCTTTGATGTAGCTGGTACGAGAACTATTCATGTTGATCATCGTGATTTAGATAGTGTAGCAAGTTGTAAACAGGAGTTAGTAAAGCAGATTCGTTTCGTGGAAAAGGATCCAAGCAGGGTTGATACTCCAATATCTGTTGCAATTGACCTAGAATATCTTCGCAAAAGTGAAAATCCATTAGAAAAAAGCAACGCCGAGATCATCTCAATGCTTCAGGGTATTCGTTCGGAGATTAGCGAGATAGGTAGTGTTTCCCGACGTCCCAGATTGCATCCTGGTATGTTTGAAGAGCTATTCCTGCATTTTGATCGTTTAGCATCCGTTCTGGATTTGCCACCCAATGAAGAACCGAATAGGGAGCGCATCGAGGAGGCTCAACATGTTCTCTATCGTTCTATGCAAATGCTTGAAATGTTTGCAACGGAATCTGGAATTCCTCCCGATAAGGTTGAGCAACTCATTTATCGCATACGGCGTCGGATGAAAAAGATGAGGTAACATTGTTAAAAAATGGGCGTGCATCGTATAACACAGCATATACGCTTCGGTCTTCACCCTCGCCCTTTGGAACATTGCTCCCTACGGTCGCAACGTCTTATATGCTGGAATCGTTAGCCGATATGGAAACATTACAAAGGTGAAAATATGACTAATAAAAAGCCAAAAGATATTGATGAATATAAAAAATGGTTAAAAAAGAAACACAAAATTGAGATTTCAGGTAAGACTCAGAAATATTATGAGTCTGTAGCAAGTAAAATCAAACAGGATCTTGAGAAATCAGATTTTTGGATTCAACTAACTAAGAATTTTAGAGAGTATGACGTTGAATACTTAGTAAAAACAAAATACCATCTATTGACACCCATCCTTAAACCAGAATTGTATATAAAGCCTTTTGACTCGTTTTTATTAAAAACATTTAGAAAAAATATTATAGAGAACAAACGTTGGCCTGATGAACCTAAAGGTGGATGGGTACTTCCTAATAACTGGTATTCTAGGATAAATGATATTATAAGAACATTGTTTGAAGTTAAGTATTTAGATGGGGTTGAGTTTATGATAAGCAAAATAAAGTCTATTTGCGAGGAACGCAGTATGGAATGTAAAGTTTCCCTTGAGGCCACAGAAGAAGGGTATTATGCTGCACACCTGTATATGATACAAGAATTTGAAATTCCAAAAGTCAATTGGGACACTGAACGGATTGATGTTTCAATTGAAATTCAAATAACAACTCAGATTCAGGAAGTCATTCGAAAGTTGTTACATAAATATTATGAAGATAAGAGAAAGAGATTGGAAAAAGAAGACATTAAGTGGCAATGGAATTATGAAAGCGACGAGTTTGTAGCAAATTATTTAGGCCATATACTTCATTATGTTGAAGGCATGATTATGGAAATTAGAGAAAAACAAAAGGAGGAGATAACATGAAAAAGGAATTTATAATATATCTGAAGTCTATAGATATAACAAATGCTCATCGCGAACGAGTTGAGACGATCTATAAATTTTATCAAGAGATATGCCCCGATGAAATTAAAGGTATCTTTATAACAGATTACATTGAAAAAGATGGATCAAGAGAGTATGAAAATCTTTGGTTTTTTTCCGAGGAATGCTGCATGGAAGCAAAGCAGTTTATAACAAAGGATGACTTTGATATAACCCCAATAAAGAAACGAGTACTTTATTGGACTATCCAAAAACAGGATTATGATTTCAAAAAAGCAACAAAAAAATCAAGACTTTATTTGAAACTTGTCGTAGATACCGGAATAGAGGGGGAGCTCAAAGCAGCAAAAGAAAATTGTGATCATCTTAAAGAAATAATCCTTAAATATGTTTTGCTAAATTTGAAGGGATGATTCCTACGTATCCTAATAGAGTATATCTAGTTCAATTATATTTTTCCTAAATTTGATTGTTGTAGTTCCGCAAAACTTCAGTACGCTCGTAACGTTAGGCGAAATGCCACAAAAGGAAGTTATTAGTGGCTCGAACAGAGCTATAAGAACTCTATCGAAAGATGATTTCAAGGAGAAATATTCAAATAAAAAAATAAATTCATGCTAACAATAACCCTAATCAACCAAAAGGGCAGGGGAGGGAAAACTGCTCTCGAACGATTAATAAATAATACAAATTAAAATAGTTTTTTAGTAATAATAGGTAATAATAGGGACACCTATTTTCTTAGGCAATTAATATTTTACTTTTAAATTAGAGGAATAGGGAATGGGTACCAGGTAAATAATTCGGTAACTTTTAGCAGAAAAAACCTATAGGATCTGAGGAGTTTCTTAACCGGATGGTTGAGGATTTAAGTATTATTATAGATAGAAGTCCTAAAGGAAGACCTCGTAAAATGGAAAGCCAAACCATAAAAAATCGGATGTATTGTCCCATTTTAATTAAAAAAATTGAGGGGAAAGCGGAAAAGTAATATTGCAAGATCTTACTCCATAAAACCATATTAAGTTATTGGAAGAATTTCAGAATAAATTGAAAGTTCAATAGCATTTTT
>JAHLWR010000003.1 GCA_019057815.1 Candidatus Heimdallarchaeota archaeon
TAATAATTTTGTCGGCACTCAGACCCTAAAATTTTTCGTTATTTCGGAAGTACTATTAAAAGAATTTATCGTTGGATGGAGAAAGAAAATTAAAGAAGAAAGAAAAATAAAGAAGAAAAAGTTATGTTTTCAAGCCTTTTTTAGCTTTTTCTATAGTTCGATCAGGATCAGAGTTATACTCTTGAATAACAGTAGCTACATCCTCGAAATATCGGATTCTTCGCTTGACCATCCATCTTAGTACTATTTTTCTACGCTCCATTTCATCAAAGATTTCTTGCTCTGTTATACCTGTGCTCTCCATCATTTTCTCTAAAACATAACTTCGTCCGAAATATATGAAATTATCTTCACGAGGAGCCCATTGATAGAGTTTATTGGTCAAGATTTCCTCTGTGACTGGGTCTAATCCAATTATTTCTGTAATTGTTTGTGTTCTTCTAGCGAATTTTGACTTAATACGGACTTTTCGAATTACATGAATAATGTCCAATGATTTCATCATTGAACGAGGAATATTCATTGGTTTACTCTCTAATCTATGAATAACTCCTTCTACTGAATCACCATGTATGGTGCCTAATCCTCTGTGACCAGTGCTCATGGCTTGGAACATTGCGTAAGCTTCTTCCCCGCGTATTTCACCAACTATTATATAATCGGGTCTTTGTCTCATAGCAGCTCTTAACAGCTGATACATTGAAATTTGACCTCTTCGATATCCGGATTCTGAAGTTTCACCAAAACCAGATCTAACAACACTAGGAATCCAGTTTTCATGCGCAAGATTTAATTCTGCTGTATCTTCGATTGTGATTATTTTCAAATCTGGCTTAATCATCATGGAAACTGTATTGAGTAAAGTAGTTTTTCCTGCAGCAGTACCTCCTGCTATAAGGATACTGATATTGTGCTCCATTGCAAGCCAGTAAAATGCTGCTATATCCAAATCAATAGTATTGTAAAGAATAAGATCGGAAATTGTGAATGGATCGGCTTTAAACTTACGGATTGTAAAAGTAGAACCTCGTTGTGTAACTTCCGTACCATATGTTAGCTGAACTCTGCTACCATCGGGTAACGAAGCATCTAAAAGAGGATTGGCTATGCTTACGTGTCTATTAGCACGCTGGGCAACCTTGATTACAAACGAATCTAACTCGTCTGCTGTGTCTAAAGATATGTTTGTAGCAATAGATTCATATTTACGATGCCATACGTAGATTGGTATCCCAATACCATCACATGAGATATCTTCAATATTGTGATCTAGCATGAAAGGCTGTATCTTTCCATAACCGATAAGATCACGTGTAAGATAGTACATTATTTTCTCGAATTGTGATTCATTTAATGAAATTCTATAACGCTTTATAATATCAACAATTTTCTTTTTTAAGAATTCTTCAGCTTTTGTTGAATCTTTTAAAACTGAAAAATCAACGTCAAGCTCTTCAATCATGATATCTAAAATTTTCTTGCAAATAGCTTGTTCTTTGCTGTCAAGAGGAATTTCTACTACCATATAAGCTGTTCTTTTTGTAACAGGATCAGTTTGGATTAAAACATACGAGAATGGGGGGCTAACGGGGTAAGTTTCTTCAAGAATAGGAACAGCTGCTGTATCGGTAAATGAATCGGTTGATTCTTCCATAGATTATTATTATAATGGAGTATTTTTAAATGTATTTTTCCTATCTCATATAAAAAAATAATTTACAAAGTCAATTAAAATAGACAAAATCGGTTAAAAAGGAGTTTTAGAGCGTTTTATTCAACTAATTGTATTTGACTAGTACTTCCGTCGTAATTAAAAACGACTCTTGGACCAGAGCTTGAACTTTGAATTGACCCAGACAATAAGATATTTGATGAATCGATAAAGAGCTTTATGGATATGCTGAAGTCTGAGTCATCTGTTAGTGTAGCGGTAAGATAATAAGAAGAATCTCTGTCTTCTATTTCAATTATGTATTCTTGGTCGTGTATGTTATTAGGTAAAGCTATGATAACCTCTATTGCAAAACTTGTCGCACCCATCTCTATTTGTAGACTCCCTTGATATCTTAAATCATGAATTATCTCAGATATTTTCTGCAAGACATTTTCTAAATTCGTTTCAATGGCTTTATTTTCCATTGTATCATCAATTGCAATAAGCGTAGCTGAAATCCCAGCTATTGCTAAAGTGCCTACCAACAAGACTGACATGTACATAATATATTCGCTTGGCATTTTAATCCTACTTTACTGTTATATAGATATCAATTTCTATCATTTGTATGTTTAATAAATGTATGCTGTAATTAGGGTTTACTGGGAAATAGATTGGTCGCTCAGTTTGAGCTTTCCCATAATCATCGAACAGTTGCATTTCTCCATAAATATCATTGTTAAAGATAATTGTGCTATATGTTGTTTTTCTAGTTCCATGATATTGTACATCAAGGAAGATATTTTTCTGTGAAACCGGGGTTGATGTTTCGTTTAAGATGAGATTTACATGAACTATATCCAGCATGTATATCTCAGTCATACCTTCTGTTTGATAATTTATGTTCAAGGAATATCGATAATATAATGATAAATATAGGAAGGATGATTCTTCTCTTGTCCTTGATTCATTTAAAACCGAAATTTCATTGTAAAGTTTACTACTTCCATTGATCATTAGATAATCTTGTTTTTCAGGACCTATTAGGTACTTATGCTCTCCTTGTGAATAATCTGCTGTAGCTGTACTTTTATGTATCACTCTACTTACATTTTGTTGAATACTAAGGTGTTGTTGCTCTTCTCCTACCTCTCTGATGTAAAAAAACATCAGCCAATTTGAAGCAAATAGAAATGACCCCTCTGATTGTTGGATATATACTTCTCTAGTCAGTGGTGGTGGACTATTAATCAGTTCATGAATCGTGTCATCAAGTGAAATGAAATACATGTGATTGCTATTATTGTAACTATTGTCTTTGAATATTGAAAGAGTTGGTCCCATAAATGTCAGAGATATAGCTATAGCTGCTAGTATAAGTATAAACATCAAAATAACTGCAATTACTGGAGAGAGAGCTCTTCGATTCTTTAGAAATTTCATCTTTTGCTTATTTATGACTCTCTCTAATTAAAATCTATCGGCAGTTGTATTCCGATAAAGTTTTTAAAGATGTTAAATACACTTGATGTTCTAAGACAAAAAACGTGTTCCTATGAAGTTTCAGGGCTTTAAAACAACGTTCGATTTTTGTCGGGACTAGAATGCTTTAAAAACATGTTAAAGTGCATTCTAACCGTCCTACAAAGGCTTAAATATACGTTTTCGTGCTTCCATTTAATAATCTGTGGTAGAGTTTTGATGAAACAATCACAAAAAAATAATATTGTCTGGGGGAAGGACTAAACTTTGTGTAGTTTATTTAGTAAACTCTATATTAACAAATAAAGGGGAAAATTATTGTCAAAGATTCAACTGTCAAAAAATGCTTTAACAGTGCTAGAAAAACGTTATCTCTTAAAAGATGAAAAGAGAAAAGTAGTAGAAAAACCTGAAGAACTATTTCAGAGGGTGGCTAATAGTATAGGAAACAATGAAGAGGAGAGGGAGAAGTTCTATGATTTAATGACTTCATTAAGATTTTTGCCAAATTGCATAACAAAGGATACATTAATACCAACAGATCAAGGTGTTTTCTCTTTAGGTGATATTCCTGCTGGTAAGACAAATTTCAATGTTTATTCAGACACAGGAAAAGAAACAGCCGAATACTGTTTTGATAATGGCTTCCATGAAATCTCAGAGATAGAGACAGAAAATGGTTATTCTGTGAAATGTACCCCTCTTCACCACTTTCGAATTATTGATGAAAATGGTGATTATGTTTGGAGACAAACAAAAGATCTTCAAAATAATGACTGGATAGCTTTACATAGGGATTTTATAAATACCTATAATACGAAAATTAAATTAAATATTGAATTTGAAACGAAACAAGTGGGAGCTCCTCCAAAACCAATTACTCTACCAGAATATTTGTCGGAAGAACTTGCAGAATTTCTGGGTTTGTACATCGGTGATGGCTCTTTAAGGGATTATAGTTTGAGGTTTGGAGTTTTTGGAGAAGACACTGATTTGGTTAATAGAATCTGTAATTTATCCCAAGAATTATTCAACCTAGATCCGCAAGTAAAGAAATTAAGTAGAGCAAATATGTATGAAGTTTTACTAAATAGTATTCATCTCTCTTCTTATCTACGTAATAACGGTTTAGCTAAGAGTTCATCTTTAGAAGCTAAGGTTCCCAACCCCATATTGAAATCAAATAATAGAGTTATTCAAGCATTTATCAGAGGACTTTTTGAAGCTGATGGTTCTGTTAATGATAGAGGTATAGAATTTTTTTCAGCATCAAAACAGATTACAAAACAAATTCAATTTCTCTTACTCGGTCTAGGAATATGCTCGCGTGTAACTAGTAGAAAGGACGGTTACCGATTACATATCAAAAATAATAGGGACGGGTTGTTATATAAAGATAAAATTGGTTTCTTAAGTATTCGAAAAACCTCACTTTTATCTCATATAAAACGTTCAAGCAATGATTCAACCCATAAAATACCAAATCAGAGAAAGAAACTTCATGAATGGTATCAACATAATAAGGATTACAAACTCTACAAAAAATTAGCTCGTTTCTTGATTAAAGGTAAATACAAGCAAGAAATTTCAGAAGAAATATTTAACCAGTATTTAAAGGAATTCCCAAGTCTTAAAACACTCCCAATTGTGGAATTAATGGATAATGGATTAGTTTTTCAAAAAATAAAAAAAATCACCCATAAAGAAGAAAAAGTCGAAGTAGGTGATCTTATGGTCCCCAATAATCATACCTATATAGCTAATGGTTTCGTTAGCCATAATTCCCCTACATTAATGAATGCAGGAACAGACCTAGGGCAGTTATCTGCATGTTTTACAGAAGATCAGATTATAAACACAAGTGATGGGAATAAGCACATTAAAAACATAGAAGTAGGTGACTATGTTTTAACTGCAACAGGGAATTACAAAAAAGTTACAGACACAATGATAAGAAAGTCTGAAGAAAGATATGAAATTGATGTCTGGAAGTTACCTAGTAAAACTCTCTCCGTTACTGAAGAACACCCCATTT
The DNA here is from genome assembly GCA_019057815.1 of Candidatus Heimdallarchaeota archaeon. Lineage (GTDB taxonomy): Archaea > Asgardarchaeota > Heimdallarchaeia > Heimdallarchaeales > Heimdallarchaeaceae > 18H4-34. The sequence goes on from JAHLWR010000003.1 coordinate 5,172, forward strand.
TAGTCCTTAAGAATGGTGAAGCTACTTGGGTTCCTGTAAGAGAACTCAAAGAAAATGATTATGTTGCAATTTCATATCCTTCAAACACTGAAAATATTGAAAATATCAATGTAATTGACTACTTACATGATGAAAGATTCTTTGTAGAAAATGGTTTTGTTTATCAATCAAACGTGGATTCTAGACTAAGAAGTGGTACTGTTAGTAACCAAGTCAAGCCAATTAAAAGCATTATTCCAATCAATCAAGATTTCATGAAATTTGTGGGTTATTATGCAAGTGAAGGTGATTCTAATGACAAAATGGTAAGGTTCACCTTCTCTGACAAAGAGGTTAAATTCGCTGTAGATATAAAAAATATAGTTGAAACTCTTTTTGGTTTAAAAACCAGAATTGAAGAGTCCTCTAGTGGTAATTGGATTAATATTCGTTTTCACTCTAAGATGTTTGCTGAATTCATCAAGAACTTATTAGGGACAGGTTTCAATAAGAAAAAACTTCCCAAGTGGATGCTAACACTACCACCTGAAAAACAAGAAGGATATATCTTGGGGTGCTTTAGAGGTGATAGTACTTTATATTTAAACAGACATATTCACAATGCACGATTAATAATGTGCAACTATGACCTTGTTTACGCTGCTTGGGCTATGCTCTTACGAATCGGAATAGTTCCGAATTTAAGTACTTGCACGATGCCTGATATAGGTAATGAGCTTCCTTATTCATGCACAATATCAGCTTCTCAAGCTCAAAATATGATGGAGGAAATATACAATACTCAAATTACTGGAATAAAGCAAATTTCAATGCAAAGATTGAAACATGTAAGCATTAATGGACAACTCTTCTTACCAATTCGAAAAATTGAGAGAATCAAGGAATCATGTGATGTCTACAATTTTGAAGTAGAGGATGAACACACTTATGTTGCTAATGGAGTTTCAGTGCACAATTGTTTTGTCCTTCCTGTAGAAGATGATATGGGAGGGATTTTTGAAACTATAAAATCAGCTGCCCTGATTCAACAATCAGGTGGGGGAACGGGTTTTAGTTTCTCTCGTTTGAGACCAAAGGGTGATGTTGTCAAAACAACAGGGGGTGTTGCATCGGGTCCCATTAGTTTTATGGAAGTTTTCAATGCTGCAACAAATACTATAAAGCAAGGAGGATGTGTCGCTGCAGATAGTTTGATTCGTACTGATACAGGTACCATACCCATTGGTGAACTCCTTAATTGCCCTCCTTTTGGTGAGAATCCTACAAAGTCATTAGTGTATGATGGTGACGACTTTAATCATGCTTACATATCAATGGATAATGGAGTCGCTGAAGTAATAACGATCACAACTGATCTTGGTATAGAACTTGAACCTACTTATAATCATCTTATTGCTAATGTAAATGAAGAAGGTGATTTAATTTGGAAGAGAGCTGAGGATCTAAAGGAGGATGATTGGATAGTAGTTGTTTTAGGTGGTCATAGTGGTAATGATTCCTTCTTGCCACCAGTAAAAGAACAACACCCCAATTCAAACCAAATCTCCCTACCAAAGAAAATTACACCTGAAATAGGAGAAATATTAGGTCTGTATATGGCCGATGGTTGTATCAGCACCCAAGGGCGATTGGTATTTAGCTTGGACAATAAGGATTCTGATCTCATTCAAAGAATTCAAGATCTTATGCTGAAATCCTTTGGTCTTTCTGTAGGTACTGTTGACGATAAGGAGACTTATACAGATTTGTTCTTCTATTCTCGCGATTTATGTGACTACTTTGAGAAGATGAACTGGAAGAAAACATCCTCTTTTGATGCCTTTGTTCCTCAAATCATTTTCCAATCGTCTGAAGCTGTAGCTAAAGGTTTTATTCGAGGTTTATTTGCTGGAGATGGTGATGTCCATTCTGATGGTTATCCACGTTATTATTCGATTTCTAAACAACTGATTAAACAATTACAACAATTACTATTAGGATTAGAAATCGTGTCCTCTATCACAATAAACGAAAAACGTTCAGGGAGTTTCGGTGATAAACCCATTTATATGCTTACAATCATTCCTGAAAGAAGTTTAACAATTTTTAAAAACGAAATTGGTTTTGCTTCTCAACGAAAGAATGATACATTCTTCAAAAGATTTCCAAAGAAAGCTTTTGAATATGTTGACTATATTCCAAACCAACGCTCTAAGCTGAAACAACACTATAATTATGTTGGAACTGGAACAGGTAAAGGAAGGACAAAAAGAGGTGCTAACCGTCAGTTCTATATAGCAATATATCATTATATCTTAGATTCTCCAAGCTCTTATAGAAACCTAACAAGAAAAAGGCTTCTACAATTATTCGAGAAATTCCCATTTTTAGCAGAAGATACCCATTTCAGAGAGATTTCTGACCCAAAGTATTATTTCACTCAAGTTCGTTCAATAAAAAGAAGTGAAATCTATACAATGGATATCGAAGTATCAGGATCAAATAAGTTCGTAGCAAACGGTGTTTTAGTTCATAACCGTCGCAGGGGGGCCAACATGGGTATCCTTCGAGTTGATCATCCTGATGTTATGGAGTTCATTACCTGTAAAGAAGATCAGAGTAGATTAACTAATTTTAACATCTCTATAGCAGTAACTGAATCTTTCATGAAAGCTGTGGAAAAAGGAGAAGATTACGATTTAATCAACCCTCGAACAAAAAAAGTTATAGGAAAACTGAATGCGAAGGAAGTCTTCAATAAGATAGTGGAACTATCATGGAAAAATGGCGAGCCTGGGATGGTCTTTATTGATAGAATAAACAAAAGCAATCCTACACCAGAGTTAGGGGAAATAGAGAGTACGAATCCATGTGTAACTGGAGATACACTTATAGCTACTGAAAAAGGATTAATGAGGATGGAGAAACTGGTTGAGCAATATGGTGAAGGAGGAATACCAATTGCGACAGATAATCGTGTTCCTGTTCAAGTTCCTAATGGTGATGGTACTGTTAGTTTGATGGAAGTTAAAGAAAAAGGTGTAACTCTAAGACCTATTACAAGAGCTTTTACTACCGGTATAAAAGATGTTTACAAAATAACTACTCAATCAGGGTATGAGCTCAAAGCTACTGCAGATCATAAAATGGTCACTAATGATGGTTGGATTGAAATTAGGAATATAGACCTAGAAAAACATAAATTACTCTTACAATCAGGAGAAGGAAAATTCAACAAAGATCTATCTCTTCCCTTTAAGATCCAAAATGAATTCATTGGTAATAATGGTAGAAAATATTCTTTCAACTTTCCATCCCAATGGTCTAAAGAACTAGGTCAAGTCATGGGGTGGTTAGTTGGTGATGGTTGGTTACGATCGGGAGATAAAAATTGTCGAGTAGGGTTCACTTTTGGAGAAAGAGATAAGAAAATTATGAACTATCTCAAACCATTCATTAACAGTTGGTATGGAACCGATATTGAAGCTATAAAAAGGGAGAATGGTGTTTATCACCTTTCATATCACTCGAAATACTTTGTTGATTTCTTCAAGAAACTTGGAGTTAAACCAGTTAAGGCAGATAAGAAACAGGTACCAGAAACAATCTTTACAGCACCAAAGGAAGCAGTGATAGGATTCCTGCAAGGATTATTTACAGCTGATGGTACCGTTGGTGTTAATGAAATAAACAACACTAATTATATTAGGTTAACATCTAAATCACTAAGATTGGTTAAAGAAATTCAGGTTTTACTAGCTAACTTCGGATTGAAATCCATAATATATGATCGAAGCAGACCGGCTAGGGAAAAACTATTTAAATATATAACTAGAAATGGGGAAACTAGATTTTATGGGTCTGATGGTATCTGTTATGAGTTACAAATAAGTCGTGATTCCATAACAAAGTATCTAGATGTATTTGGATTTTTATGCAATAGACACAAAAAGAAAACCAGAATATTACAAGAGAAACATCTCATTGAAACCAAATATGAGGATGCTATTGTGTCTATAGATTATTTGGGTCAAGAAAGAGTATATGATTTAACAGAACCAAAAACGTTAACCTTCATTACAGGCGCTCTAGTGAGCGTTGACTGCGGGGAACAACCACTTTTGCCCTATGAGTCTTGTAATCTTGGTTCCATTAATCTTTCTCGCCACGTTACTAATGGTTCTATTGATTGGTCTCTTCTTGAAGACTCTGTTCGATTTGCTGTTCTTTTCTTAGATAATGTTATTGATAAGAATCGTTATGTTCTTCCTGAAATTGAGGAAATGACTAAGGGTAATCGTAAAATTGGTTTAGGCGTCATGGGTTTTGCTGATTTATTAGTTAAGTTGAACATTGTTTATGATTCTAAGGAAGCTTTAACAATTGCTGAGGAAATAATGTCTTTCGTCCAGAAGATTGGTAGAGATGAATCGATCAAACTAGGCAAAGAGAAAGGAAGTTTTCCCAACTTCAAACATAGTATTTTCAAGGAAAAATATGAAGCCATGAGAAATGCTACTATAACAACTATAGCACCTACTGGGACGATATCTCTGATCGCTGGGAATTCAAGTGGTATTGAGCCCTATTATGCGGTGGCTTATACACGTAATGTTCTTGGTGGAGAGAAACTTTTTGATGTTAATCCCTTATTTGAATCTATAGCAAAAGAAAGAGGTTTTTACTCACAAGAGCTCATTGAAGAAATCGCTTCTAGAAATTCGATTAAAGAAATGGATGAAATACCTGAGGATGTAAGAAAGATTTTTACTACGTCACATGATCTTACACCTGAGTGGCATATAAAACTTCAAGCAGCTTTCCAAAAACACGTTGACAATGCAACCTCAAAGACTATCAATTTTCCATCTTCCGCAACCAAGGAAGATATAGCCAAAGCTTACATCTTGGCTTACAAAAACGATTGTAAAGGAATAACAGTCTATAGAGATGGATCTCGAAAATATCAAGTACTGAGCACAAAAAAGAAAGAAACGGAAGAAAAACAATCCTTAGAAAAACTTGTTACAGAAGAAAATGGGAGAATTAGAGGTAGAGTGGAACCAAGAGATAGGCCTAATACAACAATGGGAAAAACACACAAAGTAAAATCTGGGTGCGGTAACTTGTATGTCACAGTTAATAGAGATGAGTTTGGAGTGTGTGAAGTTTTTGTTTCTGTAGGAAAATCTGGAGGGTGCATTGCAAGTCAGAGCGAAGCTGTGGGAAGATTAATATCCCTAGCACTACGTTCAGGTGTAAAACTTGACTCAGTAGCAAGACAACTTGTTGGAATCAGATGCCCAAATCCTAGTTTCTACGAAGGTAATACGATTCTTTCCTGTGCTGATGGTATTGCGCATGTTCTAGAAAAATACATTGATGGTAATAAAATAATCAGACCAAATGGAACAATAGCTTGCCCAGAATGCGGTGGGATGTTAGAAATCAGCGAAGGATGTTATATTTGTAGAGTTTGTGGTTATAGCAAATGTGATTAAATTCAACCTTTTCGTTTTTTGAAATATCTCAGAAGCACAAGCTTTTTGAGGTTATTTCTTAATTCAATGATAATGATAATATGGTTTGATGCGGTTACTTCTAAAGAACCTTTACTCTTCAATGCAATTGCGAAAGAACTGGAGAAAGATGGTCATGAAGCGATTTTTACTTGCAGAGATTATGATTATGTTGTAAGTTTATTTGATTTACTTAATCTTGAAGTTAATGTTCTAGGTCGTCATGGAGGGGGAAAATTGTATGGTAAACTTAAAGCGGGAAATGAAAGAATAGGCCTTTTAGCAGATTTCATTTTTAAATTAGAGAAAAAACCTGATTTTCATATAAGTTTTGCATGCCCAGAATCAACAAGAGTAGCTTTTGGACTAGGAATTCCAGTTACGATTATTAATGATTCACCTCATGCAAAAGCTGTTGGGAAGTTAACTATACCTTTGTCTAAATATCTTATCTACAGCTCTTGTATAAGCGAAAGATTATGGCTAGAGTTAGGAGCTGTTAAAGAGCAATTAGTACCTTACAATGGTATTGATGAAGTAGCTTGGTTGAAAGATTTCAATCCTAACTCTGAGGTGTTAGAAACACTTAATTTATCACCAAATGATCGTTTCATTATTGCTAGACCTGAAGAAAGTAGTGCTGCCTATATGTTAGAAGATGGAAACATTGGTGGAACAAAACTAGAGTTTATCCTAGATGCTATATTTGAGAAATATGATGGAAAAGCCGTTGTTTTTCCACGCTACGAAGAGCAAAAGCATAAAATGATAGAAACATATGGGGAGAAAATCATTGTCCCTCCTAGAGCAGTGGATACACTTTCTCTCTGTTACTACTCTGATTTGTGCGTAACAGGTGGAGCTACTATGGCAAGAGAAGCTGCTGCTCTTGGTACACCTTCAATATCCTATTATCCACGACATTTAGACGTTTTATCATACATCTCTTCTTTAGGGATTCCTTTGTATAACGAGTATTCAATAGATGATGCAATAAAACGTTCTCTTGAGTTAATTAATCATCAAGCTGATCGTGTAAATTTAAGGAATAAAACCAAAAAAATCCTGAAAACGCTAGAATCTCCACTTGTTCCAATAACTAAAATTCTTACTTAAATCTCTTATCTTGTTATTGATGTTTTAACATCCATAGTGTTAACATCTGATTTTTTAACCAGAATCACACTTAAAAATAATTATACTTTGAGAAAAAAATAATTGAAAAAAGGGGATTAAAGGATCATGCTCTCTCTGGTTGCTTTTTCAAACCCAGAATATCAGCATAGCCTTCCATATCCAAGAAACCATGACCACTCACATTGAAAACAATAGTTTTTGCTTCATTTTCTTTTTTACACTTTATTGCCTCATCGATGGCACATGCAACGCTGTAAGCTGATTCTGGTGCAGGTATAAAGCCCTCTGATTGTGTGAAATCTCTTGCTCTCTCGAAAACATACTTCTCATCTGTTGGATAAGCTATTGTGTCTATGTAACCGAGATTTCTTAATAAACTCAGGATTGGTGAACACCCATGATATCTAAGACCGTCCCCTCTTATAGGTACCATTGTTATTTGGTGCCCAAGCGTGTACATTTTCAACATTGGAGTCTTTTCTGCGTAATCGGCAAAATCATACTTATATTCTCCTTGTAGATTAGGAGCTGCTTCGCTTTGTGCCGCAATAAACTGTATTTCCGCTTTCTTTGTGAGGACATCCCCCATGAAGGGAAGGGCAATACCACCGAAGTTACTGCCTCCACCAAGACACGAAATCACAATATCAGGATATTCTCCAATAAGCTCCATTTGTTTCTGGGTTTCGAGACCTATTACAGACTGATGTAACATAACATGATTCAACACGGAACCAAGACAATATACAGCTTTTGGGTCATTTTTAGCGTCTTCTAACCCCTCGGAAATAGCTATACCTAAAGAACCATTATGGTTGGGGTTTTCTTTGTATAGTTTTCTTCCAAACTCTGTTTGGTTACTAGGTGAAGCATAAACTTCCGCACCAAACATTTGCATGAATTTTAGTCTTTGTTCTTTCCATCTGTAGACAGCACGAACCCAGAAAACAGTACAATCTAAATCGTTTAGACTTGCAGCATAAGCTAATGCATTTCCCCATTGACCAGCTCCTGTTTCTGTTGTGAGCCTCTCGAATCCTTGTTGTTTTGCATAGTAGGCTTGAGCAAGGGCTGTGTTTACCTTATGACTGCCTGTTGGGCTAAAAAATTCTGATTTGTAGTATAATTTGGCAGGAGTTCCTAATTTTTCTTCTAGTTTTTTCGCCCTAAACAAAGGCCTTGGCCTTCCTGCAGATAAATACAAATCACGTATTCCCTCAGGAATTGGTATCCATCTCTGATTTGACATCTCCTGTTTTAAACACTCTCCAACGAGTAGGTTTGGCAATTCATTGACTCTAGAATATCCTTCAGGAGGATCTTTAGGTGGTGGAAGGGGTTCAGGTAAATCTGGGACGATGTTATACCATTTATCAGGTAGTTCATCAGCTTTAAGAATAATTTCTAAACTTTCATTCATATTTTACACCTAAAAGATTCAATACAGATGTCAAATAAATAGTTTTTGTGATTTTAACAACTATAAACCAAGAAATGTGGGAGTAGTTCACATCCTTTGCACAAAGTTTAATTGAAATCAAATATTTTCGTGTTTGATTAGTATGAGCTTCGTTTCTGAAAAAATGAAGATAGTTAAACCAAGCGGAATTAGGGAATTATTTTCTAAAGCCCATGGTGTTAAAAATGTAATCTCTTTAGGAATAGGCACTCCAGATATTAAAACGCCTATAAAACTTAAAGAAGCTTTAAGACAAGCTGTTTCAAATGATTGCAATAGTTATTCTCAAACGTCAGGTGATGAAGGATTAAGAGAAGCAATAACAACAAAATATAAACAAGATTATGGTGTGGACTACAACTCTTCTGATGGTGTAATAGTCACTTGCGGAGGATGTGAGTTGATCTATATCACATTACAAACCTATATTAATCAAGGTGATGAAGTCTTACTCCAAAATCCGAGTTTTCTAACTTACTTAAGACAAATAACTTTAACGGGTGGAAAACCTATCTGGATGCCTTCAGATGAAAATCTTGAAATAGATATTGAAAAAATGAAAAATCTCATAACAGATAAATCTAAGGCAATAATTCTTAATTTTCCTTCAAACCCCACTGGAACAGTTATGAAAAAAGAAAAATTGCAGGCAATAGTTGATTTAGCAGTAGATCACAATTTGCTGATTATAAGTGATGAAGTGTATGAATACATAATATTTGATGACCATAAACATGTTCATGTTGGTTCACTTAATGGAGCCTATGAAAGAACGATTACAGTGAATTCATTCTCAAAAACCTTTTGCGTACCTGGTTGGAGAATGGGTTATGGAGTGTCGTCACCTGAGTTATTAAACCCTATTTTGGTTTACCATTCGTTTGTTGTAGCTAACGCAACTACACCAACTCAAGTAGCTTTAGCACAATATATGAATACTCCAGAATCTAAAGACTTTGTAAAAAAAACAAGAATGGAATTCCAGAAAAGAAGAAATATACTCGTTGAAGGATTCAATTCGTTGGCAGGAATTAAATGTTTGAAACCTGAAGGTTCGCTTTACTGTTATCCTAATATCAGTGAAACAAAATATCCAAACGATATTGAATTTTCTCAAAAAATATTTGAAGAAGCTAAAGTTGTATTAGTTCCAGGAACAGAATTTGGACCATCTGGCAGTACTAACATAAGAGCAAGTTTTAGTTCAGCTGATGAAAAAACTCTTAAAGAGGTTGTGGATAGAATTTCTAAAGTATTATGATTTGATTGTGTAGAATAAAAACAATAAATATAAAAACAATAAAAGTAACATAATAAGTGATGATAAATGAGTGAAGAAGGAACAAAAATTGTGATGTATTGTAAATTCTGTGATACGGACACAGAGCAGAATTTTAAGGGTGCTGATAGATCTGAAGGATTCATAATAACTTTTTACTGCCCCAAATGTGGAAGTTTTCATACTTTTGAATTCTTTGGTAGCGAATTTCAGCAAGATGCAGAATTGGATTGATAAAACTCATTATCATTTCTTTAATTCCAATTACGATTTTTTAAGACCTTTATATATGATTAATAAAAGAATCAAATAGTAAATTTAATCTTTTAGCGAATGACTTTAGACTATAAAGAGAAAAAGTTCGATTTTTATAGAACAGTATCTTTTTAAGTTAAAATCGCTTAAGTAAATTTAGAACTATATATGGGGTTCATAAATATGAGAAAAAATATTATTTTTGGAATTGGCATAATTCTATTGTTATTACCAATGGTTATGCCTACAACAATGATAACATCTCCAAAAGCTTCTATTGAACCTTCGTTACCAATTGGTAATACTCTAGATGAAACAACCGCAGGGACTAAATTAACCTACAACATCTCAGAGTTTAATTACGGCGAAGGATTCTTTGATCTATTGGATATGTTATTTGATGAAGAGGATATACCAGCCTTTGATACAGGATTAATTGGTTCTTTGGAAGGAACTGAAATATCCTTCTATATAGCTTTAATGCGAGATCTTTACCTATATCAATATGACAATGAAACTGAACTGTATGTTAATGAAACACTTCAAACAGCTTTTCAAGCATTACCAATGCTAGAGTTGGGACAAGATATAGGCGCTTATGTTGACCCTTCTGCATTTACATTTCCCGATGATTTTATAGAGAAAGATATTGATTACTTCTACACATCTTGGCCATTTTGCGATTTCACATTTGATATAACAGGTACTGATTTTTGGTATGAGGTGGAAGTTGGTTTTGAAGAATATTTCAGTAACGGTTGGAATGATGCACAATATGGTGAACCTTGGTTCTGGATGGATTGGATAGATCCTGATCGTTACGACGAAGAAGAATACATTCAATTTGCATACGAATTTGGATGTTGGCAAGGTTACTGGTTAGGTGCTGATGCATACTGGCAAAGTGGAGGAAATCCAACTTGGAATGATTATCTTGTCGCATTTTCTGGATATCAGAATGGTTTCCTATTCGGAAGAACTAGTGGTTTTAGTGCAGGACAAGCAGATTTCCTCGATGATAGAATACCAGATAAAAGTTCTGTTAATCCTTATGACACATCATTAGGAGTCTACGAAATAGGACAACATAAAGGCTATTGTATGTCCTATGAGATGTACTATGAATCTGGTTATATATACCAAGGTGCTCAAATAAACTTCAATGATCGTCTTTATTGGAAATTATATAATAGCCAACACGAATCTTGGATTTCAGGATATATCGATGGCTATGATAACTATTATGGAAATGGTCACGAAGATGGAAGTTATGACAGAGCTTATAGTAATCCTTTCGGAACAACCTATGAAGATCCTGAAGACTATGATGATTACGATGAATGGAGTGCAGGATTTAATGTCGGAATGCATGAAGGATATGAAGGTGGCTATTATGATGGTTTCTATAATACAAATGCAAATGAAGAAAAGCTTCGAGGTATGAGAGATTATCACTATGAACCTTATTTTGAAGGGTTTGCAATAGGAGCTGCAGATAAATTAGCTTCTATTCCATATGATGATGTACCTGATTCAACTCCATACTCCCAAGGAACAAGTAATCCTTATGAACAAGGAGCTAATTATGCTTATGAAAATTCATATGTTTATGGTTATGAAAACGGTAACAAATATGCAACATTAGTAAGTAGTACAAATGATTTTCTCTGGAAGATTTCAAATGGTCCATTCTATAATATGAACTTACCCTACATAGAAATCTCACTGCTTGCAGGATCAATATTACCTATTTTCGCACCATTAACCATGTTTACTGATCTCGGATTCAACTCACCTGAATATGAATTCTGGTATGAAGGTCCTCATGGAGATAGTTATGATCCATTCGTTGATATGATGGTGCCCTTCACTTTCTATGGACCTGATTCAAATTGGGTTGAACTTGATGGTTTCGATCATATATACAATGCTTCCGAGCCAGAAATACCTGGGATAATAACAACATATGATTCAATAGCTGGAATATTTACCTATGATATTTATATGAATATGAGTGGAGAAGGAGAAATAGAGTACTTACAAGTATACAATACAACATCTAGCTTATTGACAGATTTTGACTTATCCTTGAGTTTCACGGAGATGGCTGATGTATGGATAGATGTATCTATTGATTTGATTGAATCAGAAACACAATATACTCCTGTTATGCCAAATCCTAGTACTTGGACATATTCGGTAAATAACTATGTTTTCTACTTCGAAGCACCTCCTGGAATGGATACTGAAGGACTTGCAGAATGGAAAGAAGATGCGCTTGCTTCCATAGGTAACCCCTTAGTTACTGTTAACATGCAAGGGTATGATGGATTATGGGCTGAAGCAGATTTAACTTTTTACGATCCTAAAGGAATAGAACCTCCAAGATATAATACAAGTATATATCCAATGATGTATCCAGTAGGATTCCAAATTCTACCTGACTGGGAAACTTTAGATGGAATGTGGTTGACAATTGATTCTCTATTTGATAACATAGGTATAGTTACAGATGTACTCGATGCTCTTGATGCACAAAATATTAATGTTGATTTCAGTAATATGGTCATTCAACCAGATACAGGAAAGTATCTTTACAATGATGAAGTGCTGTATTATTACATAACATTGAGTGCAGAAGTTGATGGTCAAATAAGTATGGTTAACGGTGATTACGAATGGGAAACTGACACACTAACTGGTAACATAAATGCTACACTATGGGTAGCATTTGAAGAAGACAGTGGTGTGTGTGTTGGAACTGGACTACGTGCAGGACTTGATGCAACATTAACTCAAGTACCAGATTATGGTAATTCAGGAACACTATCTATATTCTTAGATATGGAGATAGGTGTAGATTATCTACCAATACCTAATATCTATGATCTTGGTCTTGTTGATCTCCCTGCAGTTCCAGAATTCGGCATTGTTTCTATACTAAGCATTATTGCTTTAGCAGGCATTGCTAGCGCTATAATCACATCTAAAAAGAGATAAAATTCTTTTTTTTCTTTTTCTTTTTCTTTTTCTTTTTCTTTTATTATTAATCATAAAATTAAGTTCTAAAAAAATGAAAAAATCTAGGCAAATGGATTTTTCATTAATCTAAGATTGACTAGTAGTTTCATTATTTTCACCCCAAATCTAATTTTGAAGTCCATTTTCTTCGCAGTGACATCTAGAGAAGATACCCTAAGATAAGGAACTTCGTTATTTAGACCTTTCTTTCTCTCTTTTGATATGAGGTCTATATCTTTTAACAGCTGCGGGATTGTACCTGATATGGTTATATCTTGGACTGGGAACTGAATCTCTCCATTCTTAATATACCAACCCCCACCTGTAACTGAGAATCTTCCGCTACTAAAATCAGACATGTGAATTCCCATGAAGTTTTTTAGCATAAACCCTTCTCTAGTTTCAGTTAACATCTCATCAAGAGATGAATCACCAGGTTCAATCACTGTTGAATAGGATCCAATTGATGGTGGTGATTTTACAGGATTACCTCCAAATAATCCTCCTCCTCGAGTTGCTTTACCATTACTCTCCATATTTAGTTTTCCAGCATAATAGGTGTCTAGATAATATGTTTGAAGAACCCCTTTGTCGATTAAAGCTGTTTCTTGAGTAGGAATCCCTTCACCATCATAGCTAGCAGAAGGTATCATATCAGGATGATGAGGATTATCGATCAAACTAAAATTGTCTGGTGCAATCAATTCACCTATTCTATCAGAATAAGGTGTTTCTCCTCTAAATGCTTTATCTCCGCGTAGTAGAACATTAAGAATCGTAAATAATCCACCCATAAGCCCATATGAACCGTCAGGAGGGATTATGATAGGATATTTTCCAGCAAGAGAAAGTGTTCGAGGTTTAGCTAATTGTAATGTTTTATCTATAGCAATATTTCTTATTGAGACACCATCTATATTTCCCCACTTTCTCGCACCCTCAAAATGGAAATCGTAGTTTGGAAATCCATGAACTGATAAGAATCCAACCCCTCCTCCATACCCTGCATCTTGATCATGAATATCTATTCCTTGAGAATTTTTCAGAAAACTATCTCCTGTTCCTAAAATGCCCATAGCTTGTAAGAAAAAGAGATTTTTAGGTAAATCTTCTGTTATTAAATCCTCGAAAGCAGAAGCTACTTCTTCATTACTAATGTTGAACAATTTCTCGTCTAGTGGCAAATCAGAAAGAGATTTTGCTGGAGTTGGAAATTCTTTCAAATCTGAATCAGGTTTTTTTGTTTTAGCATTTTGGATAGCTGAATCAACTGTATGTTTGATATCCGATTCATTAAAAGAAGATGTGTAAGCAAAACCCAACGCATTATTTGCAATTACTCGAAACGCCATTCCATGTAAGATACCAATATTATGTTTAGGTAGATTTTTCTCTAATTGGAAATTAAAAGATCGTTGATTGAGTCCAAAAGCTTCACTATATTCAGCGCCAGCTTTCTTTGAGTATTCCAACCCATAATTAAGAGCTTTTTCGATTTTTTCACTGATTTCGTCTTTTACCATTATTATCATCCTACAACTATATTTTTGACAGCCATCCAACCACCTGAGACACCAACAGGTGCAGATTGTCCGTCTTTTCCGCAGAAACCGATAGAATCTAGTGGGTCGTCAAATTCAGGTGAAATCCCAGTAATTTTCTTTAAGGTTTCCATTGTGTTACCTGCTAATGTTGTGGGTCGATATCTTTGACCTATTTCACCATCTTTAATTTCGTAAAGCTCAGCAACACCAAAATTGAAGGTTCCCTTGATTGGATCAACCTGTCCACCACCACCTTGCATCATAAGATAGCCGTTTCCAGTAAGCTCTAAAAGATCATCAGGTTTCATTGGGTTTGATGCTGGAGCGATATAGGTATTTGTCATCCTAACTATTTGAGGAACGTTATATGCTTCAGCTCTGGCATTTCCAGTTGCTTTTAAACCAAAATGCGAAGCTGTTGCTCTGTCTGTAAGATATGTCTCAAGAACTCCATTTTTAGTGATAAATGTTTTTTGACCTAGAACTCCTTCGTCGTCATATTTGAGATAGCCAAAAGTTTTAATTCCTTTCGATTCAATCATCGACCCATCATCGATAAGGTTGACGTCTGGTGCGGCGATTCGCTTTCCTAATTTGCCACGTAAGACACCTGCTGTTAGAAGAAAATCAGCTTCAGCTGAATGGCCTGCAGCTTCATGAGAGAAGAGATGATTAAGTGTTCCATCTAGAACAACAGGATATTTTCCAGGTTTTACTTTTGGAGATTTTAGTCCTTCAAGAGCGCGCTCTTTGGCTTTATCCCCAATTTGTTGTGGTGTTCTAACATCAACGATTTCCACACCTCCCATATGTCCAATTCTGCATCTTCCTTCTATAGTGTCATTACCTTCCCTTGCTACAGATATGGAATACATCATAACGTAAGGAACATTGTAATCGATTTTAGTTCCTTCTGATGTTGCCAACGTCATTCTTCTTAATACTTCACGGTAAACAGTTGTTCTAGACTTAATTTTCTCATCTTCTTGAGCTTTATCAGCTTCAAGCGTCATGTTGATTTTTTCATCAAAACCTACATCTTCAATTTTTTTCTTTTGTTCTCCCTCAAATTTATCTAAAACAATTTTTGTCTCTGCAAGATTGAAGTCGATTTTCTTATGTTTTACATTCATTCTATTAGCTTGTAAAGCCATTTGAATGATGTCTTCATGTTTTTCTAAAGGACCGTAAGAAAAACCCCAAAGATTATCTTTTAGAATTCGAATGCCAATTCCTGATTCTATTCCAGTACTGCTTTGTTCAACTTTACCATTAACAGTTCGAATCTGTGTCATTAAAGAGTTCTCTGTTCGAATATCAGAATAAGTGATATTATGATTCTCGAGAATTTTGAAAACTTTATTAATCAAGTCTTCTGTCATTTTAATCATTACAAGCTGAATGTCAAGCTTTTATAAATATATTCAAATAAATAAACTTTCATTTTTGAGAAATACATATTTAAAAGGTTTATTCTTTAGTTTCTTATGGATTTAGGATTGAAAAATAAACATATCTTAGTAACTGGGGGAGCAGGAGGAATCGGTCAATCGATTGTGAACACTCTTGCTCAAGAGGGTTCTAATGTTAGTCTTCACTACAGAACAAGTAAAGAACAAGCTATGAAAATACAAGAAAAAAACTCTAGAGAGCAAATTTTTACTATATATGCAGATTTAACAGAAGAAGCTGAAGTTCACAAGATGTTTAAGGATACAATAGGTAAATTTGGGCGAATAGATGGGTTGGTTGTTAATGCTGGGATATGGTCTCCAGATAGTGCATTAACATCTGAACTAACTTTGGAACGATGGGAGAAAACGTTAAAAGTTAATTTAACTGGATCTTTTCTTTGTGTTAAAGAATTTTTCATAAATCTAAAGAACCATTCAGATGATTACGGTTCTATAGTTTTAATTGGTTCAACAGCCGGGTTGTTTGGTGAAGCAGGGTATGCTGATTACTCCGCAACAAAAGCAGCACTCATGTATGGATTGGTAAAAACATGGAAAAATGAAATAATACAATATGCATCTCTAGGAAGAGTAAATACTGTCGCACCAGGGTGGGTAAAAACGCCTATGGCAGAAGAATCACTGAAAGACAAAGAAATCATTAAGAAAATTCTACAAACTATCCCTTTACAGAAAATTGCTTATCCAGTTGATATAGCTGCTCTTGTAACATTTTTACTTTCAGATAAAGTTGCAGGTCATATTTCAGGAGAAACCATTATGGTTCATGGAGGAATGGAAGGGCGTCTACTTTTCGATAAGAACGAAATAGATCTCTAATATATTCTTAATATCAACTTGTTTTTTATGTCAGTATCGAAAAGTTTTATCTATATATTTCTTAAGTTTACTTGAATGCCTAATATCTTCAAAGATGTCGACATTGAATCAAATTATTTTTCTGTTATTCAAAAAATAGAAAGTAGTGCTATAAAGTCTGGAAGATCTCTTGGAGATATTACTTTAGTAGGTATTACTAAAAGAATAGAAAAGGAAAGAATTTTTCCAGTTTTGAAAGTAGGGCTGAAAAACATAGGTGAAGTTGTTGGCACTGAGTTTAAACGTAAACTTCCAGATATAAAAGCTGTTAGTCCATCAGTTGTAATGCACGTTGTAGGAACTCTCCAGTCGAATAAAGTAAAATTCGCTGTGACAAACTGCGATATTATACAGAGTGTTAATTCATTAAGAATCCTTAATGCTATAAATAAAAGAGCTAGCCAACTTGGAAAAATAATCCCTATACTATTACAAGTTGACTACAGCGACTACTCTTATCCAAAAGGATTGAATTTAGGGGAAACGAAAAAAATTCTTCAGACGATTAGTGAATCATGTGAGCACGTAGAAGTTAAAGGAATAATGACTATCGCGCCTTTAAAATATGAGAATAATCTAAAAATATTAAGGGGTTTTTTTGCAAAAACATATACTATTTTTCAAAAAGAAATAATAAAAAATTTAGAAGTAGATATTCCTATACTTTCAATGGGTATGTCTAACGATTTTGAAGCAGCTATTGAAGAGGGTTCTAATATGGTTCGTATAGGCACAGCTATATTTGGCCCCCGATATAAATGAGTTGGAGGATTATTTTTCAAAGAAAAATTGTTAAGCATTGTTTAGTAGAACTTAAAAAAGAGCAAGTATATTAAGGAATGTAGAGGATATAGTCAAGTATTGGTGTCCATCATGGGAAAATGGCGATTAATAAAAAATTCTGTCCGCTTTGCTTTTCGCGCAAAGCGTCGTTGGATAACTTTTGTAATAATTTTTGCGTTTTTATCTGCTTTCATCACATTCTTTGCAGGAGTTTTCAATATGTACTCCACTGATGAATTGCTTGAACAAAAGGGATTCTACATTAAGGCTAATGGTTATGGTAGTGTTACTGATGCTCAAGCTCAGTCTATTTTTACTGATATTTCAAGCTTATCTCAAGTAGAATCAGTAGCGCTCTTTCGTTACTTTGATTTAGGTGATTACATAAGAGTTTTCGGTGTAGATCCAGATTTTAAATGGGCATTTAGAGAAGCGAAACCCTCCCTTATAACAGACGGACGTTATATACACTCTTTAGGAGATGCTGTTGTTTCTCAAAATGCGACAATAAAAGCTGATGTAGGGACCTTTCCTGGTAATATTAGTGTTAGTCTACAAAAAGGGGACATTCTACATTTTGAAAACCCAACAACAACCTTTGAACTAAAAGTTGTTGGAGAAATAAATGATAGAATTGTAGCTCCAGATAAGTTGCGTATCTTCATTACAAATGACGATTTTGAATCTTTACATGCTGATTTTGGAGCAAGTACCCCAATTTACTGTTACAGCATGGCTGTACTAGTTAAAGGAGATCTCTATGCTCCTTTTAATTCCGATATTTATGATAATATGAATGCTCTAGATGATCCTTCTGAACCTCTCTTTCTCTTAACTGAAAATCTTGCGTTTGGCGATTGGTTAGATCCTGATTATGCAATTCCAGATACAGTGAAAAAAGATCGTGCTTCAAGATTTTTGTATTTTATATTTGGAATGGTAGGAGGAATACTACTAACAATATTGTATAATTTTCTTATAGTTTGGTTCAGGAGAAGAGAAATAGCTGTTCTTAGGGCTATGGGATATGAAAAAGGAGAAATACGAATTAATCTACTAGGTGAGTCGCTGACAATTAGTATTGTGGGCT
Organism: Candidatus Heimdallarchaeota archaeon; assembly: GCA_019057815.1. Lineage (GTDB taxonomy): Archaea > Asgardarchaeota > Heimdallarchaeia > Heimdallarchaeales > Heimdallarchaeaceae > 18H4-34. Next base: position 23,571 of record JAHLWR010000003.1, read on the forward strand.
ATTTCGTAGGAATATTAGCAATCGTTATTTACTTCTGGACACAACAAATGACATTTACTAATCAGCTTCTGAATCTCTGGACACTCTTAATATCGTTTGGAATAGTTGTAGGATTAACAGTGCCAGGTTTGTTATTATCGAGTTTCTCCTTCGTTAGAGTAAGCCCAGTAATTCTCTTTAAAGCTAGGTGATAAAATGGGTGATCAAATAATTAAGACTGAAAAAGTGACAAAAATCTATAAAAGAGGAAGATCTGAAATAGTAAGAGCATTAGATAAAGTTTCTCTAGAAATAAATGCTGGAGAAATTCTAATGATTATTGGACCCAGTGGTTCAGGAAAGACAACTATACTAAATTGTCTCTCAGGTCTTGATACAGTTACAGAAGGGAAAATACTCTTCAATACTTCTCGAGCAGGAGAAGGTTTCAAAATAATAGAAAACAAGAAAAATAAAGAAGAATCAAGCAGAAAGAAATCGTCAAATTTCATCGATATTACAACATGGAACGAGAAACAGCTTACTGCATACAGAAGACATAATATAGGTTTTGTATTTCAAGCTTGGGAACTAATTCCGACATTGAAAGCTGTTGAAAATGTTGAGTCCAGCTTATATACTTCACGAATACCCTCCTCCGAGATACGAGAAAAATCTATTAAATTGTTACGTAAGGTTGGTTTAATAGACAAAGAGTATGCTTATCCAGACCAATTGAGTGGTGGAGAACAACAACGTGTAGCTATTTGTAGAGCTTTAAGTAAAGAACCACGAATAGTTTTTGCTGATGAACCAACAGGTAATCTTGATAGTGATAGTGGTAATCAGATAATGAGGCAAATGAAGATAATCTCTAGAGAAGGAGCAGCAGTGGTCATAGCTACACATAATATGGAATTAAGGAAATTTGCTGATCGAATCATAAAAATACATGATGGACAAATAAGCTTTTAGGAGTTAGTAAAATGCCAAATGAAGTATTTCTGAAATTAGTTAGTTCTGAGTTTTCAGGGGAAGAAGCATCGCAGATAGATTATGCTTCCATTGTAGGGTATGCATTAGATAGCACGCCTAAGAAAGCAAAATTAGAAGGGATATATAGCTGTTATGTACCCTTCTTTGCGGTAAAGATAAACGAAGGTAATTACCTTGCTATAAATGCACTACAAACACAAAAAAACAAGCTATCAGTTAGTAAAATCCCTGATGTAACAGACATAAAAAAGGTTCTTAATACAAAATATAACTCTCTTGAAGAACAGTATAGAGCCATAGAAAAAGAAATGACCTCCAAACAAGTATATCATTTAGAAATTAGCGGAGCGCTTGTTAGCAAATCAATTGAAGGATTAGCAAAACTAATTACTCAACACTCTTCTAGATCAGATTCAAAATATAAGAAAATACATCCTCTAGTAACACGAGAAAATATTAAAAGAGAAATTCAAGCTGTGAGCAAATATGTTGTTACAGAGACTGAACTAGAGTCTTTAATAAATAAAATGATGGATGATATAGGACAATATTTTGAGAAGGTAATTGTACAGAAGAAGAAAGAAAAAGAGCAAGTTAACACAAAATATCAAGAGATTTTGAAAGAGAGAAAAGAAGAAATCAATGAAAAAATACAAGAAATAAATAAGGAAGAAGATGCAGAAAAGAAGAAGATCGACCAAAATGCTGCGAATGAAAAAAACGAATTGTTACATAATATAATAGAAAACACAAGATGGAATCAGCTCAAAAAAGATTTAGTTTCTCTACAAGAATCATACGATCAACTTAAAGGCAGAATTGATAAAGTCACAACAGTTGATCAAATTGAAGGTATTATTAGAACTCTTAGAGATATCCAAGACGATACACAATCTTTTGGTGTGGGTGTAAATTCTACTCTTTCTGATATGGATTATAGAAAATCAGAGTTCTCTGATATTGGTCAACAATCTGCAGTTGATAAGAGAAATGTTTCTGATAGGATGAGTACATTTAAAGAAGACTTAAAGAGACAAATTCCTGATATTGAAAATGAGAAAAACACAGAACTTAGCGAAAAAGAAACTGAAATTCGTGATGCTCAAAACCTCTTAAAAAAATTCAATGCCAATAGAAGCTTATACAAAAAACAAATACAAAGCAATTATGTAATCGTTTCTGATTATTCTTTATCTGGGGATTTACTTGGTGCATCTGAAGCTGAAGGAATAGTGACAATCAATGTTCCTGTTGCAATCTGCAAGTATAAGGCAAGTAATAAATTTTCATATACTATTTTACCACCTTGTTCAATACCAAATAAAATGAAGAAACCACGTTCTCATTCCATTAAAAGTATGAACGGTAGAATAGGTTTCGATTGTATGGCAATAGAGGTTTTATCTTTTCTCAAGCATCCGCTTGAAACAATTCTTGCTACATCACCCGACTTACAAGTAGAAATCCAAGGAGATAACAATGAAATAATTTCTAATGGTGATCTATCTACTTTGAATACTGGGCTTAAACTTCTTGAGCAACGGAAATCTTTTCCTACAAAGAATGCAGATGCAATTCTAGCTCTTTCCAGGGAATTATTATCTTAATTCCCTTCCCTTATCGCTCAAACAAATTTTTATAACACTAATCAAGAACCATTGTTGGAAAGCTATGAAAGGTGATTTGATTCAACATCTTTTTACAACAAGAAAATTATCAAAGCAAGATATAGAAAATCTTTTTGATTTAACGAAAAAGATTGAGAATAATCCAGATTATTATTCAGAGTTTTGTAAAGGGAGAATTCTAGGTAATTTATTCTTTGAACCCAGTACTCGAACTAGGTTGTCTTTTGAAAGTGCAATGTTAAGGCTTGGGGGAAAGATACTCGGATTTACTAGTTCAAGGGATAGTAGTGCAACTAAAGGTGAAAGTATTGCTGACACGATAAGGATGGTTAATCATTATGCGGATATCGCAGTTGTTAGGCATTATATGGAAGGTGTAGGTGAAATAGCTAAACAATTTGCAACGATTCCAATAATTTCAGGCGGAACAGGAACACAAGAACATCCAACTCAAGCACTTTTGGATCTTTATAGTCTTAAGAAAGAATTTGATAAAATTGATGGTCTTAATATTGGTTTTCTTGGTGATTTGAAATATGGGCGAACAATACCTTCTTTGCTGTATTCATTAATCAAGTACGATAATGTTAAGATTAATCTAATATCTCCAAAGACTTTACGAATAAGAAGCAATGTTGAAAATAGATTGAATGATGCAAAGAGTGATTATTTAGTAACAGAAAATCTCCATGAAGTACTTGAAACTTTAGATGCTTTATATGTGACAAGAATTCAAAAAGAAAGATTTCTTGATCCAATAGATTATGAAAGATTGAAAAATTCTTATAAAATAACTCCCGATACTTTGCAGGATGTCAAAGATCACTTCATCATTTTGCATCCTCTTCCTCGTGTAGATGAGATCCATTATGATGTTGATAAATTGAAATACTCTCGTTATTTTGAACAGGCGAAAAATGGTGTGTGGGTTCGTATGGCTTTAATATTGAAATTATTAGGAGTTGAATAATGGTGAATGATTCTTCAACCGGTGAGGAGAAAATACTTACTGTGGCTAAAATTGAGAATGGCACAGTTATTGATAGAATCCCTCCAGGAAAATCTTTAAGAGTTTTTGAAGTTCTGGGTATCGATTCCAATTATCCATATGTTGTAGCTCTAGCGATGAGAGTTCCATCGGTTAAAATGAAAGTGAAAGATGTTGTAAAGATAAAAGGAAAAGCACTAACTTCAAAAGAAATCCAAACATTAACTTTTATAGCACCTCATTCTACTGTAAATATTATAAAAAATTTTAAGGTTATAAATAAAACAGAGTTAACGATTCCTAACAAAGTAGAAGAAATAATTAATTGCATTAATCCTAATTGTGTAACAAACGCACATGAACCTGTTGTATCTTCATTTGATATTATATCAAAAGAACCTTTAGTATTGAGATGTGTATACTGTGATAGATTATTAAAAGGGGATACTCTACAGAATCAGCTGTAATTAACTGATTCACCTTTTCTTATTTGTCCTTTGCAGCAATGCTTGGATAATCAGAGATTTTAAACAGAGCTTCTTTGAAGGTTTCAGTTAGATCTATAATGTTTTTATCACCTTTATCTATAAGATAAACTATAACAGATTTGATTCCATCCATTACTTCTTCTGTATTTTCTTCAAATTTTTCTCTTGCCACAAATCTAATTACGTCACTCATTACGATTAAGCTATCTCTATATTTTTCCATTTTTTTCCTATAAACAGGTTCTAGAAATAACCTAATTTCCCATTTCTTCCCTGATGAGACTACTTTAACTCCTGGAAACTGCATTATTGTTATTACTTCGGTCTTAGTTGAATATAATTCCTTAGGTAGTAATCCTAGGACTATGTAAAAGCCTTCCTTTGTATTTGAAAGTTCCATGTCATTCTTTATGAATAGTGAACTTATTGTTCGAGCGTAAGCATTAATGATATCAATCAGAGCATTTCCCAAGACTCTCATATTGAGGTAAAGATTTGATTCAAACTCTCTTCTTGATTTACTCCTCATCCAAGCGTTTTTAACAGCATCAGGTATTTTTTTCTCTTTTGCTATCATCTGAGTATATGATTCATCTATAACATAATCCGGAATTCTACTATACAATAGAATAGATAAGGCTATTCCCATGAAGTTTTTAGGAAGTTTTTCTATATTTTTTGGAAGACTCTCTTGTACATCGTTGGATATAGCTCTTGAACACTGATTAGTTGAAACGGTAAACTTATTGTATTCAAGCTTTTGGATTTTGAATTCATCACCAATCCAAGAAACAATTTTCTTATTAACATCTTCTAAATGTGATGACAAATCGAGGCTAACGGTTTTAGACCATTTTTCAACTTCATCTGTAAGAGAAGAGTTGATTTTGTTCCATAGCTTTAGAAGATCTTTCCTGCTTGACTTTAATTCTTTAATTGCTCTGTCATAAAGCTTCATAGCTTTTTTCTTATAATTAATATCGTTGGAACGAAGCTTAGCAAATCCAGAGAGTAGTTCTTTCATCAAATCATGAATTTTAGGGGCGGTATTGTTCCAACTAGTCTGAATTTTTTCATGATATTTCTTATCGACAAATCTTTCTGGTATATCTTTAATATTTGTAAAAACTGGAAAAGATTCGTTCACTTCGGGAATTCTGTGAGCCGGTTTGAGAGTTGATGTAATCTCTCTGTTGAAAACTGTAATTAATTTATCAATTTGTCCTATTATATCCCCTTCAAATGTGAAAATTAGTTGAATATATGTTGACGTCATCCGTCGTAGCAGTGCCTTTGCATACGCCCTACGGAGAATTTTTGTGTCAGCAATGCACATACACAGAAATTCTGCATCCTGTTCAATATCTCTTAAAGGAACAATTTTGTTATCTATGGTAAGAGTAACTCCATGTTTCTGTAATAATTCAGTTGAAGAAATTGTTCTTCCATCGAAGCGTAGAACGGATTTGCTAAAGAAACTTCTCTTCAATTGAACAGGAATTGAATTTACATATGCTTTAATTCTACCTTCCTCAATTGCTGATCCCACTAAATCTTTTGCTCCTAAACTCATATTTTTTGTGGTTTTTAGTTCATTAGAATGTAAATCATTCATCATGTGTGTCAAAATATTACCTAAAACAACTTTAGGAGCTAGATTCTTGAACGCTAGCATCATATATTTAAAAACATCACCGACTTCAGTACTGAACAATTGATCAGTGATCATTTTCTCCATTGTTGTGATGATGGCTTGCTCGAGAGAACTAGCGAAAATGACTGACTCTTCAATGTTTGAAATTTGTAACTGTTTGCCAATTCCTGATTCTCTTAATCTTTCAATGAGTTGTTTTTTCCATTTACTTTCAATTAATGGCAATTTCTTCAATCTCTCTTCTAACAGCTTTTGTTTAGCTTTTATTGCAGGTACATCAGATATTTTCTGTTTTTTGCTAGAAAATTCTTGAAGAGAATCCTCAGATATGATAGAATAAGTAAAATCTGCAAAAACATTCCAGATACTAGAAGGAAGATTTTTTCCTGTGAATGGAGTGGTTAGTAGTTTGAAAAACAGTCTAGAACTTTGCATAACTTGAGGAAGTACATCTTCTACTAGGGAATCACAAATTATTGATCCTTGATCTGCCACTTCTGTTAAGATGCCAATTTCTTTTTGCATGGTTCTGAAAAGGTCTATTCCTCTATAATCAATCAACCCATATATGGGGTTATTCTTTGCAATGTTTAGGATAACCTCTTTACACATGTTGTGAGCTATAAAAGAATTTGCAGTATGAATTTGGTCAATAGTTAACATATGAAGGTAAGAATTAACTTTTTTCTCCATTTTCTTGCCAATATATTCATAAATTATTTCCTCTGGTTTAATAACCTTGGATCTTAAATGTTTTTCAATTTCTAAACGGATTTCTTCTAGAACGTACCTTGGGCTTTCGAATTCTAAAATAACAAAAGGATCATTAACTATTATCTCAAATAAAATATCTTGTGCTAACATCTGAAGAAGAAGCTGTCTTTTAAAAGGGATTATAGTGCCTTTGTCCCAAGATTGTTCGTCCGCACTCAACCATTCTTCTAAATTCTCTAAGTGGACAAGAGTTTGATAGTTTTTGGGATTCTTTTCTGCATCTAACAACATATTCCTTACTACTTTCAATAAAACGTTGCTGTCCTCTGAAACTGTTGATCTCTGCTTTGCAATGGTACAAGCATTAAGGAATGCTTTGGACACAAATTCATGTGAAATCATTCTTCCATGTTCGAGGTTTTCGTAGAAATTTGGAGTTAATACTATGAATCTACTGAATGATAAAGCTAAGTTCTGAACTAGTTTTTCATCATGTTTATTAATTTCGTTAGCTTGTTCAGATTTAACAATATATTGCACAACAACATTCTGATTTTCTTCATAAGGTAGGGTATATGTTCCGAATTTAACGTATTCATTTTCTCCTGACATAAATTGTGAATCTGAAACATCAACCTCTGTAGACATTAATGATTGTAAGGAAAGAAGGATACCTTGCATCATGCTAGAATCTTTTGCTAAACGTCCAATAGTGGCAAAACTTATACCTGCATCAGAACCACAACTAATCCAAAGATTATAAGGAAAATGTTTTGACATAGTTAAACCTCAATACATGGAATGCTATTTACACAGTTCCACAAAACAATTGCAAATAGCGTATATTATGTTTTTTGGTACAGTCTATTCGTGCATTTAGTATGACTTTTCTTTAATGAATGGAATGTTTTTGTTAAAAATTAATTTTAATCGTGCTATTACAGAAAGCTTAAAAATTGTTAAAGCATAACTTATTTGAATAATTAAAATTATGTGAAAAACATGGAGAAATCCTCTAAATCTGCACGAATAAGGAGATTGGTTTTAGACGTTTTGAAAGCTCATCAACCACGTATCGATGTTCTAGCATTGGAAATAGGAGTGTTAGAAGGCGTAGATTCGGTGAACATCATTAGAGATGAAACAGACAGATCAACTGAGGGTATAATTGTAACTATTGTTGGTGACAATCTTATCTTTAAAGAAATTGAAGAAATTCTCAGACAATTTGGATGCTCAATACACAGCGTTGATGAAGTTGTAGTCGGTGAGCATATAATAAACACAGTCAACTTACCTGAAGAAGAAAAAACTGTATTCTAAGTACAATATCTTTTTCATTTCATTCTTTTTTATTCAGAACATAAGAAGAAACAAAAAAGAATTAATTAGCTTTCTTCATCGCTTCAATACCTAATTCAAATGCTTTCACGTTTGTCTCAATGTATTTTGAAGGTACTCTAGTTTTTAGTGCACTTTTTAATTCTTCGACAGATAAGGGAAAATCTTTGATTTGTGACAAAGCACCCAAGAGTACAATGTTTTGTGCAAGAGCTAACCCAGCTTCTGATGCAAGTTTTTCTGCATTTATTCTGATTATACGAGCATCAAATTTAGATAGATTCTCATCTATTTTTTCATGAGCTAAAACAGCAGCATTTTTATCTTTTTTCCATGTAACGGGGTAAAGAACTGTTTTTGATGTAATTACTAGACCCCCAGGTTCAAGGTATTTCATATACCGTAAAGTTTCATTTTCTTCTAAACCAATTAGAGCTTTAGAACAACCAACAGGAATTGTTGGAGAATGTAGCTCTTTACCTATTTTGAGGTTTGTAATAACTGAACCTCCTTTTTGAGCCATTCCATGTACTTCTGAACTGAGAACTCTGAGTCCTTTTTTCTGAGCAGCTATTGCAATAATGTCAGATATCGTTAATATACCTTGACCTCCGACGCCTACTAGAACCATTCTATATTCTTCTTCCATTTTCATCACTCCACCTTTGAGATAGCTCCTGTTGGACATATCTGGGAACAAACAGAACATCCAGTACAAGTTGAAGAATCGATGACTGTATATTGTTTACCTTTCGAATTGGTATCAATACTCCATGATATTGCAGGACATTGATATCTCACAATACATGTTCCACAAGCAATACATATTTCAGGATCTGTGTGGTAAACTTCGATTTTTTCTCCTTTTCTTCTAGTTCGTCTCCACCACTCATTTGCACAGATTTTTCGCATTATTATTACGGTTGGACCTTTATGTTTCAGAGCTTCCTCAATAGTTTTCTTACCTTTCTCGAAATCATAGGGGTCAAATTCAACTATATATTCAACCCCTAAACCTTTAGCAACATTTTCAATTGGGATATCTTCTGTAGGGTTTGGTTGAAATCCTGTCATCGCTGTCATTCTATTATCAAGTATTAAAAGATTAAAGTTTGCTTTGTTATAAACTGCATTAGCTAAAGCAGGAAGTCCTGTATGGAAAAAGGTTGAATCACCAATTATCGCGAAAATAGGTTTATCTTTTATTACTCGAGAGAATCCGCTTGCCATTCCAATAGATGCTCCCATGCATACTATAGTATCTGATACCCATGGATCCAATGAATAACATCCAATATCTGAAGCGAAGATACCATCATTTTTCTTAACCACTTTTGAAAGTTCATAGAATGCAGCTCGGTGTTGACATCCTGCACAAAACAAAGGTGGTCTAAAAGGAATATATTCTTCTGTTTTTGTAACAGCAACCTCAATATCTTTAAAATCTGCAATTTTGCTACCAAACAAACTTTCTAACCCCTTTGCAACAAGGTACGCATTTAATTCATGATATCTTTTTGTAATTCCATTGCATTTTCCATGAATTTTTGGAGTAATTCCATTTTGTACAAGTAATGCTGAAATTCTATCCTCAAGGTAAGGGTCAACTTCTTCTATGAAAATAATGTTCTCTTTAGATTTTGCAAATTTAAGTATTGATTTTTCATCTAGGGGTGAAACTATACCTAGTTTGAGTATTGGGATATCTGCATTTAACATTAGTAGAGCATCTTTAACATATGAGTAAGAAATTCCTGATGTAATAATACCAAATTGGTTATCCTCTGGTCCTTCAATTCTAGTTAACCCACTCTCAGGAATCCATTCTTTGATTGTCTCATTTTTCTCTAGTAATTTAGGATGATTAGCTCTTGCAATTCCAGGTAAACACTTAAATCGCGGTGATTTTTCCAGCTCTCCATCTCGATAGGTTGTCTCGAATTTGTTGAATTGAACATCAGCTCTAGCATGAGATATCCTAGTAGTTGTTCTTAATAACATTGGTATCTCAAATTTTTCACTTATTTCAAAAGCCATCTTTGTAAATTCTTTAGCCTCTTGTGGTGATGAAGGTTCTAATATAGGAAAATTAGCTGAAACTCCTAACCATCTTGAATCTTGTTCATTCTGACTACTAAAGCAGTGTGGGTCATCACCTACTACTGTTACGAAGCCTCCTTTACAACCCATATATAGCGCAGAATAGAATACATCTGCAGCTACATTTAGCCCTACATGTTTACACGCAATCATAGATCTTACACCACTGATTGATGCAGCATAAGCTACTTCCATGGAAACTTTCTCGTTTGTACTCCACTCAGCATAAAACCCTAGTTCAGGAGCAGCTGCAATTAAAGCCATACTTATTTCACTGCTAGGTGTTCCTGGATAAGCAGCAAAAACTTGTACTCCAGCTTCTATGGCTCCTCTAGCTATTGCTTCATTTCCAAGAACTAAAACTCGTTTTTCCTCATTTTCTATGAGCTCTTCTACCCTTACCATACAAATCTAATCCGGAATTATTTTTACTCAATAAAAAAATTGTGTAAGGGAGATTAACTCTTTTTTGATTAATCAATAATGTTACCTGTAATCTGAGTTTGGTAAAGATTGAAATATTTACCTTTCTTCTGTAGTAATTGATCGTGTGTGCCTTCTTCCACAATTTTTCCTTCGTCAATAACAATAATCTTTGATGCACTCTTAATTGTGCTTAATCTGTGTGCAATAATGATTGATGTTCGATTTTTTAAAATGTAATCAATTCCTTTTTGTATTAAGGACTCAGTGATTGGATCAATACTTGAAGTGCATTCGTCTAAAATTAAAATTCTAGGGTCTGCTATTACAGCTCTAGCAAGAGAAATTAATTGTCGTTGACCTAAGCTCAAACGAGAACCACCTTCTCTTACATCAGTTTTGTAGCCTTCTGGCATTTTTGTAATGTAACTGTGCAAACCAAGAGTCTCACAAACGCTGTAGACCTTTTCATCTTTAGCTTTCTTATTACCAAATTTCAGATTCTCGATAATAGTTCCAGAGAATAGGAACACATCTTGTGGCACTATAGCAATATTTTTTCTCAAATTCGTTAGTTCTATCTCCTTGATATTATACCCATCAACTAGAAGTTCACCCTTTGAGACATCATAATACCTAGCGAGAAGTTTAGTGATAGTCGTCTTTCCAGCCCCTGTACGACCAACAAGAGCAATGCTTTGACCAGGTTCTATTACAAGTTGAATATTATTTAAGATTGGAACATCAATATTATAATTAAAATCTACTGACTTAAATTCAATGTGTCCCTTGATGTTTTCTAATATAATAGGATTCTCACAATTTTTGATTTTGACGTCTTCGTCAAGAATCTCAAAAATCCTTTCTCCCGCCGCGAATCCCGATTGAATCAAAGTGTAGAAAGTGAAAAGATTCATTATTGGATTGAAGAACATACTCGAGTACATGAGGAAAGCGAAGAGTTCTCCATAAGTAATATCACCAAATTTTAGAGCGTAACCCCCATAAATCAAAATGATTGTAGTTCCAATTGCTGCAACAACCTGAATTATTGGCATAAATAATGAAGATATTCCTGCAGCTTCAACATTGGCTGAAAAGGTTTCTTTGTTTAGATCTCGAAATTTCTGAATATTCTCATCTTCTCTGGAAAGTGTTTTTGTAACTTTTGCACTTTGTATTGTTTCTTGAAGATTAGCTGTGACTTTCGCAATTGCCACTCTAGTTCTCCTGTATGCTCCTCTAACTCTGTTTTTAAAAACTATAACGACAATAAAAAGGATTGGGACTACGGTGAAAGTGAATAGAGTCATTTTGGTGTCATAAGAGAACATTATTCCTATAATCCATCCAAGGCTGAATAAATCTGCAAAAATATCAATTATCCCACTGGTTAAAAGCTCCCCAAGAGCGTCAACATCATTAGTTACCTTCGAAATTGTTCTACCAGATTCTGTTTCTGTAAAGTATTCCTGACTCTGAAACTGTAATTTGGAAAATACATCATTTCTAATACGAAAAATTATTCTTTGACCTAATTTTGCAAACATGATACTTCTGGTAAGAGTAAGTACAAAATTAAGTACTATAAAGAGCAAAAAAAGCCCAGCCATTATAGCTATTTCGGGTTTAAAACCTATATTGTTTGGTTTGATAAATAAATCGATAATTTTCTGAAGGAGCATTGGAACAAGGGTAGCGAAAATGGAAGTTGCGATTACAATGAGTAATAAAGAAATTGCTTCTGGTAGATAGTATCTGAAAAGTCCTAAAACCAACTTGAACAAATCTAAATCAGAATACTTCCTATCTCTCTCTTCTTCTTCTCGTCTCATTGCGCGAAAAGCATGCCAAGCCATTAATATTCCTCCTTATGAATATCTTCTTTTTCTATTAGTGTAACTTTCTGGTTATCGTAAGATTCTGCAAGCGTGGCGTAAATATCTTGATAAAGACCTTTTTGATTTATTAAATCATCATGATTTCCATCTTGTATTATTTCTCCTTCATCAAAAACAAGTATTCTATCAGCATATTTTACAGAAGAAATTCTTTGACTGATTATTATCGTTGTTCTCCCTTTACTCAAAATATCAAGTGATTCTTGTATCAGAGCTTCAGTTTCTGCGTCAACAGAAGCAGTACTATCATCAAAAATAAGAAGAGATGGGTCTGTTAGAAGTGTTCGAGCAATGCTAATTCGTTGTTTTTGTCCACCAGAAAGCGTTATCCCTCTGTCTCCTACTCGAGAATCATAGCCTTCAGGTAATGAAATAATGAAATCATGAATGTTAGCTGTTCTTGCAGCTTTTTCTATTTCTTCATCTGATGCGTTAGGTTTTCCAAATGCAATATTTTCTTTCATAGAATCATTGAATAAGAAGGTATCTTGTAATACTAAGCCAATTTGTTTTCTTAGAGGTTTTAATTGGTAGTTTTTAATATTAATTCCATCAATTTTAATTTCACCTTGAATAGGATCATAAAATCGTTGCAATAGACTTACAAACGAACTTTTTCCACTTCCTGTACCTCCCATGAGAACAATTTTCTGTCCTGATGGTATAACAATACATATATTTCTCAATATTGGATTATTTTTCTCATATTCAAACCAAACATTCTCATAGTTAATTTTACCTTGTAATTTAGGTGGAATAATAGCATCGGGGTCTTCTTGGATTTCTCTTTTAGCAGAAAGAAGTTCCATTAAACGATCTCCTGAAGCTAGAGCTCTTTGGACAACTCCAATTACCATAGTGAGTTGTCTAGTTGGCATAGGTAAAATCATTAAATAAAAAATAAAAGAAAGAAAAACACCAAGTTTCATTGTGTTCTCTGCGACTGCAAAACCACCTAGAAACAACACTAGTGATGTTCCTAAACCGATAAGGAGAGTCATCGTTCCAAAATAAATAGATCGATAAACTTGAGCCTTTATTCTTAAATTCATGTATTTTTCGTTTTCTGATGTAAATTTCTCAATTTCATTTTCTTCTTGAGCAAATCCTCTAACAACATGTATTCCTGTAACATTTTCCTGCAAAACAGACGTAACAACCCCAAACTGCGTCCTAGACTGATAAAATATTGGTCTTACTTTGTTGGAAAACCAAAAGACTAACCAAATAAAAACTGGAAAGAATCCTACCATTATTAACCCTAATTTCCAGCTCATCACAATCATTGCTGTATAACTACCAACAAATAGGATAACACCATTGAGAAGAAGGCGAAGAGTAAATGATATGAAACTAGAAATAGCGTTCAGATCAGTTGTTACTCTAGTCATGATTTGCCCAGTACTTTCCTCATCATAATATTCCATTGTCAACTGTTGAAGAAGTTCATAGATATCGTCTCGAAGTTCTAAAGTGATTTTTTGGGCTAATAACGCGGCATAATAACGACTAATAAATTGCAACAAACCCGCTATAATTGCAACAAGTAGGACACTTAACCCAAGAATCCATAATAAAAACAGATTTCCTTTAGGGATTGCATCGTCGACTATATATCTGATTAATTGCGGAGTAACAAGACCTATAAGTGCTGCTACAAATGAAACAACTGATACAAATAGTAAAAATAGTGGTCGTTTGAGTAGATACGGTTTAAGTATTCTAAAGATTTCTTTAGCTGAATGAATCCGTTCACGATTATCAAGCCAAGACATCTTGGTTCAAGTATTTTTATTAACGATATAAAATTGTTGATAAATAAGAAATAACAATGTGAGTGATTCTAAAGATAGTGGGTATATGTTTGACTTAGATAGATTATCGTCAATGTTCAATAATCTTTATAAATGTCAAGATAGAGGAAGTTTTAAGATACAGATATTGAGGAAACAGCATGAAACATTTCAGAGTACTTGAATTAATTTTAATTTTGATGCTTTTAATGGGAACTTTAGGATTTAATACAACATTCGCAGACACAGATGAAGAAGAAATTGATTGGGGGTATACTGGATTAATTAAAACTCAATCAGACAGATTAAAATTAGAAAGTAGTTACGATCCATATTGTATACAACTACATCTTTTCTTATTGAATGATACTGAAGAAGAAGAACCAACAATACGTCTAGTAGCAATATATGGCATTCGACCAATTTGGAATGCTCCTCTCTACTCTGAAAATTTTGATATTACAAGTGCAGGTGCGATATATAAATTCAAACTTCATGCTGATAAAGGAGTTACTTGGACTAATATCACAACTTTTGATGTAAATAACACTGAATACAATCCTGATATTGCTCTTTTTATAGAGATAATTCGAATTAGATTATATAAGCATCCTGAATTTTTTGGTGGGTCAGAAGAAACTATGACTGCAAATTTAACACAAACAATTCATTTAGCAAATCTTACCACAAATGTAGGCGAAGTTGGATTGTGGGAGCAAGTTAGAAAAGATGGAACAATTATACGAGGAACATTCCATACTTACGGCTATGAAGAACCATTATATGAGGATGAGGAAATCGGTTATAAATGGCCTGATTATAATATAACAATTGCCACTGATTTATATCGTTCGTCACTTCCACGTATTCATTCATTTAGAGTAGCATTTCCTTTCCTTTCCTTTTCTTTCGCACTAGGAACAGCAGCAATATTAATTACACTATTTTCTAACATCAGGAGAAGAAAAAGATGAAAAAGCAATACCTATACCTTATTACACTTCTTTCTGTAATTTTAGTTGTTTCCACATCATTTTGCAGTATTTTACCTGTAAATGCAGCTGAAGAAGAAGAAGAAGAATGGGACTTTACTGGAGAAATCAGTATTGATAGTGACATTTTTTATAGAGCAATGTATAATCCAATAGAGGACGGAGGTCTAAACGAAACAATTAATGGATATGAAAGACCTGTTATTTTCGTTAAAATCATAGGTTTAGATACTGATGCTAACGCAAAAATGGATATGTATATTGGGTTATATGGTATAATTACTTACGATGTTGATCATCTGGGATATGAAGAAAATACAGATTTGTTCATTATAATAATGGGTACAACATGGAAATTAAGAATCCCTGAAGAATCACCACTTCACTGGGAAGTTCTTTACTACCCAAATCCAGTGTATATGGAAATAAATCCTAAAAGAAAAATTCCAATCATGTTCATTAATTTGACTAAAAACGTAGGTGTTAATCTAGAATACCAAATAGAGACTGGGAAAACTGCAGAAATTGGCAATTTTACAACATTTGGATCAGGAAACCCACTACATCCCGATGTCCCCGCTTTTCCAGAATACAATACCACTGTTGCTCTATATACTGACACAATTCTTATCGGTGAATATACAAATACAGGATTCTTTGATAGTACATTGAGTTTTATAACTATCATATCTCTATCCTTCGTGACTCTCTATATCTGGAGAAAGAAAAGAAAAGCAGCAAAATAACTTTTCTACCCAAAAAAACTTAATATATTGCAAAGAGCAAGCTACTAATGAGTGCTGATGTCAATAATTAACGTTGATATTTATTTAGCTAGTATATTGCTCACAATAATCAGTTCTCTTATAATACTCACACTCATAATCCCTAATTTCCTTAAGCTTACAAGAAAAACTAAAATATTGATACAATCGTTTCTTCTTCTTCTATTTCTTGTAGGTTTAATTTTATTTTCACAAGGAATTAAGGATATGTACTTTTTCCTTGGAGCAGCTTGTGGAATAGGTTTCATGTTAAATGGTTTAATACAGAAAAATAATCACAAATATATTTCATTTATCATGTTTTTTATTTCATTTTCATTCGTATTTCTCTCCTTAGGACAGACACTCCTCTTTTTAATGACGTTAATCTTTTCATATGCTTTATTTATTTCTTTAACTGCTTTTAAATTATTTAAAGAAAGACCTTTAGATATACTAGAGTCAAGCGAAACGAATTCTATAAAAATCATAAAGTTGGTTTTACTAATTGTTTTTGGGACAATATTCGGATACATTATTAGTATTAATTTCACTGATTTCATTGAAATCTTAACGTTAGAGGTCACTGATTTCATTGAAATCTTAACATTAGAGGGACCAATAATCAAACATGTTATCATATATTCCACTTTTTATACTACTGATTTGTTTATTATTCTAAGCGCATTCTTTCTATTTATATGTGCAACAATTTTTATTGACATTTCTTTAAAAACACGAATGAAAAGGAAGGAAGAGCAATGGTACTACTAATTCACCTAATTGCACTAGCTTGCATCAGCTTCATAGTAGGTTTATTTACATTATTATATTCTTCAAACACACTAAAAACCTCTTTTGGTTTTTTACTTCTTTACACTTCTGGGATACTTTTTGTATCTAGCTTTTCTATCACTCCACAAATTCTAACGTTCTTCGGTCTTGGATTCTTTACTATATTAATGATATTTTACTTCAATTTTCATGATTACTTGATCTTTAGTAATATAAAAAAGGAAAAGGGTGAAACAGATGTTTAACTTAGCTTCGCTTCTTGGAATCCAAATACTCATTCTTTTTCTTATCCCTTCGTTAAAATGGTTATTATCAAAAATTAGCATTTTAAAGAATGAAAAACCTAAGTTTACTCTTGGAGCTTTTCTTTCAGCAAACATTGTCTTTACAATTAGTTATTTTATAATCTTTTTAATCAGCTATTTCAAGGGTAACGATCTTATCCTATCGAAATTTGAATGGTTTAAAATAGGTAACCTTTCCTTTGAAATAGGATTTAATGTTTCATTGTTGCAGATATTGTTTTATTTTGTAATTATGGTATCTGTAAGCATATTCGTAATATATTATGAACATAGATTCCAGTTATGGCAAAGATATTTAGAAGTTAGATTGCCCTATCTTCTGGTAGCTCTAATATTCTTCATTTTCTCTCCAAACATCTTTCAACTTCTCTTATCTCTGCTAGTGATTGAATCTTTATTAATTGAGGTAACTCGTTCTCGAGATTTGAATAATGAATCTGATACAAATCATAGTATTAGACATACATTATTCACATTGATTCTTAGTAATATATTCATTTTTACATCGTCAATACTGTTGCTTTCAAAAATTTTTACATCGTCAATACCGTTGCTTTCAAAAACAATGTCATTTGATTTTCAGATTATTCAAGCATATTTATCAGCGGAAGAATCCAATCTATATACATCTAATTATTATTCCGTTATTGCCATTCTTTTTTTCATAGGTATTATCGCTAAAACTTCTCTTTTTCCATTCCATTCATGGAAAAATAAGGTGTGTGCGAGTGAATCTCATGCAAATTTCATATTTTTGATAATTTATTTCCCTTTAACATTATTTGCTGTATTAAGCACTCCTCTAATTTTTATAATTAAGGTCATTCCCTCGTTTATTACTTGGTATACTATAGTAATTAGTTTAATCCCAGCACTATTTATTCAGTTTATTCAGGAGGAAAAAGAATTACTCAGATTCGAATCATCTGTTTACATAGGTCTAACTTTTTTCGCTGCGGGAATTGGTAGCCTAAACTCAGCTTTTCACATGTTACTTGTTTATCCAATTGTTTTTGGCATTATGATTATTTTTTCTTCTCTTAATAATGAAAAACCTTCACAAGTAGAAAGAACAACAAGAATTAAGTTTTTAGAGACTTTACGGATATCAAACTGGTTTATTGCTTTTATAGTTATTATTGGTGTAGCACCTTTTAATAGTATAATATTAGCTGTTTCCCAATCATTGGAAACAACAAAAGTAGCATTTCCTCCTGGCTTATTTGCAATAGGTCTACTACTTTTATCACTATTATTTTCTTCAAATGTCCATAAGACAAGATCTAAGTTGAAATCACTGAAGCGGATAGATGGCCATCTAGATGTTGTTGTAGTGAGTATTCTATCAACATTACTAATTCTTCTTGCATTAATTTTTCCAATATTCAATCTACTTCCACTTTACTCTATTGAGGTAGAAGTTGTACCACATATACTTGCGACAGTTATCTCCCTTGTTATACTTTTTTTGATTATATTAGTAATGCATGTTATAATACCGAAAAAATTCACTCAACTTACTTCAAGAATGACAAAGTTATCGTTGTCCGTTATAAATTTTATAAGAAAAGTATACTATTTCGATTTTATGTTTAGATTTTTCAAGTGGTTTTACGAAAAGTCAGTAATTCCATTCTTCTTGTGGGTGAACACAAATATTGTTGAAGGTTTTATCATAGGTTTTCTCTACATGTACATTTCTGTGTTTTTATCTAATCTAGTAACGACAATAGAAATTTTTCTGATTAAAAGCCTATTCCCCGTGGTAAAACGATTCTTCATAAAATTTTCAGTGTTTTTACGAAGATTCGAAAAAACTACCATAAAAAACCAGATTCTAGTAATTTTCTCGTTTTTAGCATTAATGATTTGTATATTTCTTATTATATTATATGTAGGTGAATAATGTGATCGCAGCAACTATAGCAATTCTAATCTTCCTGTTACTTCCCTATCTAAAGGCTTTTTTCTTCATATTTTATAGAAGAAAAAACATCAGTTTTATCACACTTTTCTTCATTTGTATAGCACAAATTGCTACTTTAACATTTTTATGGTCTTTGTTCATTATTTATTTCAATTCAGAATTGATTTCATATGTAATTCCTACCTCTACAAATACAAATTCAGGTTTTGTAATATCTATCAACGCAATGAATTTAATCTTAATATCCTCAATTCAAATCGTTATTATTGCTTTCATTTTACAATATAATCCAAAAAGAACCAAGAGCTTTTATGTAAGTTTATTTTTAGCTGAAGCTGGACTGACTGGTGCTTTAATATCTGCCAATATACTCTTTTTCCTATTTTCGTTGGAAATTCTGCTTATATCTGTCTATTTCTTAATAACTTATAAAAAGAAGGAAATGAATATAATATCAACTGGGTATTTTATTTTCTCTCAAGGGGCACTACTTATACTATTTATTACATATATCTATTATTGGTCATTAGCAAGAAATATAAGTCCTTCAGTTAATTTCTCCAAAGAAAACATCAAACTAGTCTTAAATTATGTAGACGAAATAAAAATTCGACCATCTCTCTATATGTTGGTAACAGGTTGGTTAATTCTCTTACCCACTTTTCCATTTTATGCTCTGGTTAAAGATAGCGCATCTAAAGGTAACAATATGGGGACATTCATGTTAGTAGGGTGCTTATATCCTTCTTTTTACTATTTCTTTTATTATTGGGGTTTTGATTTTCTTCCACTTCTGAAAGAGCATGAACAAGTTAAACTGTACATTTTCATAGTTCAATTTGTTTCACTATTTCTGTTCCTTTTACTTTCTCTAAAGGAAAGGAGTTTGAAGAAAATTTTCATATATCTGACTTTTATACAAAGTCCTGTCATTTTTTTGGGCTTTTTTACAGGTACACCAACCGCAATAATTGCAACTTTGTATTATATTCTCTTCTTGCCAATATCGAGAGGTTTAGGTTTTCTTTTCGTTGATGTATTGGAAACATCGTTTGGAACCACTGATAATGAGAATTTAAAAGGATTATTCAAATATTATCCTGAACTAAGAACTCCAGCTATCATTTCCATTGTTAGTTTCGTTTTAGTTCCTCTAGTTCCGTTTTTTATCCAGTTACCTATTTTCATTGAATCTATCGTAATAACTGGTCACAATCTTTTTTATCTTCTTTTTGCAATACTAATATTAATTGCTAATATAGTAAATATTGCTCTGGTTTTCACAAGTATTCAAGATTACTTATCTCACAACATTTCAGATGTAATCATTCAATCCGAGAAACTCAGACTAAACAATAAACTTGTTTCTCTCAAAGTAATTGCACTGATTTATATTATTTTGAATATATTTCCATTTATCCTTATAGAGTTGTTAAATAAGTATGGAGGTCTTTCATGAGTCACTTTCAAGAAATAATTCTTTACCTTCTGCCTGTTGAGATACTTGTTTTAGGCATTATTATTGTATTGCTCTTTGGATTATTTCAAAAAGCATTTTTAACTGTTTTTCCAGTTTATAAGAGTCGAATGAGAATTCTTTATGGATATATTGCTGTTATATTCAATTTAATCTCATTTATTGCAATGTTCTATATATTGAACCCATTTAATAATCCCAATTTGATATTCTATGAGTTTGATATTTCACCATTTTTCTGCGCTATCTATTCGGTATTTTATGCTGCAACAACTGTTTTAATATTTCTTTTAATTGTAGAAACAAAGTATAATTCAGAGGAAAGTTACATTGCATTTATTGGAATTTTACTAGTTCAGATCTCAGGATATTTCATACTAGCTTCCACTTCGTGGATTTTGATTTATTTTGGTTTTTTAGTCCTTTTCATAGGAGTTAATCTTCTTTTGAGATATGTATTCTCTTTTAAAGAATTAAAAGAAAAGAAATCTCACATTAACTATACATTAATCGGTGGTTTAGCTCTATGTCTCATGTTTTTGGGAATTGCGTTTCAGTATATCGGTAATGAATCCTTTGAATTGTACATTGCATATGGAAGTCAAGAGATCTGGAATTTTCTTAGTATAGCTTTTATATTCTCATCCCTCTTGATTTTAATTGGTTGTCCTCCATTTCATTTTTGGTTTTTCAGTATAACGGATAATGAATTTACATCTCTTTCTAACTTACTTCTAATTGTACAAAGAATTCTTCCTATCTCTATTCTCTTAAAGTATTCACTTGCAATAAGAAGTGAAGCTTCCGCTTTTTTTATTTTGTTTTTTATAATAATAGGTGGTATCTCTTGTCTATGGGGAGCAATTGCATCAATGACCGTTGATAGTATTAGAAAATTGATTCATTATATTAGCTATATCCATTTAGGAATAATGTTTTTGAGTTTCTCAGAGATTTTTTCTGCGAAAGAAGACCTAGAATTACAGGAAATTCTACAATCTATATCATTTAATATTATTTGGTACGTTATCCTCTTTTCATTAGCATATTCTTCAATTAATGTTATTTTTAATCAATACAAAACTGATAAGATTTCTTTATTGAAGGGTCTGGGAAGAAAAGGAGTCTTAAGATTTTCTCTTGTTTTACTCAGTCTATTCTTTCTTTTTGTCTTTCCACTAACTGAAGTGCTTTTTGCTAGATTTCTTTACTTTCAAATATCATTAACTTTTCAATGGTTTGTTATTATATTTGTCTTGATAATTACAATAATACTTTCAAGTGTTTATATTGTACGATATATGAGATTAGCATTTTTAGAACCTCCTGTAACAAGTAAGAAAGCTAAAAATATTGAGATGGGAGTGAATATGGGATTCTTATTAGCACTTTTCCTTGCTATAGTAACCACGATATTTGCTTTAACAATCTTCGATCTTTGTAAGATAATGGCAGAATCTCTTACTCTAAATCTTTAGAAAACAATAACTTTTTTTATCAATATGTTTGAAATTATTTGGTATTAGTGACAGAAACGAAATTTGATTTCTCGAGTGATGTAAAAGAAATTAATGCATATTTGACTAACTTAAGAAATCATGCTCCTTATGATGATGAAGTTAATAATCTTATATATGCTATACTTTATAAAGGTGGTAAAAGAATTCGCCCTTTAATCTGTTTGTTATCATATGAAATGATATCTTCAAAACCCCGAGAAGAGCAACATTTCGCTGCAGCCTGCTCTATAGAAATTTTACATAACGCTTCTCTTTTAATTGATGACCTTTTTGATAAAGACATTTATAGAAGAAAAGAAAAATCCTTTTATTTGAAACATTCAACATTTGCTGCTTTATCAGTTTCCTATGCTATGAGCAGTTTAGCCTTGAGTTTAGCAACTCAGACTCAAATTATGCAAATAGTTGAAGAACTTGTGAATGCAATAAAGAAGCTTTCATCATCACTGTTCTTAGAGCAAAAGCTCAGGATTGAAGGAAGGGTGATAACAAAGAAAGAAGCTCTACAGCTTATTGATATGAAAACTTCATGTTTATTTGAAGCTACTTCTGTGATTGGTGTTATTCTTGGAACAGCTTCTAAAAAAGACCAAGCAAACATGAAAAAATTTGGAAAGATGTTTGGTAGAGCATTTCAGTTGAGGGATGACCTTCTATCTTTCACATCAACAACTGAAGAACAAGGAAAATCTGGTGTAGAGACGGATTTAAGTAATAAAATTCAAACTTATATTGTTCTAGAAGCAATGGAGAACGTCAACGAAGAGGATAAGGTGATTTTAGAGGATTATTATGTTAATAAAAGGAAATATCATGTAACTCGAATTAAAGAAATAATCACAAATTCACCAGCTTTAAGGATAGTACAAAAAAAGATGGAAAATTGTATTCAGGAAGCTATAGCAATATTGCAGGAATTTCCTAGCTCAACATCTAAAGATAAACTAATAGCAATAACAAATCTTCTTCAAGTTTAAAAGAAGAAAAGTGAAATCATTCTGGTCTTACGCCTTCAATATATTCATTAAACCATTGATTAGCAGTATATCTATTGGTTGATATGGGAGGAGCTTTAAATCCATAAGAACTGATTGAAGTCATAGGTCCTCCATGAGCCCTATTTATTGCTAATTTAGTTGCTCTTATAACATCTATTAGAGTAGCAGCTCCATTGGGACCATCTAATGTTTCCAATCTCATATCAATTTTCACAGGCATCCCCATAAATCCTTCACCTAATATCCAAAAGTGACCTATTCTCCTGTTTCCAAGAAACTCTAAATAATCTGAGGTTCCGCTAGCAATGTTTATTTTATTTTGGGTAGCATCTTGAATTGTTCTTTCTTTTACTTTTCTTTTGTATTGCTTTCGATCATCGTCAAGAGTGTTAAGAGTTTCAAGACCACCAGCAACATCAAGCTGATACGTATCTTTGATAGTTACACCTTGTTCTTTAAGTACTTCTAAAAACCCTTTGTGTAGCACTGTACCTCCAGCTAAAGATTGTAAATCGTCTCCAATGAGACACAAATTAGCTTTTTTGAATTTCTGAGCCCATTGAGGATTACTAGCTATCAAAGTTGGAGTACAGTTTATAAAAGCTACTTCTGCATCAAGAGCTGCTTGAGCATATGCTTTAACTGCAAGTTCTGCGCCTGAGGGTAAAGCACAGATTAGAATTTCTGCTTCTGCTTCTTTTAATTTCTTAGCCAAATCCACATGATCTCCCTCTGCTATTTGAATTACTTCTCTAAGCGTGTCAGATAAACCATCTAGAACTGGACCTTTACAAACAGAAACGCCATAATTGTCTATTTCTACAAACTTTGGAGTACTATTAATGGGAGCAAAAATTGCTTCAGTGATATCTTTACCTATTTTAGAAGTATCGACATCAAAAGCAGCAACGATTACAATATCCTTTACTTCATATCCCAAGATAGTAGGATGAAGTAAAAAATCTTTTTTATTTTCATAAGCTTTTATGTATTCTATGCCTTGTAAAACACCTGAAGCTATGTTTCCTATTCCAGCCAAAGCGATTCTTATTTCTCTTTCAATCATTTTCTCATCCTCAGTTTGTGATATCTCCTCTAATGAATTTCTCTACCAGTTGGAATGCCTCTGAATCTGGTATTTGTTTAGGAGGATGTTTGAAGAAATAACTGGAAACACCGACTAAAGGTCCTCCTATACCTCTGTCTTTTGCAATCTTCAAAGACCTTATAACATCTATCATAACTCCCGCGCTATTTGGTGAGTCTTGAACTGATAATTTCAGTTGTATTTTTAGAGGTTGTTCTCCGAAATTTTTACCCTTCAACCATATATAACAGATTTTTTCATCGTTTAGAAATGGAACATAGTCACTTGGACCTATTCTTGTAGGAACTTCATAAGGAATCATGCTTGTTACAGCTTCTGTTTTTGATATCCTTTTAGTAGTTAATCGGTATTCCTTCTTCATATTCTCAAAATCAGTGTTCCCTCCAATGTTTAACTGAAATGTTTCATCCATTTTAATTCCTCGATCATGAGCTAGACTAACTAGCATTCGATGTAAAATGGTCGCTCCTAATTGTGATTTAATATCATCACCAGCTAATGGTATTTTCTTATCAGTAAATTTCTGTGCCCACTCTGTGTTAGAAGCGATAAATGCTGGAATACCATTTGCGAAAGCTACATTTGAATCCAAAGCTGCTTGAGCGTACTTTTGGGTAGCTATTTCACTACCAACAGGTAAAAAATTGATTAATACGTCAGCTTGTGATTCCTTTAACGCGTCTGCGATATTTACCGAGGTTATTTCCTTAGGATCATAACAGTGGAAAGACTCTTTCATATGGGGTGCAACCCCATCATCAATATGTCCTGGTTGAACAGTGACATCCTTATTGGGGACATCTGAAAATTTCGCACAGCAATTGGGTTTAGCCCATATTGCTTCTGAGATGTCTTTACCTATCTTTTTAGTACTAACCTCAAAAGCTGCAACAACTTCAATATCTGAAATATGATACTCACCGAATTTTACATGCATGATACCAGGAACATAGTCACGTGCATCTGCATTTTTATAGTATTCTAAGCCTTGAACTAAAGCTGAAGCACAGTTACCTAACCCAGCTATAGCTATTCGTACTTTTTTAGTCACATTGAGCTCTCCATTGCTATTGTTAAAGAATGATTTATTGAATAAACTTCAATCTACCGGAACAGTAGGCTTTTAAAAAGTTTTACCATTTTGATATTTATGGAAGAGAAGCTAGGAACAATACTTCTTACTGGAGGATTAGGACAACTAGGTTATTTCACATATCTTAAGTTGAAACATCAGTACAATATATGTATAGTCGATGATTTATCCAATGCTAAAGTTGAGCCACCAGAAGATGTACAATTCATTAAGAAAAGATTACCAGATGAAGAAATTTTTGAGAAATTACCTAAAATCGATTTCATAATTCATCTTGCAGCTCAAATCAGTATAAAAAAATCAATCGAAAAACCAATTTATGATGCTTATTCTAACATATGCGGAACGTTAAATTTGCTTGAGTATGCTAGGAAAAAAAACGTTAAAAAATTCATTTACATAAGTTCCGCAGGCACTTTCGGTAACCCTCAATATTTGCCAGTAGATGAAAACCATCCCAGAAACCCTATCTCACCCTATGGATTAAGTAAACTTGTTGGAGAAAATTATGTAAAAATGTATAATGATCTTTATGGTTTAAACACCGTTAGTTTGATTCCATTTAATTTTTACAGTCCATTGCAAAACGAAAGCGACCCTTATGTAGGGGTAATATTCAAATTTCTTACAGCTGTAAAACGTGATAGTAATCTAACTATATTTGGTGATGGAGAACAAACTAGAGATTTCATCCATATTAAAGATGTAGCTGAAGCACTAGAATTGGCTCTTATTAAGAAAACCTCAAGTAAGACCTTCAATATCGGATCAGGGAAAGCTACTTCAATTGTTGATCTTGCTAATATGATTCTCCAAATCAGTAACAAAGATTTAGATATCACATTCCAACCAGCAATTAAAGGAGAGATTAAGGAAAGTTATTGTACAATTGAAAAAGCTGAAAAAGAATTGGATTTTTCTCCAAAAATATCGCTACACGACGGATTAAAGGATATGTATGAAAAAATTATTCTCTAACTCTCTTTCAAAGAAAGAAAAAGTTACCAAAACATATTAAATCCTCACCCTATTTTTAGAAATAATGGGAAATTACGTTGTGGATACAAACTTATTTATCACAGGTTTTCAATCTCGCCCTGATACTTTTAAAAAATTTGCTCAAGCCCTTAAGCAATTGAATATTCAGATATTAATAACAAATGATGTTAAAAACGAGATGCGATATTACTTGCAAAGAGAAATAAAACCCCATGTGAAAATTAGACACATACAAAATGATGATTTTCAACTGTTTCTCACGAAAATCCATAGGATTACGACAAATCTTCCTCAAAAACCTGATTTAACAGTTATAAGTCTAGCTGATAAGATTCAAGCTACGGTAGTTTCGAGCGACCTTAAATTGTTGGAAACAGCTGAACTTATAGGTTTGAAGACTTTAACTAACAGCGCATTTGCTAAATTAGTTGCAAAAACAAATCAGGATTCTTCTTTAAATTCTTTCTTACATGAGTTAGAATCAAAATTGTTTGCTGAAGAGATACGTTACTCTGTTGCTAGCACTAACAGATATGATCCTGTCAAAAGAATAAGAAAAATAATGGATTCAGCTATTAGTGTTATTCGTGCAGAATATGAGCAAAAGATGTCTCAAACAATTGTAAGCGACTTGAAACAAAAGGACATATTTTCACTTGAAGCATTACAATTACAGGAGCTTTTAGTTGAAATAAGAAGCGATTTCACAACTTTAGAACAAGATTTTCAAGAAGAGAAATACGCAGATTTAGAAGAAGAAATTCTAAGCAGAGTACGAGAAATAACTGACTTCATTGTAGATTGGAAGTTAGCTGTTAATATAATAGAAGATCATCCGATTTATAATGATGCATTAGTTCTTCTGGGGAGACTACAGTATCTTGCTTGCATATGCTTAATAGAGAACCAAAAAGTGGAACTTGCTCGTGTATATATGGACAAGTTGATGATGATACTTTTCCAGAATACCAAAGCTGTAAAAGAATATGGAATAGATGTTCACTTCTTAAGAATGATAATTTTATTGTTGTCAAACCAAATTAACCGCTTAACTTCTTATTTTACTGTAGCTTTTGAGGAAGAATGTCAGCTATATCAACGATGTGATGTTTCGAATATTATCAGAGCATTGATTTTACTTTCTGTAGTATTAGGTAAAGAAGGAGTAGAAGATACTTCAGATGTAGGGGATTTTGATAGTATTGAGTTCATTAACCAACTGGGTTTTAAATTCATGCAATTAAAGCAGCTGAAGAAAGCAAATCTAATGTTTGAACAAACTTTCTATCTATCATTAAATAGTGATAACAAAGGGTTGTGTATAGCTAGTATAGAATATCTAAGTTGGTTATATTTTTCAGGATTAGAAAGCGTGAAACTCACCATAGAAGAACTCTATGCAAAGTTGACAAAGAGGTACCCAAATATTAAAGCAAGCTATCGATACAACCTAGTTATAACCAGTAAAGAAAGTGATCTTCAAAAATATGAAACCACAGATTTTGTGAGCATAGATAAAATCCCTAAAGCAATCAAAGCATCTAATTATTGTATTGGTGTCAGGAAAGCTAAAATTAAGAGTAAAACAGTACCTTTAATCAGAGTTATGAATTGGGATATGATGGCTCGTATAGGAATTATAGACGAATCTAATGTTTTAGAAGATAAAGCTTCTTTAGGTACGATTATCTATCTCGTAGAAGGTAAATTCAAGATAACAAAAGCTACCAAATATTTCAGAAACAAATATGGTATAGAGTTTATTCTGACTATAAACCGTGAATCCTCTCCCCTAGTGATTGTCAGATCAACAAGTGGGTGGGATGCTTCAATATTGGAGTAATATACGTTATCTCCGAAATTCTTTTTATTGGTATTGCTAATAACCAATTATGGAACTTGTAGAAACGGGAATACTAGGATTGGATCGAATATTAGGAGGAGGTTTCCCCAAAGGGAGAACAATATTGGTCGCTGGACCTGCAGGAGCTGGGAAATCTACATTTGGAATTCAATTCTTATATCATGGAATTCTAACTGGAGGAGAAAGTGGAATCTTTGTCTCTTTTGATGAGCTCCCAGCTCATGTTAGGGAGGAATGTCTAAACTATGGATGGAATCTAAAAGAATTAGAAGATGATAATCTGTTAGTTATTGTTGATGGATTTAGCCCTAGGGCAGGTGTTAGCTCAGGAGAAAAATATCAAACTCTAGTAGATGTTGATGAGGTTATAACACAACTGGTGGAAGTAATTGATAAAACAGCTGCTGAAAGAGTGGTAATAGATTCGATAACAGCATTAGCATTATCAATGGCAAATGAACAACAAATAAGAAGGCAAATTCTCAAGTTAAGTGCAGTCATGTCTTCACTAGAATGTACAACCATATTAACAAGTGAAATGTCAAGAGGAGAAGTTTCAAGATTCGGTGTAGAAGAATTCATGAGTCAAGGTGTTATTGTTTTGAATTATGAATTTAGAAACTCAGTGGGAATAAGAAGTTTAAATATAAGAAAAATGAGAGGAATAAAGCACGAAATGATAGAACGACCATTTTCTATCACATCAAGCGGAATCGAGGTACATTCAGATGAACAGTTTTACTACTAATATCTACTCTTGTTTAGCAAAATTTCAATCGATTAACATAAGATTTAAAATAACAAGCTAAAAAAGAGAATGATAACAATGGGTAATATCCGAACGAGCCAAGTAAAACGTCTTTCAAAACAGATAGTAAGAGACTTCCATGACCAATTAAATACTGATTTCCAGAATAATAAGATGGTTGTCGAAGAAGTTTGCTCTCCTATGACAAAAAAAGTTCGTAATCAGATTGCAGGATATGTTACTAATATTATGAGACAATTCAAAGATCAAAAGATTCAGGTCTTAGAAGAATTATGAGATTTTTATATGTGGGAATGTTTTAACCATAACATTCTTCTAAATCTTAAACGAAAAACCTTTTTAATTTCTAGTATTAAGCGCTTATATGGATTTAAAGTCTAGAATTCCAGGTTTTTATGATAAAACTATAGAAGAAAGACAAATCATTATTAAAGACCTTCTTAACTTATCTGAAGATGATATTAAGACTCTGGAAGGAAAAAAGATTTCTGAAAAAACACTAAACATCATGATAGAAAATGTTATTGGGCAAATTCCTCTCCCAATAGGAATTGCAACAAATTTCACAGTAAATAAAAAAGATTATCTTATCCCGATGGTTACTGAGGAATCTTCAGTTATTGCTGCTGCTAGTAATGCAGCAAAAATCGCTCGTACAAAAGGGGGGTTCAGAGCAGAATATTCAGGATCAAATGTAATAGGCCAATTACAGATTTTAAGCAATGAAGATTTTACTCTGATAAAAGAGAAGCTGTTAAATCATAAAGATGAACTGTTGGAAATAGCAAATTCAACTAATGAGATTTTGGTTAAACTTGGAGGAGGTGCTAAAGATATAGAAGTTCGCTCTGTAAAAGGGAAGTTACAAAATTACCATCTTCTGCATTTGATAGTTGATACTCTAGATGCTATGGGTGCTAATGCTATTAACACTATGTTAGAGGCTATTAGCCCAAAAGTAAACGAAATTTCTAATGGAAATGTTTTATTAAAAATTATCTCCAATTATGCTATTAAACGAAAAGTTAGCGTAGAAGCTGTTTTTGATAAAGAAGGATTGGGAGGAGAAAAAGTTGTAGACAATATCTTATTAGCTTATGATTTAGCTGATAATGATATTTACCGAGCTGTAACCCATAACAAAGGGATAATGAATGGTATAACGTCAGTAATGCTTGCTACAGGAAATGATACAAGAGCTATAGAAGCTGGAGCACACGCATATGCAGTAAGAGATGGTAGTTACCGCTCTTTAACAAGATACGAGAAAACACAAGAAGGAAATCTAAGAGGAGTTTTAGAAATTCCTATGTCTGTTGGCATTCTTGGAGGGGCTATTAATGTTCATCCATCATATAAACTATCTCTTAAGATTCTAAATGTTTCTACAGCTGAAGAATTAGCTAAAGTAGCTGGAGCAGTAGGATTGGCTCAAAATGTTGCAGCATTACGAGCTCTTGTCTCAGAGGGTATTCAAGAAGGACATATGTTGTTACACGCGAGAAATGTAGCTGTGAGCGCTGGAGCTACTGGTGAAGAAATAGAAAAAATAGCTGAAATAATGATAAGTGAAAAAACTATCAATTACGACTCTGCAAAAAAAGCTCTAAATTCTGAACTAAAAAAAAAATAAAAAATGAGAAAAAGCGGAATGGTCATTCTAGATTATTTTGAATACTCTCGGAATTTTGACCTTGAGTGAGTTTAGGATTTTTCTTTTCTTTTTCTAAAGCATTAATGTAAGACATAGCCACAATTGGTACAAACAAAACTATTGCACCAACCCATTCTAGTGTTTCTAGTCCGAATCCAAGGAAATAATAATTAACAAATATTGCCAATAACGGAAATGCTAGTTCAGCTAAACCTGCAATGGAGGCTTTAGTTCTTTTTAAACCAAAATAGTACAAAGATAGTGGGAGAACCCCTCCTGTAAATAATGCGAAAAAGAGAATGCAAATAACAACTGGCCATTGCCAGTTCCAAGGTCCAAAAACATTAACTTTAGATCCAAGCATACTGAAGTACTCTTTATCATAAGTTAAGAGTGCTGCATTAAGGAAAATTAAAAATAAAAATCCTCCAATATATCTGATAAGAGTTAAATCCCAAAAATCAACCTTTTTAGTTAATATTCTTCCAAAAACTGTTGATCCTCCCCACAACGTTGCTGCAACTAGTGAGCAAAAAATAGCTATCAACCCTTCATATCTTTCAGTACCTGAACCTTCAATACTCGTAATTATCGTTGGAGTGGTCATTAAACCAATTCCAACAAGCGCTATAGCTAATGCAAAATAGAAAAATTTGGAAGGACGTTCCTTTAGAATAAAAAAAGCAAAGATGAGTGTAATTAATGGTTGTGATTTCTGGAGAAGAATAGCTATAGTTGGATTTCCTAAAGAAAACGAAATAAGAAAGAAAAATAAACCTAACGCTGATCCTCCAAAAGAAACGAAAATAACAGCAAACCAATCTCTTCTATCGAAACTCTTCATTGATTGCTTTAACTTGCCAAAACCTCTAGTGAAGCCTAATAGTGGTAATAAAATCAAGATTCCAAAGAGATGTTCTACTAATGCTACAAATGAAGACATTCGTGGAAAAGCCATTGTTTTTGCTATTCCCTCACTCGCTAAATCAGGTGCCACAAAGAGAACTGGATATCTTGCAGGAGCATCAAAGGCTCGAGCTGCATTAGCTAGAGAAACAAAGACTGGACCAAAAGGTGAAGTATCTGTAGTCTCTAGTGTATGTGTCATGAGAGCTTTTTCTAAAGAATCTTTATATTTTTATGGGTTATGTTACCAAGTTTTTGGTAATAAAAATCTCTTTGTGAGATATTTTTTTAATTGTATACAGAATTTTAGATTATGGATGAGGATAAAAAAAAGATAGTAGCTGATAAACCAGTTTTAGAGAAGGGAAAACAATATCACATAAATGCAAAACCTGGAGACATTCTAGGCACAGTTTTATTACCTGGAGATCCAGAAAGATCAAAAAAAATTGCGGAAACTTGGGATGAATATAAAGAAGTGGCAAAACACCGTCAATATCATTCTTACACGGGGAAATTTGAGGGTATTCCTATCAGTGTTACTTCTACTGGAGTTGGAACTCCTGCATGTGAAATAGCTTTAACTGAATTAGCTAATATCGGTTGTAATACATTTATCAGGGTGGGTTCAACTGGAGCTATTCAGCCAGGGATTGAATTGGGAGATTTAATAATTAGCACTGGGGCAGTGAAACTGGAAGGTTCTAGCATTCATTATGTTCCTAATAGTTTTCCAGCTATAGCTCACCATGAAATAATACTTGCACTCATTGAAGCTTGTGAAATCCATGGGTACAGATATCATGTAGGTTTAACAGCTTCAACTTCTAGTTTCTATCTTGGTCAAGGACGACCAGGTTACAGTGATTATAAAACTTCTAGAACTGACAATATACTTCCAGATTTGCAGAAAGCTAGAGTTTTGAATTTTGAGATGGAAGCTTCCCACATATTCACTTTAGGACAAATTTTCGGTCTTAGAACTGGAGCCATTTGTGCAGTTTATGCTAATAGAGTTACAAACGAGTTTGGAACTGTAGGAGAGAAAAAAGCCATTATGGCAGCAAATTATGCTGCTAAGATACTATCTGAAATGGATGAGGATAAAGAGAAAGCCGATAAGGAATTCTGGCATAGGAAAATCGCTCTCTGATTTGAGAGGGAGGGAGGCCCATCTTGCTACGAAAATCATGAAGATATGCAAGATGGGCGTATTAATTTAAAATTTTAAGGTTTATAAATTCTTCGACAGTTTTTGATATAAAAGCCTTAAAAGTTCTCTTCACAAATAACAATGTTATCTTTTTGTTTATTGAATGACTTTAATAATTGTCAAATTAAGCCTTTAAACAAAAGAGGGAAGAGTCAGTTTTATTCTTGAATCTTGAATATTCCTGGGAAATAATATACACTTGTTTCGTCATCAAGTACCGCTAAACCCATCTCAGACATCATTGTTAATGTGGACTGTGACCTTTCAAAAGGCCAACCTAAATGTGATGACACTTGCTCCGCTTTCAAACCTGGAAGACCTGTCGCAAGTTGTAAAATCTCTTCCAAGTCATTAGAAAGTTCAATTGGTTTGAATCTTATTAACACTTCATCTTCGCCTAAATCCACTTTTGGAGGTATTAATTTCTCTTTTTCTAATTCTTTAATTGTTTGTAGAATCTCACCTGTTTTAATCTTCCAATTTGGTCTGGTTCTTTTAAAATATTCAACAAAATTAGCAACTGTAATTGCATAACCCATCGCTTTTAATTCTTCAGTCCCTATAGTTAAAATCTCTCTAGCAAGTTTTTGTCTGTATTCATCTTTTCCGAAAATTACAGGAGCCTTGATTTTTCCTGCTGTTCCAATGGTTGAAGACATTTCAGCTTTTTGTCTTATCTCTAATAGCTTTCTAACAAGGTTTTTGGAAGATAGAAGTTCTACTTTCGATTTTTTCTCAATTTCCTCTATCCCTTTCTGAAGAATATCTTTTTTCTTTTCTTTATCTTTCTTTTGAGTTTCAACAATATCTTGTTCAAAAGAGGAGTAAGCTTGTGATAAAGCTGAACGTGTTAGTGTTTCTTCGCTTTTGTCTTTTTTTTCCTTTTTCTTTTTGTCTTGAACCATTATAACCATAGAGAAATGCATTGATTTCATATAAAAGAGTATTCAAATGATTTAGACTTAATGTTAATCTTGTTTACTCAAATTCAAAGTTATAAGTTGTGAAACAAAAATATCTTAAAGACTAAAAATAAAAAAAATAAAAATAAGAAGTAGAATGACAAATTAAGTATTGTATTTTATTTTATTAGGAAAGTGTATAAAAATTGAACAATTTACATATTACAGCATACGGGGCAACAGATTTTGTAGGACGAAGTTCCTTTGTTA
This sequence comes from Candidatus Heimdallarchaeota archaeon, assembly GCA_019057815.1. Taxonomy (GTDB): domain Archaea; phylum Asgardarchaeota; class Heimdallarchaeia; order Heimdallarchaeales; family Heimdallarchaeaceae; genus 18H4-34. The sequence continues at coordinate 57,132 of JAHLWR010000003.1, forward strand.
TAGGTGATAAAGACCACAATGTAATGTTAGACTGTGGGATTCAACTGATTCCCAATCAACTCTCTGAAGCTCCAAAAGGTTTGGAAGAAATAGCTCAAAATTTAGATGCTGTTATTCTTAGTCATGCTCATATAGATCATACTGGGTATGCGCCAAAAATGGTTGATTTTGGTTTTGAGGGTAATTATTTAATGACTCAACCAACCAAGGATATAGTTTACAGATTATGGATAGATCATCTCAAAATCGAAGGAGAAAGACACTGGAGAGAAGATGATCTGCATCAAACTTATACGAAAATAAAAACTTTTGAATATAAAAAGAAAATTAAGATAGCTGATGGAATTACAGCAGAGTTCCTGAATGCAGGTCATGTTTTGGGAGCCACGCAAGTTTTACTAGATTGGGAGGGGACCCTTATTCTATATACTGGAGATATAAACGATAGAGTAACTCCAATGTTTGATGGATATGATCTACCTGAAGAAGATATTGACATATTAATAATAGAATCAACTAATGGTGACAGATATGTTCCAGAGAGATACAAAATCGATGTCGGTTTTAGAATGATAGCAAAACAAACAGTCGAAGAAGGACATAAACTGCTTTTACCATCATTCGCAGTGGGTAGATCTCAAGAAACACTTATCACCCTTGCTCTTGATCCAGACTTAGATAATGTTCCTGTATATATTGATGGAATGATTAACGCTATGAACATGATCACAGAGGCTTATTTATCGGAAAAGTGGGTTTCAAAACGCTTTCTAGATAATTTAAAAGAACGAGGGTTAGTTTCACCCTTTAAGAAAGAAAATTTCATTCCTGTTTCTTCAATATCAGATAGGAGAAATAGAGCAAGAAAGTACATTGCCACTAGCAAAGAAGGGTTAATAATAGTTACAACTAGTGGAATGGTGATGGGTGGTCCTATTCACTCATATCTAGACTATTGTGGATGGAAAAAAGAGAACATCATAGGATTTACAGGTTATCAAGTAAAAGGAACAACAGGAAGAGAAATTGTTGATGGTGAAAAGAAAATCAAAATCTTTAGCGATCGTTATCATCCGAAAACAATCGATTTAAAAGCACAAATCATGAAATTCCCTTATTCTGGACATAGCTCTGTTGATGGATTAAAACGATATATGCAAGAATCTAAAGCAGAGAATATTTTCTTAGTGCATGGAGAAAAACAAAATCAAGACTATATAATTAATTTCGTTAAAGATATTGCATCACCAAAAACACTAAATGAACATGAAAAAACACCTCTAATGGATAACTGAAATGAAGCTCTTAAAACCTCCATACTTACAAATAGCACTAGATTTGGTCTCATATGATAGTTTCATAGAAATTATCAATAATATTCCATTTTCAGAAAAGATTCTTATAGAAGCAGGAACTCCTCTAATCAAAAAATTTGGAGCAAAAATTATCAAAGAAATAAAAAAGCCCCATAACAAATGCTATGTAATTGCCGACATGAAAACTTTAGATGTTGGTTGGTTGGAGGTTCAAATTGGAGCAGAAGCAGGGGCGAATGCAATAGCCATTAGTGGGTTAGCTCCAATTGAAACGATTACAAGTTCCCTCCAAGAAGCAGAAAAAAGAGACGTTGATATAGTTTTAGACCTAATGAATGTATCTGAACCTTTGACATTGTTAAAATCGTTAGAGGAAATCCCACAAATCATACTGTTCCATAGAGGAATAGATCAAGAAGGGAATAAAGAACATCCTTGGGAGTTAATAACAGAAGTGAAGAAATCATATCCTGAAGCATTGATAGCAATTGCTGGAGGGTTATCGTTAGAAACAAGTAAAAAAGCTCTAAATAAAGGTGCAGACATAATTGTAATTGGTAGAGCAATTACTCAAAAGAAAGATATTTCAAATGAGGTTACTAAGTTTCTAGAAATACTAGATAAAAGAAATTGATATGATTCCTGCCTAATATTCATGTACCGTACCCTTGAGCTGAATTCTTCTGTAAATCTTTTTATGGGTCCAATTGAATAAAAAGTACAAAAAAACAGCTGAAACTATTAAAATAATTATTGAAATCCAGACTATTGAATCAGTAATATTTCCTCCTCCAAAGAGGCAGAATCTAATAGCTCTCACAGCATGGGTAAATGGAGAAGTATACGCTACAATCTTGAGCCATTGAGGGAACAAGTAAAGAGGAAATATACTTCCACTCAACAACTGCAAAATACCTATAATCACCATTGCAACCTCTTTACCTCTCTTAATTAATATTGTAAAGTTTGCAGCTAGAAGAGAAAGAGAAAAAAATAGTAATAGTAGAGCAAAAACTAGCAATAGAAGTGTAAGAATTGAGAAGATATTAATTGTAACATCGTAAAACACATTGAAAATGAAAAATATGGGTATGTTATATACAATAAATAAAACTATAGCGTAAACCATTTCAAAGAATATTTCAGACAAGCAATATTTTTTCAGACCAAAAGGTAACGTTGTTAAAGTTTCAAATGTTCCTTGTTTTTGTTCGCTTACAAAACTATTCAGTGATTTCATCAAAATTTTTGTTGTTAAATCCATAACAAGTGCTCCTGCTATAATGAACGAGAAGCTAGATACTATATACCCATCTGCAGCTATTTCTTCTCCTGGGACAAGTTTTGCAATAAAAACAGCTAATGAAATATAGATAAAAGTGTTAAAGAATCCAATCAGGAGTATGATTTTGTATTGCATAATTATTTTAATATTTCTTTTAAATGTAGCACCAACCCCTTTTAGGAAGTTAAGATTGGTTGTTTCTCTATTTACAAAAGATTGAGTGACATCATCCAAACCCGGATTGTTTACCATTAATACCACCCTACACTCCCTGTTATTTTGGAACGTTTAATACTCTTTGAGACTAAGAAACAGCTTAAACCACCGATGATAATTATGAAACCTAAAAGTATTAGAAAATTGTACAAAATGAGGTTGAAATTAGCGTCAGAAGCATATAATATCTCATGAATTGATTGTAAACCGTATGTTAAAGGTAGAGTCCTTGATAAAATACCTGTAAAACCTGTTAACAAGACTATAGGAAAAACTATCCCAGAAAATGTCTTACTCAATCTATAAATCAGAGCAACTAAACCGCTATTTTTCTTGTACCAAATACAGTATGCACTAAATAACATAGATATAACAATATGTGATAACAGAATAAGAATTAACAATAGAATAATCAAGATTAGTTCTCTAAAAACGAAATGGAATTCTAATCCTAAAAATAGGGTTCCGATGGATAAAGCTACAAAAATAGAAATTGAAGAAAGAGCGACACCTGCAAGAGAGGTGCCTAATGCGTACTCAACAATATTAAAATGAATAAGAATAGATGGCCATGTTCCAGATAAAATTTCGTTGTAAATATTTCCATTAACAGTACTTAGACTAGTTCCTACGACCATTTGAAGAGCTAAACCTACAAAAGCAAATTCAAAATATGTAGCGGACATTCCAAAAATTGTCATATCAGGATTCAACCGACTGAAAAAGAAGTACATCAATATAGTCACAAGATTCAAAGCTATAACCATAAATAAGCTACTTTTGTAACTTAGTGCACTTTTGATTTTCATTGAAAATATCACCGCAATTCTAGTAAAAGAATTACTGTGTGAGGTCCTATTTTGAAAGGATTCAAAGATTTTTGAAGTCGAATTAGTTATTATAGTCATCTCCAAGATATGGTGTAGGAAAGACTTCTTCGACCTGTTTTCGTTCATTTTCCATAGATAGAAAAGCAAGAAAAGATTCCTTCAAACTAGGAGAATGAGGAGCTATAGAATAGATCTGTCCCTTCATTTGTACTATTAAAATCGTTAATCTGGCTATTGATTCATTTAGTGAGAACTCTTTTGGCTCAATTCTAGCTTCAAAAGCTCCACGTAAATTATCTCTTTTTTCTATTAAAGATAATTCCGCCCCAACTGACTCTCTAATAGCATACTTGAAACTGGGCAAATGAAAATCTGACACAGAGAAACTAACAAAAATATGTTTTTTAGCAGTAATTTGTTTAAATCTTTCAGGAGAACAATCTTTAACTAAACATCCTTTATCGATTAGTAACAACCGATTCGCTAGCTCTTCATGTTCCGTGAAATTGTGACTTGTTAACAATATAGTAGTCCCAAATTCATTATTAAGTTCTATTAACAGCTCGTGGGCTTTTACAGAACTTACAGCATCCAACCCAGAAGAAAACTCATCTAGTAAGAGTATTTTTGGATTAGGTAGTAATGATCTTATCAAAGCTACTTTAGTCTTCATTCCTGCTGAAAGTTTCATGACAAGAGTATCTTTTTTAGAATATAAGTCAAAATATTTTAGTAATGAAGTAATCCTAGCTTTAGTTTCTTTTTTTGAAACACCTGCTAAAGTAGCATAAAATTTTAGATTGTCATTAACAGATAAGCGATAATACAGACTTCTCCCGCTGCTCTCTCCAAAAACAGTTCCTATGATTTTCCTTATTTTTCGATCATTTTTAAGTGGAATATTATCTAAATAGACTTCTCCAGATGTTGGTAATAAAATTGTAGAAAGTATTTTAGTTAAAGTGGTTTTTCCTGCTCCATTAGGACCTAATATACCTACAAGTTCTCCCTTATCGATATCTAAAGTTATGTCATTTAAAGCTGTAATTCCTTGTCCTCTTTTATTAAAGATTTTAGTTACATTACGTAGCTCTATTGACACACTAAAATTAATTCTAAGATTCTATATAAACTCCGCAAAAGGAACAAGTAAGTTCGCAACGATGTTAATCAAAGATAGGTTCAGTAGAGTAACATTCAAGACAATGGAAAGTAGCAAAAGGATACTTGTTGACGAATTGAACACTTTCAGACTAATTTAACACTATCTTCAAACAATAATGATTAAAATGAAATATAAAGGATGTAAAAAAGGTTGCAGTTAGATTGCTGAAAAAGAGAAAAAAAAGCCTTTAAGCTTTCTTTCTTTTTCTGAAAATCATAGCGCTAGATACTCCAATAAATGAAAAAATGAAGATTGCTATGTTCAACGTTCCAAATTCTGCAACAACTGGTTCTTCACCAACTGTGAAGTTAAATACATCTGAAAATCTTCCTAATGTTGAATGGCCGATGTAAAAAGCTACTCTCCAATAATATGTAATATCTTCATCCAAAGGAGTGCTTATAGTGTAATTAGTTTCGTGGAAGAAAAGAGATTCATTAAGAATTAGGGTAGTAAACGAGGGGGATATGTCCAATTGTAGCAAATATCCATATACCCCAGGCATGTCTTCCCAATCAAAATTAGGTGTATTTTCTTCAATATATGAGTCATGTGTTGGATATAGAAGTTCCATCTCAACATCGATTGTTACATAATCAAAAGCTAAATTGTATACAACTGGTGTAGTTCCTTCGTCTATTGTGCTTAATTCTGCTCGCCATCTAAGATACATTCCACTATTTGTAAAAATATGTTCAACTCCAGGTATTATGGATTCCCAGCTATTCCCACCATCAGCGGAAACAAAATAGTTTATTGATGTGTCTAGTTCATAATAATCTGAAACAGATAGTGTGACTTTTTCAATTATTTCCCCAGTAGTGGCATAATATATGGTTGAAGATTGTGCGACAGCGTAGAAATCATATAATTCTCCATAATGAAGACCTGAATCAGCAATTTTCAAGGAATAAAGACCGACTGTTGTTGCAGCAACAAAGGCATAATCGCCTGAAACAAAAACATCGTATCCAGAATTTGCCAGATTATAGAAACCTGAGGCTATTGGATTTTCTGGATCGCTTATATCATAAATTCTCATAATTTTAGTGTCAAAACTATAACCTGTAACATAAACATAACTTCCCTCTACGTCAACACCACGATATCTTATATTACCATCAAGATGTGCTACTCTTGTCATGTTAGTCGGATCGGAGACATCTACAATTTGTAAACCACCTAAATCGCATACTACATAAGCATAGTTTCCAGAAACTTCAACTTTGTTAGCATATCCATCTAAATCTACATTACTAATGAATTCGGGACTAGCTGGAGTACTAATATCATAAACATCCAAACCAGCATGAGAAACAGCAATATACAGATAATTTCCAGAGATAGCAACACCATAAGCATCACTTGTAGTTGGGATATATCCACCCTCATCATAGGGGTTAGAAGCATCAGAGACATTTATTACTCTTAATCCTCCCGAATAAACAGGAATGAATGCGTGATTATTATGTACTTTTATGTCGCTTGAAACACTGGGAAGATCGTATTCTGAATGTTTAATTGGATTAGCTTTGTCTGTTATATCCAACACTAAGAGCCCATAATTACCATTTGCTATATAAGCAAGATTTCCCTCTATATAACTTCCATAAATCCAATCTACTTCGACAGCATCCGTATAATTTCCTGTTTGACTCAAAGAATCAGGTACAGATATATCGATAATAAAGTATCCATTTGAAGAACCAACGTAAGCGTAAGAACCATCAACAAAGACATTATTTGCAATCCCAGTAGCAATAATATCTTGATAGATAGGATTTTGTCTAGGTAATTCAATTTGACCTTCACCCCAACCAGTAACATTAGTGTTAGAGGTGTCCCTGTAAGTTGTTGTTGAAAAAATCTTCAAGAACATCACCTGAAGTAGCAGATTGTACATCAGTTGAGGAAATATTTGTCACTAAAAATGACAAAAGCAAAAATATAGTTAAATAATGAATATTTTTTCTTTTCATAAGTAATCCTCTCATTTCTAACAAAAATACTTCAATATCTATTAAAAATATTCCTAGCAATACATATGAGAGCTTAAAATCGCTCAATTGACACACTCTTGTAGTTCTAAGATTCTATTAAACAAAGCAAAAACATTTGTAGCAATGAAAAATGTAAATAAAAATATCTACATTAACAATTCCTATTTCTTTAGGTAAAGCCTTAGATTTTTCTTGTTTTACCCCTTCCAAAAAAAAATGATTTTTCTACCACAATAAGAATGTAGTAGAACTATCTCCATCATATTCTTCAGGAGCGTCATTTCCTCTGTTGCGAGGATAAGCCGCGAAAGCATAATCAAAGGCTTCTTCCATGATAGTGTAGGGATCAGAGTCGAAATGTTGAATTAGCGTATAATCTTCAAAATACCAAGTCCACATACCGTTGTTATGAGTAGGATCATCGTAACCATATCCTTTGAGTCCACATGTTGTAGTTAAATAAACATGAACTTTGTTTGGCATGCCCATCAAGTCATTACCAAAACCACCTGCTGAACAATGGTCTAAAAAGACAAAAATCCTATCAGCAACAGCATCGTCAAGTATATCTGCAAGTTCTGTATCTTTAAGGTCATTATCCCAAACATACAGGTCGCTATCCCACATACAAAGATAAGCATTATTACTTCTGTCTTTTCCACCGTGTCCAGATGAAACAAAAGCTATAACATCGTTAGAATCTGCCGAATTGACCATATTAGTTAGAGAGTTAATGACACTCGCTTTACTTGCTTGGTTATCAATTAGAGTAGTTATGTGTTCGTAACCTAATCCTTGGAAATAATCTCTCCAATCTCTTGCATCGTCATCACAATATTGAAGGTCGCTAATATCTTTATAGTCGCTAATTCCAACTATGACAACATAGTGGTCAACATCAGGGGGTGGAGGAGGAGGACTACCGTTATCTATCGTTACGATATTATTGTCTGAATCTGTTTTGCCACCACTATCGGTGACTTCTGCGTAAATTATGTGACTACCATCTGTGTATTCTGTTGTATCCCAATCATAACTATTAGAATGTACAATGAAAACACTATCTATGTAAATATCAACGATTAATGGGCCATCTTCTTTATCTGTAGCTTCTACTGTAATAGTGATTATTCCTGAAACAGTTGCACCATTGGCTGGGTTTGTAATTGTAACCCTAGGTGCTTTGTTTTTTCCTGGGGGAGCTGGGGGTTTTACTTTTATACTTGCTGTAGTTAAGGGTGTAATAGTTATACAAAATGACGAGATAAGTATTATCACAATAAGAGTTGCTCTTAATTTCTTCATTTTTCATCACTTGTGTAGTAATATTTTACCACAAATGAAAGAGTAGAGAAATTCTCTAATAAATTTTGCCTAGCAATTGAGAACATTAAGTAGTAAATTCTTCTATTTTATTTTTAGAGTAAGACCAAATGAAATAAAAGAAATGAGGAAAATCTCATTGTTCTGTCGATTTTCTTCTGCCGATTATTTTGTAAATAACAAAAACCAATATCGTTGAGCATAAAACAACTGATGCAATAACTGCTGCTAGCCATGGTAACTTGTAAGATATATTATATAGATATCCTGAAAGATATGAAGTTGCTGAAATTCCTAGAAAGAATCCAGTTGTTATGATGGAGTATAATATAGAAAAGTGTGCTTTTGGTAATTCATAAGTAAGGATTGTGAATACTACAGGGAAAAATAGCGCATGACCTATGTTCTTAATGAAAAGCATCATTCCATAAACAAGGACGCTGTCTGGAAATAAGTAGAGTGTAAGGTAATTTCCAACCATTATTAAAGAAGAAGTCAACAATAAATAGTTGATTATATTGGGTTTCTTGGAGATTAACCATCCAATTATTGGTGATACTACTATAAAGCTAAGTTGAGAAAGACCAAGTAATGTTCCAATAAAACTATCTGATTGGTTTAAAACATTTTTACCATAAAGTGCAATAATAGGGTCTGTTACACCTGAAATGATTCCAAAGATAATGAAAGCTATAATAAAAAAGGTTACACTTCCTGATTTGAAAATTTGAAAATCAAATTTTGTTTTTCTCCCTTCCTTTACATCGATTCGTCTGAGAAAATGAATTGTTTCAGCTTTACCTTTGACAAATAAGAGTCTGAAACTTATAAGACCTAAAATTGACAGAGCAAACACACAAATTATCATTGCATAAGCAGGTAGAAAGTCTAGAACATATCCTAACCCTACTGTACCTATGAGTACTCCTAATCTCCCTGAACTTGAAATCACTGAATTAAACACGCCTTTATATCTAGTTTTCAAATCAGAAAGTAAGGATCGACTGGCTAAACCAAAAACATTATTCGTTAATCTTAGTAGAGAGAATAGAACAGCTAGAAGTGCAGTATTGTTTGTAAATGCGAGACCACCAACAGAAAGTGTCATTATAACAAATGCAACAAAAAGGATTATTTTTCTACCATATTTTTCAATTATCCACCCACTTGGTACTCTAGCAAATAACCCCGTAAAAGTATAAACTGTTGTTATTATGGCCCATTTAATAACTACTTGTTCTTCGGATAATCCAAATCTTTCTTGAAGATAAAGTGGGAAAAGTTGTCGGATACTCATGTAGACTAAAAAACTAAGAAATTGCGCTGTTAAGAAAGCAAGAACTTCCCTTGTTTCCTGAGCCTTAAAGATATCAGAAAATTTTTCTTTTTTATCTTGTAATGAAGGTGAAATAGTTTCAAGCTCAGGCATGATTAATTGGCAATTTATTGTTCATTTAAATAAATATTGAAACCACTGAACTCTCTATTTTGTTCTTTACAAAATCATTTAAAAGTATTATAAATTCTTGTTAGATATGGTCGTCGAGAAAGGGGAGGCGTTTAACCTAATAAAACGTAACACTCAAGAAATAGTTTCGGAAAAAGAGTTATTAGATCTTTTAGCAACTAAAGAGAATCCTGTTGCATATTGGGGAACAGCCACAACTGGTAGAGTACATATTGGTTATTTTATTCCTTTGACGAAAATAGCTGATTTTCTTAACGCTGGTGTAACTTTCAAAATTCTTCTTGCTGATTTCCATGCACACTTAGATGATAGTAAAAGTCCTTGGGACTTGCTCGACGCTAGAACTGAATATTACAAACAAATTATTATTGCAATGCTTGAAAGTATTGGGGCAGATATTAGTAAACTAATTTTCATTAGGGGAAGTGATATAGAACTTGAAAAACAATACTCCTCTGATCTCTTGAGACTCTCCACCATTGTAACAATAAAGAGAGCAGTAAGAGCAGGAGCAGAAGTTGTTCGTCAAGCTAGTGATCCAAAAATAGGTGGTTTGATATATCCTCTGATGCAAACAGTAGATGTTTCTGCATTGAAAGCTGACATAGCTTATTCAGGTATAGATCAAAGAGGAATCTACATGTTAAGCCGAGAAGTACTTCCTGAGTTAGGGTATAAGAAACCTATTTGCGTTTTCACGCCAATGTTACCTGGATTAAAAGGAGCAAAAATGAGTGCAAGTGATTCAGCATCTAAAATTGATTGCTTGGATGCAGAAGCTTCAATTACGAAAAAAGTCTTAAAATCCTTTTGCCCAGAAAAACAAATAGAAGAAAATGGTGTCATACTTTTTGTTAAGACAGTTCTCTTTCCTTTGTTAGAGAAAAGAAACGAGAAATATTGTGTCGAAAGAACGGAAAAATTTGGTGGAAACATTGAGTTTGCAACATATGAAGAAATTGAGAAAAACTTTGTTGAAGGTAGCTTACACCCTCAAGATTTTAAGAAATCTGTAGCTAAGTACATAAATATCTTGCTAGAACATGTTAGAGAAAAATTCAAGGATAAACAAGATTTACTTAATTCTGCATATCCAGAATAACTACTATATTCCTCTTATTCATTTTTCGAGTTCTATTTTTACTTTTTCAGCTACTTCTTCTGATTCTTCAGAATTATATAACAATTCAATTTCTGTAGGAGAACTGACCCCTAGTTCCAATTCTACTGCTCTCGCAATCTGTTCTTGATCGAAAATAGAACCTTCAGATACTTCAAGTGTTGTTCCAAACATCCTCAAGATTGCAACTGAAACAGCGTCAACTGCAATACGGTCTGTACCAGCGATTATTACATTAGCTTCTTTTCTAGTTCCTTTATCAGGCCCTCCGTCTACAAAAATAGACACACCATCCATGACTATTAAATCCGGAGAGAAAGCTGTATTAATTTCAGCTATCATTTTTCTCTGATTAGGAGAACCGTGGAGTTCACCCATGTATGATTTGCCATCGAGATTTCTTCGAGGAACTAAACCTGTAGCATTTTTTAAGGAAAGTGTAAAATGCCCCCCATATTGATGCGTTTTAATACATCCTGTTTCAACGATACATTCAGCTTCATGATATATTTTCGCAAAAAGAAACCCCTCTTCCCAGTGACTATTTTCGAGTTTAAAATGGATATATTCTCCAACAGGGACTTTAGCAAGATTTACAATTTCAAATCCTAGTTCTTCTGAAAGTTTGTTAAGTCCTTTCTTCTCGAAAACTTCAGCGGTATCTGCGGGACCACTTCTCTCTGCTACTGTTATAGAATCTGCACCCATTTCTTTTAGTTTGACTATCAATGATTTTAAGAGGTTGATATCTGTTGATGCAGGAGGTGGATCTGCTGTATTGAAGTTGGGTTTCAAAATTACATTTTTACCTTTTACTGGGTTTATACCTAATAGTTCGATTGCTTCAGTAACTCCCTTTTCTCTATTATTAGTAGATATTAAGGCTATTTTTGTCATACATACACAGTTTATAGAAGACGAAGAAGCTATATATTTTTTTTGTAAAGTAAAATTCCCTCAAAATTATATATATGTAAATTTTCTTTCTTATATGGAACAGAGATTATATGCTGATTTAGTAATAATCAATGGAAATGTTTGGACAATGGATGATGCGCAACCAAGAGTTGAGTGTTTAGCTATTTTTTCAGATACAATTCTCAAAATCGGGAATACAAAGGATATAGAACCTTTAATAGGATCCTCAACTGAAATAATCGATGTTAAGAATAATACTGTCATACCTGGTTTCATTGATTCTCATACTCATATTGCTTGGACAGGGTTGAATAAAATGCGTCTTGATTTAGGCAATACTAAAAGCCTCAGTGAAGTTTTAGAATTAGTTGAAAAAGAAACAGCTAAGAAAAATGCAGGCGAATGGATAATAGGACGTAATTGGGATCAAAGTAAATGGAAGGAACAGAGATACATAACAGCAGCTGATTTAGACCCTATTAGCACACAGAATCCTGTTATTCTTAAGCATGTTTCAGGACATTTTGACACTATTAATACCTATGGTTTCGAAAAACTAGGTTTATCTAAAGACTTGAAAGGTGTAGATCTAGATGAACACGGAGAGATAACAGGAACTTTGAGAGATGTTGAATTATCAAAATACAAAGAGATTCAACCTAGTCCTGTAGAGTTTATTCAAGGAATTAAACTAGGAATGAAAGAAGCTGTTAGATTGGGTATAACTTCTGTTCATGATAATATTACTTTTGAGTTATTACCTGCTTATAAGGAATTGATAAAGAATAATGAACTGCTCATTAGAGTTTATGGGATCATCTACCAAGATATGCTAGAAGAAGCTATTAAACTAGGTATTGATAGGAACTTTGGTGATAAATGGTTCAAAATAGGGGCTGTTAAGCTGATGACTGATGGTGCTTTATCATCTCGAACAGCATTAATGTTTGAAGATTATGACGATAAACCGGGAGAAAAAGGATTTGCTCTATATGATGAAACCATGCTCAGCGAGATGGTTACTAAAGTCCATAAAGCGAATTTACAACTCGCTGTTCATGCAATAGGTGATAAAGCAATTGCTAATGTGGTTAAAGCTATAGAAGACAACCTTGATCCTGAAGAGTGTAAATTAATTATGCATCGTATAGAACATGCTGAGATTTTGAGGAAAGAGGAAGTAAAACGATCCAAACCTTATGGGATAGTCTTTTCAATGCAACCTAACTTCGTTTACAGATGGGGATTAGTTGGAGTAAATGGAATGTATGAGAAGAGAATAGGACATGATAGAACTTTGCTTAATAACCCATTTAAATGGATTTTAGATGAGAATCTTCTCGTAATATTCGGTAGTGATGGGATGCCATTAGGACCTCTTTACGGTATTAAAGGAGCTTTATTTCATTCAAATCCAGATTTGAGACTGTCTCTAGAAGAAGCAATTCGATGTTTTACTGTATATCCTGCCATAGTATCAAAAGATGAAAAAGATAAAGGTACGTTAGAAAAAGGAAAACTTGCGGATATAACTATTTTAGACAGCAATTTGGATGAAATTGAACTTGAAAAATTCTATGATGTCGATATAGCTTATACAATCATTGGAGGAAGAATTATCTACAAGAAAGAGTAATTTCTTTTTCTTAGAATTTTTTAATAATTATAGTTATAACATCCCCTTCTCTAACTATATGATCTAATCCTACTCTTTGGTTGGGATGCTTTGCACTCCTACCGGATATAACTGCGTATCTAAACTCTTTTTCAAATTTCCGATGTATTTTACCACATACATCTTTTATAGTCGAATCTCTAGCTATTATAAGCGGTTCCTCATAATCAGTCTTTTCACCTTGTTTTTTAAGGTAGATTTGCATTAATTCTAGTTTATCAACAATAATATCCTTTAGGTTTGAAAGGTTTTTTCCGCTTAATGCACTAATAAAAACCGCATCTTGAAAGATTTTCTTTAAATTTTTCAATTCTTTTCTAGATAGTAAATCTGTTTTATTTATAACAACTAATAGTTTAGGGTATGTTCGATTACCTTCCAAAATGTCAATTAATTCATCAATGGTCGGATCGCTTCTTACAGTAACTTGTGCATTACTAATCTTATATTCTCTCATAATGCTTGCAAAAGTTTTTTCACTCATATGAGAAAGAGATTTAAGGGTGGAAATTGATACACCACCACGTTCTGTCTTGGTTATTTTAATAAATGGTTTCTTTTTACCTGGTTTAATAGCAACTTTACCTAGTTCGTTAATTATGATGTTGTAGGTATCGATTATTTTGAGAACCAAAGGTTTAGATTCGAGAAGAACTAGAATCATATCTGCCACTCTAGCAACAGCAAGAATCTCCTTTCCTCTTCCTTTACCAATATGGGCTCCTTCAATTATACCAGGTAGGTCAATAATCTGGATTTGCGTTCCTTTATGAGCTAAAATACCCGGAATAGCTGCAGTTGTAGTAAAGTAATAAGCTCCAACTTTAGATTCTTTGCTAGTAATTTTAGAAATAAGTGTAGACTTCCCTGTTGATGGAAAACCTAGAAGAACAACAGTGCCATCGCCAGTTCGCTTTACGTCAAAACCATAACCTGTAGATCCTTTAGAAGAAAGCTGAAAATCTATCTGTTTTCTACGTAATTTAGCCATTTTAGCTTTAAGAAATCCTATATGCCGCTCTGTAGACTTGTTTTTCGGCGTTTCTCGGATTTCATCTTCTAAATCCCTGATCTTTTCCTCTATGGTAGTGCTCATACTATTCCCTGAAGTATGTTATTTTATAGATTGAGTAACTTAATTTCGATAAATATTTAGATTTAACGATTGTAATGAAAAACCAAAAAAAACAGCATGTTAGTAAAACTGAAAGCACACGCACTAATATTGTACTTTCAATAAAAATCGATAATATATAGACTTTTTGTTAATATAACAACATAAGCGCTTTAAAATAAACAGAATATTTAAATATCTATATAAAAGGAAAATAGTAGTAAGTTATTGATTGGGTGTTTATTTAATGACAGAAATATTAGAATTAAATGATGAACAAGGTATTATTAGCTTAGCAAAAGCTCTTTCATCCCCCACACGATATAAAATCGTGAAGCTGCTTGTTAACAAAGAAATGGATATTTCCAATATTGCTAAGAAGATGAATCAAACAGAAGCTAATACCTCAGCTCAGATTAAATTCCTTGAAAAAGCCGGTGTTCTTGAATCAAGATACGAACCTGGTGTTCATGGAGTTAGAAAGGTCTGTAAAACTAAAATAAGGAAAGTTATTATAAATATTTAATATAATTTACTTCCCTTTTTTTTTCCTATTAAACAGTAGTCTTCAATTTTTAATTTCCATATTTTTTCTACTTCTATATCTACATCTTTAGCCAATTTAGAAAGATCATCCAAGTTGAATATATTTGTAAGAACTGATAATATAATTTTTCCGTTCTCTTTCAAAAAAAGAATTCCCTCATTTAGAGTTATAGCAGGTTTTGGGCTATTCTGTAGAATTGAAAAAAATGTTAAAATATCACAAGAGTTTTTTTTAAAGGGCAACAAATCTGCGTCAGCACATATAAAACAACTATTTGGATGCTTTTTTTTCCCTTCTAAAAGCATTTTGTAAGAAAAATCGCAACATATGATATTAATATCATACTGCTGAAGAAAATCTAGAAACAGGGCAGTCCCACATCCAATATCAATTAAGATATCTTCTGATCTCAATTTTATAAATGATAAAATTTCTCTATATTTTGTGAACTGAATTTGTTTGTATCTACTGTCGTATTTATCAGCTGTTGCATCATACTTTCTACGAACTTCTTGTTTCTTATTTTTCATTCTATTAGATTATAAATGGAAAACAATTTTAAGTTATTCTCCTATATACAATTAATGAAAACAAACCAAATAAAGGACTAACAAGC
Source organism: Candidatus Heimdallarchaeota archaeon (assembly GCA_019057815.1). GTDB lineage: Archaea > Asgardarchaeota > Heimdallarchaeia > Heimdallarchaeales > Heimdallarchaeaceae > 18H4-34. The sequence goes on from JAHLWR010000003.1 coordinate 72,725, forward strand.
GAAGGAGAATAAGGAGGTAAAGGTGTGACACTCTCTCTTAAAGGAGCAAAAATACTCAAAGATTTATCTATTAAAGATATACGTGTTTTACAAATGGTGGAAACCTTACTTAAAAGAGGAGAATATGCTCCATTTGAGAAGATAGCTCTTTATTCTGGATTTAGAGAAAAGGATGTAGATATAATGATATCTAGACTCCACAAGTTTAAATTATTACAAAGGTGGAAAGGACATTACGTAGGTTACACTCTAACTTTTGCAGGTCATGATGCTCTTGCTTTGAATGCACTCTATAACAAAAAAGCTGTCTACGGTGTAGGTAGAGAGAGAGCAAAAGGAAAAGAGAGCGATATTTACTACGCTATAGACTTCGAAGAAAATGAGGTTATAATCAAAATTAATAGAACAGGAAGACCTAGTTTTCAACATATAAGAAAGAAAAGAGATTTCTTGGATGGAAAATTCCACTATTCGATATTCTTTTTAGCTGCTATCTCTGCTCAGAGAGAGTATAGTGTTCTTTCTAAGTTACAGAAATCAAAGCTTTCTATTCCTAAAATCATAGATTACAACAGACACATTATCGTAATGGAATCAATTCCTGGAACAGAACTTGTTAACGTCCGATATCTGAAAAACCCTTTGAAAGTTCTAAAGGAAACCATCGAATTTGCAAAGAAACTTTACAAAGACTATCATCTTGTCCATGGTGATTTAACCGAATATAATATCCTTTATGATGAAAAAAGAGAAAAAATTACAATAATAGATTTTCCACAAACTATTCCTTCTGATCATCCAGAAGCAATGAATTTTCTTTCTCGAGATTTTGATCACTTATTTGACTTCTTTGGAAAGAAATGGTCTATAAGTATGGAATTAGAATCAGTAATTGACTACATCACAAAAAAATAGCTGGTGATAATAATCGTAAAAGAAGAATCGATAATTATTGGAGTAGACATTCTTCCACAGACATCGCCTTTAAGAAAAAATTACTTTGCTGTTTGTGTTTATGATGTCAAACAAGAAAAAGTGCTGATGGAGTTTGAGAGAGTTAATATTCACAAACTCCTAGGGATAACAACAAGCGCCAAAGCGCACTTGTTAGCAACTGACAATATATATGAGCTTGTATTTTCTCCCTCACAAATTCCTTTTCTTTGTACCAGACTTTTACCAGTAACAAAATTAGTTCAGGTTACAGGTTCACCTATCCACGGTTTTACTCCTCTATCACAATTAATGAGAAATCACGGAATGAAAATATCTGGAAAACTAACTCCACTAAACGCAGCAAAGGCTTGTGCTTTTTTGGCTAGTAAAAAATTAGGGTATATTATAGAACCTTTTGAAGACGAAACAAAAATAATCGTTTCTAGAACTAGATCAAAAGGAGCTGGAGGTTGGTCTCAAGCTAGATATAGTAGACTGATGGATACATCAGTAAATCAAGAAGCTAAAAAAGTTGAATTAATTCTAAAAGAGCAGAGCTTTGATTATGATAAAAACACAGCTAAGAGCAAATATGGAGCTCAAAAAGTTATTTTTAACATATATGCTCCTTTTAATGAAGTTACAAAAGTTATCAAGAAACAAAAAGGTGAGATATGTAAAATTAATGTTGTACCTATAAACAAAGAAAGAGTAGAATTTATCCCTCTTTCTCAAGAAGTTACAGAAAAATCCAAACTTAAACGATTAATAGTAGGTATTGATCCTGGATTAACAGTTGGACTATCTATTCTAGATTTAAGAGGTAGGGTCGTAAAAATAGCCAGTTTTAGAGAGGTGAGTAGAGGTCAAATAATACGAGAAATAACCCGTTATGGGAAACCTACAATTATTTGTTGTGATGTTTATCCTTATCCCAGCTACGTTGAAAAGATTGCAGCAACTCTAAGTGCTAGAATTTACGCACCAAAGAGTGTTATGACTGTCGCTGAAAAAAACGAAATGTCTAGAACACTTGCATTGCAACAAGGTATATCTGTTAAAAATGCACATCAACGAGATTCTTTGGCAGCTGCTTATAGTGGTTATAAAAAATATAGAGGCGAATTTGACAAAATTGATAAAAAATTCTTTAATGATTTTAACCAAACTTTACGGGATGAAATCAAGAATATGATCGTAAAAGGCAGTTCGATTTCTGATGCTGAACAATTTATAAAAAAAGAATTAGTGGAGGAACGATTACCAATAAAAGCTCCAGCTGACATTAAAATTATCGAGAAGGAACCCACTGAAGAACAAGCTGATTCATTGATTCAAAGAATAAATTTACTCGAAGAACTCTTAGATTTTGAAAGAAGAAAAAACACTGAATTCTATTCTGAGAATAAGGAACTAGAAATAAAAATCGAATACCTTCAAGAGAAGCTTGAAGAAGGGAAAACAGATTATTTTAAACAAATATATCGAGAGAAAATAATAAGACAGAAAGATAATTTAATCTCTTCTTATAGTGAAAAAATGAGATTATTAGAAAGAGAAATGGAGTTTTTTGCAGATAGAATAGAGGAGCTTAAACGAGTAGCTTGGTTGAGAGGAAATGAAGGCTGGACTCCACTGAAAGTAATTCGAAAGTTTTCTCAAGATGAAATTATGAAAACTGAAAAAACTTATGGTCTAGGTCCTGGGGATTCGGTCTACATCTTGGACACAACAGGTGGAGGAGGGCAAACAGTTGAACTTTTACTTTCCTACAAAATTAAAGCTGTAATAGGTAATATCGATCAATTTTCATATTATGCAAAGGAAAAATTAGTTGAATTAAATGTCCCCATGGCTGATTCTAGTAGTGTAGAAATTGTAAGAATAGATGAGATTGCCATTATTAAGGAAGAGGATCTCAATAATATTGTAACAAAAGCTGAGAAAGATTTAGAAAAAATTCAAACAAAGAAAAAAAAGGGTTTTCTTATTAGCTTGCTTGAGGAGTACAGAGAGGAGAGACAGAAAGAATTTGAAGAATATGACGAGTTAAAGAAGCAGAAAGAACATAGAAGGGATAAAATCGATTATACTCGTGAAAATGAATAAAGAAAAATGTAGAATAGGGAAGATTATTCCTTAATTGAAAGTTGAACTAACAAGATGTTGTTTCCTCTAACAAATATGCTCCCATAACGAGAAACTTCTTCATCGTCTATAATCTCAACAGCTTCAGAAAGATGGCAGTTCATATATTGGTCAAAACTCTCAAGTTTTCCTTTATACTTGACATTATCTTTTAATCTTATTATGATAAATTTTCCTAATGCTTTTTTTAATGTACCTATCGGAAAGCTGCTCATATGTTACACCTTGTTCAACTAACTGAAGATATTGCCAAGTGGGATGTTTAAAAACATTTTGATGGCAAATTAGTGTTTTTGAGTTTTCAGTCTATATCATAAGCTTTTGCGGATTCTTCTAAATCCATTGTCTGAAGAGCACTTGTTTTTCTCTTTCTGATACTAACGAAAATAGGGTGGTTTACAGCATTACCAACAATAATAGCTTCCCCTATTCCTAAAGTTGTTATTGAATCCATTGTTTCTCTATCAATACCTTCTGAAGATCTACCAATAAAATCAAGATCATAGGGATTCACAATTCTCATTATTACGTGGGTGTTGCATTGGCTCAGTGCTGTTGTGGATAGTTTCACCGGTCTTTGACTTATCAGAACTAGGGAAATGAAGAACTTCCTTCCTTCTCTCGCAATTGTTTCGATTATTGGTCGGGATAGTCCCATATTAATGCTTGCTTCAGGAGCGAATTGATGTGCCTCCTCTACAATTATTGTTGTTGGCGGAATCTTGCCTTTCTTTCGTAAATCAAAAAGTTGAGTGAGAAAATAGCTCATTATTAACTGTTTTTTCCTTAAACTAGTGAAATCACTTAAATCTACTATTAATAGCTTTCCTGCTTTTATATCATCTTCTAAAGAAGGTTTCTCAACCTGACCAAAAAGTTGTGTAGATTCAAGAGTATAAAACCACCCAATTAGTGCTTCTTTACTTCTTTGATTGATATTATCATCGTTTTCTATTTTTTCAATAATATCTTTAATCAGATAACTTTTGCCCTGTTTTGTATTTGTTACGTATAATTTTCCTAAAATTCTATATAACTCTCGAACTTGGACAGCTGACATTTGAGGTTGAAATGATGCAAACTGTCCTGCTGTTAATTTATGCGTAGCAAATTGAATAAACGCGCCTGGAAAGAATTCAATTTTATCTTTGAATTCCGAGGAATCATCACTTAATCCTTTATATTCACCATGAACATCGAACAAAATTACAGCTACTCTTCCTTGCTCTTGACTCCTTGATAATAGTTCTTCCAAGATTATTGAAACTGTGTAAGATTTTCCAGCTCCTGATATAGCCAGTAAAGCTGTATGTTTTTGTAAAAATCTTGTTAGGTTAACTTTTACTTCTAAATTATGATGAGCAATTTTACCTAAAAACAAACCGTTTTCTGGGTCAAGCCCGAGAAATTTTGATAGAGTACCAGTATCGGGAACATATACTGTATCTCCCGGTGAAACAGGATAAAGTAAGCGTTTTATACCTATTTCTGAAAATATCCCCAAGGGTTTTGCTTGTGCAATAATATATTCCCATGAATCGACAGGAAAAATCGACGCTAATGTTTTACCGCTAGTTTCGTATGCTTTTACAGCTGAAGGGGATGAAAAATATCTGTTTGTCTTGAAAACATTTAGAACTGAAGCAATAATTTCTCCTTCTTCTGATTGAATAGTTACATACATTCCTTTCTGTAAACGGAAATCTTCTTCTGACTTTGTTAAAACAAAACTAAATTCGGATGGGTTTGGAGTTTCTTCGGCAACAATTACTGTTCCTATACTTTTTCCTTTCATTTTTTCACCTTGTAAATGGAGATCTTGCTCTTCTTTTTTGGAGAGAGAAACTAGAATATCCTATTTTTGAAGCTATTTCATCTATTAAAATATCAGCATCAACCTCTTGTAATCTGGCCCGTGCATCTGCTTCAATTATTACGCTTGGTAACCCGTACTCTGGGTTATGTTTGGATACTGAAATAACTAATGCTGAAATTGATTGAGACAAATCTTGGGGGTTTGAAAAAAGAATGGGGAATTCTACTCTCAAAGGAGTATCATATTCAGCTGTTTTAAGATAAAAGCAGTGAATATCGAAATCAGGCAAGTTTTTATCGAATTTCTCATTGAAGTTTGATAAGTAAAACTCAAATGTTCGCTCATTCTGGTCTAAAACTTGGAATAATAGATCTGTATCCCGTAATTGCCTTATTATAGGACGGTAGTCTATTTCTAGAAGCTTTTCAAATTCTTTAAGTTTGCTTAAATGCGGTAATAAGTGCGACATTTTTTCAGTCAAAATAGCTGATCTTGAATCTTTCACAATCCCACATAAAGAAGTATGATGTTTTTGGCAGAGAGAATATAGTTGTCTGTATAATGTTTTAAGGTTCAGGTACTGATGAACAAGAAATTCACTGTGATTAATCACCTTATAATCAATATATGGCAAAACAGAACCATCAATAATAATAATATCTGGAAGATCCTCTTTAACCAAGGAAATTGCACATTTAATCTCTTTTTGCATTCTCCAAATCGATATTAAACTTTCAATCTCATTCTGATTTAATGGTTCAATACTGGTTACAATATCAGGGAAAGGATTCTCTTCAGGAAAATATCTAACTACTGGGTTACTGTTAGGTAAATAATAAAAAAGAACACCAACAGCACGTATTAATGCAATATCAAAGAAATTCAACGATCGATGGATAATACCTCCATCTACACCTGCGATTTTAAGTCCTTCAATATTTGTCTCAGGACAGTTCACTACAAACGATTTATCTGTTGTTTTAAAACCAAAAGAGTCTGGAAACTCAGTTGGGTTAAGAGAATTTTTCACACTTCGAAATAAATTTTGAAACAACCTTCTATGCTCGTTGTATCTAAGTATTTGTTGAGAAATTTTGTCAATAGCACTATTTATTTTGTCCTTAAGATGCATACTCTCCACAATCTTCGTATACAGTGTTCTAATAATAAAGACATTTTTTTGGTATAAAAACCAGTTTATTTTTTCCTTGAAAGAGCTGATTTGATAAATTCAAAATATGGAGGTGAGGGATTGTTGGGTCTAGATTGAAATTCAGGGTGGTACTGTGTTGCTATGAAATAGGGATTTTCATCAATTTCTAAAGTCTCCATTCTTCTTCCATCTTCAGATTTTCCTGAGAATACAAGACCATTTTTCTCTAATAACTCAATATATTCAGGATTAACCTCGTATCTGTGTCTATGTCTTTCGAAAATTGAAGTCGATTTGTATATAGCTTCAAATCTGGATCCTGGATTGATCAAAACCTTGTGTTTTCCTAATCTCATGGTTCCTCCTTTTCTCGTAATTGTTTTTTGTTCAGGTAGTATATCAATAACAGGATAAGGCGTATTAGGGTCAATTTCTGCAGTGTTAGCCCCTGCTAAATTGCATACATTTCTCGAATATTCTATCACAGATAATTGAAATCCATAACAAATGCCTAAAAATGGGATTTTATTTTCTCTTGCATATTTTATTACATTTATTTTTCCTTCAATTCCTCTAGAACCAAATCCACCTGGAACTAGTATGCCATCATACTTGTTTAGTTCCTTTATTCTGTCTACATTGTCTTCAAAATCTTCAGTATCAATAAATTCAATATTAACTTGAGCATTATTATGGGCTGCACCATGTTTAAGGGCTTCTTTAACACTAATATAAGAATCAGCTAGACGAGTATACTTCCCAGTTATTGCTATATTTATAGTATTATCTGCATGAAGGAATTTTTCGATTATTCTCTCATCTGCAGACCAATCTGCTGAAACATCTTCATATCTAAGCTTTAGGTTCAGTGTTGATCCTAAACCTTGTTTATCCAAGTAAATAGGGGATTCCAGAATGTGTTCAAGATCTGGAAGGGAAAATACTGCATTAGCGGGAACATCACAATACATGATAATTTTTTCTTTTGCTTTCTGTGTAAGATCTTTTTCTCCTCGAGCAATAATTATATCTGGGTTCAACCCCATAGATTGAAGTTCTCTGACAGCATGTTGAGTTGGCTTTGTTTTCTGTTCATTTAAATTGGGAGGTATCATAATATATGTTAAAAGAACTAAAAGCGAATCATTACTAGACATTTCTCTTCTAAGCTGCCTAAGAGCCTCCAAAAAGGGTTGACTTTCAATGTCACCAATGGTACCCCCTATTTCAATAATAAGAACATCAAGATCTGGGTCTCTATCAGCTACTTTCTTGACACGACGTTTTATTTCATCAGTAATATGAGGAATTACCTGAACTGTCTTGCCAAGAAAATCTCCTCTTCTCTCAGCTTCAATGACATTAAGGTATACTTGACCAGTTGTGATATTTTGATCTTTTCTCATTTCTAAATTAAGCATTCTTTCATAATGGCCAAAATCAATATCAATTTCTGAACCATCAGATGTAACATAAGTTTCACCATGTTCAAAAGGGTTCATAGTGCCTGCGTCGATATTTAGGTAAGGGTCAACCTTAATTACATCAACTTTCTTACCACGAATTTGGAAATTTCTTCCTATAGCTGAGCTAACTACTCCCTTACCTAACCCTGATATTAAAGCTCCACAGACAAAGATATATTTAGGCATATTATTCGTTTTTCAAAGTTGAATATAAAGTTATCAGTTCAAATCTCATTATGTAGAATTTTAGGTTTTTTCACTAATTCTTTCCATTTTTCTACTGCATCTACCACTATTTCATACAACCATTTTTCTTCAGGAGTAAAGTTCCTAGTCTTACTAGTGATGTTTTTTCCTTTCTCTGCCATTTTTATTATTTTGGAAAGCCTTACCGTCATAAATTCTCTAATTTTCGTTTCTATTGATTGTTGTTGTCTAAACGATATCACTTTCTCTTTCTTCTGTAATTCATCAAATGTTTTGCGTGCTAAAATGTAGAAGAATTGGTCAATCTTTTGAAGGCTTATATTCTCTCTCTCTTTCCGTGTGACTTCATGTAATTCTGGAAAATCAAAATCAGATAAATCTTCAATTGTTACATAATCTTCTTTCGCTAGTACTATAGCTAGCCAATATGGCAATTTAATTTTTACTCCTTCTGTAAGCTTGATTTTTCTTTCTCCCAAATTAAATTCTTCAAGATTTTGCTTACATATAACTGTGATTTCAAGGGTCTCAAAATCGAGTTGAATTCTTTCAAGCTCATCTGATAATAGATTTTCATCTAACATGTTATCAAAAATAAGACTCTGAAAATAGTTTTAAAACATTGCTTATTTTGTGAAAAAATCTTCTAAACTCTTCTGAGATTGAGAATATTCGCCTGAATTCTCTTCAGATTCTTCACTAGGTAATTCTTGTAACATTTCAAGAGACTTTTTTTCACCAAATAAATGGTTGTAAATTGATTTAACTATCTCTGTACCAATACCTGGTATTTTCTGCATTTCTGTTGGATTTGTCTGTTTTATTATTTCTTGAGAAGAATAACCTTTATTGAACAGCAATCTAGCTCTTACTCTTCCGATTCCAGGGATGGAAACAAGGTCTAGAAGTTCTTCTTTTATACCATTTATTACTCTATTATGAAGAATTTTAGTTTTTGCTGCAACTTCAGAATACCCAAGTAACTTAGCTATCTCATTTGTAGCATAAAGAAGCCATTCAGCATTTGAAACAACTGAAAATACGTCACCACTACCTACATTATATCGGTCCAAAATGCTGTCCTCTGAAGTTTCCGTTATCCAATCTTGAATAATGAAAGCTGTTTTTAACTGACTCATAAATAGTTCAAGTTCAAAAGGCGATGAAGGAAGTTCGGTTAGAAACTCTTCGTCGTGCTTCGACATAATGTTTAAGATAGGAATTTCATCCGATTTTTTTATGCTAATAAAACGTACATCAGGAGTTGAGCACACTAAGTGAAGTAGACTTAAATCAGTTAGAAATTCTTTTGCCATAATTTTGGAACGATTTAACCCATCTCTTATGATTACAGCGCTTAATGGATCAATGTACAGCTGACTAGCTCGCTTCCCAAAACTTGTAGCATCTAAATAGTCAGGATCTTTAATAATCAACCCCTCTTCTTTGAGGTAGTCTATAACTTTTATTAGGATTGAAGCTAAATTATAAGTGTCCTGTTGGTAACCGTAAAATGTTTGACTAAAGAAATCATTCAGTTCTTCCAAAGACTGAACATTTTCAGTAGCAATTTGACCTAAAACTATTCTTCTTAATGCAGGTTCAGCAGCTATGCGCGATTCTATTTCTTCAGTCTCACCAATTAAATATCTTTGAAATAGTTTCTGTGCTTCAATTTCACTTTTTGCTATAAGAATAGCATCTCCTTCTTTATCAAACTGTGGTCTACCAGCTCTCCCAGATTGTTGTTTAAACTCTAAAACAGGGATAGGATAGCTTCCTAATGTAACATCGTATCGATAGATACTTTTTATAACAACATATCTAGCTGGTAAATTTACTCCTGAGGCAAGAGTTGGAGTACTGGTTATTATTTTGATATACCCTCTTTTGAAACTCTCCTCAATAAACCTTCTCTGTCCTAAGTTTAATCCTGCGTGATGAAAGACTGTTCCTTGTCGAATTAAACTTGCAACTTCCTTTGACTGTTTTGTTTGTTCCCCTTTTTTGATGAGTTCATTAGCTATTTCATTTAATTTTAGTCTTTCCCCCTCTTTTAAGGTACTTGAAACTCTTCGAGCTATTTTCTTAGCTATTGATTCAGTCATATTTCTTGTTGTTCCAAAAACTATTGCTTGGTGATTATTTGTGAGAATATAATTCAATAAATTGTCAAAGCTGTCTTTGTATCTCATTGGAATTGTTTTTTCGCTTCCATCAGCATAGATAATATTATTACCATAGACAACACCTTCATTTAATTTTACAGAACGCCAATCACTAGAAACTAATTCTGCTTCGAGCCATCTTGCTATTTGATCAGCGTTTTTTATAGTTGCACTCAATGCTATTATTTGAGTCTCTGTTATCTGACGTAGTTGAGCAATAACAACCTCTAAAGTAGGTCCTCTATTCCTATTGTTAATCAAATGAACTTCATCTACTATTATAATACCTAATTGTCTAACCCATTTTGCTCCATGCCTGAGCTCAGAATCTATTTTTTCATTTGTTGCAATGATTACATCTGCATATTTTGCTTTTTGATCTTCTTTATCATAGTCTCCGGTTAATATAACGGTTTTTTTACCCAAAGAGTCAAAAATACGTTTGAACTCCACATATTTCTCATAAGCTAGTGCTCTTAATGGAGCTAAATAAAGTGCTTTCATACCTTTCTTTTCAATATTGTGAACACAAGCTAGAAGTGCTAAAAGCGTCTTACCTGAAGCTGTAGGAATTGCTATAACTAAGTTATTATCTTCAAAAAGACCTTTTTTTACAGCTTCTACTTGAGGAGGATAAAGCTTTTTTATGCCCTCTTCTTTAATTAAGTCAGCAACTTTCTGAGGTATAGGTAAGTCATCAATATCCATAAATCTCACTGTTTTTTTGAAACTACTAATGTAAGGATTTCAGAATGTTCTATGTATAACTAATCCTTCCTTCTTTAGGAGTGAATATTTGTCCACTCTTTTGAAGTTGTTCGATAACTTTGATAACGAAATCTTCTTCAATATCTCTCTCTTTTGCTATTTCTTTTAATTTCTGCATCGTAATATAGTTATATTTGCTTTTAGTAATTTCATCTTTGATAATATCAAGAATCTTATCCATCTTTGAACGTGAAACTGAAGTCATTCCTGATACCATATAATCAACAGTAACTTTTCCACTGATAGGATCTTTACCAGCTTGTTCTAAAGAGGTTTTAAGTAATCTGATAGCTGCTTCAACATGGTCTATTGTAACATCATTTTTTAGAGCCATTCTAGCTTGAGATTCTGATAATCTGACTAAGGCTTCTAAATATCTAGGAGTAATAGCAATTTCTAATCCATCTGATTCCTTTCTTAATTCTAGATAATACTTTTCTATTCTTTCCATTGCTTCATCTGTAAGAACTGGATGTACATGTTGTTTTGAATAACTTATGTATTTGCGCAAAAGTTCCATAGAAATTGGGGGTTCAGCTTCTTCTAACAAATGACCTCGCCTTAATTCTAAGATATGACGAGCCATTTTAGTATCAAATTCAACCTCTGGTTCATCTTTAATTATGAATATTAGATCAAACCTAGAAAGGATAGTAGATGAAAGGTTAATATTTTCTCCAGGAGAGCGTGAAGGCTCATAGCGTCCAAAACGCGGGTTAGCAGCTGCAATAATAGCTGTTCGAGCGTTTAATTGGGCAATAATTCCAGCTTTAGCTATACTAATACTTTGTTGCTCCATAGCTTCATGTATTGATGAACGGTCAACTTTATTCATTTTGTCAAATTCATCTATTGCAACTACCCCTCTATCTCCTAATACTAATGCTCCTGCTTCTAATGTGAATTCTCCCGTATCTTGATCTCTAATTACAGCCGCGGTGTTATGTGTAACAAATCCATTTACAATAAAATTATGAGTTTCTGGTATTGACAAATCATAAACATATTCTTCTGTATTTTCAAACTCTTCAATTTGTGCAATCTCATCCCATAAAACATCTGAATTTGCTAATGTCTTTAATAACTCATATCTCTTCTGTAAATATTTGTGTTTTTCTTTTATCTTTTCAATTACGTTATCTATGTACTTTGTTATTTCCAGTGGTAAAACAATATTTTCAAGTTTTTTTAGCTTGATAATTATTTTTATTTGAATTGAGATATCCCTATTTTTTCTCATGAAAAAATCATAAATATTATCATAATTGAGTCCAGTTTCTTTTTCTATCTCTTTTCTTTCTAATTTCTTATTTATTTCTGAAAATAATGTGCTTCGGACAGAGAAAGGTAATTTAATTCTGTGTCTTAACCAATTTGTATCAATTTTTTCTAGTATCTCTTTCAGACGTTTTTGAGATATTGCTTTATCGAAATTATCTTTGGAAAAAGCTCCATGATAACCTGTCAAATCTCTACTACTATAATTGTAGAATATCTTTAGTTCATTTACCATTGAAAAGATTTGGGGTATGTTATCCAAATTTCGATGTTTCTGTCTGGTTTTTTCACATATTTCGTCTAGTTTCTCCATTTTACTAGAGTGCCTAAAACCAACAAATTCTCTAAATACTTTGAAATCTTCATTATTGCTAAATGCTATTTCATATTTCTCTAGTTTGCCTGTTATTTTAGTCCCATCTTTCTTAATTGATGTTTTTGGTTTTCTCACCCTTCTAAATGAAGCGATGTTAAGAGTTGATAGTGCATCTTGAATAAAATTTGCAAGCTTTTTGCTTGTTGTAGATATTCCGATGTGAGAAGAACTATTTTTTCTTACAGTTATCCATCCATCTGAATCATATAATCCCTGAAGAAGATTCTTTAGATAAATTTCTGGATAAAATAGAATGTCCCAGATAGGTGCTATTGTGCTTGATTTAGGAGCTAATGTCAGGCCAAAATAATTGAAAATATGATAAAGCAATTTGGACCAAATTCTATATTCTGCTGGCCTAGATTGTGTTTCTTTTGTTTTGCTAATTGTGAAACCTAGTTTTTTAAAGAATTGTTCAAAAGTATCCAATATCTCTTGCTGTGTATTAGACAATCCAATAGTAACACCACCATAACCCTCTGTTCTTTTATCAATTGATACCCGACCATCACCCATTAATAGACCTAACATGTAGAACCATTCTTCATCTAAAGTTTTAGGAAGGAAAATAGTTTGACCTTTTTTGATCTGGAGTTCTAATATATCTGGGAGTTCATTCAGCAGATCTTTGTTTGCTAATTTACATAAGTTACCAAATTGTCTAAAACTTATTGAACCTCGTTTGCTTTTATCTTGCCAGTTTGATATTGTACTCTCTGTAACCTTTAATATTTTCTCTATGTCTTTTATTGTATAAGAAGTGCTATGTTTCAATTCTTCAATAATTGTTGCAACTTTGTCTTCAACAGAAGATAATGTAATAGTTCCTTTATAGATTTCAATAATTTCATATGATATTGGTACTTCTTTTCTTGTTATAATTGGTAATTTTCTCGTTGTAGCTACCCTATCTCCTTCTGTAAGGATGCTTGCATGTTTCCAAACTACTCCTTCATCCTTTGTTATTGAAAGAAGGCTAGTTTGAGGAGTGATTACAAGTTGTTTTCCTGTTCGTGAGGTTATTCTAATTAGACTCTTTGGAGGTTTAATTTTCCAAAATCTTGATATCGGTTGTTTATCTAAATGTAAATTCTTTGAATGGACAGCTAAATTTTCATTGCTAGAATTCTCAACATATTCCATTTGTTCATTATAATATAAGATATCGCCAGATTCAAATTCTTGTTCAACTATTTCAGAAATAGGTTTAATTTGATTATGAAGAAGAATTCGGCTATCACCAGAAACACAAAGACCAGCAGCTGTTGAGGCTTTTCCAGATGTCATTAGTCCTCTTGGTGCAAGTTTACATGCAAATTGTAAAATTTGACTCTTAGCAACTCCTGGATCGCCTATTATTAATAAATTAGATTCACCTCTTTGTTTCATCCCATCGGACGCTACTCTACTTTCTCCACCAAAGAGAATGGTTGCTATGGCTTCTTTGATTGTCTCCATTCCGTATATCGAAGGTGCAACAGATCTTATTATCCTTCTATGAATACTTAAATCGCGGGATAATTCTATGATTTCTTTTTCTGTTTCTGGGTCTATATCGATTTCTTCATACTCTTTCTGTTGGGAAGAAATATAATTGACATCCAACCAAAGGTCAAAAATAGCTAGTTTTCCTTTCTTCTTTGGAGTTGGAGCTTTCATTCTCAAAATACCACTAACAACAGCTCGATCTCCTGCTCTGACAGCATCGACTAAATCTCCCACTAATCTTGCAGAAAGGTTTCTAGGAATTTGACCTGCTGGGAGTGTTTCAGGTCGTTCCTGAACTGTTATTGTCTGTAGATCTTTGTATGTAGATTCCTCTGAATTGAGTTTAAAGAAACCTTTCTTTCCACAGCTTGGATTAACACAGATATGTGGTTCCATATACATACCTCCTATTTGAGGGACATAATTAATTTCACCGCAGCTCAAACACTGAAAAGAACCTTCAATAAGTAAAGGTTTGACAACACTCTGTCTAAGAACAATGCCTTCTACAGATATTAGTTTCCCTAAATGCACATTTCTAACCCTTCTCAAATCAACTTGATCAGGAATATTTGAAAAACGAACAACAAATGTTTCTTCACCTGTTGCATAAATTGGGTCTTCTATGGTTAATACTTCCTTTAATGCTCCATTAGCTTCTTTGAGAATCTCTTCAGGATTCTCTCTTAATTGTCTAGCTGATTCTGGGTCGTATCGAAGAAGATCATCATAACTTACAAAAAGTGACGTTAAACCTTCTAAAACCATTTTTTGAATTTGTTCTGTATATACTCTTCTTCCTTTATCATCCATATATCCTTGAAAAAAATCAGTAAACCTATCTATAGGCGTAGATTGCATGTCGATGTGCATTTTTTCCAACCTTAATTCTACAACTTTCCTTAGTTTATTAGTTTTACTTTGTACTGACAAAGCTTTATGTTTAATAAAATATACTGAAAATTAGTATAAAAACTACTCATCAGAACAAAAAGAACATAAATTAAGAGATGGATGTTGACTAAAATGACTTACACTAATACTCACTTAGCCTTACAAGGAATACTGATGTGGATTCTTTTATCAAAAAAATCTAAAGAATATTACAAAGAGCATAGATGGGAGTTTCTTTTAGTTAATTTATTTGCAATTTTACCTGATATAGATCTTCTGTTCGGTCTTCACCGTTCATATACTCATTCACTAATTCTGCCACTAGCTATTCTCTTATGTTGTTTAACGGTAGGGAAGATAGGCGGAGGATTCTCGAAAATAAGTGAGAAGGGGTTAAGGATTATCCGATTTATTAAGTTAGCTTGCTATATGTATTTGCTTCATATTGTTCTTGATATTGGTTGGGGACCTGTAATGTTTTTCTGGCCATTAGATACTAATTATTATGATTTATCGGTGTTTTTAAGGCTTGAAAACGTTAAGTGGTTATTTCTACCGATGACTTTTATCGGTTTAATACCATCGTGGAAAGTTTATACTTATTCAGAGGGACATAGTCAGTTTTTCATCAATTTAAGTCAAGAAGAAAGACAGTCGATTTATGGTCAGTATTTGGATTTTAAAATAGAGTATTTTATTTTTCATGTAGTCATTTTAATAGCTTGGATTATAGTCATTTTGCTCCCTGTATTTAAAAGGAAACGGCAAAAAGAAAAATCAAATTTTACTACAAATTTAGTTAAGGGCTTCAAACAGATTACAAGAGAGACAACTCTTGTTGGAGTATTAATACTAGCATTAGGTCTAATTATAGGTCCTTCGATAGGCAGAAGTTATAGTGTATCACATATAGTGAATATAGATTACGTTTCAAGTAATACTCTTTTTGATCCAACATTGGGAGTCATTGTAGATAGGGGAGTATATGAAAACACAACATTAAGCTATAAATGTAAAACAGGATTAGTAGACTACAATGCATCTGTTATGTTTGTAGAAAAAGAAACGTTCTATAATTTCTTCAATTCGTTTTCTAATATAAGCTCTGAATATCAAGCTGGAAATATATCCTATACAGAGTTAATTGTCTCATATTCAGTTCTAGTAGATGGTGTAAAAAACGCAAGTAACGAAGTTTATCAATTAATTGGGGAACAGAACCAAATTGGCTTAAATTTTACTTATGATTCTTCTTCAGAAGAAAGTACACTCTATTTCTTAGCTCTTATCGATGAATGGAATTGGACAGAATCGTATGTATATAGATGTACGTTAACTATATCACACACATTAGACAGGAGTATAGCTCAGATTGAAGGTGCTGTCCTAGTTTCTTTGGCGTGTGTAATAATCTTATTAGACCAATCCTTTAGTGTTATAAGAATACGTAAAAAAATAGATGAAAAAATAAGTTAAGAGGCCATTTCTGTTGTCAATTCTACTAGGTCTGTATTTTCATTTAATTCTCTCAAAATTACGTTTGATAATATAGCTATTTCATCTACAAAAGGCATCCTTCTATAGGTTCTAAAATAAATTACTCGGAAATCTTTTGCTTTTTTGATAAAGGGAAGAGGGTTCTTACCTGCTGTTCTTTCTAAATCGCTGATAAGATAAATTATACGTTCAGGAGCTGATACCTGTTCTAACTCATCAAGTGCCAGTTCAAGAGCTTCAGAAATGTTAGTTTTTCCTCTACTTTCTAAATCAAGGATTTTTCTAACTATCTCATTAGGATGAGTTGCTTCAGCCATTTTCTTGAGTAATTGAGCTTCTGAATCAAACCCTATGATTGCCAAATTGTCTCTTTTAACTGTCAAAGAGAGTACTGAAGCAGTTAAAACTATTTGATGTATATGTTGTAAAACACTAAGACTTTTGTCTATACATATAACAATGCTACGTTTTCTTTTTTCAGGTTCTCGAACAACTATATTATCATAAGTGGGCAGAATGTTACCACTACTTAACAACCGTTGCATAGTCATTTCGAGATCCCATTGATCTCCAGGTTCATAATTCTTAAAACGAGCTACAGATGAAGCTATTCCTTTAAGGTAGATGAGCTTAGCTTTTTCCGTTATAAATGGTATAAGTTTATCAAGAATTTCCTTGCGAATTTTAAAACTCAAATGTTTTTTTGTGAGAGAATAAAGTTGTATCAGATCCTCTTCAGATATTTTTTCAAGGATTACATTATCAATATCCATTTCATTTAATGTCTTAGCGACAAAATTGGGATAATTAGTTGCAATTAATCTCAACCCTTCCAAATTTCTAGTTTCTGCTGCTTTTTGAGTCAGTTCAGCTATACGTGCCATATCTTCTTTGTAATGCCCTAGTTCTAATGAGATATCATTAACTAACATACGAGCTTCTATATTTGAAGGAAAGTGTAACAACGGTTCATTCTCTATCATTTGGTTGATAGAGTCACCTTTTATCCTTTTTTTCTTATTATACGCTCATCTTCATATGTAGAAAGAATTTTAGAAACAATTTCTTCGAGAACTGTTTGTTCAGATTTTTGACTCGTTGTAGTACATCTGACTTTACGTGAGTGTACAGCAATAACATGCGAAATCAATATATTTTCATCTATATCTTGATTTTGAGGATGTAATTCAACTAATTGAATAGCTCCTCTTACAGTAGAAGAGATATCAAGTTCAGGGTGGTTAATTGTGGTTTGAACTATATCGCACGAGATTTGAATAAGAAGATCATCACTTGAACTAGTTCGAAGTTTAACAATTTCTATCATCTCTTCTCTAGATTGGTGATTTACGTTTATCCATATGCAACGATCATAAAACGCTCTAGGGAGAGGATTCGTGGCTACTGTGTCCTTTGGATTAAAAGTGAATATGGGTATGAAACCTACTTCAGCTTTGATTGTACCCAGTCTGGGAATTGTGATTAATCTTTCATCCAAAGCTGATAATGCAGCGTTTATGGTCTCAGAAGGAGCTCGATTGGTTTCATTGAAGAAGAAAATACCCCCTTTTTCCATTGCTTCAGTTAAAGGACCAGGAATAAAACTTTCTTTAGAAAAACCTTTCTCGAGAACTAATGGTGGATCATACCAGCCTTTTAATTTTATGGCTGTAAGATTATCATCTCCATCAACACGAATGAAAGGACGTTCTAAACAATCAGAGACAGCTTTTGCCATTTCAGTTTTACCAGTTCCTATGGGACCTTCAATAATTATTGGGAGATTTTTCTCAATAGCTCTAAACATTAAACGAAGCTCTTCGCGACGACCAATTATAAGAGTAAAAACTTTTTCCAATGAGTCGTCTAAAGACATACTAGAATTGGTCATTACTAGAGGAACATAGAACAAAAATAAAACTCTTGTCGTTTAAGCTGAAAAAGAAAGAAGAAAGAAAAAGAAAGGAAGGTTAGTAATTTTTAGCGGATTTTTCAGGATTGACAGATAGAGAGAATAATAAGAAGTGAGACGATAATAAACATAACAATATCAACAGTAGATGAAAAAGAGGAGTTAATAGAAAGGGTAAAGCTAGCAGAAGAATATCAAGAGGAAGGAGGAAAAGTGGCTTTGAGGGTAGTAACATTTGCGTTCAAAGAAAGAGAAGAAATAATCAAACTAAGCCATAAAAACTAGATTCTTCATATAACTATTTCATTTTTTTACCACAATTCGAACAGAATTTAACTGAATCTCTATGTTTAGAACCACAGTTTATACAAAATTTAGAATTAGTATCCTCCTTAAAAGTGTCTTGGTGAGGATGGAGTGTTTGAGAAAAAGAATTTTGTTTTCCTGTTTTTATTTCATTAAAATCGTTAGATGTTCGATAGATACCAAGTAAGAATAAACCATAGTATATAAAACTAGTAACATATGTGAGTATATAATAAGTAAACTGAGAAGTATTAAAGCTCCAGTTACTAAATATTGTGTTACTAAGACTATTTTGGAGGATATTAATGAAAAGAATATAGATTTGAGAATAGAGGAGAAACCTATCAGCTCGGTTGTCGATAATTTGCTTTTCTTCCATCTCCGCAAATAAATCCTTCATGAACCAAAAAGCAAATATAAAAGGCACAGGAGTAATACAGATTAAAATGTCATAAACAAGACCCATTCTAAGGATGCTAAAAAGCATTGTTATGAACTCAAAAGTAGCAGCAAAAATCAAGGAAATAGTTATCTTATTTGATTTAAACTCTAGCTCTGGGAATGCTTCTTCAAGTTTGTTAAAATCAGAAGCTAATAAATAGAAAAGAATGAACAGTGTAGCATTGATGAAATATACAGCGTAGAATATATAGAAATAAATGTTGTTAATTGAAGTAAATTCAGGAGAAGTAGGTTGAACAAAAGATTTAGTGCTAACAATCTGATAAAGACGAATGATAAACTGAATGAGAGTTCTGGAAAAGGTTATAATAAGTATGATCCCAATTGTGTTAAGATGTCTTTTGAAGTTTCTTTTAGCTATTGACAAGAGATCAAGAGGTACATGTGTAGGGTGATACATACTAATCAACTTACAATTAGAAAAAGTGAACTATTTAAGCTTATTTAACGATTTTTTGAGTTTTCTTAATGTGCAATAGGTAGTTAACAGTAATACTCATCAAAGTATCCTTCCACTTCAATATTAATAAATTCTTACTGATTCGAAATTTTCTTTGAACAACAACTTTGTTGTCTTTTTATGTCCCTTTTACTATATTGAAGTATGAAAAAGCAACAGCTGAAACAGTGGATATTACTATGAATATCATCCCAAAGGATTCTAACATAAGAAAAATAAAACTCTTGTCGTTTAAGCTGAAAAAAGATAACAAGAAAGAAAAAAGAGAGAGTATACTACATACAATCTTAATTATTACCTGTTTATTGAGAAACTATTAAAAGAAATAGAAACTAGAGAATAACATCGAAGTAATTATCTTACTTCTCCTGGAGGGATTGGTTTATTATGGCTACCTACTCTTTGTAAATATTTTCCAGAGTTTGTACAATGATGGTGTTTACTAAATCTAGGAACAAGAACACAAAGTATACCTAAATAAGTTGATGTAATTATTGTGTGAAATTCAGGTGTAAATGGAAGTAAAATTCTGTCTCTAGCAAGATTAACAATTTGATTTTAAATTTTATCTCTTTGCTTATAATCCAAAGGATATACTTCTTTGTTGTGGTCCATACTTGAGTATCGAGTGTTTTTTATACAAACTGAAGTCTACTTTGTATTATGGATGAAGAGATTACCCAAGTATCTAAGTTTCTTTTAGAATTCAATACATATTTGAATATATCATCAATCATATCAATAATGGAATTTGAAGGTATTAAACTTGAAATTGAAAAAATTGAGACTTATCCAACTACTTTAACTGTACAGAATGAAGAACTCCAACGAGCTTTCGATACCTATAATAAAACTTTGACCATAGAAGGCTATATAAAATATAAGAATAGGTTTGAATTGATTCATCTAAATACATTATTAGAAGCATATCTCTTTAATTGTTGCAAATATCATATAGAACAGCATAAAGATATTCTAGATTGTACTAAAATATTATTTAAAGATCTTAGAACAAAAGATACTGAAACAATAATTGATGAAAAAATTGAGAAATATCTTAATGATGCAATAATGTATGGAGATTACACAGATATCTTTGAAAAGATAAAAAGAAAACTGAAATTGAATCAAATTGAAAGAATTCTTTCTGATGAGGTGGTTAGAGAATTAAATGAATTGAGTGCCAAACGAAATTTAGTTTTGCACAGAAATGGAAGAATCGATAGAAAATATATACAAAAGATACACGATGATAATTCAGAAATTGGAGATAAACTACAAGTAGACAGCGAGTATATAAAACATATCAGATTAATAGTTATGACTTTTGCTATTGATTTTGACAATATTATTTGTGAATTGTACCCTAATCTAAAAACAAGTTTAACATATTATTATACTTGATGAATTTCAATAAGCTTTTCTATTAAGCCTAGAAAAGATACAATAAAACTCTTAGAATCTAAAAGAAAAGAAAAAGAAAGGAGTTTTAGTAATTTTTAGCAGATTTTTCAGGCTTGACCATAATTATTACCCCGAGTCCTATGACCATCATTATTCCGATAATCAACATAGCCCAACCATATGTTTTGTAGTTCCATTTATCATAAAAGACAATGAAAGCAAGACTCCATATTATTGGGCCTACAGCTGCAGAAACTTTACCGGATAACTTGGAAAAACCAAAATATTCGCCAAATTTTTCCTTAGGAGCTAATGCAGCAACCATAGCTCTCTGAGCAACCCATGTACCACCTAAAGCAGGTCCAGCGAGTACACCCATGAGAATTATCATGATAAAAGGGAAATTGAAACCAGTGTCTATAGGAGCCCAAATGAAAATACCTAAGATTCCAAGAGCTAGTGCTACAAACCAAAGGATTCCAACTAAAATGAAAGCATTCTTAGCTCCTTTTTTATCAGCAAAGACACCGATGAAATATGAAAAAGCAACAGCTGAAACGGTGGATATTACTATGAATATCATACCAAAGGTTTCAGACATAAGAAAACCGTCGCGAATTAAAGGGAACATATAAATCACTATCACATTCGCAACATCAACAAAGAGGAAATATCCGATAATAAAGATAAACATCTCTCTATGACGAGTAATCTCTTTAAAAGTACGTCCAAGACTCTTGAAAGTATCCTTTATTAGAACACCAGCAGAAGGTCTGTCTCCTTTTTTCTGTCTTTCTTTGACAAAGATGAATTCTACCCAAAATGTTGACTTTGTAACAATGGATTTGGAAAATTTCATCAAGTTCAATTCGACTTTTAATGAATCTTCATCGGAGGAATTCAATTATATTAGCAATTTTTCTGAATTGAATACAACATCGATTTCATTTGATTTATTATTTGAAGAAGAAACTAGACTCTTTTTCATTATCGAAAATGCTGAATTAATCTTAGGTGGAATAAATGGTACCGATAATTGTGATATATCTCTTGTTTTGACATCTGAAGAGGAAAGTGATTATGTTTTTGGCATAATTATTGGTGTTATAATTCTCTTATTCATAGGTTTAGCCGTCTATTTAAGGAAGAGAAAATAAATTTTTTTCAACATTCTTTTTTGATTTTTTCAAGATTTTAAAGAATCCAATAATCTTTTTGAGCTTTTTTTACTAAATTAATCATATCTATAGTGTGTTCAGTTATATTTTCTATTTTTACATCGTCACACAAAGAAGATTTTTCACCTAAAATCCCTTTTAGGTATTTCTCGCTGACCGTTGCTAGCTTTTTCAAATAGTAACCTCCTTCTAGAACGTTTACTATTTTTCCACCAGTTAATTTTTTTGCTGTTTCTTGAATCATGTAACCTGCAGCTTGGAATGCTTCTGCTGTGATGTTTAAAATCCCTGCAGGGTCACCCTTCAATGCATCAAATCCAATTGAAACAAGAACAATTTCGGGCTTATATTGTTCCACTATTTGTAAAGCTGTTTTCAAAGCGTAAAGCCAATCAACATTTTCAGTATTTGGTAGAAGAGGTATATTTACTGTGAATCCTTTTCCTTCTTTTATTCCCACTTCTGAAGGGTATCCTGATCCTGGATATGAGTATTTAGGATGAGCATGTAATGACAAATAAAGAACATCCTTTCTGTGATAGAATATGTGAGCAGTACCATTACCAAAATGATGATCAATATCTAATATAGCTATTTTCTTGATATTTCTTTCACTAATTAGCCATTCAGCAGCAATAGCGATGTTATTAAAAAAGCAGAAACCTCCACAAGAATTTACTTCAGCGTGATGTCCCGGTGGTCGAACTAATGCAAAACTTGTTTTTGATATACCATCAACTACCACTCTAGTTGCTTTTATTGTTCCTCCAACAGCTAACTTAGCTGTAGTGAACGAATGCTCATTCATGGAAGTATCAAGAGATACCATACCTCCTCCTAGTTCTGAAACTCTTTTAATACGATAAACAAGATCCGGAACATGAACTCTGAGTATCTCATCCTCTTCAACTAATTCAGGGTCATCGATTTTAATTGTTAGTGAACTTTCAGATTTCAGTTTCTCTACTCCCTCAAGTATAGGATTTAGCCTTTCTGGACACTCTGGGTGTAAAGTATCCATTTTATGATCCTTGTAACGTTCTGAGTAAATGACTATAAGATCATACATTTAGTTTAACTAGGTCATAGAACAATTAATCTTTTCGTATTAATCTATCAGCAGAACATTTTGTTTGTTAATTGAGAATAAAAATAGAAACTACAAACTTATATATGGTTTTTTTGAAATCAGAATTATTGTAATATCGATGGAGTTAGAAAAATGAGTTTCTTGGTTGATGTTGGACTAGCGCTACTCTTTGCTGGACCTATCTTCTTTTCCAATGCAATTCCTTCAGTGCTTGGAGGAGGTTATCCTATAGACTCTTATAAGAATTTCTTCGATGGAAAGAGAATTCTTGGCGATCACAAAACACTGCAAGGATTAATTAATGGAATACTTTTTGGTTTTTTCACAGGTGTGATTATCTGGTATACCGTTGGTGAAACTATGAATGCAAGGTATGAACATCTTGGTTTCCAATACCCATTCTGGATTGGCATATTGTTTGGTTGGGGGGCTAACTTTGGTGATTTGTTAGGGTCATTCATAAAACGAAGAATAAATATAAAATCTGGTGGTAAATTTCCTGTTTTTGATCAACTTGGTTACATGGTTTTTGGTATTCTCTGGGCATGGCCTGTGTATAGAGCTATTCCATGGCAATTCTGGGTTTCTTTGTTGATTTTTGCTCCCTTACTTCATATATTATCTAATCTTTTTGCTTATGCTATTAAAGCAAAAGACGTACCATGGTAAACTACTAGTTCATATAGAAAAAGAGCTATTTAATACACTGTCGATAAAGTCAAATTTATAAAGGAAATTACGTATAGAAAATTGTACTAACTTAAAAGTCGTTTTCAATGAAAGTAGATTCAGATAGAAAGGATTGCATTCTAACTTGTCGTTCCTTTATGTGCAGCAAACGAATGTTGAAAATAAAAAGAGATGGAGAAAGTAAAAGCTTTATTTGTCGCTTGGATGGATATGAATGTTTAGGATACAGCTGCAGTTATGCTGAGTGTAGAGACAGATTACTTAGTGACGATGGAAGATGTTTAAAACCTGTTCAGAAGGATCAGAAACATCTTAGGGTAAAGAATCTTGCATTTGAGCAACACAATAATAAGTTTCAACAAAATCTAGATGATAGAATTCAAAAGAAAATAAGCAGAAAGTTGAAATAAGGCTATGACTAAATCTTAAATATCTATAATGTAAAAGGTCTATAAGAATAAGATGTGATGTAAAAATGATTCCTAATAGTTCTGGAACAGGTCAAAAAAAGCTTTTAACTTTCGGAATACCAAGTCTTGATGAAATTTTAGGGGGAGGAATACCTCCTGGATCAAATGTTCTAATAGAAGATGCAATAGGTGCTGAAGCGGAGCCTTTTGTTCTACAGTTTCTTGCTGAAGGCCTTAAAGCAGGTGAATACGGTTATATTATGTCGACAGAACACCCATACGACTATTATGTCGACATATTGAATGGGATAGGTGTTAACCCTGATATGCTATCAGCAACTGGGAGATTGCAATATATTGATGCTTTTAGCAACCCTTTTGGATATGCAGATAAGAGAGATTCACACCAACACACTGTAAACGATTTAAGCCAACCAAGAGAAATTAACGAGACAATAAGAAGAGCGTTTTTACACGTCCAAAATCAAAAAATCATGAAAAGAGGTATAGTCTTATCACTTTCATCGATAATTTACGCATCCAACGAATCGAAAAATATCTTATTTTCTTTTCTACAAAATAGATTAGCAAGCAATAAAAATGATGGGTCTGTAACAATTTTCTTACTGCATTACGATGCTCATGAACCGTTATTGGTAAGAGCAATAGAACATAATTGTGATGCAACTATAAGAGTATTAAAAGCTAAAACAGATAATGATCGACCTATTACAGAAGTCCGAGTTGTTAATGTAAAAGGCAAACCTGAATTAGTAGGAGAACCAGTACTTTTCGAGTTCATAAGTGGAAAAATCTTACCCTATTATGAAGGTGAAAAGTTCTAGATAACTCTTCATCCTTTTTTTTGATGGGAATTAAAGATAGGTTTAATAATCAATATGAAAAGAATAACACGAGAAACTTGATGTTTGATTACCTATTTAAAACGATAATTGTTGGAAATCCAGGAGTAGGGAAAACATCAATAACACTCCGATTTGCTACTGGAGTATTTAAATCAAGATATCTCCCAACAATAGGCGTAGAATTCTCAGTAAAAGATATTGAAGTGAAAGGACAGCACATAAAATTACAATTATGGGATACAGGAAGTCATGATCGTTTCTCTTATATTAGACCAATGTATTATAGAGGAAGTTATGGTGTTCTGGTAGTTTGTGATTTAGCAAATGAGCTGACACTTAAAGAACTCGATAAATGGTTCACAGAAGTGTACTCCAATACTGAGGAAGTGATACCAGCTATATTGATAGGTAATAAAGCTGATTTGGGTGATAAGCGCTTGATATCGACAGAAGAACTTTTGCAATATGCTTCAGAAAAGAAAGACGAGTACAAATTAGCTGAAATACCAGTCTATGAGGTTTCAGCAAAATCAGGGCAAAATATTAATGATATTTACTATCGCTTAGCAGATTTAATGATTAAAAAATCTAATGAATCGGAATAAATAACTTATAACTCTGCTTCTTCT
This sequence comes from Candidatus Heimdallarchaeota archaeon, assembly GCA_019057815.1. GTDB lineage: Archaea > Asgardarchaeota > Heimdallarchaeia > Heimdallarchaeales > Heimdallarchaeaceae > 18H4-34. The sequence goes on from JAHLWR010000003.1 coordinate 98,327, forward strand.
CATGTTATTAATAAAAATCCAAATTTTCATTTTAATGAGGTTGTATGCAAATATTTAAGTTATTTTTACTCATTATAGTATATATAATAAATTTAGATTGTTTTAGGTGAAAAAACTATGGCTAAAATAGTTGATGTCCGTATAAACGGAAGAGGAGGGCAAGGAGCTGTGACAGCTTCTCGTCTATTAGCAGAAGCAGCTATCATAGAAGGACAATATGTTCATGCTTTCCCTAACTTCGGTCCTGAAAGGGCAGGGGCTCCAGTTACGTCATTTTCAAGAATCAGCCCTGAGCCCTTTACAGAGAAAATAGAGGTTTATAATCCAGATATCGTGGTTGTAATAGATTCTTCTTTGTTGGGTGATGTTCAAATAGCTGAAGGTTTAAAACCTGGAGGTATAATTATTTGCAACTACGAAGGGAAATTGGAATCGCTAAAACACTATTTTGAAGGAGTAGATTCTAAAATTTATAAGATATCTGGAACAAGAATTGCTAGGGAAGAGCTGGGAATAAATAAACCAAATATGATAATGCTAGGTGCATTGTTAAAAGTTGTTCAGATTGTTAAACTTGAAAGTCTAATCAAAGTAACTAAAGAAAGATTCAAAGGTGTAATTGGTGAAAAAAATTCTAAAGCTATGAAAAGAGCATATAATGAGGTGACAGGCAATGGTACAATCTAATGTCTGGTTCATAAAAAAGCAGAGTTGCTCAACCAACCTGTCAGAATAGCGTCAGAAGAACTATAAACAGAGAAGCTAAATTTAGGAGGTTTAGAATATAAACTAGATTAGTGAATTATTAGTGTTTAAAGATTTTAATCCTATTTTAGGTCCCCTAAATGTTATTTTCTCTCGGGAAAACTATATTTAAAAATAACCTATTTACGGAGAATATCACAATAATTTCTTTAAACATAAGAAAGTTTCCGGTGATAAAATGGTATATAAATTTCCAAGCAAAGGATGGATTGAATACTATAAGGACATTCTAAACAGTGAAAAGGGCAAACCATGGCAAAAAGCTGCTAAAGCGTGGGAAGGCGACTTTCTATTTGTTATAGAACCTGATGAAAAATTAAAGCAAGGGAACACTTTCTACATAAATCTATGGCATGGAGAATGTAGGAAAGTAGACAGCTCAGAGGATGGAAAAAAATTACCGGAATCTGAGTTTGAGTACAGAGGAATACTTACTCAAGATAGCTTAATTAATAAATTTAGATTATTTTAGGTGAAAAAATTGTGGCTAGCATAGTTGATGTTCGTATAAACGGAAGAGGAGGGCAAGGAGCTGTGACAGCTTCTCGTCTATTAGCAGAAGCAGCTATCATAGAAGGACAATATGTTCATGCTTTCCCTAACTTCGGTCCTGAAAGGGCAGGGGCTCCAGTTACGTCATTTTCAAGAATCAGCCCTGAGCCCTTTACAGAGAAAATAGAGGTTTATAATCCAGATATCGTGGTTGTAATAGATTCTTCTTTGTTGGGTGATGTTCAAATAGCTGAAGGTTTAAAACCTGGAGGTATAATTATTTGCAACTACGAAGGGAAATTGGAATCGCTAAAACACTATTTTGAAGGAGTAGATTCTAAAATTTATAAGATATCTGGAACAAGAATTGCTAGGGAAGAGCTGGGAATAAATAAACCAAATATGATAATGCTAGGTGCATTGTTAAAAGTTGTTCAGATTGTTAAACTTGAAAGTCTAATCAAAGTAACTAAAGAAAGATTCAAAGGTGTAATTGGTGAAAAAAATACTAAAGCTATTAGAAGAGCATATAATGAGGTGGAATGATGAAAAAAAAGGAAATACCTCTTGATATCCAAAAGTGGCATATAAACAAGTGGGGAACTGAAAAATTGCCAATTGGTGGAGCTGTACCCTTTCACAGTTCATATGGTTATAAAACAGGAAATTGGTCAGCGAGGAAACCGTTTATTGATCAAGAAAAATGCACTGGGTGCTTGAATTGCTTCTATTATTGCCCTGATTCTGCAATTGAAATGCAAGAAATTGAAGGAAAATACGTAGCAGAATGTGATTTCAACTATTGTAAAGGCTGTGGAATATGTGTGCAACATTGTCCTGTTAATGCAATAGAATGGACGAAAGTGAGGTGGCACACAAAATGATAGAACCAATAGTTAAAGGAATGACAGGTGATGAGGCTGTTGCTTGGGCTGCAAAACAAATAAATCCAGATGTAATAGCCGCCTACCCTATCACACCCCAGACAATTATTGTTGAACGCTTTTCAGATTATGTGAATGATGGTTTAGTTGATACTTCATATATTCCAGTTGAATCAGAACATTCAGCAATGTCTGCATGTGTAGGTGCTTCAGCAACGGGAGCAAGAGTTTTTACTGCTACGGCTTCTGCTGGACTAGCTTTAATGTATGAAATTCTTTATGTGGCTTCAGGTATGAGATTACCTATCGTTTTAGCTGTCGCAAACAGAGCTTTTTCAGCTCCAATTAATATACATGGAGAGTGCACAGATCAAATGGTCTGTCGCGATGCTTCATGGATTTCTCTTTTTGGTGAATCAGCACAAGAGGCATATGATGAAACTATTATGTCTTTCAAAATAGGAGAAAACCCAGAAGTAATGCTTCCAACAATGTTTGGTATAGAAGGTTTTATTGTTACACATGCTCTTGAAAGAGTCGATACACTTCCTGACAAAACCGTTAAAGAATTTCTCGGTGATAGAAGAGTAATACCAGCCTGTTGTACTTTTAACCCATTCGCTGTAGGAACTTTTGGTTCTTTAGTTTTACAAGATAATTACATGGAACTTAAAAGACAACAAGAAGAAGCAATGCAAAAAGCTTATCACGTAACAAAAAATGTTATGGCAGAATTTTCCGAGATTTCAGGAAGGGATTACGAAATAATTGAAAAATATAATCTTGAAGATGCTGACTATGCTTTTGTCTCGTATGGAGCAACAGCAGGGAATGCTAAAGCTGTAGTTGATCGTTTAAGAGAAAAAGGAGAAAAGGTTGGTTCACTAAAAATAAGACTATATCGTCCTTATCCTGTTTCTGACATCTATGAAGCTCTGAAAGGAATTAAAGCCGTATCTATTCTAGATCGTTCTGCAACTTTCGGTTCTCCAGCAACCATAGCTCAAAACGACTTGGCAGCAGCTCTTTATGGAAAGAAAGATGTTCCTACACTACATGGCTATATTAATGGTCTTGGGGGACGCGTTTTATTACTTCCTGAAATTGAACAAGTCTATGAACAGTCTAAGAAATATCATGAGGAGGGGAAAGCCTTGACTCAAGATTGGATAGGGTATAGAAGGTGAGGAATATGATAGAATTACAACGTGTTAACTTAAAAGAAATCTCTAAACTAGAACCTGCTCTAACAGGAGGTCATAGACTCTGCGCAGGATGTGGTGCAGGTACAATGGCAAGACAAGTAACTCTAGCTGCACAAGCTCTAAAGGAACCTTTTATGATTGTTAATGCCACAGGGTGCCTTGAAGTAGCAACAACTATCTATCCATATAATTCATGGACCGTACCATGGTTGCATAATGCTTTTGAGAATGCAGCAGCAACAGCTTCAGGAACAATTGTAGCACTAGAAGCTCTGAGAAGAAAGAAACAACTAGAGTATGATCAAATAAATATATTAATTTTCGGAGGTGATGGGGGGACGTATGATATAGGTCTTCAGAGTCTATCAGGAGCAATAGAAAGAGGACATGATTTTCTATATGTCTGTTATAATAATGGAGCATACATGAACTGCTTAAGTTTAGATACTTTCATTATGACTGAAGATGGTCTTAAACGTGTAATTGAAATCCAATTGGGTGATCTTGTTTATGCTTTTGATCAGACTACAGGGGATTTGGTCTTAAAAGAATGTAGCGGTATATATGATAATGGTACTAAAGAAGTCTATGAATTGAAAACACTACATCACTCAATAAAAACAACATTAAATCATCCATTTCTGACAGTTCAAATGAGTCGAAAGAAAGATGTGAATGCTTTGATTTGGAAAACTCTTGAGCAATTAGAACTAGGAGATGAGATAATCGTTTTAAAGAAATTGACAGGTGGAAAGAGTTATACTTTCAAGAAAATAGATCTCTCCGTAAGGGGAGATTTTAAAGTTCATAAAATAAATGAAATCCAACTACCAGAAAGTAGCAATCCAGAGCTAATGGAATTTCTTGGTCTGTACATAGGTGATGGTTGGACAAGATCTCATAAAGCTGAAACAGGATTTTCTTTTCCAGAGAAAACAGATGCGAGAGCGAGGTTAGTCTTCTTATCAAAGAAATTATTTAATTTAGAACCTAGTACTACTAGTCTTAATGACGTATATTTATACTCTATAAATCTTGCACGGTTTATCGAATCACTTGGTTTTGGTAAAGGAGCTAAAAATAAGATTATACCATCTTGGGTCTTTACTATACCTCTTGAAGAAAAAGAAGCATTAGTTAAGGGATTAATGCAATCTGATGGATATATTGTAGGAAAAAGCAAAAGGTATGTTTCTGCTAGTTATGAATTGCTCAAAACATTAAGACTGTTATTGCAAACCATGAATTATAGAGTTGGAAAAATACATCAACAAACAAAGAAAAAAGGAACGTTTGTAGTTTATAGAAAATTACTGGAAGATAGTAGCTACGGTTATGTCTGTTTTAGTAAAAAGAAGGAACCGAATATAGACAAATATCTATCACAAATTAAACAGAGAAACTTCTTAGCAGAAAATAAATATTTTAGTTCAGAGAAAATTACTTCCATTGAATTCATTAAGGAAGAACCTACAATAGATCTTAGAGTTGAAGATGAACATAATTTCATTGCAGATGGAATAGTCGTCCACAATACTGGAATCCAACGTTCTAGTGGAACCCCTATGTGTGCTTCCACAACAACCAGTCCTGCTGGAACTGTTATCCCTGGTAAGATTAAGTGGGCCAAACCTCTTCCAGATATTATGGCTGCTCATGGAATTCCAACATTTACTGCTAGTCCCTTCTACCATCGCGATCTGATGTCCAAAGTTCAGGCTGGGTTAAACCATGAAGGTCCTGCTTTCCTTCTTGTCGATTCACCTTGCAACTTGGGTCAACGATACGAGCCTAACATTTCATTAGAAATAGCTAAACTCGCTGTTCAATCTTGTTTCTTCCCATTATACATGACATATCAAGATGAATGGGCATTCACTAGTGAATCCTTAAGAATTGCTAATAATCCTGATAAAAAGGTTCCAGTTGAAGATTACCTTAAACTTCAAGGACGGTTCAAACATCTCTTCAAACCTGAATGGAAGGATAAGTTGGTTGAGATTCAAGAAACAATTGATAATCGTTGGGAACGATTAATAAAGAAAACAAAATACTAATCTTTTTCTCCTCATTCTTTCTTTTTCTTGAGATTATTAGTGAAATATTCTCTTTCTGATTATAGTATGCACAAGATTATGAAAATGTTGTTTTAAAAAAGCTAAAAGTATTATAATAGGGAAAAGAGAATATTTGCTAATGCCCTTTTTTTCTTGTAGAAACTCTAATTCTGATTTAATATTTGTGTCTTCATAATCTTTATTAAATATTTATCTGATTTGCAATCATGGCGACAAAAAAACAATTGGCAAATTGGGGCTCTATTCTTGCTCTAATTGGTGGAATTCTTGAAGTAGCTGTAGGAGTCTTGATGTTAATAGGAGGAATTCTAGAAAGTATCCTTGATATCTTCAATAAATCTAATTGGCTTGGTCCTTTGGTAGGGAATGATTTAGTCTCTGCTATAATACTAATAGTTGTTGGAGTTATTGTCATTCTCATTGCGATTGGGAGATTTGGATTAAATTATACTGTAATTGCAATTATCTTCATCATCTTAGGAATTATAGGAAGTAGTCTTGCTGCTTTACTTATTCTAATTGGTGGAATTCTATACTTAATCGCTGCTTTGAAATAAACTCTAATTTTTTTTCTTTTTCTTTTTCCTTTTTACCTTCCTTTCTGATCTCTTTTGCTTTAAGAGGATGAAATTATCCTTTGAAAAAGCATATAGTTCTTTGTAATTTTGTGGTCTCCAGAAAGCTAAATGCATTGTTAAATCATATGTAGAAATTGCAGTTATTAAAAGCAAAAATACGTAGAACATATGTAACCATTTTATTTGCATGATAATCCACACATTAACAACAAAAAGCCAACTAATAAGAGCTAGGAAAATTGCTGTTGCAAGAGGCTTCCATTTAATATTCCTGTATAATTGGGTGAAAGCTATTATCAAAAAAGGCATGAAAAAAGGGTCGTAATATTTGTAATTTCCTCGTGGTTGGAAAAGGTGTGCACCAACTACAAACATCGCGAGAAAAGAATACCAAGCGCCTTTTTTCTTATATAAATGAGGACCAATTAACATCATAGCAAAATAGCATAAAACAGAGAAAAGAAGAAAAGGCAAATATAATTCATTCATTTCATAATAAAATAAAGCTAAACCTTCCCATTCCCAATAAAGAAATGCGTGAAAAGGTGTTGTTGACCATAGTCTCCACGTAGAATGAATAGAAAATTGAACATTGATGGTTGTACCTGTCCAAAGTTGTCGTCTAAAGTAACTTAATTTATGCATGTAAATCCATGGTAGAGAAATTATTAGTCCAACAACGAATAGAACTAAAAGAAATTCTAGACTTTTTCTAATGTCATTACGGAAGTAGTAAAGAAAGAAAATTGGTACCAAATATAGGGCAATGAGTTTTGTAAATACAGCTATAGCTAAAAAACTAGCTGAGAGTTTGTGTTTTTCGCTAATAAGAAAGTATAGGGCGAGTATGGTGAAGAATGTGAACATGTAAGTGTTGAGATAAACAATAGTATTGTAAAAAAGAACTAGAGGTGAAAAGGTGTAAATTAAGCTACCTGTTAGTGGTAAAACGTATTGCATAACTCCTTCGATTTTCTTTTTCGCGCTTTTTTGAATGATTAAAAATATAAGAATTGTAGTAAGAGAATCAAAGAAAGCTGGAGCAATTGTTACAGTTTCCCATGCTAACTCCATGCGAGTAAGAGAAGGATGAAAAATTTGAACAAAATATGAAAGAAAAACAAACATGTAAGCAAAAATCGGTCCATAAACATACCCCACTAATGGCCAAGTCATGTCTCCATAAAGATTCCAATTTTGATACCTAAAAGCATAGAGATAAGATCTATAGTAATCAGTTGCATCTTGATATGTTTCCCAATAATGACCTGTAGAGGAAATATACGGAGTGACATCATAGTTGTGCAAGAACCAAGTTTCTATTATTGCTCTAATAGCGAAAGATATTAAGAATATACTGTAACATATGGCTATCTGCTTCAGCTTCTGATAGTTGTTTGAAGATAAATAGATTCCAGTTTTGTCGACAACGTTTCTAATTCGCACAGAATAAATGAAAAGCTTACTATAGTTAAATTTTTTCCAAAGAAAGAGATTTTAATACGAAATGCAAGAGATTTGCAAATAAACTGTTTTTTTGACTGAACATAGCGAAGTACACTTCCTTTGGGGAGTAGTTTATCATAAAAGTTAAATCACTATTAGTTGTATTCTTAATAGAATATGGGTATTTACAAAAATCACGCGAAAAAAGTTTCTGGGGAATTTTACACTCCTGAAATAGTTATTGAATATATGATTCAAAGGATCTTCAATTTATTAGAAGATCAAGGAAGAATCACCATGTTTTCTTTTTCAAAATTCATTGATTCGCTTGAGAGAATAAGTTTTTGTGATCCTGCATTAGGCACTGGGAACTTCATTTTGGGTATTATGCAAAAAATCCGTAGATTAAGTGTTGATTTTCCAGATTATTCAGATAAAAAATACTCTTCTTTTATTAAGAAATTTGTAGGTAACAATATTTTTGGTATAGAACTAAGTAGAAATTCACTACAAGTTTGCAAAAAAAGACTGAAAGAAAATCTTTCTCTACCGGAAGAATTCGAATTAAGGAATTTAAAACTGGGAAATACACTGGTAGATGAAGATGCATTTGATATCCTTCAAATGGAGGAAACTTCAGTGTTAAAACCTTTTTCTTGGGAAAATTTTTCTGGAAATAACTCCAAATTTGATATAATTATCGGTAATCCTCCATACTTTAACCTAAAAAAAATGATTCTGTTAGATAATCAAGTAAGACTGTTATTTACATATTTAAGAAAATCTAAATTCTGGAGAGGATATTATCGTTCATCTTCTGATATATACTATTATTTTCTCATCAAATCGCTCTTACACTTAAAAGAAAATGGTTTATTATCATTTATTTTGCCAAATTCTTGGATTGAGAATAAATATGCGGATAAATTAAGAGATTTCCTATTAAACTACGGAATAATTGAGATTGTTGATTTAGGTCCGATGTTGATATTTAAAGAAGAAGGAAGATGGCTCAATATTGAAAATAGTATTTTAACAGTACAAAACAAACCTGCTTTAGATACTTTCCAAATAATAAAAAATGAAGAAATAAGAGTATTGAATCGAGACAAATTTATTGGAGAAATAATGAACAACTATAGCAGATTCAAAATAGCTCAAACAGCTCTTAACAAAGAAAAATGGGTTCTTAGTCCAAATTTGTCACTTATTCGAGAAATAGAAAAAAACCCATCTGTTGTTCAATTAGGAGAAATTGCTACAGTAGCTCAAGGAATGTCACCTGGACTAAAATCGGTTTTCGTTCTTTCAGAAGACGAAGTAATAAAACATGAAATCGAAGAAGATGTGTTAGTACCATTCATTACAAATAAAAGTATAAAGAAATGGTTCTGCCAAGATTCAAAGAAAAAATGCATATTACCTTCAAAAGTAGAAGACATTAGTGAGTATGTAAACTGTTATAGGTACTTGACTTCTTATGAAAAGGAATTACAAAGAGGTCCTGATAGACAAAGATTACTTAAAAAAGGTCTAATAAGGTTTTACGATTTCAGTGTTTACAGGAATCTAAACTTGTTTCTTACAGCTAAAAAGAAAATAATCTGTCCTTATAGATCTTATAACAACAGATTTGCTGTTGATTTGAAAGGTTTATTTGGGGCAACAGATATCTATGCTATTGTACCTGACGATGAGACTATGCTTTATTATCTCCTAGGCATATTAAACAGCACTATCTTTGAATTCTGGTATAAAGAAGCTGGAAAGCGTAAAGGGAAAATGCTTGAATTCTTTAGCCATCCTTTAAGAAAATCTCCTATCCCTTTAATTAATGAAAGAGAAGAGATTCAAGATCATGTGAAATCAATTGTGCAAATGTCAGCAAGGGAGAAGGGAAAAGAAACAACTGAAATTGTCAAGAAACAAGTAATTATTGATCAGCTTATTGTTGAAGGAATGGGAATTAAACAATCAGATTTCAATAAAATACTGAAATTGAGTTCAAAATTATAAACTGCTTTCAAGAATTTATATGTAAGAACAATGGACACTCCATTCATCAAAACCAGCTAAATATAATTTTACTTTGTTATATCCTATTTCTTTAAGAATTAAATAAACAAGAGCAGATTGTGGAGCGCTTTCACAATAAACGACAATGTCTTTTTTTCTTGTAATTCCTTTGGATATTAAAGCATCTTCAATACACCTAAGAGCTTTTAAAATAAAATAATCGGGTAATTCTTCATACATATCCATCCACCAATATTGCAGGCTGTTTGGAATATTACTACCCATATTATCCATTTCAATTGCATAAATTGAACGGTTGTCAATAAATGTAAAATTACCAGTTTTTAATGAAATCAATATTTCATCGCTAGTAATCATTATTTCTTCATTACAGCAATTTAGGTCAAAATCTCCTCTCACAATTTCATGAGTATTCGTTCCCATGGGTAAGTTCTCATTTTCCCATTTGGCAAGCGCACCATCAATCAATTTAACGTTCAGAAAGTTGAAATAATGCAAAGACCACGTAGCCAGGGAGCAATTAAGGTTGAAGACATCATCAACAAAAATGATTGTATTTTCTTTATTCACACCTTTTTCTTGTAAAGAGTTAACAACGTCTTTTCTATCGGGTAAAGTGTTAAAACCATCTTCATTTTTCCGAATAAAAACAGAAGAATCAATATGAACAGATCCAGGAATGTGGGCTTCTTCATACTTTTCTTTTAATCTTAAATCAATTATTTTGAAGTTCTTATTATCAAGAATGCTAGCTACCCATTCAGTTGAAACGAAAGTTTGAATCTTCTCCTTACTCATTCATTGTTGAGAAAAGTATTATCTATTAATAATTTTGTTGTAGTACTACTCGTCTCGTTGTATGTTGGCTAAAGTTCCAGCAAATATTAGTGGGAGTGCTATAGTTATATCTGAGACAACTGTAACCATCTTAGATCTACCTGATGTCTTACCCCACGATATAGATTCCGAAAGAGATGCTCCTGAAAGACCACCTGTTTCAACTCGATCCATGGTGATTTGAATGGCATATTCATATGTTTTAGGGGACATAAGTCTAGACTGAAAAATGTAATTTTTAGGAACTCCTCCTCCCAAGAAAAATGTTCCAGCCTTATCTGAATCACACGCAATTTGTTGGATTTTACTCAAATCCCCCATTATATCGATAAATACTTTGTGAGTTTGTGAGAATAACCAGAGTTGTAATCCAAGAATACTATCGGAGAATGCAGGAACAAAGATTGGTATCTTTTTTTCATAAGCAGCTTGAACAAAAGAATCTTCATCAGATATTTTACTTCCTATTATTTCAAGTAATTTGTAAGTAGTAAGAGAAAGTTGCTGGTTTTCACTTCTTTCGCCCCAGATCTCTTGAAAAATAGGTTGAAGACCATCTTCAAGTTTCATAAAGGATTCGTCAGAAACAAAAGCATCGTAGATTCTATCAATTGACTTTTCCCTTAATTCAGCATCTGAAGTGTAAGGCACTTTATGCATATGCCTTCCTCCAAAAGCTTCAATTAAATCATGAGTGACATTTGCTCCAGTAGAGACGATCACATTAACCATATCATTTCTGATTAAATCAACTAGAACTTTTCTCATACCACCAGGAACTAAAGCTCCTGCTATTCCAAGAAAAACTGTTGCCTTATTTTGGAGCATTTCAGTAAATACTTCAATTGCTTCTGCAATTCGTCCTGGACCAAAAACACCAGAAGATCTAAATTCAGATAGCAATTCCTCCACTGTTTGTCCGTTATTAACCTTGATATGATTTACTCGGGAATATTTATTATGGTTTTTCATCGACTTCTAAGTCTAATATTCTAATCCATTCTTTAGTTTTTTCACTGAACGGAATGTTTTCCAAACCATCCACAAAAAATTATTTGTTTTCCTCTTCTTTTTGTGCAATAAGCAGTTCTATCTCTTTAGCTCGAAAAGGTGATTCATCTAATTCTGTATGATCAATAGGACAAATATATCGAATCTCATCTCCAATTTGAATTTTACCTAAAGGGAGATTGCAGATATACATGCGTCCACATGCAGGGCAATAGAATGTAGAACGTGTTGCTTCTTCAAATAAATCTAAATCTTTATCTATAGCACAAACAGGGCATGGGAACATACAAATTGTAGGGCGAAGAGATTCTTTTGGTGACAAAATTATACACCGTGATATTTTAACATAAAACAATTAGAATATATTAATTTTGGCATTTAATTTCTTTATAAAATAGTTAAGACAACTAATTTTTTCTCTTATTTTATGCTTTGAACCACAATTTTAACTCTGGAAAATGGAACACTTCATTTTTTTCACCTAGAACAAAGAATTCCATCAGATTAATGTTTACTTGCGTTCTTAAGATAGGGGATAATAATGATTTTTGATTCAAGGGTGTAATGGGTGTTCCTGCAGAATATACTGTATAAGCTGGCATTACAATGATTTTTGCGTCATAATTTATTAAAGGTCCAAGTAAGAATGAAGGCGCTTTCAATTTTTGAATTTTATTCACTTTCTGTTCAAAGACAGGGTGTTCATGACCTATTATCACATAATGAACTGAAGAAGGAAGATGTTCAGGTAATGGCTGATCACCATGAGTAAAGTAATAATTCTTAAAAACAAAAGACTCTGGATGGAAATGAACATTAGTATATTCTCTAGCTACCCAGTTAAGAAAAATGTCATGGTTTCCTTTAATTAAATGAATATCCTTAACTAGTTTGGAAACAGCTCCTACAAATTTCTTTACATCTCTATTTTCGATTTTTGAAGGTTCTTGAAAAGAATGTTTTACATCTCCATTAAGTACAAGCATACAAGGTTTAATCTGTTTAATTAGTAGTTTTATTGTATTGATAACAGAATCTGTCTGATTATAAGGAGTAAAAGATCCATCCTCATTCATAATAGCTTCTATTCCCAAATGTAAATCTGAAATTACAAGCGCATTAATATCCTCTAAAAATAAAACTGGTTGGGCATTTATTATACTAATCAACGAGGATATTTGGTATTTAGTGAACGATTTCATGTAATTCCTTTTTCCATATTTTTGAAGATAAGAAGCTGTTAACGTGTTCAATTAATGCTTCTTCTTTTCCTTCAATAAACTTGTGGGAGTCATGTTCGAATAATTTGTGCTCACTGAGTGGATTTCCTACTAGATATCTTCTAGCATCTTTAGGGTCCGTAAAATCATCATTTGTACTTGACATAACAAAAATAGGATAAGGCATGTTTCCTTCTTGTCCTCTAAAATCTACTACTCCTAAAGTTTCAATAGCTATTCTTCTTTGAACCCATGGATCATTATCATAGAACCTTTTTTCTGCATGCTTAACATCTTTTCGTTCTTTTTTATTTCTTGTAATTTTTAGCCAAAGAAAAACGATTTTTTGAAAGAAACTGAATAACCAATCAGGAAACCATCCTATTCTCTTAAAAATGCCTGCTTCTCTATATTTTGGAGAAGGAGAGGCTAATAATAATGCAGCTGGTTCAGGTTTTTCACCTTCTAAAAAAACTGAATATTGATGTATCATAGCTACAGCTAAACTTGATCCAAAAATGGTAAATTTTTGACTCTGGAGATTCAATTCCTGAAAAATCTCTCTCATCTCATTTGCATAAGAAACAATTATTAAATTCCCTTTACATGCAATTTGGAAGACTTTCCATATCCTCTAGGTTCATATAAAATAACATTATAATATTTTGAAAATGCTTGTGCTAGAGGGTAGCGCTCTTCTATAGTACCAAAAAATCCTGTAATTATTATAACAGTTTTATCTTTGCCTTCCTCGTTCTCAGTCTGAAGGTGAACATATCTAATGTTTATTTCGTTAAAGGAAGGAAGTGTTAGTGTCTGAAAATGCATTTTCTATCAACAAATGATTTCTATTTCTGGTTTGTTGATAAATTTAAAAATTATTGTTTCGTACCAAATATTTGTTGAGACGAAGTAAGCTTTAAGAAATCAAACACAAAGTAATTTTGAAAGATATGACGATACGAAAAGAAATTCAAGAATTTCTATTAGAAGAGACGGTAAAGAGATTTCTAGTGTACGTTAAGATTCACACAACATCTTCAGAAGAATCAACTACTTATCCCAGTACATCTTGTCAACTGGATTTAGGTAGTAAATTAAAGGAGGAATTGCTTGAGTTAGGTCTAGATAATGTTGTGCATGATGAGTTTGGTTATGTCTATGCTGATTTATCTGCAAGCGAAAATCGTGAAAATGTTCAACCAATAGCGTTTATTGCTCATCTTGATACTTCTCCTGCTGCAGAAGGGAAAGATGTTAAACCAATAATTCATGAAAACTATCAAGGGCAAGAAATCAAGTATCCTGAAGATCCTACTCTGTCTTTAAGTGTAAAAGATTCACCTGAGCTTGAATCATTTATTGGGATGGACATCATTACTTCTTCAGGTGATACTCTTTTAGGAGCTGATGATAAAGCTGGAATAGCCGAGATTATGGCAGCTCTAAGAGCATGGAAGAAATTTCCTGAACTTAAGCATGGTAAGATAATTGTCTGTTTTACTCCTGATGAAGAAGTTGGTAAAGGTACAGCAAAAATCAATTTAGATCGATTACCTAAATTCTGTTACACTCTTGATGGTGGAGAAATGGGAGAATTAGAAACTGAATGTTTTGATGCATGGAAAGCAGAATTCGAATTTAAAGGCTTGAGTGTTCATCCAGGATATGCAAAAAACAAGATGATAAACGCTATTGATACCGCTTCAAGATTCTTTTCAGAAGTTCCAGAATATGAAACGCCAGAACACACTGAAAAAAGGGAGGGTTTTTATCATCTGTATAATCTTTCAGGTAGTGCAGAAGTAGCGAAAGCTGCAATGATTTTGAGAGATTTTGAAGAAAAAGAAAATAAGAGACGAATGGTATTTCTAGAGTCTCTGAAAGAGACCTATGAAAAGCGATATATTGGGTTAAAAATAGATTTAAAATTATCTCACAGTTATGAAAATATGTCTGTGTATTTGGAACCATTTCCTGATGTTATAAAACATGCAGAAAAGGCTATAGAAGAAGTTGGTCTAGAAGTAAAACGAATAGGGATACGAGGAGGAACTGATGGTGCAAGATTGTCAGCTAAAGGGATACCAACACCTAACATCTTTGCCGGTGGAATGCTGTTCCATTCACGAAAAGAATATATACCTGCCAAAGCTTTGCAAAAAGCTGCTGAAGTCGTGTTAATAATCGCAAAAAATTGGATAAGTAACTGAAATGTAGTGCAGAAAGTTAGAAAATACTTTTATCTATTTATTTTTCCTTGTTCTCTCTTTTTCGAATAAAACAGAATACATCTTTTTACATGCAATACAACAGTTGCTTACTATTTCTTTCATTTTGTTTGCCATTATATATAAAGAGAACTCGTCTTTCAATGTTTGGGTTTCTTGCATCATGTATCTGAGCATCACACGATACAATTTTTGCGAACTAATATCAAGTTCAGTTAATTGGATTTTGTCAAGATGTTTTAAACTTGTAAACTGTGGTTGGATGATTCTGTTGAATAATGCTATTGAATCAGCTACTGTTTGATTAAGAGCATATAACACATCCATAAATGGTAGTTGCATTTCTATGTGTTTGTGAGATAATAGTGTGTTAAGATCAACCATTAAATTGGCAACAATTTTGAGATGATTAAAAACATAGTCATAAGATGGAACTAGGCTTGTGTATTCCTTTTCAGTCGGAATAATTACTATTGTTGAAATATCATCCAGAAAATTAATCACATTGATATACAACTGTTCGATCAGAATCCCTCTCTCTTCTATTCCTGGATGAAAGAGAAGAGAGTTTGTCAGCAATTCAGACATTCGTTCCAAAGTACTACCCACTAGCGTAGAACAATTTTGAAGTATTATAATTATTTCTTCACTTGTACTCTTTTTAGGTGACATTATAGAACCCAAATAATAATATCTTCTATAAGTATAAAGATTTTTGTGTGATTTATTTCCACTGAATAATCCCCTTTACAGCTGTTTATATGGGTATAATTTGGACAAATTCAAGAGTCTGAGCAAAGAGTCTGAAGTCTTCAGTATCGAAGATGTTCTTATGCTTCTTTCTATTGTAGCCAAATACGAATTTTGCTCCATTATAATTCTCGCAAAAAAATTGTAGGTGTTTGATCTTTTCTTCAGGTTCATCAACAAAAATAGCTTCTGCTCTAAATCTCTTAAAACCCTTGTAAACAAAAACAATTTTTTCTTTTTGAGCTCGGATATTTCTAACCCAATCAGCATTTTTACCTCGAGCTGAATAAAGGGTAATAGTATTTGTGTAAAAAGAGTTATGGAGAGTTGGAGTTCTTCTTTTCTTTCCCGTTCTTCTTCCGATTGTTTCAATAACTAGCATACTTTTACCTATGCCAAATATTGGTAAAACATAAAACCGATACAGAAATATTATAACTCTGTTCATTCTTTTTGTCTGTTTTCTAAAAGAGCTATTGCTAGCTCTATGTTTAGAGACAATAGAGACAATAGAATTAGAAGAAGGGAATTCATTAGACATAATGTTACTTTTGTTTATCAATATATAAAATTTTGCAGAACTGAGCCTTAAAATCAAATAATTACACAAAAAATGAAAATAAATAGGAAAACTAGTTTTTTAGTTCTCTTCTGTGAAAAGTTTTCCTACTCTATCAGCCCATTTTTCGATTTTTTCCCAGTCACGATTATCTTTTTGGAATGTGGGTATCCTCTGTAAGATACGAAGAGTCCAGATTTTTGGTATTTGTGTTAAAGGTATTCTACCACCAAAAGCTTCAGCGGCTATTGGATTTACATTAGAGTGTTTAGCAATTACATTTTCAAGAAAATTCTTCTTTGCGTAATCATATGTTTCTGTTTCTCCTGCGTAACTAGAAGAAATATAAACAGCTACTTTCTTACCAGTAAAATCGTTTTCGAGATATTTTTCAGTATTTTCAGTCCATTTACCATATTTGATACCACTGCCGATAATTACATATTTGTAATCTGATAAATCGGGACAAGATCTGTAGTCTTTAAGATCCCATATATCGGATACAAGTTTGTGTTTTTTCTTCAATACAGCTGCTATTGCTGCTGCAGTATCACCTGTAGCTCCATATCTTGTTCCAAATGCTATTAGTACGTCACTCAATTATTTCACCTTAATTGGGTATTCATCCATTTTCTACTTCAACTAACGTGTTAGAGTTTATTAAATTTCTCAATAAACAAATTTTTAAATTATTTTTATAAAGAGATTTAGAACATCATGCCATATCCAGTAAGACTTGTAGATTACAAATCTGAATGGTCTGCTCATTTTAAGAAAGAAAAGGATTTAATTATGGATATAGTCTGTGTCAAAAACATTGTAGTTGAGCATATAGGCAGTACATCTATTCCAGGAATAAAAGCTAAATCGACGATAGATATCTTAGTAGGTGTTCAAACGTTAGAGGAAGCAATGAAAATCATTCCAGATCTTGAAAAGATAGGATATGAGTACTTTCCTGAGTATGAAGAGCGGATTCCAGAGAGAAGATATTTGAGTAAAGGCGAAAAAGGGAAAAGATCTCATCATCTTCACATGTTTGATATCAAGAGCGATTTATGGAAAGAACATCTTCTTTTCAGAGAATATTTAAGAAAAAATAAAGAGAAAGCAAAGGAATATGAGAAATTAAAAGTGAATTTCGCAAAAAAGTATCACTCAAATAAGGAAGAGTATACAAGAGCTAAGGGTCCTTTTATCGAAAAAATGATTAGAGAAGCAAAATCCCAGATTCCTTCACTTTGATCAAGATTTTCTCTACCACTAACTACTTTTTTAACTACAAGGATTTAAGATACGAATTCATGATTAATTGTACATTATATGTATTTGCTGGAACAGATATGCTAGGTATTGAAACAAGTCTTCGTTTAAAATGCTCTCATTCAAGTCGTTTTCAACCCCATTACCAACTTTATTTCTTACTTGGTATAAATCGACACAAACTGCAATATTAATGTTTTCGAATAATCTTCTTCTAGACGCACTCTGATTATATATTACACATTTCTTAAATCTTAAATGAAATCTCATCTAATTCAGACTTGTAGACGTTTTAACATAGTCTAGATATTTATTGTGTTTAAAACAGAGAGAGCGTGTTAATAATCGAATATAACCAAAAATAAAGCATTTTCCAAATTCTATTCACCAGAGTGAACATTTTGTTGATATATATCTTACAACTATAAATTCTATAGAAATAGTTAAAATATGCATATTTTTTAACTAAGTTTAAAAGATACTTATCCTTTTTATTATTAGATTAAATATCTAGGAGAATAAAAATGATTGAACGAGTTCATGAACATATTCTTGATGAATTAAAAACTAATACTAGAACAGACACAATTTTCATCATTACTGCTATCATTCTAAATATTGTTGCAGCAAGCATTAACGCTACAATTGCAGAAGGTTCAGATCTTTCAGATACACTAATCTTTGTTATATTTATTGTGTTAGTTCTCGTGATTAATACTGCTGTATTCTTTGGTTTAAATAGAGGAAAACAGACTCGACAGAAGTTGTTAGATGGTTTGATAAGATTATATAAAGATCAAGAAGTCAGTGGATATTATGATTCATCGATTCTAAGTTCATATAACTTTAGATATATTCTCTTCACGATAGTTGTTTTAACTACTGGAATCGCAGCTTTAGCAATCTCCATAATTCTAAAAGTTTTGGCATAGTCAAAATTCATCAGAATTCAGTACAAGTTCTAGGGAATGATATTATAATTGCATCAGACGAGAGCCATGGTAGCGTTAGATTTTAACACTATGAAACCTCTTATCACTGTAAGTATTCTTGATTCAATCAACCTAATGTCCAAAAGTATCATATCTTTCACAGAAAATCTTCTGAAAGGTTTGAAACCAAATATTGAGAATATCAAGAAGCATATGGAAAGAAATTTGATATCTGTAACTAAACTTGCACAAATAATCGGTTATGATAAAGCTGAAGAATTTGCCATTAAAGCCCATGAAACTAACAAAACAATCAAGGAATAGTTTCAGAATCAGATTTAAAAAATAAAGAGAAAGCAAAGGAATATGAGAAGTTAAAAGTGAATTTAGCAAGAAAGTATCACTCAAATAAGGAAGAGTATACAAGAGCTAAGGGTCCTTTTATTGAAAAAATGATTAGAGAAGCAAAATCTCAGATTCCTTCACTTTGATCAAGATATTCTTTACCACTAACTACTTTTTTAACTATAAGGTTTTGGGACATGCTTACAAACGATATTTTCTTTTTTTCTTTTCTTTTTAATGAAATAAACAAATATATTAATGAGAATAAATAACATATTGAAGTGAATGCTAATTGCTAAAGGAAACTAATAAAAGGTCAACCATAATATTGTTACTACTGCCACTTTTATTGATATCAATCTGCTTTTTCACTGTATATTCGAGTGATATTTCAACTTACTACCAAAATTATGATGAAATTATAACAAATTCTTTCCCTGATTATTTAACGTTTAATGAAAATGCTTCCTTTATTCACACACCAAAATTTCAAAGAGATACAGTTATTCAAGAGTTCACTTTGGAGGATTATACTCATCTAGGTTTTTTCTCATGTGAAACAGCGTTAGGTGACAAAAATTTTCCACTGATGACAATTATATGGGCACCTAGTTCGTTTTATGAAGAGTACCTTAGTTTATCTTTGTTTGAAGGAGAAATATTTATAGGAAGTTCACTAAGAAACGAATATTTTAATTATACAACAACGCTCTTTACTTCATTTAAACCTGCAGAAAGCTTGATTATTAATAGTTCTTTTACTCTAAAAAATTTCATACAAATAGAAGATATCTTTATTGGGAAAATGCTTTCAAGCCTACAGAGAGACAAATTAGGAACAAATAGTAACTACATTTGTATGACAGATGATACTTTTAACACTATTTTTAGTGAACATATAAACAATTTCGGTTTTTATAATATTTTTATGTTTAAATTCGATAGAGAAACAATTTATTCTCTTCCAATTGATCAAATCAAGAAATTTCTTGACACTAATGAGAGAAATATCAATTCTTACTTTGAATACCAAGCAGATAATGATTTGATTTTTATTCAGTTTTCCTTAAAAGGGGAATTAGAAAGGTTTGATGAGCGATACAGTGGAGTAAAAATATTCCAAATGTTAATTATTTATTTAGTTGTTACCTTTTTAGCTACAATCTCATTGGCATTTACGGTAGAATCATATATCACTAACCAAAGAACTACAATTAATTTATTCAGATTGAGAGGAGGAAAAAGGTATGATATTTTTAAGAAGTATTTTAATATAGAATTAAAATTAATAATTCTAACAAGTCTTATAGTATATATCTTCTCGATAGGGTATATTGCTATTGTGGCTCCAGCTTTCTTACATTTTAATACAAACTTCTTTAAGCTTGCAGGATCAGTACTTTCATTTGTTATCCTCTGTGGAAGCATTCAAATATCTATGCTAGTAAGATACATTTCACAAATAAGGACTGTAGAATACAGTTCTACTGTCCTAATGCAAAAAATGAAGAATATCATAAAAGATTTATTATTTTCGCTCATTCCAACATTGTTTTGCGTTCTTTTATACTTCATCCTATTTGCGATGCTATTGGGTAATGAAGTTTTTGTGAATTACTGGATATTAGGACTCTTTTACGTTGCAGTGTTGATGTTAAGTTTTATTATTACAAGAAACAGGATTTTAAGAGTGGGTACGCTAATATTTTCAGCGTTTTCCAAGTTATATAATCTCTTTTCTTACACAAAAGAATTTTCACAAAAAGTATTATTAAAGAGATTAAAAATGTCTAAATTATTAATAGTATACATTATAATTCTGTCTCTATTTTTCTCAATGTTTGATTCCTTTAATTCCTACGAAACTAGAAATGAAGTCTATAATGAAGTTGGTGACTTGACCATTGTGTACCCAAAATCAAGCAGTTATCAGGTGCAACAAACCCTAGCTCAATATATTGATTTATCAATCGAATTTTCTCATTTTCGAATTCATAAACAATACATAGATGCTGAAAATTCATTAAGAAATATAAATATTGATAGTTACATTTTAAATCATAGTAAGATTAATGATTTGTTTGAATGTGAGAAGTTCAAGAAATCTTATGCTGGTCTAGAAGATCTTGAAATTATTAAATCAAAGTTCCATAATAGTAATGCAACTATAGTTTCTGAAACTTTATCTTCTGAATTGCAAAAGGAGATAGGAAATACTCTTATTCTTAAAATAGCAACACATAGTACTTACAGAGCAGAGATAATAGATATTGTCGAGATTCTACCTGTTTTTTCATGGATAAGTATGAACTATTTTTTCCCAAGTGCAGTTTCAAACTACATATTATTAAATAATGAATTTACAGAAAACATTTCTGAATTAGAAATTAGTGAGACTTGGACAATCCTTTTTACAAATAATTCATGTGACCGTAATCAACTAATAGAGATAATAAACAACTTAAACAATGATCTACACTTGGGTATCTCAATCATAGATTTTGGGGAGACAAATCTAATAGATGAAAATTATGCGGGAATTATGATAAATTCAACACAAATAGTAATTATAATAGTAATTCTGAGTGTTGCACTTAGTTTTTTCACATTAGAATATTGTAGACAAATGTTTAGTGAACAACTTAATGGTTTTAGAGTATTTTTTGCTAGAGGAGTTCCAATAAGAAAAGGTTTATTCCTCGCTTTAGTGCCATTACTCTTGTTTATTTATTATATCACCGTAATAGGAAATATTTTCGGTTGGTTGTTAACTTTTATAATCTCAAGCGAAATGCAACCGTTTGATTATTTAAAAGTACGATTATCGATTTTTCCTTATTCATTATTGTTCCTTGTCGCACAATTATCTTTATTATCAATTATAACTTGCATAACAGGATATCTTAGTTATAAGAAACTTAAATCAAGATTACCAGAAATCATTTCAACAGATAACCTAACGATTAAATTAGAGGAGAGTTAAGTGAAAATAACTTATTTACTTTCAAAAGGTCAGAGAAAATTACTTGTAATAGAGTTTATAATTATTTTCTCTTTATTTATTGGTACTTCTTTCCTTTTTTGCACATATTTATCAGAATATCATAAAGAATATTCAAATCTTGTAACAGCAAATAACGACCCAGATTATGAAGTACAAGCAGATCAAAGGTTTTCGTCATATTTGTTATCTCATAGTTCTTTCGTTGGTCAATTTGGAGGTTATAAATACCAATCAATAGTTAATATCCCCAAGAGTTTAGTAAATGTCCAAGTTAAAAACAATAGTTTCGATAAATATAATCTTATATTAATTAATTCGGAGATTAATGAAGCTGTGAATGCTGATTTACATGACAATGAAATCATGATACTTTTACGTAATTCTGATGAAATACAAGTTTCAGATATTTCTATCAATTGGAATTTTTATGTAGAAAACGAGAGTCTATCGGTTATCAACATTGTAAATGAGACATTCTTTAAACCTGCTTTTTCTTCAATGAACAATTTGCTGGTTAACCATGCTTTGCAAAATTTTAACATAATTATTTATGAAACATTTTTCTTTAAAATTGCCCAAAAAGTAAGTTATAACACTTTGTTGAATATTGCAGCCTTAAATACTACTTCTCTTTTCTCTTTCTTTCGGTGGAACAAAACAGAGTATCTCAACTCTTTACCAAAACGAGTACAAGAAGCACATGACATATGGACAAATACTATAAGGAATGGTTTTTTACAATTTTATGGTTTCTTTGATGCAGTCAGCGGACCTTACGCTCAGATCGATTTTAACGATATTTTCGCAGATAAAGTATCGAAACTTACTCAAAAAATGAATGCTGTTTTTATAAGCACATCTATTATAGCATTGATTATTTCTTCAATTTTCCTTTTTACAACATATAATTTTCTCAAACAAAGTCAAACAGATTTAAGGCGTGTTTTAAAGAGTTTCAGCGAGAAAGGTGCTAGTTATTCAACTCTAAGTAGGAGGATAATTTTCCTGCACATTCTTGTTTCGCTGTTCTGTTTGATTTTTTCTCTCTGTGTATCCTTTTCATTCTTATTTATCAATAAAATTAATAGATGGTCTTACTCAAACTTACTTATAATAATAGTTCATTTAATAGTTATA
This sequence comes from Candidatus Heimdallarchaeota archaeon, assembly GCA_019057815.1. GTDB lineage: Archaea > Asgardarchaeota > Heimdallarchaeia > Heimdallarchaeales > Heimdallarchaeaceae > 18H4-34. The sequence continues at coordinate 121,101 of JAHLWR010000003.1, forward strand.
TTTCTCATAAGCTTCTTTCAATTTAGACTAAACTCAGCTGTTCAATTGAAGGAAACCTTGAGAGAGAAGAGGAAAAGAACATCATATTCAAAATCGGAAATAATAAGCGTTATTATTCAATCTTCAGCAATATTAGTAATCGTTCTGACTATAACTGTCTTTTGGACGATAAACAAGACAACTCTTGGATCCGGAGGACTGACTACAGGAGCAATTTGGTTAATTTCATTAGGTATTCTTAGTTTTACTACTCTTCTACTTTTCACTCCTAGAATATTACCACTTGCAGTAAAAAGAGTAGTAAATAAACTTCTATCCCTTTTTACAGATCTATATTCATTTATCACCAGACTTTTTACATCAATTTACAGAAGTAAAAAACAAGCTTGGTTACTCAGCTTCTACTTACTCTTTTTTACTTCGTTTCTAACATTAAGTTATTCAACACTTCAAAACCATCAAGAACAATTATATTTATCAGCAAAATTGGGAGATGCAACAGTAATTATTGATTCAGACGCTGTTTCAGATGTAATCAAGATAGGTGGAAAAGAGAATTGCGTGGTCTCTTATTTAGACACTGTGAGTACGGTAAAAGGTGTGTTCTATATGTTATATCTTAATAATCCATTGAAATTTTATGAAAATGCTTTTTTTGCAACTGAATGTTTTCAAGAGATGGAAAATTATGAGGTTTTTAATCTTTTGAATAGCTCATCTGACTATTTTATAACTTCTAGTCTCATTGCAAACGCATTTTATTATTCCATAGGGGACAATGTTTCAATTCCAAGAACTTCTCATGATTTTAGCATCAATTATGAAAATAAAATTCTCTTAGACATAGCAAAATATTTACCGTTTTATTTTCCAACAGGTGATATAAATTGGTATGTGATGAAACAAGATATATTAAAAACAAATGATACCCATTATCAATTCGCATATATTAGTATTAAGAAAGATAACAATAATATTGAAGATTTAATCTTTTTCTTGGATGAACAAAAAATATGGTACTCGATAAATGAATATGACGAAAATGTGTTATCAATTGAAAATACAAATGAAAGTTTTGTAGAAGGATTAAAACTTCCAGTTATTTTCATAAACATAACTATCCCAGCAATTCTAGCATTAATTCTGTTAGATATTCAAAAAACAAGCAAGGAACAATTTTCATATCTCAATCTGAGAGGTTTAAAAAAATCTGTTTCTGTTTTTGCAATTTCTAACTGGTTTTCAATCCATATGTTACTAACTATTATTTTAACCATGTTAATTTCGATTCTTGGTCTTCAAATTATTCTGTTTATAAGAAATTCTTCTTATGGTTTACCCGTAACACTGAATATTTCTAGTGTTTTTTTTGTAACACCGCTTATTCTTATAATTGTTACATTAGTAGTACCCTATTCCTCATCTTTACTTCTGAGGATTATGGGACAAAAACAATCTTCCAAATTCATAATCAAAGGTGATAATAATGAGTAAAAATACCCAACCAATCGTTCAAATAGTAGATTTAGTGCAAATTTATAAAGGAAAAGTCGAGACAATAGCTCTCCCTGGGATTAATCTAAAAATAAATCGGGGTGAGAGAGTTGTAATAAGAGGAAAATCTGGAATTGGAAAAACAACTTTACTTCATTGTTTAGCAGGAATTCTTAAACCATCAGCTGGAAAGATAATCATTGAAAATAGAAATATTGTAGACTTTAACGAGGATCAACTAGCAGATTATAGGTGTACAACTGTTGGGTTAATTTATCAATCATACAATCTTGCTCCATTTTTAACAGTCGAAGAAAATATTGAATTTCCCATGGTTATAGCGAAAATTAGAAGAGAAAAACGAAAGGACAGGATTCTTGAGCTTGTTGACTTGCTTGAAATTGAAAGATATCTTAATCAAAAACCCCCTTATCTGAGTGGAGGAGAACAACAAAGAGTCGCTATTGCAGTTGCTTTAGCTAATAAACCTGCTATCATACTAGCGGATGAACCTACAGGGAATTTAGATACAGAAACTTCTGATCAAGTATACAAGCTGCTTTCAAATATGTGTATAGCTCATAATACTACATTAGTCATGGCTTCACATGATCCTGAAGCCAAAAGTTATGCTGATCGCGAGATTGTACTTTCTAAATTAAAGTCACATGACTTATAATTCTCAAGAATCCCAACAGTTATTGCTGGTTGAAGATCACCTATCTATGATTTAAATTCAATAATTTTTCGAGTGACATTAAGAAACTTTTGGAGTTTTAATCTTCTTTCCTTCTCCTCTCAATAAAAGATTAATGATAAACATAGTAGCTCCAACAATTACGAAAAGTAAAGGAATTGAATAATCTCCAAGTAAACCAAATAATGGTGCAAAGATAAGCACTAATATTGATTTTATCTGCGACTCTACGCTTAACATAGTTACTCTCTGTTCCTTTTTCATAGTTTCTCCTAGATAGTCGACACACAACGGTCTCCTAATGTTTTGCAAAATGTATATTATTAAATAGAGAATGGTGACTACTATAGGAATTTCAATATAAACGAATAACGCGTTCAAAAGCAGTAATGCACCAAATATGTAGAAAATAATATCCATTCCTTTTTTAGCTGATTTGAAATAATTTTTTACTAGATAAGCGTTCCTAGAAGAAAATGATGAAAGTAGATAGAAAAGTGTGTACAGTAAGCCCAAAATGATTGAAATAATGTCCTCTTCTGAGATATTTAGACTACTTAAACCTAAATGCAATATCATCGCTGCAATTAATATTTGAATAATGGGTTGAATGTAGTCTTTCAATGTTCTGAAAATAGCATCATAAGTCGCAGAAGAAAAAAGTCCTTTAACTAATCTTCTATTCTTCAAAGCTGCAAATATATCCTTAAAACCACTTGCCATTTCTTTCCAGCTAGATTGAGTGTGGGGAACATGTTCATTCATGTAGGACGGATAAGTGGTGATGAGAATAAAATCGAGGATATAAGGAATAATTGTAATTAAGAATAACCAATTGCTAGCAGGAGCAAAGATTATTATAAAGATTGCTAAAATACCTGAAAGAGCAGAACCTAATAACGACCAAGATCTTGTTCTACCATATACAAAGGTTTTGTGATCTTGATAATTGTTTTTATCCATCCAGAGCAAGATCATAGCTTTATGAGTACCAGAGCGAAAAGCTTCACCCAAACCAAAAAAAACAGAAGCGAAAATTAAAACAGTCCAATTGGGTCCAGAACCAAAGAAGAAGAAAACAAAGGAAGAGATATAAAAAACAAAACAAACTAGGAGTTCGTTCTTTTTACCATATTTGTCTGCAATGATGCCTGAAGGTACTTCGAAGACATAGGTGATTATTTCTCGGATTAAAACCAATAACCCTATTTGAAAAAGATTTAACCCCCAAGCTAAAAGAATAATCAACAAGTAAGGTTCAAAGAATCGAAGATTCTTAAAAAAACCATAAAGCTGGAATTTTTTCATAATAGGAGCTTTAAGTATCTCAGTTTGAAGCGCATCGTACTTGGGAACATCGGGCATAATTAGGTGAAGATTTCGTAACTTTTTAAATATCTATTTGCTAAAACAAAAGCTATTATTTTCCTATTTGAATATTAGTAAAAACAATCAGTTGATTATAAAATACTGTTTTAGTTAGTCTATTTCCAATCTTTGTTAACCATCTACACTTGACTGTTGACATAATTGGTGAGATTTCTTTTTCTGTGATTTGATAGACAGTTTAAGATGTTTTTGGGAGTAAATTAAATTAAATATCCAACAAAAATAATTGATTTCCTCAGTCTTTTTTCTTAGGTTTTTTCTTGATTGCTGTGAGCATTTTTACATCTTCTAAATCTTCAGGTTTATGAACTCTAATCCACAACCATTTACCATCGTGGAATTTTTTTGTATTCTCATACAGTTGGACTATTTCTTGACTAAATTCTAATTTTAGCTCCTCAAATTTTTGTATTTCATTTTTACCAAAAACTAGTAGAATAGTGAAGCTTCCTTTTTCAGGAAAAAGAGAACATAAAGTTTTTCCACTTCTTCGATAACGAACAGTCCAACCATATTTCCTGCCATAAAACGTAGTTTCCGGAATAAAATCATAATTAATATCTAGAAAACTCCTTAAATCGATCCAAGCTGTATTTGCAGGTTTTTTTAAAAAGTATAAAATATCTTTTTCTGTTGGTTTGATAGCTTCATCAAACATTCTCTGAGTTTCCTGTTTTGAGTTCAAAAAACCACCAAATCAAAATCTTACGCTAAAATAAATATCTATCACTTTTAAATATGACTATCTTATTTAGAGAAACAAAAATTCGAATCAAAATTCTATTATCTTTTCTTTTTATTCATTTCTTCAATTAAATTGTTTATTTTATCTGAGTGATAGGTTAATGCTTTTCCATTTGTGATAGCAGGATGTTCCATAAGGGTGGATTTTTTTTTGAGTTTTTCTACAATAGCTGTAAGTTTTAGTCTTCTTTATTTAGTTAAGGAAACAGGATTTTTACAAGAATTGCTTTTATGATAAACCTGCTTTTGTAGTTGAATCCAGAAGTAAGTGGCTAAAATAACCTGTAAATAAACCCAGTAGCGGATAAGCGATAAATACATTATCATATCTAGTTACTAATACAAAACTTATCACAAAACAAGCTGAGAAAACAAAGAATAGTATAAAGACTGAATGAAAGAATTTTCTATGATTCGGGCTTTTCGGAGGTTCTATAATGTCTGGTAAATGGGAACCAACCAGTATAAATGGTAATGAAACAAGTAATGATAGTATCAGCAACCATGTACTAAATTCCGACGCTAAGAAATATCTTACTACTCCTATGATAGGTAGTCCAATTATCAATCCTCCTAGTGTATGAACGATTCTGTTCGGCATTGAGTTTCACTATAATATTATGTGTTTCATTTTTAAGGTCAAAGAATATACTATTCTTAAATTATCTTATATAGATTCTCCATTCTCCATTCTTTAGTTTTAGTAATTCCTTAGTATTTCAAGTTCACGTGTATTCAGAAGTGACTGAAATGTTTAAAAGATGTTTTGTCTAAAAGCATGTTATGAAAGCTGTTTTTATTGCATCAATGGTACCTGTTCAAGGACCAACGATAATCTCACTAAATCCTGATGATTATTTATCAAACAAGGAAAAAGAGGAGGTTGCTCTCATTAGTATGCCTGTAGGGGGTAAAGAGGGGGAGTTTTGCTCTGTTTCACTAAATAATTATCATGCATGTAGTATCCTAACAGTACTTCCACCTATTGATGAAGAATTGGATACAAGAGACACTCCAACATCAATTGGTTTCTTACTAGATCCATATGAAAACCCTATTCCATACAAGAATCTTATCGAAGATTTCATTGAAAAATGCAAGACTCATGGCATATTCACCTTAGATTTTTTGAAAAAGGCTCACCCTGAATTATTTAAACTTCAAAATTCTACTAGCATAAAAATCCCCTTTGGTGAATCTAGTTCATTTAATATTAGTATCACAGGAAGATGAAAAACACAAATTAGTGCACCATTCAATCTTTGAAAAACAATTACAGTTTTTTTAGATGGTTTGATGGATAATCTTTAATTACAGCTAAAAGAGCTTCATGTAAAAGGTGTTATACTTGAAATTTAAAGAAAAAATAGCAAACTTACAAAAAAAACAAATAATTTATGGAATTTTAATTCTAGTTTTCTTAACTGTCTTCATAATCTATTTAGTTAGTCGATTTGTTGATGATACTTTTGTCGAGGTTATTTTTGATAATCTTAAAGGTGAATCTGAAGTAATTTACAAGGATTTTCTGAAAGCATATGTTGATTCATTTTTCATTTATGCTACTTGTCTAATTGCTATAATGTGGATAATGAATTTTATTCTCCGAACAGTTAAAAAGAGAGTCTCACCCGATTTTCACAACGCAATACGAGTAATTATAAGAGTCACTGTAATACCTTTTTTTATTATAGCATATCTGAATAAATTTCCTGCATTTACTGGAGCCATAATTGGAGTAGCTGCAACGATAGGTATAGCTTTTGGTTTAGCAGCTTCTAGATATGTTAGTGATTTAATAACTGGTCTCTACATTCTTTTCAGTAAACATCATAATATTGGGGATTACTTAATCATACCATCTTTAAATATTGAGGGAATTGTACAAGAAATTTCAATTAACTATTTAATTATTCTCCAACCGGGTGGAACTACCTCTGTAATCCCAAACAACAAGTTGAAAGATCAAGATATCATTAATATCACTGTCGTAAAAGAGGAAAAAAGTAGAGATGGTATTTCACAATTGATAATGTATGGTAAAAAAGTTTCAGAAGTTCAATATATCTATCCATTAAAATGGGCGTGCAACTCCGATGACTCCCATGAAATGATTGCAAAAGCTATTGAAGAAACTGGGGATGATTTCAAAGACTTTCTTGAAGATAAGGTAAACTGGCACATTTCAAAGAGAAATAGATTAGACCGTGAATACACTATTATGTTAACTGTAATTGATTCTAAATCTCTACTTGCTTTAGTTCCCAAATTCACTAAAACTCTGGAAGAAAATTATGAAAAACTAAAGAACAAAAAAAGGTGAACTTCTTTCCCTTTTTCTTTGAAAGTCAATAAGATTCGATTAAAACCTCAACTCACTTAAGAATTTTCGTATATTCTTCTTTCTTCTAAGAATAACAACGCTTTCTTTACTCAATATTTGACTTATTTCTTCTAGTAGTTTCTTATATCCTCGTTTTTTGAATCTAAATGCATATTTTGCTAGTTCAACAAAACTCTTGAAAAAATACTCTTTATTTTCATTTTCCTCTATACGTGATGGAAGACGAGAAATTTTTCCTAATCTTATTTTTGTACTTCTTCCCAAAGTACGCACAAGAAGCCTCCATAGTATTAGAAGTAAAGGTGGATTTAGTATTATAGCGTGAGTGACTCTATCTAATATCCTTTCTCGGACTTTCGAATAATTCCCATCAATAATCCATTTCTTATCTGTAGTTATATCCTTAACTTGATTCTGAAAAATTTCTGCAGGAGCCATTTTCCATTCAGCTTCCCAGAAAAGGTCATCTAGGTGATAAACAGGAATATCTAAGAGATCAGATAAAATTATTGCGAATGTTGATTTCCCAGAACAAGTACTTCCAAAAACTGCTATTCTATCCATTCTCCTAGTCACTAGAGATACAATAATGAGTGGGTTAATAACTATTTTTTAAAGATAAAAAGGAATTAGGAAGATGTTTAGAGTTTTATTAAGTTGATTTCTACTTTCTTCTTTGATACTCCTAGCTTATTACAACTACCAGCCACACCAGAAAAAATCCTAAACCAATGATTGAAGAAACTTCTTGAAGATATACTTTCAAGTATGTTGATTAGCTAATGAGACAAATAAAGTGTTGTTTTGCAAGTATTAAACAAAATAAAACAGTTAAAAAACAGAGATTATTTTGAAGAACATCTTTTTAGTCCCACAAAATTTATTCCAATTTTATCTTGGATTAAAGAAAATTTTATCGCTTAATTATAAACAGTAATTATTATACTTGTTTTACATTAGTTGCTTGATTTCCTCTATCGGTTTCTTCAATATCGAATTCAACTTCGTTCCCTTCTTTAAGGTCATCAAATTCACCTGTGAATCCGGAACGATGGAAGAAGAGATCTTTTTCTTCTCCTTCAACAGTGATAAAACCGTAATTTCTATCTGAATATATTCTTTTTACAGTTCCTTTCATGTTATTAACTCCTATTATTTATTTTTGTAACTAGTTTGAATCTTTGTGAGATTCAACCTCTAACTAAAAACTCGCTAATCAGATTTTATTTAATATTCTACTGAACAAAACAAAAATCTAACTAAATAATTTTTAATTGTCAAAGAAGGTTAGAATGATATCCTAATAAACTATGTGATTAAGACAAATTAACTAAAGTAATTCTACAGCCTTGTATTCCTTGTAAGAACACATAATGGATATTGTAACTCATTCTCTGAAGTTTCTCGTCTTTTTGAGTTTTTTCATATAACTTCTCTCTTGGGGGAAATTTTCTGATTACTATAGTTATTTTAACAGAGAAAGAATTTTAATTAACCAATCTTACAAGTAAGATGTGCATGATTAAGATAAGAAAGAATGCGATGAAATTTTGTTTTTTATCATTTGTATTAACATTATCTATTTGTTTAAATTCAGACAATCTAAAAATATCGGATAGTGTTTCCATAAATGTGTCTGCTTTCACAAATATTCCTAAAATTATTATTGCATCAAATGAAGACTTCCAGAACTATAATTTCTCTGGCGTAGGAAGCTATGATAATCCTTACATTATAAATGGATATGAGATATTAGACAGTGGGATAGGCATCACTATTAGTAATACTACTGAAAATTTTGTCGTTTCTAACTGCAAAATCGAAAGTGTTTCTTCAGGTTATGGTATCTTCATCTACGATGTAAGTTCAAATTTCAGCATTGAAGGGTGCCTTATTAGTACTCAATATGAATGTATTAAAGTTTTCAACGTTACAGCAGCTAATGTTAAAATAAACGCTAATACAGTCGGTAACAATGGAATTTCTGTGACATCAGGTATTCATGTGAAAAACTCCTCATTAATTACAATTTCTGGCAACTATTGTGAAAGAAATGCAAATGGAATCTTTGTTGAAATGTCTCATAACACTGTGATCGAAAACAACAGATGTCTAGATTCAACAATAAGAGTTGTCAGTTCAAATCTGACAACAATTGTCGATAACAGGTGTTTTAAGCTTTCAATTGCTTATTGCCACTTCTCATCGATTAACAATAACCTCTGTGATGGTAAAGAGACAATTAGTAATATTGTCTATATTGAACATAGTTCAAATCTCAACATTACAGATAATACTATCATCAACAGCTGGCAACTTGGATTTATGGGATTTTATCTAGAAGACAGTCTAATAATATCAAATGTTTTTCAAGATAACCGTCAATATGGGCTTGCTCTGTTTTATGGTCCATATTATGAAGACATAGGTCACAATATCATATATCTGAACTCGTTCTATCATAACAGTTATGAGGATGAAGTTTATGATTCGAACTCGCAAGCGTTCGATTATGGCAATAACACTTGGTATAATGAAGAAACAAGTGAGGGGAATTATTGGTCAGACAGGGATAATGGAGAAACCTATTCCATAGATGGTATCAGTAACGCTTATGACCTCTTTCCATTAGATAAACCTTCTAAACCCAAATATTCTGGATCTTTCCAATTAATGGTCTTTACTATAATAGGGCTTTTATCGATTGTTTTATGTAGAAAAAATAAAAAAGAACAAAAGAAAAAAAGGTATAGTGTCTAGCTATAATTCACCCTTCTTTATTCTTATAATGCTGCCCATTTAGCGAAGAAGAACAAGAATATTATTCCACCTGCTAGAATGATCAAACCATTCGTCAATAGAAACATGAAAGATGCGGTACCATTCATTGTTTTTCTTCCTTTTTCATTCTTCCACCAAAAATGGACAAGCGCTGATCCTTCCCAACCTTTTGGAAACAAATCAAGAAAGAGATGTGATGCATGCCCTATTAGATACATGGCAAAGATGGGTAAAAGAAATCTCATTTCTGTTGTCATAAAATAAATAGGAATGGTTAACAAAGCAGGAAGAATAAAAGAATGTGTAAGAATATTCCTATGAGGTAATAGTTTTTTCCATAAAATATCATAATCTGGTAATTGTGCACCAAATTGGCTTGAGAAGAAGGATAACATTATCCAGATAGAGTATTCAGTCAGTAATTCTCCGAACCAATAATAAAATCCAATTATTAAAACCCAAAATAACGCTCCACCAATTATATGTCCTTTTCTATTCATAATATCACCTATGATATTGCATACTATTACAAGTTTATTTTTAAAGACTACTATGCAAAATCGTGAAATATTCTCGATTAGGTAATAAAAACTCAAGAATGCATGAAACTTTAAATTTTCATATCTCCCTATATTTTTCCTTTTAGTAAAACCTTAAAAATCTGTTTTAAATCTTTAAACATAAATATTTAATACCTATTGCGCAAATATAACTATCTAGAGGTTTTTACCTATCTTTGGTGGACAAATATGACAGAATTTCAACTTTCATTAATTACTGCATCTGGGCTCTTATTGGCCTCAAAACCTGAGTCTATTGACGAAACAAAGCAAATACTTGCTACTGGATTGATGACTGCCTTACTTTCTTTTTCAGAAGAAGTTCATCATAGAGAATTACAATCTGTCTCATTCCATGACAGATTAGTATCATTCATAAGAATTAATGGTTTCATTCTAATTGTTGAAGCTGTTTCAGATGAAAGTGAACTTTCGATTATTGTCATAAATCAGATTCTCGAAAAAATTAAGCAGTCTATGAAAAATCTTCTGGAAGGAGCAGATTCAGAGTTATTATCAGAAGGAGAAGCTGCACTAATACTTGAACAATGTACGTTTGATATCCGGAATTTAAAACTCAAACTCACAGATAAACCATTCAACAAAGCCGAAATCTCCACTTTTACAATTATTCACTCTGATAAAAAATGGGAAATAGAAAAAATAAAGGGTGAAGGACCCCAAATTTCAGATGTGGCACAAATTTTAGATGCTCACAAAGTAAGTCAAACATCTCAAGGTTCATTGTTTCCGTTTATAGCACTTTTTCCTGAACAAAAATATGTAACTTGTAATATAGCTTATCCAGTTGGCAACAAAACAGGTGTAGGTGTTTTGAAGTTTCCCAACTTGCTTGACCATACATTGTTTAGACTTTTTCCAGTTTTAGAGAAACGATTGGCTGAAATGTCAACTCAAAAGATTGAATTCAATATTGATGATATTCTAGAAGAAATAAAAGAGATTGAGGATACAGGTAATCGATTATCTTTACTAAAAAAGGATAGTTTATCACCATCATTATTGTCAATTGTTGGGGGTAGAAATATAGGTAAAGCAATATATTCAGCAGTTATAGGCGAACCTATTTCTATTATTGGAGATAAACCTTCTGTGAAAATTATTATTGACACTCTATCGATATTCTGCCAACATCAAAAAATAAACGTAGACGAATGGGTTGTCGAAGAGTTGAGGAAAAAAGACAAATATAAATTAGAGGCTAGATTACATGGTATGTCTCAAAAAACCTATGATTCGCTATTAGAGCAAAAAATAGTAAAAAAGAAGATGACATCAATGAATTTAGAATCAGCCAAAGTAACTGGAGCAAAAACAAGTCACTATTTCAAGAAAATTTTTGATGATAACAAACAAGAGAGCATTTCAAAGCTGTCAAGTGTAATAGGTAAAGAACTTGAAAATCTTGTTTCAATGTCCCTTATAATAACTTCTTTCTCTCTTGAAAGTATAAGCGACGGAAAGGAAAAACTAAAAGAACTCGAACTAAACACGAAAAGTCCATTTCTTTTTCAGAAAGCATTGCTTTTAGCTGTCTCTAGAAACAAACTACTTAAGAATCTTCTTTAATCATTGTTTAATAGTTGTAATTAATTGGATGTTTGTTTTAAGGTCTACTTTCAAAAAGGGAGACTCTTTTAAAAGATACCTTATTATTAGATATCTCTTATAACACCATTTCGTACTTATGCATTTCTAGGGATTATCTGAGTTACAATAGCTACTATATCGACCTTCCTTCAATTCTTATATATTCTTCTATTTTACTTCTGCTTAAACTGTATTAACTTCGCATGTCCTCTTAATCGTGTTTCAAAAGAAGTAAGAGTGAAATATATGGAAAAAAATCCTAAAATAAAGGAAGCTTGGGAAAAAGCTAACTTAAAAGGATAGAATCAGCTGAGATTTTATCTAGTCTGTAAGTTGACTTTAGTTATGATAAGCATTTTTAAAAGCTATTTTATAGTAATTTAATCTAATTTATGCATTGCAAATAAATTAAACAATAAACATTTAAAGTAAAAGTGATATACTCACTATGGACTAAGTAATGGAGATTTCTGTATGGGTCAAACATTCTTATGTAAAGTTAATGCAAATGTGATTATGGTATTGTTTTTATTTACATTATTAACGCCCTTCATGTTTCATGACTATTCAACTAATCATTTCAACCAAATACAGACAAATGATTCCAGATACAATGATATTTGGGATGATTCTTTTTACAATAAGTTAAAATTAGATTATACTCCAATAAATAGTCTAGAAAGAACCGGTAGTATATTTTCAATTGAAGACGATATATCAGTACATCAAGTTGATTCCTTAAGTCTAGGAAATGGCAGAACAGATCAATTCACAATCTCCGGATTAACAGGATATTATGTAGATAGTTTATCGTATGATATGACTATAACTGGTAAGAAGGATATATATGAACAAAGAGATGTTTCAAACAAGGATGAAGTTCTCACATCATCAAATATCAGAGTTGCTCAAGCTTTTGATGTTCCTTGGGATAACGCCGTATTTTATGGAGCAGAAGTTAATTTGATTATTGACACTCCTATTGGTGGAGATGAACTTGAACTATTCATTGTAAAAGCAAGAGCTTCAGATGAAAAACCAAATATGGATGACATCAGAACAAATGCTACAAATGACCCTTATACCTTTTTAAACCCTATCAATGTAAGCGTTGATAATAATTTAGTTTATTACGATTTTCATGATGTGGTGTTAGAACAAGGTAAATATTTTGTAGTGGCGAATCTTTCAAAGATTGATGGAAATGATGGAACAGGTTTCAATTGGAGAGGACAACAAATGTCATTATTTGGAGATAGCTATAATCATGATGGAACAGACTGGGGGGATACATTATATAAAGATTTATGCTTAAATATTCAACTTATGCCTTCTTTTGCAAATGGCACAGCATTTGTTTTTTCTGATCCAACAACAATAAGTCTAGAAGATGGTGGACAACCCATTACTTCCCTTACACAAACAATATCTTCTACCGGAACTCACACTTTATCTGCTGATACTTATGTTGATGTTGATTTGAATAATAGTTATATTTTCACAAGAACATATAGTGGTTCTTCTAGTTTTCAAGTGACCAATTCTACTTTCAATGAAGAAAGTGTAGATTGGTATATCTCTTGGAGTATTGATGCAGTAGATTTTTCATCCTATTCAAATCCAACAAGGTCACATACTCTACTCACTCCAAATGACTGGAATGAAACGGCACTCTCCTTCCTACTAGATACTATAACTCCTCTGCCAGGACAAAAACTCACTAATGGTTTTACTGTAGATTTGGTAAGTCTCCTTTCAGGAAACACTTATACAAGTGGAGACATTTCATTTTCAACAACAAGTACAAATTATCTTTACGATTATACTCTAACAGATGGTTTTTTTGAAACTACAATTTTTAACCTTGGTTATTGGACGTATAATACTACTCATGCTATAGGATATGAAGGCTCAACTGTTTCAGTTGATATCCTGATTAAAGATTGTACGTTAGCAGATATCACAACAGGTGAACTAAATTTCACAATTTATAATTCAACCGGAGAGGTAATTCCATTTAAAACTTCAATTTACGCTAATCTCTCATATACAGACACTTCCAATTACACTATACTCTCAACTACGCAAACAAGTGCTGGATTATATGAAGTGAATACTACATTTGATCCTTCAGTATACGGAACAGATGTTGAAGGTTACTGGACTGCAGTTTACTACTGGAATAATGGTACAGAAGTAGGTTTCTTCTCCAAAAGGATTACTGTTATTAAAGATACAGAAGCTATATTTGAATGGGAAGAACTTCCTGCAAATGGTGAGTGGTTCAATAATTCATTACAGGACATAAGAAGAATAAATGGTCATGATATTAGTATTAGAGTAGTTTATTATCATTTAAGTGACCCATTTTTCACAGGATATGGTACTCTTATCTCTGGCGGTGAAGTGTTTTTTTCCACAAGTTGGGGTGATAGTGGAAATCTTGTTTTTGATTCACCTTATTATGAATATAGTATTCCTACAGATTTTCCCCCATCTGATCATTTTATTTACATTGAAGCGATGGGGCAATTTTTAGAAAATCACACAATTAATTTTGTAGTTAAAATACTGCACCAGTTCACAATAGAGAATTTACAAACTGTTTATTATACAAATTACACAAATGAAGCGATAATTGAATTTAGGGTACTGGATGTTTCAAACTCAAGTGTTCCGGTTCTTCCTGATAGTATGATTTTCTCTCATAATGGTACTTCAATAGATTCAGCTGATTATTCGACTAGAATTCTGGGTGATGATACAATAGAAATTACATTTGAGACTGTTTCAATTCTTTCAAGTATAGATTCTCATGATATCGGTATAACAATCTCTAAAGCAGGTTTTATAGCAAGCTATACTGAGAATGATGCTGAATCAAGTGTATCGCTTTCGGTTCTGCCAATAGTAACAGAAATTGAGATAGTTAATAGTGTTAGTTCTATAAATTATAACAATCAAACAACAGTATCTTTCAGACTTATAGACACGAATCATTCAACACACTTAACAGGGGCAAATTTCGAAATCCATGCTGATATTGAAGGTGTTGAAATAACTAGTCATTCGGAAGATGAAGGGCTCTATTTCTTCGTTGTAACAGTTCATGAACCTTCTCTAAGTTCTGTTAACATTTTCCTTAATATTACTAAGGAGGGGTATGTAGCAAAACAGAATTATTTATTGACTTCTATAGGTATTACACCGGGAAGCACACAAACTAGCACTTTACCCCCTGATGAAGGTGCTCCCCTATATATGTACTTACTTATTGCATTCTTTGCAGCTATTATAATTGGTGGTTCTGCCTTCTATATTTTTCAACGTAGAAGAAGCACAGCTATTAGAGAGAAAAAGGAGATCTATAAACACATTAGCAGCATTTATCAAAGCGTTTTATCTCTCAAAAAATTAATTGTTGTTCATACTGAAACAAGTCTACCTATTTTTGAAATGGATTTCAGTTCAGAAATAGAAGTAGACCCTTCTCTTATCAGCGGTTTTCTCCAAGCTGTTTCTACTATAGGCGGTGAAATGGTAGGTAAAGAAAGTGGAGGAGTTAAAAGAATAGATTATCAGGATTTAACAGTCACTAGTACTCTGGGTGGTAGATTCGTTATTCACACTTTTTCAGATGGCGAACTGTATGAGCATATTGAGAATAGGTTATCGAAAATTGTTCAATGGTTTTCATTAATGTTTGGGAGTTCAGTTGAAGATTGGGATGGTTCAACAGAGATTTTCAGATTGAATAAAGAAGGAATAGCAGAAAAAATAATGGGTGAAATCTTTCTGTGGCTCTTTTATCCACTAGATATTACAACTAAAGGAGTAGAGAACCTTGAAAATATGAAAGACCTTGAAAAAAGAATTTTCACATTTATGCAAGAAAATGGTTCTTCAACAATGAGTCGAATTATTGACATCTTGGATGATCTTGAGTTAGAGGAAACCTTGATAGTATTATTTGACTTAGTCGATAAAGGTTACATAAAACCTAATTATTCTGCTTACGATATTGTAACAATAAGACTCTAAAATAAATAGATAGAGCGAGATTAGAATGAGGTGAAATAATACAAAAATTATTATTCGTAATCTGGACAACAAACAAAGGGATTTTTACACATATTATGATGAATCTTTAGCATTTCAAAATAAAAAATTCATTCAGAAGTCTTCCTTTCCTTCTGTTTAACTAGAAAATTCGCCAATTTCTTAATGTCTTCTTTAGTGAAGTTTATTTTCCCTGTTGAATCAACTGTTACTGTACTTGGTTCTAGTTGAACCTTTTCTTCAATGGGTTGAATTTCTATTGTGGAAATGGTTTTTATTTCAAGAGTAGGAACTGTTCCAACAGCTCGAATTTCTGGAGGTGGTGGTGCAACTATTGGTGGTTCTTTACTGTCTGTTACAGAAGTTAGTTGTGTTTCCTCTTCTTCAGGTATTTTTGCTTCCCTGCTAGTTTTTTCAATTTCAAGAATCGGCAATGGAGCTTTTGGTGGCAAATCTATCTTCTGTTCTTCTTTCTTATCTGTTGATATTTCTGTTTGTATAACTTGTTCTTCAAGTAATGGTTCTGTAACTTCATCTAATTTAATTGGTTGAACTGCTTCTTCTTCTTCTTCTTTTGGTACCACAAGTTTTTTGTCTTCTTTTTTAGGTTTAGGTGGTTTTGGGGGTATATCTTCTGACATGTTAAAAACACCATGGAATCATTAAAGTAAGGTTTCACGTTAACAGAAATTTTGTTTTTAAATAATATTTTGTTATTGACAATACTTTCTCTAAAAAAATAAAATAAAAAATAAGACGTTTTAAGCGTTTATGTTTTTATCTTCTACTTCTTCTAAAACAGCTAAAATAATAACAGTTGTCAATCTGCTAAGGAAATTAAAGAAACAAGACGAGGACAATATACTTAATACTTAGCTTTCTTTTGATAATTTCTTATTTTCTTTTACTGTTTAAATCTCGAGATAATTTGAAAACCACAGGATTTTTGTAATCAGGGCAACAAACTGTGCATGTGTCAGTGTTCTCTTCCCAAGGGAAATCTCCACCACTCTGTAAACCAAGAATGTATGGATAAAGGACAGTGAAAGCAGCAGGACATATTTTTCCCCTCTCTTCTGGAAAATTAAATTTATCACCAATTTCGTGTTTGCTGGGGCATTTCCCAGCTTCTAATATATTTACAACTTCTATAACTATTTTTTCGTACCAAGACATTTAAATCACTTTTTCTCTTTTTCTTTTATTTATGTTTTCACTCAATAAAAAATGTTATTGAGATTCTAGCAAGTTTAAAACACCTTTATGATCCAGAACACCCAATAAACTACTATAAGAACAGCACCTATTGCACTTGGAATCTTCTTCTTACCTTTAAGTATTTTAATAGCAGAAGCGTTTACTGCTCCAAAAATGAACATGAAGATTAAGCTAGCAGCAGTAGCAACTAGTTCTATAGAGAAAAGCAATATAAATATAATGCTCAAAATCCCAGAGATAGTGATTGCCCTCGCTGGAACTCTCGTTCTTGGATTTATTTTAGAAAAAGCTTTGGGAAGAACATTTTCGTGAGAAAGCGTATATGATAAACGGGAAGAACCTAAGAGCGTGGCATTAATCGCAGAAGCAGCTGATATAATTGCAGCAAATGCCATAATTCCTGCCCCAGCTACTCCTAGAAACTTCCCAGCAGAATGAGTAAGGATAACTTCACCTATATCTTTTATTTCTTCGCTGTAACCAAGAACTCCGACAGTCACAATTGCAACAGAAACATAGAGAAAGAGAACGATTATAATTGAAGAATACATTCCAATAGGTAAATCTCTTTCAGGATTCTTCATCTCTTCCACACTATTTGAAAGGATTTCAAACCCTTCCATTGAGACGAAGATTAATACAGAGCTTGCTATAACTGGAAACGCACCGTTTGGTAGAAAATTAGCAAAACTATCTTTCTTAATAGCAAAGATTCCAACTGTTATATATAATACTAAAATAGCAACTTTCACAAAAACGAGTATGTTTTGAGTTCTAGATGATTCTTTTACTCCTACTAGATTCAATCCTACGAACAATAAGACGCTGAATAATTGGAAAACAAAGACTGAAACTGAAATATTGAAGAAGGGTAAAGTACTATCTCCAAAAAGGTGCCATACCTCTCCCAGATATCTGCCAAAAGTCATTGCATAAAGGCTAACAGAAAAACTATAGCCAAACCACAGAATTATCCCTAAAATCCCTGAAAACCATTTAGACTTGAAAGCTTCTCTAACATAAATAAACGCTCCACCAGCTTTAGGATATTTTAAGGCAAGGTTAACATAGCTATAAGCAGTAAAAGCGCTTACAATACCAGCTAAGAGGAAAGCAAGAAAAGCACCAGGACCTGATTCATATATTACAAGACCTAAAACGCTGAAGACCCCCCCACCAATTAGAGCACCGATAGCTATGCCTAGAGCTTCCTTCAAACCCAGCTCTTTGGAGAGCTCGACAACATCGTTGGAGTTCTTTTTGTTCTCTGCCATCGGTATCCCATTAAGAGCCAATTTAATCAAGGAATTTAAGAATATTTCTGTAATAGAAATAAGAAATATTGTAATTTTTGCTGTTAAGAAAGCAGTTATTAAGCAACTTTAAGACGCTTAAATTGAAGAAACAATTGCATATATTCCAAAAATTACTAAGTTTGCAATAATCGATGACCATAATATCTTCTTATTCCAAGTTTTAATGTATTGTCCATTGTTAATTCCAATTGGTATTAAATTGAACAACACGTAGAAAAACATCAAAAAGGGGAATATGCTCAGTCCTTGGCGCATCTCAAGTGGGAATAAATCAGTGAGTAATGTTACAATTGTAAAAATTTGAAAACCTAATATCCACATTATCCCACTCAAAGCTACTTTCCCTCTTTCTCTCACTTTAGCAGTAAAATCTCGGAAAACAAGAAAAGACGGGAAAATGATAAAAAGTATGAATATACTTACAATGCCTAGAAGTAATCCTTGTAACCACAAGACATTACTGCTACGAACTCCATAATGTCTTGAAAGAATTTTTTGTAAAACTAGATGACCTCCAAAAATTACCAGGACTCCAAAAAGAACAGTTAGAAAAGGCCATGGAAAGAGGAAATTCACTGGTTTTTTTTCAATAACAGCTACTCTAAACATCAGATGAAGGTACATAAAAAGAGCTACAGCAACTGTAGCTATTAAAATATTGTACATATTTGTTTTAAAACTATATAATGTATAGAAAGAAGAACGAATTAAGAATCTATCCTCTGGTCTCATATAATTTGCTTTTTGATCCGAATCAACTTTTCTTACAAAGGTTTTTCTCTTAGTTTTTCTACTCTCAGATTCTTTTTTTGCTATCCTAGTAGTTGACAACTTAGCTTTTCTATATTCATCTGTTTGGAAAAACCCTACCATAGGGCAATCGTGTTGTTCTGCTAATCTATGTTTACCACAATAATATTGATTGCATAGTTTACATTTAAAAGGATAAACTTCTTCTTCATTGCACTCTGGATATGAACAATTCTTCATTTTTGTGTTACCTTTTGTAGTCCATCATTTTTCTAACATATGGTGAACACATACACCTGGAGTTAGAAGCTTATCCCTGATTTTATTAGACAAAGATTTTGTTATTTTCTGAATTAGTGTTTTTTTTCTTGAACAACCAATTAACACCATATCAGGTTCATCTTTTTCGAAAATAAACTCTAAAGATGAACTCAAACCATGTCCAATTATGAATTTAGGTTGAATTATACGACCAAAAATTTTGGAATAATTATCGATATATTCTCTAAATGTCTTTTCTTCTTTTTTAATTTCAACTTCATTTCTAGCTTCAGAAAGAGGGACTAATCGAGGAATTTCTGCGACATGGTAAACTTTTACTGTTGCTCCCTTTTGTGGAGCAGCAATCGCAGATGCCCACCTTAGAAGGAAAGGGTCTCTATCTGAATATGGTAGTAGAACAGCTAAGTTTTTAATCTTTTTATGAAGTTTCAGCATTGATGGAGGAAAAACTTGTAAAATCTCAGCTTGAATATGAGGTATTACACTGTTAGAAATACTGTTAATAGTAATTTTATCAAAAAGAGAAGGTTTTCGTCTACCAGACATAACAACAAGGCTTTGACGATGTTCATGCCAGTGATCTATTATTGCCTTAGAAATATTATGCTTTTTTACTATTTTCATGTCAAATTCGATTTCATATTTAGCAAGTTTTTCAAAGTATTTTTCAAAGAAAGGTTCTCGTGTCTTACCGATATGGAGGAAATCTAGTTTTGAACCATATTCATGAGCGATATAAAAAGCTGTATCCAAAGCCATCTGCTCAAATTCAACTCCTTTGATGGGAACTAATATTCTATCTAAATAAACAAAGAACTCATCTTGAAAATTTAACTTGTGTTGAGATGGTATATTACTCATTCTAATGGTCGTTTTTACTGTCTTCTCATTTTATAAAAGGTTTGTGTCAAGCAGTTATCTACGGGAAGAAAGGTTTAGAAAAGTTTTTACTGATTTAATTTTCTCGTAAATCGATTATATCCTCTGTTCTTGGTCCTGTCCCTATTAGAGTTACCTTACATCTGGTTTTAGCTTCAATTGTATCAATGAACTCTAAAGCTTCACCCTTGAGGTTGTCTACATTGTTGCTTTTTGCTATTTTAGGATAGATGATGTCAAGTTTAGTTAATGCAATCTGAGTCGCACTGTTGATTCTAACAGCTTTTTTAGCAAGTTCAAAATTAAATGGAGCAGCTCTTCTTAGTCTTCCTGTTACGGCACCGTATTCTACCCATCCTTTTTCAATTGTTTCTTCTTCAGATAATTCTCCAGGAAGTTCTCCTGTTCCTACTCTAGTAATAAACGATTTCATCACTACAATAACCTCATCAACTTTTTTAGGTCCAACACCTATATCTGAGCATATTGCTGAAGCTGTAGTGTCTTTAGAAGTGACATAGGGGTAAGTTCCATGGTAAAGAGATAAGAAAGTTGCTTGACTTCCTTCAGCTAGCACATTTTCTCCTTGATCAAGAGCATCATTAATCTCTGTACTCACATCCGTTAGAAATTCTTGTAATTCAGGTATGTCTCTTGCTACTTTTAACGACCTCATAGCTCTATCCATATTTGCTGGACCCGTTCCACTTCCAGTTGAACCTATTTTACCAGAGAGATGCTTGTTTTTGGAATCCATTTCTATATGTTTGTCTTCAATGATTCCAACTTGGTAATCTATTCCTAGTTTACTTTGCGATTTTGTATCTTCAATTTCCTTGAATAGAACCTTAGTGTTAATAAGAACACCTGCTCCTATAAGGAGACGTGTGTTAGGATTAATAAAGCCTGAAGGAATCAACCGTAGTTTGTACTCTTTTCCTTCGAAAAATATTGTATGACCAGCATTTGGCCCCACACCTGCTCGAGCAACTATAGAAGGTTTATCTACTATGGCTAGATGAGATAGAATTTTTCCTTTCCCCTCATCTCCCCAAAATCCACCACATATTACAGTAAGAGTCATTATTAAAAGGTTTAGAGTATAAGATAATAAATTTTTCATTTGGATACATCATTACGAAAAGCTAATAAAGCGCATAAACCAACTTAACATGAGGACAATGTCTATTTTTGGAGTAGTTAAAATAGTCTTAATGGGAGATTTTGCAACTGGAAAGACAACCTTAAAGCGATCATTTATGGGAATGCACTTAGATGAAAGGTACATGAGTACACTAGGTGTAGATCTTGCTTCTTATAATCATCAAGATGAAGATATGACGATAAAATATCAAATTTGGGATTTGGGAGGTCAAGATGAATTCGTTAAAGTCAGAAGGAAACAGTATAAAGGTGCGGAAGGTGGTCTTCTCGTCTTTGATAAGAGTAGAGATATGACTTTTGAAAATCTAGATACATGGTTAGATGAAATAAATTCTTCAATTGATCAATCAGTTTTTCTTTTAATACTAGGGAATAAAGACGACTTAGTATCTGAAGAGGTTAATAGAGAATGGGATGAAAAAGCATCAAAATATATCAAAGACAACATATCAACTTATCCACACATTAAGCTGTTAGGCTATTTTTCGACCTGTGCTTTACATGGTAGTAACGTAGAGAAAGCTTTTGTAAAAATAGGAAGAGAAATTATCAAAAGAAAAAGTGACGATATGATTATTTAGCTTTTTAAAAGAATTTTACATTAGTAAATAGTCATCAAAAAGAAAGAATTAAAACTGATAACATTAGAAAACGTGTAGGAATACTCTGGTTATTACTATGGCAGACAGTATAATTGGACAATTTATTGTTGGCTTATTGCCAATATTAGTTTTCGTAGCATTATATCTCGGATTTTATATATGGGGAAAAAGGAAAAATAAAAAGAAGAAAGAAGGATATATCGAAGATATTGTAACTGCTATGGATCCATATATAGAAAATTATACTAGAAAAGACCCTTCTGATAGACAAGTTGAACTAAGAACGCAGTTAAGCGAAGATTATTTAGTAAAATCTGCATCTGCTTGGGTATTATTACTTCCAAGAACAAGTTTTCCAACAATGCTTGTTGACGGTTTATTTTTTAGAAATAAAGATTCTTTTGGTTTAGCAGCTAATTTCCCAGAAAAACCCAGAGTCATTTTTGAAGTAATACCTTATCGTTCAAGATCTGCTATTCGAAAGGATTTTGATTACCTTGTTGCAATTGATGACATCGACACCCCAGATTCAGAAGTAAATAGTACCTATCTTATAAAATCAAACAAACCAAAAATCATTAATCAGCTAATTAGAAGTAAGACTTTCATAAAGACAATGAACGATTATCCAAAAATCATTCAATGGATTTCTATAAGGACTGATGAACCTCATTTTGAAATGAAATTTGAATTAACAGGGAAACAAGCAGACTTACTTTCACTTACTAAATTCACTATGATTCTTTTGAAATTCTTTGGAAAAGTAATAGAAAACACAAAGAGTTTACCTATTCCAGTGATTCTCAAGAAAGAAACAAAGAAACTCTCTGATAAAGAAAAGGCTAAACAAGAAAAAGAAAAACAGAAATTCATGAAGGAAAGAGAAAAACGCAGAGAGAAAGCCCGAAGTAAGGAAGAAAAAGAAGCTAAGAAAAGATCTAAAGCTGAAGACAAAGCAAGGAGAAAAGCTAAATAAAATAACCTCATTTTGCATTTCTCATTTATTCAAAATTCCAATATTCTCCAACCAGAAAACATTTCATGAAAGAATTTATATATTACCTTTTGAAGGAGTTATTAACTTCAATCTATATTACACCTATTTTAACTATTTTAGCTAAAAACAGTAAGAATCGGATAAAAAATGATAAGTAACATAGACCAAAAACCTACAAAATTAAAAATAATAACTGATAGCTCCTGTGACTTACCTGATGCGTTTTTAAAGGAATATGACATAGATTATGTTCCTTTCTATGTTAATATTGCTGGTAAAAGCTATATTGATAGAACAGAACTAAAGCCAGAAGTTTACTATGAGCAATTAAAATCTATTAAAGACCTACCAACAACTTCTGCACCTAGTCCAAAAGATTTCTTCGATAAGGTAAATTCAGTAGTCAAAGATTATTCCACAGTTTTAATAACAACAATCTCTTCAAAACTATCCGCAACATATCAATCTGCAAGAGTAGCTGCTAAACGTTTAAGAGAAAAAAGTGTTCATGTCTTCGACTCATTATCTGGATCTGGAGGTGTAGGATTATTATGTCTTGCAGCTGCAAAGCTTGCTAGACAAGGATTGAAAGAAGATAATTTGATAAAAGAAGTTGAACGAATCAGAAAAGAAACAATTTTGCTTGGATACGTTGACAACCTTGAGAACTTAGTGAAATCAGGTAGAATATCCAATTTTAAGTATCTCATTGGTAGATTAATGAAAGCCAAACCTATACTCCAAGTGAAAGATGGATTGATTCAACCTCTATCAAAAGCTTCAGGAAAAGAAAAAGCTATCAAAAAAATGCTTAACATCTTGTACAAGCGTGTTGATGAGGATGTTAAATATGATATTATGATAACTCATGGGGATGATTATGAGACTTCTAATAACATTCTACAACAGATAGAAAAGAAAGTTGAATTAGGAGAAAAGATTATTAATTTCTTGACACCTGCTTTAGCAACCCATTTAGGGCTTGGAACTATAGTTGTAACACTATCTCCAAGTGTGGATTAACTCCTTATCTTTTATTTTTCTTTTGGTTTAAAACTCAAAGCTTTAGCAATTACTTTGTTGATATTATTTGTGATATCTGAAGCCATCAGTCCATTACCAAATTGTTGAGATGCTAATTCACCAGCAGCTCCTGAGATATATGCACCTAAACATGCTGATGTATAAGAATCATTTGTAACTGAAAAGAGAGTTCCTATTATTCCTGTTAATACGTCCCCTGATCCTCCAACTGTCATCCCTGGGTGACCAGTCTTGTTGAATTTGGTGTTAAAACCGTCTGATATGATGTCTATCTGCCCTTTGACAAGAATTACTGTTTTGTATTTTAAAGCAATTTCAGTGACCAAGTTTGCATCTTTCCTTAAATCATTGTAAAACTTTTTGTTGAAGACTTTACCAAATTCACCTCTGTGAGGTGTCAATATTGTATCATGCTTGAAAAGAAGTTGTAATTCGCTTTCAGATAGAACTGACAGGGCACCAGCGTCAATAACGATTTGTCTTTTCATTTCACTCTCAAGAAGTTTATTAACACATTGATTGGTTTTTACAGAATCTTTCATTCCAGGACCTATAATAAAGGCTGAATTTCTAGTTTTATCTTCTTCCATGATAAGTGAAATATCAGAAGGGTCAATTTCATTTTCTTTTGCGGGAATTGTAATAAAATCTGGAGAATAAGCTGCTAATACATGTCTTATATTTTTCGGAGTTAGGATGAAGACTAGATCAGCTCCTGTTCGAAAAGCACCAAAACCAGCTAAAGCGGGTGCACCGATGTACTCATCGGATCCTCCTATTATTGTTACTACACCATTATCTCTTTTATGACTATCATTCTTCCTTTTAGGATAATTCCATTTCAAATCTCCTAATCCTACATACGTTTCAGCTTCTTCTGGAATACCAATATCTTTTACAATTATTAGAGATTCAGAGAAATCATTTGATTCAACTTTGTTCTTTCCCAAACATACAATTTTCTCAGGATTTGATATGAAAATAGTATTATTGGACGTAGGATTATATCCAGAGGGAGTATCTATAGAAATTATCTTTCCTCTAAAATGAGAGTTAAGATATTCGATTAATGATTTATAGGGTTCTTTCGGTGTTCCTAAGATTCCTATCCCAAGAAGTGCATCAATAATGAGTTTATTATCATTGATATTACTTTTAAATTTTCCAAATGCCTTCTTATCTTTAATTCTGATTATCCTTTCATCTGTTAATATTTCTGTTAGTCTTTCAAAGTTTTTTTGAGATGAGAGAGAATTAAACTTGTTTTTGTTTCCAAATAGAGCTAAGGAGCAGTTATATCCTTTGTTAATCAAGAGTCTTGCAGTTACTAACCCATCTCCTCCATTATTTCCATATCCCGCAACAATAAGAATACTATTTTTTTTTACTTGCGGAATATTAATAATTTCCTCAAATACAGCTTTACCAGCATTTTCCATTAATTTAATAATTGGAATACCCATAGCAAAAGCATTGTCTTCTAAAGCCCTTACTTCAATAAAAGTAAAGTATTTTCTTTTCATCATTAATTAAAAATCTAATTACTGCTTTAAAACAATTATTCTAAGATATAAAAAAAAAGAAATGTTCAGACGTATTTCAAAGTTTTTTGAGCTCTTTTGTGTTCTTTATCAAGCTCATCATCTAATGTATCAAGCAGAGTAGATGTTTGTTTTCTTACTCTCACATAGTCTTCATATGATGTTTTGAGAGAGTTAAGAGAATTTTCGAATAACCCTAAAGATGTTTGATCATTTTGAACAAAAGAAAGTGTTTTACTTATGTTCTGGGCTACATTCTTGAGAAGCGCGATTACATCTTCCTCTTTTTTACTAATATTCATCATTTTTTTAGGTGTTTTTAGGGGGAAATCTAATCCGTCTATTTCTACCATTAATGTATATATTCCAGCAATGATTTCTTCCATAACATTCAACGTTTTTCCTAGATTTTGTAATGTAAGAAGTACATCTTCTTTTAAATCGGCAAATTCTTCTTGATTTTCATTGGATTGTTTGAAAGATGTGTGTATTTTTTCTACATCATCAACGATTTGTTGTGATTTGTCAGTCCATTTTTTTCTAATCTCTTTGAGATTATGCATAAAAGAGCCTGTGGCATGTGCCAAGGAATCAGTTTTTCTTACTGCAAAATTCATTATATCACCTTTGATGATATTTGGAAGGAATGAAAACAGTACTCGTTCTGAAATAACTTGAAAAAAGTTGTGAATATTCCTCCAAACATATATGTATTATATTATGCATTGCCCAATATAAAACTTACCGATACCACAATATGGTTCTGGATATTATACAAAAATGTAATTCTTCCTATTCCAAATGCATCTGTGTTAGAAAATTTGTGGTCTAGAATAGAAAAAATACTCATTTAATATTTTTCTGTAATAGGTCAATAATCGATGATTTAAAAATAACCCTTTCTATACTGTTCTTGTGCCTTATAATAATGCGTCATCAGATGTGAAAGGTAAAGCTCTTGATGTTCAGCTTTATATTGCTCAATGCGCTGTTCTAGCACATAATCTATTATATGTAACAGAACCTAAACCTGGTGGAGCATCTTTTCATAAAAGTTTTACTGATACAAAAACTGAACATTTTTTAGCAGGTGGGAGCAGCTTGTTTGGTCCTATTTTTGAACTTTCTAAGAGAGGGATTTTAGTAGCTCAAAACCATCTATGGTACGATGATTCTGAGATAGGTTTGTTCATCACTAAAGCTCTAGACGGTGCAAAGAGATGGTACCAACCAATCGGTAATACAATTCTAGGGACAATTCTAATGTTTTCTCCCATTACAGTAAGCGTTGCACATTATTTTGCTAATGAAGGGATGAAAACTAACGTAAAACTAGATTTAGATGTTGTTGTAGCTTTGAGTGAAAGGTTCTTAAAAAATTCAACCACTGATGATTGTATACATCTTACTCAAGCTTTAACTAAAAACGTATCTAACGACATTCTACCTTCAGATAAGGATGAAGATGATTTTTCCTCTTTTATTAGGATATATAAGCATCAAAGAACTAATTTGTACGATTTTACAAAATTCTATGAAGAAAGAGATTTAGTCTTTTATGAGATGAGTCATAATTATAAGACGACTATTGCAACTGGATTCAAAACACTAACTAAGGTCTATGAGGAAGAGCATGATTTAATGAAAGCAATTTCACACACTTATTTAACGTTGCTTGCAGAAAGGAAAGATACTCATATTGCAAAAAGATTTGGAAATGAAATCGCAAGCGAAATCCAGCAAATGGCGAAAAACATCGTGAAAGCCGGTGGAATATTCACTGTTGACGGTATGAAAATGATTGATGAACTTGATGATTACTTAAGAAACTCGAGACCTAAAAAAATAAATCCTGGATCGATTGCAGATATAACAACTACAACTATACTTCTAGCATTATTAGATGGATACAGACCTTAGGAACGTAACGTAAATATTTTTGATAATTCTTCAAAAGAATCAGCTGCGGATTTGTGTTCTTCAAAATCAAGAAATAATGTTCTATTTGGAAGTTTGAATATTATGCTAGCATTATTAGTCGTCATAATAAATTGAGAAAATAACTTAGTATTATACAAATATGAAAATCCTTCTTCTCCTGCCTTGAAAGAATCGCATAGAATTTTATGTTTGTGTTTTTCTTTATCTTTCTTTAGGGATTCTAAAGAGCGTCTGGAATAGATTTCTATGTCTGTTGGGTTAAACCTTTCAAAGAAAGTATCCTTTAGTTGCTGGTTTGACTTTGTTTTAAATTCCTTGAAAGTGGAAACGTTGAAATCTTCTATTTTTATAGCTATTACAATAAAAACGTAGGGTAGACTAATTGTCAGTATTAGTGAACCTTCAAGAGATAGATGATATGCTATTCCCAATTTAGAATTCCATAAAGAGGCAGTTATTTTTCGTAGACACTTACTAAATAAGTGAAATATGGCGAAACTGTCAAAATTATAGTTTTGTTCATGGGCTTGTACTACCAAAGTTTCTAAAGAATCTGAATAAATACCAAAAGCCTTTGATATTTTACTCTTTTCAAAAAATAATTCATTTGCTATATAGATCCCACATCGATCTAGTATTTTTCTGCATATACATTGAAAACCTCTGAAAACACTGACTTGACCTCGAAAGGCTACAAGTTGTTCTCTGTAGAGAGAGAGAAATTCATTGGAAATTTTTGTAATAAGATATTCTGCATACTCATAAGGCATATTATCTGAAATTTGAAAAATAAATACTAAATCCTCAGCTAATGACAAAATAAATTGACTTTCTTCGAGAATTACTCTTGAAATTTTCTCCTTTTCAGTTTCTTCTGCAAAACGTAAAAATCCTGCTAATAACCCCGAAACTAGAACTTCATCTCCTCTGGTATAATCTTCAAAATCAAAAAGTGGAATACCATCAGCTGTTATTATAAGGATTCGTTTGATCAACATCTAATTCTCCCCCTCTAATTTTAAACTGTGGAGAGTGTATCGTATATCTGTTAAACCTGGAGGTCTCCCAATTATCTTTTGATTTGCAAGAATAGATTGTATCTTTACTTCAAGATCTTTGATTGAAGTAAAAGAATAAGGTTCTTTGAAAAAGACATATTCATGATGGTATAATGATAATAGATATTGATTCAAGATTGCGTGATTTAAACAAATGTAGAAGTTTGATTCTCCAATTTGAACTCTGTTGTTCTTTTTATGTGTAAGATAATCCAATTTTCTGGAAGCGATAAGAATTAAACGATTCAAGTAATTCGAATTAGATTCTGTAAAAATTTCATGGGTACCAAAAATGATAAATTTACCTCTCCTCTTTCTTGCTACAAGAATAACGGGTTTACTATCCATTAGAGCAAGAGGTGTATAACTCTTAATCCCGCTTTCTTTCATAAAATGATGTTCAGATTTGTAATCAATTACACGTGATTTATTTATTAAAAGTTTAGAGCCGAGTAATCGTGTTTCGTATGGGATTCTAGGGAGTCCATAAACGAATTGTTCAGAGAGATTTATTCCAAGTTCCCATCTCAATGCTTCAAACCATCGACCTAATTCAAGTGATGCTTGAGGTCGTGGAAGAGTTAAAATCAAACACCCTCCTATATCAATATAAGAAATTAGCTCCAGATACAAATCTTGAGAAATTTTCTTTCGAGGGAGAGTAATAAATAGAATGTGGGATTTTTCTAAGATGGATCTTTCTAATCCAGTACCATAAAACCGTTTCTTAATGATTTTGAATTTTACTTGAGCTACATCTTGATTAATGAGACTTATTATTTCCTTTGCTTTGATTTCTTCATCGAGTGACATATCTACTGTGCAAAGTCTCATTGAATAATTGTATAAACATCCGAATATAAATTTATTTGGAGTTAAGTTATTGTTTAGTTTTTTTAATCTGCTCTGTATCTTTCAAACTTTTCCTAAGAGTTCTTCGTAATTTTCTAGCAGCTGTATTTTCAGGATGATGAACTAGGGACTTACTTACTTCATTATAAGCTTCTTCATAATTTTCTTTGGCTTTGAAACATATAGCTCGAAGAAGATGAGCTCTGGAGTTCAAATGAGGAGTGCTAGTATGATGTTGAGTTGTATATTCAATTATCTTTGCAGTAGTAGCTAATGTATTATCAAAATCATGCTTTTTTACGTACATTCCAGCTAGTTTAGATAAGATACCAATGTTATAAGAGTCTACTTCTCGTAAATATCTCTCTAAAAGTTCAATTCCTTTCTCTTCTAAATCAATAACTGTATAATAATTAACTGCTTTAATTATCAGATTCGCTTTTAAAACACCGTCAAAATTCATTGTCTGATAGTAGACTAATAAAAATGTTCCTATTCCTAAAAGAAGAGCTACAACTTGTGATGATATAAGTAAAGCATCTTTGGATACAAGAGCAGAATTGATAGGGAGAAATATTACTGCAATGCTGATAATAGATGTTATTGAGATCCAAATCCAAAAACTTCTTCCAAAAAGTATTTGAAATTGATTCTTTTTAGCTATTTTTTCATCTTCTCCTTCAAGTAAGGGGAAAATTCGAAGAGTATCTGTTACTGTGATGTTACCAGCAAATTCTAGAAACTCTAGAGTTATTAAAGCAGCGCAATTAAATAACAAAATAGTCCTTGCTTCAGTATTAGGTTCAATGTATCTAGATAAGAAAAGAATATTTTGGATAATTATTGAAAATAGATTATAATTTCTTAATGTTTTAATAACTGATAAATAAATGGACTTAGTATATTGGACTTGTTTAGGTAATGGTCTTACACGAAGTCTTGAGATTCCCCAACCAATTATTAATAAAATTAATGCTGGAAAGGTTATCCAAGCTAAAGTATCTGGAGAACGAACATCAGAAAAGGACAATATGATAGCTATTGTTCCTAAAATTAAAACAACCAAATCTTCATTAGAGACTGTCATATCGTAATCAGTTTGAAACATTCCAATCACTGTTGCTAATTATTTCAAGTTTTCAGATATTGATAAACATAACGGAAGGATTATTTAAGAAGAGGATAAGTTTTTATTTGTCCTTGAGTATTTTCTTTTGATGTTTTCCAAAAAGAACGATAATCATAAAGCGATTATGTTGAAAGAAGATATACAACAAAATGTTGCTCTAAAACAGGCAGAAACTCTGAGTCTTATAGAAATTGACGACCCAAGCAATCTTGTATGTTATCACAAAGTTTGTCATAAACCTCCTTCTTATTTAATTGGTGCGCTTATACCTGGCATTTGGATAAAGAACAGTGGAGATAATAAATTAATACCATTCATTTATGTTTCTTGCATTGAACACAGGTTAAAACTCATTGATGCTTTACCTAGAAAGACATTAACTGTAATCTTGCAAGATATATCAGGAGATTCATATAAATTGATCAAGAATATACTTGAAAATACTGCAAAAGAAATTCTGTAGTATGTTTATTTTTTTATTCTTTTCTTTTTGACTGGTTGTTCAACATATTTTGTGATGTTGAGTGCTATTTTCTCTAATTCTTTTTGTTCTAGAACTCTAGCCAGTCGCTTTATTGCTTCCAAATGATGTACTACTGAATCAAGGTAAGAATAGATATCTCCTGGATACAATTGAATATTAAAGTCTTTTCTAATTGCGTCACTTATCATAGTTGGGGAATAACCCTTCATCCTATAGTCTATGAGTATCTTTGAGAAGTTTATTTCCCCACAGTCACAAAAAGGCATGTCTAAACATTTACAATTGAAGATATGCTTGGACCAAATAGCAAAAGTTTCCATAATTAATTTTGTGGGAGATTTAGATCCCCAACCATTACCTAAATAAAGATCTCCAATAGCTCCTGAAAATATGTTTGTTGATATTCGTGTTTTCAAAACCCTTTCAATTTCTCCTTGGATTTTTGGAGATAAGTGAGCTGATCTAAAAGTCTGAATTTTAACAGCTAATGTTAAAGCAAAATCATCGGAGTAACCTTTTCTTATTTGTCTTTTAATTTCTTGCACTAATCTCAAGGCGTAAGATGGGGCTAGAAATGATTGTGAAACAGCTTTACCTAAGTTGGTAGCATAGATATTCTTATTTTCAACATATATCATTTTCATTTTCTTTAAAACTCTCATCACATCGCTAATAGGAGATGATTTACCTATAAAATTAGCAAAAACTTTCTTATCTCTTGAAATATTGAATATTTTGTGTGAAACAACCGTAGCCAATACTTCTTCCTCCTCTTGTAAAGTATCAAGTTCTGGGTTTACATCTTCGATTGGCTTTGTTAACAAATCAAATGCTATTTGCTCTTCAGTAGCATCTTGTCCAACGAATATTTTCCTTCCAGGTTCGACAAGCAAATACACTTTACCCTTGTCATGATAACCTAATCTTCCAGCTCTTCCAAGAATTTGATGAAATTCCGTTACTGTAAGCCATGATATACCCATAGCAAGATTCTCAAAAATAACTAATGAAGCTGGAAAATCTACACCTACACCTAGAGCTATTGTAGTTGCTACTGTAGAAATCATTCCTTTTTCAAATCCTCTTTCAACTTTTTTTCTCTTATTGAAAGTTAATCCAGCATGATAATAGGACGCCTTTACTCCTTCACTTTTTAGTTTCTTGGCAAGTTTCTCGCAGTTTCTTCTAGAATTTGTAAAAACTAATGTTTGACCTTTAAAACCAGTACTAGAAACTATTTTTTCTTCTGCTTTGCATAAATCTACTAAATATCTTATTCTCTGATCTTCAGTATCAGTAAGAATAGTGTGAAGTTCTAATGGTACTGGTCGACCGAGGTATTTTACACATGTTGCAGATAATTGCTTTGCTAGCTCGTCAGGATTACCTACAGTTGCAGATAAGTAAATGAATTGAGCTTTAGGAAAGTGAGATTTTAGTCGAGCTATCAGACCATTTAAACGAAAGCCTCTACCCTCTGACATCAGCATTTGAATTTCATCAATAACTATTGTTCCTATGTTCCCTAATTCGCTAGATTTTTCACTTCTTAAAAGAAAATCAAAAGCTTCATAGGTTGCTACAACAAAACCAGCTTCTTTGTAATCATTGTCAATAATGGGATTAAATTCTCCCTCAACTTCAATACGACTCATTCCAACGCGAATTGCGGTTTTAATATTCAATTTCCTGTATCTCTTTCTAAACTGTTCATATTTCTGATTGGTGAGAGCAACTAAAGGAGAGAGATAAATTACTTTTTGACCATTTAGAGCTTTTTTGATTCCTGCTAATTCCCCTACAAGAGTTTTTCCTGATGTGGTTCCACCCACAATTAATAAAGGTTCATCGTCAAATAATCCACTTTTGATTGCTTTTTCTTGTATGGGGAGCAAAGTTTTGAAACCTTCTGAGATAAGCAAATGTTTCATTCTCTTTGGAAGACCTTTAATGTCTGAAATATTCACTTGTGTTTTTTGTTTCTTCGCAGGTATAATATCATAAAGCGTTGATTCGGGATTCTTTACAGGATCTAGTTCTAAACCCAATGTGATTGAGTCTAATACATCATCAAGATTTTGAGTTCTTTGAGCTTGTTTTTGGTAAAATTTTGTTAAACCAGTAGATACAACTAGATTCTGTTTCTGCAATTCACTTTGTAATTCTTTTTTACTACAAAACTCGCAAATACGGAAATTCTTATACTTTACAGATTGATCATCAAGAGAAGTCCAAGTATTCCGATGCATCAAACAATACCAACACACTTTTGCGACTTTGGGTTTGGAAATTTTGAAGGTTTTACAATATTCTATGAAACTTTTATAATTCCAAGGTAAATCTGTATCTGAAACAAGAAGATATTTTGCTTCACGCAAGTGCTCTGTAGCGACTTTAGGTCGAATGTAAACGCTTGAGCTTAATCCTAATCTTGAGTAACGGGATACTCTTAGATAGTCTTTTTCATATACAAATTGAAGTCGCATCTTAACTAAGGGATTTTTGCTATCTCTTTTTGTATCTATATAAAAATAAACTATATCAGTTGATAATTTAGATTTGTTCCAATTCAATAAAAAGGCAACGTAAGGTTTACGTAGTTTCATTACTAACACCCTATGGGATTACTTGATTTGATTTGTATTAATTAGGTGCTTATTTTTTGGGTTCTTGCATGTTGTGACCGCAACTATTACAGAATTTAGTTGTTACAGAAAC
Organism: Candidatus Heimdallarchaeota archaeon; assembly: GCA_019057815.1. Taxonomy (GTDB): domain Archaea; phylum Asgardarchaeota; class Heimdallarchaeia; order Heimdallarchaeales; family Heimdallarchaeaceae; genus 18H4-34. Next base: position 154,755 of record JAHLWR010000003.1, read on the forward strand.
TTTTGTTTCACAATCAGGACATGAGATTATAAGAGGTTTCCCACATAGTTTGCAAAAATTAAGAGCTGGAACTTCTTCAAAGCAATGAGGGCAGACTATCAGTTCAATGCCTTTCGTTTTTGGAGTCTTCTTTTTTGTTTCAGAAGGAACCTTCAACCATTGGGGTTTTGATGGTTGGTAACTGTTTGCTTGTGTATTAACTGAAGACCCAGCTTTCTCAATTGGTGTTGTTGGACTGATAGGTATAGGTTTAGCTTCTTGGAAAGGTTGAATTGTTACGCTTGAAGGAACTGAGATATAGTTCATTGCTGAAGGATCAATTTCAAAAATATACTTCAAAATATTTGATTCTTCTGGAACAGTAATCTTATTTTTTTGCTGTAGTAGAAGAGCAAGAGTAAGAAAATCCTTCGCATCTTGCTGATCAGAGCCACACATAGAGCAAATCTTGGATTCTTCGGGAATCTCTTCCCAACAGGCTAAACACTTCATACTTACACCTTTCGTTTATTAGTAATTATCTAGACTTTTGCACTCATCTAGAAGATAATCTCTGTTTTAATTCGTTCTTAAGCTATTATAAAACTTACTTTCATGTAATTTGTCTGAATGATGGTGAAAGTAAGAAGAAAAACTATTGATTTCCACAAGCAAATTTAAAAATATATGACTGATTGGTACAACATAAAGTGAAATAATATGGCGAAAAAGGTTAAGAAAATTAAGTGCAAGAAATGTGGAACTGAATGGCTACCCTTGGAAGTACCAACAAATAAGGAATGGACAAAAGTGGCACCGATGCCTGATTCAAAAGGTAATGTGACAATAACCCTTATGGCTACTTGGAATTGCCCTGGATGTGGGAAAAGCAAAATGGGTGCAAAAAGTAAAACTAAGGGTGAATTCAAAGAAGAAGATACTAAAAAGTACAAAGTTAAAAGCGCTATTCTATCTGGTGATAAAATCGATCTACCTAAGCTTGCAGAAGAATCAGGCGTTTCTGTAGAAAATTTGCGCAAAATTATTCCTCTGTACCAGAAGAAGCACAATGTCAAAGGGAAGATTAAAGGAAATTACTATATCCCAGAATAAACACTCTTGCAAAAACTTTTAAATCAGAATTTAAATCTCCAAAACAGACGAAAAGAAGTGAAAATAATGGCAGTTACTGGTTATGCTGGAATCTTTGCAGGTGGATGGTTAACATTTATGCTTGTTATATTCACAATATTGACAATTGCTTCAATCATCTGGTTAATATTGTACGTTGAAATGTCTCAAAACAAAACCTGGAAAATGACACTTTCTATTGCTATAATTACTGCAATATCAACAGCCATGGAAATTCAATTAATTCTGATTAAGAGTAATGTAATCTTTTGATTTCTTCTCCTCTTTTCATTACCATTTTAACTAATTCTGATTTGTTTTCTTTTTGCTAGATTTAATGATGATTTGGAAGTTATCAGTAAGTGTGATTACGAAAAAATTAAAGAAGAGGGAAACTCATACACCATAAATACTAGCAATCTATGAGCTAATAATTCCTTTAGTGTGATATATATGCCCACCACATTCTATATTGACTACATACCTAATAAAGACTTACAGGCTGAAGTACGACGTCTTGGTCATAAAGGAACCGATAAGACAAAACATGTTGCTCAAATGATTGTTACAAAAGCAATTAAAAGTAATAAGTTTTCACAATTGAAGATACGAAGCTTATGGAATACAGCAATGAAAAATATGTTCTTCAATAATTACTTACGAATGTTCATTTATATTCCAGCTCAACAGTTTGAAACTTCCAAAAAAATCAAAGCATTATTGCAAAGAGAAGTTAAACCAATTATTGAAGAACTGGAATTGACTGAACCTCAATTCTATATCTCAACAATTACCAAAAAACCCAAACATTTTCTTGTAGCCTTAACATTCGAAAAAGTTGATAATTTTTCTTCATTCCTAAAAGTTCCACTAGAAAAACAACTGATTCTGACATTTCTACCAGAATTTGGTGTTGCTACTTACTGGCCTATGGATAAAGATCAAAAATTGAAATTTGTTATGAAATTATTGCTTTCTACTTTTCAAAAGACATCAGAAATTAAGGTTAATTCTCTACTTTTACGAAAGTACTCTACTCAAGAATCAATAAACAAATTGACTATATCAACACCTCAAGAAATTGCAGGTTTTCCTGGATTAGATGTAATAGAATTCAAAGGTGAAGACGTAGTACTAGGGTTATCTGGTTTAAAGCGAAGACATGATGCTAATGTTGATGTAATTACAAGAGTAGGACCATTCACCGAGATTGAATCTCAATCAATTACGTTAACTTGTGGAAAAGGAGTCAAGCTGAAAAACTACAATGGGCTTGAATCACTACTTAAAGTGATTAGAACTTAATTGAACTTAATTATGTTGTAGAGAAACAATTATAAAAAAATATCTTTTTTCTATTAATGAATATGAAGAGATTAGAGGTTGAAGCTAATGATTGAATTATTGCAAATAAGTAGAGGTGGAAGCGGGGGAGTAACTGGAGCTAAGATATTGGCCGAAGCTGCGCTATATGAAGGAGTGGAGTCTCAAGCTATTCCAAAATATGGCTCTGAAAGAAGGGGTGCTGCTGTCGAAGCTTACGTTCGTTTTGATGATAAACCAATAAGAATACATAGCCCCGTGGTTGAGCCTGATATAGCTATGGTTTTGGATACATCACTAATAGATAGGTTGGACTTATCGAAAATTAAACAAGACGGGATAATTATTATAAATTCAAAAGAAATCCCCGAAGCTTTCAAAGGGACAAATAGAAAAATTGCTTATGTTGATGCTACTGCTATCTCATTGAATTTGGGACTAGTAGCAGGAGGATTTACATTAGTTAATACTACAATGCTTGGAGCATTCGCTAAAGCTACAGGTTTAGTAAGTATTGAAAATATCATAAAAGGTATAGAACATACACTTAATCCCAGAATAGCTCCCAAGAATGTGGAAGCTACGAAGAAAGCATTTGAGGAAACAAAGGTGGTAATAGTATGACCAATGAAGGACCAGAAATGCCAATTTTATACCCAATAGAAGGATCAGCAGGAAGAACTGGTGATTGGAGAATTTTTCGACCAGTTGTAGATCCAGAAAAATGTAAAAAATGCAATATTTGCTGGCAATATTGCCCAGATTTAGCTATTACAGCAGCAAATAAGGAAGAGGATAAAGCAATTATATATGATTATGAATATTGCAAAGGATGTGGAATATGTGCAAAAGAATGTCCATTTGGCGCAATAACTATGGTTAGAGAGGAAGGTGGTGATTAAATGGTAGGAAAAACAGTAACATTAACAGGAAATTTTGCAGCAGGAAAAGCAGCAGAAATGGCAAAACCAAAAGTAATAGCAGTCTACCCTATCACGCCTCAAACAGATATAATCGAATATCTCAGTGGTTTAGTTAGTTCAGGGAAACTCGATGCTCGTTTTATAACAGTGGAATCGGAGCATTCTGCTCTTGCAGCATGCGCAGGAGCTGCTTGGAGTGGAGTGAGAACTTTTACAGCAACAAGTAGCCAAGGATTATTGTACATGGGCGAATGGGTCTTCTGGTCAGGTTATGGAAGATTACCAATAATCATGCCTGTTGTTAATAGATGTCTAGCTCCAGGATGGAGTATCTTCGTTGATTTGCAAGATTCTATGGCTTTCCGCGATGCAGGATGGATTCAAATCTACACTAAAAACAACCAAGAAGTGTTTGATACAGTTCTTCAAGCTTTCAAGATTGGAGAGAGTAAAGATATTTCTCTACCTGTTATGCCATGTTTAGATGGTTTTGTTTTAAGTCATACAACAGCGAAAGTAGAATTACCTGACCCAGAAGAAGCTTACAGCTTTGTTGGGGATTATTCAGATCCTGTTGTTGAAGTAGATGTCGATAATCCTTGGGCTTATGGAGGTTTAGTTGGTCCTGAACAATTCAACATAGCTCGAAGAGACTTAATGAAAGCAATGGAAAGAGCTAAAGAAAAAATAATTAAAGTAAACAAGGAGTTCGAAGAAACTTTCGGTAGAAGTTACGGAAATGGGTTAATAGAACAATATGGGGACGATGATGCTGACTTGACGTTGATAACTATGGGTACAATGGGAGATGAAGCTGATGAAGCAATAGATCAATTAAAACAGGAAGGCTACAAAGTCAATGGAGTTAGAGTGCGTACTTTTCGTCCTTTCCCTGTTGAGGATATCGTCCGTATTGCAAAGAAAAATCGTAAGCTGTTTGTTCTAGATAGAGCTGTGTCTTTTGGTCATGAAGGACCTTTAAGAATTGAAATTGAAGCAGTACTAAAGAGACATAACCTTGACATTCCTATAAGTGGTGATATTGTAGGACTAGGTGGAGAATCAGTTCCTTTCAAGAGAATAATGAAAATAGCAAAGGAGGCTCTAAGGAGTTAAGAGGTGGAAGAAATGGGTACAAAATTAAAAGATTTAATGAATAATCCCAAAGAAGCTTTTTATAAAGGACATTTTGCTTGCGCTGGATGTGGTTCTGTTTTAGCGCTAAGGCACGCTATTGGTGCTATTGCTGATAAAGTCATTTTAGTAGTTCCAGCATGTTGTACATCAGTTTATCAAGGATCAGGTAAAGGAGTATCATTCAATGTTCCTACAATAAATACAGCTTTTGCGTCTTCAGACTCTGTAGCTTCTGGAATAAAAGCTGCGATGGAAATGAAGGGAAAAGATGTACATGTAGTCGTTTGGGCAGGTGATGGTGGTACCGCTGATATAGGTATCGCTACTTTGATAGGAGCTTGTGATAGAGAAGAAGACATTCTGCACATCATGTATTCAAACAATGTTTACAGTAATACTGGTGGTCAAAGGTCTGGTGATACACCTATTGGTGCAAGAACTTCTACTACTCCTGATGGTAATACCACTGCTAGAAAAATGGTTCCCTTTATTATGATGGCTGATAATGCAAAGTATGTTGCTACGGCTAGTGTTGCTCATCTCACTGATCTTGTAGACAAAGTCAAAAAAGCAGTTTCTCTCAAAGGTTTTAAATTCATCCAGATTGACGCAACTTGTCCTGTAGCTTGGAAAGTCGATTTCTCCAATAGCATTGAAGTTGCTAGGCTAGCTGTTCAGACTGGTATATGGCCTCTCTTTGAATGGGATCGTGACATAGGAAAAGTTACTATCAGTCGTCCAAGTCAAAAATATCTTGATAAAGAACATAGAAAACCTATCACTGAATGGACAGAAATTCAAGGTAGATTTAGAGGAATTACGGAGGAACAGCTCAAAGCTCTGGATGCTGACACTGACAGACAATGGGATTTCATCAAGAAGTTTCTTTAATCTCGTTTTTTTTCTTTTTACCTCTATTATTTTTTTCATAATGTTCCATTACCCTCATCGATGATTTAATAACAAATGTAGAATCTTGTTCACCAAGACTGTTAGGAAGAGAAATAAACAGTGGACGAACTTTACAACATGATATATAGCTTTATACAAAGTGCTATTACATTAAAAAAACTCCCAAGACAAGGATGGATTAGGGTGGGGATTCCCATCTCACAGATTGAGAGTATAGCAGATCATTCCTATAATACTGCTATGTTATCATTGCTCTTGTGTGATTTACATAATTCTCTCTATCCTGAAAGTGTATTAGAGGCCGAAACTGTCATGCGGATTGCAATAGTTCATGATTTACCTGAATGTGAATACCAAGATTTTGATAGACAACTAGAACTTCTTTTAGGGAAGGATAAATATCAAGAATTCAAAGGGCAAGTTATCACTAGTGCTAGTACTGAACTACTATCTCTCATTCTTAATGAAGAAGTTAAAAAAATATGGAAACAATCTCTTGATGGATATGCAACTAAAAACTCTAGAGAAGCTAAATTTGTTTCATACATAGATAAACTAGAAGTTTTAGTCCAAGCCTTATCTTATGAAGCTTTAGGTTATCATGAAGTGCTATTTGATGATTTTTGGAATAGTTCAATGGATTATTTGAATAACTGTCCTTTCGATGTTATTAACAACATACTAACAGTATTAAAAGAGGAAAGAGCAACTTTACATTAATAAGTTTGTTCTTCTCAAGCATTTAAAATACCTACTGATGAAACTATAACAGCATTTATTAAGAATTAATCAATTAAAATTATAAGCATATAGTATATTTGTATTCGTTCGAAACATAGTTCTGAAGAATCCAGCAAAAAGGTGAAAAAAAAGTGGACAAAGAAGATAAATTCATCGTTTTGAAAATCTCTCCCTTCCAACTACCATTTCTTCGTGATTTAGGCATTAAAGTAGTTGCTATGATCACTTTCGATTTAATGTACGGTCCCATTTGCTATCTTCGAGAATTATCTAGATCTAATTTTGCTCTAGGTCTTAAAGAGGTTGGTTCCTTAAGTGAAATCTACACAGGTTTTGCTAGAAAGAATTTAGATGTAGTTACAAGTTTAGAGGAAAGGATAGTAATTGGAAGATATCTCTCAAAAGAAGATGATGTAGAAAACGTTACTATTCTTCTTTTTGTATGCGTTCCAACAGCTGATTTGAGAAAACTCACCAAATTTGCAAGGTCTCTATCAGAAAAAACACAAGGTGATCCATCAAAATTTGATGATTCTCTTAAATTGTTAATTAACTATGAAAAAGAAGCAGCACATAAAATCTTGATTTCAAGAAAAGATGAAGAGTACAAGGGACTTTCAGTAGATGATGTTTCAGTAGTTAAAGGAACTGAATTCAATAACTTCTCAGGGTTCCTATTTATTCAGTACCAAAAAGGGATTGTTGATGGGAGGTTTTTCCCAAAAATTATTGATAATAAAAAAGTAGATCTCATTAGTTTAATCAAGTTCGTTGACACACAAAAGAATGAAGCTGATTTAAAATCAGGTGAGATAATAAGTTTGTATTATAAAGGATTAGAACTCTTAGTTCACAAACATAATGAATATGATTCCATAATGGTGGGAGCTAAAAAAACACAAAGCAGAATAAATTTTTCTTATCTTCAAACATGGTTTAATCACTTTTTCAATACTTATTGTAATATTGCTGGACAAAGTAAGGCTGATGCAACGTTAGAAACATTAGTTTATTTGGATAAAAACATCTCAAAACAACCAAAAAAGTATGTAATTTCAGAATTCTTGGATTTAATTATACATTCAGAAAATGATTATCCTGAAATAACAGAACTTCCAATGGTAATAAAAGAACAGGGATATGTTACACTTAAGAAAGAATTCGAACTTTTTATTGAAAACATTGAGTTGTTTCAAGGTGATTGTTCAATAAAGAAAATAAGCCAAACACTATCAGTACCAATTTCTTTAATAGTAAATTTCATTTTATTTCTAAAATCAAGAGGATTTTTGGAAGTATACAGAAAAAAAAAGTCCAAAGGATAGAATCAAGTAGATAGAATTTTGTTTTCACCACTTTGTGCGAAACTACCACAATCATCAAATAGTCGGAAATCCTTCTGTTAATAAAATAATTCAAATAATTAAGATTCAGCAATAATAAATAATTTGAGTTAAGGATTCTTGGTGTATATATTATGAAAAGAATTTCACTAGAAACTAACCCTACTGAAGAAATAGTCACTAATAATCTAAACTTATTACTTCAGTTGTCAGCTGTAAAAGCGTCAAAAATATTAGAGGATTTAGATGTATTCCCATTACTAAATCGTCCTAGATCGCCTGAAGAAATTTTTCATATGTTGAATTTCAACACATTAGATCAAGAATTCCAATTATTATATGAGATACTTGCAGAAATGGGACTATTAACGAAGCAAGGAGATTTCTACTCTGAACCCCCTAATAGACGTAAAAAGCAAGAATATATAGAAACGGAATTAGAAGAAAAAGAAAATGAGTTAATAAGACCATTTTATCCAATATTAGATAGAATCTCTTCAAAATACAAAGCAATTATCAAAGGTGAATATGGTAAATTGATAAATAAAGAGTTTCTGGAAATGATGGATTCCTTATATGGTTCTGAGTTTTTCTTTCAGATGAGAGAACTGATGTTTAAAAGTATTGCAACTCGTCTCCCGATTTTTGATAGAATGGATAAAGTTACAGTCCTTAATTTTGGTGTAGGATCTGGTTATGAAGCACTTCATATTGCTGATTTTTTTGGTGAAAAAGTCTCAATGACAAGCATTGAACCAGATGAAGAGATAAATAGATGTTTTGTTTTACAAGATTTATACGAAATCTATAATGTTGACTTCATCAAACAATCAGAAATAGATATTACTGGTTTCGAGAATAAGGTTGACCTTCTTATAATTAATAGGGTGCAATTAAGTAGAAACATAAAGAAACTGATACCTATAATTCAGAAAGTTTTGAATGAGGAAGGTTATCTTGCTATCTCATTTTTACCACAATTATCACTAGCTCTGGATTGGGGATTAGGAATCTATAGGCAAAATGAGTACCTTTTCACAAAGGATGAAATGATTGCCAAATTAAAACATTTTGGCTTCTCTAGAATGAAATTTATAGGTATGAAAAATAATTTTGTAGCCCTTCAAAAATCATAGAAAAAGAAAGGGATTATTTTTTCTTCCCTAAATCTAATTTAGTTTTTTCTGACAATTCTGGTATAATTTGTAAGAATGGAACAATAGCATTAGCTATAGCTGAAAAAGCGTCATCCTTTGAACCTGTAATGATCATTTTGTCAATTTCTAAGTTTTGATATATCTCAGGAAGTTTTTCAATAATCATTTCTTGGAATAGACGAGCATCAGCTTTTCCTAAAGCTTCAATTCGCTTAAGGATACCTTCTGCTTCAGCAGTCTTAGCTTCTCTAATGATGGTAGCTTCTCCTCTAGCTCGAGATTCAATTTCAAACTGTCTGGCTTCTGCTAATTTCATGATTTTCCCTGCTTCAGCTTCAGCCTCAATTTGGATTTTTGTTTGAAAAGTTTGAGCTTCTACTTCTGTTCTTCGTCTCTCTAATTCCTGTACTCTGATGTCTTTTTCTTTCTCCTTTGAATCTACTTCTAATCCTACTTCTTGTTTCTCTATGCCTACCTTACGGCTAACTTTGAGCTCTCGTAGTTGAGTAACTTCTTCCATTTCAGCGCTCTTTAAGCGAGCTAATTTCTCCTGCTCAATTTTCATGATAGCACTAACATTGGCTTTTAAGTTAGGGTCAATAATTTCTATTTCTCTGATTTCACAAGACTCGATTAAAAGTCCCCAATCCTTCGTTAGTGTGTGTAATTCTTTTGTGACTGCTTCAATTATTGCTTGACGGTCACGAATAATTTTTTCTAGTGGCATATTTGCACAAGTAGTTCGAATAATACTCTCTGCAGCATTTTTTATAATAGTCTCTACATAAGCTGATGATTTTATATCCCAAGATGTTCGAGAAAAAGCAACTTCTGGGTCGATAACTCTCCAAAAAACGAATGCGGAAACACTGATTTCTTGAAATTCTCTTGAAACTACCTTCTCTTTGGCTTCAAGAAACGTGCTTTGAGTTGTAACTGGAATCACCCTTACTTCATCTATAAGTGGAAGAACAACAGCTTTTCCACCAATACCAGCTTTGATAACTTTCCCACCTCTAAAGTGAATCATGTATTGTGATGACACGAATTTCTTATATCTTGAGGCATAAAACATTACAAATAGGACGAACACTACTGCAAATCCTATAATCACATAACCATATACTTCCATTGTTGATTTTTCCTCCTGTTATTAAATATCTGAATGTAGAGGTATCTCCTTATGAGAGTAACTGCTTCTTCTACTTGTCAACAAGATATACTTTGTTTTTGAATGCTACTATACGAACATTTTCTTCTCGTTCAAACCGATCATAATAATTGAAGCTTTTTGCATTGAGCTTTTGAGTCCCCATTCCTTCACCTAGATCAACAAAGATCATTCCGCCCCTAGAATCGACAGGGACATATACTTGGGCTGAATGACCGATTAGAACTATTCCTTTCTTTACAGGAATAGAAGTTGTTGAAGAAATTTTCCTCCAAATCTTTGAAATTATTAGAGCTAACAAATATGGAGTTATTATTACAGCTACTATTCTTAATATCCTTAAATAAAGCTCTGTTGTTTCAAGTTTCAATGTTGTAACACCTATTATTCCAAACATCAAAAAATATGTTGAGAGTATCAAGAATATTGGAGCTGATGAAGAAGTTACATCACTCAAAGCTGTGTGATCAACAGTTGTACTACTACTTGAAGAAACTAAATCTTTCTCTAGTGTTACCTCGTGATCTACTGCAACATCGTGATCTACTGTAATGTCATGGTCAACAGCAATGTCATGGTCAACAGCAACATCGTGGTCAACAGCAACATCGTGGTCAACAGCAACATCGTGGTCAACAGCAACATCGTGGTCTCCAATACCAAATGCATGGAGAAAATTCTCTATATTAAGAAATACTGAAACAAAAACGAAAATTCCTCCACTTATTAGGAGAGCTAAAGCTATATTCCAAAGAACATTTTCAAATCCCACTAAGAAGCTGTCATATGCCAACTTACCACTACCTTTCAGACTGTATCAAGTGAATAATGTACATACCCTTTTAAAAACCTTAACAAACGAATAATGAACAATAAAAGCTATATTAGCAAAATTTCCAATAATAATCGAATCAAAAAATAACCTTTAATTAGATATATGTGAATTTATTTTTGGAAACCTTTGATAGAGGAAAGTGAAACAAGCTATAATTTGTGCATAGATGAGCTCAAGAAGAACAATATAACCGCTAAAATTCATGAAATTAGTGATAAAAATCTCCAAAATATTGATTCTGCAGTTCAAAATAAGATTGAGAGTGTCTTTAAAATAGCATCGCTATATAATTGCGCAATAGGTGTTATAGGGGGCTTTGTTAGAGATTTGTTATTGGGAAATCCAAGTCATGATATTGATTTCGTTGTTTTTAAAGGAAATATCAACAAATTGACAAAGATAATAGGTCACGAATTAAATGGTAAGATTGGGAAAATGAGCAATCAAACATTTACAACACAAATTAGGTTTCCAGATGGTATTATTTTCGAATTTAACTCAACTCGTAAAGAACATTATGAACATCCTTCAAGAATGCCAATAGTTGAAAAAGGAACATTAGTTGATGATTTGTTTAGGAGAGATTTTACAATAAATGCTTTTATAATGTTTGGAAAAAAGTACATTGATGTTTTTGACGGCACGAATGATTTACAGAATATGATCATACAAACCACTCGTGAACCAACTGTTGTATTTCGAGAAGATTATTTGCGGATGTTTAGAGCGATTAGATTCTCTTGTATGTTAAATTTCGAGATAGATAAAAGAGTAAAAGAGGGAATAAAGAAAAATGTAGAAAATCTCAAAATTGTTCCTCATGAACGCATTTTAGATGAACTCAAACGCTCAATAAGTTCAAACCCTCTAAAAGCTTTCAGATTAATGGTTAATCTGAATATTTTTGAAACAATCTTCCCTGAAATTAAGAATTATCCTTTAGAAGATTGCTTCTTCCTTCCTGTCACTGTTTGGAAAAAAATCGAACAAAAACTCAGATATATGCTTGATAATAAAATCACTGATAGCACTTTCTTGATAGCTGTTATCCTTCTAGAATTCGATTTAGATATGACATTAGAAAAGAACGAGACAGAATTCGAAGAATTCCGAGACATCCTAAACAAAATTCTAAAGCGATTGAAGTTCTCTAATAGGGAAGTGCAACGAATAAAAATCTATTATAAATTCAGGCACTCTCTCTTCAAATTCTGCGATTTTGATCCTTCAATTTTGGAAATTCGTTTGTTTTTACGTTCAGTTCATCCATTGTTAGATGATTTTATCTTACTCTCTCTAGCAGAAAATGAAACTAGACGGTTTCCATGTGATATGAAGAGAATAATCACTAGACTAAGAGAAGTAAGCAATAAACCAGAACTAATACAATTTATGCCAAGATTAAATGGGCATGAAATGAATGAATTATTTGGTTTTGAAGGTAGGGTCATTGGAGATGTAAAGCTGTTACTAGTTACAGCTATAATGAATGAAGAGATAATTAATACACGTGAATCTTGTATAAACTACTTAGAAAAGAACAAATGGAAAATTCTCTGAAAAACTTGTTAGCTTGATTTACATATCTGTAGGAAAAAGATGCACATTCGATATTTTTATTGATGGAGGGGATTAGATGACGAATAAAACCCCGAATCAAGAGGTAGAAGTAAGTTTAAATGGAAGTTCTCGAAATTTCGTTTATGTCAAGAGTCAAACTTTTTACTGATGCTTCTAGTTTTTTTCCTATAGATTTAGCCAAAAAGGAAAACGTTGTATTGCTCGAATCAATAGTAATGATGGGTGATAAACATTATCGTGAGATATCAGAATTAAACCGTGAAGATTTTATAAATAGTTTAGAATCTTTAGATCCTTATCCTACAAGTACCCAAGTTCCAGCAAGTGATGTTTTAGAAGAACTAAACAAAGCAATTGAAGAAGGATATGATGAGATTTTGTATTTAGTTGTGTCTACTCACCTTTCAAATGCTATAAATTCAATGAATATTGCTTCAAAAAAAGTAAAAGACAAAATAAAAGTAACAATTTATCAGACTGATTACACTTGTACAGCCCAAGGAGCTATGACATATAGAGCTTGGACTATGCTAAAAGATGGTAAGTCAATTGAGGAGATAATAAAAGTTCTTGATTATGTGAAAGAAAAAACCTATTCGATAGGTGTTTCAGGAAGTTTCTTTGCTCTCTTTAGAACTGGTAAAGTTAAGAAGGGTGCAGCAATAAGTATCTTATCTTCTGCATTAAAAATGAAACCATTAGCAGAAATTAACACTACAGATGGTGTAATCGGTGTTGGTGCAGGATTAGGTTTTAAGAATGCTATAAAAAAGATGGTGAAACACATAAAGGAAAACACTGATCCAAATATGACATATGACTTGTTTTTATCGGACGCTTTGAATAAAGAATTACTAAAACAGTACGAAGCTGCTATTATGAAAAATCGAAAAATTGAAAAATCCTATCATTGGGACTTAACAGCTGTTGTTGCCTTAACAATTGGAAAGGGCAGCGTTATGATGGCAATAACTCCTTCAGAAAAAGAGTTAGAAAAATTGTAATCGCTTCCTTATTCTCTTTTTAAACCAGTTTTTTGGATTTAACGAACAATGTAGAAGTCCCCTTCCTTTGGGTAGGGGAAGTTCATTTCCAATATTCAGAAAAACAAGTAAATCATTGATATTGAAGAAAAAAAAGGAAAACTGAGAATATAACTCAGATTCCAATTTCATAGAATGGGTGTTCAATTATCATTAATTCTTCTTCTTTCTTCTTAATACACCTATTGCAGTTAAAGCAATTAATGACAAAACTGTCCATAATTGACTGGAAGCTGCTTCTGTTATAATTCCTTGCGTATACATATCTATTCCAGCGAAATCTTCTGCCTCCATTGTTATAGCTGTAGTTGTTGACTCTTCGATAGGTTCCTCGGGGTCATCTAATGCTGTTAGGATTATTGCTGTATAACCTTTAATAACAAGACCATATTGTAAAGCAAGTGAGATAATTTGAGCTCGAAGAGCATCTGTGTCTCCTTCAAGAAGGACTTGATTGAGTAAGTATGAAAGGCGGTGTTGAGCCCAGATAGATTCAACGTATGGATAGATGGTAGACGCATCAGTAGCATAGTTGGAATAGATTTCGTCACCAGTAACATAGAGGATAGTTGTTTCTATAAGAATAGAGGTTTCATAAAGACCAGAGAGAGATACTTCACTCCCATTAAAGAACGGAGAGTCTTTTAGAGGAACTAGTGACGCTGTCAAATAAGCGCCTTCAATATGTAAGGAATATCCGCTAGCGATAGGGGTAGCAAATTGTTTGTAGAAATCTATAATTTTGGTTGTTGCTTCCTCATCTGTTTGGATAAAAGTGAAGAATCCATTGTTTTGTGAAGCCATATTTGCCATTAATCCTTCATCGGCACCATAACCGAAAGCAACAGCAGAAATAGACACTTTTTTGGAGTTCGCTTCGTTGATTGCAATTAATAGCCCAGGAGTATCAGTTATCGGGCCAGCAGTGGGTGCACCGTCAGAGAGGACAAGCATTACATTAGCTGCATTTGCCTCTGTGAAAGTCTCTAAACCTGTAATACAAGCATCATGGAAATTCGTACTTCCACCAGCCACCAAACTATTAACCCAGTCTTTTGCTTCCTGTTTGAAGGATGCTGAAGCTATATGTGGTTCATCCCAAAGTGTAGATACTTCTGTTTCGAAAGCTACAACAGTAAAGAGATCAATTTCAGATAAGTCATCAATTATTGAACTGAAAGCGATCTTTGCTTGAGAGATTTTATCACCTCCCATAGAACCAGAAATGTCGATAACAAGAACATATTGTCGAGGGACTATATCTGAAACTTCTACAATGCTGGGAGCAAGAAGATAAGTAAAGAAATTGTGTGTTCCATTAGTATGTGTAAGCAACTGACTGCCACCAGTTTGACGTTCTAGTACATAATTTAGAGTAAGTCCAGCTGGGATGACAAAATTAGTAGATGAATAAGTTAAACGGATTCCATTTGTTATGACTGTAGCCAGATATCCAACCAAACCGGTTACTGAATATCCCTCTATGGATCCATAATTTGAGCAAATACTAACATCTAGATCAAAATCTGCTTGTAGTAAAGAAGTAGGAGTGGAAAAAGGTAGTATTAAACTGTAAAGACCCAAATCTCTTGTCAGTAAACCTTCAAGAAATATGGTCAATAGTGCTTCTGTGCCGTTCTCAATATTCATATCGATAGTATAACCATTAGACTCAGCTTTAACTAGAACTCCTGTAAGATTAGCTTCAACAGTCTCGTTGTAAATCTCTTCAGCTATCTCTACAGGTTTAATCCTACCCCAGTAGACAAGGTCACTCAAGGTAGCAGAAACATTGCTTAAGCGAATGCCATCTTGTACTTCGAAGAACCAACTGATTTCCGTTGCTTCAGCAGAAGCGGTATTATCGAAACGTAATTCATAAGTGAAATTGGCATAATTATCAACGATATCGCCTTTGACTTCAACAGAATATGGAACAAGAGAATCTTGTGCTTGAGTGGAAACGGGGAAATAAATCAATGAACAGACAAATAAAAGGATGAGTATAAAGGAAAATTTCCTGATACTTAGGTTTTTAATAGTCTGTCCAAAAGATGTAAGAGAAGATTGAGTGTGAATAAATTGTTTCATAAATAACATAGGATTCTAGCATTATAAAGTGTCTTTGTGTAATAATGAACACAAAAAACGAGAAATTACTTTAATCTATATCATCATCGGGATTAATATCATAGACATCTGTTACAGGAGCTAATAGGTGTTTATACTTCCTTTTCTTACGAATATAGTTTACTAACCAACCAACAAATATAATGGAATTTAACGTAAGTGTTGCTAGCAATAATGCTGCAAAAAGCAAGGCTAAACCTATTACACCCAAACCTTCTGCTGTTGGCAATTTAATACCTATGAAAATAGTGAATAGTGTTAATAAACCATCAATGATCAAAAAAGGCCATTTGATTAACTTTTGCCATAATGGAGGTTTTGATTTAAATCCCATAAACTACAAAGATATAACTTATTTAAAATCATTTTGTGAAGATAGAACATAATAGGAGTTGAAAAATTGAAACTTCAAGAATTGCAACAAGTTTTAACATCTTTCTACTAGAAGTATGAGCTTTCAATAAAAATGATTTAAAGAAAAAGAAAAAGAGAAAAGAAGTTTATGGTAAACTATTCAGATTTCTGATTTTGATTCTTCTTTCTTCTCCTTACTTGTAGAATTATAAGCACAAATAATGATAAGAGGGCAAATAGCGGTTGAAGACTGCTTTCTTCTGTAGTCTTTACATCTGTGTTGATTTGAGAGGAGACATCTGTTGTTGATGTTATTCCTGTAGTAACAGCTGAAGTCATTGTTGTATATGGAGGATCATAATACCAATCATCTGTTGTAGTTATTATAGTCTCTTCTGGTTCTTCTAATGATGTAATGATTATTGCAGTATAACCTTTAACAACAAGACCATATTGTAAAGCAAGTGAGATAATCTGAGCTCGAAGAGCATCTGTTTCACCTTCTAGAAGAACTTGATTGAGTAAGTAGGAAAGACGACGTTGAGCCCAAATAGATTCTACGTAGGGATATATAGTAGAAGGATCAGTAGCGGTATTGTAATAGCTTTCAGGACCGATAGCATACAATATAGTTGTATTAATAGAAAGAGAGGTTTCATAAAGTCCCGTAAGTAAAACCTCACTACCATTAAAGAATGGAGAATCTTTTAAAGGAACTAATGAAGCGGTTAGATAGGCACCTTCAATATGTATGGAATATCCACTAGCAATAGGAATACCAAAATTTTTGTAGAATTCTAGAAGTTTAGTTGCTGCATCATCATCTGTTTGAATAAAAACAAAGAATCCATTGTTTTGTGAAGCCATATTTGCCATTAATCCTTCATCAGCACCATAACCGAAAGCAACGGTTGAGATGGATACCTTCTTAGTATTTGCTTCGCTTACGGCTGTTAATATACTAAGTGTATTAGTTATCCCAGCAGTGGGTGCACCGTCAGAGAGGACAAGCATTACATTGGCCATGTCAGCATCTGTGAAAGTCCCTAAACCTGTAATACAAGCATCATGGAAATTTGTACTTCCACCAGCTACCAAACTATTGACCCAGTCTTTTGCTTCTTGTTTGAAAGTCTC
The DNA here is from genome assembly GCA_019057815.1 of Candidatus Heimdallarchaeota archaeon. Lineage (GTDB taxonomy): Archaea > Asgardarchaeota > Heimdallarchaeia > Heimdallarchaeales > Heimdallarchaeaceae > 18H4-34. Next base: position 171,652 of record JAHLWR010000003.1, read on the forward strand.
TGAAGCTATATGAGGTTCATCCCAAAGTGTAGATACTTCTGTTTCGAAAGCTACAACAGTAAAAAGATCAATTTCAGATAAGTCATCAATTATTGAACTGAAAGCGATCTTTGCCTGAGAGATTTTATCACCTCCCATAGAACCTGAAATGTCGATAACAAGAACATATTGTCTAGGGACTATATCCAAAACTTCGACAATGCTGGGAGCAAGAAGATAAGTAAAGAAATTGTGTGTTCCATTAGTATGTGTAAGCAACTTGCTACCACCAATTTGGCGCTCTAAAGCATATTTCAGAGAGAGTTCAGCTGGTATAACTAAGCTTGTGGATGTATAAGTTAGACGGATTCCATTTGTTATGACTGTAGCTAGATATCCAACCAGACCAGTAACAGAATAACCCTCTATAGACCCATAATTTGAGCGTATACTCACATCTAGCTCAAAATCCGCTTGTAACAAAGAAGTAGGAGTGGAGATTGGGAGGTCAAGACTGTAAAGACCCATTTTTCGAGTAAGTAAACCTTCAAGAAATATGGTTAAAATAGCTTCTGTACCGTTCTCAATATTCATATCGATAGTATAACCATTAGACTCAGCTTTAACTAGAACTCCTGTAAGATTAGCTTCAACAGTCTCGTTGTAAATCTCTTCAGCTATCTCTACAGGTTTAATCCTACCCCAGTAGACAAGGTCACTCAAGGTAGCAGAAACATTGCTTAAGCGAATGCCATCTTGTACTTCGAAGAACCAACTGATTTCCGTTGCTTCAGCAGAAGCGGTATTATCGAAACGTAATTCATAAGTGAAATTGGCATAATTATCAACGATATCGCCTTTAACTTTAACAGAATATGGAAGAAGAGGATCTTGAGCTTCAGAGGAAAGGGGGAAAAAAGCTAATGTACATATAAATAAAATAATGAAAAGAAAGGATAAAATTCGCTTGTTTACCTTAATTGAGGGCATTCTAGAAACTGTAGGAGAAATATTATGGTGAATATTTTGTTTCATAATTAATCTTAGCATAGACACTTAAAAAGGTTCTTTGTGTAGAAGAAAACACAAAAATACCGCAAATTACCAAAACGAATTTCTTCACACAATATAAACAAATTAAAAAATGATAAAAAAGATCGAAGTGACTCATCTAGAAGAAAAATCGAAAGAAAAAAAGGAAAAGAGAGAAAGAATCTTATGTTTAATCTAGTAGAAACTAAAAGAAATACGATAAGAGAAAAAAATAGGAAAAAAGTAAGGTTAATATTGAATTGAAGAGTATAGTTACAAAGAGCATCTATTGAGGTGAAAAAGATTTCATCAGAAAAAAGGAATAAAACTGACAAAACCAAAGAAAATTCTAGAGAAGAAAAAGAAAAGGAAGATGTTTTTCCTGAATTTTCACTACTATTAAGTAAAGATGATTCAATAAAAACTCCTTCAGAAACACTAGAATCTTCTAAATTTGATGAACTATCCTTAGAAGATAAACCTTCTTCACCACTTGACTCTAGTCGTCTTAAAATTTTGCTGCCAGAATTGGATAATGAAAAATTGAAGGAATTACAAAAACTTATTATGTCTGGCTGTAATAGCGAAACTTGTGATCTTAGTGACTCCAAGGGTATTGACGTTCAAATAAATGCATCAGAGGGTGGAAAGAAAAAGAGAGAAAGGAAAATATAGGTTGATTTTTTTGTACAATGGGGGAAGAAGAAAAAACTATCGAAAGTATATATATATTTGATAAAGAGTTAGAGTAAGTGTGATTTAATGAAAAAGAGAACAACAATAATTCTACTAATACTTATATTTACAATCTACGCATCGAATACCAATGTACAAATAAATGCTGAAGAGAATAATTATAGACTTACTTTACTAGAGTTGACTCCTCATGATCCAATATCGATAACCAGTGATAGCGATTTTGAGGTTTTTCCAGGCTTGGGAACATCTGAGAATCCTTATCTTATTGATGGTTACAATATCACAACAACGAGTACAAATGGTATTAATATTAGAGGTACAACGAAATATTTTACTGTTCGTAATTGCTATATTGATGCAGATAGCGATGGCATTTATATCGAAAATGTAGCAGATGGTACAGCAACTGTCATTAACAACACTTGCATCAACAATGCCTATGGCATCGAGATTTGGGATTCTGTTAGTTCGACTGTCATTAACAACACTTGCATCAACAATGGCTTCAAAGGCATCATGCTTTCCTTTTCTGTTAGTTCGACTGTTACTAACAACATTTTTACTAATTGTGGTTTGTGTATAAACGAAGATAACACTGATGCATACATATCATATACTGTCGAGAATAATTGGGTGAATGGTAAAAAACTAGGTTTTTACACTAACCTTGACTCTACAATCATTGCTGAACCAATTTATGGTCAGTTGATATTAGTCAATTGTACCAATATGACAGTACGTGACCAAATATTAAATAACGCTACAATTGGTCTATTTCTCTGCTCCTGTACATCTTCAGCTATTATTAACAACATATGCAACAATGGCGACTACGGTATCTATCTTTACTCTTCTGGTAGTTCGACTATTTCCAACAACACGTGCAGTAATAATTGGTTCAGCATTTCTCTTGTCTATTCTGGTAGTTCGACTGTCGCAAACAACACTTGTAGCAATAACCACTGGAGTGGTATCTGTCTTGGCCATTCTGGTAGTTCTACGGTGGCAAACAACACTTGCAGCAACAATGGTTACGGCATCAAGCTTGATTATTCCAGTAGTTCGATTGTCACCAACAACACGTGCAACAACAATAACTACTGGGGTATCTTACTTTACTCTTCTGATTTTTGTGTCGTTGCTTACAATCTTCTACAAGAAAATGAATACTATGGAGTATGCTTAGGATTAGATTCTGATAATATTCTTATTCACCATAATACCTTTGTAGACAATAATATAGGAGGAACTTCGCAAGCTTGGGATGCAGGAGCTAACAACTTTTGGTATGATACTGCAACACTTGAAGGCAACTACTGGTCAGATTGGTCAGGAACAGGTTCTTATGTTATTGATGGCTCCGCAGGATTAGAAGATCTTTATCCTCTCGATGAACCTGCTGAATATTCAGTTGAATCTACTACAGATGAAAATCCATTAAGCTTTACATTTACTCTACTAATAGTAGTAGTTCCCTTAATGCTCACAAGGATAATCTCAAGGAAGGCAAAGAAAAATAGAACAGCTGTCAGAAACATCATAGAAACGTAGTATTAACAAGAGCAAAACCTTCAACACTTCCATTTTTTTACATTCTTTATATATCAGACAATAGATATAAGTGAATCACATCTAAAGTCTTTCTTTTTTGGTTTTTTTAAAGATAGGAAGATATTAGAACGGATGGGTTTACCTCATTATTCTCAAATTGGTATATAAACTCGAAAAATATTCTCGTTAGGATTATTACAGAAGAATTCTTTGCACAAGATATATATTCGATAAAGAGTATAATTAAGTGTGATTTAATGAAAAAGAAAACAACATTATTGTTAATTCTACTAATAATAACGTTGTCAATCTACGCATCGAATATCAATGTACAAATATCTGCAGAAGAGAATAAATACAGACCGATTTCGCTAGAGTTGTCAACTCATGATCCAATTACCATTACTTCTGATAGCAATTTCACAGATTATGGTTTTCTAGGAACAGGAACATCTGAGGATCCTTATCTTATTGAAGGTTACAATATCATAACAACGAGTACAAGTAGTATTCATATCACTGATACAACAAAATATTTCATTATTCGTAACTGTTATGTTGACGCAAACAACAATGGCATTTATATCAGGTTTGCAGCTGATGGAACAGCAACTGTGATTAACAACACTTGCAGCAACAATGGTGGAACTGGCATCTCGCTTTTCTTTTCTGGCAGTTCGACGGTGGTAAACAACACGTGTAGCTACAACGATTGGGGCATCTATCTTGAAACTTCTGGGAATTCGACTATCATTAACAACACTTGCAACGACAACGACCGGAATGACATCTCGCTTCGAAATTCTGGGAGTTCGACTATCATCAACAACACGTGCAGCAACAATAACAACTATGGCATCTATCTTTACTTTTCTAGCAGTTCTACGGTGGTAAACAACACTTTTACTAATTGTGGTTTATATATATACGAAAATACCCTCGATGCATATCTCTCTAACACTGTTGGAAATAATTGGGTGAATGGGAAAAAACTAGGTTTTTACACTAACCTTGACTCTATGATAATTACTGAACAAGTTTATGGTCAATTAATACTAATTAATTGTACTAATGTGATAGTACGTGACCAAATATTAAATAACGCTACAATTGGTCTATTTCTCTACTCCTGTCCATCTTCAGTTATTATTAACAACACGTGCAACAACAATGGCTATGGTATCAGACTTTACTTTTCTAATAGTTCTACTGTTGCCAACAACACGTGTAGCAACAACAATAGAAGTGATGGTATCAGTCTTTTCTTTTCTGACAGTTCGACGGTGGCAAACAACACGTGTAGCAACAACCACTCGGAAGGAATCTCTCTTCACTCTTCTGATAGTTCTACTGTCATTAACAACACGTGTAGCAGTAACAACTTGGAAGGGATCTATCTTTCCTCTTCTGATAGTTCGACTGTCATTAACAACACGTGCAACAACAATTTCAACAGAGGCCTCGTGCTTGGGTCTTCTGATTGTGTCGTTACTTACAATCTTATACAAGAAAATAGATGCTATGGAGTATACTCCACGCCTAGTTCTGAGAATAATCTTATTCACCATAATACCTTTGTAGACAATAATCTAGGAGGAACTTCACAAGCAAATGATAGAGGTACTAACAATCTTTGGTTTGATACTATAACACTTGAAGGAAATTACTGGTCCGATTGGTCGGGAACAGGCAATTATTCTATTGATGGTGATGCTAACTCAGTTGATTACTTTCCTCTCGATGAACCTGTTGAATATCCTACAGATGAAAATCAATTGAACTTCACATTTGCTCTCCTATTGTTAGTAGTTCCTTTATTCCTCAAAAGGATAATCTCAAAGAAGGTAAAGAAAAATAGACCAGCTGTCAGAAACTGCATGAGAAAATGAAACAAAAGAATAGCTAGAGCTAATGCTTTAAACTTAAGAGTCTTTGTGTGTAGTATTAAGTATTCACAAGGTCATAACAAAGTTTATATACTAGAAACGAAGAAAGGTTTTAAAAAGTATTCGCAAAAGTTTAAAACTGTGAAAAATCTGGGGTCATCACGAGGGTAATACTCTCATTTTTTATTCTTATGCTCACTGAGATGAGAGATTCCACCTTCTTCGTTTGACCTATCAAATTGCATGGGGTAAAATATTGAGTAAAAAGAAAGAAGAAAAATATGAAGAAGAAGAGGATAAAGAGTGTCCTGAATGTGGGAGTTTTGATGTTATTCTTGACCAAACTCGAGGCGAACATATTTGCCGAAATTGTGGTACTGTAGTTGAAGAGAAGCTTATTGATGATGGTCCTGAGTGGCGTGCTTTCACTGCTGAAGAACGTTCCAAACGTAGCAGAGTTGGTTCTCCTACTACTATTACTATTCATGATAAAGGTCTCAGCACTCAAATTGGTTGGGAAGACCGCGATGTTTATGGTAAGAAGCTTTCACCTAAACGTCGAGCACAAATTTACCGTTTGCGTAAATGGCAGATACGCACTCGTGTTCATAGTTCCATCGATCGTAACTTAGCTTACGCTATGTCTGAATTGGACCGTTTATCTTCACAGCTTGGTATTCCTCGCAGTGTCAACGAGACAGCAGCTAATATTTATCGAAAGGCTATTGAAAAACGTCTCATTCGCGGTCGTTCTATTGAAGCAATGATTGGTGCTACTGCTTACGCTGGTGCTCGTATCAGACGTGTTCCTCGAACACTTGATGAAATTGCTCGTCACAGCCGTATCTCTAAAAAGGAACTTGGTCGCTGTTATCGTCTTATAATCCGCGAGCTTGAAATTAAAATTCCTTTAGCCAATCCTACAGATTATATAGTCAGATTTGCTGCTGAGCTACGCTTAAGTGGTCGAACTGCTCGAAAGGCTGTTGAACTTCTTAACAGAGCTAAAGAGCATAATCTTACAGCTGGTAAAGATCCTACAGGGCTTGCTGCAGCTGCTATTTACATCGCAGGTATCACTGAGAGTGAAAGACGTACCCAACGTGAGATTGCTGAAACAGCTACTGTTACTGAAGTAACTGTTCGTAACAGGTACAAAGAGCTTGTTAGAAAACTCAAGATAGAGGTTACAATCTAATATCTATTTCCTCTTCAAACCTTATTTTTTTTTGTAAAAACAAATCTTTTTCCATTTTCACTTTTTTCAAAGCATTTAAGTACGATTCCTATTTTATCTTTTTGGATACAATTGACTGAAGATAGGCTAATAGATAAAATTATCGATGTTTCGCTCCGTAGAGGTTTTATATGCCCTACAGCTGAAATTTATGGGGGAGCTGGAGGATTTTATGATTATGGTCCATTGGGTACTCTATTAAAACAGAAAATTATCGATTATTGGCGTCAAAACTTTGTTCTTGATACTGATAATATTTTTGAAGTTTCAGGTTCTCTTCTTATGCCTGAATCTGTTTTTCAAGCTTCAGGTCATCTAGATGCTTTTGATGATCCTCTTACTCAATGTAGTGTCTGTAATTCTATGTTTAGAACTGATCAGTTAATAAATGATGCAGCAAACATCAGTGCTGAAGGATTATCAATAGAAGAACAAGATAAACTTATTCAAGAGCACAATGTTAAGTGTCCTAAATGTAATGAAGATTTAAGTAAATCCCGCAATTTTAATTTAATGTTTAAAACAGAAATAGGTCCCTCTGGAGGATACGCTGGTTATCTACGACCAGAGACAGCTCAGAATATTTTCATCAATTTTAAAAGATTGACAGCTTTTATGAGAAACAAACTACCTTTTGGGATTGCTCAAACAGGTTTTTCTTTTCGTAATGAAATCTCTCCTAGAAATTTCATTATACGTTTAAGGCAATTTGAACAGATGGAAATCGAGATGTTCTTCGATCCTGATGATAAAGAAGTTTCATCTCCTTTTGAAATAGCTGAGGATTTAAAAATAAATTTTGTTACTCACGAAATGCAAGAAAAAGGATGGGAAAAACCTCTATCACTTTCTCTTCAAGAAGTTAAGCAACAGAATTTAGTACCTAATGACTATTTGTTGTATTTTTTTGCTTTAGAAACAGAGATGTTAATTGATTTTGGTGTTAAACAAGAAGATTTTTGGTTTAGACATATGCTTCCTCATGAGACACCTCACTACTCAGGCGGAAATTTCGATTTAGAAGTTAATCTATCTGTTGGTCATAAGGAAATAATTGGTAATGCTTATAGAAGAGACTATGATCTGAAAAAACACTCAAAAGCTTCAAATTCGTCCTTTACAATAGCTTATTCCGATGGAAGGAAAGTTTTACCCCATGTAGTTGAACCTTCACTTGGTGTTGATCGTATCCTTTATACTGTTCTAGAAAAATGCTATCGCGAAGATGATAGAGGTTGGAGTTGGTTTCAATTCCCTTCTATTATTGCTCCTTTGGAAGTTGCTGTCCTTCCACTAATGAAAAAAGATGGTCTAGCAAATCTTGCTTATGAAGTTCACAGGGAATTAAAGAACTCTGGATATATCTCTTTCTATGACGAGAGCGGTAAAATAGGCAAAAGGTATGCTAGGGCAGATGAAATAGGTATTCCTTATTGTATAACTATTGATTATGAATCACTAAAAGATTCATCTATGACCATTCGTGACAGAGATTCGATGAAACAAATACGAATTCCTTTGGAAGATCTCGATATAACTCTAGGAGAACTCATGGATTCGGAAGTAGAATTCGAAGAATATGAACAATGAGAAGAAATTCTTTAGCTAACAAAGAAAAGATTAAGAATAGAAATTAAAATGGTGATTTGATGACAAAATACATTTGTTCAAGATGTAAAAATGAAATAACCCCAAGCGAATTAAGAATATTACCAGGTGTTAAATGCCCTCGCTGTTCCAGTAGGGTACTATTCAAACAACGGTCTCTTATAGCTAAACCTGTTAAAGCTCGATAAGTTCTAATTTTCAATTCTATTTTATCTATTTTATATTTCTTTGATATGTGATGTATTGATTCCTTATTAGGGCCTAAATTTCATTAGTAGAAGCACTAATTTCGAGCTTTTATTAATTGTAAGACTGGAAAAATGTCGATTCTATTCTAATAAAGTGACGATTCTCCTTCATTTATGATTTTACCTTCAACTAATTTATCACTAATAACCCCAGAGATTTTGACAGTAAGTATTTTTTTTATTATGTTACTAGAAGAGTAAATACTTATGGCAGGCCCACTAAAAATAGGGTAACAAATGTAGGTATCTTCACGTTTCTTATCCTTTTCAGCTACTATTGTAGTAATTTCTGCGTTGATTAGGGATTTTTTCTTTTTTATGTTGAATTGAATGATAGTTTTTTTAAGTTCATCTCTTTTAATTTTTAGCAAATGTCTTTCTACTGGAGAAGGGGAGTTAGTTACTGAAAATGGAGAATTAGGTAGCGGTAAGTATCTATAAACTGTTATCTTCTCTACAAAATCAAATATATTTTCCTCAATTGTTCTCTTAGTGATTTCTACTGAATTAACAGTTTCTCCTGGTAGTGAATGTATTAAGTAAATTTGAGGGGAAATATTATTCTCGCTAAACAGCTTTGCAGCTTCTAATGCTTTTGATGGTATGGATGGTCTTCCTATTTTATTGCTATGATCTTCATCGAAAGTTTCACAGCCTATACTTATAGAAGTGTTTGGTAGATATTTACCAATTATTCTAGCAGCATCAAGATTTACTAGTGATGGTTTAACATTTTCGATTGATATGCTACAAGTATGTTCTTGCTGATCTCTTATTTCTGATAGTTTGGATAGTAACTCCTCGATTTTTTCTAGATTTGGAGTAGGATAAGTAGGAGAAAATAATGGCTCATCATTTTTGCCTCTACAATAGTCTAAGAAGCCAGGAGCAGAGAGAATGATTCGACTGACACCTTTTGATAGTAGTTCATTGCATTCCTTTACTATTTGCTGAACATTTCGGCTTCTTGCAGGACCAAAAGTTGCTGGAACACTGCAAAAACCACATCCTGGTGGAATATCCTCTGGACATTTTTCTTCAGAAAAAACTTCTGGGATATCACAGAAGCTACAATTGCTACAACCACCATTTAGCTTGACTATATCTCCTCGAAGATGATTAGAGCATCCTCTAACTACTTCGACATACACTTTTGAAAACCAATAATCTGGATAATTTTGTATAATCTCAGTGGAGGGAGAAAATTCTTCAAAAAGAGAATGAGTGTGGCACATAATTCCTTTGAAAAGCACTTTATCTTTTACAAATTTAATGCAATAATATTGATTTGACTTTTTTGCCCTAAAATTGTCTATAGAGAAACTGTTTTCTATTAAATCGGCTAAAATTCGCTCCCCCTCTCCTATTATGCCAATATCTATTTCTAGAGAGTTAATTAGTTCTTCGTCTGAGAGAATAGGTCCTCCTAGAATAATTTGTGATTTATTATTATTTTGTCGTATTTTTCTAATAACTCTCTTAACAGCGATTAGATCAACAGTCATCCCACTTATAAGGAAAATCTCATTTTGGGAAATTAGGTTGGAAACACCTTTTTCTAGTAAATCTTCAACTCTAGAAATTTGAGTATTAAGATTATATTTCTCAAAAACTCCTGCTAATAACCGTGGTCCTACTCCGATGACATCTCGAGAATATTTTCTTCTTCCGTCGTTAGATGCTAATGAATCAATAATTAGGACACTCACACATTACATATACATCGAAATGAAATATAATTTTCGGTCGTAGAAAACTTTTTTGTACTTGAGCTTAGATGAACATACTATTTTTTTAAATTAATAAGAGAACTCGTTTTAAGAACTGATCATTTACAACTAGAAAAAAAGATAAATTTAATAGAGAAACTGTAAAAAATAGAAAATCTAACAAACAATTACAATATTGTACTCCTAGAAAAATGAGTGATGTCTACAAAATAAAAAAGCAAAAAAAAAAAATAATCGTTCATATTCAACTCGATTAATCTTTAGGATAGAACCAATTAACATTTTTACGAGGATATACAGTTAGCAAATCCTTTCACAGCATTATTTCATATCCAAAAATGAGAATCTAGTTCTTTTTCACTTCTGATGCAAACATATAAAAAGTATTGAGAGGTAGTTTGCACAATGGAAGAAAGTTGTAAAGTGTGCGGACTGCCAAAGGATTTGTGCGTCTGTGAAGAAATAGCAAAAGAAGAACAAGTTATACGTATTTTTTTGGAAAAACGAAAGTGGGGTAAGAACTACACTCTCGTCGTTGGTATCGATCCTACTGAAGTTGATCTTGGTGCTTTAGCTAAAAAGCTTAAATCGAAACTTGCATGTGGTGGAACAGCTAAAGAAGGAAGAATCGAGCTACAAGGTGATCATCGATTTAAAATAAAGGATATGATGATTAAGTTTGGTTTCCCAGATTCTAATATCGAAGTGCAATTTTAATACCAGGTGAATACTATAAAACAAGCAAAAAATCAAGATGATTTAGATTTTGATGAATTTGATGTTAAGATGAAACGAGGTTCGTATAAAGGAGTACTTAAGGTTTGTCCCCATTGTTTTTATCCTCTTAGAAACATAGAACATTTTCTTAGCATGAACATCAAGTATATTTGCACAAACGATGATTGTGGGTGGAAAGGGGGATTTGCCATTGAAGTTCTTTTAGAAGATTACAAAAAAGAGTTCAAAGGAAGATTAAAAGAATGACTTTGGGTAATGTACAAAGCTTTATCTATTTGCTAGTACAGTTGGCCAATAACAAATGAAAGCAGCTATTGTTATTGATTCAAGTAAGGAAATACCTCATAAATGGTTCGAATATTACAACATCTTTCCTATTGGATATCTGATAAAAAATTCTAAAGGTATTCTTCTTAAAGAAAGGAAAACAATAAGAGAACTTGAGACATCAAATTTACTTAAATTAATGCTTAAAGATAAAAAATCTCAGTTACTTGCACCAAGTATCAAAGACTTCGTTGAATTATTCACCTATTTATCTGAAGAATTTGATTCAATAATCAGCCTTCACTCAACATTGATAACACCTGCAGTTTTTGAAAATGCTGTTTTAGCAAAGAAACTAGTTTCTGAAGTCAAGATAGACGTGATTGATTCTCCGACTCTAGGACCTTCATCCGGGCTTCTAGTTGAAGAACTAGCAAAATTTATCTTAAATGCGAAAAATATCAATGAAATCAGAAAAGAATGTTTTTCATTGAACAAGCATATTCATTCTTTCTTGATAACTAAAAATGATAGACTTAACAGTGTGGGTCTAAGGAAAGAATCTATTTTTTCTGGAATACGCAAATCTTTCAAACCATATGAGACATATGAACTGTATCATAGCTCTTGGTCCAACTTATCAAGTGGTAGAAACCCAAGATCACTCGTAAAAAATCTGATAAAGCAAATAGAAATAATTACTAAAGCTAAAGAATTCAAAAAAGTATTTTATGGTGGATCAGGGGAATTTGAAAAGAGTATTGAGAAAGTTCTAGAAGTAATCACTATAACTAATGCCATAAAAACAGAAACCTCGTTAGTGAGCTGTCAATTACTAGGTCCAAATTATGGGTCAATTGCATTGCTTTAACTAGTGAAAGATGAGGATTCAGAATTTAGAATTATCCCATGATATGATTTTGTCATATTGGCATATAACAAGCACTTCATTAGAGTTTCATCGCTGGATAGCTCACTCTAAGGGGGTAAACCACGTACCCTCCTACCCCGCCCACACTACGTTTAGGTAGCGCTTGCGAATCGCCTTTAAGTAAAATGTTGTAAGCAGCATTAACATCAGCGTTGATTAACAAACCTGTTGCAGAACGAAACAGTCCTCGGTGCACTCTCTTCCCCTTATACTTGGTCTGTTCCTGGGGTGACTCATTGTCTAGAAAACTACATTTAGAGGTATACTCCTCTTCAATAGGTTCAACCTTTATCCCTTTCTCTTCTGCTTTGTATTGAAGGATTTTGATGAGTTTTTCAAAAGGAATACTGACAAAAATTTGTGTAGTCTTCTTTCTCAACCTCAGTTGCTGTTTCCAGAGAGGATTGTAACCGATGTAAACGGTGTGTAAACCCCTAGTTTCCCAGAGGTCAACGAGGAACTTGCTCACCTGATGTAACCAATCTTTCACCTTCCATCTCCAGTGTTGACGATAAAGTTGGAAACGATTACCATAGTGTAACTTGTTCTTTTGACGTAACTGTTTGTGTTGCTGCAACGCATACTGCTTCTGTAACTTTTTCACTTCTTTCATATAAAATTGATTGATGGATTTTATCCCTTTCCCCTCGTCCTTGATGACAATCGGACGCGATCCGATGTTATCCACGAAAGTCACGAGGTTGATGGATCCTAAATCGATGGAACCTTTTCTACTTTTTTTCTTTCTAATTGCTTTGGGAAGATGTTTATGATAGACAATCTCGAAGGTGTATCCTATCCCTCTGGGGATGACACGTACCTCTCGTAAATTATCTAGTGACGTTAAACGTGTCTTGATAGTAAACTTAACTTTTTTTGGCAATATCACCCACCCATTGACAATTTTCGCTTGTTGGTTGCTGAAGATAGCTATAGTCTCCCCTGAAGGTTTCTTGAAATAGGGAGAGCAGGGACAACTGAGAAATTTGCTAGGTTGTCTCTTCCACTCTTTAATAGCTTGGAAGTAAGCTTTCCAGTTTCTTGACAATAATTTAAGTGTGAGTTGAGCGGTGTGAGCTGGTAAAAACTTGTAACACTGCTCTCCTTTCAATATTCTATCTAGGTCATTGTAAAATAGTAATTTGTTGTTTTTCTTCAACTCTTCTTTTATCAGAAAGTTTCCTCGATTATAGAGGTTCTTAGTTTGATGGCAAAGCTTGCTTAACTCCTTATCTTTTCTTACTTCCATTATTTCTGTACGCAAGACTTTGTTCATCATAATCTTGATTTGTTTTCCCTATATAAACTCAGAAGAAATTAATATGACATTATGACAAATTCAACCCATAAAAATTACATACATTTTCTGTTGTTATTCGAGCTAATTCTTCATTTTTCATCTGTTTTAGGTCTGCAGCATGTTTACAGAGAATCGATATAGCCGAAGGCTCATTGTTTTTTCCTTGTTCTAACGAATGAAAAGGGCTATCTGTTTCAAACATGAGATTTCTAGGGGGAATGAGATCTATTTTCCTCTTGTAATTTTTCCTGTAAACAGCACTTGTTGGAACTGAAATGAACCATCCTTCTTCAACTATCTGCTTAACTTGTTCATCTGTACCATCGAAACAGTGCATCAAGACATCCTTAGCATTCATTTCTTGCAGAATTTCGATTGCATCTTTTTCCGCCTTCCTTGAATGGATAACAATTGGTTTTTTATTTTCTAAAGCGAATTGTATCAACTTATGTAAGTTTATTCTCTGTTTTTCTTGTTTTAAAGACTCCTTAGTCCAATGATAATCTAATCCTATTTCTCCAATAGCAACAATCTTGTCTTTGTTTGTTCTAAAATATTTAGTAAATGTATTGAAATCTTCTTCTGATACTGAAGAAGGACCTAAACCTAGAGACAAATACACTCCTGGAAATTCTGTGGTTCTAAGTCCAAACTCATAATTATCAGCTGAAATTGCACTATTTATGATTATTTTTACGTTTTTACTTCTAGCTCTCTCAATTACTGCTTCAATTTGGCTAAATTTAAACCATGGTGGAAGTAAGTGGCAATGAGCATCTGCAAAGATTATATCATTTTCTCCGGTTTTTATTTCAATATTTGGATTTTTCATTTTTTAATACCTCTACCTTTAAAATCAATAGAAGTAGGGATTATTCTTCATTAAGTAAACTAGAAGCGAATGAGCGGAGCATGTCAATACCTCTAATTTCATTTTCGAATGTTTCTATCACTTTTATATCTTGCTTAGAAAATACTGAATTAATATACTCTACATTTTTCAACTGTTCTTGTCTACGTTGTCTACAATGTTTACATCCAGGATTATCCGGGTTAAGCATATTGATAACAGAGAATTTATTTGATATTAGGTGATTTTTCAACTCTGTTGAAAGGCGCTCTGATTCAAAAACGCTCATCAATGTTGGTATCATAACGATGATGAATTGAGTTTTTAGAGGATCCATTAACAGGTCTCTTGAAAACATAATCTTTTCTTTCATTGCTTCCAGTTTTTCAATCGTGGTATCTTTATCTCTTTGTCCTCCAAATAGTGATTTTACTAAACCCATTGCATTTGAAATGAAAGCTTTCATTTTTAACATTCGTCCAAGAAAAGAATCTAGAAATTCAGGAAGATTGAGCAATCGCAAAGTATGTCCTGTTGGTGCAGTGTCTAAAACAATAGTATCATAATCATCGTTTTGGGAGTATTCGAGTATTTTTGCAAAAGATAATGCTTCATCCATACCAGGAGGTGGTATCTCTTTAAGATCTTCTCCTAAACCTTGCAGTTCGGATAAACCTTGCCCTCCTAAGAGATTTGTAAGCTGGTCTGTTTGTAAAGATGCCATTCCTAAGGATTTGGACATCTCCTCTCCTGCAGAATCAGGATTGATTTCTAAAACAAATAATTCTCCATCTATACCATCAACTTTAGTTATTTCACCTGAAGAAAAATCTAGAGCGAAAGAATCAGAAATACTATGTGCTGGATCTGTTGATATTAATAGAATCTTTTTGCCTTCTTCGGCTAAAGAAATAGCTATAGCAGAAGCAACACTTGTTTTTCCTACTCCACCTTTTCCACCCACAAGAAGAAATTTCAAGTCCATAGAAAGTAAATCACGAAGGGTCATCAAACATTTTCTTAAGGTTGTTATATTTAAATTGATAGATTTGGAATAAAATAGAAAGAAAAAAAGAACTATTTTTTCTTTTTCTGAACTTTCTTTTTAACTTCACGATTGCTTTTCTTTGCTGAGGGTCTTACAGAAGCTATCGGTTTCTTCTTTTTACCACGGAAGAATTTATTTAAATACAGAAAATCAAGTAGAGCGATTGTTCCAAGAGTTAAAAGTACAAGAAAGCAATAAAGTAGGGTTTTCCACCATAAATTTCCTTCAATAATAGGAATGTGTTCTATTTCGTAAACAAGAATGTTAAATTTATGAGAAATAGAAAGATATTCAGTACCTGAAAGATCATTGTATGTTACTTCAGTTGATTCTAGCGTGAAATTACCTTCTTGAATAGGTTGTATATAGTAAAAATAGTTGATTGTAGCATTTATCTCAACTATAACATACTTTTGGACAGTAAAATTTGATATAGAGTATACCCATGAACCAAAAAAAGGATCAGTAACTGTAAGATTGTAAGCTGTTCTGTTACCAACATTCTTAATTGTTACATTAATTATAACCCACTCATAAGGCTCAAGTAGAGTAGTATTTACAATTTTTTTTACTGATAGAATAGGTCTTGCTGGAATAGTGTCATTGTCATCATTGAAAACTAAGTTGTTACTTATTGGTTCTTTTTGGAAATCAAGTCTGTTACTATTTTCTGTTGAATTGTTTTGAGATTGTGCATTTGATATACTTATGAATAACAGAATTGTAATAATAAAGATAGTGAAACTCTTGTTTTTAGTAAGCATAATGTCTTAACCTTATGAGACTTCTAACATGTGTCGGACGCTACGCTTAAATATTTTACTTTTGAAGAAGAAAATTGATATCATTACATTTTTAATTCATTGCTAACACTTTTGTTTTGCAAAATTCTTTTGTTCTACGTTTTATAGCCTTGCCTTAATCATAGAAGCTAACAAATTGGTTCCCAAAATATCTATATGATATACTCTAGTTTATTCTGGACAACATAACTTACTAGATGTTCTCCATCCATATAACAACCCAATGTTTAAGAAAAACTGCGATATTTTTATATCTATGACCGTTAAAATTGTATCTGACACTAGTGCTGATTTGAATTGTCCAGATAATAAAACACTTTATGAGAAATATGATGTGGAACCCGTTTCTATGCACATAATCTTTGGGGTCGATGATTATGAGGAATTAAAAGATATTACAACATCAGAGTTTTATGAAAAATTTAAAACTTCCAAAGATCATCCTCATACTTCTCAACCTACACAACAAGCAATTTTAGAAGCATATGAGAAACATTCTAAAGGTTATGATGAAATAATTTCATTTCACATATCAAGCGGATTAAGTGGTTCATATCCAAATGCTCTATTTGCGAAGAAAATGTATGAGAAGAAAAATCCAGATGGTGCAAAAGTGTATCCTTTTGATACAAAAGTAGCAAGTGGTTATCATGGATTAATGGTAATTAAAGCTACTCAACTTGCAAAAGAAGGTAAAAACGCAGCAGAAATCATGGAAGCAATTGTTAAATGGCGAGAAAATAATTCGCAACTATATTTTACAGTTGAAGATTTAGTTTACCTCTTCAAAGGAGGACGACTAAGTAGAGCTAAATATTATGCTGCAAAACTAATGTCTTTAAAACCCATAATTGTATTAAAGGATGGAAAACTTGAAGTGGTGAAAAGATCTAAAGGAGTGGATCTTGCTATTAAAGATATATTTGACTTACAATTCGAAAAATTTGTAGGACAAGAAAATATTACTGTACACTTTATGGAAGCTCAATATACAGACAAAGTTGAAGAAGTTAAAGAATTAATAAAAGACCAATATCCAAAGTTAAAAATAGGTGAAACATTCAAAATGGGTGGTACAATAGCTTCTCATACTGGTCCCGGAACACTGGGGATTATATTCACTACAGACATTGAAGTGTAAACATAACCTCTGAATAAAACTTAAATTCTACTTTTTTTTTCTCTTTTTCCACAGGAGATATAGATGATTGTATGAGTGGTGACTGATTCTGCAGAAGTTTTTCTGACAATCTAATCAAGGAGAGCATGAAAACCCGATATTCTTAACACTGATATTTATCATGCTAGAAACGAAAAATCAGCAAATTTGCTTAAAAATTATATCGAAGATGAAATACAGCCCAAAGAATCGTTATAGCAATTAGAAATCTTGGAATGACAATTGTAATTCATGTGGGTTCTGGTTGTATAGTAACATGTTAAGATAAGAACGGTAAAATTTATGAATAATGGATACTTGTGGGGATGTGCGATGGAATTCAAGGCATTATTCTTCGATCTAGATGGAACCTTAATAAATTTCAATGAAGGTGAATTTGTTAAATTATATCTTGGTGCTGCAGCTAAATTCTTCAGCGACTTGATACCTAATCCTAAAACGTTCGTAGAAGAACTTCTGAAATCAACGGCAATAATGGAAAAAGCTGATAATCCAGATACAACAACCTTAGAGGTTTTTGTGAATGATTTTTGTCCAAAATTTGAGATCGATTGTCAAACGATTATGAACAGATTTGAAGATTTCTACCATAAAAAATTCAATGTAATTCAACCTATAATTAAACAAATGAATGGAGTAAAAGAGATTCTCTCAATCTTAAAAAATTCTTATTCAGATATACCTGTTCTGTTAACTACTAATCCTGTTTTTCCTTATATAGCTGTAAAAAAAAGGATGGAGTGGGGAGGTTTAATAGCTGCAGATTTTGATCACATTACGCATGCAGAAAATAGTTACTACTGTAAAGGGAATGACAAGTACTGGTATAGTGTGCTAGAATATTCTAAAACAAAACCAGAAAACACGTTAGTTGTAGGAAATGATGCTTTTCGTGATTTAAGAGCTAAGAAATTAGGTTTCAAAACGTATTTAGTTGACGAAAACATAGAGAATGAAGAATCACTAAATGAAAATATACCTGATTATAGAGGAAGTTTAGTTGATTTGCTTGCCCTCCTTAAAGCATAGTTCATACAAATAATCAAAAAAGTAAAAGCATTTATAGACCATTGATAGTTTTTCTTGAGGATTATGGCAATAATAGGTATGGAAGGTTCATTGGTTTTAGCATTTTTAGTATTTGTCTACAACATGTCATTAGGTTCAAAATTAATGTACGATACATTAACAAAAAAAGAATTTGAAAAACCTGCATGGAGTTTAGCATCGGGTGTGATGACTGTAGCAGGATCAATGATGATGTTTCTATGGTTTTTCAACTCGTTTTCTCCAACAGTTGGTTGGTTAGGATTCATAGGTTCATTGTTTATCTTTGTAAACAATCTGTTAGTAACAATATTTACTTTTATGAAATCAATAAAATCAACAACGTTTGGTAGGATAGGCAATGTCTTATTTACATTGCTAGCTTTATGGACATTTCTTTTATTACTGCAAAAAATAGCAGTATCAACAGGATTTGGATTACCTAGATTCTTAGATTGGATAATGGTGTGGCCAACAATTGGATATACAATGTTCCAAGGGTTGTTATTTGGACCTATCAGTTATTATTTTCCTATCTTAATTTTAATCCCTCTTTGTGTTCCAATTAAGTTTGTTAAGGATGAGGAAATAGAACTCATAAAAACTGAAGAAAAACCAACAGAGGAGATAAAGAGGGGAAAAGCAGCTGTATTTCTAGAACGACCTGCTGGTGAAAAACCACAGAAAAAAACTTCGGGTGGATTTGTATCTTTTCTTGACAATGGTTCAAAAATGATTGTTGCTAGTTTAGTGATAATGTTACTTGTTTTCAATATAATGAGTCTTAGCAATGTGATCTCTTTTGGAGAATATACTTCAAAAGATTACAATCCCAGTTTCACACAACGCACAGATATGGAGTTGGGAGTACACATTCAATCAGCTTCTTACCAAATAGAACCTACACAAAATTTTAACGAAATATTTCAAAAAGAATTGGCTCTGATGAAGGAACTTAATGTTACTGTAGCTAGAATAGATCTTAAAGTTGAATTCTTAGAAAACTATTCATCTCATATACTACAAATTGTGGATGATTTGAAAGCAAATGGAATAAAAGTAATGTTTGCTACTTATGGTTATGACAGACCAACGTGGAATCTTCAAAACGTGTCCTTCGAAGATTTTACTGAAGTTATAAATCAACAAGCTATAGATATTGTTAATATAACCAATCCTGATTACATTCTAATATATCCTGAACCATATGGTTATTCAACATACTTCTTGTCACTTGAAGAAGAAATAACTGTTAGTATGTGGGTTAATAAAATTAACAACACAATTGAAGAACTGAGATCTATTTCAAATGAAACTAAAATAGGAATAAATCTATCAGAGAATTCAATGACAGGGGACACTGATTTGTTTGAACCTTTGTGGACCAGCACTCCATTAGATTTCATTGGAATTGATTTTTATCCATTTTATGAAAAACATTTTGATATTTCGTATTTTCTAGATCGAGCTACAAATTCTTCAAAAGAGTTTTGGTTTACAGAATTTGGAATTTCAGCAATGATTTTTGGAGAGAGAATACAAGCAGGAGCTCTAACATATGTATTAGATCAATGTGTTAATAATCCAATAGTGAAAGGATTTATTTATTATTCATTAATGGATCAATCAATTGCAGCTAATTCTCTTGGACTAGTAGCTGAAACCGGATATAAAAGAGACTCTTTTGAAAAATATAAAGAAATAATCCAGAAAATGAAGGGCTTATCGTAATAAGGTGAAGAACAAGCCTCGGTCCGCCCATCACATTTCATTTTCTTTAGAATCGTAGACCGTTGTTTCTTCATAGGCTAAATTCTTCAAGCTTTTATAAAAGTAAAAGAGTTTAAGTATTTCTATTGCTTGGTAACTTTGATTCTCATTCCATCATGGCATTAACCATAGATATATATCCTTCAACTTCGCTTAATCCTGTTCTTACTAATTCTGCTAAATTATCTAGGTCTCTCTCTATTGCTAATCTTTTAGTCTCTTCAAATCTTTTTATTGCTTTGTTAAAGTTATCTAGACTTTCATCAAATTGTTCTTGATCAAAAAGAGAAATTCCTTTAGTTTCCAGTGATAAAGCTTCATAATAAGATCTTTGTGCAGTCATACTCTTGATTAGAGATTCACTCTTGATGGTTGATAACATACCAAGTGCATCATCAACAATTTCAGAAGCTTTTACAAATAAATCACTTGCTTTTTTGGGTTTATCTTCACGTTTATACAGTTCATTTGCTTGAGATTCATATTGGCTTGCTAATGTAATTTTTGACAAAGCAAGGTATAATCTTTGTTCCATGAAATCTGAACATATTTCACTTGCTCTTGTGTAGTATTTTGAAGCAATTCTAAAGATATGATGAGCTTGAGTGAAATTGCTAACTTGAATATTTATTAAACCTTGTTCCCAGAATTTTTCAGCTCTAGAAACGATATTTTGTTTTGTTACTTCGTCAATATTGTTTTGTAATTCTTCGAGTTCGTCTCCATATTTTCTGAAAATGAAATTAGCTTTTGTGAGTTCTGATCTGGCTTTAAGTAAGTGTTTTTTAAAAGAGATTAAGTCTTTGCTATCTTTTTCAGCTATAGATTTGAAAAGCAGATAGCGTGCGTAAGCTAATCTGGCTATGGCAATAATCCTATCAACAGGATGGTTCTCTAATTCTCTCCCTTTAATGAATTCTTGTAAATTAACTTGACAATCCTCTAATAAATTGATTTTGTTATCAATATTTTCTTCGGTGAAAGACATAGATATTTTTAACATTCCTTCCGCATAATTAGCCCATTTAACCATTTCATTAAAAATATTATCTCCGTCTCTACCTCGTGAGGCTCTAGAGCGTACAATTAATTTGTTAGCTTGTTCATAATAACGAATAGCTTGTGAATAATCTTTTCCAAAAAACAGATTGTCACCAGAAATAACACTAACCATCCCTTCGTAGAAATATGAAAAAACTCTGATATTGACGTTTTCTTCCCCGATTGTCTTGAAATCTTCGTAAATCTGATGATAAAGCCCATAAGTGGTGTTAATATCTGAATAACTTGGCTCATAGTGTATGAATTTAAAATCACGTTTTATCGCCGTCAAATGAACATCAAAAATAAATGGGTATTAGTCAATAAAAAATTAACTGTTGTTTGTTAAGAATCTTCTGATATTGATTCCTTTTATATCCAAATCATTCTTCTACTATGAAGAATATGGCGATTTTGAGCGATAATCAATCCCAGCGAGAATATGTGAAGAAGGCTTTTCAACAGCATTTGTTGGAAATAGAAAAAAAAAGACAATTATGATAAAAATAGCTTGTAGCTATTTTCCCAATATAATCTCTTCAGTATATCTTGAGGTAGATTAAGTCCGTTTATCTTCGTTTTATTATCATTTTCTAGATCAGGTATTGGGAGAGGAAGGTTTTCAACATCTGTTTCGAACAATGCTTGAAAACTAAGAAAACGATTGATATAATATCCTGGAAGGGGTTCTCTATCGGTTCTACCAGCAACTAAATCTGTTCCAAATAAGATACGATTTTTATGTTTTTTAAAGAAATCAATTACTTCTTCTTTTTTATATGCAAATTCTCTGACCATCCATTTAGCTGAACCTGTGTCAACATAGAGATTTGGGTATTTATCTAACCATGAATCTAGCTGATTAAGATTTTCTGGTAGAGAAGCCATATGAGCTCCAATGATTTTTAGTTTTGGATATTTTTCTATTATATTTTTCAATGCATTAGTGTGATTCTTCTTAATTCCAAATTTACTTGAAGGTTGGTAGTTTTTTTCATATAGGAGATCTGGATCACTTACATGAATTAACAGAGTGAATTTAAGTTCTTCAAGTTTTGTAAAAATTGGCTCTAATTTTGGGTCATTCAAATGAACATCTTGTGTTCTGAATTTAATCTTCAAATTATCAGCATTGAAGTAATTTACCCATCTTGGTGAAAACCAAAGTTTCCCCACTGTAAATCCTTGTTCATACGCTTTATCAAGAAAATCAAGAGATCCTTTCATATCACCTTGTAGAGCTTCTTGAATTGAAAGAAAAATTGCAAACACAAAAAGATCAGGAAATTCGTTTTGAATATTTAATTTTGTTTTATTATCTCTTACAATTCCGAAAATCTTCTTAATGTTGAATCTCTCTGAATATTTTACCATAATTTTAACATCGTCAACAGACCCGAGGTGAGTATGTGAATCAAAAACAGGTCCAGTATACTTTCTTTTCATAGTTTTGAAGTATGAAGGCATATTATTAGCAATGTATTCTGGATCCATTTGAAGCTCTCCAACCACTGAATTCAGTACCTGTTTATCATACTTTTGATACACCAAATTATAGATTCATTCATTTTGTGGAAAATGTTTATTTCATTCCCAAAATGGTGGAACTAGCTCTAGATCAGTAAGAACATCATTAAAAGAAAATGGCCTATTATTTTCTAATATCCTTGATTTTCTAAAAGTATTATGGAAAAATGGACATTATGCGAAAAGATTCGCTTTCATAAAGTCTTCTTTGAAACTCTTGAAGAAATACTAAAAGATAAATCCATATAAGGAAAATATAAAAGAAACAACTTAAATCATATCTAAATGTCAATGCAATACTTAATCATTTTCGATTTAGATGGAACTTTAGTACAATCTAGAATCAATTATGATGCAATAAAAACTGAAATTATTAAGCTAATCGCAAATGTTGTAAACGAAGAAGAATTTGATATAATCAGAAGTTTCCCTCGTTCAATCCTAGAATTAGTGATAATGATCCAGAAGAAGGACTCTACAGGGTTTTATTACAAAAGAGCATGGGAATTAATAGAAAAATATGAAGTGGAGGGATATGAATATGCAGAGATTGAATTAGATGTTGTAGAAACTCTGAAAAAGCTGAAAGAGCAAAATCACTTTGTCACAATTTTAACTAACAATTCAAGAAAATTGACTGATTATGCTCTAGAAAAGTTTGGCTTTAAGGACTGTATAGATTATGTCATAACAAGAGACGATATAAAAGAAAAAAAACCAGATCCTGAAGGTCTATTCTTCCTGATGAAAAAATTCTCTAAAAAATCGAGTGAAACAATCTTCATAGGGGATTCCTGGTTAGACGCAGAAGCAGGGTTCAGAGCAGGGATTCATTATGCTCATTTTGGTAAAGAACAACCTCCTAAAAGTAGAAAAGATGATTTTAATATAGAACATTCTCTTTCTAAAATCAGTGAAATTATTGAATTGATGGATAAGCTTGAGGAAGCTTGAATTTAATATTCTTTTCTTAGAGCTTATTTAACATAGAATCTTATTACCAAAGTAATAAATACTATCAAGGAATAATATCTCAGATAATCATGAAAACTAGTTTATTAGTACGCGGATTTATAGTATTAGCCTTGTTATGGGGTATGATCTATGGTCTTATCATAGGTGCATATGCACTTATTTTGTACTTTGGTTCCCAAGAAGCGGCTCTTGGAACATTATTATTCACCTGGATTCCTGTTCTAATTGCGCTAGGGATAATTTTTCTGCAATTCCTAATATCACCTTGGTTACTTGATCTCAGTTTTGGATGGATGCACAAATTAACATGGATTCAGCCAGATCAACTTCCTCCGCATCTTGCTAAATTTGTAGCAGAACAGTGTCAGATTCACGGGATTTCAATTAAGAAAGTCGGAATGATTCACGATCAAATGCCTCAAGCTTTGACATATGGGAGATTCAAGAAAAGTGCAAGAATAGTTCTATCAGATGGTACTCTTAACTTGCTCACTCCTAAAGAACAGATAGGTGTTGTTGCTCATGAAATTGGTCATATTGCTCACATGGATTTTCTGTTTATGACACTAGCCTCAGCTGTCCCTATGATTTTGTATGTGTTTTACATTTTCAGTCGAGGTTTTGTTCGTGCAATGGCTATATCTTCCAGAGGTAGTAGAGATAGTAGAGGAGCAGCTGCAATGATGGCTGCTGCTGCTGCTGCAATGGTAATTAGCTATGTCTTCTATTTCATTAGCCAATTCCTAGTTCTATTCTTGAGTAGAGTTAGAGAATATTATGCTGATAGATTTTCAGGAGAAAATACAAATGATCCTAAAAGTTTGTCCACTGCTTTAGTTAAAATTGCCTATGGTATGGTCAAATCACAAAGCGCATATGCTATTCAAATGAATGATAAAAAAACTGACAAACGAGTAAGAACTACTTATTACAGAAGAAATGGTTTTGTTAACGCGACTAGATCTTTAAACATTTTTGACATCAAAGCAGCTAATTCTTTAGTAATGACAGCTTATGCTCAAACAGCTGAAGTTACAGCAGAGGCAGTAGTAAAAGCAGCTGCATGGGATCTAGAAAGTCCATGGGCTGGTTTTATCGAACTTCAATCAACACACCCTCTAGCAGCAAAAAGATTACTCGCTCTTGACGATTTATCAGTAGAACTTAAGCAACCTAAAACTTTTCCAACTTTAGGTACTGACCAAATAAGAGAGTCTTTATGGAACGAATTCTTAGTAGATCTATTTCTAATGTATTTTGTCCCAGCTTTAACAATTATACTTCCAGGAGGAGCAGCACTTGTAACATACTTCTATTATCCACAATATATTATGTGGTACGCTATAGGAGGAGGTTTGGCTATTTCTGGATTGCTTTGGCTATGGAGACTACGTATTAGATATCCAAAATTAGATCAGGATTTGCCGTTGATTAACATAATGGGTGCCGTAACTGACGTTTCAGACGATGGATATGCTGAAGCATCACCATTTAGAGGAAAACCAATTCTTTTAGAAGGAACGATAATTGGTAGAGGTTCCCCAGGATATTATTTCAGCGAAGATGTTGTTTTGCAAGATCCATCTGGTATAGTAGTTTTGGATTACAATCCAGCATTTGGATTTATGAGATTCTTTACAGCTATTTTCAGAGTTGAAAAAATGATTGGATCAAAAGTGAAAGCTGTTGGATGGTATAGAAGAGGACCTAGACCAACCGTTATGATAAAACGAATACTTAGAAAAGATGGTTCCACATTTGGTTCAAATAGGGACTTCTTTAACAAAATATTCATTGGTCTACTATTCTTAGTAGCTTTAATATGTGTATTTTATGGCATCGGGTTCTTCTAAATTTCCTTTTTTCTTTTTTCTTTTTCTTTTCCTTTTCTTTAATCAAAGCCTTTAAGTTATATGACATGAATTTTGTACAAATTCTTTAAAAGTGCCTGGGGCACATCATGGGGACGCCACATCCCCCCTACCCCGCCCACATCTTCATGCAAAGATGCTTACGGTTCGCTTTTGGGTGGTTGTTGGATGTAGACCCGAGGATAGCCATGAAGTTGGTGAATATCTACAATCCTTCAAAGGATATTCTATACGACACTATATAAACACTAAAAAAATGCATAAAAAACATATTATAACAGCAAAGTTAAATATTAACAAAAAGAGATGAAAATCAATTCTGGTGAAAACTATGGCTAGCGAAAAAGAAAAAACCGCAGACAAAGCCGAAAAAAAAGATGAAATTGTTGAAGAAGAAAAAGAAGAAAAAGAAGAAACTATTCTTGAGAAATATCAAAAAGCTGGAGAAGTAGCAAAAAATATTCTTCAACATATAAAAGAAATGGCTAAACCTGGAGTAAAAGCATTGGATTTATGCGAAACTGCTGATAAAATGATTGAAGAAGCAGGAATGAAAACAGCCTTTCCATTAAATGTTTCAATTAATAATCATTGTGCTCATTATACGAGCTCTTTTGATGATCCTCTAGTATTGAAAGAGGAAGATGTAGTTAAATTAGATATTGGCGTTCGTTATGATGGTTATATTGCAGATACAGCTCTCACAGTAGCATTTAATGATGTTCATAATGATCTAATAAAAGCAAGTAGAGAAGCCACAGAAACAGCTGTAAAAGTTATTCGAGCAGGTGGTTATACAGGAAAAATCGGTGATTTGACAGAAAGTATCATTGAAGGATATGGTTTTACGACTATCAAGGAACTTTCTGGTCATCTTTTAATGAGAAACAAAGTTCATGGGCCCAAAGTTATTCCAAATGTATCAGGTCAGAAAGGTCAATTGATACTACAAGATGAAGCTTTTGCAATTGAAACCTTCGCTTCAACTGGAGCTGGAAGATCAAAGCCGGACAGAACAAAACTTTTCATAGTGAAACTTGCTGAAGGAAGATTTCCATTAAGAACAAATGCTGCAAAACAAATAAGAAGAGTGTTGGATAATGAGTATGACAAATTGCCAGTTGCTACACGATGGTTGTACAAAAGATTTGGAACAGCAAGAGCTAAAATGGGTATTAGGGAACTGAAAAATGTAGGGGCTATTCTCCAATATCATGTTCTATGCGATGTTTCAGAGGCATTTGTTTCACAACACGAACATACAGTTTACATAACTGCTGAAGGTCCAATACAAACAACATAATATTCTTTTAGATTTTTTACTAAAAATTTCTTTTTATATTCATGTATCTCCCCAAAAAATTATATTTCCGCATTTCTGTATTATTGTATGCAATATGTTTTAGCTATTGATCAAGGAACTACTGGAACTAGAGCTATAATATTCGATAAACAAGGTCTATCTGTCAGTAAAGCCTATTATGAACATAAGCAAATCTTCCCTAAACCTGGGTGGGTAGAGCATGACCCTGCAGAAATATGGACGAATACTAAAAAAGTTGTAAAGGAATCTGTAGAAAAAGCCAATTTAGATTTTTCTCAAATTTGCACTATAGGCATAGCAAATCAACGCGAAACAGTTGTTGCCTGGAATAAAAAATCCAATATAATTTTACATAATGCTATTGTATGGCAATGTAGGCGAACAGTGGATATGTGCAACAAGCTAAAGGTAGATGGTTACTCTGACATTATAAAAAGGAAAACAGGATTGGTGCTTGACCCTTACTTCTCTGGCACAAAAATCAAGTGGTTGTTAGACAAATCTCAAAAAGTTAGTCAAGCCTTTGAAAACGAAGAACTTGCTATAGGAACAATTGATAGTTGGTTGATCTGGAATTTGACAGGAAACCATGTCACAGATTACTCAAATGCATCTAGAACAATGCTATTCAATATTCAGAAAGGTATTTGGGATTCTGATTTGTTAGAAATGCTTGGGATATCTGAATGGATACTACCAGAAGTGAGACCTAGTTCAGACAAAGAAACTTATGGTAAAACTAAGAAAGACCTTTTTTCGACGGAAATCCCAGTTTCTGGTAATGCTGGTGATCAACAAGCAGCGCTTTTTGGACAAACTTGTTTCAAAGAAGGAGAAGTAAAAAACACCTATGGGACAGGGAATTTCATTTTAATGAACACTGGTAGAAAGGTTGTTTATTCCAAGAAAGGGCTGATATCAACAATAGCTTGGAAAATAGACGATAACATAACATATGCTTTAGAAGGAAGTGTCTTTGTAACAGGAGCAGCAATACAGTGGCTTGAAAAGGGGTTAAATATACTTCAAGATAAAGATGAGCTAACAGATATTATGAATAAAATCCCTGACACTCAAGGAGTCGTTTTTGTACCAGCATTCGTGGGTTTGGGCGCTCCTTACTGGGATCCATCCGCGAGAGGTACAATAATTGGAATAACTAGAGGTACTTCAAGAGAACATGTAATTAGAGCAACTTTGGAATCGATATGTTTGCAGTCCCAAGATGTTTTTGAGGTTATGGAGGAAGATACAAGAACAAAAATATCTATGCTTCGAGTAGATGGTGGTGTAACTAGTTGTAAACCTCTATTACAATTCCAAGCAGATATATCAAATATTACTGTTCAAATACCAACAATACAGGAAACAACAGCTTTAGGCGCTGCGTACCTAGCAGGATTAGCTGTTGGGTTCTGGGAAAATCTAAAAGTTATTCAAAACAACTTCCAAATAGAAGCAGAGTTCGAACCGAAGATGTCTTCCATTAAAAGGAATGAAAAAATCAAAAAATGGCGTGTTGCAGTAGATAGAAGTTTGAAGTGGGATGTTTAACAAACTCCTTCTCTCTCAGTATTCATATGAAGTCGTTTACTCTATTTTATCTCCTTCATTGATGTTTCTAAAGCTGTATTTTGATTTAGATTCCTTAGTTCTCAAATATTAAAATTCTGCATAAATATTTTATCGTTGAAATATTGGAGTCCTTAAATTTTTTTTTGCTTTTCATATGTTTTTTTCACAGAATCATCTTTCAGACAGAGTTAGAGTTTTTTCTAAATACACATTCTCTTAGAACGCGTTTAATCGCAACAGAATCAAATCCCACAGTTAATTGAATTCTTGAGAGAATATTTAACTAAATTTTAAAATTCTTTCACTTTCAAGGCAAATTTACGAACACATTCTTTATTTACTTGACGACAATATATACCTAACGAGCTGGGAACTCGTTTTGGTGTGTTCATGACGTCTCTAATAGATTATTTGGGTAGTAAGAAGGAAGAAGTAGAAGAAGTACTTAAGAAACAAGAAGAATCTCGTAAACAACTTCTTGATGAAGAAAGAAAAAATACTCGACAAAGTATCAATTTTGAAGGTTTTGAAGGAAAATTGGACTTACTTGTCGATGGAATAAGGAAAATTCCTAATTACAACAATTTAAAGGGATATATCAGACAAAATATTCTTCCCAAAAATCCTGGGATTGATTACAAAAACCTTTCAACTTTAGCAGGTGTTCACAAAGGAGTTGCACTAGTAATTTTGTATGATCTTTACAACGATAAATTAGAAGAAGAACTTAAATCTATAGATATAGATAGTTATAGCATTCCAACTGATATTTAAAAAAATTCTTCTTTGATTTCAAATTCCCCTATCCAATCGATTAATAAGAGATTCAGGGAGTTTTAATTTTTTCATGTGTTCTTGTAAAGGAGAATAATCATAATCTAAATGAATTAAGGTAGCTTTTGAAGAAGATAAATCAACAATTGCATAATCTGCTCCTGGTACTCCCTGCCGAGGTTGTCCTACTGACCCAGGGTTTACGAATGTTATTTTTTTAGTTTTAACTATAACTGGCATGTGAGTGTGACCAACCATAAGAAAATCGGTTTTAATTTTCTCATAAGCTTCTTCTAACATTGAGATATAGCTTTTCTTTGAGTAAGCTTGAAAATAGTCAAAAGTACTAAATGGTGATCCATGAACCAAATACATCTTTTTCTTGTTTTTTTCTAATACTCTCTTTCTTGGAAGTGATGTTAACCAATCGTAATTCTTCTTGGTGAGATTTTTTTGTGTAAAAACAATCATTTCCCAAGCAGTAGGATTAAAACAGAATTGAGGTTCAGATTGAATAACTCCTGCATCGTGATTTCCTAATAGAATTAGGGAGCAGTTCTCTTTTACAAGGTCTATACATTCATTTGGGTAAGGATAATATCCGACAACATCACCTAAACATATTATTTCGTCAATGTTTTTTCGTTTTTGTATATCTTGTAAAACAGCTTCCAAAGCATAAATATTGGAATGAATGTCTGAAATTACTGCCATTTTACCTTTACCCAAGAAAGTTCACCCTTTTTGATAGTCCCCTTTTATACCGTTGTGAGGAGTTTATTTAATTCTTTATCAAAGTTGTTATGCGATATTTTTGTGATAATTGGTTTTTAGTAAAGCTTTTCAACTTTCAAGTTTATGTTAGTACATGAGTTTAGGGACTATTGTAGGAAATATCAAATTACGAAACCCTCTTATTCTTGCTTCTGGTGTGTTGGGATCTTCTTATTCTGTGCTTCAGAGAATTTATGAAGCGGGAATTGGTGCTGTTGTTACTAAAAGTGTAGGTCCTGTTAGTAGGGAAGGAAATCCTAATCCCAGTGTTTTCGCTTTGAAAGACATAAATGGAGCAATAAATTCTATTGGTTTAGCTAACCCTGGATATAAACATTTCAGAGAAGAGATCAAAATTCTACTAGAAAATAACGTTAAAACCATAGTCTCGATATTTGGAGGAGATGTAGAAGAATTTAGTGAAGTATTAGTAGGTTTGAGTGATTTACCGATAACAGCTTTTGAATTAAATTTAAGTTGTCCAAATACAGAAAAAGAAGGGATGGTATTAGGAACAGATCCTCAAATTGTAAGAAGGATTGTCGAAAACTTGAGAAAGAAGACGAAATCTCCTATATGGGTCAAGTTAACACCTAATGTAACTGACATTCTAGAAATAGCAGATGCAGCTATTAAGGGAGGTTGCGACGCTCTGGTAGCCATAAATACTCTTAAAGCAATGGTAATCGATATATACAGTAGATACCCAATCCTCGGATTTAAGAGAGGGGGACTTTCAGGAGCTCCCATAAAACCTGTTGGGATAAGAAATATATTTGATTTATATGAACAATTTGGTGATAAAATCCCTTTGGTTGGCGTAGGGGGAATAGCTAAATGGGAAGACGTTTTTGAGTACATTTTAGCTGGAGCTTCTGCTGTTCAGATTGGAACAGCTTTAGGAGTTGCACATCCTGAAAATAAAATAAGACATATTAAAAATAACATTCAGAAATTTATGAAAAATGAAGGTATAGAGAATATAGCTAATATAATAGGGGGTGCTCACAGATGAGTAGAAAAATTACATCTTTCGACTCTCAACCAATTATGGGAAAAATTATCAGGATTGAGGATGAGTGTGAGGACACAAAAAATTTCTTCGTAGAAATGCCTGAAAAAATAGAAGGAGTTAAAGCAGGACAATTTGTAATGCTTTGGATACCAGTTGTAGATGAATATCCTATCGGTGTTGCAGGTTTTAAAGATGAAATCTTAGAATTGGGGATAGCAAAAATGGGTGTAGGAACTGAAGCTTTATTCAACAAACAAATAGGTGAAAGAGTAGGAATAAGAGGTTTTTATGGCAAACCTTTCAAACCTTTAGAAAATGTCAATCACTTACTTTTAGGTGGAGGATTCGGAATGACACCTTTAAAACTACTGATAAACACTCTTAAATCCAGAAATAGGGGTGACAAAATTCATGTTTTTGAAGGAGCTAGAACAAAAAATAAGCTAATGTATTTAGATTTCTTGCAAAACCTTCATGATAAAGGAGAAATAAAGTTTCATGTTTGCACAGATGATGGTTCTTGGGGATACAAAGGTTTCCCCACAGTTGCATTAGAAGAAGTTTTACAAGAAGATTCTCAACAATCTGTTATATATGTCGCAGGTCCTGAAAGAATGATGAAAGTTGTTTTTGAAATAGGCAAGAAGTATCAAAACGTTAAAGATATGCAAATGAGCTTAGCTGATCGTTATATGAGATGCGGTTTTGGTTTATGCTCAGCTTGTACAGTTGATCCTACTGGTTGGAGAATATGTGTTGATGGACCTGTTTTCAACAAGGAACAATTAGAACAGATTACTGATTTTGGAGAATATATTAGATTAGCTACTGGTGAAAAGAAGAGGATTTAAATGGTAATTCTTGAAAATATACGTTTCTGGGATATCACTAAAAAAGAGTTCATAAGAAAGGATGTAGAGATAGAAGCTGATATTTCTAAATTTAAGGATTTGAATAAGCATATCGATTGCCAAAATTTCTATGGAATCCCTGCAGGAATAGACATTCATGTTCACTTTAGACAACCAGGGTATGAACATAAAGAAGATATTGAATCTGGTTGTAAAGCTGCTCTACATGGCGGAATATTGGCAGTACTTGATATGCCAAACACTAATCCTATCACTGATTCTGTTGAAACTATACTTCAAAAGAAAAAACTTGCATCTAAACAGAATCATGTAAAGGTGTTAGTTGCTGCAGCTTTAACTGGTAAGAATTTGTCACAAATAAAAGTGTTAGATGAAAATTGTGACGCTTACAAAGTTTTTATGGCTGAATCCTTTGGAAATCTCTCCATATCTTCAGAAGATATTAAAAGTGCATTAAACAAGCTTGAAAATTATGCATCAATTAAGCCAATAATTTTTCATGCTGAAGATCCAGAAATTTTGGAGCAACACAAGAATCGTGACAACCATTATAGACAACGACCCCCAGAAGCTGAAGCATCAGGAGTACAAAAAGTTCTTCAATGGGCAAAAGATTATCCTAAACTTAAATTCCACATAACTCATCTAAGTAGTCATTTGTCGCTAAAAATCCTTGAAATCTCCAATATAACCAACCTAACTACAGATACTTGTCCAAGATATCTCATGTTGAACAAAACATCTGAAATGCTTGAGTGTTTCAAAAAAGTCAATCCCCCTTTAAGGGATTCTCTAGACAGCGCTATATTGCTTGAAGCTCTAGCAAAAGGACAGATTGAGATGTTAAGTTCTGACCATTCTCCACATACTATTCAAGAAAAAACTGACCCTCAAATGTGTCCAAGTGGGATGCCTGGAGTACAAGAACTTGTTCTAACTGCATTACATCTGGTTGATATTAACGAGATAGATTGGGAGAGGTTAATAGAGGCGTTGAATTTGTTTCCCTCACGTTTATTCAATCTTGAAGATAACGAATGGTTTAATGATAGTTTCATCATTGTCGATCCTGAGAAGTTCACAACCATTTCAAAAGAATGGGTTAAATCAAAGTCAGGTTGGTCTCCGTTCGAAGGAAAAACGCTAAAGGGTAGGATAAATTATATCATAAAAAATGGAGAACTAGTAGCTAGAAATCTTTGACAGTGAACAAATGATATTTTAAATACTTGTTCAAATATAGTTTGTGAGTTTATTGAATAGGAGATTTGTTACTAATTTAACCAAAATAATTGAGGAGAAAAACAGTTTATTATGTGTTGGGTTAGACCCTGCAATTCCCCATCAGCGACCTAAAAATGTTATTTCTACTGAAAATCGAGTTAGTTTTATGGAAAAAATAATCGAAGATGTAGCTCCTTATACCAGCGTTATAAAGATGAATAGACAGTATTTGATTGGTTTAACTATCGACCAGATTTCAAATTTGAACAAGAAAATTCACGAAAATAATATGTTATCTATTGTTGATCATAAACTAGGAGATATAGGTTCTTCTAATGATTCAGCTATATATTGGTTTAAAGAAGAGAATTTTGATGCTTTTACCTTTTCACCTTTTGCTGGAAACATAAAAGAAGCAACAGATATGGCTCATAAACAAGGGCTTGGTATCATTGTCCTTACACTTATGTCTAATCCTCAAGCTATAATCCAGAAGCAAGCTTTAGTTGAAAAGACTCCTTTATTTCTTCACATTGCTGAAAAATGTAGAGATTCAAGAGCTGACGGTATTGTTATCGGCGCTACTGGTCACGTAGAAGAGGATGATATTAACAAAATACGTGATAGAGTAGGCTTCGAGATATTTGCTCTTGTTCCTGGTGTAGGAGCTCAAGGCGGTAATGCTAAAACAGTATTGAGTTATTTCAATTCAAAAACACTTGTTAATGTTGGTAGGATGTTAATATATTCTGATAATCCAAGTAAGAAAGCTAAAGAATTTAGAGACATACTAAATAGTCAAAAATCGGAGTGTTAGATAAAATTGGTTATTTAGATACCCAGTTAGTCTTTATTATTTCTTTATCTTCTTCACTGATCCAGTCATTATCTTCTTTTAGACATTCTTCAAAAATATCTTCGATTTTTCCAAACGAGACTAGATTGGTTTCGGATTTTTCCAAATCTTCAATGCTCCCTTGGCTTCTATCAATAAGTACAATCAAATTCTTAACAATATAATTTTCTTGTCTAAGAGCTTTGATTGCTGGGATTTTACTACCTCCCGTTGTGATAAGGTCATCAATTAAGACTACTTCCTTATTTTGCTGTAAAATTCCTTCAACAAGTTTTTTTAGCCCATGTTGTTTAGATTGTGGACGAACAATTAGCGAAGGTTTGTTTAATACAAACCCTAGAACAGCTGAAAAAGGTACACCAGCTACTGCAACTCCAGCTACTGCATCAAAGCTATCTATTTTGTTCAACAGAAATTGATAACATTCGATTGTATATCGGAAAACTGAAGGATAAGAAGAAATTAAGCGCAAATCGACATAGAACCATGATCTCTTCCCAGATTTAAGTTCAAAATCTCCAAACTTAATTATTTTATTTACAACTAATAATTTTGTTAATTCAGAAATATCTACATTCATCAATTAAAAAATAGGTGATAGTTTAAAAATTTCGCTAAGTTTGATTTATGTTCCCACAAAAACTATTTCATCATTTTTTCTAATTAAATTCCCTTTAAGCAAGTTCTCATCTTTCAACTCTGCTCGACATATGGGACATGAAGATCTCTGTTTAAGCCATAAATGGAAATGATTAGAATGTCCTGCATAGTTACAATTAGGGCATAAATCTACTTCTACTTGTTTTTCGT
Organism: Candidatus Heimdallarchaeota archaeon; assembly: GCA_019057815.1. Classification (GTDB taxonomy): domain Archaea; phylum Asgardarchaeota; class Heimdallarchaeia; order Heimdallarchaeales; family Heimdallarchaeaceae; genus 18H4-34. Next base: position 206,194 of record JAHLWR010000003.1, read on the forward strand.
CATCAATGTTAAACTCTTGTAAACAGATGATGCACTTATCTCCTGAGATTGTTTTTTCTATATGTTGAACCCAATCCTCTAAGTCCTTGGCTTGATCACTGTTTTCTTCTACTTCAACTTTTTTTTGCAGTTTCTGTAAAATATTCTGGATTTTTTGTTTATTGACAAAAGAAGGTAACCAATTAACTGAATTAATATTTTTGTCAAACTTAGAAATAATTTCTGCTACTTTTTCCTTAATCTTGGGAGCAGACTCTGCATAACTTGATTTTATCATTGAGATAATTGATGTTGCTCCATGTTTAAGTGGTTTATAAATCGGTGTTTCACCACCACAATATGGGCAAAATTTACTCTCACTAGGTATTTCTCTCTCACAAAAACGGCACTGTGAAATTTATATCACCTATACTACTTTATTTCTTTCTTAGTTTGACATTGGGGGCAGAAAAACCAACTACCTCCTGTTGGGGGGTAATATCGATGCATTCCTAAACCACAAGTTTCACATACTTCAGCAAGATCCTCGAATTCAAGAGCAATCTGTAGGAAGTCATGGGTTTCAAAATAGTATTTAGCGAATTTTACAGTTTCAAGCATCATATCAGTTTCTTCAAGATCGATAATAGTACCATGGACTTTGTGAGTACCAATATAATCAAAAGCTTGATTTGGTTTTAACCTACCATCTGCTAGTGGATTGCTTGTGATATAGATATTTTCTGTTGAGTTGACAATCATCTCAAGCATACTTCGATTCTGCAGTCCTATACCTAGCATATTGAAGGGAAACATGTAAACATGTATTTCAGGAATTGATGTAATATAAATAGAGACTGTACCTATAGGTTCTATGGTATAAATGCCTATGTTATCTGTGTATTTTGAGATATTTGAAGAATATTTCTCTAATAAACTTATATCTTTTTGATCAGTTATCGAGAAATCTAAGAAAATTACTTTAGGTTTGAATTTAAGGCCTTCTAACAATTCAACAAGATAGTCGAGTTTATCGTATTTTAGGATTAACATTTTAACAATTTTAGGATATTCTTTGTGGAAAATATTGAGTACCTCAACAAATTCCTCGTTATAAAGATAAAATACTACTCCTTCTGATCCTGCTGTTATAGATCTTTTAAGGATTTGAAATAAAGCGTCACGGTTTTTAACCGGGTGTTCTTCAGGAATTCTATTGTAATCAGAGTACTTGATTGACCCGACAATTATCTTTGGGGTTTGTTTTCTTAACGTATCAAAATTACTCATCTATCTCAAAACAAAATATACTAACTGGTTATTAAATCTTATCGGAAAAAAGAGTGAAGAGAGCTAAATATTTTTTGAATTAAAATTAGTAATCTTTCTCGTTCTCTTCCGTATTAATATCTATTACAGAATTTTCATAAAACAACTCATTTTCGTCTACAATTTTCAATATACCAGGAAGTTGTTTTGTTTTTTCTAAGGTTTTTTCTTTATTTAAAATAGTACAATTCTCAAATATAGTTCTATATTTATCGATGTAAAATTCTGTTAGTTTATTTTTATCAAGTCTTACTAGAATATTTTCCTTATCTTCAATTTCACATTTTAGAAAAAAGTTTGAATATCTAGATGCTTCATCTTCCCATAATTCTCCATAACCATTTTTATTTACACATTTAGTAAGATATTTATCTATCTTTAAATCTGCAAATTCTAAGAGCATACATACACCATCACAGTTATATCTAAACATACATCTGTGTATCTCTTCAATTTCCTTTTGCATTATACTCTCTTCAGTTTCTTCTTGTATTCTTCTCTCAATATCTTCTTGTATTCTTCTCTCAATATCTTCTTGTATTCTTCTCTCTTCAATATCTTTCATAGATTCTAGTTCTGACCAATCTATTTCTATAATTTCTGCAGGTAAAGAAGAAACAACATTAACTATTTCATCCTTTTTTAGTTTATTACATAAGTTAATAATAAGAGAATAGTCTTGTTTTATAGTTTTGATCATCAATTCCTTATTTGGAAAATAAATAGAACCACCTTTTTTTTCAAGAAATATGGACATACTTTCAACAAAATCGTCAGACACAAAGAATTCACCTTTGTCTGAAATAAAGGCAAAATCCTTTTCTGACAATTCTATTAAAGAGTAATATCCAAGTTTGATCTTTCCACAAATACCTGTACACCTTCTCTTATAATCACAGAAGAGAATATCCCATATTATATCAAATTCTACAGGTTTATCATCAATAAAAATTTGTTTAGAAGAAATGTTTACTAAATTCAATAAAAGTCTCTCTAATCTTCTTGTTGGTTTATCAAAAGATAATTCATAACTGTCTAAAGAAGTATCAATAGTATAACCCCAACTTCGTAGGAGTCTAACAGCTTGTTTTACACCTTGATAACCTTTAGAGGGATCAAATTTCAACAGAATTTTCATAAATTTTCACTCAAATTTTACCTTGTTTTAGGATCTTGGTTATACCTGTACACATAAAGAATTAAAATACCCGAAGTTAAATAACTTTTCTAGTTTTTAACTCTTTCAGAAATGAGCTAAATCCTATCGATGTACAATATACCTTTGAAAGGAATAATTCCTAAGTTAACAAATGTTTCATAGAAAAAAAGAAAAAAACAATATGATTTTAAAGAAAAATGCTCAAATTAAGAATTAGTGCAATATTAACTATTCTTGTTAAAAAAATGCTCTCTATATTAGAAGCTATGAATTCGCTAAAGAAGAAATTTAAATTGAGCTATTTTTAGCTCATCTTATACTCTACTCCAAAACCACCTTTGGGGTAATGCCAGTCAACACTACCATGAGGGCACACAATACGGCAACTTCCACATTCCAAACATGGAGCATAATCAAAAATTATTGGACTATCTACTTCTTCTCCTTCTGCGAATTTATAGCAGTTTGCAGGACAAGCATATACGCAATCAAATGTCTTGCATTTTTTGCATATTTCAGGGTTTATGGTAATATGCTCGTAATTTTTATCTGTTGTCAATTTTGTCAAAGATAGTTTTTCATCAATAGTCATTACTTTCTCTGTTTTGCTCATATTGATCGCCATCCTCCTATTGCATCTTTTATGAGACTTAAAATATTCATCCTTTTCAGAATATAACCAACAGCTGTTTTAACTATCCTTTTTCTAGGTTTACCAGTATTTTTAAGTAATTTTTTCATTAAACCAGTAATTAAATCTGGATATTTAGTGAAGATTCTGTCTGTATCAAGGAATTTAGCTGCTCTCTTGAAAGTTTTCAGATCTTTATAAACGAAGCTTTTCTTCAGCTTATTCTCATATATCTTCGTCCCATTCGATGAAAAATCACCCAATTTTAGAATTTCGATAGCTGCCTCTCCTGCTATCTTTCCAGCTTCTAGAGCAAAGTTCATCCCTTCTATGTATAATCCAGCATTTAACACCATTCCTGCTGCATCTCCTGCAACTAAAACTCCATTTCCGTAGAGTTTAGACATATGTTTGAATCCGCCTTCAGGAATCGTTTGAGCTGAATATTCAATCATTTTAGCGTCTTGTATCAATTTTTGAATATAGGGATGTGTTTTAAATTGCTCAAAAACATCTGTGGACTTTAGTTTCTTTTTAGTTAGTTTTTTTAGGTTCAAAATCAACCCAAAAGAGAGTGTGTCTCTATTAGTATAGAAGAACCCTCCACCAGGAATACCTTCTGCATAACCAAGCATTTCGTTACTGAATCCTTCATTTTTCTCTAACCCGTATCTTGATTCTATAACATCACTAGGCAGCTCATAAGTCTCTTTTAAAGCCACTGCATAATGTTCAGGTTTTGGAAATTTAGCTAATCCAGCTTTTTCTGTAAGTAGAGCACTAGAACCTTCTGCAATTATAGTAAGCTTAGATTTTATTATGTCGTCCCCAGATTTAATACCAAGTATCTGATCCCCTTCCCAGACAAAATCTTCAACGACTGTATCTAGGAGAATCATTGCACCTGCTTCTTCTGCTTTTTTAGCTAACCATCGGTCAAATTTAGGACGTGTAACAGATACACCGTTATAAGGTGGTTTCTTGAAATCTTGGTTATTGATATCAATTGTAACAGCTTTGTTTTCTGATAACAAAGAGATTTTTTTAATTGTGAGAAACCTTTCAAACCCTTCTTCTTCCCAATAATTAGGGACTAATTCGTTGATAACAGGACCATAAAGAGCTCCACCACTAACATTTTTTGCTCCTGGATATTGACCTCTTTCCACTAGTACAACTTCTATTCCACCTTTAGCAAGTGTAAGAGCTGCAGCAGTACCTGCCGGACCTGCACCAATTATAGTTACATCAAAATCGTAGTTAGTACTCATTAGAAATATTGATTCTTATAGTCTTTTAAATAATGTGGAATCTCAAAAAAAACAAATGAAAAAGAAGAATTTCAGATTAATCTGAAATTTTCTGTTTTAAGAGTGGAAGAATTATATGCAAATCTCCAATTATTCCATAATCAGCGTAATTAAAGATAGCTGCACCTTCATCTGTATTTATAGCAATAAGCGTTTTAGCTTTAATACCTGAAATATGTTGAGGAGCACCTGAAATTCCTGCAGCAATATACACATCGGGAGAAACAGATTGACCAGTTTGACCGATTTCATAAGTTTCTTCTACCCAATTCATGTCTGTGCAAGCTCTTGTAGCTCCAATTTGTCCCCCAAGAATAGATGCAAGTTCCTTTAGAATAGCAAATTGATCTTTTCCACCGACACCTCTACCGCCTGCTACGATGACTTTTGCATCTTTAAGATTAACAGTTACTTCTGCTTTCTTAATCTCAACATGTTTAACAAGTAAATCTTTTTCTTCAAAGGTAATATCAACGGATATAACTTCTGGTTCTTCACCTGTAGGATTTTCATTCACAAAGAAAGCTCCAGTTCTAGTAGTTACAAATTTAATATCACCAGTAATTTTCTGCACTTTCATAGCTTGGTCATCACGAACAGGTGTATAGAATAGAATCTCTTCTCCTTCTTTGGTAATATCAGTGATTCTTTGAGCACATGATACTCCTCTTCTAATCGCTACTCGTGGAAGGAGATCTTCTCCATAGACAGTTCCAGCTGCTATAATAATGGTTGGTTGAATTTCATCTATTACTTTAGATAAGGCTTTTACATTTGGTCTAGAAAGATAATATTCCAATTCAGGAACATCTATTGTATAAACTTTTTTCGCACCATGTACTCCTAGTTGCTTAATCCACTCTTCTTTAATATTAGAACCAAAGAGGCTTGCAGAGATTTCCGAATCTTTGAAAACTTCATTAACTTTGTTCAGAATTCCTAAAGTATTTTCCTCAATTTTATCGTCTCTAATTTGTGCAAATACTAAGATTTTCATTTTAACATCACACTCCTAGTTTAATATTATCTTCTTTCAATTTGGCAAGCAATTTATCCACCATTTCATCTGGTTCTTCTTCCTTCAATATGTAAGAGTCTTTTTCAATAACAATATTAGAAAACGACGAAACAGTTAGTGAGGCAGCGTTTTCACATACAGTTGCTTCGTCCAACTTAAGATCTTCGTTAGACCATTGAGGTATTTGTGCTCTTTTTGAAGTTAAAATACCTCTCATTGATGTGTAACGAGGAACGAAGTATTGACTGTCAGTGCAACTAATTAGACCTCTCATAGGCATTTCGACTATTTTTCTACCACCTTCTAAAACATGCGAGATGCGGAATCTATCAACAGTTTTTTCAATTTCTTCAGCATACAAGACACTAGGTATATCTAATAATTCTGCTAACATAGCAGGAACTGCATAGGAACTGGAAGATTGCTCTTCACACCCTGTAAAGATAAGGTCAACATCACCTATTTTTTCGACAATTTTCGAATAGATTTTAGCTAAAATCATCGGATCTTCAAGGTAATAATTGTCATCTACTACTTCTACAGCATCATTACAACCCATTGCAATAGCTTCACGAACAGCTTTTGAAGGTTTTATACCCCCAACACATATTGCTGTTACTTCTGCGCTTTCACTATCTTTTAACTTTAAAGCTCCCTCTAGAGCATTTTTATCAAAAGGATTGATTATAAGATCATCTTCACTAATACGTGATGTGTCAAAATAATCAACTCCTTGCAATTTAACTTGTGGATTTACTATTTGACGGATAAAGACAATAATTTTCATGTCACCAGATGAAAAGAGTAGATTAAAAAAGATTATGTCTTAACAATTTTCACGATTTCAATGAGAAAATTTTTATTCTTGCATTTTTAGAATAAAACGATTCTAAATGAATATTGACAGAGAAAATATAATTCAAACACAGAAAGATCTAAGTAATTTAATTGGTTGTCCTGGACATGAAGAAGAGGTAACAGACTATATTTTAAACAGATTAGAAGAATGCTCAGTCGACAAAGCTTGGGTTGACCCTCTAGGTAACGTTTTAGCATCAAAAGCTGGAGGGCGTGAAGACGGTTTAAGGATTTTACTTGATGCTCATGTGGATGAAGTTGGCTTCATGATTTCTCATATTGATGATAGTGGTTTCATAAGAATTGCTCCTCTAGGGGGTGTGGATAAAAGATTAATGCTAGGATCTATTTTGCAGTTTCAATCTGGAAAACATGAAAGAGTATTGGGAATAGTTGGAACAAGCCCTCCACATATAACCAAAATTGATGAAAGAGAGAAAGTACCACCTATTGAAGATCTATTTGTTGATATAGGGTGTTCAAATATTGATGGAGTTAGAAAAAGTGGATTAGATGTAGGTTCTGTAGGTACTTTTTACACAGAATTCAAGCAAATAAATGAAAATGTCTTAATTGGTAAAGCTTTCGATGACAGGACGGCGTGTAATGTCTTATTGCAAGTTTTACTTCTATGTGTAAATGAAAATGTCCCAAATACAATCCTAGCTAATTTTGCAGTTCAGGAAGAAGTTGGAGGAAGAGGTGCTACAGTTGGTGCTTATTCTCTTGATCCAGATATTGCTTTAGCTTTGGAAAATACAATAGCAAGCGATATGCCTGGTGTACCTCCACATAAAGTGGTGACAAAACTTGGAGCAGGACCTGCTGTTACAGCAGCTGATAGATCACTTATTACACCAAAGAGTATCTTAGAGAGGATTAAGCAAGCAGCAGAAATAGATAACATTCCTTGGCAATATAAAAAACCAATCTACGGAGGTTCTGATGGGGGAAGAATCGCTATATCAAAATCAGGTGTACCAACATCTGTTGTCTCTGTACCTTGTCGCTATATTCATTCAAATGTCGCTTTACTTCACTTGGATGATATAATCAATACTATAAAACTTGTTAGAAACTTCTGCAAAATCTAAAATTTTGTTTTTTCTTTTCCTTCTCTTCATAGAAAAAATAGACACATATTATTTCTCTCCCCTTTACTGTGCATCCTATAGTTAGAAGACGAATGGCAAGATCAGCTAACTTTTAAACACACAGTAATCTACGGTGAATTAGAACTTCAAGGTCAAGATAATACATTATCATCAAGAAGCATCTGTATAATATGTGGAATAATACAAAACGCTCATTTCACAATATCTAAATCAGGTGATAATTACTAAAATAATGGAACCTAATTCACTTTCTTCTTCTACTATACCATTTAACCACATTATTAAGAAAGAAAATTAACGAAATCAAAAGATAAGCAAGCGTAGATATTTTGTAATAATATCTCTCAATCCATATTTACAGTATTTTTAATAACTAAGTTATACTTTAATTCTATTGTAAGTTTAAAAAGCTATAAAAGGGAGAGGAAAGATAGAATATAATAATAGTTGGGGTTCAAATGAAGAAAATACTTATTGTAGATGACAATAACGATTTGCGTTATCTACTAAAAATAATGTTAGCTGAATATATTACATTAGAGGCTAGAAATGGTTCTGAAGCTGTTGGGATGTTCAAAGCTACAAAACCAGATCTTGTTCTAATGGACATTCTCATGCCTGTTATGGATGGCATTGATGCAACAAAAGAGATAATAAATATAGATCCATGTGCAAAAATATTGGCAATAACGGCCTATGCGTCAAAAGCAGAAACAATATTAGAAGCTGGCGCAAAAGAAGTAATACAAAAACCAATGAGAAAAAAGACTCTTTTAAAGAAAACAAAAAAATATTTGTGTAATAGAGTTTAACTAAAAATGTGTTAATATCTGTTTAAACTGGAGCAAATGTAGAATCTTTTGAAGAATATAGCTATTTGTAATACATAGTCTATGAAATATAATTAAATAAAATAAAAATAACTAATTGTTTTCTTGATTCAGTAATCAAAAAACAAATAATCTCTTTATTGAACCAGAGAACATATATATCAAATCAAAAGATTATTTTCAATGATGAATGGTAACAATGAGCTTAAAAATCCTTTGATGAAGAGAATTAAACAAGAGTTAATATCAGAGAAAGATAAACTTCGAATTCTTATTGAAACCTTATCCAAGGTAGATATTGGTATTAATATATTTAATACAAAATATGAAGTACTTTTCCAAAATCAATTTTTAACAGAAAAATATGGCGATTTAACAGGAAAAATATGTTTTCAAGAATATAGGGGTCTTTCAGAACCCTGTGACTTCTGTCCCATGATTAAAGCTATAGAAACGAATGAGATATACAGAGGTGAATTAAAAGGAGTAGATGGAAGAGATTATACAATTATATCTGCGCCTTTTCTAAATCCTGATGGTACTATTGATAAAGTAATTGAAGTTGTTATAGATATTTCTGAAAAGAAGAAAGCTGAGGAAAAAATAAAGGAGTCAGAAGAGAGGTATAAACATATGTTGGAAAGTGTTCCTATCGGAATTGTAATTTCTGACCAACAAGGTAATATCTATGATTCCAATACAGCAATGTGGAAGATTTTAGGTGATGATTCTAAAGAGAGTTTCTTACTGAATAAAGCACAAGATTTTTACTTCAGCTCGGACTACAGAGATGCTTTTGTTGAACAACTTGAGAAAAAAGGAGAAGTAAGGAATTTTGAAAGTCAAATGAAAGGAAAAAATGGAAACATGTTTTGGGGTTTACTTAGTTCAGTAGCCGAACCAACATCAACTAGAGAGAAAATGTATATCACTACTCTTCAAAACATTGATGAGCATAAAAAAGCTGAAGAATCTATTATTGAAGAAAGAGACAATGCTCAGATGTATCTAGATACAGCAGGAGTTATGTTATTATTAATTGACGAGAATGAAATCATTCAGCTTATTAATTCTAAAGGTTGTGAAATTCTAGAAGCTAAAGAAGAAGATATTGTGGGAAAAAATTGGTTCGATACATTTCTTCCAGCTGAAATACGAGAAGAAATTAAAATTGTCCATCGACATTTGATGAGAGGAGTCATAGAAATCGCTGAATCTCACGAAAATGTAATAGTAACAAGCGGTGGAAAAGAAAAAACTATAGCTTGGCATAATACATTAATAAGAGACAAAACAAACAAAATAATAGGAACTCTAAGTTCAGGGGAAGATATAACTGAAAGAAATCAAATGATAGAAGAAATGAGAAAAGCTTTTGAACAAATAGATAAAAACATCGAGCAGTTTGCGATACTGGTGGATAGTATTAGGAATCCTCTTGCAGTTATAGTCGCTCTAGTTGATCTTTATGGAGAGACAGAAAAAGAAATAATTTTTGAACATGCAGGCTCAATAGATAAAATTATAGAAAATATTGACCAGAGAACTTTAGAATCTAAAGAAGTGAGAGAATTCTTGAAAAAGCATTTCTAATTTCTATTTCATTTAATTGATATTATTATATATTGCAAGAGAAAAGGTAAATTTCCTAATTTGAAAACGGAGTTACTAGGTTTATTCATTCATTAAAAGATAAATATATATGCTCATTATCAAAGATGAACCTATGAAACTTGAGGAACTTTTGACTATGCGTCAGATGACACGTAAAGTAACTCCTGACAATGATGGACAAGAAATTGTCTTGTGTGGTTTTGTTACAAACATTCGAAATGTTGGTAAGAATCTGAAATTTATTATTCTTGAAGATCGAGATGGTGATGTCCAGCTCATAGCGAAAAGAGGAGAAATAGAAGAAAATTATCTCGAGTTAGCAGATGAAATAACGTCTCAAAGTGTAATTTGTGTAAAAGGAATTATTAGCAAAAGCGAGAAAAGTAAAAGAGGAGTAGAAGTTAAAATTAAAGAATTTCATATCTTAAGTAGAAGCGAACCTGCTCTTCCTTCTGATATTTCTGGTGACACACACCCAGATTTATCTACTAGATTAGATTGGAGACATCTAGATTTAAGAAACAAACGTAATCAGACAATATTCATGATTTCATCGGATTTTCTAAAATACTCTCGTGAATTTTTCGAAAAAGAGGGATTGATTGAAATAAATACTTCAAAACTAATAGGAATCCCTTCTGAAGGTGGTGCGGAAGTTTTTGAGGTAAAATATTTTGACAAAAAAGCTTTCCTTGCTCAATCACCGCAATTATATAAACAAATGGCGATTTCCTCAGGTTTTGAGAAAGTATACGAAATTGCACCTGTGTTCAGAGCTGAAAAATCTTTTACAGCAAGACATGTTACAGAATTTATCTCTCTTGATGTAGAAGTAGCTTACTGGCCATCATTAAGTGAATTGATAAACTTTCAAGAATCTATGTTAGTTTATGCTCTTACCAAACTTAAAGAAAAATGGAATGATAAGGTCAAGGAACTATTTGATGTGGAAATAGGTATACCTCCACAGCCAATACCCAGAATAACTATGGATCAAGCATATGAAATACTCAAAGAAAAAGGTCTAGAATTAGAAAAAGGCGATGATATAGGAACACAAGGAGAAAAACTGCTGGGAGAAGTAGCTTTGGAGAAATATAATAGTGATTACTTATTTGTTACACATTATTACTTTACTCAACGTCCATTCTATCATATGAAATCAGAAGATAACGCAGAGTTAACATTAAGCTTTGATTTATTATACAAAGGTGCGGAGACAACAACTGGTGCCTTAAGAGAACACAATTATGAAACACTAGTTATGCAAGCAAAAGAAAAAGAACTAGAAATCGAACCACTAACATTCTATCTCAATTTCTTTAAATATGGATGCCCACCTCACGGAGGATTTGGTTTTGGTCCAGCAAGACTTATCATGAAACTCTTGAATCTAGGCAATATTCGTGAAGCTATAATGATTCCAAGAGATACGCACAGATTACACCCTTAAGCATCACTCATCCTTTTTTTCACTTAGTAGTTGAGTGTATCTTGTTTTTTCTCTTTCCACAAAACTTCTAATACTTTCTTGAAGTATACTGCAGCTCTATAATACTCGTTAAGGAAAACCGCTCCCTTAGCTAGTGTATGTAAGATCCATACTTCCTTACATTTATCGACCTTCTTGATTAACTCTCGGTCATTTTCGATTATTTGCATAAGTTCGCGCATCTTATCATGATATTGGGGTTTGTTGAAGCTTTTACTTAAATAGACACTGAGCAACCTTCCCATGCTTTTAACTGTTGCAAAATAATATCCTGCCTTTCTGAAATAATCTATACATTCACAGACGTATTTTTCTGATTTTTCAAGATTGTCTATGAATTTATCTGCTGCTATCAAGATGTATAAAGTCTTGTAATAGAAATAACCCTTTACAAGTGAAGAAAGAGATTCAATTATCTTTTGAGCTTCATTCAAATAGTGTCTAGAACCTTTATCGTCGTCTATTAACCTCACTAAACAGGATTTAGAACCAAAGGTTGAAGCCAAGAAAACCCTACTGTTGAGTTTGTTAGCTAGAATAACCATCTTATCCAATAATTCTGAAGATTTTTGAACATTTTTAGGATTTAACCAAATAAGGTCGAATTCAAGATCATAAAGATAGAAGAGAGAAAAGTTATCTTCTATTTCTAAACTTTTTTCAAGAACTCTCTCGATAAGAGGTATAAAGGCTTTGTCTTTAGTATTGGAAACTTTTCTATGCAGAGATTTGACCATAATTCTTAATTTTCTGACATCTATCACTTTTTCTAGTTCCTGATAGAAATAGTCCAGTGAGAAATCAACCAAAACTTCTTTTTCTTTCTGATCTAACCCTTCTTTCCCAATAACTCTTTGCATACTTTTCACTGATTCTATTCTTTAATTATTGGGTTAAGAGTAAAAGAAAAGTAATATACTTTAGGTTTAGTTCACTTATATATCTATTGTCTCATATATAAAGGATGAAAAAAGGAAGAATTGAAGGTTTTAGTGCTTCTTATTGCTTCTGTTCTATGTTGTTTCTAACAGCTGTTCCATTATTTCTTTTTCTTCTTTGAGATTGTCCTTGTGAGTAATAAGGTAACTACTAACATTAGAAGAGTAAATGTGAAGTTTAATTGATTTTCATCTGTAGAATATTCAGCAGGTTCATCGAGAGGGTATCGATCTTCTGGACATGCAGAGCCATCAATATAATAATCACCTCTCCCTGACCAATCGGACCAGTAATTGCCTTCTTTTACCTCAGGGTCATACCAAAAGTTGCTAGTGCCATTATCACAAGCTTGTGAAGTTCCTCCCAGATTATTGTCTACAAAGGTATTATGGTGAATAAGATTATTATCAGAACTGGAACTTAGGTATACTCCATATCTTTCATTTTCTTGTAGAAGATTGTAAGTAATGACACAAAAAGCAGAAGAGATCAGCCAGATGCCATCGTAATTGTTGTTGCACGTGTTGTTATCCACAGTAGAACTACCAAAATCCTCAAGCGAGATGCCATATTTGTTATTGTTGCACGTGTTGTTAAACACTGCTGATCTACTAGAAGAGTAAACCCTGATGCCGTACCAGTTGTTGTTGTTGCATGTGTTGTTAACCACAGTAGAACTAACAGAAGACTCAAGATAGATACCTTCCCAGTTATTGTCGCTGCAAGTGTTGTTGGCAATAGTCGAACTACCAGAAAACAAAAGATGGATGCCATAGGTGTTATTATTGCACGTGTTGTTGACCACAGTAGAACTACCAGAAGAGGAAAGAAAAATACCCCAGTAGTTATTGCTGCAGGTATTGTTTGCAACGGTAGAACTGCCAGAAGACTCAAGCCAGACGCCATAGTGGCTATTATTGCACGTGTTGTTGGTAACAGTAGAACTGCCAGAAGACTCAAGATTGATGCCGAACCTGTTGTTGTTGCTGCAAGTGTTGTTAATGATGGTTGCTGTTCCATCAGCTTAATAGATATGAATACCATTTTCCTCTGCGTCAACATAGCAATTACGAATAGTAAAATATTTAGTTGTACCTCTAATAGAAATACCCCTTGTACTCGTTGTTGTAATATTATATCCTTCAATGACATAGGGATCTATTTCTGTTCCTGTTCCTGGAAAAACCTCAAAATCGCTATCACTTGTTATTTCAATTGGATCATGCGGAATCAACTCTAATGAATTAGGTCTATAATCATTCTCTTCTACAACACTTTGTACATTGATATTCAATGCGTAGATTGTCAATGTTAGTATTAGTAGAATTATTATTGTTTTCTTTCTCATTAAATCACACTTAATTAAACTCTTTATCGAATATATATTTTGTGCAACCAATTCTTCTGATAATAATCCTAACTAAAATATTTTTCGAGTTTATATATCAATTTGAGAATGACTAAGTACTCCCATCCGTTCTAATATCTTCCTATCTTCGAAAAACCCAAAAAGAAAGTATAAAATTACAGGAGGACTATTTCATGATGGAAGAACTCTTAGAACGTCAATATTCAGTAACAGTCAGTATTCTAGAAAAGGTCATCTTTATCTTTTTCACTATTCTTTCTATTATTGCTTCTATTCTTTCCTTTACTGATTCTTCTGATAATTCTTCTTATTCCCTTGTTTTCAATATCTTCATCGTTTTCTTAACTCTCTTAATCTTTCTCTACTCTTTCATCATCACTATCCTTATTCCTGTAATTACTAAAATTATTCTTCCAAAAATGGTTGTCTTGCTTTACTGCAATGTTAATTCTTTTAGGTTTTTTTCTACTTATAGATTGGAATCTTTCCACTACAAGAATTTTCAAGAGATAGAACTATTTGAGGATATTAGATTTGAAGAGAATAAGGATATAGAGGATTTATCAATTTCAGGAGGTATTAACTAACTATGTTATGGGAATTAATTTTCGAGATTGAACATAAAGTCAAAGGAGTAACTGTCGGTTTAGCCAATTATAAAATCTCTACCAGAGATGATTTGGAATACTTTTTGAGTCATTGTGTAAATGAATCTGATACTCTTGATGTACTATGGGAATATAGAGCTGTGCTTTTGGATGGAAATGGGAAAAAAGTTATTTTATCCGATCTTAATGAAATAATTATTAACAAAGAAAAATGCTTTAGTTCTGATACTATACCAACTAGCGTTTAAAGTTAATAGTATTGAGATATCTTAATAAAGACAAAATAAGAGCAAAAATAGGTTTTCCATTATTTATAACATTAGTATTTCCTTTATTTGGCTAACCATAGGAAAAAAACTAAGAAACCTTCATAAAACAGTACTCAAATATCTCGTAAGGTGGCTGATAAACATCTTTTCTAATTCATCTGCATTATTAGCAGAAACAAGAAAATAGTCTATATCGAATTTTTTTGAAATAGCTTGAATTTCCTCTTCACTAATTTCATGGAAGTCTACCATGTTTTTCTTAGTTCCGAGAAAAACAATATAGGGAATGTATTTCAAGGAATCGGCTACTTCTTTTACCCACTTCCACAGGTCTGTGAATGTCGTCCGCCGAGTTAGATCAAAAACAATAATTATAGTACTACTCCCTTTATAATAGACTTTTCTTACAGATTCAAATCTTTGTTGAGCAGGGAGATCCCACAAAGTAACTTGAACTTTCTTTTTCCCAAGATACAGTTCTTTAGAAGCGATATTTTGTCCATATTCCTCAGATATTGTTTTTCCGCAAAGCGTTTTTAGTATCTGAGTTTTACCTACTCCTGGATTACCAATAATTGATATCTTAAACTGCTCCACAAGAAATAAAGTTCAATAAAATATAAAAACATAGTGTGAGGATAGTCTACAGCTGCAAAATCTAGTCTAAACGGATTGTTTTTAATAATCAATATCAACATATATTTCGTAAGTGATTAACATTTTCTGGAAATATTTCAAATGAGCTATATTAATTACTTAGTCCGTAAAACCTTCAAAAGAAGAATGGGGAAGAATATAGGGACAATTATTGCCATTACGCTAGGCGTTAGCTTAATGATGGGTGTACAAATAACGATAACTAGTTTCGGTAGTACAGCCACAGATTTCTTTCTTGAAGCTCTAGGTGAGAATGACATCATCATAACTAAAATGCCTCTCGCTCTCGATAATTATACAGATTTAATTTATGAGATTGAAAACTCGGGAATTAATGTCTCTGCTATGAATGCCCGTGTAAGACAATTCATCACTGTCTATAATGAAGAAGAGGGACAAATTGAACAAAGAGTTCCCTTTGTAGGTTTTGATTTTAATGAAGACGAAGTCTTTGGAGATTTATATGATGAAAATGGGACAATCTATTCTCAGGATCGATTAAACCTCCTTTTGCAAGATAATAATTCTATTTTAATATCTAATAGAATAATTAATGATATCTTTTCAGAAGAGACGACACAAGTAGTAGGGAAGGAGTTGTTGGTTGTTCTTCCTGTTATAAATATAAGTGCAACTTCTTTCGAGGACCTGTTTTATTATACAGACTATAATATGACAATAAAAGGGATAGTTAAAAACGAAGGAAAAGGAAGAGAAGGTGGTAATCGAAACTTATGGACAAAGATAGACCATTTAAGAGAAATTACTGGATTAAACGAATCACAATGTACAGAAATCAATATAGCTCTTAGTGCTGATCACATCGAAAATCCTATCTCCAGTGAAGAAGCTTATGCAGCTGAAGACATTCTTAATGAATTATTAGCTCCTAAAGAACCTGGAATAATTATTATAGCTATAAGAGCCACAGCTTTAGATGCATCAGAAGATATTTTGAATGATGTTTTGGTAGCCTTTAATCTCTTTGGAGCTTTAATAATTTTTTCCGGTGTATTATTAATCGTAAATATTCAATTAATTCAAGTAGAAGATCGATTACAACAGCTTGGAATTTTAAGAGCAATAGGCTCAAAACGAAGAGAAATTATTAAACTATTTTTGATGGAATCAACTATTGCAGGAGTTGTGGGGTCAATAGCAGGGATTGGTGGGGGATATGGAATGTCAATGTTCTTAGTGTGGCAAATAGGTAAAACTTTCTTTGATGTATCTATTCAGTTGAGACCTATTGTCACAATTGCTTCTGTTACGTATTCCCTTGTAGTTGGTTTAATATTATCGTTAACATCGGGGTTATTACCTGCTATAAGAGCAAGTAGAGTTGATGTTATAGAAGTAATCAGAGGAATAAAGAAAGTCCCAACAAAAAGAGCTGGAACATTTTCATTACCTTTAGGATTAACATTGGTAGTTGGAGGAATTACAACATTTGTAACTCAATCAATTGTGCAAGATTCCTATTTTACTTCAGCAGGATGGGATTCATCAGTTGAACAATGGATTTTCTTGGGTGCTACAGGTGCTTTCTTAATAGGATTGAGTATCCTATTTGGTTATTTATTCTCAAAGAAAATCTTAGGGAATTTTCTAGGTCTTTCTCTGATTGGATTAACAATAGTTATGTTAATGGCTACTCTTCCATTACTTAACGACTTAGCCGAGAGCAGCAAAATTCTGATTACCCTTGTTGTTTTATTAGCTCTTTCCACCATCCTATTTGTTGGAGTGAATTTGAGAGCTGTGACTAATTTCATAAGAACAATTTTTTATCGGACAAGGTTGAAAAAAGCTGTTTCCCTTGTAGCAAGCAAATATATGACTGCCAGAACAATGAGAAGTACTCTTACTTTTGGAATATTCACTCTTGTTCTAACAATGAATATTTTTGCTAGTGTTTATCAACAAACTTTCAAAGTTAATACTCTTGATTCTGTAGAATTCTACAGTGGAGGAGGAGCTATTTACGCACAACTCGATATTCCTGTATCAAACATTTCTGGAATCGATGTAGAATCGGAACTTCTTCAAGTAGATGATTCTATAACAAAAGTTCAAGGAATAAAATCCGCAATAGCCTTCACTAGTGATTTGGATCCGGTAGGAAACGAGAGTGCATTTATGATACCTTCAGGTTTTGATCTTGTAGAAAATGATACTTTTAAAGACGGGGATGATTACGTTTTCGATTTCATATTCTCAAACTCGATCAAGCAGTTTAATGCAGAGTATAAACCTGACGGATCCCAAGAATATCAGAGAGAATATAGTCATAAAATATGGGATATATTCTATTCTAGAGATCGTGTAAATAGAGAAGGCTACATCGATAATGAAGATGGATTACTCACTATAATCTCTACACTTCCCTTTATAACTCCAGGAGAAACAATTTTCATTTCTACATTGTTTGGATGGCAAGAATTTATAGTGCTTGCATTAATGCTGCAATATCCTTTCAGTTTGACTAGCATGCTTCCAAAATATATTGCAACTCCTGATGTTTATAACATTCTGCCTTTTTCTCTAATAGTACCAGCTCCAAATCAATATCTATTTAAAACTAGTGAAGATTTCAGAGAAGGGCGAAATCATCAGATTGCTCAAGATATTGAATATTTCTTCAACGCTAACACTTCAATAATAAGACAATCTGGGCAAAGAGTTGCAGCTACTGCTCATTCTGTGTGGGATGTAATGCTTGAAACAGTCGAATTCCAAGTAAAGACTTTCGATTTTATGCAATATTTTGTTGGATTTGGTCTAGTTGTTGGAGCAATGGGGATGATAATAATTGCCGTGAGGAATGTTTCAGAAAGAAGAAGAGAAATAGGTATGATGAGAGCGATTGGATACAAGAAAAGGCAGATTATAGAGTCCATCATGCTAGAATTATTCATACTTGCAGGATTGGGTCTTTTCATGGGTCTGGTAAATGGAATAGTATTAGGTTGGTCATTTGCTAGATTGTACGATTGGAGCGTTGTCATACCTCTAACAAGGGTTTTAATCTATACTGGTATAATGATTGGTGTAGCGCTTGTAGCTTCGATAATACCGGGGATTAGAGCAAGTAGAATAACACCAGCAGAGGCTCTCAGGTACGTGGGTTGATAAGAATGGAAGAAGAATACGCACTAATAACAAAAAACCTTCACAAAATCTATGCCCAAGGAACAGAGATGGCAGTCCATGCTCTAAAGGGTATTGACATCAAAATACGAAAAGGTGAGATGGTCGCTATTATGGGCCCCTCAGGTTGCGGCAAAACGACTCTTCTAAATCTTATTGGTGGAATCGATTTACAAACAGAAGGAGAAATCTTCGTTGCTGGCAATGATATATCTAAATTAACTGATGAGGAAATGACAAACTTCAGATTATTTAATATAGGATATATTTTTCAGCTGTTCAATCTTTTCGAGTTCCTTTCTGCACTAGAGAATACAGTTCTTCCACTCTTTCTAACAAAAACAACTAGGTTTGAAGCTGAAGAAGAAGCTAAAATGATGTTAAGACAAATGGGTTTAGGAGATAAATTGAATCAACTCCCTGGAGAACTAAGTGGTGGAGAACAGCAAAGAGTTGCAGTTTCTAGAGCTTTGTTGATGAATCCAGCAATTATACTTGGGGATGAGCCAACAGGAGATTTAGATAATTCAACAGCTACTGACATTATGAACCTTTTTGTTTCAATTAATGAAAATTATAAACAAACGTTCATCATAGTTACACATTCTGAACATATAGCTCAATTCTGCCATAGAATCATTAGAATAGTCGATGGCGAAATAGTAGATTAAGGATTTTAGGTGATTAGATGTCTCAAATTCTATATGATAAAGAAAAGAAAAATCTACCTGATGTAGGGTTGTCAATGGGATTTTTGATCAATAAACTAAATCGAGAATCACTAGATAAACACATACGAAAGCTTAAAAGATACTTTTTACGAACAATAAAGGTTTCAAATTTTGAATATAAAGAAGTCAATACGTTCATATTCATTACATCTTCAATACCATATCACAAAGTTGCATCTACGAAACAACGAGAAGAAATTGAATATCAAATAAAAGGTTTTATTCTTAAATATAGTCTAAAAGAAAGTAGTAGGTATAAAGTACAAATCAGTAAAAATATTGAAATCAAAGATATCTCTAAAATCCTCTCAAATCTAGTTAAATCATCTGAATCACCAAATTCAGAGGAGTTAGAACTTGAAATAGTTAGAAGGTCAGAAGAAATTAAACAAAGAGCAATGGTTCACGTTAATAATGTCTTACTGAACAGTTTTGTTATTTTGTGGGAATATCCTGATAACGAACCAGATTTAATTTCTTTCCCTGATGATTTTTCTCTAAAAATAGAAAAAAGAGAGCTTGTGAATAAAGAATTTCAACTAAGAGCTCTATTAGAAAATCTGACAATAATTCAATTCTCTAAAATGTGCGTGTCAAACCTTTCTTGGATAGTAGGGTCTTTCGAGCACTCCATTGATACCTTGACTCTTTTATTTAGAGATGAAAGTGAAAAAAAGAGATTAGTTAAAAATGTCAACAAACAATTGTGGAGATCATTAAGAGTAACATTTGGTTTATTATCAACAACACAACAAATTCTCTCTGATCTTCTAAAACAAGTCAATAGAATTAATGAAATAAAAAATGATTTGTCAAAACAGGTTGAAGAATTAGAGCTTGATGAGTTAAGAAATTATCTGACCAAGATAAATTTAGATGCGGAATGTACAGATTACATTGTATGGCTAAATCAACTTCAGCAAACAGTAAAATTATCTTATCAAAACCTTCTAGAGCTTATAAATTGCTGTCATGATGTTCCAGATAGGAAAACAGGTGACGTTTCCAAATTAATACACAGTTTTTCATGGATTCAATCTGATATTCAAGTGATGAAGTTTTTCTCGGATAAGTTCAGAGATGTAGCCTTTTTCCAATCAATTCCACATGAGGTTAGATACGAAGATGAAACAGAGATAGAAGTTCACGACGATGTTATTTTGAAAGGAATTGCTCTTTTCAAAACTTATCGTTTATTCGGTTCTACTATTTATGCTTTAAGAGGTTCAGATATAGAATTAAAGAAAGGGGAGATGGTCGCAATACTTGGACCCTCAGGAAGTGGTAAGACTACTCTTCTTAACTTGCTCTCAGGTCTAGATACTCCTGAAAGAGGAGGGGTCTTCATTTTGGGCAAAAACATTAACAAACTTTCTGACAGAGAAATATCGTCATTCAGAAGAAAAAACATGGGGTTCATCTTTCAATATTACAACTTGATTCCTCAACTTACAGTACTGGAAAATGTTATGTTACCTGCACTCATGATTGGTCAACCTCAATCAAAAGTCATGAAAAGAGCAATAAATTTGTTAGTAGAAGTGGGAATTGAAGAATATAAAAACCAATTTCCAATAAAACTATCTGGAGGACAAATGCAGAGAGTAACTATAGCTAGATCGATGATTAACGACCCATCAATTCTTTTTGCAGATGAGCCAACAGGAGACCTTGATTCGCAAACAGGACTTATAGTTGTCGAATTAATCCAAAAATTTGCTAGAGAAAAGAATATGGGTGTTCTTTTCGTTACGCATGATTTGCAAATGGCAAAGATGTGTGATAGAATCATTCATATCACAGATGGTCGTGTAGTATCAGGTTAGATGCACGATCAATTTTTCTATATTTTCTTCTTTTCCAGTCTCATTATTTTCTTTTGCCATTTAGCAAAATAATCAGGGTCTTCTGGGTATTTTTGAGCTAATTTTTTGATTCTTTCCGCAAGATATAGCGTTTTTATAACTTTAATTAACATCTTTGGTCTTTGAAGAAGTTTTATTGCTTTTCCAAAAACAGGGATTTTAGCATCATAAGAATCCATTATTGCATCTACATCCTTTTGTGTAATTATTCCTTTTTCGAAAAGAAAAGCAAATTCACTGAAAGGTATAGCATTAAGGAGCTTTTGCACTGCTACACCTAACCCCCCATCATAACCATATAAATTCCAAATTGTAATGTTATATTCCCACAAAGCTCGCTCATCTGATCGCTGTTCCCTAATTGCTTTTTCAATTACAATCGATGCATAAAAAGCACTTAATAAAGCAGGACCGTGACCTTCACCACTGATAGGATTAACTAAAGCTGCAGCATCACCACAGGTGATAAAACCATTGGCAACCATTGAATACAAAGGAAGTCTCCCAGTAAGTGTATCACCAGCACCATCAATTACTTCAGCATCTGGAAAGAATTTCTTCCTCAATTTAATAAGAGCTTCCTTAACATTAATATGCTTATTTTGATCATTTATAAGCCACCCCGTGCCAACATTGAGTGTATCAATTCCCTTAGAAAATATCCAAAAATATCCCGGAGGGGGAAGTTCATCGCGAGCCTCGATTCTCATCTGCTTTTGAAATCGGTGTTTTGTTTTAGTTTTAATTATTTCACGATAAGAAATGATGGTTTCATGTTTTTGGATTTTATTAGGTATTTTAGAGGTAACTTTAGGATTAAGATTTCTTCTTACAATTCCTATAACGCCTGAACAATCTGCAACGATATTAGCATATATATTAACATGATTACCATCAGATTTTCGGATTTTACAGCCTATAACTTTATCATTTTTAATTAGTGTTTCAACTACCTTATACTTGCTATAGACCTTAATCCAAGGATAATCTACTAGTGATTTAAGAAGTCTTTGTCCATATTTTAACCTGTCAATAGCCAAGGATGGAAAAGGGAACTGAAATTCAAAGTTCTCAGAGGGTCGAAAATAAGCAGTATCAAGATTTTGAGCTATTTCTTCTCCTCTTGGTCGATTTATACCTGAGAGCTCAAAAAGCCTTCTTGTAGAAGCAGGTGCAAGAAGATCACCACACGGTTTGTAACCTATTTCCTTTTTAGGTTTCTGATCAATAAGAATGGAAGGAATATTCCTTTTACCGAGATTAATAGCTAAACTTAATCCTGCTGGGCCAGCTCCCACAATTAAGACATCGGTAACCATGTCTGATAACTTCATTATCATTGACAACAATTAGTGTTCTAAAAATCTTTTTCTAATAATTTACAGAAATTGTTAACTCAACAGACATGGGTTACACTTGAGGGTAAATGGAGAGTC